>NZ_NKFO02000005.1:0-1103871 GCF_002223045.2 Burkholderia sp. HI4860 | reverse complement strand
GGATGAAGCGCGCGAGGCGTTCGCGCAGGCGCGGCAGGTTCAGCCGGAGAACGCCGACCTGGCGGAGACGTTGAAGCGCCTGGCGATACCGCTCGGGCAGGATGGCGCGAAGGCGCCGGGTACGGCAAGCGAATAGCCGGCGATGCGAGCGGGCACGCAAGCGGATGCCTAGCGCTGCAGCGGCTGTCGCGGGCGCGGGGAGCGCCGCGGCCGGCCGTGCCCGGCACCTTTACCGGACGAGGCCGCCACGCGCGCTTCCGTCACTCCTCGCCCTTCGCGCCCGGATTGAGCATCACGACGAAGCCGGCCACGCCGACCACCAGCGCGATCGCGCCGCCGCGCAGCGCCATCGTATTGTCGAACAGCAGCCCCGACACGACGGCCATCATCCCCGCGAGCGACACGAACACCGCGATCGCCGCGACGACGATCCGGGACTGGCGGCGAATCATCGCGCGCGCCGCGTCAAGCCGCCGCGGCGGCGGCCGCTACGTCGTGATCGTCGCCGCGAATCAGCAGCACCGGGCACTTCGAGCCGCGCACGAAGCGCTCGACGCTGCCGAGCAGCACGCGCCGGATCCCGCGCCGCCCGTGCGTGCCGACCACCGCGAGATCGATCCCGCCTTCCTTCACGTAGCGCTGCAGGCGCTCCGCGATGTCCTCGCCGATGCTTTCGGTCTCGACGAGTTCGGCTCGCCCTTCGCGCCGGCCAGCGCGATGATCTGCTCGGCTTCGCGCAGCACCTTGCGCCCGTCGTCGCGGATCTCCTCGACCAGTGCGTGCGGATCGAAACGGCCCGCGTAAGTGAACAGCACCGACTTGTCCACCACATACACGACGCTGACGTGTGCGTCGCCGGCCAGCGCGACCTTCTGCCTCGGCAAGCGCCTGTTTCGACGAAGCGCTGCCGTCGACGGCCACCATGATCTTCTTGTACATGCGAACCTCGCTGGGGTGAGTTCCACGCGTCTGGTCGCGCGGCCTTGTCACCATCATCGGCGGATGGCGGGTTCGAATGTTGATGGCGATCAAGACCCACCGGCGGGCGTCCGTGCGGCAAAGCGTCGCGACGTGATGCCGATACCGCTCGCTTGCGGCAAGGTCGCCAACCTGCCCGACACGGAAGCCGAAGCAGCGGTATCGAGCGGTCATCGTGCCGAAAGCGCTATCATCGAATGTGCGACTTTCGTCCGGCCCTTTTTTGCCGGCCCACTTTCAACTCGCTCAACCGACATGACAACGACTACCGAACGCGTGGACGGCGCCGCCCAGCATCTCGTCGCCGCCCGCCATGCCGGCTCGCCCGGCCGCTGCTGCCCGATGCGCTGCGCCCCGAGAACGTCGAGACCGCCCTCGCGATCCAGCAGCGCGTGGCCGACCTGCTCGGCGAACCCGTCGGCGGCTGGAAATGCGCGCTGCCGCCGCCCGACCGCGTGATCCTCGCGCCGATCTTCGCGTCGACGATCCGCGAGGCCGATGCGCCGTACCGCGTCGTCGGCGGGCCGATCGTGCGGATCGAGCCGGAAATCGCGTTCGTGCTCGATCGCGACCTGCCCGCGCGCGAACAGCCGTACGACGATGAGGACGTGCGCGACGCGATCCGCGAAGTGCGCATCGTGCTCGAAGTGCTCGGCTGCCGCTATGCGGAGCCCACGCGCGCGTCGAAGTTCGAGCTGCTGGCCGACGGGCAATTCAACCAGGGCTGTGTGTCGGCCCGGTCGTGCCCGACGGGCTGAACGTGCCGCTCGAGACGCTGGCGCTGTCGTTCGAAGGCGCACTGAACCGCACGATCGACGGCCGCCATCCGGATGGCGATCCGCTGAAGCCGCTGGTGTGGCTCGTCAATTTCCTCGCGTCACGCAGCGACGCCGTGCGCGCCGGGCAGATCGTGACGACCGGTTCGTACGCGGGCGCGATCGACGTGCCGCTCGGCGACGCGCTGACGGTGCGCTTCGGCGAACTCGGCAGCCTGTCGGTGACGTTGACGGCGTGATGCGTGTGGTGGGTGGGAGGTTGCGCTGAGCGCTGACGCGCAGCTACGCCTGCGCCGTCGTGCCGACCGACCCAGCGTGATAACGTTGCACATCATCGCGTCCACCACACCACCACACTCCAACCCCGGGCACGCGCATCGCCTTCAAGCCGATACCGACCATGTCGCTGACACCGCTTCCCGCCCTGCTCGACGAAACCCTGCGCACCGTCGCGCGCCGCTACCGGCTGCCGCCGCTCGACAGCGCGCTGTCGCCGGCCGACGCCGCGAGCCCGGCCGCCACGCTCGCGATCGTGATCGAGGAAGCGCGTCGGACGCGAAGCGACGGACAGATGCCCGACGCGGCGCTGCAGCAGCGCTTCATCGACGCCCTCGCGCGGATGATCCGCGATGCGATGGACACGCACGCCGGCGATCCCGCCTTTCAGGCCGCGGTGCTGCGGCACGATGCGCCGACCGTGCGCGAATACGCGTCGTTGTCAGCGCACGCCGAGCAGGACCGTCGCGCGCTGCACTCGGCCGTCAACGCGATCGCGCACCCGGCCAAGCTCGAGCGCAGCGCCCGCCCCTGGCAACGCGACGGGCTCGCGCGGCTGCATGCGGCCGCCACCGCCGCGTCGTGGGGCGACCTGCACGACACGCTACGGCACCTGCTCGCGCTGCCCGACATGGCGACCGACGCCGCGTTCGAGCAGGACATCGTCAAGCTGAAAGAAAGCCCCGCGCTCGAACGCCTGCTGCGCGTCGACGCACTGGCATCGGACGAGCACGTGCGTCGCTACCGGGCGCTCTGGGTGCGCCAGGGCCCGCTCGAAGGCAGCACCGTCGCCGTCGCGCAAGGCGTCGCGTCGCAGCAGCGCGGCGCGGCCGTCGAAGCGCTGGCCGCGCAGGCGCTCGACGCGCTGGCGCGCCGGCTCGACGCCGTCGACGCCCGCCGCACGTACCGGGTGGTGACGTCGATGCGCGTGCCGTCATCGATTCCGGGCCGCCACGATCGCGCGAAAACCGAATGGGACGCGATCCTGCTCGAACGCACGCGCGGCGATGACCCGGCGCCCGCGTGGAACGTGCGCTTCCTCGTCGAAGCGAAAGCATCCGCGGATGCCGCGACGACCGATCTGCCGCGGCTGCTGCGCGGCCTGAACCTGCTCGCGCAGGCCGATCCGGACACGCTCTATGCGTTCGAAACGCACCAGGGCACGGTGCGCGTGCACGGCGCGTCGCTGCGCGCGCTGACGACCGACGAAGCGACGCTGCCGCGCGAAGTGCTCTATTGCTGCGATGCGTCCGCGGATGCAACGCCACGCCTGCTGGGTGCCGCGAGCCGGATGCAGTTGCTGTCCGCACAGGCGAGCCTCGAATACGCGAGCGCGCTCGCGCAGCGGCCGGATGCCGATCCGGGCGGCCTGGGTGTGGTCTGGCACGCGCTGCTGATGCTGCCGCAATGGCATGCGGTGCTGCACCAGTACCCGTCGTTGCGGCAGGTGCGCGAGCTGATGGTCGCGATCGACGACTTGCGGGCCCGATCGACGATGTGGCCGACGACGGCGTCGCCAGTAGCGTATACGCGTGATGCAGGTGCCGGCTCGCACCGGCCATCGACACGACTTGCCGGCCTGCGCGCACCGGTTGCCGCCGAACCCGGCCGCAGCGCGCACCCGCGAAATACGTGCATGCAGTGCGGTACGATACGCGCCGGGGCGAAACGCCTCACCTGAGAGACCCGGCCGCTGCGGCCCCCTACCCGGCACAAAAAGAAATGCCTAAAAGCCCCATGCTGCACCGCCACCTGTTCGCCGCGCTGGCGGCCAGCCTGTTCTGGATTCCTGTTGCCCATGCCAGCGGCGACGACGGCTGCTATTCACCGACCACGCTCCGGCAGACCACCTACTCGTGCGCCAACGTGCCGATGCTGAGCCCGGCCAACGACACACGCATCAACGCGATGCTGATGATGGTCGACAGCGCCAAGGTCGCGCAGGCGTTTCCCGACCCGAAGACGATCCCGGCGAAAGACCGGATCCACCAGATCATCGTGCCGTTCCCGATGGACTTCTCCGGATGGATCTACATCGGGCAGAAGGAGCCCGACAAGACCGGCGGCGCAACGGATGCCGAAACGCCGTCGAACCAGTACGCCGACGGCGAAGGCAGCATCTGCCGCAGCATGGCCTCGGGCGCCGACGCGTTCAACGACGCACTGGGCAGTGCCGGCGGCCTCCCCGCCGATGAAGCCGCGCGCCTGCGCGCAGCACGCGCCGACATCGCGCAGAAGACCTGCGCCGCCGGCGGCGCGAGCGCCGCGTGGACGAAACCGCCGGTCAAGTCGCCGCTCGGCCAGCAGTTCGCCGCATACCTCGACGGCACGAACGCGTTCTACCGCGCCGACTTCCTCACCGCGACCCGTGCGTTCGCGAGCGCGTCGCACAGCGCGAACCCGTGGCTGAAGGAAACCGGGCTCTACATGGCCGGGCGCGCGCAGCTGAACGCCGCGCAGGCCAACGTGTTCGACCACGACAGCCCCACGCCGACGCGCGGCCGCGTGACGAAGGTGTCGCTCGACGCCGCGAATACGGTGTTTCGCACTTACCTGAAGGTGTACCCGCAGGGCGCTATGCGACTTCCGCAAACGGGCTGCTGCGGCGGGTCGCGTGGCTCGGCGGGAACGTCACGCAGCAGGCCGACCTGTACGGCCACGCGCTCGCGCGCTGGTCGCCGGCGACGTCGAACGTGCCGCTGATCCAGCTGGCGAACGAACTCGACAGCAAGCTGCTGTTCGGGTCGGAATTCGACGCGAGCCAGATCCAGTCGCCGACCGTGCTCGCGACCGTCGACCTGCTGCGCATGCGCACGTCGGACAGCAGCGATTCGAGCCGCAAGCCGTTGACGCTGGACGACCTGCAGGCGCAGAAGCCGCGCTTCGCGAACGCGCCCGCGCTCTACGACTACCTGCTCGCCACCTGGTACGTCCAGATCGGGCACAAGCCGGACGCCGCGCTCGCGCTGCTGCCGCAGACGCCCGCGGAGCCGCTCGACTATTCGGCCTGAGCCAGCAGGCGTCTGCGCGGGTTCGCGCTGGAGATAGCGCCAGTCCGACAAGGCCCGCAGCTGTGGCGCGACCTGATCCCGCTCGCGAAATTCCGCTTCCAGCGCGAGGCGCTCGAACTCGCGCTCGCGATCAACCTGGAGCAGGCCGGGCTCGTCAACGACGCGTTCGCCGACGATTCGCCCGTGCAGAACATCGCGATCCGCGCCGTGCTGCTGCAACGTTCGGCAATGCGGACCTGCTGCGCGCGCAGGCGCAAAGCCAGGCGCCGGCGGCGCGCTGCGCGACACGCGCTGTACACGCTGCTGTACAAGGAACTCACGCGGTCGCACTACGCCGAGTTCATCGCGGATGCCGCGCTGGTGTCCGGCAAGCCGGCCGATCCGCTGAAGCCGTTCATCGCGGCCGCGCCAAAACGAAGACGGTTATGCGTGCCCGTCCGCGCACGACATCGCCACGGTGCTCCAGCAGAGCCCGCCGATGCAAAAGGGCTGACTGCTCGCCGATTTCGTGCGCCTTCACCCGCCCGCACCCGGCGTCGAAAGCGATCCGGTGCCGATGTGGATCCGCAACGCAGCGACGAAGGCCGCCACGGGCATCCGTCGACGCTCGGCGCGGGGCCGTCGCAGTTCGACGGCAAACCGTACGAGCGGATGTCGAGCTACGTACGGTGATGGCCGACGCGCAGGCGAACCGAACGACCGCGCCTACGCGTACTACCGTGCGATCAAGTGCTATGCGCCGGGCGGCACCAACGAATGCGGCGGCAAGGACGTGCCGAAGAACGTGCGCAAGCGCTGGTTCGATACGCTGAAGGCGAGCTACGCGGCAGCCGTGGGCGCAGAAGCTTCGCTACTACTGGTAAGCGCCGCGTGAAGCGCATCGCGCGCCTCGCGTGCATCGCACTGCTGCTGGCCGGACGCGTCGCACTGGCCGGCACCGTCGACGCCGCGCGGTACGACGCGTTCTGGTTGTGGGCAGCGTGAAGCCGCAGGCGGTCGTGCACGGCGCGCGCACCGTGTACGTGCTGCAAGGGCAGATCGAGGCGTCGCCGCGGGACGAGTCGCAGGTCCGCGTGATCGCGCAGGGCGTGGCATTTCCGCCCGCGCCGCAGGCACGCGTGTGCTCGTCTATCGCGCGCATACGCTGCGCTGGACGCGCGCGTCACGCAGATCATGCTCGCGCAGCTCACGCGCTGGCGCGCGTCGGGCCGCACGATCACTGGCGTCCAGATCGACTTCGATGCGCGCACGCGCCACCTGCAGGATTACCTCGCATTCCTGCGGTCGCTGCGCGACACGCTGCCGCCGACTATCGGCTGAGCATCACCGGGCTGCTCGACTGGAGCAGCCGCATCGATACCGACCAGGGTCAACCAGCTCAGGGGGATCGTCGACGAAGTGGTCGTGCAGACCTACCAGGGCCGCCGCACGATCCCCGACTATGTGGATTACCTGCCGCGCGTCGCGCGGCTGCAGTTGCCGTTTCGCATCGGCATCATCCAGGGCGGCGAATGGACGCGCCGCCGTACCTCGCGACGAACCGTGGTTCCGCGGCTACGTCGTGTTCCTGCGCAACGGCTGACAGACTCCCGCTGTCAATCGGGATCGCTTACGCGACACCCGCGATCGTGCTGCCGAGCCCGGCGAGCGCAATCACGAGCAGCGCGCCTGCCGACGAAGCCGTGATCCATCGCTGCTTGCGATGAATCAGCGGATGGTTGATCGCGCCATGTAGCTGGTCAGGATCGTGAAATCGACTGCGATCCACAGGGCGGCCAGGATCGCCAGGCTCACGCGTGAATCCGGCGTGATGCCGACGAACTGCGGAAAGAACGCGACGAAGAACAGCAGGTCCTTCGGATTCGCGATGCCGACGAGAAAGCCGCGCACGACGCCGGCAAGCCGCGCGCCTGCGACGCTGGTTCTCCTTCCCGCGCGTCATTGCCGTCGCGCGTGCGGCCGGCGCGCCATTCGCCGAGCAGCGTCCGGATGGCCAGCACCGCGATGAACACGCACCCCGCCACGTGCAACCCGGTCAACAGACGCTCGCTGACGAGCACGACGCCGAACACCATCAGCATCGCCCCCGCGATCATCACGAGGCTCGCGCATTCGCGCCCACCGCGGTCAGCATCCCCTGGCGGAAGCCGCGCCGCGCGACGGTGCCGACCACGAGCATGACGACCGGGCCGGGCGGTCGCGATGAGCAGCACGATCGCGGCGAGATAGGCGAACAGCAGCGGTAATGAAGTGCCATGACAAAAAGTTGTTGGGTGAATGGACGCGCGTGCCCGCCGCGGTGGCATCATCGTGCTTCAGCGCACGGGAGTGCACGGCTTTCCGAAGTATTGCGTACCCTGCGCGCTGTTGAAAAACGGAAAATCCTGCCGGATGACATGAGTTTTATTCCTGCTCAAAACCCATGAAGGCCAAACCGCTCCCGCCTGTCTACGCGCTGCGCGCGTTCGAAAGCGCCGCGCGCACCGGCTCGTTTACGCTGGCTGCCGAGGAACTGAGCCTCACGCAAAGCGCGGTGAGCAAGCACGTGAGGACGCTCGAGGCGTACTTCGGCCGGAAGCTGTTCGTCCGGCATGGCCCGAAAATGACCGTGACGCGGAAGCGCACATCCTCGCGTCGGGCCTGCGGCGCGGCTTCCGGCAGATCGAGGAAGCCTGCGTGCTGTTCCGGTCGCAGCGCGACGTGCTGCGGCTTAAGGCGCCGTCCACACTCACGATGCGCTGGCTGCTCGACGCACTGGCCGCGTTTCGCGCCACGCGGCCCGCGTTCGAGGTGCAGATCGCGAGCGTGTGGATGGACGTCGATACCGTCGATTTCTTCAGCGAATCCTACGATTGCGCGATCCTGCTCGGCGCAGGCAAGTTCGGCGAGGCCACGCAGTGCGTGAAGCTGTTCGACGAATGGCTGATTCCGGTGTGCTCGCGGGCGACCGCGACGGTCGCACGCACGAATCCGGCGGCGTGCGAGCTGATCCACCCGTCACCCGACCGGCGCGACTGGCGCCGCTGGCTCAAGGGCAGCGGGCATGATCTCGACGTGGACATCACGCGCGGGCAGGTGTTCGACATGCTCGAACAGGGGATCGCGGCGGCGATTGCCGGCCACGCATCTCGATCGGCGATCTCGCGCTGTGTGCGACGGCCATCGACGAGAAGCAGCTCGTGCTGCCGTTCAAGACCGCCGTCAATACGGGGGACGCGTACTACCTCGTCTGGCCGGAAGACTCGCCAAGGCCACGCAGGTGCGCGACCTACTCGCGTTCCTGGAGTGCCGGATGCCGCGCCTGACGTTCCCGGCATCCGCTTCAACGGTCCGGGCCAGGGCCCGTGATCCGGCCGCGTGGCCGGCGGCGCGACGGGCGCAACCGCGCGCCGCCGGCCCGCAATGGCGGCGCAGCCCGCCGAAGCGGGCCCGCGCCAACCCTGTTACGCCTGCACGAAAGCCAGCAGGTCGGCGTTGAGCACGTCCGCGTTGACCGTCAGCATCCCGTGCGAGTAGCCCGGGTACGTCTTCAGCGTGCCGTTCTTCAGCAGCTTGATCGACTTCAGCGCGGCATCCGCGATCGGCACGATCTGGTCGTCTTCGCCATGCAGCACGAGCGTCGGGACGGAGATCGACTTCAGGTCTTCCGTCTGGTCCGTTTCCGAAAACGCCTTGATGCCTTCGTAATGCGCCTTCGCGCTGCCTTCCATCCCCTGTCGCCACCAGTTGCGGATCACGCCCTGATGCACGGTTGCACCTTCGCGGTTGAACCCGTAGAACGGGCCGCTCGGCACATCGAGGAAGAACTGCGCGCGATTGTCGGCGAGCGCTTTGCGGAAGCCGTCGAACACCTCGATCGGCAAGCCTTCGGGGTTCGCTTCGGTTTTCAGCATCAGCGGCGGCACCGCGCTGACCAGCATCGCCTTCGCGACGCGGCCGGCCGGCTCGCCGTGCTTCGCGACGTAGCGCGCCACTTCGCCGCCGCCGGTCGAGTGGCCGATGTGCACCGCATTGCGCAGGTCGAGCGCTTCGACGACCGCGAACGCGTCCGCCGCGTAATGATCCATGTCGTGGCCGTCCGACACCTGCGCCGACCGGCCGTGGCCGCGCCGGTCGTGCGCCACGACGCGATAGCCCTTCTGGACGAAGAAAAGCATCTGCGCGTCCCAGTCGTCCGAGGACAACGGCCAGCCGTGATGGAAGACGATGGGCTGCGCGTCCTTCGGGCCCCAGTCCTTGTAAAAGATCTCGACGTGATCCTTCGTAGTGACGTATGGCATCGCGATGACTCCTGTGAGGTGGATGAACGGCGCACTGGCCGGCAGCCATTATCGGACAGGTTTGTTAAACGAGGATGCCAAGTTGCGAACGACCGTCGACGATGTCGACGACGTGGCCGAACCCGCTACGGGCGAACGATCGTGCGGGGCCGCGCGTCAACCATCCGTCGACACCGTCACGGCCTCCCACGCGCGAATTTCCGCGTCCAGCGCCGCCAGCTTGCCGCGTACCAGCCGCAGCGCATCGCTGCCGAGCAGCAGGTGCGCGGCGGATGGTCCGCCGCGATCGCCGCGAGCATCGCCCGCGCGGCCTTCGCGGGATCGCCCGGCTGCTTGCCGCTCCTCTCTTCGCGCGCCTGGCGGATCGGGTCGAACAGCGCGTCGTAGTCGGCGATCGAGCGCGGCGTGCGCGCCATCGAGCGGCCGGCCCAGTCGGTGCGGAACGAACCCGGCGCCACGGCCGTCACCGCGATGCCGAACGGCGCCAGCTCCTTGCCGACGGTTTCGGTAATACCTTCCAGCGCGAACTTGCTGCCGCAGTAGTACGCGATGCCCGGCATCGTGATGTGGCCGCCCATCGACGTGATGTTCAGGATGTGGCCACGCCGCCGTTCGCGCATGTAAGGTATGACCGCCTTCATCATCGCGACCGCGCCGAACACGTTCACGTCGAACTGCCGGCGCATCTCCGCGAGCGGCGCCTCTTCCATGATCCCTTCGTGCCCGTAGCCGGCGTTGTTCACCAGGACGTCGACGGGCCCGACGTTCGCCTCGATTTCCGCCACGACGCCGTCGATGCGGTCGAAGTCGGTCACGTCGAGCACCCGCGCGAACGCCTGCGGGGACAGCGCTTCGAAATCCTGCGCCGCCTGCGCGCTTCGCACGGTGCCGACCACCGTGTAACCGGCCGCGAGGGCCTCCTGCGCGAGCGCGCGGCCAAAGCCGCTGCTGACGCCGGTAATGAGCATGAGCTTGCCGGATGCCATGTGAGCTTCTCCCGAATGTCGATTGGAGCATGCATACTAGTCTGACGAACCCCGTCGAATAAGCCCGATTCCGCTGATTTTCTTGCACAAAACTATGAGCGCCGATCCCATTCCTGCCCGATCCCCGTCGCTGCCGCCGCGCGACCGGAAGCGCCTGGTGGCGCTGCTGCGCACGCTGGCACCCGACGAAGGCTACAACCTGACGGCGCTGCCGAGCGTGCGCGTCCTGCGTTCGAACCGCGCGCTGTCGCGCACGCCGGTGCTGTACGACCCGGGCATCGTGATCGTGTGCCAGGGCAGCAAGCGCGGTTACTTCGGCGGCGAGCGCTACCTGTACGACGAACATCACTACCTGGCGGTGTCCGTGCCCGTGCCGTTCAGCATGGAAACCGACGCCACGCCCGAGCGCCCGCTGCTCGCGCTGTATCTGCACCTCGATTTCACGATGGCCGCCGAACTCGCGGCGCAGATCGACCGCGAAGGACGGCGGAGCCCGTGCAGGCGCCCAGGAGCATGATGTCGACGCCGATGGATGAAACGATGCACGCGTCGGTGCTGCGTTTCGTCGACGCGTTGCACCGGCCGCTCGACGCCGCGGTGCTCGGCCCGGCCCTGCTGCGCGAGCTGTATTTCCGCGTGCTCACCGGCGCGCAGGGCAGCGCGATGCGCAGCGCGCTGGCGATGCGCGGGCAGTTCGGAAGGATCGGCCGGTCACTGCGCGTGATCCATGCCGATTACGCGCAGCCGCTCGACGTGCCGCAACTGGCCGACGCAGCCGGCATGAGCGTGCCGAGCTTTCACAGTCACTTCAAGGCGATCACGCAGGTGTCGCCGATGCAGTACCTGAAGTCGACGCGGCTGCATCAGGCGCGCTTGCTGATGGTGCGCGAGGACCTGACGGCGGAGGCAGCCGGCTACGCGGTCGGCTATGCGAGCCCGTCGCAGTTCAGCCGCGAATTCAAGCGCCTGTTCGGCCTGACGCCGGCCAAGGAAACGCAGCGCATGCGCGACAGCTTCGCGATTCCGGAAGCCTTCGACGATGCGCCGTTCGTGTCGTCGCATTGACGTGCGTCGGCGTGCGACCGTCCCGCATGCCGTCAACGCATGGCATCGCGTACCAGAGCGGCGAGCGATCTCAGGATGAGCGCCGTCACGCCCCAGATGTCCTGCGCCTGCTCCGCCCAGTACCATGCGCCTACGCGTTCGCCGTCCGTGTATTGCCGCAGCAGATCCGGATTCAGTAGCACGGCGAACGGAAACTCGAAGATCTCCGCGACCTCCGCGGGCGCCGCCTCCCATTTCGCTGTTTCCGGCACGATGCCGATCACGGGAAAGATCGCGTGATTGCGCTTTCTGGTTTTGTGGATCGGCAAGCTGCCGGCCACGCGAACCGCGTCAGGCGCGAGGCGGATTTCCTCGAATGCCTCGCGCAAGGCGGTCGTGCCGATATCGCGGTCGGACTCGGCCGGGCGCCCGCCCGGAAAACTCACATGCGACGAGTATTCGCTGAGGTCCGACGCGCGCAGGGTCAACAGGATCGTCGGCTCGCGCCGCGCGACGATCGCGACCAGCACCGCCGAGAATTTCCACTGGCCATCGTTGTCCGCGAGGCGTTGCTTCGCGGTCGGCCAATCGGTATCGGCAGGGATGCCGTGGCCTTCGACGCCACGGACGATCGCGTCCAGGAGCGGTTGGGGCGAGCCGGTACTCACCTGAGCGCCACCAGTATTCGAAGCGCTTTCGTCAGATTCCATGTCTTCCCCTTCCACGCTTGAACCTGCACGTTGCGGATAGTTGAACGATCAAATCGAATCTCCGTCGGCCAACCGGAGAACCCCGATCATGCATGAATTGCGGACAGCCCGTATGCCGCCCCTTCATCGCATCTTGCGGGCACAATGACGCATTGCATCACGACGGCATGCCGCCGCTCTGCCGCGAGCCGTCGATAAACGTGCCCCCTCGGTCCGTCGACTGCCGAACCCACACGAGATTCAAATGCCTTCCTACGCCTTCCGCCTGCTGAACGTATTCGCCGAATCGACTTTCGGCGGCAACCCGCTTTGCGTATTCGACGATGCGCGCGGCATGGACGACGCGACCATGCGGGCGCTCGCGGTGCAGTTCAACCTGTCCGAAACGACCTTCGTGCTGCCGTCGGAGCGTGCCCATGCGCGGGTTCGCATTTTCACGCCGGGCCATGAAATGGCGTTTGCCGGCCATCCGACGCTCGGCACCGCGCATGTCGTGCGCGACCTGCAGGGTGCGGGCCACGCGCTCGCGCTCGAATTCAAGGCGGGCGTGGTCGACGTGAGCGCGCATGACGACGTGTGGACGTTCACCGCGCCGCACGCAGGCATGCCGAAGACGGCGCCGTGCGAATTGTCCGACGCCCGAATGGCGACCTTGCTGGGGCTCGCGGAAGACGATCTGCTCACGTCGCCGATCTGGGTCGACACCGGCGCCGACCAGTTGCTGGTCGCGCTCAAGGATCCCGCCGCCGTGCGCCGCGCGCAGCCCGACAGCGTCTGCCTCGATATCTGGCCGACCAGCAGCCTCGGCCGCAAGACCGCCTACGTCTTCGCGTTCGATGCCGAGCGCCCGGGGACGGTGGTGTCGCGCTACTTCTTCGTGAAGCAAGGCAGCGTCTCGGAAGACCCGGGCACCGGCTCGGCCTGCGCAAACCTGGGCGGGTGGCTGCTTGCGATGCAGCGTGACCTGCCGGCCGCGTTTCAGGTCGAACAGGGGGACGCTATCGGCCGGCCTTGCCGGTTGCGGTTGTCGGTCAGTGCGAGCGGCGAGATTGGCGTGGGTGGCCGCGTGATCGAACTCGGGCGCGGCGTGGTCAACCTGTAGCGGAGACGATCCGGGCCTCGCCCCCGCTCATCGCGCCCCCACCCGCCACACCGTCACTTCGTGCAGCGTCTCGCCGGGCTTGAGCACCGTCGTCGGGAATGCCGGATGATTCGGCGAATCGGGAAAATGCTCGGCCTCCAGCGCGAACGCATCGGTTTGCCGATAGACCGTCCCGCCCTTGCCCGCGACGCTGCCGTTCAATCCGTTGGCCGTATAGAACTGCAGCCCCGGCTGCGTCGTGTACAACTCGAGAAAACGCCCCGACGCCGGGTCATAGGCGCGCGCGGCAAACGCCGGCGCCGGCTGGCCGCCCTGGTCGAGCACCCAGTTGTGGTCGTACCCATGTGCCATGACGAGCTGCGGATCCGCGTCGCGCAAATGCGCACCGATCGGCGTCAGCTGGCGCAGATCCATCGGCGTACCCGCCACGCTCGCCAGTTGACCGGTCGGAATCGACGTATCGTCGGTCGGCGTGAAGCGCGAGGCGGCGATCTCGATCAGTTGCCGCTCGACGCTGCCGCCGGCGTGCCCGGCCAGATTGAAGTAGCTGTGGTTGGTGAGGTTGACGACCGTATCCTTGTCGGTCGTGGCGCGATAGTCGATGCGGATCTGGTTGTCACGCGTCAGCGTGTAGGTCACGTCGGTCGTCAATGTGCCGGGAAAGCCGTTCTCGCCGTCGGGGCTCACGTAGCGCAGCGTGACGCTCGAACCGCTCGCGTCGCTGTGCGTACCGGTGACCGTCCATACCTTCGCGTCGAAACTGCCGGGGCCGCCGTGCAGCGTGTTCGGCCCGTCGTTGACCGGCAGCGTCCACGTCCTGCCATCGAGCGGGAACCGCCCGCCGGCAATGCGGTTCGCATACCGGCCGATCAGTGCGCCGAAATGGATGTTGCCGTTGTGCGCTTCGTAGTCGTGCAGCGAATCGAAGCCGAGCACGATGTCGGCAACGTGGCCGGCACGGTCCGGCACGTCGAGCGAGGTCACGATAGCGCCGTACGTGATGACTTTCAGCGTCACGCCGCGCTGGTTCGCCAGCGTGTACTGGCTCACCGGCTGCCCGGTCGCGGTCGTTCCGTCATCCGCGCGGCTGATCGAGACGTCGGGCGCCGCCGAGGCGAAGTCCGCGGACAGCGCGAGCGCCCCGACCGCCCAGATCGCGAGCAGCGGGTAGCGCCGCCAGATTCGTTTCATGGCAACCTCCGATACGGTGCAATCCCTGCGCGTGAGCAAGCGGCATGCCTGCTCGCGGCCACGTTTGCTATGCTGCGCGCATCGCCTGCCCGAGCCGATCGCCGCCATGAACGCCCTCGATCCCGATATCGCGCGCACGCTGCGTGCCGCCTGCGACGCCTGCTTCGGCACGACGGCCGTGTGGCGGCTCATTGAACGCGCGTACGGCGAGCCGCAGCGCTTCTATCACACGCTCGCCCATCTGGCGGAACTGTTCGCGCACCTCGCGCCGTATCGTGAGGACCCGCTGTGGCCGGCCATCGAGCTCGCCGTGTGGGCGCACGACATCGTCTACGCGACGACGCTGCCGGCGTATGCGGACAACGAAACGCTCAGCGCGCAATGGCTCGCGCAGCTTACGCACGCGCATTGCGACGCAGCGTGGTTGCATGCGCATGCATCGCACGTGTCCGTGGCCCGCGACCTGGTGCTGGCGACGAAGTCGCACCGGCTGCCTGACAGGTTCGCCGTCGATCCGGAATTGCAGCGCGCCGCGCAAATTTTTCTCGACGCCGATCTCGCGATCCTCGCGGCCGCACCCGACCGGCTCCGTGAATACGACCGCGCGATCGCGCGCGAGTGGGCGCAGGATCCCGATGCGCCGTCGGCAGCCTTCCGCGCCGGCCGCAGGCAGGCGCTCGAACATCTGCGCGCGCAGGCCCCGTTGTTTCGATCGGCAGAATTCGCGCCGCTCGAGCCGCACGCGCAACGCAATCTCGACATGCTGATCGGCTTTTACGCATAAGCACGCTGCGCTCAGCGTCTGCTGCACATTCGAATGGGCGCGCGCCTGGCAGGTTCGATTGCCCGGGGCAACGGCCCACCCGCCATCACGGAAACCTGCCCCGCCCCGCATCGCGACGCTCAGGTATTGTCCGCGCGCCAGCGGCGAGGGCTGACGCCGGTCAGGCGCGTGAAGGTCCGCGAGAAGTGACTCTGATCGGCAAAACCGCACGCGTCGGCAATCATGCTCAACGGCAGGTTCGGATTGCGCATCCACTCCTTCGCCCGTTCGACGCGCTGCACGATGAGCCAGCGATGCGGCGGCAGCCCGGTCGTCTGATGAAACGCCTTCACGAAATGGCTGCGAGACAGGCCGCATGCGCTCGCCACGTCGGCCAGCCCGAGGTTGCCGTCGAGATGCTCGAGCAGGAGCTCCTTCGCACGGCGCGCCTGCGACGGCGTGAGTTTCCCGTACGTCTTTTCCCGTCGCTCGCTGACACCGCCATAACGGTGGGCCACGTGCGCCTGGAACGCGAGCCCGACGTGATCGATGAAGATCTGCGATGCCTGATCCGGCCGTGCGAGTGCGGGCAGCAGCGACTGGCCGAGCGAATGGATGACCGGATCGTGCGCGCTCAGGTGGGGCGGCAGGTAGAGCCGCGGCCGCTGCCGGCCGCCGATGTCGTCCACCGTTTCCTCGAGCAGCGGGCGCGGCATGTGGAAATGCAGGCAGTCGAACGCGCCCTTCAGATCGGCCACCCAGTTGCGGTCGAGATCGTGAATCGTGACCGTGCCCGCACCGTACGGGACGAACGGCGCGCGGCGGCCGTCGAGCCACAGATCCTGTTCGCCGAACGGGCGCAACTGCAGCACGATGAGATCCGAATTCTCCAGTTCATAAGGCGCGGTGAGTCCGCTGTTGCGCCGCAGCGTCTTCAGCCGGACGATGCCGACCTGCCCCTTCGGCAACGCTTGCGCGACGATGGTTTGCCTGACATCGGCCGGGATGAAATCGGAAGAAGCATTGTCCGGCTGGGGGGCAGTCATGAATGGAGGCGTGCAATGAACGACGACGCGCGTCAGTCTAGCAAAGCACGATGAGGCGCGCTGCCCTCGCGCGGCACGCGCTGGTATGATGCGCCAGCCGCCCCTACCGGAACTCGCGATGAAGCTGTCATTCGAAGCGCTCGAAGCACTGGATGCGATCGACCGTACCGGCACGTTCGCCGAAGCCGCGGAACTGCTGCATCGCGTGCCGTCCGCCCTGACCTATCTGGTTCAAAAACTCGAGAGCGATCTCGGCGTCATGCTGTTCGACCGCAGCGGACGACGCGCGAAGCTCACGCACGCGGGCCGCATCGTCGTCGAGGAAGGCCGGCGGCTGCTGCATGCGGCCGAACAGCTGGAGATGAAAGCGCAGCGCGCGCAGGAAGGCTGGGAAACCGAGGTCCGCATCTGTGTCGACGAGATCCTGCCGTTCGATGCGATGTGGCCGTTCGTGCACCGGTTCTATGCGCTCGAGATGGACACGCGGCTGCGGCTGTCGACCGAAGTGCTCGGCGGTGCGTGGGATGCGCTGATCTCGCGCCGCGCGGATCTCGTCGTCGGCGCCGCCGGCGCGCCGCCCGAACTGCCGAACATCATCGCGCGCCCGATCGGCGCGCTGAAACACGTGTTCGCCGTTTCACCGACCCACCCGCTCGCCGCGCTTCCCGAGCCGCTGTCGATGGCAACGGTCGTCCAGTATCGCGGCGCGGTGATCAGCGATACGTCGCGCGAGTTGCCGCCGCAATCGGTTGCGATCGATGCGGGCCAGCCGACCCTCGCCGTGCCGACGCTCGCGGCCAAGCTCGATGCGCAATGCGAAGGGCTGGCGGTGGGCACGCTGCCGGAATGCCTCGCCGCCCGCGCGATCGCCGACGGCAAGCTCGTCGCCCGCCGCGTGACCGGCATGCGCGACACCACGCATTGCTATCTCGCGTGGCGTAGCGACGAGGCCGGCCGTGCACTCCTTTGGTGGGTCGAGCAACTCGATCGCCCCGACCTCGTCGATCGCCTTTTGCAGCTCGCCTGATCGCGTTCGGCGCCGGCGAACGTCACTGCCCCGCGTCAGACGATCGAATCGTGCACGCGTTTCATTTCCTTCTCGAGCCACGCGATCAGGCTGAATGACGCGTGCGCCTTCTCGACCGGCGGGATCATCATCCTTTCCTCGGTCGCGATGTGCTCGGTCACCGATTCGCACATCAGCCTGCCGAGCTCCGGCTTCCTGCGGATCAGCGCCGACAGGTCGTCGCTGCGCAGCTGCAGGACGGCCATCGCGGTCACCGCATGCACGGTCGCATGCAGGCGCGTGCCGGCCAGCACGACCGATTGCCCGATCGCGTCTCCAGGCGCCATGCGCCGCACCTCGACCTCGCCCGCCGGGCCCGGCACGAATACGGCCGCGACGCCGGATTCGACGATCGTCAGCACGCGCGTATCCGAATTCGACGCATAGATCACGTCGCCCTGGCCGAACGAACGCGAGACCAGCGCGTCAGCCAGCGCGGCGAGATCGTCGTCGTCGACGCGCGCGAACAGGTCCACCGCACGCAACAGCAGGAACCGGCGCGATACGTCGTGCCGATCGCGCCCGTCGCGCCCGCCTGCCGCCGCTGCCGGCGCGGTGCCCGCGAGCGGCCGCCACGCGGTGCCTGCCGCGGCCAGATGCCGGTGCGCGAGATCGTACAGCGCGTTGCGCACGGCCGTCGTCTTCTGTAGCGCGTCGACGTAACCGAGGAGCTCGTAGCGGATCGCGTTGGTGCCGAACGCCTTCACGACGGCAACGGGCGCGGGGCGCGCGAGCACGTCGAGCGAACTGGCCGCCGCGCGCTCGAGCGCGCCGACCACGACCGCCGGCCGCACCGCGGGATCGACGTCGAGCGTGAGCGTCACGCCGTGCAGGCCGGACGGTTCGCTGAGGTTCACGATGGTGGCGCGGGCCGCGGCGCTGTTCGGCACGACCACCAGGTTGCCGAGGCTGTCGATCAGCTTCGTCGCCCGCCAGTTGCTCTCGACGATCCGCCCTTCGATCTCGCCGATCGACACGGTGTCGTTCAGACGAAACGGCTGCGTGGTGTTCAGCACGAGCCCGGAGAATACGTCGTTCAGCGTGTTCTGCAGCGCGAGACCGAGGATCACCGCCACCGCGCCGGACGTCGCGACGACGCCGCTCAACGGCAGGCCGAGCACGTAGCCCAGCGCGGCGACCACGGCCGCGCCGAACACGACGCCCGCGGCGATGTCATGAAAGAGCCGCTGGCTGCGCCACGCGGGCGGCAACAGCAGATGATCGAGCAGCAGGCTGAAGACGATCGCGCATTGCAGCCACCACGCGATGCAGATGGCCTGGAGCGCGATGCGGTCGAGGCCGGTGGCCGACGCGGGAACGGCGAGCGGGCTCACGCCGTGCGCGAACAGCACGGCGGTCAGTGCGGCGAAGGCCGCGCAGCGCCACACCGCCCGCGTCGCGCCGCGGCCGCGCCCGAACAGGCGCCACGCGACGAGATCGGCCAGCACGATCGGCGCGCCGTAGAGCGCCGTGTCGGAAAGATTCAGCATGTCGAAACGAAGCGGAACGGAATGGAACGATGGCGACGGCAGCATGACGGTCGGGCCGGCGCCGCTGCGACGAGAGGCTGGGCGCGGGCGCGCCCGCGGCCACGCTATTCGTGCCGGCGTACCACGCCCGGCAACGCATAGCGGCCGGCGCCCGCGATCGCGATCGTGCCGAACAGGATCAGCAGCATCCACGCGAACTGCGCGTCGCGCAGCGACCAGTCGGGATGGACGAACACCAGCGCGACGAGCGTGATGATCATCACCGGCAACGCGGCCAGCCGCGGCCATACGCCGACGATCATGAAGACCGGGCACACGACTTCCGCGAAGATCGCGAACAGGATCGACAGCGTGCGGCCGAGATGAAACGGATCCTCGATGGCGGCGGCTTCCGACGTGTAGTGAAGGACTTTGGGCAAGCCGTGAACCACGAGCAGCAGCACGCTGGCGGTGACGCGCAGGAACAGCAGGCCGAGGTCGGTCGCGTGGCGGGAAAGGTCGGATTCGGGAAGTTTCATGCGGCGGTTCGTCCGGTTGGGCGGGCACGCAGCGGCGCAGGAGGCGCCGCTCGTGTCGCGACGCCCGCTTGGCGGATGGCGTCGCGATATCTCGGCGCGCGCACAGGATCGCCGCGCAAGCGTGCGGGGTGGCCGCGCCTTACGCTCGCAATCTACGCGTGCCGCGCGCCGGTGTCCTTACGCCGCGCTGAAACGTTCTGAAGCGCGGCAGGCACCCCGCCCATCCGCCGTCAGCCGTCGCGCGCCGGCAGCTCCGCCTCGGCCGCATCGAAGCCGAGCGCGTGCACTTCCGACCACGCGTCGTGCACCGCCTGCGTCGATCCGGCCGTATGCGCGAGCGCGGCCGCATACGCGGCGAGCAAGCGCACGCGCGCATCGGCGGCCTCTGCCGTGGTGTCGGCGTCGCGCATCGCATCGAGCGCCACGCGCGCCCGTTCGCGGCATTCGTCGACGAGCGACAGGTCGAACAGGCAAGGCACCGCCACCGCCGCGAGCGCGACGCCGAGCGCCGTATCGCCGTTCGCCGAGAATGCCCAGTCGAGCGCGGCACGCAGGTTGCCGAGCTCACGCCGCACCGCCTCGAGCCGCGTGGAGCCGCCTTGATCGCCGCCCTGCGCGCCACCGCCATGCGCCGCTTGCCGGAACAACTCGAGGAAATAGCCGGCGTGTGCCCGCGCGGCCGCCGCGCCGTCGCCGTGCGCGTCGAGTTGCTGCTGCGCATACGCGCGCGTGGTCGTCAGCAACCGGTAGCGCGGCGCGCCGTGCGCGGTCTCGAGGATCAGCAGCGATTTCGACACGAGGCCCGCGATCGTATCGAGCAGGTCGGCGCCGGCCAGCCCGTTCGGGCCGACCACCGCGCGCACGGCCTCGATCGAGAAGCCGTCGCGGAACACGCCGAGCCATCGCAACAGCCGGCGCTCGGCATCGCCCAGCAGCCGGTCGCTCCAGTCGTACATCGCCTGCAAGGTCTGATGGCGCGGAAGCGCGGTGCGAAACCCGCCCGTCAGCAGCCGGAAATGATCGTCGAGATGAGCGGCCAGCACGTCGATGCCGAGCACGGCGGCCCGCGCCGCGGCCAGTTCGATCGCGAGCGGGAGGCCGTCGAGCCGGCGGCAGACCGACGCCATCAGCGACAGGCTGCGCGCATCGAGCGGAAAACGCGGATCGGCCGCGCGGGCGCGTGCGGCGAACAACTGCACGGCGCTCGCGCGCATCGCATCGTGTTCGGCCGCGCCTTCGTCCGGCACGTCGAGCGGCAGCACCGGGCACACGCGCTCGCCGTGGATGCGCAGCGATTCCCGGCTCGTCGCGAGCACGCACAGCCCGTCGTCAGCGTCGGTCAGCGCGCTCGCGATCCGCGCCGCGGCATCGAGCAGGTGCTCGCAATTGTCGAGCACGAGCAGCATCCGGCGGCGTGCGACCGCGGCGAGCACCGCTTCGAGGGTCAGCGCGCCGGTCGGCTGCGCGATGCCGAACGCGCCCGCAAGCGCATCCGGCACGAAGCGCGGGCACGCGACCGTCGCGAGCGACACGAACACGGTGCCTTCAGGAAAACGCGCATCCGCGCGCGCGGCCGCTTCGATCGCGACGCGCGTCTTGCCGATGCCGCCCGCGCCGACCAGCGTCACGATGCGTGCGTCCTGCAACGCGGCCAGCACCTCGTCAACCATGCGTTCGCGGCCGAACAGCGCGCCGGGCGCGATGGACGGCCGCGACATCGCAGGGCGCACGGGCGCACCGTCGTCGTCAGGTTGCTCGATGACGAGCCGATAGCCGCGGCCCGGCACCGTCACGATCAGGTTCCGGTCGTCGGCCAGCGCCTTGCGCAGCGACGCGATATGCACCTGCAGGTTGTTTTCTTCCACCACGGTGTGCGGCCACACGCGCTGCATGATTTCGTCTTTCGATACCAGTGCGCCGTTCGCCCGAATCAACAGCTCGAGAATCTCGAATGCGCGGCTACCGATGCGCAACAGCTTGCCGTTCGAACGAATTTCACGTCTGTCGAGAAAAACGTGAAGTGTTCCAATTCGGATCATCGCATTTTCTTAATGGTGACATTCAACGGCGCACGATTGAAACCCGGCGCCGGTTTCGCGTCAATGCTACGGTATTTGCGTAGCAGAATGATTCAAATAATCAGAATGTAGCGATCGAATTTTTTGAAATGACGAAAATCGCCACGACGACGTTGTGTGGCAAGCGTGTGGTCATATATACCGGAATGCGGCAAGAGCGCGCGCACGATTCATGTGCGAATGGCCGGTTCGTTCGTAAATACGATTTTCATATATCAGACGATATGCCTGCCGGTTCGGGAAAATTCGACGCATTTTCCGTTTGATCCGGCCGATCGATCGAATACGCGCGGACGCCACCCCATATAGCGCCGGTAAATCGGCGCTCGGTGTCGATAGCGGAACGATTCCCGCTTCGGGCAGCCGTGCGATCGGTGTGTGCAAACTGCGGCCATGCGTCGCGCGGTATCGCGCGGGCGTGTCGCAGTCGCCTCCGTTCCGAGATTGACGGCGTCACGACGTACCGCGGCGGTCGCAACCGACGCAGCGCCGCGCTGCCGGCGTCATGGCCGGGACTGTCGCGCGGCGAACACGTCGAGCGCCGACGCCAGGATCATTTCGCGGCAGTTCGCCGGCCGTTTCGCGCCGCGCCACTGCGGCTTGTAGATGGCATCGCCGACCCGGATCGGCATGCCGGTGAGCGCGCAACGCCCGAGCCCGCGCGCCTTCGCGCTGATCCAGCGCTGCTCGTCGTAGCGGCAGTGCGTCGGGTCGCTCCACGACACCAGCATCGACGAATCGGTCTGCCGCTCGGCGGTGACGATCGCGCTGCGGCGGCGTATGTCGCCGCTCGACGGCGTCGGCGCGTCGCCGCGATGGCCGCGGCGCGGGCCGTCCGCCGGTCGCGCGCGCGGCATCGGCATCGACCGGACGACCGCCATGGAAGGCGGCCCGAGCGACGTGATCATGTGCTCCCAGCGATTGAAGGCATCCATGGCGGCATTTCCAGGCGAGTGACGGACGGTGCGGTCGGATCCGTGCGCGCGACGCGAAACGTGCGCGGATGATCCGATGTCGACGATAGTCGCCGCGCGCTGAAGAGTCCCGGTCGCGCGCTTAATTCTTCTGCAGCCCGGCGGACTTCCCTCCGCGGCGCGGCGCGTTCAAGAAAATTCAGCCGGATTTCAGTACGGCGCACGTAGCACCGCGATACGCTCCCGACGGCATTCGTTCGTCCGCGCCGCACGAATCGGCGCGCGACGACTCAAGCAAACCGGCTGCCGGCGGGATGGCCGCGGCCGGTCGTCACCGATCCACCATCCCGCGCGGCATCGTTGCGCCGCATATTTCAGGAGTCCAGATGCACCCAGAACAGACCGACGCCGTTTCGTCGGCGCGCCGCCGCGACATGCTGCTTGCCGGCGCGACGGCCGTCGCGGCCGCCGCGCTGCCCGCGATGGCGGCTGCGGCCGGCACCCCCGCCCGCAGCGCCGCTTCAGCCCACCCAGGAGCCCATTCGATGAACACGATCACCACCCAGGACGGCACGCAGATCTACTTCAAGGACTGGGGCAGCGGCCGTCCTGTCGTGTTCTCGCACGGCTGGCCGCTGTGTGCGGACGCGTGGGACGCGCAGATGCTGTTCCTCGTGCAGCACGGCTATCGCGTGATCGCGCACGACCGTCGCGGCCACGGCCGTTCGAGCCAGCCGTCGCGCGGCAACGACATGAACACGTACGCGGACGATCTGGCCGCCCTGCTCGACGCACTGGACGTGCGCGAAGCCACGCTCGTCGGCCACTCGACGGGCGGCGGCGAAGTGGCGCGCTACATCGGCCGCCACGGGACGAAGCGCGTGTCGAAGGCCGTGCTGATCGGCGCGGTGCCGCCGCAGATGGTGAAGTCGCCGACCAACCCCGGCGGCCTGCCGATGGAGGTGTTCGACGGCATCCGCAAGAACGTCGCCGAGAACCGTTCGCAGTTCTACAAGGATCTCGCGGTGCCGTTCTTCGGGTTCAACCGCCCGAACGCCAAGCCGTCGCAGGGCACGATCGACGCGTTCTGGTCGCAGGGCATGATGGGCGGCATTCACGGCCAGTATCTGTGCGTGAAAGAGTTCTCGGAAGTCGACTATACGGAAGATCTGAAGAAGATCGACGTGCCGACGCTCGTGCTGCACGGCGATGACGACCAGATCGTGCCGATCGACGATTCGGCCCGGCTGTCGTCGAAGATCGTCAAGCACGCGCAGCTGAAGGTGATCGAAGGCGGGTCGCACGGCATGTGCGTCGTGAACGCCGATCGCATCAACGCCGAGCTGCTCGCGTTCCTGCAGGCGTAAGCGCGCCGTCTGCCGTCGCGGTGCGCATACCGCTTCGGCAGACGTGCCGTTCAGGATTTTTCAGAAAAATTCAGCCGCGGCGCGCTCACTGCGCCCGCACCGGCCTCAGCAGGATGCCGATCAGCGCCCCGGCGAGCGCGAACGCCATCGCCACGCGGAAATTGTCGGCCAGCGCGAGTGTGGTCGCCTGCACGCGCACTGCCCGATCGACGAGCGCGTAGGCGGCCTGGTTGCCGGTCGCGACCGTGGCGCCGTGCGTCACCAGCGACGCCGCGCCGGTGCGCAGCCGCTCGAGCGTCCCGGGATCCGACAGCGATACATGCAGACCGACGAGATTCGAATGGGTACCCTCCCTGATCCGCTGAATCACCGCGATCGACGTCGTGCCGAGCTGCCCGCTCAGCAGGCGCGTCGTCTGCACGACCGCGCCGAACGTCAACGCGTGTTCGGCCGTCACGTGCTTGCCGAAGAAGAAGATCACCGACGTCAGCGCCATCGTCTGCCCGAGCGCCTGCAGCAGTTGCGACGGAATGAAGTCGGGTTCGGCCCACGCGGACGTGAGGCGCGCGCCGAGCGCGAATGCGATCGCCACCGTCACGAAGCCGGCAACGATCAGCCGGCGCGGATCGACGCGCTGGAGCAGCAGTGCGACGCACGGCGCGAACAGCAGCTGCGGGATCGCGATCCAGCGCAGCGTATCGCCGATCTGCAGCGGCCGCAGCCCGTACGTGCTGGCGAGGAACAGCGACGGGATGAAGCTCGTATTGAGCACGGTGAAGCGCACGAGGCCGACGAGCACGATCAGCAGCGCGACGTTCGGCCGCGCGAGATAGCCGAGATCGAGGCCCGCGCGCGGCGACGCGAGCTCGTGAATCAGGAACGCGGCGACCATCAGGATGCCGAGCGCCAGCAGCACGACGATCAGCGGCGACTGCAGCCAGAACAGCCGTTCGCCCTGGTCGAGCGCGACGCACAGGCACGCGAAGCCGCCGGCGCCGAGCAGCATCCCGCGCGCATCGATGCCGGACGCGAAGCGCTTGACCGGCTCGTCCGCCAGCGACAGCAGCAGGCACGCGATGAACGGCACCGTCAGCACCGCGTTCTGCCAGAACAGCCAGCGCCAGCTCAGGTGTTCGCTGTACCAGCCCTCGAGCGTGGCCGACAGGTTCAGCGACATCTCGAGATTCATCGCATACGCGGCGATGCCGAACGCAATGAGCCGCGGCGGCAGCGTCCGGACGACGAAGCCGACCGTCAGCGGGACGAACACGCCGGACGCGAGCCCCGCGATCGCCTGGAACACGACGAACGCGCCGAACTGCGTGCAGAGCGGCAGCACGGTTTCGGCGCCGAGAAACACGACGGCGCCCGCGACCAGCACGCGGCGCGTGCCGAACATGAACGCCGCGGCGATCGCCAGCGGCCCGACGAACATCTGCGACGCGGTAAACGCGGTGTTGATCCATGCGCCTTCGTCGACGCCGATGCCAAGCGCGCCGCGCACGTCGGCGAGCCCGAGCGACGTGATGCGCGAGGTGAGCGTCGCGATGATCGCGCCGAGCAAGACGGCCGCGATCGCGGCGATCGACCGGAATGTCGGGATGTCGGAGGCCGTCGCCGGCGCGGCACGACCGGTCGCAAACGTGGTGTTCATCGTGAAGCGGCTCCCCGCTGTCAAGCTGGCGCAAGCATAACGCGATGCGTCGAACCGTGCCCGTACGATGGAGTTTGCCGACCATGACCTCACCTTCCACCGACACGCCGGCCGCTTCGGCGCCGCCGCCCGCCGCGCCCGTTCGCTCGCACCGGCCCGCCATCGCGGCGATCGCGACGCTCGCGCTGCTGCTCGTCGCATTGCTCGTGTACGAGTTCGACGCGCGCGATCGCGGCACCGACGACGCATACGTGACCGGCCACCTGCACGTGATCTCGCCGCGCGTGGCCGGCACCGTCGAGCGCGTGCTCGTCGACGACAACCAGTTCGTGCATGCCGGCGACGCGCTCGTGCAGATCGACCGGCGTGATTTCGACGTGCGGGTCGCCGCGCAGCGGGCACGCGTCGCCCAGGCGCATGCCGATGCGAGCCGCGCACACGCGCTGATCGAGCAGGCCGACGCGGCGCTCGTGTCCGCGCACGCCGATGCGGTAAAGGCCGAACTCGATTACGCCCGCGCACGCGAACTGACACGCGAGACGCCGAGCGGCCTGTCGAAGCAGGAGTTCGATGCGGCCGATGCCGCCCGCAAGTCGGCCCGCGCGCGCGTCGCGGCGGCCGATGCGCAACGGCGCAGCGCCGTGGCCGCCGCCGAAGCGGCCGACGCCGCGTCGAGCCAGAACGACGCCGAGTTGCGCGACGCGCTGCTGCAGCTCGGCTACACGGCGGTCGTCGCGCCGTCGGACGGCTACGTCGGCAAGAAGACCGTCGAGACCGGCGAACATGTCGCGCCGGGCCAGGCGCTGCTCACGCTGGTCGAGCCGCATCCGTGGATCGTCGCCAATTTCCGCGAGACGCAGCTGCGGCACGTGCGCGCCGGCGACGCCGTGCAACTGCGCTTCGATGCGCTGCCGCAGCGCACGTTCACCGGCCGCATCGACAGCCTGTCGCCCGCGACCGGCGCGCAGTTCGCGCTGCTGCCGCCCGACAACGCGACCGGCAATTTCACGAAGGTCACGCAGCGCGTGCCCGTGAAGATCCTGCTCGACGGCCCGGCCGCGACGGAGCCGCGCATCCGGTCCGGGCTGTCGGTCGTCGTCACGCTGCAAGGCGGCAGCGAATCGCGATGAAGCGCGCATGCCTCCTGCTCGCCGCGAGCCTGCTGGCCGCGTGCTCGATCGCGCCGCAGCCGCTCGCGCCCGTCCCGGTCGGACACGACGGGTTCCGCCATGCCGATCCGTCGACCGCTCCGTCGACCGATGTGCGCACGCCGTCGCTCGCTGCGTGGCCGGCCTGGTTCGGCGACCCGCGACTCGGCCGCCTCGTCGACGCCGCGCTCACGCACAACCTCGATATCCGCGCGGCGGCCGCACGCGTCGACCAGGCGCAGGCGCTGCTCGGCGTGCGCGAGGCCGCACTGGCGCCGACCGTGCGCGTCGACCCGTCGTTCAGCCGCACGCGCGTCTCCGGCACGGTCGACAACGCGCTGCCGAAGCGCACGATGCACAACTGGTCGGTGCCCGTCGCCGCGAGCTACGAAGTCGATCTATGGGGGCGCTTGCGCGGCGATGCGGACATCGGCGAACAGAACGTGCTGCAGGCGGCGGCCGACCGCGATGCGGTGCGTCTGCGGGTGGCAACCGAAGTGGCCGTCGACTATCTGACGCTGCGCTACCTCGACGACGATCTCGAGACGCTCACGCGCGCGATCGGGCTGCGGCGCACCGCGCTCGACGTGATCGCCGCCCGCGTGCGGGCCGGCGCGGCGAGCGATCTCGACGGGCTGCGCGCGTCGGCCGATCTCGATACCGCGCATGCCGATCTCGCGGAGAGCCGCCGGCTGCGCGAAAACCTCGTCGACGCCATCGCGGTGCTGACCGGCGTGTCGCCGACCGCGTTCGACGTCGGTACGGGCGCCGTGCCCGTGCAGGTGCCGGATGTGCCGGCCGGGCTGCCATCCGCGCTGCTCGCCCAACGCCCGGACGTATTCGCGGCGGCACGGCGCGCCGATGCGGCGTCGCTCGAACTGGGCATCGCGCGCACCGCGTGGCTGCCGACACTGACGCTGACCGCCGACGGCGGCTTCGCGACCCGCGATCTACGCACGTTTCTCGACCGCAATAGTTCACTGTGGAGTCTCGGCGCGAACGTCGCGCTGACGCTGTTCGACGGCGGCAAGCGCGAGGCGATGGTGGCGGCCGCGCGGGCCGGCATGGACGCAGCCGACGCGAACTATCGCGCCACCGCCATCGGCGCGTTGCGCGACGTGCAGGACGCACTCAACGACATCGCCGCGCAAAAGGAGCGGATCGTGCGCTACGACGACGCGGCGCGCGTGACGGATGCGGCGGCGCGGCTGTCGTTGAGCCGTTACGCGCATGGGTACGTCAGCTATCTGGAAGTCATCGACGCCGATCGCGATGCGCTGAATGCGCGGCGCCAGCTGATTCACAGCCGGCAGGCGCTGGCCGTCGCGACGGTGAGCCTCGTGCGTGCGTTGGGCGGCGGGTGGACGCCGCCGGCACGCGTCGGCCGGGACGGATTGCGCGACGCGCCGCAGGCGGACGCGCGATGAATCCATCGAGCGGCCCGCACCTGCGTCACGCGCTCGCGAGCCGATGCGCATCTTCGCCGAGAAACCGGTGCACGAAGGTCACCGCCATCGCGCCTTCGCCGACCGCCGACGCGACGCGCTTGACCGATCCCGATCGCACGTCGCCGGCCGCGAACGATCCCGGCACGCTGGTTTCCAGGTGGTACGGCCGGCGCTCGAGCGGCCACACGCGTTCGAACGCCGGACAATCGTACAGGTCGCCGCCGGTGACCAGATAGCCGTCCGGATTACGGATGATGTCGGTGTCCTTCGCCCAGTCGGTATTCGGCGCGCCGCCGATGCACACGAACAGGCGCGTGGCCGGCAGCCGTTCGCGCGTGCCATCCGCCGAGCGAAGCTCGATCGCGTCGAGCCAGCCGTCGCCGTGCAGCGCGGCGACACTCGACCGGTAGCGGACCTCGATGTTCGGCGTGCGCTCGATCCGGTCGATCAGGTAGCGCGACAGCGTGTCCGCGAGCGACGCACCGCGCACGAGCATCGTCACCTGGCGCGCATGCCGCGAGAAATTCATCGCGGCCTGGCCGGCCGAATTGCCGCCGCCGACGATGAACACCTGCTCGCCCGCGCACATCGGCGCTTCGCTCGACCCGGCGCCGTAGAACAGCCCCGCATTCAGAAACGCCGGCTCCTCCGGCAGCCCGAGGCTGCGATATTCGATGCCGGTCGCGCAGATGTTCGCGCGCGCGACCAGGATCGACCCGTCGGCGAGCTCGACGCGGATCTTGCCGTCGACGAACGTCGCATGCACGCCCTCGCGCATCGTCAGCAGCTCGACGCCGAACTTCACCGCCTGCTCGCGCGCGCGTTCCGCAAGCGCCGCGCCCGGGATGCCGTCGGGGAAGCCCATGTAGTTCTCGATCAGCGAACTCGTGCCGGCCTGTCCGCCGATCGCGCCGCGCTCGATCACGACCGCGCGCAGCCCTTCGGACGCCGCGTAGACCGCCGCGGACAGCCCGGCCGGCCCCGCGCCGTAGATCGACACGTCGTATTCGACGAAGCGCGGGCGCGCGACCCAGCCGAGCCGCGCGGCGATCTCGGCCAGGGTCGGCTGGTACAGGCGCGAGCCGTCCGGAAAGATCACGACCGGCAGCCGGATGTCGCGCAGCGGCGCGATGCCGAGCACCTGCGCGCAGTCGGCGTCGGAGGTCAGCTCGCACCAGTCGTACGCAATCATGCGCCGCTGCAGGAAATCGCGGATCGCGTACGCGTCCCTGCTGCGCGGCAGACCGACGATCCGCACGTGTTGCGGTTGATCCATGAGCGCCTCCCGATGATGTCGATGTCGGATGCGGTTCGGCCGGTGCCGCGGCGTGGCCGAACGCATTCGCGACTGTACGCCGCCGCCGCGGGCCGCGCGGGCCGCTTCATGACAATTAAGGTCCGGCCGCGACGCGACGCTGCACAATGCCGCGTATCCCTCCCGCTTGCGGCCGCATGCCGGCCGTGCCGCGAGCGTCGCTCCCGCGCCGGCATCGGAGCGCAAGATGGCCAACGCCTGTACGCATCTCGACGAAGCACGCGTGTTCGACACCGACAAGGACGACTGTGAGGAATGCGTCAGATCGGGCAGCGGCTGGGTGCATCTGCGAATGTGCCTGACCTGCGGGCACGTCGGTTGCTGCGACTCGTCGCCGAATCGCCATGCGAGCCGGCATTTCCGTGACACCGGCCATCGGCTCGTCCGCTCGATCGAGCCCGGCGAGCGCTGGATCTGGTGCTACGCGGACGAAGTCGTCGCCGGCGAGATTCCGTCTTGACGCGACGCGCGGGGCCGCCGCGACACGGCGCGCCCCTCATCGGCCCCGCGCGCCGCACCCCGGTCGATTCGGGGCCGGACACCGTTCAGAACGTTTCAGCGCCGCTTCAGGCCATGATCGCGGCCTCTGCGTAGACTGCCGTTCATGAGCTGCCGCGCAGGACGGCGCTAGCGCCCGTTATCGACTGCTGGAGTGACAACTTGATCCCCGTCGCCAATCACCGCCGCGCCGCAAGACGGTCGCGGCCGCATCGGACGGCCACGCACGGCCGACACGCATCGTCCGGTGTTGCCGCGCATCGCATCACTTGCGGCGCACCACGTCGCCTGGAGAGCGCATGAAGCACAAACGACTCTGGATCGGCGCGGCCGGCATCGCGATCGCGGGCGTCGCGGTCGCGATCGGCATCATGGTGCGGCCGTCGATCGCGCCGATCGATCCGCCCGCCCCCGCTTCGTTCGATCCGCAGCTGGTGCGCGCCGGCGCGCGCGTCGTTGCGCTGGGCGACTGCGTCGTGTGCCATACCGCGAAGGACGGCAGGCCGTTCGCCGGCGGCCTGCCGCTCGCGACGCCGTTCGGCACGATCTATGCGACCAACATCACGCCGGATCCGGAGACCGGCATCGGCCGCTGGTCGCGCGACGCGTTCGCCCGTGCGCTGCGCACCGGCATCGGGCGCAACGGCCAGCCGCTGTACCCGGCGTTTCCGTACATTCATTTCACGAAGATGTCGGACGACGACATCGCCGCCGCGTATGCGTACCTGATGACACGCACGCCGGTTCGCGCGACGACGCCCGCCAACGACCTGGTGTTTCCGCTGAACTTCCGGCCGCTGGTCGCATTCTGGAACGTGCTGTTCCTGCGCGAAGGCGCGTATCGACCCGACCCCGCGCAATCCGCGCAATGGAACCGCGGCAGGATGCTCGTCGACGGGCTCGGCCATTGCGCGTCGTGCCATTCGCCGCTGAACGCGATCGGCGGCGAGCAGCGCGGCCGTGCGTTCGACGGCGGCATCGTCGACGGCTGGGAAGCGCCGCCGCTCAATGCGCTCGGCCAGGCCGCACGGCCGTGGACGCAGGCGCAGCTCGTCACGTACCTGCGCACCGGCCGCGCGAGCGAGCACGGCGCGGCGGCCGGGCCGATGCTGCCGGTCACGCGCGACCTCGCGACGGTGCCGGCGGAAGACGTCGAAGCGATCGCCGCGTACATCCTGTCGATCCAGAAGCCCGCGAACGGACATGCGGCCACGGCCGCCGCACCGGCCGAACGTGCCGCGACGACGCCGGCCGCGCAGCGCGGCGCGGTGCTGTTCCAGGCATCGTGCGCGCAGTGCCACGGGCCGGCCGCGCCGATGCAGTCGATCGGCGAGCGGCCGACGCTCGCGTTCAGCACGGCCGTGAACGCCGATACGCCGCGCAATGCGATCCAGATGATGTTCAACGGCATCGGCTGGCACGGCGAGGACACTTTGAACTACATGCCGTCGTTCATCGACCAGTACGACGACGCGCAGATCGCCGATCTTGCCGCGTACGTGCGCGCGACCTACACCGATCGCCCCGCATGGTCCGGCGTCGACGCGATGGCCGCGACGCTCAGAAAAGAGGACACCGCCCGATGATTACCCTCACCGTCAACGGCGTGCGGCACACGCTGGACATCGATCCGTCCACGCCGCTGCTGTACGCGCTGCGCAACGACCTGCACCTGCACGGCGCGAAGTTCGGCTGCGGCCTAGGCCAATGCGGCGCGTGCACGGTGATCGTCGACGGCAAGCCGACGTTCTCGTGCCTGATGCCGGTGGCCGCGGTCGGCGCGCGCAGCGTGCGCACCATCGAGAGCCTCGGCACCGCCGAGCATCCGGGCCCGCTGCAGCGCGCGTTCGTCGAGCATCAGGCCGCGCAGTGCGGCTACTGCATCGCGGGGATGATCATGCGCGCGCAGGCACTGCTCGAGCGCAACCCGAAGCCGACTGAACAGGAACTGCGTACGCATATGGAGCCGAACCTGTGCCGCTGCGGCACGCACATGCGGATCCTCGCGGCCGTGCGCTCGGTCGCGGGGCTGCCGCCCCCGGAACCCGCCTCCGCCCCCGTTACGATCAGCAAGGGACTTTGATGAATTCCCACGACGACATCGACGAAGGCCGCCGGCATTTCATCGTCTCCGGCGCGCTGTTCGTCGCGTTCAGTCTCGCGCCCGCGTCGCGTGCGGCCGCGCAGTTGGTGATCGCCGACGAAGGCGCGGCCGTGCACGTGGCAAAAACCACCCAGACACTTGCGGGCAGCCTGAAAACAAATCCCTTGCTCGACGCGTGGATCAAGATCGCGCCGGACGGCACGGTCACCGTATTCACCGGCAAGGTCGAGCTCGGCACCGGCGTGCGCACCGCGCTGCTGCAGGTGGCTGCCGAGGAGCTCGACATGAAGCCGTCGCTGATCACGTTCCTGACGGCCGACACCGGCGCATCGCCCGACGAGGGGTTGACCGCCGGCAGCCACACGATGGCCGACAGCGGTTCCGCGCTGCTGAACGCGGCCGCGCAAGTGCGCGCGCTGCTGGTGGAAGGCGCGGCGAAGCGCTTCGGCGTCGACGCGCACACGCTGACGACCGCCGACGCAGTCATCCAGGCGCCCGACGGCCGCACGATGACCTACGGCGACGCGATCCGCACCGTCGACCTGCATCGCAACGCCGCGCCTACGTCGCCACTGAAGAGCCCGGCGACGTTCACGGTGATCGGCACGTCGCTGCCGCGCGTCGACATCCCGAACAAGGTAACGGGCGGCGTCAGCTACGTGCAGGACATGCAGTTGCCCGGCATGCTGCACGCACGCGTCGTGATGCCGCCGGTGTACGAAGCGAAGCTGCTGTCGTTCGATGAAGCGGCGATCCTGAAGCTGCCGGGCGTCGTGCGGATTGTGCGCAACGGCAGCATGCTCGCGGTGGTCGCCGAGGGCGAATGGCAGGCGGTGGTCGCCCAGCGCGCGCTTGCCGCCGCGTGCCGGTGGTCGCCCGGGCGCACGCTGCCCGATCGCGCCACCGTGCACGCCGACCTGAAGCGGATCTCGACGCAGCGCATCGAGATCGCCAACACGCACGCGGCCACCGCGCCGGCCGTGAAGACGCTGAACGCGACGTTCCTGAAGAACTACCTGCTGCACGGCTCGATCGGGCCGTCGTGTGCGGTCGCGCACCTCGATAACGGGACGATGACGGTGTGGACCCATTCGCAAGGCGTCTACCCGCTGCGCGACGCGCTGGCCGAGATGCTGTCGATGCCGAAGGCGAGCGTGCGCTGCATTCATACCGAAGGGTCCGGCTGCTACGGACACAACGGGGCCGACGATGCCGCCGCGCACGCGGCGCTGATCGCCGCCGCGATGCCCGGCAAGCCGATTCGCGTGCAGTGGATGCGCGAGCAGGAACACACGTGGGATCACTTCACGCCGGCGATGGTGACCGAGGTCAGCGCTTCGCTCGACGCGAGCGGCCACATCGTCGACTGGAACTACGCGCTGTGGAGCAGTTCGCACAACGAGCGGATCGTCAACGCCGGCCGGCTGCTGCCGGCGCGGATGCTGGAGCCGCCGTTCGTGCCCGCGCCGTCGACGCCGATGCTGCAACCGGAAGGCGGCGCCGATCGCAACGCGATTCCGCTGTACGCGCTGCCGAACCAGCACATCGTGAACAACTTCTCGCCGACGATGCCGCTGCAGACGTCCGCGATGCGCTCGCTCGGCGCACATACCAACGTGTGGGCGATCGAAAGCTTCATGGACGAACTCGCGCACGCGGCCGGCATCGATCCGGTCGAATTCCGGCTGCGTCACATGGAAGACCATCGCGCGCTTCAGGTGATCAAACTCGCCGCGCAGCACTTCGGCTGGCCGCGGCCGCCGCGTGCGCGCAACCGCGGCGTCGGCTTCGCGTTCGGCAAGTACAAGAACCTGATGGCGTACGTCGCGATCGCGGTCGAGGTGTCGGTCGTGCCGGAAACCGGCCAGGTGACGCTCGAGCACGCGGAAGCCGCCGTCGACGCGGGGCAGGTCGTGTCGCCGGACGGGATCCGCAACCAGATCGAGGGCGGCATCGTGCAGGCCGCGAGCTGGACGCTGTACGAGGCGCTGAAGTACGACACCGAACGGATTCGCAGCTTCGACTGGAGCAGCTACCCGATCCTGCGCTTCTCGGCCGCCCCGCAGAGCGTGAAGGTCCACCTGATCAATCGCCCGGGCGCGCCGTTCCTCGGTGCGGCCGAGGCGTCGATGGGGCCGACCGCCGGCGCGCTGGCCAACGCGATCTTCGACGCGACCGGCCAGCGCATGCGCGAAATGCCGTTCGCCGGCGACGCGCTGAGACAACGCATCGACGCATAGCAATTCGGTCGCGCCCGCTAGCGCGACCGACACACCCGACAAGACGGACGGCGCCGGCATGCACCGGCGCCGCGACCCAACAGGACTGGAGCCTTCCCGACGATGGATACCTTGCTTTCGATGCGCGTGTTCACGCGCATCGTCGAAACCGGCAGCTTCACGCGCGCCTCCGACACGACCGGCCTCACGACGCCGCGCGTGTCCGCGCTGCTCAGCGCACTCGAACAGCACCTCGGCTGCCGGCTGCTGAACCGCACGACGCGCCGCATCTCGCTGACCGAGGACGGCCAGGCGTACTACGAACGTTCCGTCGCGGTGCTGCGCGAAATCGACGACATGGAGGCGTCGGTCTCGCAGGCGCGCAACGTGCCGCGCGGCCGGCTGAAGGTGAACCTGCCGCCGGCGATGGCCAAGCAGGTCGTGGTGCCCGCGCTGCCCGCGTTCCTCGACGCCCATCCGGGCATCATGATCGAGCTCGGCGTGACCGACCGGCAGATCGATCTCGTCGGCGAAGGCGTCGACTGCGTGGTGCGCATCGGCGCGCTCGACGACTCGGGGATGATCGCGCGGCGCATCGGCAGCCTGACCACCTGCACGTGCGCGTCGCCCGCGTACCTGGCACGGTGCGGCGAGCCGGAGACGGTCGACGATCTCGCGCAGCACGTGGCGGTCAGCCACATCTCGGCCGATACCGGGCGCCCCCGCGTGTGGGACTACGTCGTCGACGGCGAGCCGCGCGTCGTGCAGATGTGCGGCACGGTCGCCGTCAACGATGCGGACAACTACATCGAGTGCGGCATCGCGGGCATCGGCCTGATCAAGACGTCGCTGTACCTCGTCGAGCCGTATCTGAAATCGGGCCGGCTGCGCGAAGTGCTGACCGATTTCAACGCGCCGGCCCGGCCGATCTCGGTGCTGTATCCGCCCAATCGCCACGTGCCCGTCAAGCTCAAGGTGTTCGTCGACTGGCTCGCGGGCCTGTTCGAGCAGATTCCGACGCTGCAGGGCAAGCGCGGCTGATCGGGCGCGGCGCCTTTGCGTGCCGCGCAACGCTCGATTGCGCGGCGGCCCGGTTCCGGTTTGATCGACCGGTCAATAGTATGGGCGGCAACGCGGTGCACCGTATCGCGCCCCCGGCGAACTCCATGCAGGCGCGGCGACACGGGGACCCACCTCTCTCTTCTCAAGGAGCCCACCATGTCCGCAGATTCAACGCCGCACGCGCAGCCTGCGCACGGCACCCGACTCACGCAGGGGTTGATCCTGCTGTTCGCATTCAGCTGCGGCGCGATCGTCGCGAACCTGTACTACGCGCAGCCGATCACGGAACTCATTGCGCCGGGCCTGCACATGTCCGGCGGCACGGCGAGCCTGATCGTGTCGTTGACGCAGATCGGCTATGCACTCGGCCTGTTCTTCATCGTGCCGCTCGGCGACCTGCTCGAGAACCGCAAGCTGATGATCGTGACGGCCGTCGTGTCGATTGCAAGCCTCGCCGCGGCGGCGCTCGTGCGCACCCCTGGGCTCTTTCTCGCGATTTCGCTGCTGATCGGCTTCAGCTCGGTGGCCGTGCAGCTCCTCGTGCCGCTCGCCGCGCATCTCGCGCCGGATCATGCGCGCGGCCGCGTGGTCGGCACGATCATGAGCGGGCTGCTGCTCGGCATCCTGCTGGCCCGCCCGCTGTCGAGCGTCGTGGCCGACGCGTTCGGCTGGCGTGTCGTGTTCGCGGCGGCCGCCGTGCTGATGACGCTCGTCACGGCCGTGCTCGCACTGACGATTCCGCAGCGCCAACCCGACCATCGCGCGACCTACTTCGAGCTGATCGGCTCGCTGCTGCAGCTGGTTCGCACGATGCCCGTCCTGCGTCATCGCGCGTTCTACCAGGGCCTGATGTTCGCGTCGTTCAGCCTGTTCTGGACCGCCGTACCGGTCGAGCTGACGCGTCACTACGGACTGTCGCAGTCGGCCATCGGCCTGTTCGCACTGGTCGGGGCGATCGGCGCGACGTCGGCGCCGGTGGCCGGCCGCCTCGCGGACGCCGGCCATACGGTGCGCGCGACGCTGATCGCGCTGGTCGCCGGCACGCTGTCGTACGTGGTCGGGTTCGTGCACGGCACCGGCCTGTACGGGCTCGTCGTGACCGGCATCGTGCTCGACTTCGCGGTGCAGATGAACATGGTGCTCGGCCAGCGCGAGATCTACGCACTGCACGCGGCAAGCCGCAACCGGCTGAACGCGCTGTACATGACGAGCATCTTCGTCGGCGGCGCCGTCGGCTCGGCGCTTGCGAGCCCGCTGTACGAGCATGGCGGCTGGCCGCTCGTCGCGGCGGTGGCCGGTGCGTTCCCGATCGTCGCGCTCGCGCACTACCTGCTCGTCGGGCGGCCGCACGCGCAACGTCACGCGCTCGGCTGAACCCCGCCGCCGCCTTCAAACTTCAAACCGATTCGTTCGCGGGGCGCGTCGCCGCCCCGCTCCACGCCGAAGAAAAGGAGTCCATCATGTCTTCCCTGCTCAGTGCCTATGATCTGCGCGGCCTCGCGCTGCCGAACCGCGTCGTGATGGGGCCGATGACGCGCTCGCGCGCGCCGTCGCGCGGGTTGCCCACCGAACTGATGGCCGAGTACTACGCGCAGCGCGCGTCGGCCGGCCTGATCGTGACCGAGGCGACCAACGTCAGCCGCGCGTCCGCCGCGTTCGAGCTCACACCGGGGCTCGTCGACGATGCACAAGCCGCCGGCTGGAAGATCGTCACCGACGCGGTCCACGCGAACGGCGGCCGCATTTTCGCGCAGCTGTGGCACGGCGGCCGGGTCAGCTCGCTGACGCTGCTCGGCGGCGCCGCGCCGCTGTCGCCGTCAGGCGTGAACGACGACCTCGAACAGCTGCAGGTATGGGCGCAGTTGCAGAACGGCTATTACACGAAGATTCACGCGACGCCGTCGCGCGCGATGACGACCGACGAAGTCGTCGCGGCCGTCGATGAATTCCGGCAAGCGGCCACGCGCGCGATGGCCGCCGGCTTCGACGGCGTCGAGATCCATGCGGCCAACGGCTACCTGCCGCACCAGTTCCTGTCGTCGACGCTGAACCGCCGCGACGATCGCTACGGCGGCTCGGTTGCGAACCGCGCACGCTTTCTCGCGGAAATCGTCGACGCGGTCGGCGGCGTGATGCCGCTCGGCCGCGTCGGCGTGCGGATCTCGCCGTACGCGAAGTACAACAACGTGCGCGATGCCGATCCGGATGCGACGCTCGCGTACGTCGGCCGGATGCTCGACGACGCGGGTGTCGCCTATCTGCACGCGGCCGACACCAACGGCTGGAGCGGCGAGCCCGACCTGCCGCGTATCGTCGAGCGCGCGCGCCGGTCATTCAGCGGCACGCTGATCGTCAACGGCGGTATTTCACCGGACGCGGCGAACGCGTTGATCGACGCGGGCGACACCGATCTCGTCGCGTTCGCCCGTGCCTATATCGCGAACCCCGATCTCGTCGAGCGCCTCGCGGCACGCGTCCCGCTCGCGGAGCCGAAAAACGTCGGCTGGTATGGCGGCGACCGCGCGGGCTACGTCGACTATGCGCGGCACGACGCGGCCGAATCGCCCGCGTAACCGGCGAATGCCCCGCGCACGGCACGGGGCGTCACGCACCCCATTGCGATACCGGGCCCGCGCGGCCGATTCCCGCGCGGTGCAACGGCGCCGTCACGCGTCGTTCCAGCGCGCCCCCAGCACGCGCCCGCAGAAATTCGGCCGCTGGAAATCCGGGTCCGCGCGTTCGAGCACGTCGGCGCTCCACGTGCCGAACGTCGACTGCGGCCGATGCTCGACGCCGCGTGCGACCGCAGCGAGGAAGGTTTCGCGAAATCCGTTGCCGCGCGGGTACGCGGCGAGCAGCGCGGCGCGCTCGTCGTCGGTGTAGCTGTCGAAATCGGTTGCCATCAGATCGGTCGACACGGCGCGGGCCAGCGCGCGGGCGAGCGGCGACGCACGCGCGGCCACACCGGGCGTCGTATGCAGCGCGATCGCGTGCCATACGTCGTCGCGCATGCTGCGCGAGCGCCGATGCCGCACCAGCAGCGCGTGCGCGGCATCGGCGCCGTCGAGTTCGTAACGTTCGGGCGAGCGGCAGTATGCAGGGCTCAGCCCCATGTTCGCGTACATCGCGGCGACGTACAGCGCATCCGGATCGCACCCTTCGCCCGCACGCCGCGCGGCGAGCGACGCGAACACGAACACGAACACGCGCGCGGCATGATCGGCGAGCGCGGCAGGCAACGATGCGCGCGCCGCGTCGGCCGCCTCGACCGCAAGCGTCGTGCGCGGAATGCTGACGCCGGCCACTTCGTCGGCGGTCGACGGTGCGCGTGTGTGCGCAACGTTCATCGTGTCTCCTTCGTGTCCCGTGCACGGGACGAAAAATCGTTCAAGGCCATGCCGCGCGATATTGTGCGCGCCGGCTAGCACGCGACGCAGCAGCGACCGCACGCTTCGCAGCGGTTGCCGGCCGCGCTGGCCGCCGGATAGCGCGGCCGCGCGAAGCGGCGCCCGGGGCCGCGTGCCCGGCACGCATCGGTGCCGGGGTTCATGCACGCGTCGCCCGCCGCCGATGCGCGCGGGCTGCCATGCCCGTTCGCGCCGGCTGCAGGCGTGCCGTCGCCATCGGCGACCGGCGACCATCCGGGGCTGACGGGCGGCGGCGGCGGCGCGAGCGACGCAAATTCCCGTTCCGCGTGCACGACCTTGCCGTCGACGACCGTCAGCACCGACGACAACTGCGGGATGCGCGCCGTGTCGATCGTGAAATAGTCGTCGCTGAGCACCGCGAAATCCGCATAACGGCCGGGCACCAGCGCCCCCTTGCGATGCTCGTCGGCGGAAAACCATGCGCTGCCCACCGTGTAGCGGCGCAGCGCCTCCATCCGGCCGAGCCGGTTGCGCGCGGGATACAGCACGGTGCCGCCGACGCTGCGCCCCGACACCATCCAGTACAGCGCGACGAACGGGTTGTAGCTCCCCGCATCCAGCGCGCCGGAGCCTGCCCCGACTGGCAGCCCGGCCGCGAGCATCGCGCGGATCGGCGGCGCGCGCGTCGCCGCGGCCGCCCCGTCGCGCGCGATGAACGCCTCGCCCTGGAACGCCATGCGCGGCTGCACGGTCACGCCGCCGCCCAGCGCCGCCACACGCGCGATGTTCGCATCCGACATCGTCTCGCACCGGTCGAAACACCAGCGCAGCCCGGCGAACGGCGTATCGCGGTTCACCGCCTCGAACACGTCGAGGAAGCGGCCGATCGACTCGTCGTAGGTCGCCTGCAGCCGGAACGGCCAGCGGTGGCGGACCAGCAGCCGGACGACGGCGGTCAGTTCCGCGTCGACCGACGCGGGCAGTTCGGTGCGCGGATCGAGAAAATTCCCCAGATCGACCGCCGAAAACAGCAACCGCGCGCCTGCGCCGTTCGCGCGCAGGAACGCATCGCCGTCGCCGGGCGAGGTCAGCGCGATCCACTGCGCGAAGTCGTCGATTTCCCGGCCGGCGTGTCGTGCGCCCAGCGCGTACGCGATGCGCGTCGTCAGTTCGCCGCGGCGTGCCAGCGCGATGACCGCCGCGTAATCGTCCGGATACGTCAGGCCGTCGCCGCCGGCGTCGATCGCGCTCGTCACGCCCACACGGTTCAGCGCGCGCATGAACTGCCGCGTGGAGTTGATCCGGTCGGCCGCGCCGAGCACCGGCGCGCGCGCGAGCGCCGCGGCCAGCACGGCCGGATCGGAGCGCGCGAGCAGCAGCCCGGTCGGCCGCCCATGACGGTCGCGTCGCAATTCGCCGCCCGGCGGATCGGGCGTGTCGCGCCCGTAGCCGATCGCGCGCAGCGCGGCCGCGTTCAGCCACGCGCTGTCGCCGAGATGCTGGACGAACACCGGCGTATCGGGTGCGATCGCATTGAGCTCGGCCACCGTCGGGCCGCGCTTTTCCGCGAACTGCAGCGCGGTCCAGCCGCCGCCCACGCGCACCCAGTGCGGCGCGGGCGTGCGCACGGCCTGCCGATGCAGCAGCTCGAGCGCGGCGGCAAGCGACGGCACGCCGTCCCAGCGCAGCTCGAGGTTGAAGTGCGTGCCGCCGCGGATGGCCTGCAGGTGCGCGTCGACGAGGCCGGGGATCACCGTGCGGCCATTCAGGTCGAGGCAGGCCGTGTCACCGTGCGCATGACGCAGCACGTCGCGATCGTCGCCGGTCGCGACGATGCGCCCGTCCTTTACCGCAAGCGCGCTGACGAACGAGCGCTGCTCGTCCTGGGTCGCAATCTTGCCGTTGAAGACGACGAGGTCCGCCGCGCGGGCGGGTTCCGTCGCGCTAAGCACCGTCGGGCCTCCCGTGCGGACGCGCACGCGCACGCCGCGCCGCGCCGCGCGTACGTCGCTTCGTCGAACGACGGAAACCCGCTGCATCGCCCGCATCGGCATGCATGTCGCGATCGCGCAGTCGCGCGGTTGCCTGGAACGCGCGCATCGCTATGCGGCCTGCTGCGCCGCGTCGGCGGCGTCGTGGCGCGCAGGCGTGCGGGACGGCGGCGGCGCGTCCTGGCGGACGAAATTCTGCACGCGCAACAAGCGCCGCACATCATGGGCGCGCGAATGCGGATCGAAGTGCCGCGCGACCCCGGCGACCAGCGTCGACGCGTGTGCGGTGCGCCCGCGCTCGATCAGGTGGTCGGCGAGATCCAGCGCGCCGCGCAGCGCCCACATCGCGGCGCCCTGCCCGTTCGCGGTCTGGATCGCCATCTGCAGATGACGATGGCCGTCGGCCTCGTACGCGAGCGCGACATCGGGGGCCGCGATCCGTGCCTGTTCGAGCATCGCGACGCCCGTCACGCGCAGCAGTTCCGGCACGAACAGATGCTCGCCGTGCGCGCGGCAGCGCGCGAGCGTCGCCTCGAGCCGCGTGCGCGCCTCGCTTGCGCGGCCGACGCGCACGAGACCCTCCGCATACGCGACGTTCAACGGGGCGAGCAGCCGCCGGAACCCGGTCGCCTCGACACGCCTCAGTGCGGGTTCGAGCCGTGCGAGGCCCGCACCGGGATGACCGGCCTGGATGTCGAACTGGCCGGTCAGGCATTCCGCGTGATTGCGCCAGATGTCGAAACCGTGCGCGCTCGCGGTCGCGCGCAGCGTCGCGAGATAGTCGGACGCGATGTCGTGGTCGCCGTAGCGCAGGGCGATCGGCACGGCGGCCGCGCCCAGCACCACGCACAGCGCGAGCGCGGACGGGCCGCGGCGCGCGCACTCGACCGCTTGCGCGGCGATGCGCATCGCATGGTCGGGGTCGCCCTGCATCCACACGAGCCGCGTGAGCATCGTGCGCGCGAGCGTCGTCATGTCGACGCCGAGCGCTGCCTGCGCGCACGGCGGCTCGCCCACCTCGCCGAGTTCGGCCGTCGCCGCTTCGAGCCGCTCGCGCGCCTGCGCGTGCTCGCCGAAATAGTGCAGCGACGTGGCGACCATCGCGTTGGCCAGGAGCCGCTGCGAGCGGTCGCCGCGCCGCTCGGCCGCGCGCTCGAAGCGGGTCGCGTAACGCAGCGATTCGTGAATGTCCGACAGCGTCAGCATCGTATTCCACAGCCCGACCAGCGCGCGCGCATCGAACGTCGCGTCGCCGACATGGGCGGCAAGACCGAGCGTGCGGTCCCACATCGCGGCCGCGGCCATGGCGTCGCCGTCCGTATGCAGCAGCGCCGACGCGCAGGCCGCGCGCAACCGCATCTCACGCGCGGCATCGACCGGGTCGGCCGCGGCCGTGTCGAATGCGTCGAGCACCTGGCGCGCCCGCGCCGCGCATTCGTGCATCCGCGCCGGCTCCAGCAGCGCGCGCGCCAGGCGGTCCGCTTCGGCTTCGTGCACGGCCGCGACCGGCGCACGCGTTTCGTCGACGGACATGACGCGTGTGTCGGTCGGTGTGTCGGTCGGTGTGCCGGTCAGGGCTTCAGTCAAGGCTTCAGTCAAGGCTTCAGTCAAGGCTTCAGTCAGCCCGTCGGCCGGCGCCTCATCGGGGGCGTCCACGCTCGCCGCCGCGTGCTGGTGCTCGTGCCCGTGTTCATGCCCTTGCTCGCGCGCGTATCGTGCGTGGCGCGCCGCGATGCGCTCGACCTCGCCCTCGTTGTGCAGTTTTTCCAGCGCATACGCGCGCGTCGATTCGGTCAGCCGGTACCGCGCAGATGCGCCTTGGAATTCGACGGTCACCAGCGACTTCGCGACCAGTTCGCCGAGCACCGCGATCATGTCCGCGGCCGATGTGCCGGGCTCGGCGGCGACCGCGTGCGCGGCATCGAACGAAAACGGCCCGATGAAGCATCCCATCCGGCGGAACAGCGCACGCGCGGCCGGGTCGAGCAGCACGTAGCTCCAGTCGAACGTCGCCCGCAGTGTCTGATGACGCGGCAGCGCCGAGCGCAACCCGCCGGTCAGCAGGTTCAGCCGGTCGTCCAGCCGCGACGCGACCACCGCGAGCCCGAGCGTCGCGACGCGCGCCGCGGCCAGTTCGATCGCGAGCGGCAGCCCGTCGAGCCGCCGGCAGATATCGGCGATCAGCCGCATGCCGGCTTCGTCGACCGGACAATCCGGCGCGGCGGTGCGCACCCGTTCCAGGAACAGCTCGACGGCGGAACAGCGAACGATCTCGTCGGTGCGCGCGTCGTCGTCGGGCACCGCGAGCGGGCTCATGCGCAGCACCGCTTCGGCGGAGATATGCAGCGGCTCGCGGCTCGTCACGAGTACGCGCAGCGAGCCGGCGCACGACGTCAGCGTTTCGACGAGGCTCGCGACGAGATCGACGATGTGCTCGGCATTGTCGAACACGAGCAGGTGGCGCGACGCCGCGAATACGGCGCCGATGTCCTCGACGGCGGGCACGCGCTGCGTGTCCAGGCCGAGCTCGGCCGCGACGGCGATCAGCATGTCGGCGCGCGTCCCCGCACGTGCCAGCTCCACGAACAGCACGCGCTCGCGCGAGCGGCTGCGCACCGCGTGGGCCACGCGTACGGCGAGGCTCGTCTTGCCGATCCCGCCCGCGCCGACGAGCGTGACGACCGGCGTGCGTTCGAGCATCTCGACGATCTGCGCGATTTCGGCGTCGCGTCCGACGAGCGGCGCGGGCAGCGACGCCGCGTGGGCATCGGTCGGTGCGGCGGTTGGGACAACGGCCGGCGTGTCGGCCGCGGGCATGGGTTCCGGGCCGGGCGACGCGCACGCGACCAGCAGGTAGCCGCGCCCGGGCACCGTCTTGATCAGATCGCGGTTCGTGCCGAGCGCCTTGCGCAGCGTCGCCACATGCACCTGAAGGCGGTTTTCCTCGACGATCAGCCCGGGCCAGACCGCGTCCATGATGTCGTCTTTCGACACGACCGCCCCGCTCGCGCGGTGCAGCACTTCGAGAATGTCGAGCGCGCGTGCACCGATGCGCAACGACGCGCCCTGACGGCGAATGTCGCGCTGCTCGAAATCCACCGACAACGTTCCGATCTGGATCATGGCCGCCTCCGGGTCCCTCAGGATGACCGCCCGGTGAACGCGGCAGTCCACCCGGCAGGATGTCCGGCCCCGGCGCACCGTGGCGCCGGCCGGACACTGTTGAATTCCGGGCTGAGTGTAGACGGGGGCGCGACGAAAATCTTGAAGGAAAATGCGCTGTGGGCGGCGGCCGGATCACGCGATCGGCGCATTCGCTTGCATGTAAAAGTAGGGCGCGATACTCTGCCGAGCCGCTCGCACGCCTGTCGTGACGGGCGATGCGGCGGCTGCGCGCCACCGTTGAAAGCAATTCGTCAGATTCACGAGCGGACGTTTGTGCAAATTCATTTTGAATGTTCACATGCGTCGCTAAACTGGACTCGCCATGTCGCGCGCCGAGTCACTTGCCCGGGAATTCCATGTCAGACTCCGTTACCGCAGCGCCGGCGGTATCCCCGCCACCACTACCGAAGGACACGCTCGGCTGCGTGGCCAGCCTGCTGGCGAAGGATGTCGAGACCGCCACCGGCGGCCTGCGGCTTCACCGCAAATGCATGCGCGAAGCGCACGTGGAACACATCGACATGCCTGCGTGCGACCGCGGCTTCCTGGTCGGCGTGTCGCTGGCCGGCGGCCATCGCCGCACGCTCTACGGGCGCGCCGGCGCAAGCGAGCGCCGGTTTCAGCATCACTCGATCTACATTCGCGATTTCTCGCGCCACTTCCATGCGGACCTGTACGGCAACTTCGACTTCGTGCTGGTCGAGCTGCCGCATGCGTATCTCGAGCGCGTGGGCCCGGAGCATGGGGGGCAGGCAATCGGCGGCCTCACGTGTCGCCCCGACGTGCGCGATCCGGTGCTCGGCCATCTCGCGCACGCGGTGGCCGACAGCCTCGACGCGCCCGGCCCGCTGAACGCGCTGTTCATCGAGCAGGTGGGGCTCGCGATCGGCACGCACCTCGTGCGCCGTTACGGCAACGCGAGCACGCGCGAACTCGACCACAAGGGCAGCCTGTCGCCGGCGAAACTGGCGCGCGCACAGGAACTGTTGCTGGAAAAGGCGGATCTCGGCGTGTCGATCGAGGAAGTGGCGAACGAATGCGACCTGTCGCGCGGTTACTTCATTCGCGCATTCTCGCGCACCACCGGCCGCACGCCGCACCAGTGGCTGCTCGAACAGCGCGTGACGCGTGCCCGCGAACTGATCGAGACGTCCGACATGACGCTCGCCGACATCGCGATCGCGTGCGGCTTCGCGGACCAGAGCCATCTGAACCGCGTCTTCGCGCGGATCGTCGGCCATCCGCCCGGCGCGTGGCGGCGCGCACGCTCGCGCTGAAGCGTCTGCGCGGTCGCGGTCGCGCGCCGACCGCCCGGCCGATTGTTCAATCGAGGTTCATGCCGCCATCCGTCTGATCCGACAGATTGCGGCGTCAGCCCGCTCCATCCACCTTTTCTGTGGAGGGAGCGGGCTCATCGCTTTATCCCGGTCGTCGTACCGTCACCGAATGGCGGGACGACTGCCAGCCGGGTCTCGTCCATGGTTGAGCACAAGTGACGAGGACGAGGCCGCCGCCCCGCCCCCAGGCGCTCGCAAAAAAGCGTCAAGGGCGATGAAGCGCGCGGGCCCACGTCGGGGAGTCGCAATGGGTCCGCGTCGCCATGTCAGACCGCCCAGCAGGAGCACCCGAACGCGCCCCAGAAGCCCTTTGCGTCTGACGTCGGTAGCGCACTCGCCCATGCACTCGCGTGCGCGTGCTGGTGAACGTTGCACGCGTTCGCGCAACCGCACATCGCAGCGGCGGCCGCCCGTTGCAGCGGCGCGCCGGCGCGCTGCGTCGCGCCCCAGCCGCCATAGCCGCCGAACTCGCGCACGGGCGACCAGTCGGGCATCGCAGGCGGGATCGGCGCGTCGTGCGACGCGAACGGGCCCGCCCCCCACACGATCTTTCCGTCCACGACCGTCAGCAACGCCGTCGTGCCGGCGATGTCGTCCTCGGCACACCCGAAGAAATCGCGATCCGGGACCACCAGGTCGGCCAGCTGCCCCACCGCGATGCGCCCTTTCTTGCCTTCTTCGTTCGAGAACCACGTCACGTACTCGGTCCACATGCGCAGTGCCGTCTCCCGATCGAGCAGGTTGCGCTGCGGGTACATCCGCAGGCCGCCGACCGTCTTGCCGGTGACGAGCCACGCGAGCGACACCCACGGGTTGTACGACGCGACGCGGGTCGCGTCGGTGCCGGCCGAGACCTTGAGGCCTTTCGACAGCATCTTCGCGACCGGCGGCGTCGCTTCGGCCGCCTGCGCGCCATAGCGCTCGACGAAGTATTCACCCTGGTACGCCATCCGGTGCTGCACCGCGATGCCGCCGCCGAGCGCGGCGATCCGGTCCATCGATTTCTCGGTGATGGTTTCCGCATGATCGAAAAACCAGTTCAGCCCTTCGAGCGGGATGTCCTCGTTCACCTTTTCGAACACGTCGAGCGCGCGGCTGATGGTCTCGTCGTAGGTCGCGTGCATGCGCCACGGCCAACGGTTTTCCGCGAGCACGCGCACCACGCCCTCGAGATCATCCTCCATCTGCTCGGGCAGGTCCGGGCGCGCCACCCGGAAGTCTTCGAAGTCGGCCGCGGAAAACGCCAGCATCTCGCCGGCGCCGTTATTGCGGAAATAGTCGGTGCCGTCGTGGTACTTGACGCTCTTCGTCCAGTTCACGAAGTCTTCCTTCTCCGCGTTCGGCTTCTGCGTGAACAGGTTGTAGGCGATCCGGATCGTCATCTCACCCGTGTCGTGCAGCTTGCGGATCACCTCGTAGTCTTCCGGGTAATTCTGCGAGCCGCCGCCCGCGTCGATCACGCCCGTCACGCCGAGCCGGTTCAGCTCGCGCATGAAATGGCGCGTCGAGTTGTATTGATACTCGAACGGCAGCTTCGGGCCCCTCGCGAGCGTCGCGTAGAGGATCGTCGCGTTCGGGTTCGCAAGCAGCAGGCCGGTCGGGTTGCCGGCCGCATCGCGGACGATGGTCCCGCCCGGCGGCTCCGGCGTGTCCTTCGTGTAGCCGACCACCCGTAGCGCGGCCGCGTTCAGCAACGCGCGATCGTACAGGTGCAGGATGAAAACCGGGGTGTCCGGCGCGGTGGCATTGAGTTCGTCGATCGTCGGCAGCCGTTTCTCCACGAATTGATGCTCGGTGAAGCCACCGACCACGCGGACCCACTGCGGCGCGGGCGTCACGGCCACCTGGCGCTTGAGCATGTCCATCGCGACCGAGAGCGAGGGCACGCCGTCCCAACGCAGTTCCATGTTGTAGTTCAGGCCACCGCGAATCACGTGGCAGTGGTTGTCGATCAGACCCGGCAGTACGCCACGGCCGCCGAGATCGACCACCTTCGTCGCGCGGCCCGCGAGCGGCATCACGTCCGCGTCGCTGCCGACGGCGACGAAGCGGCCGGCGGCAATCGCGACCGCCGTCGCGACGGGGTTCGCGCGATCGAGCGTCGTGAATCTGCCGTTGTGCAGGATCAGATCCGGCTGGGTCACGGTTGCGGTCATATGCATCACCTCTTGTTGATCAGAAGCCAAGCAGCTGTTTCACGGTGGGCAACGCTTGCACGCCGATCAGCATGCCGAGCAACCCGACCAGCGCAATCAGCGGCGGTGCGGGAGAGCGAACCTTGATGGCGCTGTAAATCACGCCGATCAGCAGGCCCGCACCAAGGGAAACCAGATAAGGTTCCATGCGATGAATCTCCCGGAAAATTCGAATGCAGCGGCCGTGTTCCGATCAGCCTGCTGCGGGCGGCATGCGTGTTTCGATCACGTCCGCCACCCGCGCAATGACGCCCATGCGGCGCGTTCGAATCGAACCCGCCGCACCGGCATCAGCGATCGCTGGCCCTCTGCGCTTACTTCGCCGGAACGGCCGGGATCGACTCGTGCGGCGTCGCGGTGCGCGGCGCGGCCTTGTGGACCATCGTGTATGCGTAGTCGACGCCCATCCCGTACGCGCCCGAATGCTCCTTCGCGATCGCCATCACGGCGTCGTACGTCTCGCGGTGCGCCCAGTCGCGCTGCCACTCGAGCAGCACCTGCTGCCACGTGACGGGCACGACGCCCGCCTGCACCATGCGCTGCATCGCGAAGTCGTGCGCGGCCTGCGTGGTGCCGCCCGACGCGTCGGCGACCATGTAGATTTCGTAGTCGCCTTCGAGCATCGCGCACAGCGCGAACGTCGTGTTGCAGACTTCGGTCCACAGGCCGGACACGATCACCTTCTTGCGGCCGTTCGCGGCCAGTGCGTCGCGCACCTTCTGGTCGTCCCACGAATTCATCGACGTGCGTTCCAGCGTCTTCTGGTTCGGGAACACGTCGAGCAGCTCCGGATACGTGTGACCGGAGAAGCTCTCGCTTTCGACCGTCGTGATCGTGGTCGGGATGTTGAAGACCTTCGCAGCCTTCGCGAGCCCGACGACGTTGTTCTTCAGCGTCTGGCGATCGATCGACTGCACGCCGAATGCCATCTGCGGCTGCTGGTCGATGAAGATCAGCTGGCTGTTGTGCGGGGTAAGTACTTCAAGCTTCGGGTTGCTCATGGCGGTGATGTCCTTTGACGCAGGGAGAAATAAGGCTCGCCGGGCCGACGAATCCGCGACGCGTCGAATACGCTGGAGCGGAAAACTCGGCAGCCGGCCTGCGTCATTCAATAGGCTAATGAGCGACCACACCAGTTAATTGTTCTGATGCTCGCGGCCTTCATGAATCCAGGCTGAAAAGATCTGAATTTCATTGAATGGACCCACAACGAACAGGCAGAACTGATAGGCTGACCCAGGGACTGTCGGATCGATTCCAGATCGGTAGTTGTCCATATTTCCAACTGCCGTCACACCATTCCATGCCTATGAAACCCTACACTGCTTCGCTGTTCGCCGGCCTCCTCGCCGGCATCGTTTATGCGCTGATCGGCGTGCAATCGCCGGCGCCGCCTGCCGTCGCCCTGGTGGGCCTGCTTGGCATTCTGGCCGGCGAACAGATTCTTCCGCTGGCGCGACGCGTGTTCAGCGGAATCCGGCTGGGAACCGCATGGCGCGACGCGAAGTGCAGCCAGCACATGTTCGGTGCGCTGCCAGGCGCCCAAGCAACCGACGCGGCCGCGAAGCGTCGCGAATCGACACCGCTGTGATCGGAAAATTCGGGCGCATGCGACCAGGACGGTCGAGGCGCTCGCGTGTGTTTCGAGATGTTCGTCAATGGCCTGCGTGAACGGCGTGTGCGCGCAGGCCGTTGCCGACCTGCCCGTGCCTGGCGTCGTTCGGTCATGCGCGCGCCGCCCTGACAGAAGCGGCGGCGCGCGCCGCGTCACCAACCGAACTTCGCTTCCACGCCGACATAGTCGGCATTACGCGCGCCCAGCGCGCGAATCGAATCGGCGAGCTGGAAGTGCACCGCCTCGACGGCCAGGGCCGTGTTCGCGTTGACGAGCCAGTCCACGCGAGCCTGCGCGTACATCCCCGTCCACGCGCCGCCCTTGCCTGCCGTGCCCGGCACCGCCGACATGCCCTGCCCGTAGATCGCATCGGCCGTCGTCTGCCGCCACTGGAAGCCGACGGCGGTGAGCACCGTGACCGAGCTGGCGGGCTTGAAGGTCAGCGACGGCTTCACATGGATCAGGTTGCTGTATCCGGTGTAACCGGCGAGCGTGAAGTAATAGCCGTTCGGAAACATCGGGTTGAACGTGCCCACGCGCCGGTCGCCCGGGTGAGCGTCGCCCGACGCGCCGTCGACCTGGATCCCGATGCGCGGCGTGCCGGCCGTCTTCGCGAACGTATAGCCGCCCAGCGCGCCGAACGCCCATGCACCGACCGTGTCCTGCCCGACGCGGCCCGTCTGCAGCATCGCCTCGACGTCCCAGTCGAGCCCGTCGGCCTTGCCCGCATAGCGCATGTCGAATACGTCGCGCCGCTCGGTGCCCGACGCATCCGGAAAGCGCGCGTTGTCGCGCGTGTAGCGCGACCAGTACGCGGACAGGTCGCCGGGCCCCGTGCCGTTGCGCTCGACGCGCACGCCGTCGAATCGCAGGTGCCGGTTCGACACGTCGTCGAACGCGGCGGCGTCGCGATACTGCACCGGGCGCGTCACATAGCCGATCATCCGCCACTTGCCGATTTCGTAATCGGCCCACAGTGCGTCGAACGCCTGCCGCACGTTCGGGCCGTCACGCACCGACACGAAGCGTTGCAAGTCGAACGCCATCTCCTGCCGGCCGACCCGCGTCTTCAACGTGCCGGGGCCGATCTGGTCGACATACGCGACGAACGCCTGCTCGATGTCGAGCTGGTCCTTGTCGACCGGGCCGACCGTATTCTTGCCGAACGGCCGCGCATCGACGAACTGCACGAACGCCTGCAGATGGCCGCGATAGCGCAGGTCCGCATGCACGTTCGTGCGCTGGATCACGTAGTTGTCGTCATGCGCGGAGCCGAGGCCGAACAGCGGCGCGTTGTTCAGTTCGAAACGCTCGCGCAGGTTCACGCCGAGCGACAGGTAGGTCGACGGGTCGTCGCCGAGCGGCACGTATTTCAGTGCGTCGAACGGCTTGCGCGGCACGCACGGATTCGCGAGCACCGACCAGTCCTCCTGCCAGCGGTTGAACAGCACGGTCGGACGCTTCGCGGTGCACGCCACGGCGGCGCTCGCGGCCGCCGGCGCCGGCGGCTGAGCGGCGGCCGCGGCTGCGACGGCCGGCGCATCGGCACCGGCCGCCGTCCCGGCATGCAGCGCGACGCCGCCGGCCAGCACGACGCCCGGCAGCGCGCCGCGCCACGATGGTTTGATCGGCCGGCGCACCGTTATTTCGACCGTGCGTGGATTTCGGCGACGTAGCCGCCCGGGAACTGCACGAGCGCCGCGTCGCGGCCGTCCGACGTGAACGGCGGCACGAGCACGGTCACGCCCGCGGCTTCGGCCTGCTTCAGCGTCGTGGCCAGGTCGGCGACTTCATAGCCGGTCATCTCGCGCCCGAACGGGTAAGGCAGATGGCCGTCCGTCGCGAGCACCGTCATCTTGCCGAAGCCCGATTCGATACGAATGCGGCGGTACGTGTCGTTCGGCCGGCCGATCTCGATGCCCGGCGCCTTGCGCACGTCCGACACGATCTTGCCGTGCGAGAACGCGGCGAAGTCGTGCGCGAGCTTGCCCGCGCGTTCCGGCGACACGTACACGCGGTTTTCCGGCACCGTCTTCAACGGGTCGTAATTCGGCGCCTGCGTGTGCCAGTACAGCTGCATGTTCACGCCGCCCGGCCAGCGAATGATCGCGTCGCGCCCGATCGGATCGGGGAACGTCGCGACGACCACGTCCGCGCCGTGCGCACGCGCCGATTTCACGGCCACGTCCATGTCGGTCACCAGATAGCCGGTGCGCTCCTCGCAGAACGGATACGGGATCGGCGTCTTGAAGCCGAACACCGAGATCGTGCCGACCGGCGTGAGCACCAGTTGCGACATCGTCTGGCTCGGCGTCGGCGTGACCTGGAACACGCCCTGCTTCGACTTCTTGCCGCCGAACGTCGCGACGAAGCTGTCGGTGAAACGATCGAAGTCTTCCGGCGCGACGCACACGTGCGTCGTGTCGTACTGCGGGCCGACCGCGACCGCCGGGAAGCGCGCGGCGGCCGGCTGGCGCGCCGTGTCGTCCAGATGCGTTTCGTCGGCATGCGACGGGGCGGCCGCCAGCAATGCAGCGAGCATCGCCGTCGACGCAGTCGTCATGCGCAGCACATGGCGCAGGTTCAGTGAAATCATCGGGTTCTCCTTGAAGGTGGCGCACGGCGGCACGCCGCGCGCGAAAACGGGTTCAGCGCGCGGCCGGCAGCTCGGCCGCGCGTGCGGATCGATACGTGAGAAAGCCCAGCACCGCGAGCGGCAGCGCGAGCGCCCAGAACGCGGCATACAGGTACGCCGTCGCGCCGGCGCCCGCGCCGAGCGCGAAACCGGCCACCGGCGGCAGCGTGCGCTGCAGCCGCGCGCGGGCGGCGTCCCGTTCGGCCGGCGCGGCGATCGGCACGAGCCAGTCGAACGCATCGATGACGGCCTGCGTGACGTTGCCGGTCATCACCGTGTTGGCGACCACCGAGCGCGCGGTCAGCCGGCCATGCGCGTTCTGCACGCCCATCGCCGCCGCGCCGAGCAGCCCGCAGACGATCGTCGCGGGCGCGTCGGCGCTGCCGATCGGCGACGCCGCGATCCCCGCGAACATGAAGCCGGCGAGCAGGATCGCCTGCAACGCGTACAGCGAACCGGCCCGCGCGCCGTGACCGCGCACGCGCATCCGGTGGTCGAGCAGGCGGGCGGCCACGATCCCGGCGATGAAGGCCGGAAACGCGAGCCATTTGATCAGCAGCCCCTGCCCGACCCCGGCCAGGCCCGAGCCGATCAGGATGAAGTTGCCGGTCACATGGGCGGTAAAGAGGCCGAACAGCGCGACGAAGCCGAGCGTGTCGACATAGCCTGCGATCGATGCGAGAAAGACGTCCTCGCCGGGCAGGCGATCGGGCGCGGCCGCACCGGCGGCCGTTACTTGTCCAGGTTGCATGTCGTGGTTTCCGTGGGTTTGCCGGTGGAGTCCGCTTCCTGGACCTGCGGGGCCGGCGGCCACAACCGCGCCTGCGCGAACGGAATTGCATGCTCGCCGAGCACGATGCCGGGCAACCCGGCCAGCGCGATCAGCGGCGACGCGGGAGATTGCACGCGCACGCGGTAGTCCGGCAGGCCGACTGCGATGCCGGCTCCCAGCGGGTTCAGATAGGGCATGGTCCGTTCCGGTTGCGCCGCCGCGCCGGGCCGGCCGGACGGCGCCCGGCCCTTGCGGCGGTTCGGTAGCAAGACTAGGGGGCGCGGACCTGAAAGTCACGGCGGCGAACTGAATTCTTCTGAAGCAGCGGTGGCGTCGGAAGCGCAACGCATCGCGGAAATCGAACCGGACTTGAGCCTGCACGCGAGCCTCTTCCATCCCGGCGTGCACAAGCGGGTATGCGGATTGCCGGTGCCCGACGATCTCGACACCGAAATCGAACGGCAGGTCGACGCGTTCCCGAACGGCACGCCGGCCGCACCGCACCGCGTGGCATGCGGCGCCTCCGCCGCCCCGCCAAACGCCGCCGAGGTTGAGCGGCGGCGCACGCGTCACGCTGTCAATCAGGAATCAGGCCGCTTCAGAACGATTCAACCGTTGCGTCGGTGGCTTGCCCTATGCTCGACCATCATCGGGAGACATCGGATGGAACACGGATCGGGCCGCAAGGCCGTCATCGTCGGCGGGTCGGTCGGCGGGCTGTTCGCCGCGACCGCCCTGCGCGCCACCGGCTGGGACGTCGGCGTATTCGAGCAATCACCGCATGACCTGGACAGCCGCGGCGGCGGCATCGTGCTGCAGCCGCCGATCGAGCGGGCGTTCGCATTCGGCAACGTACCGCTGCCGCGCGAGGCCGCCGTCGATTCGATCGACCGGATCTACGTCGATGCGCACGACCGCATCGTGCAACGCTTCGCAATGCCGCAAACGCAGACCGCGTGGAACGTGATCTACACGGCGTTGAAGCGCGCGCTGCCGGCCGGCGTCGTCCGTGCGGGCGACGCGTTCGAGCGATTCGAGCAGGACGGCGAGCGGATCGTCGCGCATTTCGCGAGCGGCCACGCCGAGACGGCCGACCTGCTGATCGGTGCGGACGGCGGCCGCTCGGCGGTGCGTGCCCAGTTGATGCCGGACGTGCGGCCGACGTATGCGGGCTATGTCGCCTGGCGCGGGCTCGTCGACGAGCGGGTGCTGCCCGAACAGGTGCTGAATCTGCTGCGCGAGCGCTTCACGTTCCAGCAAGGCGACGCGCACCTGTTCCTCGCCTATCTGGTGCCCAGTGCGGACGGCGCGATCGAGGCGGGCAAGCGGCGCGTGAACTGGGTCTGGTACCGGCGTCTCGCGCCCGACCGGCTGCGGTCGCTGTTCGTCGCGCGCGACGGCACGCAGCGCGACGGGTCGCTGCCGCCCGGCGCGATGCGCGACGACAGCCGCGCGGAACTCGTCGACGCCGGTGGCCGGATGCTCGCGCCGACGCTCGCCGCGCTCGTCGACGCGACACCCGCGCCGTTCGCGCAGGCGATCCAGGATCTCGCGGTCGAACGGATGGCGGTGGGGCGTGCGGTGCTGCTGGGCGACGCCGCATGCCTCGTTCGCCCGCACACGGCAGCCGGTGTCGCGAAAGCGGCCGACGATGCGGTCGGCCTCGCGCAAGCGCTGCGTGAAGTCGGCCACGGCCGCGGGTTCGACGCCGCGCTGGCGGGCTGGGACGCCCGTCAGCGCGCCGCGAGTGCGGTGATCGCCGCGCGCGGCATCGCATTGGGCGCCCGCTTGATGGGCGCGGCCTGAACGTGGGCCGGCCGCGTGCCGGCGGGCCGGCGCAGCGCCTCGCTCGACGGGTTGAGCGCGCGCAGCACGCTGGCGCGGCCGCCATCGTCGTCGGGCAGTTGCGGCTGGCCGCGCGCGGCGGCCGGCGCGCCCTGCGCCGCGAGCCACGCGGCGAGCGCCAGGCCCGCCACGCGTGCCGTTACCGTGGCCCGCTTCATCGCGCGCTCGCCGTCGAGACGGGCGCCGCCGCGGGCGTTCCCACGCTCGCCGTCGCGGTGCGCGGCTCGCCGTGCGCGATCGCATACAGCTCGCGATTGCGCGCGATCGTCTGCGCGCTCGGCGGATAGTCCCAGTTCGGTGTGGGCAGCGTGCCGTCGCGCTCCGCTCGGATCAGGTCGGCGACCACGTCGGCGCGGGTGAGCGCATGGTCGGCGGTTTGCGCCAATGCGGCGATGGGCGCGCTCAGTGCGCAGGAAAGCAGGACTGCACGAATCAGGTTGTTCATGACGTTCACCTCTCGAGATGGCGTGTTCGCGTCCGCAGATCAGGCCGGACCTCCGCTCCGCATCGATGCGATGAGGAGTGGTGTCCATTCTGCGATTCGCGCGCTTTCCGGAAGGTGAGGCTTCGATTACGGTCTTGTCATCGGGTCGCGGCCCGGCCGCACGGCCGTGTCAGTCAGCGCGCAACCGTTTCCGGGTTCCGCACGCTGCCCAGAAACCGCGTCAACTCCACCGTCTGCGGACGCTCGAAGATCTCGTCGGCCGTCCCGGTCTCCCACACGCGTCCCTGGTGCATGAACACGATCCTGTCGCTCACCGCACGCGCGAAGTTCATCTCGTGGGTGACCATGATCAGCGTCATGTCCTCGCGCGCGAGCTGCTCGATCACGCCCAGCACCTCGCCGACGAGCTCGGGATCGAGTGCCGACGTGATTTCGTCGCACAGCAGCACGCTCGGCTTCATCGCGAGCGCACGCGCGATCGCGACGCGCTGCTGCTGGCCGCCCGACAGGTGTTCCGGAAACGCGTCGAACTTGTCGCCGAGGCCGACGCGCTCGAGCATCAGCTCCGCGATCGCGCGCGCCTGCTGGGGGTGCGACTTCTTCACCACCGACTGCGCGAGCATCACGTTCTGTCCGGCGCTCAGGTGCGGAAAGAGGTTGTATTGCTGGAACACCATGCCGACCTTCAGCCGCAGCGCACGCAAGTCCGCATGTCGTGCATCGACGCTTTCGCCGTCGACCGAGATCGTGCCCGCGTCGATGCTCTCGAGCCCGTTGAGCGTGCGCAGCAGCGTGCTCTTGCCCGAGCCGCTGCGGCCGATGATCGACACCACCTGCCCGCGCTCGACGGACAGGTCGATGCCCTTGAGCACATGATGAGTGCCGAAGTGCTTTTCGAGACCCCGGGTTTCAACGAGCGGCATGCCATCTCCTTTGCAACGTGCGCGCATAACGGGTAAGCGGATAGCAGAGCGCGAAATAGATCAGCGCGACGAGGCCATACACGACGAACGGCCGGAACGTCGCGTTCGAGATCGCGATACCGGCCTTCGTCAGCTCGGTGAAGCCGATGATCGACACGAGCGCCGTATCCTTCACCGCCTGCACGCCGAAGCCGACCGTCGGCGCGATCGCGATGCGCGCGGCCTGCGGCAGGATCACGTGACGCAACTGCTCGACATAGCTCATCGCCAGGCTGGCCGACGCCTCCCACTGCCCTTTCGGCACCGCCTCGACACAGCCGCGCCAGATCTCCGCCAGATAGGCGCTGGTGAAGAACGTGAGCCCCGCCGTGGCCGCGACCCACGGCGAAACGTCGAGCCCGACGAGCGGCAGGCCGAAGAACACGATGAACAGTTGCATCAGCAACGGCGTGCCCTGGAACACTTCGATATAGAGCTTGGCGATGCCGCGCAGCGCCGTCGAATTCGACACGCGCATCACGAGCAGCCCGAGGCCGACGAGGCCGCCGGAGACGAACGACACGATCGACAGCACGATCGTCCAGCGCGCGGCCAGCAGCAGGTTCGCGAGAATCTGCCCGAACGTGAAATCGGTCATCGCGCACCTCGCACGCGGCGGGAAAACAGGCGGCGGCCCATCGCGCCGAGCGTGGCGCGCATCAGCAGCGCCATCGCCAGATACGCGAGCGTGATCACGAAGTACGTCTCGAAGGCGCGGAAGTTGCGCGACTGGATGTAGCCGGCCGCATAGGTCAGGTCGGCCACCGAGATCTGCGACACGACCGCCGAACCGAGCATCGTGATCACGATCTGGCTAGACAGCGCGGGAAACACCTTGGCGAGCGCCTGCGGCAGCACGACGTGGCGCAGCATCTGCGCGCGCGACATCGCCAGCGCGGACGCCGCCTCCAGATGCCCTTTCGGCACGGCGGCCACGCCCGCGCGCACGATCTCGACCGAGTACGCGCCGAGGTTGAGCGTCATCGCGAGGATCGCGGCCGTGTATTCGTCGATATGCACGCCGAGCGCCGGCAAGCCGAAGAAGATGAAGAACAGCTGGACGACGAACGGCGTATTGCGAATCGCCTCGACGTACGCGCCGATCAATGGGCGCAACCGCACGGCCGCACGCGCGTCGGCACTGTACGCGGCCGCGCCGAGCACGCCGACGGCCACGCCGAGCACGGTCGCGACCGCCGTCAGCGCGAGCGTGATCGCCGCGCCGCTCGCGAACACGCCGGCGTAATCGGCGAGTTCGCCGAATTGAAGCTGGTAGCTCATGGGAAGCGGATGAATTCGGGTTCGGACAACGACACGCGCCGCGCCGGGCGTCCCGGCCGCGGCGACGTGTCAGGCTGCACTGCGATTCGTCACAGCCCGGCCGGCAGCGGCTGGCCGAGCCACTTGCGCGACAGCTCGCCGAGCGAACCGTCCTGCTTCGCATGCGCGATCGCATCGTCGATCTTCGCGAGCAGGCGCGGTTCGTTCTTGTTGACGCCGACGAAGCACGGCGAATTCTTGATCACGAACTTGACCTCGGGGCGGCGCGGCGGATTCTTCGCGAGAATCGCCGCCGCGACGATGTTGCCGGCCGCGATCAGTTGGACCTGCCCCGACAGGAACGCCTGGATCGTCGCGTTGTTGTCCTCGAAGCGCTTGATCGTCGCGTTCGGCGCGAGCTGCGACAGCGCGATCTCCTCGAGCGCGCCGCGCGTCGCGCCGACCGTCTTGCCGGTGAGGTCGGCGGGCGCGCTCACCTTCACGTCGGACGGCCCGAACACGCCCTGGAAGTACGGCGCGTACGCGCTCGAGAAATCGATGACCTTCTCGCGCTCCGGCGTCTTGCCGAGCGACGAAATCACCATGTCGACCTTGTTGGTCGTCAGGTACGGAATCCGGTTCGCGCTGTTCACCGGCACCAGCTTCAGCTTGACGCCGAGCGCCTTGGCGAGGAGTCCTGCCATGTCGATGTCGTAGCCCTGCGGCTGCATGTCCGTGCCGACCGAACCGAACGGCGGATAGTCCTCGGGCACCGCGACGCGCAGCGTACCGTTTTTCGCGATGGTGTCGAGCGCATCGGCGTGGGCCGGCGCGGCGGCGAACAGCGCGATCACGGGGGCGGCGAACAGCGCAGCCAGCCAGGTGCGTCGGGGGAACGGTCGGGTCGTCGGGCTCACGGTGAATCTTCCTTGTCTGGTATGTCGTCGGGCAGCGCGCAACGATTGCGCGGCCGACACCATTCCAGCAAAAACCGGGCCATCGCCGTGAAACGCTTGCCGTACCGGCGCCAGACGGAAATTTCGATACGCCGGATTCCTCATTTCGGTGCATGAGCCGGCGCCGTCGGTAACGGTTGCCCCCGCAGCGCGCGCCGGCGCACCAAATTACCTATCCGGTTCACCCGGCGCCGACACCCTATGCATGGATTCGAACAGGCCCAGTCCAAATTTGCATTCCGTTTGTGACCGGAATTACGGCTGAATACGTTCGCGACGTACCGTGCCTTTCGTCACGTCCGACGAACCGCCATCAGGACGGGCGCGCTCGATTACGCGCGCCGGCCCGCCGGTACCGGTGGTCCCGATCGTCCGCGATCGGGATGAATCCCATCCCCTCCCTGCGCGAGGAACCCGTCATGGCATCGATTCCCGACCCGTCGACAACCGGCGAAACCGACAAACGCAGCTGGCTCGAATCGCACGAAGCCGGCTATCACAAGACCCTCGGCAATCGACAGGTGCAGATGATCGCGATCGGCGGGGCCATCGGCACCGGGCTGTTTCTCGGCGCCGGCGCCCGGCTGCAGGCCGCCGGCCCGGCGCTCGCGATCGTCTATCTCGTCTGCGGCGCGTTTTCCTTCCTGATCCTGCGCGCGCTCGGCGAGCTCGTGATGCATCGCCCGAGCAGCGGCAGCTTCGTGTCGTACGCACGCGAATTCCTCGGCGAGAAGGCGTCGTTCGTCGCCGGCTGGATGTACTTCCTGAACTGGGCGATGACCGGCATCGTCGACATCACCGCCGTCGCGCTCTACATGCATTACTGGGCGCCGTTCGCGGCCGTGCCGCAGTGGATCTTCGCGCTCGTCGCGCTGTGCATCGTCGCGACGATGAACCTGATCGGCGTGAAATGGTTCGCGGAAATGGAGTTCTGGTTCGCGCTGATCAAGGTCGCCGCGATCGTGCTGTTTCTCGTGATCGGCGCGGCGATCCTCGGCACGGGCATGCCGGTGGCCGGCCATGGCACCGGCCTGCATCTGATCACCGACAACGGCGGGTTCTTTCCGCACGGACTGATGCCGGCGCTGGTGCTGGTGCAGGGCGTGGTGTTCGCGTTCGCGGGCGTCGAACTGGTCGGCACGGCCGCCGGCGAATGCAAGGATGCGCGCAAGGTGCTGCCGCGCGCGATCAACAACGTGATCTGGCGCATCGCGATTTTCTACGTCGCATCCGTCGTTCTGCTGGTCTGCCTGCTGCCGTGGAGTGCGTACAAGGCGGGCCAGAGCCCGTTCGTCACGTTCTTCGGCGCGCTCGGTGTGCCGGGCATCGGCTCGGTGATGAACCTGGTGGTGCTCACGGCCGCGCTGTCGAGCCTCAACTCCGGCCTGTATTCGACGGGGCGTGTTCTGCGTTCGCTGTCGATGGGCGGCTCGGCCCCCGCGTTCCTCGCGCGGATGAGCGGGCAATCCGTCCCGTACGCGGGCATTCTGGTGACGGTCGCGATCTATGTGGTCGGCGTGCTGCTCAACTATCTGGTGCCGTCGAGCGTGTTCGAGATCGTGCTGAACATCGCGTCGCTCGGCATCATCAGCACATGGGGCTTCATCGTCGTGTGCCAGATGAAGTTCCGCGCCGCGGTCAGGCGCGGCGACGTGGAGGACGTATCGTTCAGGATGCCTGGCGCGCCCGTGACGTCGTGGCTCACGCTGCTGTTCCTGCTCGGCGTGCTGGTGTTGATGGCATTCGACTACCCGAACGGGACCTGGACGATCGCGTCGATCCCGCTGGTCGCGCTGCTGCTCGTGGCCGGCTGGAAATGGCTGAGCCGTCGCGCGCGCCGCGCGTTGCTCAAGCCGACGATTCCGTCGATCGCGCTCACGCAGAACGTGCTCGAGAACGGCGACGACTGACTCGCTACGGCATGCGTGCCGTCCGTCGAAGGAACCGCCGTCGGGCCGCGGACGGCGGTCGCCAATCGCGCTCAGTGATGGTCGTACAGCGGGTGCTCGTCGAGCGACGCGAGCGATTGCGCATCAGTGCGCTTTGCGGCGACGCTCGGTGCGGCGGCCGGTTGCGCTTGCTGCGCGGCGACCTTCGCCTCGGCGGCCTGGATGTCTTCGGGATAGTTCGGATCGTTACTGACCGGCCGATAACCGGCCTGTTCGACGCGGACGAGATCGGCGCGCACGTCGGCCCGTGTGAGCGCATGGTCGGTGGTTTGCGCAAATGCGACGATCGGTGCGCTCAGTGCGCAGGAAAGCAGGACTGCACGAATCAGGTTGTTCATGATGTTCACCTCTCAATGATGGCGTGTTCGCGTCCGCAGATCAGGCCGGACATCCGCTCCCCATCGATGTGATGAAGAGTTGGATTCATTCTGCGATTCGCGCGCTTTCCTGAAGGTGAGGCTTCGATTACGGTTTTGTTATCCGACCGCCCGCGTCCGTCCTGCGCGGGCCGACCCGGTTCGCCGCACGCGGCACGGGCCCGCCACACGACGCGCGGGCCAATCGAGCATCGCGTTCATGCGGGCACGTCGAGCGGCCGTACTTCCGGAATCATCGCGGCCTGGCCGCGCACGATGCCCTCCGCGTCGATCAGTTGCCACACCGTCGCGCGTTCGATCCAGAACCGCTTGCCGGACTTCGTCACGCGCACGCCGCGGTATTCGGACACGAAGCCGTCGCGCATCACCTTGTCGAGAAACACCTGGGGCTCGTGTCGCTCCATCGGCTCCGCCGACAGACGGGACGGCAACGCCGTCAGTTCGTCCCAGTCGTATTCGAAAATCGCCTGCGCGCGCCGGTTGCCGTACACGAACACCGGATCGGCCGACGTGTCGTGCGCAAGCACGCCGAACGGCGCCGTATCGTACAGCCACGCTGCGCCGTCGGAGGCGCTCATGCCGTCGGGCACGAGCGGCCGGTTCACGAGCCGGCGATACGAGTCGGCAAGAAGGAGGAAGAAGTTTGCATCGGTGCGCAACGACATCGGTCTGGCTCCTGAAATCGGCGGGATACGCGAATGAGCGAAGGTTTGCCGCCGGACATTATGGATGAAGCAGCGCCCTGCCGTCGGCGCCCGCGCAGATAACAGCGTCGTAATCTTCGAGTCAGGGTCGGGTCAACGCCACGCCGGCAGACTGCGTGCTCGTCGCATCGAATGCGCGTCCATTCCCCGCTTCGAGGAGCACCATCATGTGGATCGTCCGGCTGGCGTTACGCAGGCCCTACACGTTCGTCGTACTCGCGCTGCTGATCTTCATCGCGGGGCCGCTCGCGCTGCTGCGCACGCCCACCGACATCTTCCCGAACATCGACATTCCGGTCGTCAGCATCGTGTGGTCATACAACGGCTTCTCCGCCGAAGACATGGCCAAGCGCATCACGTCGAACTACGAACGCGCGCTCACGTCGGACGTCGACGACATCGAGCACATCGAATCGCAGTCGCTGAACGGCGTGTCGGTCGTGAAGATCTTCTTCCACCCGGGCGCCGACATCAATCGCGCGATCGCGGAAGCCGCGAGCAACGCCGCGTCGATCCTGCGCATCCTGCCGCCCGGCACGCTGCCGCCGAACATCATCACGTACAACGCGTCGACGGTGCCGATCCTGCAGCTCGGGCTGTCGAGCAACACGCTCGCCGAGCAGCAGCTGTACGACCTCGGCAACAGCTTCATCCGCACGCAGCTCGCGACCGTCCAGGGCGCGGCCGTGCCGTTGCCGTTCGGCGGCAAGATCCGCCAGATCGTCGTCGATCTCGACACGCGTGCGCTGCAGGCGAAGGGCCTCGCGCCGATCGACGTGGTGAACGCGATCAACGCGCAGAACCTGATCCTGCCCGGCGGCACCGCGAAGATCGGCACGCACGAGTACGACGTGCAGATGAACGGCAGCACCCAGACGGTGGCCGCGCTGAACGACCTGCCGGTGAAGACGATCGGCGGCAACGTCGTCTATGTGCGCGACGTCGCTCACGTGCGCGACGGCTACGCGCCGCAGACCAACATCGTGCGCGTGGACGGCAAGCGCGCGGCGCTGCTGACCGTCGAGAAGACGGGCAGTGCGTCGACGCTGACGATCATCGACCAGGTGAAGGCGATGCTGCCGAAGATCGCGGCCGGGCTGCCGAAGGCGCTGCACATTTCGCCGCTCGACGACCAGTCGGTGTTCGTGAAGGCGGCGGTCCAGGGTGTCGTGCGCGAAGCGCTGATCGCCGCGTGCCTGACCGCGCTGATGATCCTGCTGTTCCTCGGCAGCTGGCGCGCGACGCTGATCATCGCGATCACGATCCCGCTCGCGGTGCTCACGTCGCTGCTCGCACTCGCCGTGCTCGGCCAGACCATCAACATCATGACGCTCGGCGGGCTCGCGCTCGCGGTCGGGATCCTGGTGGACGACGCGACCGTCGCGATCGAGAACATCACGCATCACCTCGAGCTCGGCGCGCCGCTCGAGGAGGCCATCCTGACCGGCGCGGGCGAAATCGCGGTGCCGACCTTCGTGTCGACGCTGTCGATCTGCATCGTGTTCGTGCCGATGTTCCTGCTCACCGGCGTCGCACGCTACCTGTTCGTGCCGCTGGCCGAAGCGGTGATCTTCGCGATGATCGCGTCGTACTTCTTCTCGCGCACGCTGGTGCCGACGCTCGCGATGGCGCTGATGCGCGCAAAGGGCCACGGCCGGCCACCGCGCGGCGTGTTCGCCCGCTTCGTGCGCTTCCAGGCCGCGTTCGAACATCGCTTCGAGGCCGTCCGGCTGCGCTATCGCGCGCTGCTCGCCGCGGCGATCGCCCGGCGCCGCCGCTTCGCGGCCGCGTTCCTGCTCGCCTGCGTCGCATCGACCGGCCTGTTCGCGTTCGCCGGCCAGGACTTCTTTCCGTCGGTCGATACCGGCGAGATCCGCCTGCACCTGCGCGCGCCGACCGGCACGCGGATCGAGGAAACCGCACGGCTCACCGACGAAGTCGAAGCGACGATCCGCAACGTGATCCCGGCGAACGAACTCGCGGGTGTGCTCGACAACATCGGCGTGCCGGTGAGCGGGATCAACCTCACGTACGACGCGTCCGACCCGATCGGCACCGGGGACGCCGACGTGCTGATCACGCTGAAGCCGAACCATGCGTCCACCGCGGCGTACGTCGCGAAGCTGCGCAACGTGCTCGCGCAGTCGTTCCCCGGCGTGACGTTCGCGTTCCTGCCGGCCGACATCGTCAGCCAGATCCTCAATTTCGGGCTGCCCGCGCCGATCGACATCCAGATCGTCGGCAACCAGCTCGACCAGAACCGCGCGGTCGCGAACGCGCTGCTCGCGAAGCTGCGCGGCGTGCGCGGCCTCGTCGACGCGCGCATCCAGCAACCCGGCGACGAACCGGCGATCGACGTGAACGTCGACCGCACCAAGGCGATCCTGGCCGGGCTGCAGCAGCGCGACGTCGCGCAGAACCTGTTGATCGCGCTGTCCGGCAGCTCGCAGACCACGCCGAACTTCTGGCTCGATCCGCGCAACGGCGTCAGCTACCCGGTGCTCGTGCAGACGCCGCAATACACGGTGAATTCGCTGCAGGCGCTCGCGAACGTGCCGCTGCCAGCCGGCACCGCCCGCGCGCCGCAGACGCCGGCCGGCGGCCCGGCGGCCGGCGCACCCGCGCAGAACCTGCTCGGCACGCTCGGCAGCTTCTCGCGCACGACGCAGCAGGCCGTGGTGTCGCACTACAACGTGCAGCCGGTGCTCGACCTCTTCGCGTCGGTGCAGGGGCGCGACCTCGGCGGCGTCACGGCCGACGTGACGAAGCTCGTCGACGAAGCCCGCGCGCAACTGCCGCCCGGCTCGTCGATCGTGCTGCGCGGCCAGGTGCAGGCGATGCATGAGTCGTTCGCCGGACTGCTCGGCGGCCTCGTGCTCGCGATCGCGCTCGTCTACCTGCTGATGGTCGTCAATTTCCAGTCGTGGCTCGACCCGCTCGTGATCGTCGGCGGCCTGCCCGCGTCGCTCGCCGGCATCGCGTGGATGCTGTTCGTCACGCGCACGACGCTGTCCGTGCCTGCGCTGACGGGCACGATCCTGTGCATCGGCATCGCCACCGCGAACAGCATCCTCGTCGTGAACACGGCGCGCGAGCTGCTCGCCGGCGGCGCGCCGCCGTGGCAGGCCGCGCTGGACGCCGGGTTCAGCCGCTTCCGCCCGGTGCTGATGACCGCGCTCGCGATGCTGATCGGCATGCTGCCGATGGCGCTCGGCCTCGGCGACGGCGGCGAGCAGAACGCGCCGCTCGGCCGCGCGGTGATCGGCGGGCTCGCATTCGGCACGGTGTCGACGCTGCTGTTCGTGCCGGTCGTGTTCGGCTTCGTCCACGCGTGGCTCGACCGGCGTCGCGAGGCCGCGGCCGCACGGCGCGCGCAGCCCACCTCCGATACGCCGGCGCTCGGCTGATCGCGCCGCCGCCCTTCCATCCGATTCGCCCAACCTCGAGCCCCCATCATGAACGACTCGATCGAACCCCTCGCCCCGCCGGCCGCCGACGCGGCCGACCCTGCCGGAAGCGCGATCGAACGCGCGGCCGTACCGCCCGCCTCCCGCGAGGCGGCGCCCGACGCGACGCGCCGCCGACACGCCCGCCGACTGACCGTGCCGCTTGCCGCCGTCGCGCTCGCCGCCGCGCTGCTCGCGCTCGGCGTCGTGCCGCGCATCGACGCGCGCGCCGCGCAGCGCGCGCAGGTGGCCGCGCAGCAGGCGCTGCCGGTATCGGTGATCGCGCCCGGCACGGCGCCCGCCGACCAGACGCTCACGCTGCCCGGTTCGGTGATGCCGTTCGCGGAAGCGTCGATCTACGCGCGCACCAGCGGCTATATCGCGCACTGGAGCGCGGATCTCGGCGCGCACGTGAAGGCCGGCCAGCCGCTCGCGCAGATCGCCGCGCCCGATCTCGACGCGCAGCTGCGCCAGGCGCGCGCCGACGCGGCCACCGCGCAGGCGAACTACGACTATGCGAAATCGACCGCGCAACGCTGGCAGGACATGCTGAAGACGCAATCGGTGTCGCAGCAGGACACCGACACGAAGGTCGCGGACATGAACGCGAAGCGCGCGATGCTCGCGTCCGCGCAGGCGAACGTCGCGCACCTGAACGAGCTGGTGTCGTATGAAGCGGTCAGCGCGCCGTTCGACGGCGTGATCACCGCGCGCAACGTCGACGTCGGCACGCTCGTCACCGCGGGCGGCACGCCGGGCAGCCCGGGCTTGTCCGGCGAACTGTTCCATCTGGCGCAAACCGGCACGCTGCGCGTGTTCGTCGACGTGCCGCAGGACAGCGCGGCCGACGTCTCGACCGGCACGCCGGTCTACCTGACCACGCAGCAGTATCCGGGGCGGCACTTTGCCGCGCGCGTCGCCCGCACGGCCGGCGCGATCGATCCGGTCACGCGCACGCTGCGCGTCGAAATCGACGTCGACAACGCCGACGGCGCGCTGCTGCCCGGTGCGTATGCGCAGGCGCACCTCGTCGTCGCGAGCGCCGCGCCCGCGCTCGAGCTGCCCGTCAGCGCGCTGCTGTTCCGGCCGGATGGCGTGACGGTGGCGACCGTCGCCGCGAACGGACGCACCGCGCTCAAGCGCGTGCAGATCGGGCGCGATTTCGGCACACGCGTCGAGATCGTCGCGGGGCTCGCGGCAGGCGATCGCGTGATCGACAACCCGGGCGATGCGATCACCGCCGGCGAAGTCGTGAAGATCGTGTCGATCGCGCATGCGGCGGCACCGGTTGCCGCTTCGTCCGCGCAGAGCGCGCAACCCGTGCCCGCGAGCGGTGCGGGCGGCGTGCCGCCGATGCGCGCGAGCAGCGCAGCACCGGCCGCGCCGGCCGCATCGACACCCGCCGCGGCGCCCGCACGCGGCTGACCTATCGAAGCCCCCCTGACGAGATATCTGCCATGCGCCTCGCTCATCCGCTCCCGTTCGCCCGCCGCGCCGTCGCGCTCGGCGCCGCCGCGGCATTGGCCGCGTTGACCGCCTGCACGACGCTGCCGCCGTATTCACCGCCCGCGGTCGCCGTGCCGGCGCACTACGCGGGCGCACCGGCCACACCGGCTGCACCGGCCACGCAAGCCGGCTGGCACGTCGCGATGCCGGCCGACGACGCCGCGCGCGGCGCATGGTGGACCGTGTTCGGCGACGCCGACCTGAACGCGCTCGAAGCGCGCGTCGACGTATCGAACCAGACGGTGAAGAAAGCGCTCGCCGATTTGCAGCAGGCCCGCGCGATGGTCGACTACCAGCATGCGGGGTTCCTGCCGACGATCACCGCAGGCGTCGCGCAAAGCCGCGCACGCGTGTCGCAGAACCGGCTCGGCTCGTCGCTGGCCGGCAAGACCACGCCCGACTATCAGGCCGGCGTGGCCGCGAGCTGGGAGCCCGACGTTTTCGGCCGCGTGCGCGATGCGGTGGCGGGCGCGCAGGCGAACGCCGCCGCGAGCGCGGCCGACCTGCAGGCCGTGAAGCTGTCGGTGACGGCCGAGCTGGCGACCGACTATTTCGCGCTGCGCTCGCTCGACACGCAGAAGCAGCTGCTCGACGACACGGTACACGCGTACGCGGACGCACTGACGCTGCTGAAGCAGCAGCTCGCGGCCGGTGCGATCGACGCGTCGGCGGTCGCGCAGGCCGACACGCAGCTCGAAGCGACGCGCACGCAGGACACCGACATCGACGCGGCGCGCGCGCAGCTCCAGCATGCGATTGCAACGCTGGTCGGCGAAAGCGCGTCGACGTTCGCGCTGCCGCCGCGCGTGCAGTCGTACGACGTACCGGCCATCCCGCCCGGCGTGCCGTCACAACTGCTCGAACGGCGGCCCGACATCGCGGCGGCCGAGCGCCGCGTCGCGGCCGCGAATGCGCAGATCGGTGAAGCGCGCGCGGCGTTCTTTCCGGACCTCGTGCTGTCGGCGAGCGCCGGGCTCGAAAGTTCGTTCTTCGCGCCGTGGCTCACCGCGCCGAGCCTGTTCTGGTCGCTCGGCCCGCAGCTCGCCGGCACGCTGTTCGACGGCGGGCGCCGCAGTGCGTCGCTGCGCGGCGCGCATGCGCAATACGACGGCGCGGTCGCCGATTACCGCCAAACCGTGCTGGTGGCCTTCCAGCAGGTCGAGGATCAGTTGTCGTCGCTCGATGCGCTCGCATCGGAGGCGCGCAGCCAGCAGCGCGCGACCGATGCGGCCGACCTGTCGCTGCGGCTGACGACGAACCGGTTCAATGCAGGCGCCGTCAGCTATCTGGACGTCGTCACCGCACAGACGATCGCGCTGACGAACCGGCGCGCGGCCGACCAGATCGATGCACGGCGAATGGAGGCCGAGGTCGGGTTGTTGAAGGCGTTGGGCGGTGGCTGGCAGGCGGAGCCGGCGCCCGGCGCGGCGGCGCGGCGGCGCAGGCGCAGACGGGCATCGCAAACGGCGCGGCCGCCGCGCCGCCCGAACCCGCCGTTACGCTGCCGACGGCCGGCTGAACGTGAGCATGAAACGCATGCCGGCCGTATCGCTTTCGACGCGGGCGGAGCCGCCGTGCAGCTCCATCACCGACCGCACGATCGCGAGGCCGAGCCCGGCCGTGCCGCCCGGCGCACCGCCGCTGCGCGCCGGGTCGCCGCGCACGAACCGGTCGAAGATCCGCGGCAGCAGCGCGGGATCGATCGGCTCGCCCGGATTCGCGACGACGACGCGCACCGCATCCGGCGTTTCGTCGACGGCGAGCGTGATGACACCGCCGGCCGGCGTATACCGCAGCGCGTTCGCGAGCAGGTTGCCGATCGCGCGGCGAAACAGCTCGACGTCGGCGGTCAGCCGCCCTTGCCCTTCGACGCGCAGCGTCGAGCCTGCTTCGTCGGCGAGCCCCTCGAAATACCCGGCGATGCGTTCGAGTTCGTCGCGCACGTCGAATGCCCGCTGCCGCGTGACGAAGCTCGGATGCTCGGCGCGCGCGAGAAACAGCACGTTGTCGATCATCCGCGCGAGCCGGTCGTATTCCTCGAGATGCGATTCGAGCAGCGCCTGGTATTCATCGGCCGGCCGCGGCCGCGCGAGCGCGACTTCGGTCGCGCCGCGCATGTTGTTCAGCGGCGTCCGCAGGTCGTGCGCGAGATCGGCGCTGAATTGCGACAGATGCGAGAACGCCTGCTGCAGGCGGCCGAGCATCGCATTCTGCGCATCGACGAGCGCCCGCAGCTCACGCGGCGCGCGCGACGCGTCGAGCCGCGTGTCGAGCTTGTCGACCGTGATCCGGCCGGTGTTGTCGACGATCTCGCGCAGCGGCTCGAGTGCGGTGCGGATCAGCCCGTAGCCGAGTAGCAGCGCGAACAACGCGCCGAGGCCGCCGGCAAGCTTCAGTCGATCGCGGTAACTGTCGAGCAGCGCGGCCCGGTCGCGCATGTTGCGCGCGATCGCGATGTGAATCGGCGTGCGGTCGCCGAGCACGGCCTCGATCACGACGCCGCGCATCGGCGTGCCGCCCGCCGCGCTCCATGTGACGAGTTGATCGGCCGTGATCCGGTCGTTCGCGGGTATCGGCGTCGCGTTCGGCGCAAACAGCTGCGCGTCGGCCAGCGGCGCCGACGCGGCCGCCCGCGCGCCGTCGAGCGCGGCGAGCGTGACGTTGTGGCGCACCAGCACGTCACCCTGCGCATCGGTGACGACCATCGACAGCGCCTCGTTGCCGAGCACCTGGCTCGTGAGCCGCTCCGTATGCGTGCGCACCGCGTCCAGCGATTCGAGCTCGCCCGCGAGCCGGCGCGTATGGCGCGCGGCAAGCACGATGTCGAGGTCGTCCTGCGTATTGACCTGCCGCTCGAGGCTCGCGTACACGTACACGCCGACGAGCGCGAACGCGGCCAGCGTGGTCGCGGCGATTGCGAGTGCGAGCGTTGCGGCCAGCGAACGCGGCCACCTCATGCGTCGTCCTTCGGTTCGAGCACGTAGCCGACGCCGCGCACCGTGTGGATCAGCTTCACGGGGAATGCGTCGTCGATCTTCGCGCGCAGGCGCCGGATCGCGACTTCGACGACGTTGGTATCGCTGTCGAAATTCATGTCCCACACGTAGGATGCGATCTGCGTGCGGCTCAGCACTTCGCCCTGCCGGCGCGCGAGCAGCTGCAGCAGCGAGAATTCGCGCGGCGTCAGGTCGATCCGCGTGGCGCCGCGCTTCACGCGGCGGCGCACGACGTCGATTTCGAGGTCGCCCACCGCGAGATGCTCGGTTTCGCGCGGCGGCCCGCGCCGCGCGAGCGTGCGGATGCGGGCAAGCAGCTCGACGAACGCGAACGGCTTCACCAGGTAATCGTCGGCGCCGAGCTCGAGGCCATGCACGCGGTCCTGCACGTCGTCGCGCGCGGTCAGGAACAGCACCGGCGTCGTATGCGTGTCGCGCAGCCGCTTCAGCACGCCCCAGCCGTCGAGCACCGGCAGCATCACGTCGAGCACGATCACGTCGTAGCGCTCTTCCTGCGCGAGCGTCAGCCCTTCGCCGCCGTCCTTCGCGAGATCGACGCTGAACCCCGATTCCTCGAGACCCTTCTTCAGGTAGGCGCCCGTCTTCGGCTCGTCTTCAACTATCAGGATGCGCATGGCGGTTCCGTCGCGGTCGTGGTGACATGCGGCGATGTTACCGGGAAACGCCGACGGCGCACTGGACGGTGCAAGCGGGAACGGGGTTGATGACAAAACTGTAATCGGGGGGTAAGCGTGGCGTGCGGTGGCGCCCCCCGAAACCCAATTGGCGGCGCCGATAGGTATTCCGGGGCGAGTAGCCCGACGCACGCGGGCGCGGTACGGATGCCGAGAACTGAGGACGACCTGGACGGCGATGTCCGCACGTCGCACACGTCGCGAACGCGTACGCAAACGAAGGTGAAGGCATCTTCCCGAGCCGCTGCTGCCGTTATTTGAAACCGGCCTGCGCGAACCCGCACGTCGAATCGAACGCGTCGAGGATCGTCGCCGACGTGCCGGCCATTCGCGTGGCCATCGCGTCCGGATTTTCGCGCGCGGGTCCTGACGAAGCCAGTGCACCACCGTCGACACCAGGCCGCCGCCCGGCACGGCGAGGCAATCCCTTTCCGCGTCCGTTCGGGTCCCTTCATGCCCGCACGCCGCCCCCTTGAGCGGGGCTGAGCGTGCCAAGCGCCGCCTCGTCGAGCCGTTCCGTCACGGGCCGGCCCGGTCGGCTCAGGGCTTGCATCCAGCCGCATAAAGAGCACACACGGATGCGGCCGCGCCCCTGACACAAAGTGACCCCATTAACATCATAAGATTGCATTCTCACATTTAATGTGATTTTATTACCACCTGTCGCACGCCGCCGCCAACCACGCGCGGCGCACCCATACCAAGGAAGAGACGCAGATGGAGACAATCGCCGTCATCGGCAGCAACATGGTCGACCTCGTGACCTATGTCGCACGCATGCCCGCCCGGGGCGAAACGCTCGAAGCGCCGAACTTCGAGCTCGGCTGCGGCGGCAAGGGGGCGAACCAGGCCGTCGCGGCCGCCCGCCTCGGCGCGCGCGTCGTGATGGTCACGAAGGTCGGCGACGACGTCTTCGCCGACAACACGATCCGCAACTTCGCGCGCGAAGGCATCGACACCACGCACGTGCGCAAGGTCGCCGGCGTGCCGAGCGGCGTCGCGCCGATCTTCGTCGAACCCGATTCGAGCAACAGCATCCTGATCGTCAAGGGCGCGAACCGCCACCTGACGCCGGCCGACATCGACGCGGCCGCGCCGCAGCTCGCCGAATGCGCGCTGATCGTGCTGCAGCTCGAAATCGAGCTCGACACCGTCTATCACGCGATCGAATTCGGCGCGCGCCACGGCATTCCGGTGCTGCTGAACCCCGCGCCCGCAGTGGCCGATCTCGATTTCGAGCGGATCCGCACCGTCGAATTCTTCGTGCCGAACGAAACCGAGCTCGCGATCGTGTCGGGCATGCCGGTCGATTCGCGCGACACCGCGGCGCGCGCCGCCGAAGCGCTGGTCGCGCGCGGGCTCAAGCACGTGCTCGTCACGCTCGGCAGCAACGGTTCGCTGCTGGTCTCCCGCGACGGCGTGCGGCATGTGCCGGGCGTGCCGGTCGACGCACGCGACACGACGGGCGCCGGCGATGCGTACATCGGCTGCTTCGCGCGCTGCTACGCCGCGTCCGGCGACGCACTCGACGCGATGCGTTATGCGTCCGCGTATGCCGCCCATTCGGTCACGGGCCTCGGCACGCAGAAGTCGTACGCCGACACCGCGACGTTCGAACGCTTCCTCCGCGACGCCGGCTTCTGACCGGCGCCTTCATCGACGAGACAATTGGGAAGGAGACACCCATGAGCCGAGCCAGGATCGAACACACCCCCGACGGCTATTACCTGAACCGCACGCCGCTCTTCGCGTTCACGCTGCTGTGCTGCCTGTTCGCGCTGTGGGGCACCGCCGCGAACCTGAACGACGTGCTGATCGCGCAATTCAAGAAGTCGTTCTTCCTGTCCGATTTCGAATCGGCATTCGTGCAGTCCGCGTTCTATCTCGGCTACTTCTTCCTCGCGATTCCGGCCGCGACCGTCGTGAAAAAGTTCAGCTACAAGACGACGATCCTGGTCGGCCTGCTGCTCTACACGACCGGCTGCCTGCTGTTCTTCCCGGCCGCGTCGATGGCGAAGTACGGGATGTTCCTCGTCGCGCTGTTCGTGATCGCGGCCGGCCTGTCGTTCCTCGAAACCGCATCGAACTCGTATTCGACGCTGATGGGCCCGCGCGCAACCAGCACGCGGCGGCTGAACATCTCGCAGACGTTCTATCCGTTCGGCGCGATGGCCGGCGTGTACATGGGCAGCTTCCTGATCTTCAAGGAAGGCGATGCGTCGCATGCGCAGCTCGCCGCGATGTCGGCCGCCGAAGCCCACGTGCACCAGCTCGCGATGATCCAGGCCACGCTCGAGCCGTACAAGTGGCTGATCGTCGTGCTCGTGGCCGTGTTCATCGTGTTCGCGCTCACACCCTACCCGGCCTGCAAGGGCAACGGCCCGAGCGTGGCCACGCACAGGATCGATGCGCGCGGCACGCTCGCGCGCCTGTTCGGCAACCGGCGCTTCGTCGCGGGTGTCGTTGCGCAGTTCCTGTATGTCGGCGCGCAGGTCGGCGTGTGGAGCTTCACGATCCGGCTCGCGATGCAGATCGGCGGCCTCACCGAGCGCGGCGCGTCGCACTACCTGCTCGCGACGTTCTTCGCCTTCTTCGTCGGCAAGCTCGTCGCCACGCTCGTGATGAAGCGCGTCGGCCCCGCCAAGGTGCTGATCGTCTACGGCATCCTGTGCATCGCGCTGCTCGCGTACACGATCAGCGTGCACAACATCACCGCCGTCTATGCGGCCGTGGGCGTGAGCGTGTTCCTCGGCCCGTGCTGGCCGACGATCTACGGCCTCACGATCGACGGGCTCGGCAAGGACACCGAATACGGCGGCTCGATCCTCGTGATGAGCATCGTCGGCGGCGCGGCCGTGCCGCTGATCCAGGGGCTGATCTCCGATCACACGGGCGGCAACATGCAGCTCGCGTTCGTCGTGCCGCTCGCGTGCTTCGTCGTGATCGTCTACTACGGCTTCTATTGCCTGCGCCACCTGCCGGCCGCGACGCCCGACGCAGCCGCCGACGGCCACGCGCCCGCGCGCTACGCCGCCCCGCGCAACACGTCGGGGGCCTGAGCATGCGAGGCGAAATCGAACTGCGCCGCGACGACTTCCGCGACACGCCGCGCACGCTGTATCGCACCGACGGGCTCACCGTCACCGCGTTCGCGTATCCGTCCGGCGTCGAGGCGCTGACGCTCGAGAACCGTCGCGGCCACCTCGTCGTGCTGCCGTATCTCGGCCAGATGATCTGGGCCGCCGCGTTCGACGGCCGCGACCTGACGATGAAGCACATGTTCCGGCAGCCGAAGCGTGCGGCGTCGATCATCGATACCTACGGCTGCTTCATGTTCCACAGCGGGCTGCTGCGCAACGGCTGCCCGGGGCCGGACGACACGCATGCGCTGCACGGCGAGATGCCGTGCGCGCCGATGGATCGCGCGAGCGTCGTCGTCGGCGCGGATGCGCGTGGCGCGTTCGTCGAAGTGACCGGCGAATACGAATACGTGCAGGGTTTCGGCAGCCACTACCTGGCACGCCCGTCGGTACGGCTCGCCGAGCACGACGCGCAGATGACGATCGCGATGGAGGTGACGAATCTTGGCGGCACGCCGATGGACCTGATGTACATGGCGCACCTGAACTATGCGTACGTGCCGGGCGGTCGCTTCGTGCAGGCGTTGCCTCCGGGCGGGTTGCGGTTGCGCGACAGCGTGCCCGCGCACGTCAGGCCGACCGCAGCATGGCGCGACTACACGGCCACGCTCGCGCGCGAGCCGGAACGGCTTCACACGCTCGATGCGCCGGCGCTGTACGACCCGGAGATCGTGTTCTTCATGAACGGCGCGGAAACGGATGCAGAGGGCGTCGCGCATTTCCTGCTCGAACATCCGGACGGCGGCGCGTTCCATACCGCATACCGCCCGGAGCAATTCCCGCATGCGACGCGCTGGATCCTGCACAACGCGGACCAGCAGGTCGCCGCGTTCGCGCTGCCGTCGACCTGCGAGCCGGAGGGGTATGAAGCCGAACGCCGGAAGGGCCATGTGGCGGCGCTCGCGCCGGGTGCGACGCGCCGCTTCGAAGTCGTCACCGGCTACCTGAGCGCGGCGGAAGCCCGCCGTGCGTGAAGCGATGCGCGGCCGCGCGGTGTCAGGTCACGAGCGCGATCCCGTGTTCGCGAATCGCCGTCTCGTAGCGGCGGCTCAGTTGCCCGTCCGAGATCACGTAGTTGAAGTCGGTCAGTTCGGCGAAGTACGCCGCGCGCACTTCGTCGAACTTCGTGTGGTCGACGAGCAGGAAGCGGTTCTGCGCACGCGCCATCACCTTCTTCTTCGCGTCGACTTCGTGGAAGTTGAAGCACGTGACGCCACATCGGTCGCTCACGCCGGCGGCGGAGATGAACGCCTTCGACACGCGCACGGTGTCGAGGATGCCCGCCTCGGCCACCGACTCGAACACCATGTTCTTGCGGTGGTACGCGCCGCCGCACAGGATCACGCTGCAATGCGGCTTCTGCTGCAGCTTCGCGAACACGTTCAGCGAATTGCAGACCGCAGTGAATTCGAGGTCGTCCGGAATGAAGTCGACGACGAACGGCGTGGTCGAGCCGCAGTCGACGAAGATCGTGTCGCCGGTCGTCACGAACTGCGCGGCCAGCTTGCCGATGCGGCGCTTCTCCTCGGTCTGCCGGTCGTTCTCGGTGCTGACCACGTACTCGCCGATGTCGCTGCGCTGCGCGGCGAAGTGGCGCGTCACGTAGCCGCCGATCAGGCTCAGGCCGTGCGGGTTGTCCGCGAGATCGCGGCGGATCGTCATCTCGGATACACCGAACAGCTCGGCCACTTCCTTCAGATGAATCGCGTTCTGCCCTTGCAGCACGTTCATCAATGTCTTGATCCGTTCGCCTTTCTTCGTTTCCATGCCAGTATCCTGCGTGCCCGCCGCATCCGTCGCTCGTCGTGCCGGGCGCGCGGGCCCGGCCGGAATGTCGTATTTGTAACAAACCGATGTGAAAACATCAACTTTACGTGTGCCCTCCCGGCACACGCTCCGTGGAGTCCTGAAACATGCCGCTTTCCAACGCCCAACTCGCTCAAACCATCGATCACACGCTGCTCGCGCCCGACGCGAGCGACGCGCAGATCCGCGAACTCTGCCGCCAGGCGGCCGAGCATCGCTTTTACTCGGTCTGCGTGAATTCGGCGAACGTGCCGCTCGCCGCGCGCGAGCTGGCCGATACCGGCGTGCTCGTCTGCGCGGTGGTCGGCTTTCCGCTCGGCGCCGGGCTGTCGGCCGCCAAGGCATTCGAAGCCACCGCCGCGATCGCGGCGGGCGCCGGCGAGATCGACATGGTGATCAACATCGGCGCGCTGAAGAGCGGCCGCGCCGACGACGTGAAGGCCGACATCGAGGCCGTGCATCAGGCATGCGGCGCGGTGCCGCTCAAGGTGATCCTCGAAACGGGGCTGCTGACCGACGACGAGAAGGTGCGCGTATGCGAGATGTGCCGCGATCTCGGCGTCGCGTTCGTGAAGACATCGACCGGGTTCGGCCACGGCGGCGCGACGCTCGCGGATGTGGCGCTGATGCGCCGCACGGTCGGCCCCGTGCTCGGCGTGAAGGCGTCGGGCGGTGTGCGCGACCGCGCGGCCGCGCTGGCGATGATCGAGGCCGGCGCGACGCGGCTCGGCACGAGTTCGGGGGTGGCGATCGTGACGGATCAGGGAGGTGGCGCGGCGGCATATTGAGTGACGCCCCGGCCGGCGACGGATTCACGGACGCGGCCGCGATGGTACGCTTGGCGCTCCCGCGCGCCGATTCGCGTGCGGCCCCCTCATGTGATTTCGCGTCCCTCCACGACGATCTCGTGGAGATCGGTTATCCGCGCGCCACCGCGGACGATCGCTAGCGCAGGACACACGCACGCCGCATCGGACCATCTTCTCGTCGACAGGGAGCCAGCATGGCCAATCGATCCTATCTTTATAGCCTCGGCAACCGGCCGACCTCGTATGAAGATCGTCCCGACACGATATCGGGGCTGTCGGAATGGGCGTACGACGTGCCATTCATGTATCGGTTACTGATGTCGTGCGATCCGCAGCCCTGCGCTTCGCTGATCTCGGATGGACTCGACGGCACGAAAGTGCCGCTTCATGCAATCAGCAGCCCGTTCGCACCCGGATTCGAGCGTGTCAGGCGTTTCGTCGCGATCGTGAGGGTGCTGATCGAATCGCACGCGGTGCCGACGCCGGCCGCTCCGCCGCCGGAAACCCCGGGGAAATCGACGCTCATGGACCGGATGCGGCGCTGGGCGGGCCTGGCACCGGCCCCGGCGGCGTCCAGACCCGCACCCGCGTCGATACCGGCGGCACCCGCCGCACTCGACCATCTGCCCGACTGGCTGGACGAGACCCTCGCATTTCTCGAGCAGCATCGCGACCAGTACCTGCTGCTCGAAACCGTCGAACTCGACGTGATGTCCGAAAGCGATCCGGATGCGTTGCGCGGGCTCGTCGACGCCGAGATCGGCCGCTGCCGTCGCGTGGGTGCGGCCTACGAAGCGTTGCCGGGCGACACCGCGGAGGCGGCTCGCGTGCTGCAGCGCGCCGCGGCCGAACGGCACCCCGCGCCGCTCGATGCCTTTTTCGGCCTGCGTTTCGACGACAACTGCGACAGCACGCGCACCGGCGAAACTGAACATCCGCTGGGTCTTGAATGGAACGACGTACTGTACTTCGAGCTGTTCAATCGAGCGCAATTCGATGCGCATCAGGGCAAATCGGACTGACACTGCCTTTACCGTTCTGCGGAAGGACGCAATGCCGGCAGCAAGATGCGCGCGCACCCTGTTCAACGCCATGCAGACCCATCGGATACCAATGAAACGCCAGCCCATTCTCCTGATGTGGATTGCTGCGTCCGGCCCCGTTCACGCCGGCGACACGCATGCGGATCTGTGGTCGGGCTGGAAAGCAGGTTTCATGAAGATCATCGCGCGTCTCTTTGCAGCGGGCATCGCTCTGGCTGCCGTATTACCGTCGATCGCTGCGGCGGCGCCTTCGACGAAACCGACTGAACTAACAGGCGTCCTCACGGATGGAGGCGGTATCGACGATCTGAGTATCGTGGTCCGCACCGAGAGCGGACGTCGCATCGATGTGTATTGCGTCCAGATGTGCGGCGCCGACTGGTTCGTCGAGAACGGTGACGCGATGAAGTTGAAGAAGGCACTGGTGGGGCGACGGGTCAGTCTCCGCTACGCGACTGAAATCAACAACGATCGCGTGGCAGGCCCGGGGCGCGATGAAGAGATCGACGTGGTCAAGCGCGTACGTCTGCTGCGCTGACCGCTGCCGGCGGCGCGCCGCGCCCGCCTGTCGATCGCTTCGATCACGCCGACGTGCCATCCGATGATGCCGCTCGACGCGCGTTCGACATGCACGGACAGCATGCTCCGCTCGTTCAACCACCCGCCCCCACCCCCGCGATCCGTTCACGCAGCCGCGGCGCCACGAAATCGAGAAACGCGCGCAGCTTCAGCGGCATCGGCGCCTGCCCCTTGTGCACCAGGCTGACCGGCAACGGCTGCGATTCGAACGCGTCGAGCACCACGTCCAGCGTGCGATCGCGCAGCGCCTGCGCAACCTGATACGACAGCACGCGAATCAACCCGACACCGAGTACCGCGGCATCAATGGCCGCCTCGGCCGTATTGACCGCGAAGCGCGAATGCACGGGCACCGTCAGCTCGCCCTTCTCGCCGTCGAACACCCACGCGCGCCGAGACGCCAGCACCTCGAACGTGATGCATTGATGCCGCGCCAGATCGGCCGGTTCGGCGGGTGTGCCATGCGCCGCCAGATACGCCGGGCTTGCGCAGATCACGCGGCGCACGCTGCCGACGCGGGTCGCCATGAAGCTGCTGTCGGGCAACTCGCCGATCCGCAGCGCGACGTCGATCTGCTCTTCCATCAGATGCGTGACGCGATCGGTCAGCACCAGCCGCACGTCGATCTCGGGATAGTGGGCGAGGAACGCGGCCAGCACCGGCACGATATGCAGACGCCCGAACACGATCGGCGCGGTGACGATCAGCTCGCCGCGCGGCGCCGCATATTCGCCGGTGGCGGCACGTTCGGTTTCCGCGATGTCGTCGAGGATGCGGCGGCAACCGGCGACATACGATTCGCCGGCCTCGGTCAGCGACAGTTGCCGCGTCGTGCGATGCAACAGCCGCGTATTCAGGTAGGCCTCGAGATCCGCGATCTTGCGGCTCACGGTCGCCAGCGGAACGCCGAGCTGGCGCGCGGCGGCCGACATGCTGCCGGCATCGATGACCGCGACCAGCATGGACATCGATTCGAGACGATTCATATTGCCTCTCGAATTTCGGAAAGATGATTCCAGATTCTGGTGGATTATCTTTACCAGTGCAAGGCAGTACGCTTCTTTCACCGCGTCGTCGCCGGCCGATTCCGTTGTCTGCGGCGGCCGATCGCCATGAAAAAGGAGCCTGCCATGAACGAATTCCCTGGCGCGTCGGGCATGCCGCCCATCGCGCCGCCTGCCGCCACGCCGCCCGCCACCGCGTCGCGCGGCAAGATCGTCGCGATGGCCGCCATCGCCGGCGCGGTCGTGACCAACATCTATTGCACGCAGCCGATCCTGCCGCTGATCGCGCAAGACCTGCATGTCGCCCCGGCGACGGCCGACCTCGTGGCCGGCGCGGCGCTGCTCGGCTTCGCGACCGGGCTGGCGCTGCTGCTGCCGCTCGGTGATCGCTACGACCGGCGCAAGCTGGTGCTGGGCCAGATCGTGCTCGCCTTCGCGTTCGCGGCGGCGTCCGCGCTGGCGCCGGGCGTCTGGGCGCTGATCGGCGCCGCGTTCTCGCTCGGCGTGGTCAGCTGCGTGCCGCAGCAACTGGTGCCGTTCGCGGCCGTGATGTCCGCCCCCGATGAACGCGGGCGCAACGTCGGTACGGTCGTCACCGGCATCATGGTCGGCATCCTGCTCGGCCGCGCGGTCAGCGGCCTGATCGCCGCGCACGCCGGCTGGCGCGCGGTGTATGCGGTCGAAGCCGTCGCGATGGTGCCGGTGGGGATCGCCGCCGCGTGGCTGCTGCCGCGCGGCGTGCCGAGCACCACGCTGTCGTATGGCCGGCTCCTCGCGTCGCTGTGGACGCTGGCGCGCGCGCATCGCCCAATCCGCGAATCGATGGTCGTGCAGGCGCTGCTGTGGGCCGCGTTCAATGCGTTCTGGGTCAATCTCGCGGCGCTGCTCGCCGACGGCCCGTGGCATCTCGGCAGCGCGTGGGCCGGCGGCTTCGGCCTCATCGGCGCGGCAGGCGCGCTGGCCGCCACGATCGGCGGCCGGGCGTCGGACCGGATCGGCACGCGCCGCGTGATCGGCCTGGGCATCGCGATCGTGACGGTGTCCTACCTGATCCTCGCCGGCGCCGGCAGCTCGCTCGCCCTGCTCGTGATCGGCGTGGTGGTGCTCGACATCGGCGTACAGGCCGGCCTGGTCGCGAACCAGACGCGTGCGTTCGCCGCCGATCCGAAAGCACAGGGCCGCATCAACAGCCTCTACATGACCACGACCTTCGTCGGCGGCGCGCTCGGTGCAACCGTCAGCGGTGCGCTGATGGCCCGGTTCGGCTGGCATGGCGTGGTCGTGTTCGGTATCGCGGCCGGGCTCGCCGCCGCGCTCGTACATCGCTGCGGGGAACGGCGCTGAGCCGGAGCGCGCCATGATCGACGTCGATCTCGCTCACAAGGCGCTGGCGCATCCGTTTCGGCGGAATGTGCTGCGCTGGCTGAAGGCGCCCGATGCATGGCTGGCGGACACCGCGCGCCTCCGCTCGCCGCACGGCGTGCCGCTTTCGTCGATCGTGGCACGCAGCGGGTTGTCGCAATCGACCGTGTCGGCGCACGTCGCCGTGCTGTGCGAGGCCGGCTTGATCGTGGCGACGACGATCGGTCAGTGGCGCTTCGTTGCCCGCGACGAAACAGCCATCGTCGCGTTCATCGCCAGCATCGTCAGCGAACTCTGACTCGCGGCACCGGGCCGCCCGTTTCGCCACGCCCCGGCATCTATCCGGCTGCTTTTCTTCATCGAGAGACACACACGCCGTACGGGAATCCGTCGGCGTTTTTTTACGCGATTCCCCTCCCGATTTCCGAGAGGATGATTCCCGAATCAGACCAATTATCGGCAAATCCTGAAGGATGTATCGTGCTTTCACGGTGGCGATTTCGTGATCGCCGCCCGCCAGACCCCGCGCAATCCGAACCCATTCGAAACACTCGACATCATGAATACCGTTTCCTTGCCGGTCATCGCCGCGCCGCCTGCGCCGCACGCCGGCGCCGCCACGCCGCCCACCCTGACGCCTCGCCTCGCGACCGGCCTCGCCGGCATGCTGCTCGCGTCCTTGCTGGCCATCCTCAACGAACAGGTCACCGCCGCCGCGATGGCCGACATCCGTGGCGCGTTCTCCATCGGCCATGACGACGGCACCTGGCTGACCGCGCTGTTCGAGGCGGCCAACGTCGCGACCATGGTGTTCGCGCCGTGGTTCGGCGTCACCTTCACGCTGAAGCGCTTCACGATCGGCGCGGTGCTGGCGACGCTGATACTCGGCGTGCTGTGCCCGTTCGCGCCGGGCTTCGCCGCGCTGACCGTGCTGCGCGTGCTGCAGGGCATCGCGGGCGGCTGCCTGCCGCCGATGCTCATCATCGCGGCGCTGCGCTACCTGCCGCCGAAGGCGAAGCTGTACGGGCTCGCAGGCTATGCGATGACCGCGACCTTCGGGCCTGCGCTCGGCACCCCGCTCGCCGCGCTGTGGACCGAGTTCGCCGACTGGCGCATGGTGTTCTGGCAAATCGTGCCGCTCGGCATCGCGTGCTGCGTGGCGATCGGCTACGGCCTGCCCGCCGATACACCGAAACCCGAACGGTTACGCGCGTTCAACTGGTCCGGATTCCTGACCGGATTCCCCGCCGTGGCGATGCTCGTCGTCGCGCTGCTGCAGGCCGACCGGCTCGACGGCTTCGAGTCGGCGACGATCCGCGCACTCACGGCAGGCGGCCTGATCCTGCTCGCCGCCTTCCTCGTCAACGAATGGTTTCATCCGCTGCCGTTCTTCCGGCTGCAACTGCTCGCGCGCCGCAACTTCACGCACGGACTGCTCACGCTGGCCGGCGCGGTGACGCTGCTGACCGCGGTGGCCGCGATACCGGGCCACCATCTCGCCGGCGTGCACGGCTACCGGCCGCTGCAGACCGCGCCGCTGTCGCTGCTGGTTGCCGTGCCGCTGCTGCTCAGCCTGCCGCTGACGGCTGCGCTCCTGAACCTGCGGTGGGTCGATTCGCGCTGGGTGCTGGCCACCGGCTGCCTGCTGATGGCGCTCACCTGCGTCGCAGGCAGCCGGATCACGGCCGAGTGGATCCGCGACGACTTCTACTGGCTCCAGTCGCTCCAGATCGTCGCGCAACCGATGTTGATCCTGCCGATCCTGATGGGCGTCACCACCGGCCTGCCGCCCGCCGAAGGGCCGTTCGCGTCGGCGATGTTCAATTCCCTGAAAACCTTTTCGGCCGCGCTGGCCACCGGCCTGCTCGAAACATGGGGCACGGCCCGCGAACACCTGCACTCGAACCAGCTGGCGGACCAGCTCGGCAACCGGGCGCAGTTGAGCGCCGGGGCCGTGCTCGACAACGCAACCGGCCTCGCTCCGCTCGCGCACCGGCTGCACGAGCAGGCGCTGGTGCTGGCCTCGGCCGACCTGTACCGGCTGGCCGCCTGTGTCGCGTTCGCCCTGCTGCTGCTCGTGCCGCTGCTGCCGGTGCGGATCGCACCACCGTGGGCCCCGCAACCTCCTTCCTCGCACTGAGAGACGATCGCCATGTCATCCGCCATCCCCCCCAAGCACAAGGCGCTTGCCGCCGCCGCGCTCGTGATCGCCGTCGGCGTCGCGGCCTGCGCCGGTACGCACCGCCTCATCGATTCGCATACCGAAACGACCGACGACGCGTACGTCGCGGCCGACTTCACCCTCGTCGCACCGCGCGTCGCCGGGCCGCTCGTCGAAGTCCTCGTCGACGACAACCAGCCTGTACGGGCCGGCCAGTTGCTGCTGCGCATCGACGACCGCGACTTTCGTGCCGCGCTGACGAGCGCGCAGGCCGACGTGGAAGCCGCCCGTGCGGCGGTGGCCAACGACGACGCCGAGATCGCCCGCCAGCCGGCGCTCGTCGACCAGGCGCGCGCCGCACTGCGCGCCGACGACGCGGCCGTGCAATTCGCGCAGGCCAACGACGCCCGCTACCGCGACCTGGCCGACAACGGCGCGGGCACCGCGCAGGAACAGCAACGCGCGGCCAGCACGCTGGCCGGGCAGTTGGCGAAACGTGCCGGCGACGCGGCCGCGCTGGCGTCGATCAGCCAGAACCTTGCCGTGCTGCGCGCCCGGCGCGACCAGGCAAACGGCGCACTGGCCCGCGCCGAGGCCGCGCTCGACCAGGCGAAGCTGAACCTGTCCTACACGGAAGTCCGCGCGCCCGTCGACGGCAAGGTGGGCCGGCGCACCGCACGGGTCGGCGCCTTCGTCACGCCCGGCGCGCCGCTGCTCGCGATCGTGCCGCTCGCCGACGCTTACGTGATCGCGAATTTCCAGGAAAACCAGATCGGCGCGATGCATCCGGGCGACCGCGTGCGCATCCGCGTCGACAGCCTGCCGGGCGTCAGCATCACGGGCCATGTCGCGAGCCTCGCGCCGGCCACCGGCGTGAGCTTCGCGCCGATCGCCCCCGACAACGCCACCGGCAATTTCACGAAGGTCGTCCAGCGCGTGCCGGTCAAGATCGCCATCGACGGGCCGCACGAGCAGGCCGCCGCGCTGAGCGTGGGCCTGTCCGTCGAAGCGAGCGTCGACACCGGCGCGCATCGCGAGGCCGCGACCCAGCAGGAGGCACAACGATGAACCCGATTCGGATCCTGCGCGCGGCGACGCTTGCGCTCATCGCCGGCGCCGCGCTGACGGCCTGCACCATGGGGCCGAACTTCGAGGCGCCGGCCAGCACAGTGCCGCCCGTGTTCGCACGCACGCAAACCCTGCAAGCGCCCAGCCAGCCCGTCGAGGCCGCCTTCAACGCCGACTGGTGGACCCTGTTCGACGACCCCGTGCTGAATACGCTCGAACAGCGCCTGGCCGACGCCAATCTCGACGTCGCGGCCGCGTCGGCACGGCTGCGGCAGAGCCGGGCCGAACGGCGCGTCGCCGGCGCGGCCGAGCTGCCCACGCTCGCCGCGGCCGGGTCGTACGACCGCGAGCGCGGCAGCGAGAACGGCATCCTGTCGCTGCTCGGCGTCACGCCGAGCGCGCCGCCCACGCAGTCGGCCTCGGGCGATACGCCGTTCGGCGTGGCCGCCGCGCCCGGCTCGTCGGGCTCGCCTGCCTATAACCTCTACCAGGCCGGCTTCGATGCGTCGTGGGAACTCGACCTCTGGGGGCGCGTGCGGCGCGGCGTCGAAGCGGCCGATGCGCTGACCCAGGCCTCGTACGAAGCGCGCAACGCGGTCTTGCTGTCGGCCCGCGCGGAACTCGCACGCGACTACCTCGAACTGCGCGACGCACAGGCCCAGTTGCGGATCGCCCGGCACAACCTCGCCATCGCGCGTGACCTGGAGAAACTCGTGCGCATTCGCCGCACGGACGGTGTGACGACCGATCTCGACGTGGCCAACGCGGCCGCGCAGGTGGCCTCGATCGAAAGCCGGCTGCCGATGCTGGAATCGCGCCGAGAAACGCGCGCCAATGCCATCGGCGTGCTGCTCGCGCAACCGCCCGGCGCGCTGGCCCCGATCCTCGACGCACCGCATGCGGTGCCCGGGCTTCCGGCAAGCGTGCCGATCGGCTTTCCGTCCGAACTCGCACGACGCCGGCCCGACATTCGTCAGGCCGAGGCGCAGCTGCACGCGGCGACCGCCGCCATCGGCGTCGCGCAGGCCGACTTTTATCCGCGCATCACGCTGAACGGCAGCGCCGGTTTCCAGAGCCTCCAGCTGTCGAGTCTCGCCAGTTGGGCGTCGGGTCAGTTCGTGATCGGGCCGTCGATCTCGCTGCCGATCTTCGAGGGCGGGCGCCTGACGGGCATGTTGAACCTGCGCCGGGCACAGCAGCAGGAAGCCGCGATCGTCTATCAGCGCACCGTGCTCGAAGCATGGCGCGAGGTCGACGATGCGCTGGTGGTCTATCACGCCGAACAGCAGCGCCACGATCGACTCGTCGCGATCGTGACGCTGAACCAGCGCGCGCTCGCGATTGCGCAGCAACAATACCGGTCCGGTGCGGCCGACTATCTCGACGTACTCAACGCCCAGCGGCAATTGTTCGACGCGCAAGGCCAGCAGGAGACCAGCGAGGCCGACGCGGCGATGCATCTCGTCACGCTGTGCAAGGCGCTCGGCGGCGGCTGGGAGACGCGCTTCGGGCCCGCGGCAAGCACCGGGCGCGCGGATCCGACGATGTCGCCTGCCCACGGCACGATCGTACAAACGGGAAGCCGAAAAGGGGAAGTCGACTGATCAACGCGCGGCATCAGCCCGCTCGCAATGCGCGGGCGCTTTCATCCGCGTCACCTTCGTCCGCCATCCGCCCGATGTAATCCCGCACGAACTGCACGGCAATCCGGCCCGACCGCGCACCGCGTTCCAGCGCCCACTGCAGCGCTGGTTCGCGCGCCGCGCGAATCTGCTCCGCATCGAAGCCGGCTTCGCCCAGCCGGCTGTCGACAACAGCCAGATACGCGTCCTGCGTGAACCCGTAGAACGTCACCCAGATCCCGAATCGCTCGGATAACGAAATTTTCTCCTCCACCGCGTCACCCGGATGCAGCTCGCCGTTCTCCGCACGCGATACGTTCGCGTTGTCGCTCGCCTGCTCGGGCATCAGGTGGCGGCGATTCGACGTCGCGTACACGAGCACGTTCGACAGGTCGCTCGCGACCGAGCCGTCGAGCACCGTCTTCAGTTCCTTGTAGCCGGTCTCGCCCGCCTCGAACGACAGGTCGTCGCAGAACACGATGTATCGTTCCGGCCGCGCCCGCACCAGCTCGACGATCGCCGGCAAATCGCTCAACCGTTCCTTGCCGACCTCGATCAACCGCAGCCCGTGCGGCGCGAACGCCTGCAGGCACGCCTTCAGGATCGACGACTTCCCGGTGCCGCGCGCGCCGGTCAACAGCACGTGATTGGCCGCGAACCCGCGCACGAACTGCCGCGTGTTCCGTTCGACGATCGCCACCTGTCGCTCGACGTTGCGCATCGCATCGAACGCGATGAGCGCGGGCGCCGCGACCGGTTCGAGCGGCGCCGCTCGCGGCCCGCCGTCGAAGCCGCGCCAGCGGAATGCAACGGCCGCGTCGAAATCGACGGGCGCCGGCTGGCCGGTGCCCGCCAGCGCTTCGAGCGCGGCTGCGATCCGTTCGAGCTGATGCGCGAGCGCCGTCGCATCGACGGAAGCACGCGCGTCCGGCAGCGCGGCCATCAGGTTCTGCATGTCGCGATCGCCGCTCATTGCCGCACCCCTTGCGACGCGCTCGCCTGGAACGGAAACCGCTGCGCGATCGCCACGCCGACGAGCGCCACGCCGCCGCCGATCAGGTGATACAGCTTCAGCGATTCGCCGAGCAGCACGATCGCGCCGCCGGCCGTCATCACCGGCAGCAGGTTCATGAACATCGCGCAACGGCTCGGGCCGAGCAGCCGCACGCCTTGCATCCACAGATACGGCAGCACCACCGACGCCAGCCCGCCGGCGTACAGGATCAACGGCACGCTCGCACGCGTCGGCCACGCCGCCTGCGCGGGCAAGCGCAGCAGCATCGGCACCATGAACACGAGCGCGGCGAGCGCCTGCACGTAGGTCGACTGCCACGCCGGCAGCGCACCGATGCGCCAGCGCTTCAGCAATACGCCATACAGCGCATAGGCCGCCGACGCGGCCAGCATCAGCAGGTCGCCCGTATGCACGCCGCGCGCGGCGATCGTCGTCGGGTGCCCTTCCGCAATCAGGTAGACGACGCCCGCGAGCGACAGCACCCCGCCGCCGATCATGCCCACGCTGGGCGGATCGCCGAGCAGCAGCGAGCTGAGCGCCATCGTCATCAGCGGCACGAGCGCCGTGATGATCGCCATGTTGGTCGCGCTGGTCGTTTTCGCGGCCTCGTAGGACAGGCTCTGGAACAGCGCCATCGCGAGAAAGCCGAGCACCGCGAGCTGCGGCAGGTGCGCGACGAGCGCCGCGCGATTGCGCCACGCGGGGCGCAGCGTGAACACGCTCATCAGCGCGACGGCGAGCAGCAGCCGATAGAAGGTGATCGCCGACGGGTCGATCGTCGACGCCGACAGCTTCGACACGACCACGTTGCCGGCCCACAGCGCGATCGCGCAGAAGGGAAACAGAAAAGGAGACTTGTTCATCGCATTCGACGGATTACTATCCTGGCAGGGGGTTGGCGTGGATGGGAACGCCATCGTGCCCGCCCGTCCACCTGCCTGTCTCACGCCAAAATGTCACGACTTGTCGCCAATCGGACACTCGAGTCCACCCCGCCCGGCGCTCACCTGCCATTCGAATCGACGCCGATGCCCGTATCGGCGATGGCGGCGACGTACGCGCACGGCACGTCGATCGCGCCGCACCGGCATCGCCGCGCGCAGCTGCTCTATGCGATCGAGGGCGTGATGCACGTGCAGTCCGAAGGCGCGTCGTGGGTCGTGCCGCCGACGCGCGGCGTGTGGCTCGAAGCCGGTCTCGACCACACGGTGCAGATGAGCGGCGACGTGCAGATGCGCACGGTGTTCGTCGAGCCGGGCGCGGTCGAGCACCTGCCCGCGCGGAGCTGCGTCGTGGAAGTGCATCCGCTGCTGCGCGAGCTGATCCTCGCCGCCGTGGACGTGCCGCTCGACTATGCGCCGGGCTCGCGCCACGACCACCTGATGCACCTGCTGCTCGCCGAGGTGACGGTCGCGCCGCTGCTGCCGCTGTACCTGCCGTGGCCGCACGACCTGCGCCTGCGCACGATCTGCGACGCGCTCGTCGCCGCGCCCGACGATCTGCGCACGATCGCCGAATGGGCCGACCTGCTCGGGCTGTCGGTCCGCACGCTGCATCGCGCGTTCCGGCGCGAGACGGGGCTCAGCTTCCGCCGCTGGCGCGAACAGGCGCGGCTGCTGCTCGCGCTCAAGCGCCTCGCGCACGGCGAGAAGGTGCTGACCGTCGCGATGGATCACGGCTACAGCAGCCAGAGCGCGTTCTCCGCGATGTTCAAGCGGCATTTCGGCGTGTCGCCGTCGGCGTTCTATGCGTAGGGCGGGTTCGTGCGCGGCACACTCGCCGAACGCCGGTTGCCCGCGCAGGCCGCGCCCCACCGCATGACGCGCGCCGCTAGCGCACGGCAATCCCCGCGATGAAGCACACGCACGCGGCGGCCGACGCCACCGTGCGCACGTGATTCCACATCGTCCAGTCGTGCACGTAGCGCGTCCACAGCGCCGCGCCCTGCGCGGTCGCCGGATCGGCCGCGGCGAGCGCATCGTTGAGCGGCACGTTGACGGCCATCGTCACCGCGAACATGCCGAACACGTACAGCGCGCCGCCCGCGACCGCCACCATCGCGCCCGGCTGCTCGCGATTGAACAGCGCGAGCACGACCAGGGCAAGCGCCATCAGCGTCGTGACGAGAAACAGCGGCATGAACGGCGAACGCACGATGTCGACGTTGATCGCATTCATCGCAGCCACGCCGGCCTGCGGCGCAATCCGTCCGAGCGACGTCATCACGAACGTCGAGAACGCGAAATACACGCCGGCCATCAGCCCGCAGCCGACGGCCGAGCCCCACAGCAAGGCGGTGGTCGCGAACGCGATCATGATCGTGCGCTCCACACGCCGGTGGCGGCCGTCGCGCGCGCATAGTCGGCGAAATCGCGTGCCGGCCGCCCGAGCGTCGCTTCGATCCCGTGCGTCACCGCGCTGTTGCGCCCGTCGAGCACCACACGGAACAGATCGTCGAGCAGCGCGACAATCGGCTCCGGCACGCCCGCCTCGCGCAATCCGGCGACGAACGCATCGGCCGGAATCTCGCGATAGACGACCGGCCGGCCCGTCGCCCGTGCGATTTCGCCGACCGCTTCGGCGAACGTCAGCGCACGCGGCCCCGTGACCTCGATCACGCGGTTCGCGAACCGCGCATCGGTGAGCGCGGCCACCGCTACATCGGCGATGTCGTCCGCGTCGACGAACGGCTCGCGCACCGCGCCGGCCGGCAGCGCGACTTCACCGGCCAGCACGCCGTCGATCAGGTAGCCCTCGGAGAAGTTCTGGTTGAACCAGCTCGCGCGCACCACGCCCCACCCCACGCCCGACGCCTGCAGCGCGGCCTCGGCTGCCTGCGCGCGGGGCTCGCCGCGCCCGGACAGCAGCACCACGCGCTCGACACCGTACTCCCGCGCCAGCCGCGCGAATGCGGCGATCGCGTCCACCGCGCCTTCGACGGCCAGGTCGGGCTGGTAGGTCACGTACGCGGCCGATACGCCGTCGAGCGCGGCCGGCCACGTGTCGGGCGCCGTCCAGTCGAAGCGGACGGCCGACGTGCGCGACACGGGGCGGGTCGCGATACCGCGCGCGCGCAGCCGCGCATCGACGCGGGCGCCCGTCTTGCCCGAACCGCCGACGATGAGGATGGGAAGTGCCGACATGACCGTCTCCTTTGACTAAAATGCGAGAATTTCTCGCGTTTCAAAAACACGATAGACTCTCGCATTAGCAACGTCAAGTTTTTCTGGAGGCGGCATGGGCCGACGAAAATCGGGGCAGAACGACAGGCCCGAAGCGGCAGCGGACACGGCGGATGCGCCGGCGCGCGCACGGCTGGTGCCGACGCAGCAGCGCAGCCGCGAGCGGTTCGAGCGCATCCTTGCGTGCGCGTCGGAGGTGATGGTCGAGAAAGGCTGCGATGCGTTCCGGATGAGCGACATCGTCGAACGCACGGGCATCTCGTTCGGTTCGCTGTACCAGTACTTCCCGGACAAGGCGGCCGTGATCGGCACGCTCGCGGAGCGCTACAACGAAGCGGGCCACGTCTGCGTGCGACGCGAACTCGCGACGATGAAGACACTCGACGACCTGCACGCCACGCTCGCCCGCATCACGGACAGCTACTACCGGATGTTCGTCGACGAGCCGCTGATGCGCGACATCTGGCGGGCCACGCAGGCCGACCGCGCATTGCAGGCACTCGACCGGGCGGACGGGGCATTCCTGGCGGGGTTGTTCGCGGATGCGCTGGGCGAAGTGGCGCCCGATATTCCGCATGCGCAACGGAGCACATTCGCCGAGCTGATGATGATCCAGATCGCGGCGGCCGTGCGCCATGCGATCACGCTGCCGCCGAAGGCAGCGCAGCAAATTCTCGCGATGTTCAAGCGTGCGCTGCCGCGGGATCTGTCGGTGCTGGGCGCGTAGTCGCGCCTTTCAATGCACGCGGCCGCCCGAAGGCGGCCGCGCGAAGTGGCAACACTTGCCGCTTACTTGCTGTAGTCGTACACCCCACGCCCGGTCTTCCGCCCGAGCCTGCCGGCCGTCACCATCTCGCGCAGCAGCGGGCACGCGCGATACTTCGGATCGCCGAAGTCTTTCACGAACACGTCCATCACCGCGAGGCACACGTCGAGGCCGACGAGGTCGGCCAGCGCGAGCGGCCCGATCGGGTGGTTCGCGCCGAGCTTCATCCCGGCGTCGATCTCCTCGGCCGACGCGATGCCTTCCGCCAGCACGAAGAACGCCTCGTTGATCATCGGCACGAGAATCCGGTTCACGACGAAGCCCGGCGAATTGCGCACGCCGATCGGCGACTTGTCGAAACGCTCGGTCAGCTCGCGCACCGCCTGCGCGGTCGCGTCGCTCGTCTGCAGCCCGCGGATGATCTCGACGAGCGGCATCAGCGGCACCGGGTTGAAGAAGTGCATGCCGACGAAGCGCGCCGGATCGGCGAGCGGCGCCGCGAGCGCGGTGATCGAGATCGACGACGTGTTGGTCGCGATGATCGCTTCCGGCCGCGCGACGGACTCGATCTGCTTCAGGATGCGGCCCTTCAGCTCGACGTTCTCGGTCGCGGCTTCGATCACGATATCGGCCGACGCGAGCTTCGCGTAGTCGGTCGACGTCGTGATGCGCGCCAGCGCCGCATCGCGCGTGGCGGCGTCGAGCTTGTCCTTCGACACGAGCCGCTCGAGGCTGCCCTTCAGCGTCGCGATGCCCTTCTCGAGCGCCGCGTCGCTGACGTCGATCATCACGACGTTGAGACCCGCAACGGCGGCGGTCTGCGCAATGCCGTTGCCCATGGTTCCGGCGCCCACGACGCCGACGATTTCGATGGCCATGAAATTTCCTGTGTGTTCGGGTGCTGAGCGTTCGATTATCAGATGTTCTCGAAGATCGCAGCAATCCCCTGGCCGCCGCCGATACACATCGTCACGAGCGCGTAACGCCCGCCGATGCGCTTCAGTTCGTACAGCGCCTTGACCGTGATCAGCGCGCCGGTCGCACCGATCGGGTGGCCGAGCGAGATGCCCGAACCGTTCGGGTTGACCTTCGCCGGATCGAGGCCGAGCTCCTGCGTGACCGCGCACGCCTGGGCCGCGAACGCCTCGTTCGCCTCGATCACGTCGAGATCGCCGATCTTCAGGCCCGCGCGTTCGAGCGCCTTCTGCGTGGCCGGCACCGGGCCGATGCCCATGTACGCCGGATCGACACCCGCGTGCGCATACGCGACGAGGCGGGCGAGCGGCTTCACGCCCTGCGCGCGGGCAGCGTCCGCACTCATCATCAGCACGGCCGCGGCCGCATCGTTGATGCCCGACGCGTTGCCGGCCGTCACGGTGCCGTTCTCCTTCTGGAACACCGGCTTCAGCTTCGTGAAATCATCCGCGCTGGCTTCGAGGCGCACGTGCTCGTCGGTGTCGAACGCAACTTCACCCTTCTTCGTGCGGATCGAGATCGGCAGGATCTGATCCTTGAAGCGCCCTTCCGCGATCGCGCGCGCCGCGCGACGATGCGATTCGAGCGCCAGCGCATCCTGCGCGTCGCGCGAAATGCCGTACTTCGCCGCGACGTTCTCTGCCGTCACGCCCATGTGGATCGTCTGGAACGGGTCGTGCAGCGCGCCGAGCATCATGTCGACGAGCTTGCCGTCGCCCATACGCTGGCCGAAGCGCGCGGCCGGCACCGTGTACGGGGCACGGCTCATGCTTTCCGAGCCGCCGCCGATCGCGATGTCGGCGTCGCCGAGCATGATCGTCTGCGCGGCCGACACGATCGCCTGCAGGCCCGACCCGCACAGGCGGTTCACGGTCAGCGCGGGCGTGTGCTGCGCCACGCCGCCGTTGATCGCCGCGACACGCGCGAGATACATGTCCTTCGGCTCGGTGTTCACGACGTGGCCGAACACGACATGCCCGACCGCGTCGCCCGGCACGTTCGCACGCGACAGCACTTCGGCGACCACCTTCGCACCGAGGTCGGTCGGCGAGAAATCCTTCAGGCTGCCGCCGAAATCACCGATCGCGGTACGGACACCGCTCACCACCACGACTTCTTTCGCTGCATTGCTCATCGTCTCACTCCGGTTCGTTCGCGCCCGCAGGCGCGGGGATGCGTTGCGTTACATGTTCGGGTAGTTCGGCCCGCCACCGCCTTCCGGCGTGACCCACACGATGTTCTGCGTCGGGTCCTTGATGTCGCAGGTCTTGCAGTGCACGCAGTTCTGCGCGTTGATCACCAGGCGATCGCTGCCGTCGTCGTTCTTCACGAATTCATACACGGCTGCCGGGCAGAAACGGCCCTCCGGCCCCGCGTACGTGCGCAGGTTCACGTTCACCGGCACGCTCGCGTCCTTCAGCGTCAGGTGCGCCGGCTGGTTCTCCTCGTGGTTCGTGTTCGAGATGAACACCGACGACAGACGATCGAACGTCAGCTTGCCGTCCGGCTTCGGATACTCGATCGGCTGGCATTGCGACGCCGGCTTCAGCATCTCGTGATCCGCATGCTTGTGGTGCAGCGTCCACGGCACGTTGCCGCCCATCACCTTCTGCTCGAGCCCGACCATCAGCGTACCGAGGTACAGCCCCTTGGCCATCCACTGCTTGAAGTTGCGCGCGCGGTACAGCTCCGTGTACAGCCACGATTGCTTGAAGGCATCCGGGTACGCGTTGAGCTCGTCGCTCTGGCGGCCGGCCTGCACCGCGTCGAATGCCGCGTCGGCCGCCAGCATCCCGGTCTTGATCGCCGCATGGCTGCCCTTGATCCGCGATGCGTTCAGGAAGCCCGCGTCGTCGCCGATCAGCGCGCCGCCCGGGAACACCGTCTTCGGCAGCGACAGCAGCCCGCCCGCGGTGATCGCACGCGCGCCGTACGACACGCGCTTGCCGCCTTCCAGGAACGCGCGGATCGACGGGTGCGTCTTGTAGCGCTGGAATTCCTCGAACGGCGACAGGTACGGGTTCGTGTAGCCGAGGCCGACCACGAAGCCGACCACGACCTGGTTGTTGTCCATGTGATACAGGAACGAGCCGCCATACGTATCCGACTTCAGCGGCCAGCCGGCCGTGTGGATCACGAGGCCCGGCTTGTGCTTGGCCGGATCGATCTCCCACAGTTCCTTGATGCCGATCCCGTAGGCCTGCGGATCGGTGTTCGCGTCGAGCTTGAACTTCGAGATCAGCTGGCGGCCGAGGTGGCCGCGGCAGCCTTCGGCGAACAGCGTGTACTTCGCGTGCAGCTCCATGCCGAGCTGGAAGTTCTCGGTCGGCTCCCCGTCCTTGCCCACGCCCATGTTGCCGGTCGCGACGCCTTTGACCGAGCCGTCGTCGTTGTACAGGATCTCAGCGGCCGGGAAGCCCGGGAAGATCTCGACGCCCAGCGCTTCGGCCTGCGCCCCAAGCCAGCGCGTGACGTTGCCCAGCGAAATCACGTAGTTGCCGTGGTTCTGGAAGTTCGCGGGCAGCGCCCAGTTCGGTGTGGTGACCGCGCTCTTCTCGGACAGGAACAGGAAGCGGTCTTCCGTCACCTCGACGTCGAGCGGCGCGCCGCGTTCCTTCCAGTCGGGGAACAGCTCGGTGATCGCGCGCGGGTCCATCACCGCGCCCGACAGGATGTGCGCGCCGATCTCTGAACCCTTCTCGAGCACGCACACGCCGATCTCGGTGCCTTTCTCGGCGGCCAGCTGCTTGAGCCGGATCGCCGCCGACAGCCCGGCGGGGCCGCCGCCAACGATCACGACGTCGTATTCCATCGATTCGCGCGGGCCGTACTGCGCGAGCAAGTCCTGTGTGGTCAAAATCCTGTCTCCTCCTGCGTCCCGACCGTCAGCCGGTCAGAACTGGTCTTCCGTCAACGCGAGCACGCCCTCGTTGCCCTTCGTGCCGACGATCGACGCTTCGAATGCGCCCGCCTGCACCAGCACGTGCTCCGCATAGCATTGTGCGATCGCGATCTTCGCATCGAAGAACGCCGGATCGCTCGCGCGGTTCGCGTGCGCCGCCACCAGCGCGCGGCCCATCTGCCACCCGCACAGCACCACGCCCGCCAGCTTCAGGTACGGCACGCTGCCCGCGAACACCGCGTTCGGGTCCTGCTTCACGTTCGCCACCACGTAATCGACCACCGACGACAGCGCCTTCGCGCCCTTCTCCAGCTGCGCCTTCACCGACGCGGCCGCCGCGCCGTCCAGCTTGCCCAGCGCCGCCACCGTGTCGCCGATCTCCGCGATCAGCGCCTTCGCCACCGCGCCGCCGTCGCGCATCGTCTTGCGGCCCACCAGGTCGTTCGCCTGGATCGCCGTCGTGCCTTCGTAGATCGCCAGGATACGGGCATCGCGGTAATACTGCGCTGCACCCGTCTCCTCGATGAAGCCCATCCCGCCGTGCACCTGCACGCCGAGGCTCGCCACGTCGTTCACCATCTCCGTGCTCCAACCCTTCACCACCGGCACCAGATACTCGTAGATTGCCTGATGACGGGCTCGCGTCGCCTCGTCCGAATGGCGGTGGGCAATGTCGCTGTGCGCGGCGGCCACGTAGGCCAGCGCGCGTGCGCCTTCGGTCAGCGCGCGCATCGTGCCGAGCATGCGGCGCACGTCCGGGTGATGGATGATCGTCACCGACTGCTTGGCCGAACCATCGACCGGGCGGCTCTGCACGCGTTCCTTCGCGAATTCCGCGGCCTTCTGGTATGCGCGGTCGGCCACGCCGATCCCCTGCATGCCGACGCCGAAGCGCGCCGCGTTCATCATGATGAACATGTATTCGAGGCCGCGGTTTTCCTCGCCGACCAGGTAGCCGATCGCGCCGCCGTGGTCGCCGTACTGCAGCACCGCCGTCGGGCTCGCCTTGATCCCGAGCTTGTGCTCGATCGACACGCAGTGCACGTCGTTGCGTGCGCCGAGCGAGCCGTCGTCGTTGACCAGGAACTTCGGCACGATGAACAGCGAGATGCCCTTCACGCCTTCCGGCGCGTTCGGCGTGCGCGCCAGCACCAGGTGGACGATGTTGTCCGCCATGTCGTGCTCGCCCCACGTGATGAAGATCTTCGTGCCGAACACCTTGTACGTGCCGTCGCCCTGCGGCTCGGCGCGCGAGCGCACCAGCGCGAGGTCGGAGCCGGCCTGCGGCTCGGTCAGGTTCATCGTGCCGGTCCATTCGCCGGAGATCAGCTTCGGCACGTAGCGCTGCTTTTGTTCGTCGGTGCCGGCCGTCAGCAGCGCTTCGATCGCGCCGTCGGTGAGCAGCGGACAGAGCGCGAACGACAGGTTCGATGCGTTGAGCATCTCGATGCACGGCGTCGCGATCAGCTTCGGCAGCCCCTGGCCGTCGTATTCGGACGGATGCTGCAGCCCCTGCCAGCCGCCTTCGACGAACTGGCGGAATGCTTCGCCGAAGCCCGGCGTTGCGGTCACGACGCCGTCCTTCCAACTGCTCGGGTTGCGGTCGCCTTCGACGTTCAGCGGGGCCAGCACCTCGCCGCAGAACTTCGCAGATTCGTCGAGCACGGCCTGCGCCGTGTCGTAACCGGCATCCTCGAAGCCCGGCAACTGCGCAACGGCGTCGATGCCGGCCAGTTCCTTCAGCACGAACAGCATGTCCTTGACGGGGGCGTGATAGCTCATGGTCGATGTTCCAATCAGACGTTTTATGAGGGGCGCTCTCGGGCGAGAGGCGGGAAAAACGGCTCAGGCCCGGGCGACGACGTGAGGCATCGTAATCCTAGGGCAGGCGATTCTTATTGTCATATCCGGCCCATGTGGTGACAAAATCGGCCACGGGATTGGGGGGTTGGGCGGGGGGAAGGCTGGCTGGGTGGGGGTTTGGGCGGGATCTCGTTTGGCGATTCGGGGGGATTGGTGAGCAAACGGTGTGCCGCGTTGGCGGGAGGGTGCCGGCGAGGTGGCCAGATTTGTGTGGTGGCTTGTGGGGCTGCGGGTTTACCTTGAGCCGCGATGTGGGCTGCGCACCGGTAGGCGATTCCGGCGCGACGCCGGGAAGTACCTGATGTCGAAACGATCACGCGGAGGTCGGAGAGCGCTTGAATTCCGCGCAACAAACCTCGAAGTGAAGAAAGATCCTCTATGACGTGAGTCGGGGTCACGGACCGTCCTGAGCGCGACTGGATCCGTGCCCACGGGCCGCGCCGCAAAAACACCGAAACAATGCCTGCCGCGCCGGTTCGACATCGTTGTCGAGCCCATCGCCGGCGCAAGTGATCTGCGGTGGATCGAGCCCGTTCGTCTCGGCAATGATGCGTTCGAAAAGCGTGTGTCCGGCTTTTCCACACCCAAGGATGCGGACAATGCGACGATATCGGCCGGCAAGCCGAGTGCGCGGAGCGCATGTCCCGTGTCGACGGGCTGATTCCCCGCGAAGCCTACCGGAGTTCCGGCTTCGCGCCACCGTTTCAAGCATGGCACGGCGCCGGGGTACAGATCTTCTGCGGTCACCGCATCGACGCGCCCGATTCACTCGCGTTCTTAACGCAACGCGGCGAAGTCGACACCGGGCCTCATGAGGTCGAACACCGTGCGATGATGCTCACCACGCTCGATCGCTGCTCTGAGGGACGTGTGAAACACGCATCGCGAAACGCCGAGATAGCCGGCCCATTCGTTCCAGTCGCGAGTATCCTCGACCAACGTTTCGTCGACGCCGAAAAACATGGTCTCTGTTCTCATCGCGCAAGCAGAGCTCTACGCGGCAAGTTTGCAGTTTTCAGCAATTCCGGGAATCGTTGCCCATTGGGCTACCTGCCAGGAGGCAACATCTCGCATCACCGGGACATAGCCTTTCGAACGGCTGCCATTCCCAAGGAGTGCCCCTTTCCACTTGGACATGGAACCTCACCAATCGTTGACTGACGATCTACAGATCTTCGACCTTCATAGACCAGATGAAACAGATCAAAGAAAACCGGTATGATCTCGGTATATGCACAGTGCAGCCTTAGCAAATTTCGGGGATTCAGGCAATGAGTGGCGAAAGCATTCAAGATCAGCTTAACAATAATCGACGTAGCGTTTCTTTCGACAGTTACGATCTCGCCGTTAGACAAATAACAGACATGCTTGCGGAGAAAATGATTGATATCGCTCCCGAGTATCAACGTCACTTTAAGTGGAACCCGGAGCGTCAGTCTCAGCTGATAGAGTCGCTTATGCTCGGAATTCCAGTACCGAGCTTGTTCATGGCAACAAATTCAGATTCGTCATGGGAAGTTATTGATGGGCTACAACGAATCACCACGATCATAAATTTCATCGGATCAGAAAATCTAATCAAAGAAATCAATCCGCATGGAAATAAGCTTCGACTAACAGGACTTGAGAAACTGACAGCAATGAACGGCCTAACATTCGATGAATTGCCGAAGTCCATTCAGATAATGTTTAACACTCGACCAATAAGAGTAACCGTTCTAAATGATCGCAGTGACTTTGGCGTGCGATTCGACTTATTCGAACGCCTGAATACCGGCGGAATTACCCTGCACCCCCAAGAAATCAGAAATTGCATTTTTCTCGGCCCATTTAATGATTTCATCAAGACTTGCGCAAAGAATAAGAATTTCAGGAATATCATTAAATTGCCACAAGATGCCGAACGCAGCGGCAGTCTCGAGGAGCTCGTTTTAAAATTCTTCGCGTATTACGAAGACAAAGAGAAATTTGTGCATAGCGTCGAAGGCTTCCTCAATGACTATATGGAGCAAAAAACTCTCACTTTCAAGAACGAAAAAACATTAAAATCAGTCTTCGATTCGACGTTCAAACTTTTAAACGAAAGCTTGCCGGATGGAATTGTCCGCGGCAACCGAAAAAATACTACACCGATAGTCTTGTATGAGGCAATAAGCGTTGGTACAGCGCTGGCAATTTCCGATAAAAAATCAGTATCTTCGGAGAAGCTTAAATTGTTGCTGGACAATCCCAAGCTCAAAAAGTTGACAACTGGCGCGACTAACAGCCGAAAGATGTTGCTCGAACGCCTTGCGCTAGTCCACGAGGCTTGCCAGGAATGACATTTAGCGCTGCGAGAAGGATCGCAACTGAGAGATTGAATGAGGTACTCCTCTACCTCAACCATGTTACCTCCATGGAGCCACCGGCAGGAAGTCCAGCTCCTCAAGAGGTAAAGATAATGCGAGGCTTGTTTTACGTTCAATTGTATGGAGCCTTGGAGAAAGCAACCACCGACTCACTCCAGCAATTATTAACGAAAATTGGAGAACTTCAACCGAAGAATTGTCATGTGATTTTGCCGTTCAATGTCATCTCCATGTCGCGAAAATGGAAATCCCTTAAGGCCAGCGGCTATAAAGACGCCCTGTCTCGTGTCCGGGAGTTCTTTCTGGCTGTTCAGGAAAGTAAATACCACGGCATAGAAGAGTCAATCTTCGCAGATATCGTCCAGAATATATGGGCCAAGACTATCGATGATATTGTATTGGCGCTAGGGATCACCGGGTTCTCGCTATCAGTTTCTGACCGAGCACTCCTGGATGAATTGGTTGACAAGCGAAATGCCATCGCCCACGGACGTGAAAGTCCATCAAAGATTGGAGAGCGCGATAGGTGTGACGACCTCAGAAGACGATTGAATCAAGTTCAAACGATCATCTTCATCCTTATTGATCGAATTGAGAGTTATTTTGAGGCAAGAGAGTTTGTGTATGCACCTGACAAAGTACACTACCCGTAAATAGTGATAAATCGCCAGCTGTCTGAGGAGACGCTGGCCGTAAAGCCGAATCGGTCGAACCAAGTGCTAACCACAATGCCAACACGGAAGACCCTGGTGCACTAAAGGGTCGACCGCGTTCCAACTATGTCAATAATTGCGCAAGTGCTACTGCATCATTCGAGTAACGGTTGCAGACACGTGGGAAGGTGACGCTCTCCTGTCATCATAAAAAGTAAAATTAACTGCACGAATCTTCTGGTGGTCCAAACCTGCAAGCGCGACGTTTGCATTTCGACCAGCGACTGGAAACCACTACTGACCGATGCCAGGGTCACCGCCCCTCGATTCGTTCGTCCTGAATCAAACAGGACGCTTACCCGATTCCCCCTACTTCACCACCACCAACGGCCCCACAAACGCCTCAAAGTGCGGCAACCAGATCGGTATCGCCTCCGCGACCGAGAACATCCCGTGCCCGTTCTTGCCAAACGGCGGCTCGACAACCATCTGCCCGCGCCCACCCGCCCCCTGAAACGCGGCAAACCACGTCGCCACCACCTCCGGTGCGAAATACTTGTCGTTCTGCACGTAATGCCAAAGCACCGGCACCCGCGTCGTGCTCGCGAAATGCCCGATCGTGTCGGCCATCTGCTTCGGATCGCACGGCATGCCGGGATGAGTCGCCGGGTTCCCGCCACGTCCACCCGAGAAGTTCACCACCGCGACCACGCCCTGCGGCGCGTAGCTCGCCGCCGCCAGCGAAGCAAAACCGCCCGCCGATTGCCCGACCAATACAACGCGGTTTCGATCCACCTGCGGCAACGTCTGCGCATACCGCACCGCCGCGAGCACATCGCGCGCGGCCTGCTGCCCCGCAGCAAGATAATCGGGATGCCGGCACGAACCCGCATCCTCTTCATCGACCCCGCCCGTCGCTCCATACCCGCGGCGAATCGGCACGATGACCGCGAAACCGAGCTTCACGAACGTCCGGATCTGCGGCAACGCGCGATAGCGGCGCACCTTCGGCCGGTCGCGCGGATCGGGCGGGCTGCCGTGGCTCAGCACGATCAGCGGAAAGGGTCCGGGGCCATCCGGCATGTACGTGGTGGCGACGATGTCGCGCGTGCTTGCCCCCTCATCGACCGGAACCTTGACGACGGTTTCATGCAGATCCGGCGCGATGGACGTGTCGTCGACCGCCGTCGCTGCACAGCCGACGACGGAAGCGATCAACGCGCCCGAGATGAGCAACCAGCCTAATCGGCTAGCGATCCGGTTTCGACGAACGACGATGCTCATGGGTGATCTCTCCACGAATCCGCAACCGACGGCCCACGCTGCCGCGACGCATGCGGCGAAGGCGTCAGTGTATCCGGGCGGCGAAGGTGCATGTTGCGGCGGCGTCAGTCACGGGCGGATAGACCGGCGCTGCAACTTCAAGCCGAACTTCACCATCCCCAACGGCAGCGTGAAAACGACGATCTCGCCGCGCGCGTTCCAACGTACACCGAATCATCGTGTCATCCGATGGCCTATTACGTACGGTAATATTGCGACTCGATGAAGTGAATAGCAGAATCCCGAGCGGACACCATGATTGAAGAACGCATACCGTCCCGCACACATCGCGCTGTTTGGCCGCTGTCTCTGTCGGCCGGGAACGATCCCGTCGATACCAGCCCGGCCTTTTCCGGCCTAAAGCGACATCACCCCTCCGGCATACCTGCCGCGGGAAACCTCGACGCACCGACGCATACGGCTCGCCCGCCACGATCACACCCCTCCCTTGACGCCACAGCTATCCAATCGCATGACTGTCCCGTCGTGAATCGACGCAACGCCACGCTTTGGAGCACGAAATGAAACTCGGTGGGCTGGGCCGCAAGATTGCGGTGTCGATGGCGGAGCTGGCGCTCGGCATCATGCTGATCGTCGTGCTGATGACTTATGTGTTCTACTACGTGATGCTCCGGCACTGGAGCGAGTTTTGCCACCAGACAAGCTGGATTCCGTCCAACCCCGAGTGGATATGCCTGGGTATCACGCTGCTGATCGGCCTGATACTCGCCATTGTCGTGTCGGCCCGGCTCGCGCATCGGATCCTCGTGCCGCTCAACTCGGTTGCGGACAGCATTCGTCGCGTCGCCAGGGGCGACCTGACCGCGCGCGCCGTCGCCGGCGATCGATCGATTCACGAAGCCGCCCTGATCGCGGACGACTTCAATGCGCTCGCCACCCAGCTGCAGCGGATGACGGACGAGCAGGCATTCTGGAACGCCGCGATCGCGCACGAACTGCGTACGCCGGTCACGGTCCTGCGCGGGCGGTTGCAGGGTCTGGCCGAAGGCGTCTTTCAGCCGGGCGAGGCGCTGTTCCGAAGCCTGTTGACCCAGGCGGAAGGATTGACGCGCCTGATCGAGGATCTCCGCGTGATCAGCCTCGCCGAAAGCGGGCATCTGACCGTCAGCATCCAGGAGACCGACCTGGCGACGCACGTCAAGGCGGTCGTCGACATGTTCGAGGATTCGCTGGCCGCGGCCGGTCAACACATGGTGCTCGATCTCGATACGCGGCCCGTGCGCTGCGACGCGTTCCGGATGCGCCAGGCGCTGCTCGCCCTGCTGGAGAATGCACGGCGCTACGCGGTGCCCGGCGCGATCCGCATTCACACGCGGATCGAAAGCGGAGCGTGCCAGCTGGTGGTCGAAGACGAAGGCCCGGGCATCCCCGCCGATTGCGCAGCCCGGATCTTCGATGCCTTCCGGCGCGTGGACGATACGCATTCCGACCAGAAAGGCGGCAGCGGCCTGGGGCTGGCCGTGGTGGCGGCCATTGCGCAGGCGCACGACGGAGAAGCATCGTGTCGCCCAACCGCGCGCGGCGGCACGTCGTTCGCGTTGCGCTGGCCCGACAGCCCCGCATCGGCGCGCACGGCCGCGCCGAGCCGGAACGACCTCCAGTCCACGACGCAGCGCACCGCCGACACAGACCCGCGTTAGGCCTCGCGGCGAGCGGTAGACACGCCTTGTGCGCCGCCCCGCCTCCTCGCCCCCCCGGCCGCTCCGGCAGCGGAACGGGAGGCGCGCCGGCCCTGATCCATCCCGCGCCGCCGCCCGCCGAAGCGAACCGCGCAATGGCATCCCCCGGGCGCCGGCCCGGGCATGCCGATGGCACACACCCACCGGCATTTCATCAGACGATTGCGTCATTCCGGGATACCCGCGCCACCCACACCGCTTCCAGATAGCGCCAAGCCCCCCCCGGCGCCCATCACCTTCCAGCTCGCCCCGCCCGCGAATCCCCCTCCCGCCACTCTTTCACGCCCTCCATCAAACCTCCATCTTTCCGCACAAAAAACTCCATCGGGCGCACGCACACTTCGCTCCGAACATGCGGGCCACTGGATGCCTGCGTCACATGGAGTCCACATGAAAAATCAGAAACGAGCCTGCTACGGCGCCGTGTGCGCGCTGGTGGCGGCGATGCTGGCGGGCTGCGGGCCCACCGAACAGCAGGCCGCCGCGCCGGCCACCCCGGTTGCGGCGATGACGCTGGCGGCCGCTCCCCTCGACCTGACCGAAGACCTGCCGGGCCGCGTCGCGGCCGTCCGGATCGCCGAGATCCGGCCGCAGGTCAGCGGCATCGTGCAGCGGCGGCTGTTCGAACAGGGCACGGAAGTCCGTGCCGGCCAGCCGCTGTTCCAGATCAACCCGGCGCCGTTCAAGGCCGACATGGACACGGCCGCGGCCGCCCTGCAACGCGCGGAAGCCGCGCTCGCGCGGGCCAAGGTGCAGACCACCCGTCTCAAGCCGCTGGTCGAGGCCGACGCGATCAGCCGTCAGGTCTACGACGACTCGGTATCGCAACGCGACCAGGCGGCCGCCGACGTCGCGCAGGCGCGCGCGACGCTCGCCCGCCGCCAGCTCGACCTGAAGTTCGCGACCGTCGAAGCGCCGATCACGGGCCGCATCGACCAGGCCCTCGTGACCGAGGGTGCGCTGGTCGCGAGCAGCGACAGCCAGCCGATGGCACGCATCCAGCAGATCGACCAGGTGTACGTGGACGTGCGCCAGCCGGCCGCATCGCTCGAAGCGCTGCGCGGCGCGCTCGCGGCCCAGCCGGACACCGCGGGCAACGGGCTGCCGGTCGACGTGCTGCGCGACGACGACTCGCGCTACGACGTGAAGGGCCGCATGCTGTTCTCGGGCGTCAACGTCGACCCGGGCACCGGCGACGTGCTGTTGCGCGTGCTGGTCGACAACCCGAAGCGCGAGCTGCTGCCGGGCATGTACGTGCGCGCCCGCATCCCGCGCGGGCACTTCGAGAACGCGCTGACCGTGCCGCAACAGGCGATCGTCCGCGCGGGCGGCAAGCCGCAGGTCTGGGTGCTCGACGCGAAGAGCCAGGCGCACCTGAAGGCCGTCGAGGTGGGCGAGCTGACGAACCGCAGCTATCGCATCAAGTCGGGGCTGCAGGCGGGCCAGAAGATCGTCGTCGAAGGCATGGAGCGCCTGAGCGACGGCGCGCCCGTGACGGCGACCGCCTGGAAGGCGCCTGAAGCGGTCAAGACCGCTTCGTCGCACTGAGTCACGGGGAGCCTCCAGTCATGTCCCAATTCTTCATCCGGCGCCCGGTCTTCGCGTGGGTGATCGCCCTCTTCATCATCCTGCTGGGCCTGATCGCCATCCCCGAACTGCCGGTTGCGCGCTATCCGTCGGTCGCGCCGCCGACCGTCACCATTACCGCCACCTACCCGGGCGCCACGCCGCAGACGATGACCGACAGCGTGCTGAGCCTCATCGAGCGCGAGCTGTCCGGCGTCCGCAACCTGCTGTACTTCGAATCGGCGTCGGATACGTCCGGCCAGGCAAAGATCACCGCGACCTTCAAGCCCGGCACCGATTCGGCGATGGCACAGGTCGAGGTGCAGAACAAGCTCAAGTCGGTCGAGCCGCGCCTGCCGCCCGTCGTGCGGCAAAACGGCGTGATCGTCGAGTCCGCCTCCACCGGCTTCCTGTTGTTCGTCGGCCTGAAGTCGGACAGCGGCCGCTATGACGAAAACGCGCTGGCCGACTACATGGCGCGCAACGTCGTCGAGGACCTGCGCCGTGTCGAAGGTGTCGGCAAGGTGCAGCTGTTCGGCTCCGAACAGGCGATGCGCATCTGGGTCGATCCGCAGAAGCTGATCACCTACGGCCTGTCGATGAACGACCTGACGACGGCCGTCGCGCAGCAGAACGTGCAGATCGCCCCGGGCAGCCTCGGTGCGGCGCCCGCGCTGCCGGGCCAGCGCGTGACGGTACCGCTCACCGCGCAAGGCCAGCTCACGTCGCCCGAGCAGTTCGCGAAGATCGTGCTGCGCGCGAACGCGAACGGCTCGAAGGTCGTGCTCGGCGACGTCGCGCGGGTCGAGCTCGGCCCGCAGTCGTTCACCTTCGTCAACAGCGAGAACGGCAAACCCGCGACCTTCGCCGGCGTGCAGCTGGCGCCGGGCGCCAACGCGGTGAAGACCGCCGAGGCCGTGCGCGAGCAACTGGACATGATCGCCAAGACGATGCCGTCCGGCATGACCTACTCGATCCCGTTCGATACCGCGCCGTTCGTGAAGATCTCGATCGAGAAGGTGATTCACACGCTGATCGAAGCGATGGTGCTCGTGTTCCTGGTGATGTACCTGTTCCTGCAGAACGTGCGCTACACGCTGATCCCGGCGATCGTCGCGCCGGTGGCGATGCTCGGCACCTTCACGGTCATGCTGATGACGGGCTTCTCGATCAACGTGCTGACGATGTTCGGCATGGTGCTCGCGATCGGCATCATCGTCGACGATGCGATCGTCGTCGTGGAAAACGTCGAACGCCTGATGGTGGAAGAAGGCCTGTCGCCGAAGGACGCGACGATCAAGGCCATGAAGGAAATCACCGGCGCGATCATCGGCATCACGCTGGTGCTGACGGCCGTGTTCCTGCCGATGGCGATGTCGAGCGGTTCGGTCGGCGTGATCTATCAGCAGTTCACGATGTCGATGGCCGTGTCGATCATGTTCTCGGCCCTGCTCGCGCTGACGCTGACGCCGGCCCTGTGCGCGACGATGCTCAAGCCGGTCGAGCATGGCCATCACGAGAAGCGCGGCTTCTTCGGCTGGTTCAACCGCCGCTTCGACCGCATGACGAGCTGGTACGAAACGCGCGTCGGCAAGCTGGTCGGCCGCACGGGCCGCGTGATGCTGCTGTTCGTCGCGATTTCCACCGCGCTGGTGTTCGGCTTCCGCATGCTGCCGTCGTCGTTCCTGCCCGAGGAAGACCAGGGCTACTTCATGACCGGCTTCCTGCTCCCGTCGGATTCGACCGTCGAGCGCACGGGCGACGTGGTCAAGACTCTCGAGAAGCATCTCGCGTCGCGTCCGGGCATCGAGTCGAGCATCTCCATCATCGGCTACGGCTTCTCGGGCCTCGGCTCCAACGCCGCGCTGAACTACGCGGTGCTCAAGGACTGGGACAAGCGCGACGGGGCAAACGCGATGGACGAAGCGATGCGCGCGCAGGCCGCGATGGGCGGCGTGACGGAAGGCACGGTCATGAGCCTGTTGCCGCCGGCGATCGACGGGCTGGGCACCAGCTCGGGCTTCACGATGCGCCTGCAGGATCGCGCGAACCAGGGCTACGCGGCACTCAAGGCGGCTGAAGCCAAGCTGCTCGAACTGGCCGCGCAAAGCAAGGTGGTGACCGGCGTCTATCCGGACAGCCTGCCGGCCGGCACGAGCGTGAAGCTGGACATCGACCGCGACAAGGCCGAAGCGCTCGGCGTGTCGTTCACGACCATCAGCGACACGCTGTCGGCCGCGATGGGTTCGACCTACGTGAACGACTTCCCGAACGCGGGCCGCATGCAGCAGGTGATCATCCAGGCGGATGCGCCGGCCCGCATGCAGATCGAGAACGTGATGAAGCTCTACGTGCGCAACGCGACCGGCGGCATGGTGCCGCTGTCCGAAGTGGTGCGTCCGGTCTGGTCGGAAACCCCGCTGCAGCTGGTGCGCTTCCAGGGTTACCCGTCCGCACGGATCTCCGGCGGCTCGGCCCCCGGCTACTCCAGCGGCGCGGCGATGGCCGAGATGGAGCATCTGGCCGCGCAGTTGCCGCCGGGCTTCACGGTCGCGTGGACCGGCCAGTCGCTGCAGGAGCGTGAGTCGGCTTCGCAGGCGCCGATGCTGATGGCGCTGTCGATGGTCGTCGTGTTCCTGGTGCTCGCGGCGCTCTACGAGAGCTGGGCGATTCCGCTGTCGGTGATGCTGGTGGTGCCGCTCGGCCTGATCGGCGCGCTCGCCGCGGTGATGTTGCGCGGGATGCCGAACGACGTGTTCTTCAAGGTCGGGATGATCACCGTGATCGGCCTGTCGGCGAAGAACGCGATCCTGATCGTGGAAGTCGCGAAGCAGTTGCGCGAGCAAGGCATGGGGCTGATCGAGTCGGCCGTGCAGGCATCCAGGCTGCGGCTGCGCCCGATCCTGATGACCTCGCTCGCGTTCGGCCTCGGCGTGGTCCCGCTGATGATTGCGACCGGCGCCAGCGCCGAAACGCAGCACGCGATCGGCACCGGCGTGTTCGGCGGCATGGTGACCGCCACCGTGCTGGCCATTTTCTTCGTTCCGGTTTTCTACGTGTTCGTGATGAGCATCCAGGAACGCCTCTCGGCATGGCGCGCATCCGGCAAGAAGCCCGCCGCCGTGACCCACGAACATGAAGGTTGATGCCATGCGATTACTCATTCTTTCCGCAGCGGTTTCCGCCGCGCTCGCGCTGTCGGCGTGCTCGATGGCGCCGAAGCTGGTCAAGCCCGAAATGCCGGTGCCGACCGCCTATACGACCGCGGTCGCGGCCGACCAGCACGCGAACGCCGCCGATCTCGGCTGGCGCTCGATGTTCGGCGACCGTCGCCTGCAGCGCCTGATCGAGCTCGCGCTCGAGAACAACCGCGACCTGCGCCTGGCCGCGCTGAACGTTCAGGCGGCCGAAGCGCAGTACGGCATCCAGCGTTCCGCGCGCCTGCCGTCGATCGGCGCCGGCGCGAGCTTCACGCGCCAGCGCACGGCCGCCGACTCGCAATCGAACCCGCCGCTGCTCGAGAACACGCAGAACCAGTACGGCGTGAACATCGGTCTCAGCGCGTTCGAGATCGACCTGTTCGGCCGCGTGAAGTCGCTGTCGGATGCCGCGTTCGCGCGCTACCTCGCGACCGATCACGGCCGCCGGGCAGTGCAGATCGCGCTCGTCGGCTCCGTGGCCAACGCGTATTTCGCCGAGCGTCTCGCGCAAGAGCAGCGCGCGCTGTCCGAACGCACGCTGAACGACTGGCGCCAGTCGCTCGACCTCGCGCGGCGCCTGAAGCTCGCGGATCAGGCTAGCGGCGTCGACATCGCGCAGGCCGAAGGCCAGGTCGCGAGCGCCAGCGCCGATCTCGAGGCGCGTTCGCGCGCCGTCGAGCAGGCGGGCAACGCGCTGCGGCTGCTGGTCGGCACCGACCTGCCGAAGAACCTGCCCGATCCGCTGTCGCTGGAGCGCCAGCCGGTGATGACCAAGCTGCCGGCCGGCCTGCCGTCGGAACTGCTGTACCGCCGGCCGGACATCCAGCAGGCCGAGCAGAATCTCGTCGCCGCCAACGCCGACATCGGCGCGGCGCGCGCGGCATTCTTCCCGCGCCTGTCGCTGACGTCGTCGATCGGCTTCCTCAGCCCTGGGCTGGGCAGCCTGTTCGACGGCGGCCAGCGCGTGTGGAGTTTCGCGCCGCAGGTCACGCTGCCGATCTTCCAGGGCGGGCGGCTGCGTTCCGAGCTGAATCTCGCAGAAGTGCGCAAGTCCAGCGCGGTCGTCGAGTACGAACGCTCGATCCAGACCGCGTTCCGCGAAGTGGCCGATGGCCTCGCCGGGCGCGAGACCTTCAGCCGCCAGATCGACGCGCAGACCAAGGTCGTGAAGAGCGCCGAGCGCCGGACCGATCTCGTGAACCTGCGCTATCGCGCCGGCATCGAGGACCGGCTGGAACTGCTCGACTCGCAGCGCCAGCTGTATGCCGCGCGCCAGACGTTGCTGGATCTGCGCAACGCCGAACTGGGCAACGCGGTCGCGCTCTACAAGGCGCTCGGTGGCGGGCTGACCGACACCGACGTGCCTCCCGCCAACAGCGTGGCAAAAAACTGAGCAACGGGCCGTCGCCCATCCGTTCGCGACGACCGAAAGCACGGTGAAGTCCGGCGGCGCACGTGCCGCGCCGCCGGACCGCCCACGGTCACGCTCACTTCCAGTGAACCCGATGAACCCTCTGATACTCATTGCCGAAGACGATCCGGAGATCGCCGACATACTCGACGCGTACCTCGCCCACGACGGCTTTCGCACCTACCGCGTCGATCACGGCCAGGCGGTGCTCGACGTGGAGCCGGTCCTGAAGCCCGACCTGATCCTGCTCGACGTCAGGATGCCGAAGAAGGACGGCTGGGAAGTCCTGGTCGAACTGCGCCGCCGCAACGACACGCCGATCGTCATCATCACGGCGCTCGACCGCGAGATCGATCGCTTGCAGGGGCTGCGTTTCGGCGCGGACGACTACATCACGAAGCCGTTCAATCCGGCCGAGGTGGTCGCGCGCATCCGCGCGATCCTGCGTCGTTTCGACACGGCCACGTCCGGGCGCTTCATCAAGGTCGGCAACCTTGAAATCGACACGCAAAGCTATCTGACCACGGTCCGCACCGACACCGGAGCAACCGGCGTCTCGCTGACGCTGACCGAATTCCGGCTGCTCGCGCACCTGGCCGGCTCGCCGAACCGCGTGTTCACGCGCAGCGAACTGATCGACGCCTGCCTCGCCGACGTCGATGCGCTGGAGCGCACCGTCGACAGCCACATCAGCCGGCTGCGCAAGAAGCTCGAATGCGCGGGCGCGTCCGGGATGCCGGAGGTGATGCGCGGAGTCGGCTACCGGTTGCGCAGCACCCAGTGAATGCGCGTCATGGATCGCGGCGGCACAAGGCACATGGCGCGGATCGCCGGACTCCTGGCGATCGCAGTCGTGCTGACGATCGCGACCGGATGGTTCGTCGCCTACGGCCTGTTCGTGGCCGTGTCGTCTTCCGCGACCGACAACCCGATCGCGGCGGTGATCCGGGAGACGCCGAGCTATCTGATGCTGGCGGCCGTCTTGCTGGCCGCGCTGGTCGCGACGATCGTCGATCTCGTCAGACTGGCGCGCAGAACGGGCTCATAGCAACAGGCCGACGCGCATTGCACGCCGGCGGCCGCGCCGTGATTCCGTTGTTTTCGAATCGTTATCGGTAAAACGTCTTTTCCAGAGATCTGATCAACCGCATGCGCGCAGCGAGGGTCGAAATGAGCAATCAGGACAATGTCTCTTCGTCGATCGATGGCGATGCGCGCGAACCGGAAAGAAGCGACGATTCACGGACGGGCCGCGTGACGTTGATTCCGACCGACGCAATCGAACCGGAGGAACGCTGGCGCCACATGATGCACTCGCTCAACGCATGCGGCGACGGCGCGCGCATCAACCGGCAACGCAAGGATGGCGCGGTCGATTTACGCAGAAAAATGACTTCGGGCGATCGATCGAGGTGCAGCGCGACGATCGATTTCCTGGATCAACCGACGGCCAGCACGGTGGTGCTGTCGTGGCGGGATTCGACGGGCGGACATTACGGCTATCAAAACTGGCACAAAGGATTTGCCCGACGGCCAGGGTTATGCGCGATGAGCGGGATGCCCATCAACCCGGGCGACGAGATTTTTCGGCCAAGCGCGCGAAATGGCCGACCGACGAACGGGTCCGCGATGATTCTCGCCATTCACATCGCCTGTATCGACTTTGCGCGGATCACGACATAGACGTGGCGCTGCTCCCCCTCCCGGCCGGGCGCTGGCGTTGTCCGGGTCCTGGAAAACGGGCCGCTCAGTGCGCCTTCCATCCGGGCGAAGCGCTCATGGGCCACTCATCACCGAAGCGCTGAAGCGCTGAAGCGCCGACTACAGAACCCTCACCATGGCTATTTTCGAATTGATGATCGCGCTGCTCCTGGCGATCCTTGTCTTGCACTACGTCGGGCACAAGCTCGGGCTGCCGCCTGCCGTCGCCCTGATCATCGGCGGCGGTTTCATCGCCTTTCTGCCCGGCCTGCCCGAGGTGCATATCGATCCGGAACTGGTGCTGGTGATTTTCCTGCCCCCGTTGCTGATGGACAGCGCGCTGGGCATCTCACTCGACCATCTGCGCCGGCACATGCTGGGCGTCGGCGCGTTGGCGATCGGGGCGGTGCTCTTCACCACGGTCGTGGTGGCCCTCGTCGCCCACTGGCTCGTGCCCGCCCTGCCCTGGGCGGCCTGCGCGGCGCTGGGCGCGCTGGTCGCGCCGCCGGATGCGGTGTCGGCCCGCGCCGCGCTGCAGCAGGTGAAACTGCCGCGCCGCCTCCTGATCCTCCTGGAGGGCGAGAGCCTGTTCAACGACGCAACGGGCCTCGTGCTGTTCCGCTTCGCGGTGGCAGCGGGCGTGACGGGCCTGTTCAGTCCGGCCGAAGCGCTCGGCAGCTTCGCCCTGCTGGCGCTGGGCGGCGTACTGGTCGGCGCGTTCGTGGGCGGCGCCTGGGTCATCCTGATGCGCCATCTCGACGAAGACAGCCTGATCATCGCCGCCGGCCCGCTGTGTGCGTGGGGCGCTTATCTGCTGGCCGAGCGCTTCCACGTGTCGGGGGTGATCGCCACGGTGACGACGGGCCTCATCTGCGCCTGGTCCCAGCACCGCGTGCTCGGCGCGTCGGCGCGCCTGTACGGCACCGGCTTCTGGTCCGTCACGATCTTCATTCTCGAGGCGTTCGTGTTCCTGATCATCGGATCCTCGCTGCATGAGTTGATCCAGCGGGGCGACGGGCTCGACTCGATGCTGGCGGAGATGGGCGTCCCGGTGCTGATCGTCGTGCTGGCCGTCATCCTCGCGCGGTTTGCCTGGGTGTATGTGTCGGACGGCGCGCTCATCCTGCTGCGGAAGCTAGGCGTGACCCGCTTCCATCCGCTCGGGCTGGCCGATGCCACGGTGTTGAGCTGGGCCGGCATGCGAGGGGTGATCACCCTGGCGCTCGCCGCCAGCCTGCCGGAGAGTTTTCCGGGGCGCGACTTCATCCTCGTCACCGCCATCGCCGTCATCCTCGCCACCGTGCTGGTGCAGGGGCAATCGCTCGGCGCCGTGATCCGCTGGACCGGGCTCGCGGCGCCGGAAAGCGACAAGCCGCGCCTGAGCATGAGCGAGGCGCAGGCCGTGATCGCCAAGGTGCAGTACGAGTTGATGGCAAAACGGGCCTACGACGCGGCAGGCGAACTCGTTCACCCGATGCTCCTGGACATTCACCGGCACAAGGCCGAGGACATGGCCCGCTACGCGCGGCACGCCGACGAATACAAGCCCCACCTCGTTGCGCGTTCGGACACCGTGCTGGAATTGATCGCGGCGGGACGGGCCGAGCTCATGCGCCTCTACCGCGCCGGCGACATCGACGAGCACACGCTGCACGAACTGACGCGCGACCTCGATCTCGAGGAACTCCGCGCCATTTCCGCCAAGGCGTGACGCGATCGCCATCGATGGAGACGCAGCGCCTTCAAGCCCGCTCCGCCTCCATCATTTCTCCATCAAACCGCACCAAAGCGTCCATCGACGCGAAGCACACTGCGAAGCCCATCACCGAGACCGCATGCGCGAGCAACACGAACCCATGGACACGTTTCCGGCCCTGATCGCCTGCGAGCATTGCGACAGCGTCTACCGACGCCGCGCGCTCGCGCCGCACGAGGTCGCGCGGTGCGAGCGCTGTTCGGCCGTGCTGTTTCGCTCGAGCTGGCTCGATATCGACCGGTGGCTCGCGCTGGCGATCGCGGCAGGCGTGGTGTTTGCCATCGCCAACCTCTGCCCGATCATGCGAATCAGCGTGCAGGGGCTGCACAGCGAAGCCACGCTGTGGCAATCCGCGCTCGCGCTGGCCAAAGGCTACGCCGCGCCGATCGCGATTCCGACGGCGCTCGCCATCGTGGTGGTGCCGTTCCTGCAGATCGCCACGCTGATCTGGTTGCTGGCGTTTGCCCGCGCCGGACATCGCGCGCCCGCGTTCGGCCCGCTGATGCGGCTGCTCGTCGCGCTGCGACCGTGGAGCATGATCGAGGTCGGATTGCTCGGCGTCCTGATCGCCATCATCAAGCTGTCCAGCATCATGCAGATCATTCCCGGCGCGGGCTTGTGGGCCACGGCCGTGCTGATGGTGCTGATCCCGCTGATCGCGGGCCACGATGCGCGCCAGCTGTGGGACCGGGTCGTGCCGGTGGAACCCGCCGGAGGCCGCTCGTGAGCCTGCCCGTGCGCGCCAGTCAGCTGGGCATGGTCGGGTGCCATGCGTGCGGCCTCGTCTGTCGGCCCCCTGCCTGCGCCGCGCAGGACGCGCACGCGCAGCATGCCGCCGAAGCGGCACGCTGCCCGCGCTGCGGGTCGGCGCTGCACGCGCGTCGCCCGGACAGCCTCGTGCGCGCGTGGGCGCTGCTGATCGCCGGCCTGATCTTCTATCTCCCGGCCAACGTGTTGCCGGTGATGCGCACCACGCTGCTCGGCAGCCACAGCGAATCGACGATTCTCAGCGGCGTCGTGGTGTTCTGGAAAGCCGGCTCGTACGGCATCGCGTCGGTGATCTTCATCGCGAGCGTCGTCGTGCCGTGCACGAAGTTTCTCGCGCTCGGCGCGTTGCTCGTCACGACGGGCCGGCGCAGCGTGTCGGCCATGCGCGAGCGGGCCGTGCTGTATCGCGCGGTCGAGCTGGTCGGCTACTGGTCGATGCTCGACGTGCTGGTCGTCGCGATCATCTGTGCGCTGGTGAAGTTCGGTCCGCTCTCCGAGATCGAGCCGCGCGCCGGCATTTTGTTTTTCGGCATGGTCGTCATTCTCACGATGCTGTCCGCGATGAGTTTTGACCCACGCCTCATTTGGGACGCCGAAGAAGCATGAATCCTCCATCCGGCCCGCAAGGCCTCGAACCCCACGACCCGCCCGTGACGCGCAACCGCCTGCGGCTGTCGCTCGTCTGGCTCGTGCCGCTCGTCGCGGCATTGATCGGCCTGTCGATGGTGATCCACGCGTGGTTGTCCGTCGGACCGGAAATCACGATCACGTTCAACACCGCGCAAGGCCTCGAAGCCGGCAAGACGCCCGTCAAGTACAAGGACGTCGTGATCGGCACCGTCACCGCCATCTCGCTGAGCGACGACAGTTCGCATGTCGTCGCGACGGTCTCGTTCGTGAAGAATGCGCGCAACCTCATTCGCGACGACACGCGCTTCTGGGTCGTGCGCCCGCGCGTCGGCATGAGCGGCGTATCGGGCATCGATACGCTGTTCTCCGGCGCCTATATCGGCATGGACACGGGCGGCTCGACGCAATCGCGCAAGGCCTACACCGGGCTCGAGACGCCGCCCACGGTCATCAACGGCATGCCGGGGACGAGCTTCGCGCTGCGCGCCACCGATCTCGGCTCGCTCGATATCGGCTCGCCGGTCTATTACCGCCACCTGATGGTCGGGCACGTCGCGTCGTACAAGCTCGACATGCAGCGCCGCGACATGAACCTGCAGGTGTTCATCGATGCGCCGTACGATCGGCTGGTGACGACCGATACGCGCTTCTGGAACGCGAGCGGGATGGATCTGTCGCTCGACGCGAACGGCCTGAAGCTGAAGACCCAGTCGGTCGCGACGATCGTGGGCGGCGGCATCGCGTTCGCGACGCCGGAAGACAGCGACGCGGCGGCGGCCCGTGCAAACCACCTGTTTACGCTCGCCGACAACGAAACGTCCGCGATGGCGGCCCCGGACGGCCCATCCCAGCTCATTCGACTCCGTTTCGAGCAGCCGTTGCGCGGGCTCGCGGTCGGGGCGCCGGTGGAATTCTCCGGCGTCAACATGGGCAAGGTGGTGTCGACCCAGCTCGACTTCGACCGCACCACCCGACGCTTCCAGTCCATCGTCATGGTCAAGGTCTATCCGTATCGGCTCGGCCCCGTCATCGAGAAGCTGCAGAAGACCGAAGGCAACGGCAATCCGCGTGTGGCCCAGTTTCTCGCGGGCCTGGTCGAGCACGGGCTCCGTGCGCAGGCGCGTACCGGCAACCTGCTGACGGAGCAGCTCTACATTTCGTTCGATTTCATGAAGAACGCGCCCAAGGTGCCGTTCGACGCGAATGCCACGCCGCTGACCTTGCCCACCGTGCCGAGTACGTTCGACAAGCTGCCGGAGCAGCTCGCCGACATCGTCGACAAGATCAACAAGCTGCCGCTGGCGTCGATCGGCAAGCATGTCGATTCGAGCCTGACGAACCTGGACGCGACGCTCAGGCAGGTGAACGGCCAGGTGCTGCCGTCGACGACGCGCGCGCTCGACCAGGCGAACCAGACGTTCGGCGCGTTGCGCCAGGGCATCGCCGAGGACGGCCCGCTTCAGGAAAACCTCGCGAACACGCTGACCGAAGTCCAGCGTACTGCGCGCTCGTTGCGCACGCTCACCGACATGCTGGGCCGCCGTCCCGACGCGCTGCTCCGGGGCACCGGCGCCGATCACGCGCCGCTCGCGCCCGTCGCCCCTTCCATCTCGCCTGTCCAGCAGGAGCCACGACAACCATGAGCTTCCCGATTCGCGCCAGGACGATCGCCCTGGGCGCCGGCGCCGTCATCGCGCTGACCGCCTGCGCGTCGAACCCGGTGCATTACTACACGCTGGTATCGCCGGCCACGTCCACCTCCACGACGTCGACCACCGCGCGCGCCGCCGCGCCGCTGGCGATCAACGTGTTGCCGGTCGGCATCCCCGCCCAGCTCGACCAGCAGCAGATGGTCGTGCGCAGCGGGACCGGCGCCGCGCGGATACTCGACAACGAACGCTGGGTCGCGCCGCTCGGCGACGAGCTGCGCGCGGCGCTTTCGTCGGCGCTCGTCGAACAGCTGGGCGCGCGCAACGTCACCGGCCTGCCGCGGCCGTCGAACCAGACCGTCATGAGCATCCGCACGCAGGTGCGCCGCTTCGATGCGTGGCCCGGCAGCATGGCCCAGTTCGAAGCGGATTGGGTCGTCGGCGTGCAGCAGGACACACCGGGCACGCGCATTTCGTGCAGCACGCGGCTCAACGAAGCGGCACCCGGCGGCTACGCGGACATGGTGCGGGTGCAACAGCGCATGATCGAGCAGTTCGCCACGCGGATCGCGAGCACGGTGCGCAGCTTCGGCAACGGCCGCCCTGCCTGTCCCGCCGATTCGTAAAACCGTCCCGCCCAGGGGAGCCGTCCATGGGAGCGCGCGAAGGTATCCGGTTATGGGAACCGGCTACCTTGAAGCGATGCAAGACGCATGACACATGACGCGTTACGCGCGCCGCCGGTAAGTGCCCGGCGTGCTCCCTGTCCAGTGCCGGAACGCGCGATGGAACGCGCTCGGATCGTCGAAGCCGATGTCGGCGCCGATCGCCGCGATCGTGTCGGGCGTATCGGTCAGCCGCTGGATCGCGATGTCGCGCCGCAGTTCGTCCTTGAGCGCCTGGAACGTCGTCCCTTCGGCGGCCAGGTGGCGGCTCAGCGTGCGCACCGAGCAATGCAGGTGCTCGGCCGCCTGGTCGATCACCGGCAGGTCGGGCAACGCTTCCGACAGGTACTGCCGCACGCGATGGCACACGAGCTGTTCGCTGAACGATTCGAAGATCCAGTCGCCCGGTGCGCGCGCGAGGAACTTGCGCAGGTTGCGCTTGCTCTGCCGGATCGGCGCGTCGAGGTAGTCCGCGCTGAAGCGCATCAGCGTGCGCTCGCAGTCGAACTGCACGGCGCCGGTGAAGAAGTACAGGTGCTCGACCGCATGGCGCGGCCGCGGGCACGCGAACTCGATCTGCAGCAGCGGGATCTTCTGCCCGATCAGCCAGGAGCACACGCCGTGCACGAGCTTGAGCATCAGCTCCTGGCCGAGCGCGCCGATCGGGCCGATGGCGTCGTTCGGGCGCAGCACCGTCTGCGCGACGAGACCGTCGCGCTTCGATTCGACAAAGAAATCGTCGAGCAGGATGTGGAAGAATTGCCCGAAACGATGCAGCGCCGTTTCGAGGTTGCGCGCATCGAGCAGGCTCAGGCAAAGGTATTTCAGCGTGCCGCCGCGCAGCGGGCGCGAGAAGATGCCGGGCATCTCGTCGTCGAGTTCGATCGCGAGCGTGCGGTACAGCGTCGAGAACTGTTCCTCCGTCACGCGCGCGTGCGGTTCGCCGAGCAGCTCGATCGGGATGCCGGCCCCGCCCAGGTAGCGCTCGACCACGTCGCGCTGCACGGCCGCGCTCGCGAGAAAGCCGTTGACGAGCGAGATCGGCACCGTCGCGCTCGGCGACGGCAGCGCACGCCCGGGTGCGGGCCCGGGCTGGGCGAAAAGTGAATCTGAACCGGTCATCGCGTCCCCGTCGATCGAACCGCTCGCATTGTACTTGAGCGGCCCGCGCGGAGCCTTCCGGGCCGTCGGCGCGCCGGGTGCCGCGCGGCGCGCCGACGCCATCAGTCGGTGCGGCTGAGTTCCCGGCGCAGGATCTTGCCGACGGTCGACTTCGGCAGCCGGTCGACGAAGCGAATCAGCTTCGGCACCTTGTAGCCCGCAAGGCTTTCGCGACAATGCGCGACGAGCTGCTCCTCCGTCACGTCGGCGTCCTGCGCGAGCACCACGAACAGTTTCACGGCCTCGCCCGTGCGCGCGTCCGGCACACCGATGCATGCGCACTCGGCCACGCCCGGCACGGCGGTCGCGACCGCTTCCACCTCGTTCGGGTACACGTTGAAGCCCGACACGATGATCATGTCCTTCTTGCGGTCGACGATCCGCAGGAACCCGGCTTCGTCGAACACGCCGACGTCGCCGGTGCGGAAATAGCCGTCGGCCGTGAACGCGGCCGCATTCGCGTCCGGTTTCCGCCAGTAGCCGCCCATCACCTGCGGCCCCTTCACGCAGATCTCGCCCGCGCCGCCGATCGCCACCTCGTTGTCCTGGTCGTCGAGCAGCTTCACGTCGGTCGACGGCAGCGGCAGGCCCGTGGTGCCCGTGAACGAGTCGATCGACTGCGGATTGAACGACACGACCGGCGACGTTTCCGACAGCCCGTAACCCTCGCGGATGAAGTTGCCCGTCACGGCTTTCCAGCGCGACGAGATCACGTCGATCACGGCCGCGCCGCCGCCGGCCGACAGCTTCAGTCGCGACCAGTCGACTTCCGTCAGGCGCGGATGGCCGGCGAGCCCCGCGTACAGCGTGTTCACGCCGACGAACACCGTCGGCCGCGCGGCCTTCAGCACGTCGATGAAGCCGTCCATGTCGCGCGGGTTCGCGATCAGCCAGTTCTGCGCGCCGATCGCGAAGTAGGACAGGAAGTTCACCGTCAGCGCGAAGATGTGATACATCGGGATCGCCGTGACGACGACCTCCTCGCCCGGCACGCGCGCGGCCGGCACGATCGCCCCGAACTGCTCGATGTTCGCGACGAGGTTGCGGTGCGACAACGCCGCGCCCTTCGACAGGCCGGTCGTGCCGCCCGTGTACTGCAGCAGCAGCAGGTCCGCGCCGTCGAGCGCAACCGGTTCGAACGTGAGCGATTCGCCGGCGGCAATGGCGCGCGCGAGCGGGATCGAACCGGGCGGCAGCGCGTCGCAGGTCCCGGGCGGCGCATCGACGACACCGAGATCGCCGCGCCCCACGCTAAGCACGGTGCGCACGCGCGTGCCGCCGACCACTTCGGCGAACGTGCCCATCGACCCGCCGCACACCAGCGCGACCTCGACGCCCGCGTCGTTGAGCTGATGCTCGAGCTCTCGCGCCGTATAGAGCGGATTCACGTTGACCTGGATCGCGCCGATCTTCGCGACCGCGACGAACGCGACCGCAAACGCGAGCACGTTGGGCAGCATCACGGCCACGCGATCGCCCTTGCGCACGCCCACGACCTGCTGCAGGTAGGCGGCCAGCGCGGTCGACAGGCGGTCGACGTCGGCATAGGTCAGCGTGCGGCCATACGAGTGGAACGCCGGGCGATCGGCGAATCGGCGCATCGCATCGTCCAGCAACGCGGTTACGGAAGGAAAGCGATCGGGATCGATCTCGGCGGGGATCGAGCCATACGACCCGGTCCAGTGTCTCTTCGTCATGTCTCACTCCACGGGGGACGGCGCGCCGGCCGCGCCGTTCGCACGACGGCCTGCACGCCGGAGAAGCGCGGACCATCGCCTGATCGGCGACTATCGCCCGCGCGGCGCACTTTGAAAATGATCCGGGCGGCCGAAAAGATGATCGAAACGGACACGCGGGCCGCACCTGTCCAGGTCACTGCGCCGGACACCGCCGACCGGGCCGGCCGGTACGCGCCAGGCCGGCTACGGCGGCAGGGGTGCCACCGAAGCCCGCTGCACGGGTCGCACCGGCGCGCGCATCAGGGTGAACCCTGTGGCGCATGGGACCGATCCCGCGCAGAATTGCGTGCCGTCAACGATATCGATTCGGACGCAGGATGCTCCCATGCCGCGCAGCGCGCTCTTGACCCCGACGACCGCCCGCGCAGCCCGCCTGCCGGACGTCGAGCCGACCCACGCGTTGCGCCAGCAGCGCTTCACGCCGGCCAAGCTGGCCGTGCTGCTCGACGTGGCGACGCAAGCCGGCCTCGACCCGGTCGCGGTGCTCGACGGCACCGGCCTCACGCCAGCCGCCATCGCGGACCCGTTCACGCTCACGTCGCCGCTGCAGTTCCTCACGGCCGCGCGCAATGCGATCGGCCGCTACGACGGCACCGATCTCGGCGTGCGCGTCGGCCACCGGCTGCACGCGTCGAGCTACGGGATGTACGGCTACGCGATGCTGTGTTCGGAATCGCTCGCGCACGCGTTCGAATCCGCCGTCAAATATCACCGGCTCGCGAACGGCATGCTCGCGATCCGCTGGGTCGAACAGGGCGACATCGTGTCGTGGCAGTTTCCCGACCGGCACGAAGTCGCGCTCCCCGACCTCGACGAGCCGCTGTACCGTTTCCTGATCGACATGCAGTTCGCGCTGCACGTGACGATCATCAAGGACGTGATGGGGGCGTGGTGCGTGCCGGCGCGCGCGCAGTTCGCGCAGCCGCAGCCGGCGCACGCGGCGCGGCTCGCCGATGCGCTCGAATGCCCGATCGCCTTCGACCAGCCGCATCACGTGCTCAGCTACCCGGCCGCATGGCTCACGCGCGCGCCGCAGCTCGCGAATCCGATTACCGCCGCGCAGGTGTCGTCGCATTGCGCGAGCCTGCTCGACGAATTGCGCAGCCAGGCCGGCGTCACGCGGCGCGTGTACCAGGAACTCACGCGCACGCCCGGGCAGTTTCCGGACATCGACGCGATCGCGGCGATCCTGTGCATCACGTCCCGCACGCTGCGCCGCAAGCTCGAAGCCGAAGGCACGTCGTACAGCGAACTGCTGGCGAGCGTGCGCAAGGCGCTCGCGATCGACTATCTGAGCACGACCACGCTCAGCACCGAGGACATCGCATCGACGCTCGGCTTCAGCGACGCGGTGGGTTTCCGCCACGCGTTCAAGCGCTGGACCGGCATGACGCCGAGCGACGTGCGGCGCAAGCGCGGCGGTTGAACGCGGGCGTGACCGGCGCTGACGACGATCAGCGCCCGTCGCCGGCGGCAGGCGTGGCCACCGCCAGCGCGAACTCGAACACCGCCCCGCGCCCGGCCCGGTCGACCAGCCGGATGCTGCTGCCGTTGAGCGCCAGCATCCGGTGCACGATCAACAGCCCGAGCCCGCCGCTCGTCACCGCGCCGCCGCTCATCGGCCGTTGCGGCCGCTGGAACAACCCTTCGCGCCGCGCCGCCGGAATCCCTTCGCCGGTATCGGCCACGGTCACGAGCACACGATCGCCGCGCGGCTCGAGCGCGACTTCGACCTCACCGTGCGCGGGCGTGTGCCGCAGCGCGTTGTCGAGCAGGTTGGTCAGCACGCGCTCGATCATCCCGAGATCGGCCGACACGACCGGCACCCGAGGCGGAATCCGCGCATGCAGCGCGACGCCGCGCGCCTGCGCGGTCAACTCGAATTTCTGGAAGACGTCCTGCACGAGATCGACGAGCGAGAACGGCTCGCGCTCGGCCTGCACGCCGCCCGATTCGAGCCGCGCGAGCTCGAACAGCGCCTGCGCGAGCCGGCCGACCTTCGCGCTCTGCGCGAGCGCGATCGACAGGTAGCGCCGCCGTTCGTTCTCGGCGAGCGTGTCCGACTTCAGCGACAGCGTCTCCAGGTAGCCGTGCAGCGACGTGAGCGGCGTGCGCAGGTCGTGCGAGATGTTCGTGATCAGTTCGCGCCGCTGCTGGTCCTGGTGCGTCAGCGCGCGCCACTGGTCGCCGATCCGGTCGGCCATCTGCGCGAACGCGGATTCGAGCACGACGATGTCGTCGCCGCGCCGGCCCGGCCGCGAGCGCGGCACCGGCGGCTGCGTGTCGGGCGTGCCGTTCGCGTCGAAGCGGCGCATCGCGTCCGTCAGCCGGCGCAGCGGGCGCGTGATGAAACTGAACGCGGTGAGGCCAGCGAGCAGGCCGAGCAGCGCGACCAGCGCCATCGACCACAGCGTCGTGCGCAGCACGTTGCCGGCGTCGACACGCGCGGCCAGCTGGTCGTGCGCCTCGCCGAGCAGCACCACGTAGATGTAGCCCGACGGCGGCTGCCCCGCCAGCTGCAGCGGCGCGGCGCTGAACACCTTGCGCGCATCGGGGCTGCGCGGGTCGTCGCCGAGGATCGGCAGCGGCTCGCCCGCGATGAAGCGCTGCACGGGCGCGAGATCGACGCGCTCGCGCTTCACGTGGCCGGGCGGCGCATCGTCGCCCTCGATCCGCCCCGCGTTGTCGAGCAGATAGACCTCGACGCTCGGGTTCACGCCCATCAACTGCCCGAACAGCGTGCGCACGGCGTCCGGGCGCAGCCCGTTCGCGTCCATCAGCGGCGCGCTGTGGGTCACGCTGTTGACGATGTTGGCGGCCAGGTCGCGCGACAGCCCCTGCACGACTTCCTGCTCGCGCATGTCGTTCGCGCGGATCTGCAGCCACGCCGACGCGCCCGAGCACGCAAGCAGCAGCACCGAGAACACGAGCGACAGCCGCTGGGTAAGGGTGAGCTTCATCATGCGTCCCGCTGGCCCGGCGCGGCGAGCTTGTAGCCGCGACCCCACACGGTGAGGATACGCACGGGCTCGGCCGGATCGGCCTCGATCTTCGCGCGCAGCCGGTTGATGTGAGTGTTGACCGTGTGCTCGTAGCCTTCGTGCTGGTAGCCCCACACGGCATTGAGCAGGTCCATCCGCGAGAACACCTTGCCCGGGTGCCGCGCGAAGAAATACAGCAGGTCGAATTCGCGCGGCGTGAGGTCGATGCGCGCGCCGTCCACGCTCGCCTCGCGCGCGATCGGGTCGATCGCCAGCCCCGCGACGTCGAGCGTGCCCGCGTCGATCCGCGAATCGCGCGCGAGCGCATCGACGCGCCGCAGCAGCGCCTTCACGCGCGCGACGAGTTCGAGCACCGAGAACGGCTTGGCCAGATAGTCGTCGGCGCCGAGCTCGAGGCCGAGGATCCGGTGCACCTCGCTCGACCGCGCACTGGTGATGATGATCGGCGTGTAGCGCGTCATCGCGCGCGCGCGCCGGCAGATTTCGAGGCCGTCGACGCCCGGCAGCATCAGGTCGAGGATCAGCGCATCCCAGCCGCCCTGCTCGAGCAGGCGCAGCCCCTCGGCACCGTCCGCGCTGTGCACGACCTCGTAGCGCTCGTCGCGCAGGTGCAGGCTCAGTACATCGGCGATATCGGCGTCGTCCTCGACGATCAGGATACGTTTCGGTTGGTCCATGGCGGCGGGCGGCGGCACGTCGGTGCCGGGTATCGGTTCGGGCCGGCCCCGGTCCGGCTGGCCGGATGCGCGGGGGCGAATGGCGGCAACGGCCGCGCTGCCGACATTGTGCAAACTTTTTCGACGGGAAGGGATCACAAATCGTTTAGATTTGGCTCGTGCTTGCGCCCGGTTCCGATGCCCGCAAGGCTTCGCGCTCCGGCCCTTGAACTGGATGTACTGTCGCACGGAAAACGCTCAGGTCGAAGGTCGATGAGGCTAGTCTGGCTTCGCTCAATCATCCAGAAGGGCTGATCGAAGACCCAGATGTTGAACGAATGGATCGAAGTCGCGATCGCTATACAGCAACGAGACCCCGTTCTCAATGCAGTAAGTCGCAATCAGCGTGTCGATGGTCTTGCGGATCGTCACGCCTCGCGCTCTCAACTCACGATAATTTCGTGCGGCCTGGACAGCGTTGTCGGCGCCGACCAGCGACACGACATTCATGCGCCCCGTCATCAACTGGCGGGCGACATTGAAATCGGATTCAGCCGAGAAGCCCTGCAACACCTCCGCGACGATCAGGTCGACCGACAACAGTGCCTCGTGGCCGAGCAAAGCGTCGAGCTTGTCGGTTTCCGGCGCAACCTTGCCGCGGAAATAGTCGATCCAGACGCTCGAATCCACGAGCGTCATCGATCCGTCCTCATGGCGTCGAGATCACCTTCCCAGTGGAGTTTTCCACGGAACTGGCGAATCTGCTCTTGCTGCTTGAGCCTGATGATCGTCTTCAGACCGAGTTCGACCGCTTCGCGCTTGGTTTTGATACCGGTTGCGGCAAGCGCCTCGGCCATCAGCTTGTCGTCGATTTCAATGTTGGTACGCATGGCATACCTCTCGATGTGTATGAATTTCTGAATTATACACATCACTGCCCAAAGCGTCTCGCCAACCACAACCACTGGGTGGCAAGGTCAAACAGCCCATGGACTGTATTCCATGCCGACCGTCATCTATTTTCCAAGTGAATCGCGCCCGAAACGGGGAAGTCGCTCAATTCAAGTTGATACCGGCACGTCAGCGGTCTCTCCGGTTATTCGATCCGTTTGGCCCTCCGCGTGCGGATTGAAGGAACGACGATGTCCGCCCGTTACTCCTTCCTTGAAAGAACCCGCTCCACCACGTACACCCGCGCCCGCCTGCAACTGACCGACGACGAACACCATGCGCGCCATGAATGGCTCGGCGCCGGCATCACGGGTATATTCCTCGGCTGCGTGGGAGCGTTGATGATCGGGATCGGCCGCAGGCTGATGCACACATGATCGGCCTGTTGCTGCGTAGAGGTATGACGGGCCGACGGCTTGCCGGACGTGACGCCATTCGGCTGCGTCCGGATCCGACCTTTCCGGTCGTGGACGACCGAAGTTGCTCACACAAATAAACAAGAGAGATTCCGGGAAAATGCTTCGATATGCTTGCCTGTTTGCTCACGACCATCCGTCCACGCCCGAGACCGTGTGGGATGTCGACAACGGCCAGGTGGACGGCTGGGCCGAATGGTTCGAACAGATTCCGCAACTGTTCCTCTACCTGATCGGCAATGCGGCGCATCTGCCACGGATCGCATCGTGCGCGATATTCAGCGATGTCGAGTCGCCCGCCTGCCTGATGGCGCCGATGGCCGAGGTACGCGAACGCTGGCATGCGCTGGATCGGCACATGCAGCCGCGGCTGCCGCAGCTGCCGGCCGATGCTCAGGCGCAATGGGCGCACATGCACACGACCGTCTCCACGACGACGCGCGAATGGCTGATCCTCGATTGCAGCCAGTGTTGCGACGCGGCCCTCGGCACGCCCGACATGAACGCGTTCCTGCAGCAGACGCGACAACGCTGCGCCGAATGGGGCCCCGCACCGGAGCCGGGCGCGGGCGACCTGCCGCCCGCCCTTCTACCGTTGCTGAGCGAGGCAACGGGGCAATGGGGATGGTGGAATCCGAACGTGATCGAGCGCATCTACGCGATCGAGGCGCAGCCGCATGCGGAATGGCCGGATGATCTGCGGGAAAGCTACGAGCCGGCAAGGGGCTGGCAACCCTGGATCGAGGAAGTGCAGGCGTACTACGTGCGGCGAATCGATCGGGCTGCCGGCGAATCGCCTTCGGCCGACGCCGATCGGCCACGCGCCCCGGCCGGGCTCGTCACGCCCTATGGGCGCTGGCTGGTGCACCCCGACGAAGGCGCGGAATGGATCGACATCGAGGCAGGCTATATCGTCATCAGGCAACACGGTGACTGGCATGCCGGGGCGCCGGGCGGCCTCAAGGATCTGAATGGCCGGTGGGTCGTGCCGGTTTCCGCCGGCTACGTCAATGTGTCTCCGCTCACGCGAACGCTGGCACTGGGGCGACGTGCGCCGCTGCCGGAAGGCACGAGCGGAATCGTCGAGCTGCTGCGTTGGCCCGATGGCGAGTCGCTGTTCGAAAACTTGACCGGCGGAATGCTCCACGAAGATGGCAAGGTCCGCCTCTTCCATTCCGACGATACGGTGTCCGCGCTCGATGCGACAACCGGCGAACCGCTGTTCGACACGCGTTACAAGAACGTGTTCGCGTTCCACCGGAAGCTGCGCCTCGCTGTGGTCGAGTGGTGTCGGCCCGGCGAGCCTTCGCCGGACAATCCGGGCATCCTGCAGGGTGTCGTGCACGAGAGCGGACGGCTGGTCATCCCCTGCGAATACGCACACGTCCATCACGCTTACAAGCAGCCGCCGAAGCTCCTGCACGGGCGCCAGTTGCTGGCGATTACCGCGGACGGGCGGCCCCATTTCTACAGTCCCGACGGCACGCTGCTGGCGGCGCTGGAGTGCGACATGAAGCCCTGGATCTGGACGCCGATCGTCAAGCACAATCAAATGTTGGCGTTCGACGGCGAAGGCATGGACGCGCGCGTGATCTGGATAGCGTTGAGCGACTACAGCTTCATCGAGACCGGCGAAACCCGCGCCGATTGCGTGAACATGTTGACGGAAAGCCTGAAAGGCTGGCTCCCGAAGTAGCGGCGTTCGCGGATCGTGCGTCTGCACGGTGCCGCCCGGCGCGTCATGCCGGACGCGCCGTGCGCGCGTTGGCGCAGGAAAAATCCCTTCCATTTGTCGCCGTCGTGCCGTGATACGGGGCGACACGGAAACCACCCCACGCAATGGACATTCACGACTACACGTTACTGAGCGCCATCCTGATGCGCCATGGTCAGCCCGAAGGACACGCGATCAACGCTGACGGTACGCCGGAGGACCGCGAGGACTTCATCTATTTCACGGTCTTTCCGGATCGGCTGCAGTTTGACCTGAAACGAATCCTGACCGGTGTCGCGAGCCTGCGCTTTCGCTTCACGCTGTACGCACGAGAAGGGGCAGTCCGGATGGAACGTACCCTGCTCGACGCCGAGGGCGCCAACCGCCGCATTCGCGGCGCACTGGGCGATCACTACACGAAGGACAAGATCGTTGTGCCGTTCGACGATGTGTCGGAGGACGAGCGCGAGTGGATCGCGTGCGCGCTGCGGGCGTTCCATGTCTATTTCATGAAACCCGCGACCTCAACTTGATCGCTCGACGACCATGACGATGACTCGCCGCATGTTCCACCGCGGCGTCGCGCTTCCCCTCTCGCTACTCCGAATCCGCCTGCGCAAACCCGAGCGTCAGCCCGAACGCGTCAAGGATCGTCGCCGCCGTCTTGGCCATGCGTTTCGCCATGGCCTCCGGCGTCTCGCGCATGGCGCCCTGGCGAAGCCAGTGCACCGCCGTCCAGACCAATCCCCCGCCGAGCACCGTCAGGCAATCCTGCTCTGCTTGCGTACGGACGCCTTCATAAGGCGGAAGAATCCGGCCGGAAACGAAGGTCACCAGTTCATCGAAAAACGCCGATGTCGCCGCGTCGTTGAATACGGTCAGATAGAACGACTGATGCGCATTCAGATGCTCGAGAATCAGCGCGGTTTCCACCTCCATTGACCGGATGAACGTGGCATTCGGCGGGTTGATCAGCTTGCCTTGCTCCTCGACGAACGCAAACGCGTTGTCGAGCCTCACCAGCGCTGCCCGCTGGGCGGCCGATTGAAGGTCGGGAAAGTGCTGATAGAACGTGGGACGCGCGACGCCCGCGCGCTGCACCAGCTGAGCAATGCTGAGCGTGTTCAGCGGCGCGTCGTCGAGCAGCTCGGTCGCGGCGCGAACGAGCGCGTCGTAACTCCGTTGAAAGCGAGGATCGGCGGGATTAGGGCTTACATCAGGGGGCATAAAAAGCTCTGGACACGTGGTTTTGTCTATTTTACATTCGTTCAATAGATTGAGATGTGATGCGTCGACATACCTCTGAAAGGCTATTGAAATGAAATCCTCATCCCTCGTCCCCCAGCCGCCCCTGAAACCCGTCATCGGTCATCTGATGGAGGTCCTCGGGCCGTCTCCGCTTGCCAAGATGATGGATCTCGCGCGCAAGTACGGGCCGGTCTACTGGTTCGAGGTGTTCGGCCAAGGTTACTACGTTGTCAGCGGCCAAACACTCGTGAATGAAGTGTGTGATGAAAGCCGATTTCAGAAGTGCGTGCACCAGTCGCTGCTCGAACTGAGGCCCGCGATCGGCGACGGGTTATTTACGGCATTCGGGGACGAACCGAACTGGGCCAAGGCGCATCGCGTGCTGATGCAGGCATTCGGCCCGCTCAGTATCTGGTCGATGTTCGACAAGATGGTCGACATCGCCGACCAGATGTTTCTCCATTGGGAGCGGTTCGGCCCGGAGACGCCGGTCGATGTGTCCGATCACATGACGCGACTGACGCTCGATACGATTGCCCTGTGTGCGTTCGATTGTCGTTTCAACAGCTTCTACCGTGAAGATCAGCATCCGTTTGTCGATGCCATGGTCAACACCCTCAGCGAGGCCGGAAAGCGCGAGTTGCGACCCAAACTGGTGTCGAAGCTGATGGTCAATCGCAGTCGCAAGTTCGACGCGGACATCGCAGTCATGCGCTCGCTCGCGACCAAGATGATCGAGGACCGGCGCAAGCACCCGCACGACAGCGAAGCGTCGATGGACCTGCTCGACCGAATGCTGAACGGCGTCGATCCGGTGACGGGAGAAAAACTCGATGACGAGAACATCGTCTTCCAGATGATTACCTTTCTCATCGCCGGACATGAAACGACCAGCGGGCTCCTGTCCTTTGCTACCTATTTCCTCCTCAAGAACCCGGACATCCTGCAAAAAGCACGGGACATGGTCGACGAGGTGGTGGGCAGCGAGACCCCGCGGATCGAACATCTCGCACGACTGCGTTACATCGAACACATCCTCATGGAGACGTTGCGAATCTGGCCGACCGCGCCGGCATTCGCCGTGTCGCCGCTCGCCGACACCACGTTCGGCGGGAAATATGCCGTTTCTCCCGACGACATCATCATGATCCTGACGCCGATGTTGCATCGGGATGTGAGCGTCTGGGGCGAGGACGTCGAGGCGTTTCGTCCGGAGCGATTTGCCCCGGAGAATGCGGAGCAACTCCCGCCCAATGCATGGAAGCCCTTCGGCAATGGGGCACGTGCCTGTATCGGCCGCCCGTTTGCGATGCAGGAAGCGCATCTCGTCCTGATCATGCTGCTTCAGCGATTCGATTTCTCTTTCGCCGATCCGGACTACGAGCTGGACGTCGCCGAAACGCTTACGCTGAAGCCGACTGGTTTCCGGATCAACGTGAAACCGCGGGCCCGGGGTGCGCTCAAAGTGCCCGATACGGCCGTTCGCGCCCGCCCGAGCGCGCAAAACCCGAGCGTCGCCCCGGTTCAGTCGCTCCCTGCCAGCGAAGACGTGTCGACCATGCTCGTGCTCTTCGGGGGAAATACGGGCTCCGCCGAATCCTTTGCAAGACGCATTGCAGGAGACGCGAGTCGGCACGGATTTCACGCCACGTGCGCGCCCCTCGACGATTTCGCGGGAAAGCTCGACCGGTATCCGGCCATCGTGATCGTCACCGCTTCCTACGAAGGACAGCCGCCCGACAACGCCCGATCATTCGTCCCGTATGTCGAAGCACTCGGCGAAGGCGCGCTGGACGGTGTCCATTTTTCGGTACTCGGGTGCGGCAACAAACAATGGGCACGGACCTACCAGGCGATTCCCAAGCGAGTCGATGAGGCGCTCGAGAAGGCCGGCGCCACGAGAGTGCACGTCAGGGGCGAACTCGATTCCGGTGGCGACTTCTTCGGTGAATTTGACAATTGGTACACCGAAATGTGGGACCGATTTGCGATCAGCGCCGGGAAGGAAGTCTCGACCGTGCAACATGGCGATACCGCACTGAAAGTCAGTTTCGCCGAGAACACCCGTGAAAAATTGCTGAACTTCGGCGACATGGCGCATGGGTCCATCGTCGACAACAGGGAACTGGTCGATATCAGCGTGGCCGGCAGCCGCTCCAAAAAGCATATCGAATTGAAACTGCCGGAAGCGATGACGTATCGATCGGGAGATTACCTGGCCGTTTTGCCGCGCAACTCGAAAAACAACGTCGATCGCGTCTTGCGCCGGTTTCGCGTGAGCTGGGACACGCCGGTGGTGATTGAAGGCACGTCAAGTAATCCGCGCCTTCCGCTCGGCCAGCCCATCAGTTGTGGTGACCTGTTCTCGAGCTATGTCGAACTCGCCGTTCCTGCCACCCGATCACAAGTATCGATCCTGGCTGCCGCCACGCGTTGCCCTCCCGAGAAGGTCGAGCTCGAGCGCCTGAGCGCCGACGATTTCGAAGGCGAAATCCTCGGAAAACGGACCACCGTCATGGATCTGCTCGAACGCTTCGGATCCGTCGATCTGCCGCTCGAGAAATTCCTCGATATGCTGCCCGCGCTGAAAGCACGCCAGTATTCGATCTCGTCTTCCCCGCTTTGGAAAGCAGACCATGTCACGCTGACGGTAGCCGTGGTCGATGCACCGGCGCTCTCCGGCAACGGTCGCCATGAAGGGGTGGCGTCGTCGTATCTTGCGCGGCTCAACACAGGTGACAGCCTGTCCGTTGCAGTCAGGCCATCGAACGCACACTTTCGGCCACCCACCGAAACCGGTCTTCCGATGATCCTGATCTGTGCCGGTTCCGGCATCGCCCCATTCCGCGGCTTTCTGCAAGAGCGCGCGCTACAGAAGCAGCAAGGGGAAAACGTCGGCAAGTCGTTGCTCTTCTTCGGCATCGATGATCCCGACGTCGACTTTCTGTATCGCGACGAACTCGACGAATGGGCACGATGCGGTGTGGTCGAAGTAATGCCGGCTTACTCGAACCGCCCGGAGGAAGGCGCCCGGTTCGTTCAGGACAAAGTCTGGCTGGAGCGCGAGAAGATCGCCGCACTGTTTGCGCAAGGCGCCACCGTCTTCGTCTGCGGCGATGGAAAGAACATGGCGCCTGCCGTACGCGCCACGCTTGCCCGCATTTATCAGGAGGCAACGGGAGCGAACGACGAAAGCGCCAGCGCGTGGATCGACACGATGGAGCGGGAGCATGGCAGATATGTTGCCGACGTGTTTGCGTGACGGTGACGGGATCCTGTCGCGTCCGGGTGCGGGAGACAGCTGACCTGCCCGCCTCCGCTTTCCGGAACGGATGCGACACGTACTTCGATTCCGGCCTGCGCCCTGTTTTCCTTGCGTCCTTCACCCTGGTTCCGGTCGAGTTCCGACCGGAACCAGGGGTTGATCACACACCGCATGACTATGTCGAATCGCCCCACGTCTTTCAATGACGGCACGCCTCGGAAAGCGACGGGTTAACCACGATCGACCGTCGCTGAACACCATGCTAACTTCATCGTCCATATGACTTGGTCATTTGATCAACATTGAAATGGACATGCCGTCCCACTGTAAGCCACGCGAATCGCTCCATGCATACCGCCTCCGGATAGGCATGACCGATCCCCCCGATGTCGTGGCGGAGTGGCCGATGCCGATCACCCCGTGATGTCCTTTAGTGTTTCCGAGCGCGATCGCTTCGCGTTATTAATTTCGCATTCCAAAATTTATTGAAGACAGTCGAAATCGCGCCAAGACACCCGACACTCACTCATTCGATTCCATGACTAGCGAACTCACCCTCTCCCGTCGCGACGTGGAGTTCATTCTTTTCGACTGGCTGCAGGTCGAATCGCTTACCCGTCGGCCACGATTTGCCGGGCAGGACCGCTTCGACTACACGTCCGTGCTGGATGTGTACGAATCGCTTGCCACGGATCTCTTCCAACCGCACAACAAGAAGAACGACAGCAACGAACCCACATTCGACGGAGAACGCGTCACCATCAACCCGGAAGTGGGGGTCGCATTGCGTGCATTTGCGGCCGCCGGGCTGATCAGCGCGTCGTTCCCGAACGAGTGGAACGGCATGAGCCTGCCCAGCACCGTGGAGCGGGCCGGCATGGCGTATTTGCTGGCAGCCAATCCGGGAACCGCGGGCTACGCCTTTCTCACGATCGCCAACGCCAATTTGCTGATGGCCCACGGCGAGCGCGACCGGGTCGAGCCCTACGTCAAGGCCATGGCGGAAGGGCGATGTTTCGGCACGATGTGCCTGTCGGAGCCGCAAGCCGGGTCAAGTCTTGCCGATATCCGCACGCGCGCGGTTCCAGGCCGGAACGGCCGCTACCGCCTGTTCGGCAACAAGATGTGGATCTCCGGTGGCGATCACGAGATTGCCGAGAACATCGTCCACCTGGTATTGGCCAAGATTCCCGATGAAAACGGCCAACTTCCTCCGGGCGTTCAAGGGATATCGCTCTTCACCGTCCCGCGCAAGTTGGTCAACGCCGACGGGCTGCCCGGCGAGCGAAACGATGTCGCACTCGCCGGCATCAATCACAAGATGGGGTACCGCGGCACCGTCAATTGCCTGCTGAACTTCGGCGAGGGCCGCTACCGCCCGGAAGGCGAAGCGGGCGCGATCGGGGAGATCGTCGGCGAGCCCGGCAAAGGCCTGGCCTACATGTTCCACATGATGAACGAGGCGCGTATCTCGGTCGGCCTCGGCGCCGCCGCGATCGGCTATACCGGCTACCTTCACTCGCTGGATTATGCGAAGACGCGCCTGCAAGGCCGGACACGCGGTGACCGGTCGCCCGCCTCAGGGCAGGCCCCCATCATTCGGCATGCCGATGTCCGGCGCATGCTGCTCGCGCAAAAGGCCTATGTGTCAGGCGCACTCGCGTTGTGTCTGTATGCGGCTCGACTGAGCGACGATATCCATTCGCAAGAAGACGCCGGCGACCGCGAAGACGCGCATGGCCTGCTTGACCTGCTCACGCCCGTCGTCAAGAGCTGGTCGTCCCAATGGGGTCTCGTCGCCAACGATCTCGCCATTCAGGTTCATGGCGGCTACGGTTACACGCGCGAATACAACGTCGAGCAGTTCTATCGCGACAATCGGCTCAACCCGATACACGAAGGCACATTCGGTATCCAGGCGCTCGACCTGCTGGGTCGCAAGACGCGTGCAAACGGCGGCGCCGCGATGAATACGCTCGACCGGAAAATCGCCGCGACGGCATTCAAGGCCCGGTCGATCGGCTCGCTCCATGACCATGCCGACACGCTCGAATGCGCGTGGGAGCGCATCCGACTCGTCACCGCCGAGCTGCACCGGCTCGACGACCCGGAGCTCCAGCTGGCAAATGCGGCCGCCTACCTCGAAGCATTTGGCCATGTGGTCGTCGGCTGGCTTTGGCTCGATCAGGCGATCGTGGCCAGCACGCTCGAGAGCGGCCCCACCGGGAGCGACTTCCATCGCGGCAAGCTCGCCGCGTGCGACTACTTCTTCGGGTGGGAAATGCCCAAGGTGGCCGCGTGGCTGGCGGTGCTCGATCCCGTGGAAACCACGCCCCTGACGATGCCCGATCACTGGTTCTGACCCGTGCGCGCAGCCTGCATTTCGTTGCTTTCGTTTAATTCATGAGGATGTCATATGATTGATGCCGTCATCGTTTCCACCGCGCGCACGCCGATCGGCAAGGCCTATCGTGGCGCATTCAACCTCACGCACTCGCCCACCCTGCTCGGTCACGCGATCCGGCATGCCGTGCTGCGCGCCGGGATCGAACCGGATCGCATCGAGGACGCCGTCATCGGTTCGGTGCTCAACGCGGGAACCGCCGGCAACAATGTCGCCCGACAAGGTGTGCTGGCGGCCGGGCTGCCTGCTTCGGTCGGCGCGCAAACGCTTGACCGGCAATGCGCATCGGGCCTGATGGCGATCGCCACGGCCGCCAAACAGATCATGTGCGACGGAATGCAGGTGGTGGTCGCGGGCGGCCAGGAAAACATCTCGGCGGTACAGACGCGCTACTTCGAGTGGACACGCGCCGACCAGGATCCCAACGTGCTGGCCGTGCAACCGGCCGCCTACATGCCGATGCTCGAGACCGCCGAGTTCGTTTCCCGCAAGTACGGGATCGCTCGGGACGTGCAGGATCAGTACGCGCTCGATTCCCAGCTGCGCACCGCCGCCGCGCAAAAGGAAGGCCGCTTCTCGGACGAAATCGTCCCGATCACGACACAGATGCTGGTCGTCGACAAAGCGACCGGCGAAACGTGGCGGAGGGAAGTCACGCTCTCGCAGGATGAGGGCAATCGTCCCGGCACGACGCTCGAATCGCTTGCCGCGCTTGCACCGGTGGTTGACGGTGGCGTGGTGACCGCCGGGAACGCCAGCCAGCTGTCGGACGGTGCAAGCGCCTGCGTGCTGATGAACGGCAAGACCGCCGAACAGATCGGCGCAACGCCCCTGGGCATCTATCGCGGCATGACCGTCGTAGGCAATGCGCCCGAGGAGATGGGCATCGGCCCCATCTACGCGATCCCCAAACTCCTGAAGCTTCATGGCCTGACAGTCGACGACATCGGACTGTGGGAGCTCAACGAGGCTTTTGCCTGCCAGGTGCTGTACTGCCGCGACAAGCTGGGAATCGATCCGGCCCGATACAACGTCAACGGCGGCAGCATTTCGATCGGCCATCCGTACGGGATGACGGGCGCCCGCCTGGTCGGGCACGCACTGATCGAGGGCAAACGACGCGGCGTGCGCTACGTCGTCGTAGCGATGTGCGTGGGGGGCGGCATGGGTGCGGCCGGCTTGTTCGAAGTCGTCTGACCGAGCGCGCCTTTACCCGCAGAGCGAATGGGGCGGCAGCCCCGCTCTTGCGGGCCTTGCAGACCTATCCGGGGATGCGTGAGCGGACCTTGTGTCGCAAGCGCGCCTGATGCGCCATCGCACCAGGCGCCGACGCGCGCCGGGTTTTTTCTGAAATGCCATTCGCGTGCCGGTTCGGAGACGGGTGATGCCGACCGCTCAATCTTCCGGCATCACCTCGGTCGATCACGTCAATGGTTCGACGCCCGCAACTCGCGCCGAAGGATCTTCCCGACGTTGCTCTTTGGCAGGCTGTCGCGAAACTCGATGCTTTTCGGGCGCTTGTAACCCGTCAACTGGCCTTTACAGAACGCCATCAGGTCTTCGAACGTCAGCGCCGGATCTTTCCTGACCACGAACAGCTTGACGGCCTCTCCGGAATGCTCGTCGGGCACGCCGATCGCCGCGACCTCGTATACGCCGGGGTGGTTGGCGACGACTTCTTCGATCTCGTTCGGGTAGACGTTGAAACCGGACACGAGAATCATGTCCTTCTTGCGATCGACGATTCGCACGAAGCCCGCTTCGGAGATCGACGCAATGTCACCCGACCTGAAGAAGCCGTCCGCGGTCATCACCTTCGCGGTCTCGTCCGGCCGCTGCCAGTAACCCGCCATCACCTGCGGACCACGAATGCACAGCTCTCCGGCTACGCCGGGCGGCAATTCGTTGCCGTCGTCGTCCCGGATCGACACTTCCGTGGAGGGCAACGGCAGGCCGATGGTGCCGTTGAACTCACTCCCGGTCACGGGATTGATCGCGACGCAGGGAGATGTCTCGGACAGCCCGTATCCGTCGATGATCGCCGCGCCGGTCATCTCCTTCCAGCGCCTGGCGACGGCTTCTTGCGTGGCCATCCCGCCACCGCTGGCCAGCAGCAGATTGGAGAAATCGAGGCGCGAGAATTCAGGATGATGGAGCATCGCGTTGAAGAGCGTGTTGACACCCGGAAAATTCGTGATCTTGTATCCGGCGAGCGACTCGATCATCCCCCCGATGTCCCGCGGATTCGGCACCAGGATGGAAAGCGCACCCATGTGCATCGTCAACAGGCAGCAAACATTGAGCGCAAAGATGTGATAGAGCGGAAGTGCCGCCACCGTGACGAGCTGCGTCACGTCAGGGCGCAAATCGCGAGCCGGTTTGAGCCAGAGGTCCGACTGCAATACATTCGCGACGATGTTCCGATGCAACAGCGTCGCGCCTTTCGACACCCCGGTTGTCCCGCCCGTATATTGGAGAAAAGCGACATCGTCCGGCGACTGGGAAGCCGGTACGAATGTGCCCCGACGTCCCTCCTCGATCGCATCGTCAAATGCCGCATACGAGCTCGACTTCGGTTCCGCGCCAGAAACGTTGCCCTGCGCGGCCACCAGAACATGCTTCACCTGCGTGTGCGCAAGGACTGCCTCCAGCGTTGCCGTGCAGCCGTCGATAATGACGATCGCCTCCGCGCCGCTGTCATTCAGCTGGTGTTGCAGCTCGCGGGGCGTATAGAGCGGGTTGACGTTGACGACGACGTAGCCGGCGCGCAGGACTGCACAAATCGAGATCGGGTACTGCAGCACATTCGGCATCATGATGGCAACCCGCGCACCCCGCTCGAGGCCGCGTGACTGCAGCCACGCGGCCAGTGCTGCGGACATGCTGTCGAGTTCACCATAGGTGATCTGCTTTCCATCGCACGCAAATGCCGGCTTCGCGTGAAACCTGCTGAAGCTTTGCTCGATCAATGCACTGATGTTTCGATACGCGCTGGAATCAATCTCTGCCGGAACGCCCGGCGGATAGGCATCAAGCCAGATCCTTTCCATACCCAATCTCCTCTGTCCCGTTTGAATAACTGCGCGACGCCAATCTCCTCATCACGCGCGTGAATATGCCGGGACGCCTCGAACCCGCGAGACTCATCCCTCGTCGCAACGATAGGGCTGCGTGGTCGACCGCCAGTCAGCGACGCCGTGGATCACGTCGTCGGCAGACCGCTGACGCGGGGACGGCCACCATCCTGTTTGTTTCGCCTCCATCGCACCCTGCCTGGCAGGCAAACTCATGCCCCCGAGACGCGACTTCCGAGTCAGGGGGCTACGCCAAAATTGGTCAATTGATATGGTCATTTGACCATACAGGGAAGCTTGCAGCAACTTGGTAGTTGCACGAGGCTGCGATGCGGGACTTGTCGATGCCATACTCGAGCCGAAGCCCGGGCCATCGGTGTCGAAGTTCGTCGAGGTTGCTCGTGGCGTCCGTCAAAACGCACATCGTGTACGTTTACTCAGCTCATGCAGGACGACCCGCGTGACGCTTAGAAGCGGTGACGCAGGCCGACCGTCGCGGCAGTCTGGCTGACCTTCGAGCTCGGGAACGCGTTGATATCGCCGTTGTAGATCGACGCCCCCAAACCGGCACCCTTCGTACCACGCTGGTACACCATCTGAGCGTAGACGTCCGTACGCTTCGACAGGAAGTAGTCGGCTTGCACGCCGAACTGATTCCAGTGCGTGCTGTTACCGTTCAGTTTCGCATTCGTATACGTATAGGCTGCGCCCAGGCCGAGTGCCGCCGTCAGGTTGTACTTCGCGTTGACTTCGTAGTTGTCGGCGCGCAGCGTACCGGCGCCGTTCGTCTGGTTGTCGAGGCGCGATTGCGTCCATGCCGCGCCAACCAGTGCCGGGCCAAATGCATACGTTGCCGCGATGCCATACGTGCGGCTGCGGCCCTGGATTCCGTATGCAGTGCCATTGATCGAATCGACCGACGGGTTCACCGCGCCCGACGTGGACAGGCCGGCGTTGTTAGCTTGCGAGTACGCCGCACCCAGCTTCAGGCCTTCAAACTGGTACGACACGCCGGCGCTGTACGCACGGTTATTCGCAAAGTTCGTGCTGTTCGAGAACGAGTACGTGCCGCCGAATTGCAGGCCGGCATAGTTCACGCTCGTGTACTTGATCGTGTTGTTCAGCGCGACGTCGCCGTTCGTGCTCAGGCGGTCATTGTTCAGCGGATGTGCGAAGTACGTGCCGCCCCACGAGCCCGTTGCCGTCAGCGGCGCCAGGTAGTCTTGCGTTGCGTCGTACTGCTTACCCAGCGTGACCGTGCCGTACTGGCTCGACAGGCCGACGAATGCCTGGCGGTTGAACATGCCGCCGTTGCCGTTCGCGAACTTGCCGTTACCGAGGTTGAAACCGCTTTCCAACGTGAAGATTGCCTTCAGGCCGCCACCGAGATCTTCCGAGCCACGCAGGCCGAAACGGCTCTGGTCAATGCCCGACCCCATCGAGAAGCGCGACTTGCCGTGGCCTGATGCGGTCTGGACGTTGCTTTGATAGGTCAGGCCTGCGTCCAGCACGCCGTACAGCGAGACGCTGCTTTGCGCGTGTGCGACGGCGGAGAACGATACTGCAACTGCTGCAGCGATCAACGTCTTGTTCATTCGTGAAGCTCCATTCAAAAAAGAGGCAGGTCTCGCGACCTCGTTCATAAACGGGCGGCAACCGCCAGCCACCGAGAGGACCTCGTGCTGTTGGTCGCACCCGGGTTTCCAATGCGCCCGCGTCGACGGGCGTTAAAGGGTCAGGCGATCCGTTTCAACATTTCCCGGGCGCATCGACAGCGCCGGAACCGAAGAACTTCCGGCTCCAGCCGGACAGCCTGTCGCTGAACAGCAGTTCATACAGCACCGGCACCATGCCGAGCGTGATCAACGTGCCGAGCAGCAGCCCGCCCATGATGGTGACGGCCATGCCGGTCCACAGCGTGCCGGCGAACAGCAGCAGCGGAATCAGGCCGGCGATGCAGGTCAGCTTGGTCATCACGATCGGCCGCAGGCGCGCCACGGCCGCCGCGACGACCGCTTCGCGGCGCGACTTGCCGGCCGCCAGCTCGACCTCGATACGCTCCAGCAGCAGCACCGCGTTGTTGACGATGATCCCGGCCAGCGACAGCAGGCCGAAGTTCGCCATGAAGCCCAACGGTTCGCGGGCGATGATCAGTGCGGGCCCGACGCCGATCATCGCGAACGGAATGATCCCGACGATCAGCAGCAGCTTGCGGAACGAGCCGAACTGCCAGATGAACAGCACCAGCATCGCGACCACCGCGTGCGGCAGATACTCGCCGAGCGCCACGTTGGCCTCGGCGGACTCCTCGATTTCGGCGCCCAGCTCGATCCGGTACCCCGGCGGCAACGCGATCCGGCCGATGGCCGGCGCGAGTTGATCGACCGCCTGCTGCGCGGTGCCGTGGGTATTGCGGCCCTTCACGGTGAGCGTGCGCATCAGGTCGCGGCGTCGAATCGTCGACGGCTCGGTATTCAACGTGACCGTCGCAACCGCGGACAGCGGAACCGGCGCGCCGCCCGCAGCCGGATGGATCAGCGTATTGGCGAGATCTTCCGGCCGCGTGCGCTCGGCTTGCGCACCGCGCACGACCAGCGGCACCAGCGTATCGCCGTCGCGCAACACCGACACGTTGACGCCGGTATAGCGCGTGGCCAGCGCCGTCGAGATGTCCTCGCTGCTGACGCCCAGGCGCCGTGCCTTGTTCTGGTCGATCTCGACGTCGACACGCGGCACGCGCGGCCCCCAGTCGTCGTGGATCTGCACGATGCCCGGCTGGGTATGCAACGCTGCCTGAATCTTGCGGCCGATCTCGCGCAGCACGGCCTCGTCGGGACCGGACACGCGATACGCCACCGTGCCGGCGTCGTGGGCGCTGCGCGAGAAGCGTTTCGCATCGGTTCGCACCTCGGGATGGTGTTGTGTCATCCACGCCTGGGTTCGTGCGATCACGGCGTCGAGATCCTGCGGCTTCGCGACGCTGACCGTGACGTAGCCGATATGCGACGCAGGCAGCGGCGGATTGAGCACCAGGACGACACGCGGGCCGCCGTCGGCGACATAGCCGATGCTGGTCGTCACCTCGGGATTGCGCTTGCGATCGTCGAGCCAACGGCTCAGGTCGCGGACCACGTCGCGCGTGAGCCGCGCATCGCTCCCCGGCTGCAGCTCGAGTTCGACCTGGAACTGCGGCCGGTCGGAAGCCGGCAGGAACCCGGCCGGACGCGTGGCCAGGATCACGAGCGCGCCGACCAGCAACGCAGTCATCACGACCAGGAACCGCCCCTTGTGGTCGAGCACGCGGCGAATCAGGCGCGCATAGGCACCGTAGAAGCGGCTTTGCTTGACCGTCGCGTCGGCATCGTGCTCGTGCGCATCGCCTCCGCCGTGATGGCCGGATTTCAGGAAGAAATAGCAGAGCAGCGGCGTCACCGTCAGACAAAGCAGCCACGACCCGAGCAGCGACAGCGTGAGCACGACCACGAGCGGGCGCAGGTATTCGTTGGTGGCGGTCTCGCCGAAGAAGAACGGCGAGAACGCGAAGATGATGACCAGCGATGACGTCAGCAGCGGGATCGCGAGCGTACGGCCTGCTTCGATGCACGCGTGACGGCGTTCCTCGCCCGCGGCGAGGCGGCGTTCGACGTCCTCCGCGATCACGATGCCGTTGTCGACCAGCAAGCCCAGCGCGATGATGATCGCGGCCATCGACACGATGTGCAGTTCGATGCCCAGCGAGCGCATCACGAGCAGCGTGGCCAGGATGGTCAGCGGCACGATGCCGCCCACCACGACGCCGGCGCGCCAGCCGAGGAACAGCACGACGACGATCATCACGATCACGATCGTCTCGATCATCACCTGGTTCATACGGCCCATTTCCCGCTCGACCACGTCCGCCTGGAAGGTCACGTAGTCGAGCGAAAAACCGGCGGGCAACTGCTGCTTCAATTCGTCCAGCCGCGCGCGCAGCGCCTGGCCGACCGCCTTGACGTTCTGGCCTTTGCGCATCGAGATGCCGAGGACGACCGCGTCTTCGCCGCGGAAGATCGCCGCGGACTCGGGCGGGTCGACGGGCCGGACCTGCACCTGGGCAATGTCGCCCAGGCGCACGGTGCCCGGCGCGGCTTCCGCGCGCGCGCCGGCCGGCGGCACGGTGAGCGTGAAATCCTGCAGCGCCTGCAGCGAGCGGATTTCGCCGGAGCTGACGACCGCGCTGTTCAGGCCCGACACCACGAGCCGGCCGCCGGACTGCACGACGTTCTGCTTCTGCAGCTGTTGCATGACCGACGCGGTGGACAAATGCAGCCCCGCCATTCTGGCGCGGTCGAATTCGAGATAGACGCGCTCCTCCTGCAGCCCATGAAAGCTGACGCCCTGCACGCCGGGCACGCGGTACAGCCCTTCGCGCAGCAGCTTCAGCGGTTCGCGCATCTCGCTCATCGAAAAACCCGGCGCGGTCACCGCGATGGACGCGATCGCCACGCGACCGAAGTCGTCGTCGATTTGCGGAGGCAGCGTGCCGGCCGGAAACAGCGGCACCGCTTCGTCGACCTTGGCGCGCATGCGCTGCAACACCGGCATCAGTGCATGCACGTCTTCACGCAACGAAACCTGGAGGATCACGCTGCCGTCACGCACGGTGCTCGTGACGTGCTTCAGTTCGTTCAATTGGCGCAGGCGCTCTTCCAGCGGCCGGGCGACGAGCTGCTCCATCCGCTCGGCCGGCATGCCGGGGTTCGCGACGAACACCAGCGCATCGCGAACGGTCGTGGAAGGTTCTTCCTGGGACGGGAACGTCAGGAAGGTGAACGCGCCGGTCACGAGAATCAGCAGCGCGACGAAAAAGGTGAGCCGGCTGGAATTGAGTGCGGCCTGGGTCAGCTTCACGAGCGCGCTCCCTGCAGAAGGGTCTGCGCCCGATACGTGACGACGGACTGGCCTTCGTTCAGGACGGAAGTCCCCGCGACCACGACCTGCTCGCCCGCGCGCAGGCCTTGCGTCACGGCGACGCGCCCGCCCGGCAGCAGCTGCCCGCCCGTGCGGATCGCGCGCCGCTTCAGCGTCTGGCTGGCGCCGTCGATGACGAAGACGCTGCCCCGGCCGGCTTCCGTGCCGGCCATGACGGCGGCCGCCGGCAGCGTGATGTCATGCGCGTCGCCGCGCGGCAGCGCGACGGACAGCACGCCGCCACTGCGCAGCCCGGAAGGGGTGCCCTGGACCCGGAAGATGGCTTGCACCAGCGAGCCGTTGTCGCTCCGGCCGGACAGCCGTTCCATGGTCAGCGTCACGCGATCCGTGCCGCTGACCGCGTGGGCTTCGGCGCCGGGTGCAAGCGTCGCGGCGATCGTGTCCGGCAGCATCACGACGGCTTCCAGCGCGCGGCCGGCCTCCATCTGCAGCACGCGCTGGCCTGCGGCGACATCCACGAACGGCTGGACCTGACGTGCGACGATTTCGCCGTCGAACGGCGCCGTGATGCGCGTGAACACGAGATCGCGCCGGGCGCTCGCCACCGCGGCCTCCGCGACACCCAGCTGGCTCGCGGCCTGCTGATGCGACGCCTGTGCGGCCTGCAAAGCGGGCGCGGAAATGATTCCGTCGCGGGCGAGTTCCTCCTGCTGACGCAGGTGGGTGCGACGCTCGGCCAGGGTCGCGGCGGCGGCGGCACGATCGGCCGTCGCCTTGTCGAGCCGCCAGCGTGCCGGCGACTCGTCCAGTCGCGCGAGCACCTGCCCGGCCCGGACGCGATCGCCCACGTCGACCAGCATCGCGACGACACGGCCCGACGACTCGAAACCGAGGTCGGTGCGCTGGCGCGCGCGAAGCGTCGCGACGAAGGTGTCGGCATGTGCCTGACCGGCACCGCCGGCCACTTCGACCTTGACGGGCCGCGGTACGTCGGCAACCGGCGCGGCGGATGGCTGACATGCCGACAGCAGCGTTGCCGAGACGAGCGCGCAGAGTACCAGCCTGCCCGCTTGAGGCATGAAACGGGGATGCATCGTAAAGCCTTCGAAATGAATGAGGGAGCTCAGGGAAGCTTGCGAATCGCGCTTTCCAGCGTGTCGCGCAACACTTGGCGCTGCTCGGGCGTGAACCGGTGCAGGTTGAGCACTTCGAGCAGGGCGATGCCGTCGAGGGCGACGACCAGCGCGAGCACCTGCCCCGCATCGGGGCCGCTTTGCGCAACCCGTGCATAGCTGCGCGAGAAGAAATCCCGCACGGGACCGGCCAGATGCGGATACAACGACGTGGCGGCCAGCAGGTTGGCCAGCAGCAGGCGGCGGTCTTCCGGCATGTCGAAGGTCAGCTTCGACAGCTCGGCCATCGACGACTTCAACGGCTTCGCGGAAGCGTCCGCCTCACGCGCGTCACGTGCCTCCTGCGCCCGCAGGTCCAGCATGTCCAGTTCGCCGACCACCCGCTCGATCAGCGCAGCCAGCAAGTCGTCGCGCGTTTTGAAATGGTAGACAAGGCCCGCTTTCGTGACCTTCGCGGCAGCGGCCACGGCTTCAATGGTCAGGTTCTGAATACCCTGGCTGGCCACGAGCTCGGCCGCGGCATCGAGAAGACGGTCGCGTGAACTGCTGCGGCCGGCTCGTCGCTCGGAAGTCGACATGGTGCATCTCCTTGGGATTGAAACTTAACTATACGTACAGTATAGTTTCACGAACTCCATGTCAAGACTCAAGGTAAATCCATGCCGACCGTTGTTTCCCGCCCCGTTTCCGCGTACCGAGCACTGACCTGTCTTGCCGTTGCCGCGACACTCGCCCTCGGCGGCTGTGCAACCGCCCCGCCCAGCCACGTCGCCACGACGCCCGCCGTTGCGGCGCCCTCGCAATGGGCCGAAACGTCCCCCGGGAACCAGGGCACCGTCGGCGACATGTGGTGGCGGGATTTTGGCGATCCGGTGCTCGATCGGCTCGTGGACAGCGCGCTCGATGCCAACCGCGACCTGAAGATCGCCGCGGCGCGCCTCGCGCAGGCGCGCGCGCTCGGCGACAGCGCCGAGGCGGAGCGCCGTCCGCGGCTGGATGCGATGGCGCGCGGCCAGCGCGGGCGCGAAAACAGCGTCGATCCGCGTGCGGAGCGCAGCGGCGTCGGCTTGCGTGCCGCGTGGGAAGTCGATCTGTTCGGGCGCGGTGCGTTGCTGGTGGACGCCGCACGGTCCGACAGCGATGTCGCTCGCGAGGCGCTCCGCGCGGCCCGCATCGCGCTGGCCGCGGACGTCAGTACCGCCTACTTCGAATTGCGCACGTTGGAGCGGCGCTCCGCGCTCAAGCGCGAGGCGCTCGAGGTTGCGCAAAGGCAGGCGGTCGTGGCGGCGCGCAAATTCGCCGCGGGCCAGGTAACGGCGCTGGATGTCGAGCGCTGGCGTGCCGAACTGGCGCAGGAACAGGCGTCGCTTGCCCAGCTCGATGGCGAACACCGGGTGCGCTTGCATCAGCTCGCGCTGCTCGTCGGCAGCCCCCAGGCGCCCGAGCTCGGCGCGCAAGCCGTGCCGGCCGCACTGCCCGCGCCGCCCGCGACGGTGTTGCCCGCCACGCTGCTCGAGCGCAGGCCCGACGTGCAGCGTCAGGCGCGTGCGCTCGACGCCGCGCTCGCCCGTGCCGGCGCTGCCCGGAAAGAGGTCTATCCGCGCCTCCAGATCGAGTGGGCCGGAACGAAGGAAAGACTGGCCGCGGTCGGCGACGGCGCCGCGCCTCGCGTGGCGGTCGGCTATGGCGTGTCGGTGACGCTGCCCATCCTCGACGGCGGCCGAATTCGCGCCAACGTCGCGGTGCACGATGCGCGCGCGCAGGAAGCGATGGCCGAGTACGAAAAGGCCATGCTGGCGGCGCTCGTCGACGTCGAGACGAGCCTGGCCCGATGGTCCGCATCGGATCGCTCGATGCAGGAGTGGCAGCGCGCCGAGGCGGCCGGCAAGGTCGCCGCCCGCAATGCGGCCAGACTGTATGACGCTGGCCAGGCCGACATGAGCGATGTGCTCGCCGCACGCCACGCGCACCTGCGGTCCCGCGACGCGCTGGAAACGGCAATCGGCGCACAGTGGGAGGCCGCGGTCGGCCTGCGCCGCACCTTTGCCGGGGCCGTCTAGGCGGCCTCGCCGATGCGCCCGCGACGCTTGCGTATCGACGACACGCGCTGGCTGCACCCACGTGGGCGCGAAGCATCCGCGTTGCTATCGCACACCTCACTCACTCCGCATGCCGAAGTTCGCCACCCACTGGCGCGGAAGCCGAGGAAGCCGCCGACGGCGCATTGATGTACGCCGGCGCCGCCTTCGTCTTCTGCCGAACGCCCGGCGGTGGCGCCGTCGGGCGCCGCTCCATGTCGGCCAGCATCTGCCCGCACGGCAACGGGCGGCTGCGGCCAGGTTGCAGCAGCGCGAGCAGACTGGCGAACGGGTTCAGCAGGCCCAATCCGACCGCGGCGCCGCCCCGCGCGATCAGCGGGCCCGCCTTCACCCCGACGTGCGGTTGCTTGAAGGACCCGGTGACGTACAGCGGCGAGCGGAGCGATATCACCCGGAATCCCTTGGTATGCGGATGGATCGTCAGATTCATGGTCTCGTCCCGCAGGTTCACGTTGCCGTCCATGCCGATCACCGCATCCTCGGTGTCGAGCGCGAATACGCGCGAGTCGAGCACGCCGTTGGTGGCCACGAAGTCGGCCACGCCGCAGTTGATCTTGACGTCACGTGTGCCGAACAGTTTTTCGTACACCACGTTGGCGACATTCAGCCCCGCGGCTTCCATCAGCAAGAGGCTCACCGTGCCGTCGGTCACCAAGGTCTTCACCTCGCCGTTGGCAGTCGCGGCCAGCGCCGCCGGCGAATTGCCGGTGGCCGATAGCGCGGCATCGCCGTTGACCTCGCCGAGCGCCGTTTGCATCACCGTGAAGGTCGGGAACAGTTGCTTGAGTTTCAGATGCCGCGCCTGCAGCGAGAACCGCCCTTTGAGCGGTACGCCGCTGCCGTCCAGGTGGATGTTCGACGCCAGCGTCCCGCCCGCGACACCGAAGTTCAGCGGGTTGAGCGTCAGCACGCCGTCACGCATCACGAGATGAGTCGACAGGTCGGTGATCGGCAGGCTCGCGGTCTTGACGATGCGCCGACCGGTGAATCGGACATCGGCGTCGATCTTCTTCCAGCGGTCCGTGCGAAATGTCTCGACCGGCAACGCCTTGTTCGTGGGCTGGGCGACCGCGGCGCCCCGCCGCGCCTTGCTGGCATTCGTGTCGGCGCCGATGAGCGGCGCGAGGTCGGCGAACTGCAGCAGCCTCGACTCCAGCGTGCCGGACAACAACGGCCTCGGTTCGCGCGACACGTACACCAGCGTGCCGCCGAGATCGCTACCGCCGACGCGTCCCGTGAAGTTCTCGTACTTGAAGACGTTCCCGGACGCCCGGAACTGGCCGACCAGCCGGCCGTCGGTCGCATAGGGCGAGGTTTCGGGCAGCGTGATGCCCGTGACGTCATACAGCTTCGCCATGCTGGTGCCCGCCAGCCACAGGCGGAGATCGACCGCGGCCAGGTGAGACGGGTCCGTCAGCGTGCCGACCAGCGCCAGGTGCGTATCGCCGAAGCGCAAATCGGCCTGAACGGGAAACGGACGTTGCGCGCCCCGCACGTCCAGCAAATTGCCGATCTTGCCCGTGCCGGCGACCTTGCCCTTCTTGTAGGTCCCCTTGACGGTCCAGCCGATCGTGTAAGTGCCGACGCCGGTGGAGGCCGCAGGCGCCGAGGCCGCCGAGCCCGGTGCGGCGGTTGCGCGGGCGTTCGACGCCGCCACCGGGCCTGATGCAGCCGGCGCGATCGCGGTGCCGGATGTCGTCGCAGCAGCATGGGAAGCCGCGGCCAGGGCTTGCGAAGCCGCTGCCGATGCGCGTGACGCCGCTTCGGCACCCGATGCAGGCACCACCGGTTGCGCCGCACCCGCGTGCGCCTGGGCCGCGAGCTTCTTTTGACCCGCCGGGCCGACGGCCCGTGCCGATTCGTGGTGCGCCAACGCCTCTTGCTGTTTCATCACCGCGTCGAACGGAATCGGCTGGCCGAGCGTGTCGATCACCGCGCTCAGGTCGAACTGCTTCTGCTGGTCGTAGTAGCCGAGATTGCCTTGGGCAAACGCGATCTCATGCAGGTCGAGCGCCCATCGGCCCGACTGGGCGGACTGCTTGAATTTGAACGTCCAGTTGGATCGCCCGTCCTTCAGGCGTTCGAGGTCGACGGACGGATTGACCAGATCGATTGCCGGAATCACGATGCGGCGTGCCAGCAGCGGCAGCGCCTCGACCTCGAAACTGATCGCGTCCAGCGTGACGAAATACTTCGTGCGCGCCCAGTCGGGGTTGGCGATCGTGACATTGCGTGCGATGAATCGAGGCCAAGGCACCCAGGCGCGCCAGCCGTGCTCGCTCGCGGGCCGACGCCACCCGACCTGCAGGTCGCCGTTGATGGCGAACTGCCGTCCGATCGCGTCCGACACCTTGTCATCGATCCAGGGCCGGGCTCGATTCCAGTCGAACGTCACGATGACGATCACCAGCGCGGCAAGCGCCAGGGCGACGCTCACGGCAAGCCACGCGGCCGCCTTGCCGACGCTGTGGCCGATGTGCATTGCTCACTCCCCCAGTTTGCTGCCCGGTATCCAGCAAGACGCGTTCCTGCGGACAGGAGCCTTCCGCCAGATGACGTGCGGGCATTCGAAATGGGGTTCTCACGACTTTCCGGTCGTCGTGCTTCGCAGTAACGTTCCAGAGCGATTGCTCCCCTGCCGCGCGCGGCGGGAGCGGTGGCAAGCTGCCGGGCGCGAGAAGCAGGCGCCCGCCGCGGCGCTTCCCGCATCCGCGGGATGTCGATCGGGAGGATCAATGGATCGTCGCCATTTCCTCAAGTCGTCGGCTTTTTTTACCATTGCGGCCGCCGCCGTCACGCACGACGTTTCACCGGCGCCCCTGCGGGGCAGCCCCGTGCGCAAGCCCCTCCTTCGATTCCCGCAAGGTGTTGCCAGCGGTGATCCGCGCGATCGCTCCATCGTGTTCTGGACGCGATGCGTTCCGGTATCCAGCGGCGTGCAGCACGATGCAAAAGGCGTTGCGCGTGCGGTCCCGCTGCGACTCGAAGTGTCGACGCGGGCGGATTTCTCGACGCTCGTCGCCCGCGTCCCGTTGCGGGCGCTGGCCCTCTACGACTTCACCGTGCGCGCGAAGGTGACGGCCTTCTCGCCGAAGACCACCTACCACTACAGGTTCGTCGCCGGCGACGACGTCAGCATGACGGGTGTCGCGCGCACCGCGCCGGCGGCAAACGAGGCCAACGAACGGGTTCGCTTCGCGTGGCTCACCTGCCAGGACTGGAGCGTCAACCACTGGCAAGCGATGACGCTGCTGGCCGACGAGCGCGACCTCGATTTCGTCGTGCACGTGGGCGACTACATCTATGAAACGGTCGGGACCGCTCCCCCCGGCCGTGCCGAACCGGCGCATCCTCCGCCGCACCTGAGCGGCGGCAAGGTGCTCGCGGACGGCCGCGCGTATGCCGACACGCTCGACGACTACCGGACGCTCTATCGCACCTATCGAACCGATCCGCGCCTGCAGACGCTGCACCAGCGCCTGCCGATGATTGCGATCTGGGACGACCACGAATTTTCCGACGATTGCTGGCAGGACCATCAGGTCTACACCAACGAGGAGCGGCAGGAAACGCAGCGGCGCCGCAACGCCAGTCGCGCGTGGGCGGAATACATGCCGGTGGATTGGGACGATGTGCGCTTCGAGCCGGACCATCCGTCGTACATGAACATCCGCATCTACCGCGATTTTCGTTTCGGCATGCTGATGCATCTGGTGATGACGGACGAGCGGCTGTATCGCGACGACCACGTCGTGAGCGAAGCCGCTATCGCACGTGCGCACGGGCACGACCCGGTGCATGGGGACGACGCAGCCGGCTCGCGCTACTTCGTCAAGCAGGACGTGCTGCAACGTGAAGAGGCGCGCGAAACGCGGCAGCTCGGCCGCCCGCCGTCCATGCTCGGCCCGGAACAGACGCGATGGTGGAAAACCTTGATGAAGGACTCGCCGGCCACCTGGAAAGTTTGGGGTAACGAAGTAATGTTGAACCGTCTGTGGTTCGTGATGCCGGGCGCACCCGCGGCGCCGGCGGCCCGCCTTGTGGTGGATTGCGACGCATGGGACGGCTATCCCGCGCACAAGCACGAACTGCTCGCTTACTTGCGGGAGCACGGAATCCGTAACGTCGTCGCGATCACCGGCGACCTGCATGCCTTTCAGGGCGGCGTCGTGCGCGACGATCCCGATCCCGCGACGGGCGTGCCGGTCATCGTCGATTTCGTCTGCGCCGGCATCAGCAGCATGTCCTTCTATACGTACCTGAAAGCCGCATGGAACGGCACACCGCTCGCGTCGATCGTGGCGACCCCGGCCAGGCTCGACCGCTTCCTGACGGCGAACAACCCCGATCTGTGCCACGCCGACCACGACGCGCAGGGTTATGCATCGGCCACCGTCACGCCGGAATACTTTTCCGTCACGTTCAACAAGGTGAAGCCGTTGAACCCGGACGGCACCGCGCCCGCGGACGCACTGCTCGGCCGCACGCGCTTGACGGTGCCTAGGGATTCAGTCGAGGTACGCGTCGAACGTATCTAGACGCCGATGCGGCGCGTCAGTGGAAATGTCCGCCGAACAGCCCGAGCAGTCCGATGACGATCAGGTAGATTGCGACGATGTAGTTCAGCAGACGCGGTACCACCAGAATGAGAATCCCGGCGATCAGCGAGACCAATGGGCTCCAGTTCGTGAATGCGTGCATGGCGTTGCCCTCATGACAATAGATCGCGAAATCGCTGGGTGAAGCGCCTCACCGAAACACGACGGGCATGTGTCGTGCAGCGTTTCATTGCGGGCCGGAGCGATTTCCGTGCCTGGCTCAGCGCGCGAGCCCCCTGCAAAAATACTTGCGTGCCTTCAAGCCACGGCGTTCACGCATCTCACGGCGCTTGGTCGTGCAGAAGCCGTCACGCGCCGTGGCGTCGGGACGGAATTGACAAGGGCTTGAAAAATCGTCCGTGGACCGTGTGCCGGGGAAGGATGTCGATCGTGGCGCACGCAAGGGGACGGGAAACGGTCCCGCACGCGGACGCTTGTGACGAGCGAGCGGCTTGCGTGCCCGGTTGCCTGGTTCGCGCCACACTGAGCCCGCCCGGATGCGCGAACCCGAGCGTAAGACTGAACGTGCCGAGGAACGTCGTCATCGGCGTGGCCATTCGATCCCGAATCACGCCTCGTCACACCGCGCCACGCGTGATCACACCTTTCGCATCCACGCCGGAACGACCGCTCTCCTTTCATCAGCAACACCCTTCAAAAGCGACGGGTTAACCATGATCGACCGTCGAAAAACGCCATGTTAACTTCCTCGATCATACGACTTGGTCACTTGACCTGATTTGTCGCGAATACGCCGGGTCACCGGAAAAACCCGGCGAATACCTTCATGTCTGTCGCTTCCGGGACCAGTACTGGAGCACCCGGAGGTGGCGACAACGTCGGGAACCACGTGCGTGTTCCGTCAACTGGCGTAACAGGAACGAATGGAAGTAAGCGAAGGCATACGCAGTCAAATGACTCAGTCAGAAATTCGACTTGATGTCCGGATCACCACCCGAATCAGAACGTGACGCCGCGTCTGGTTTACCCGTCCACGCAACTTTGAGGCAAACATGAACGCAACTATTCAGACCATTCAGGACGCGCTCCCCACCGTTCCCAAACAGACCAGCGCGCAAGAGATCGTGTCGCTCATGAACCAATATGGTGGAGTCCGAATCAAGAATTATCTGACCCAGGAGCAGGTCGCGAACATCAATCGCGAGGTCGATGCGCCGCTCGAGCGGCTTCGCGAAGGGTCATCGCACGACAACGAACTGATCAAGGAATTCCACGGCACCTATACGAAGCGCCTGACGAACATGGTCACGCACAGCAAGACGTTCGGAGACGTGCTGGACGACGACCTCTTTCATGAACTCGGCGAGGTGCTGTACCGCGAAGAGTCCGGCGACTGGTGGCTTTCGACCGCGCAGGTCATCGACATCGGCCCGGGCAACACGGCACAGATGCTGCATCGCGACGTCGGCAATTTCCCGCCCCTGTGCGCGCTCGGCGTCAACGGGCCGACGGTATTCACCAACCTCATGATTGCGTTGACGCGCTTCACCGAGGAAAACGGCGCCACCCGAATCATCCCGGGGAGCCAGAACTGGGACGAGGATTACTTCGACAGCAAGGGCGCGCCCGACATGACCATTGCCGCCGAGATGGATGCCGGCGACGCGTTGCTGTTCAGCGGAAAGGTGATCCACGGTGGCGGCGCGAACGTGACGAAGAACGAGCGCCGGCGCGGGCTCACGATTCCGATGCAACCGTCCTACCTGACGCCGGAGGAAGCGTACCCCTTCATTGTCGAGATGGACACCGTGCGGCGCCTGTCGAAACGCGTTCAGCGAATCATCGGCTTCCGCTCGCAATATCCGGCCGGCACGCCGGGCCTGTGGCAAGTCGACTACGACGATATCGCGACGCATCTCGGTCTCTGAGCCACGAACAGACACCTGCATCCGTCCGGGAGGGGGATCCCCCTCCACGGATTCCGTGATGCACATGCGTGGGCCACGACAGCATCACCGCCAGCGAAACACCATATGAAGATCGACCTGACGAATCGCGTTGCGATCTTGAGAACGATGCGGGGATTGCGCGCCTTTCCGGGGATGGCCCTCAAGAATCGACTTTCTATTGCACCTCATCCAACTCAGGAGCGTGATCATGGTGAAGCGTTTATTCGTCGCAATCTCTCTCGTTGTCGGGCTCCTTCTTGTATTGAGCCCGGGATTCATGGTCCTCTACCATATCGAGCACTACGACTCGAGCCAATAGGCTTCCGCTGGCAAGATCGAACATGCCGGCGTAGCCTCGCGCGCGGATCGTGTCGAATGCGGTCCGCGTGACGCAGCAAGGCTGCATTCGCGCAGCGAGTTAGCCGGCACGTCGATCCAACGACGAGACGCGAGATTTCGGATGCGGCATTCCCCAACATCCCAGGGGTTCGAATACATGGTCACATGACTCAGTCACGAGACTTGATATCGGGTCTGACGTTCCCAGAACGAATTTTTCACAAGGAGTCGCACATGGACAGGCTGGCAAGGAAGAACGAGTGGTTCGCAAGAGCCGAAAAGGTCATCCCGGGCGGGATGTACGGTCACCAGAGCGTCAAGTATCTGACGGAAGATTTCCCGCTGTACTTCGCAAAAGCGAAAGGGGCCCATCTCTGGGACGTCGACGGCAACCAGTACATCGACTACGTCTGTGGCTACGGCACGAACCTGTTCGGCTACGGCAACGAGCGGATCGAGCAATCCGCGGCCCTCCAGCTGCAGAAGATCGACACGGCGACGGGCCCGAGCGAGGTGATGGTTCAGCTTGCCGAGGCGCTCACCCAACAGGTCAGCCACGCCGACTGGGCGATGTTCTGCAAGAACGGCTCGGACGCCACGTCGATGGCCATGGTGATCTCGCGCGCGTATCGCGAGAAACGGAAAATTCTCGTTGCGCGCGGCACGTACCATGGTGCGTCCCCGTGGAACGTGCCCTATACGACGGGGATCACCAAGGAAGACCGCGCTCACGTCGTCTACTTCGAGTACAACGATCTCGAGAGCCTCAATGCCGCCGTCAAGAGCGTCGACGGTGACGTAGCGGCCATCTACGCGACGCCGTTCCGGCACGAAGTGCTCTACGACCAGTTTTTCCCGTCGATCGAGTACGCGAAGGAATGCCGTCGCCTCGCGGACGAGCAGGAAGCGCTTCTGGTCGTCGACGAGGTCCGCACGGGGCTGCGCCTGTCGCGTGATTGCTCATGGTCGGACTGGGGCGTGCACCCGGACCTCAGCTGCTGGGGCAAGGCCATCGGCGGCGGCTATGCGATCGCGGCGGTGCTCGGTTCGGACAAGGCACGAGAGGCGGCGACGAACATTTTCGTCACGGGCTCCTACTGGCTTTCGGCCGTGCCGATGGCCGCGGCCATCGAAACGCTGCGCCTGGTACGTGAAACCGACTACCTCGAACACACCAGGCGGTTGGCGGACACACTGCGCGCCGGCCTCGCCGAGCAAGCCGAGCGCCATGGTTTCGAACTCAAGCAGACCGGGCCGAGCGTCATGCCCCAGATGCTGTTCGCGGGTGACGACGAGCTCGTGTCGCGCGGCCGGGCGTGGACGTCGGAAGTCATCAAGAATGGCGCCTATCTCCACCCGTGGCACAACATGTTCTTCACGGCGAGCCATACCGACGAAGACATCGCGCGGACGCTCGAGGCGACGGAAACGGCGTTTGGCGCGATCAAGCAAAAGGCGGTGGCGGTGAGCCGCCTGGATATCCTGGACACGGTGCAGCGTTAATACCGGACGTTCCACGCGCCTTCGGCCCACGGCGGAAGGCTGTATTCCCCGGTGAGTTCTTCCGGCGTCAACGCCCTGAGTGGCCTCGCGAGCGATCGATCGGCGTGGTGTCAGGCAACACGCGATTCACTACCGAACCGCGTCTTCGACAAATTGCCGTCGCCCATTCCGTCTGCCGCCGCCTCCCCTTCCAGCAACGGCACGCTCACTGCCCAACAGGGGCGCGACAACGCGCCGGAAGGCCGCCAAGCGCGGCGCCGCACGCGCTTCAGCGCAAGGCATCACGTCGTGCCAATCAGTCGCCCGCCCGGAAGATCGCCGGCTGGACCTGGGTGAAGTTCCGCACATCGCCGACCACGTCGGCTGTTCTGGCGGACGACAGCGCGGCGTCGATTCCAGCCTGATCGTTGAAACGCAGCAGCGTGACGCAGGCAAAAGGTTGTGGGCCCGGAGCCGGAAACAGAACCTCCACCGACTGGAGGCCACATTCTCCCCACGCCTCACGTACGAGCGACGCGTGGGTGGCGAGATAGTACTCACGATCAAATTCCATACCCTCTACAGCGGGATAACTCACGATCAAGGTAGCCATATCCGATCTCTCGCATGAAGATTCAAATACATTCCCGCAGGAACGCGACCATTACTGCGGCTTTCGCTCCAGGCGACCAAGGGTATAACCCCGAATCAGATTCCCTTCCTTTTCCTGCACCCGTTCCAGCGCACAATAGGCGTAATACAGAGAAACCGACATATAAGACCAAGAAAGCAATGCAAATATATAGAAGATCATATGATCGCTGTCGCCAGGGATATGAAAGAAGTCGTAGACGCTCGCAATGATCTGCGTGGATACGAGCGTCAGGATCATACTTGCTGCATTACGATACTCTCCGGCATTCGCCAGTTTCTTGACAACGTAAATGAGGTAAAGCGAGAACAACGACCACATCACCAGATAGAAGTACGGCTTGGGCCCAACCATGAAATCCGCGGTCCACAGGATGACCGTCCCCACCAGCGCACCCACCGCATACAACACGTCGCCGACAATCGATGGTTTATATCGATGCGTAACCGACATCATGCCCGCAACGATGATGATCGGCACGCCGAAGCCTCTTGAAAACGCGTCGCAGAAAAGCGAGATACTGAAAAAGATCGCCTTGCCGGTCAAGGCATTGATCATCAAATTCGTTGCCGAGAACGTCACGACCAGCGACTCGAATCCGAGGAGACCATTGCGCTTCCGGAAGTACTTCACGCCACAAATGAACGAAGTCACGATCAACGCGAGATCAGCCAGGCAATAGAGATAGAACTTGAGTTCCATGAAAAAACTCCGTGATCGTCGAGATATTTGTCTGCCGCCATGTTCGTCATCCACGTTCACGGCAGTTTTTTGCGCTGCCTGTCGACGCGTGAGGACGCTTCCAAGCGATGTCTGCTCCGCACTGGCATGTCAGGCATGCTGGCGCCCCCCAGGTACCGGTGCGGTCAGTGCGGCCACGCTCGGTTGATCGCTTCGCCGCGCACGTCAGGCGACCGCGGCTTCGGCATGTCTTGCCTTGAACTGCCGGATCGCCACGCTGGTCAGAAACATCGGCACCACCAGCAACCCGACGGAGAGCCAGCCGACCGCACGCAAACCGGCCACGCTGAACACCGTGCCCGCAATCGCCGGGCCCACCGTCAGGCCAAGATTGATTGCCGACGCACAGGTCGCGGTGCTTCTTCCGCTGGCATCCATTTGCGAAAGTGCCGCCACCATATAAGGCGCCACCAGCGTGGCGCCGGCACTGACGAGCGCCGTCGACACGAGAAACGCCCACTTGCCGCCCACGCAATACATGCCCAGGCTGCATGCGATCAACAGCGCGAGTCCCAGTGCGATCGGTTTGAACAGACCCAGGCGATCGCCCAGCCAGTTGACCGCCACCCCCACCGGCAACTGGAGCGCCGCATTGAGCATGAACAGCATGCCGAGTTGCTCCGCTTCGACGCCCCGGGTCGCAGCGACCTCAGCGGCAAATCCCATGAGGGCCGTCTGCGAGACGTAGATGAAGAATGCGCTGATCAGGATCCCTCGGACGTCACTGGATTTGATGGCGTCCTTCGCGACCGCCTCCTCGCTTGCGTTGACGGCAGGATGCATGAACGCGCCGAAAAACAGCGCCGCCACGACCACGGCGAGCTGGACGGCATCCACCCCGATAGGACCCATCTTCACATTCAGGATCGGTACGACGTACATCGCACAGGAAAATATGACGGCCATCGCAACGGCGACTTGCGCCGCGATCTTCTCGGGGTGCTTGACGTGTGCAATCACCCCATACGCGCACACGCAGCTGACGCCCAACGCGGCGCCGAGAACCAGCTTCGCTGCGACGAATACATAGAAATTATGTGAAAACATCGCACACGTCGACAGGACGGCAAGCGCTGCCGCAGCGAGCGCGCCCGTTCTCTTGTTCAACGTCGCCGTGTGACGACCGAAAACGATGATGGAGAGCGAAAGACAGAGCAGCACCGCGGACGCCAGCCAACCGGCGGTGCTTTCGGACAACCCGAACCGGGCCATCGATTCCTCGATGCTGAATGGGAGCAGGTAGGTAGGCGTCCAGACCACGGCCCCTGTATAAAGCAGCGCGATTTTTCGGATTCCCTTGATTTCGACACTCACGATCGACTCCTTGTCGTTTGCACGAATACGAGATCGCGGCGTGGCATCGAATCGCCCGCTTGCTCGCATTCATACCGGCACTGTTTCGAAGACTGCTGCATCCAACCGAAAAATCGCACTATCGGAACGGCTCGCCGTGCACCGATCCAGGCATCCCGTCGAGCGGCCACGATGCCTCCCGATGATGGAATCGCCCGGTCTCCGCATGAGAACCCGGTCACGATTCCATCACCTAACCCGGGCGTTAATCGAAATGCCCGACCTCGAGGAAATCCTTCATCTTCAACAGGTCGTTCGGATCCGACATTTGGCCGTTACGCTCGACGAAGCCGGCGAAAGTCGTGCCGTACGTCCAGCCGAGCAGGCGCTGCAGCTCTTCCGGATAGCGCTTCACGCGTTCGATCGGCAGCGTGAGGTACTGGTTTTCTTCCTGCCGGAGGATCGCCAGGTCATACGACATCGTCAGGCCGGTGCGCGGGGCATCGCTGGTGTTCTTGCCGCCGCCGTGATACGTGGAGCCGATGAAGAACAGCGCATCGCCGGCCGACATGGTCGCGGGAATGGCTTCCTCCTGCGTGGGCATGCGCTCGTCGTCCCACTTGTGGCTACCCGGGATGACGAGCGTGGCGCCGTTTTCCGCCGTGAAGTCCGATACGGCCACCATCACCTGGAACCGGGCCTCGCGCCCATAGTTCGGGTGCCGCCAGAGCCATACGGAATCGTCACGATGCAACGGCTGAAGGCCCTGACCCGGCAGAATCTGGATGGCTTGCGTCACCCCCACCTGAATATCGGGCGCGACATCGACCTGGTTCTCGCCGCTCCAGATCTTGATCGGCGTCTGCAGGATGCTGCGCGCCGCACCCAGATAGAGCGGATGCAATGCAACCTCGGCCATCCAGTCGGTCCGTGCGAAGAGGCGCGAGACACGACGCGTCTGTGTCCCTGCGAAGTAATCGTCGACTCCGTTCGGAGCGGATTCGAGCGTGTCAAAGAGCGTACGCTGGATTCGCGCAAGCAAATCGGAATCGAGAAAGTTCTTGACGATCGCTCCGCCATCCTGCCGAACCGCATTTGCGAGATCTTCAGGAGTGCTACCACTTGAAAGGCGCTGCAACGACATGATGAATCCTCCAACAAATTGTCAATGATTAAAAAGTGCAGCGTATCCTCGGTCGCCACTGCCTTCTGCAATGGATGACAGGATGCGCTCACGGAGCGCCTTCAGAATTCGCGGCGGCTGCCCGATATCTTCCTGCGCCTGCTGAAACAGTTCGGTTGCGCGTGCGTAGATGTCGAGGTCTGCGCCGCGCGGTTGATAGTCGGACGCCGCCACGGATTCGAACAGACCTTCAATGAAGTGAGTCTGACCGGCGAGATAGGTGGGAATCAGGTCGCGAATCTCGTCGATCGAAATGCCCGAGTTCACGACGAATCTGAGACCTTCCAGAAAGGCTGCGCCAGCACCAAAAACGAACGTGCCCGTCAACCCGGCATCGAGCACGTTCGGCACGTCGGGTCGTGCACTGACGTAGGTGGATTGCGGCGCAATCTTCCGGAGCAGAGGCTCCACTTCGCGCCAGATCTTCTCGTCGCCCCCAAAAAGGATGACGGCGTTCGCGCGGCCGATATCGGGCGGGAAGCACTGGATCGTTCCGCTGATGAAGTTTGCTCCGGCGCCACGCACGATTTGATCCAGCTTCTGGACCTCGGACGGGCGCCCCGTGGCCAGGTTGACCACCGTTTTCCCTTTCAGGCGCTCGCCCAGCGCCTCGAAGTCCGCCGCGAGGTCAACCGGTGTCGCCGTCACGACGACGATGACGTCCGCCTCGTCAAAGGCGGCGGTGGCACGCTCGGCCACCCGGCCCCCCAGTTCGCGCAGACGCTGCGCCTTTTCAGCCTTCCTGTTCCAGACGACGACTTCCGCACCATCGTCAATCAGCGTGGCGGCAATGGCGGACCCCATCACCCCAAGGCCCAAGACGGCAATCACATGGCTCATTCGTATTCCCTATCGTTGTCGTTGACCGCACTACCGAGAAATGTCCTTCGTTCAAGTCAACCACACGAGTCATTAGACTTGGTCATATGACTATCAAGCAAGCCGTATGCCAATCGGATCCGGGTGTTCGCCCTTCGTGAAGGGCGGCTGACGCGCGCGGTGGTGATGCGCATGCCCCGGCGCGGGGAATTCGCCGCACCAGATGATGCTCGGCGTCACGATCGCGGTGCAGGCGGTTGACTTGATCAAATGACCACGAATCTACAGGCACGAGTCTTATGCTTCGACCGGACATTGGGAATACGGAGTTTCCATTAGCCTCTTCATGAAGGTGTCGTACGAGCCAATGCGGTGGCGCCCGTTCCACGATCCGCGCGGCTGCTTTACCGCGCACGTGCGAGGGTCACCGTACCTGCGCCGCTCTGCGACAGCCTCATCGAAACAGGCACGCAAGCGCCGCTCGACGAGCGGAGCCCCGCTTGATCCGCCGGGCCGATCCCCGATGAGCGCGTCCGCTTCCTGGTTCACGAAGCATGCCGCCGAACCGCACCACCGTGGCGATGTTCGCCCGGCGTCGCGACGCATCGACGTCGCCACCATGACCGGCACGTGCCTGCGAACGGCACGTTTCACGTCGCCCTGGCGGCGCAACATCCGTGCAGGAACATGCCTTGTGTTGCTTGCGAAATGCCGCCCATCGTCATGCTAATATCCGAGGATTCGACTACCCTGCATGGGTAGCGCCATTGGACGAAGACATAAAACGGAGCGCTGGCTTATGCAGCGAGTACGGGCTGAAGTCCGCCGCCAGGACCTCGTAGCGGCGACTGTCGCGGTGATTGCCGAGCACGGTGTGAAGGGTGCCACGACCCGTCGCATCGCCGAGGCTGCAGGATGCCCACTGGCTTCCCTGCACTACGTCTTTCACTCAAAAGACGAGCTGCTCTTCGCCGTCTACGAATCCCTGATCGACTTGATCCGCTCGGATAGCCCCGAGCCTCCGGAGCACGGCACCCTGTCCGACCTGGCGGAGTTCAACCTGCGCTCCGTGATGACCTGGTTCGAAGCCAACCCGACGTACGCGAAGACCCAGTCGGAGTTGTATACGTGGGCGCTCAGACACCAGCCCGACATGGCCATTGGCGCCCTTCGCATCTCCCAGGAAGGCGCCCGCGCCAACCTGGCCGCCGCCGAGCCGCGTGCCGATGCCAAGGCGCTGGACGCCATCGCGCGGCTGACCATTGTCCTGATCGACGGATTGCTCTTCTCGTGGTTTGCCCAGGAAGATTCGAAACGTCTGGCTGCCGATGTCGACCACGCCAGCACGATGCTGGCCGCCTACGCGGCGACACTGGCGGACGCCCGTCCTGCCGCCAAGACCCCTCGCAAGTCGGTACGGAAGCACTAAGCCGCTGCCGCCTGACCGGCGCACCGGCTCCCCCGGTGCTCACCAAGCGGTCGCGTCGCCGCTTCACATGACTGCTCGGCTCGCGGCGCATGGCGTTTGCAATTTCGCCCATGCGCCGCCCTGCGCGCACGCTCCGCTCGACGGTGCTTTCAGCAACCGTTGCCCGCATCCGAGCGCGACACGTGCGACGTGAAGTCACCGGCGCCGCCAGGAATCCACATCGGCTGCAGCCAAGCACCCTGCTTCCATTCGCCTGAAAACCTGACGCTCCCGGCAGGCCGCCCGCGGTCGTGCGTTGCAGTGCTCGCGCTCGCGGGTTTACCTCCATCGACAGCGTATCTTTGTCTGCTTAACGTTGGCCGATCAAATGATCAAGTCATTAGATCGGATTTCAGAAATCGACTTGAGCGGACGCACCGGATATTCAAGGCACCCGTGGCCAACCCCGTCCATGGACAAACTTTCAAGATGCCGACATAATTCACGAGCGTTATGGTCGCTTGACCATGTATCACGAATAAACGCTACACGTCTGCATGACGTGGACGCAAGAGGATTTGCGGGTACCGGAGTTTACCAATGACAAGAGTTCGCGCTGCGTTGCGGCGACAAGATTTCGTTGACGCTGCCGTTGAAGTCATCGCCGCGCACGGTGTCGCTGGGGCCACCACGCGGCGAATCGCCGAAGCCGCGAGTTGCCCGCTGGCATCGCTGCATTATGTATTCCATACCAAAGACGATCTGTTCGACGCGGTGTACGAATCCCTGTTCGACCTGCTCGCGGCGAATGCTCTCGCCGACAGGGAATTTCATTCTTTCGGCGAACTCGCCGGATGGCAGCTGCGCAAGAATGTCGATTGGCTCGTGCAGCATCCGTCGTACGCCCGGGCACAGTCTGAACTGATCCAGTGGGCAGAGCGTCATCGCCCCGATTTCGCGTTGAAAACTTATGTCGAGACCATCGAGCGAACGATCGCTTACCTCGGCAAGTGCGCGCCACAAGTCAACCCTGACGCGATTGAATCCGTCGCCAGAATGAGCATCATCCTGATCGATGGATTGCTGAACAGTTGGCAAGGCGACACGAATATCCGCGAGCTCAGGGCGAACCTGGATAATGTAAGTTCAGCGTTGGAGACGTTTGCCACCTCTCTCTCGAGCTCGACGGCACAGGCTTAAGCGTCGCCGTGGCGTGTCATTGCACCATTGCCGGTAGCCCGACGAGGCCCATCCACACGATGCTTCATGACAGGCCTCTGATCCTGCCACCTTTCCGTAGACGGACGTCCGCATACCGCCGGACGCCCGTCGCCGCTTCCCGCTAGCTGACGGCGCCCGGCGCCGCACCGAACATCGACTTCGTCTCGAGGAACTCCTCGATGCCGGCATAGCCCCACTCTCGTCCGTTGCCGGACTGCTTGAACCCACCGAACGGCGCCGCGATGTCGACGGGCGCACCGTTCAAATGCACCATCCCGGTCCGCAACTGTCTCGCGACGCGCTCCGCCTGTTCGATCGAGTCGCCATAGACGTACCCGGACAATCCGTACGGCGAATCGTTGGCAATGGCGACCGCATCCGATTCGTCCTGGTACGGGATGATCACCAGGACGGGGCCGAAAATCTCCTCGGTTGCGATCTTCATGCGATTATTCACGCGGCTGAAGACCGTCGGCTTGACGTAGTAGCCTCGTTCAAGCCCCGACGGATTGCCGAGCCCGCCCGACAGGAGCATCGCGCCCTCGTCGATGCCCGTCTGGATCATCTCCTGCACCTTGCGATGCTGGCGCTGGTTCGCCATCGGCCCCATGGTCGTACCGGGATCGCGCGGATCGCCGACGACGACCTGCCCGCATGCAGCAACTGCGATCTGCTCTGCTTCCTCGAGCCGATGCGCCGGCACCAGCATGCGCGAAGGCGCGGTGCACGTCTGGCCGGAGTTGGCCATCATCTGGAGCACGCCATGCGTGACGCCCTGCTGAAAGTTTTCGCTGTCCAGAATGATGTTCGCCGACTTTCCGCCCAGCTCGAGCGTCACCCGCTTGATCGTCGTCGCAGCGGCCTGAGCGACTTCCACGCCGGCGCTCGTCGAACCCGTCAGCGACACCATGTCAAAGAGCGGGCTGGACGCGATGGCCCGGCCCAGGCGCTGCCCGGAGCCCTGCACGAGATTGAAGACGCCGGGAGGGACGCCGGCCTTCTCGAGAATTTCGGCGAGCACGATGGCCGAGTACGGCGCATTCTGACTGGGCTTCAACACGATCGTGCAACCCGCCACCAGCGCCGGCGCCACCTTGCACATGACCTGGTTCATCGGCCAGTTCCACGGCGTGATCAGCCCGCACACCCCCACCGGCTCCTTCACGATCCGCGACGTGCCCTGAATGCGTTCGAACGGATACTGCTTCGCCACTTCCAGCGTCGTATGGAGATGCCAGAGCCCCAGTGCCGCCTGAAGCGGGCGGGAAATGGCGTCCATCGGCGCGCCCATCTCGAGCGTGATGGCGTCTGCCATATCCTGCAACCGCTCGGTGTATTCACCGATCACGCGCTCGAGCGGCTTGAGCCGCTCGACGAGGGGCGTGTTCGAGAATGCCGCGAACGCGTCGCGCGCCGCCTGCGCGGCCAGGTTCACATCGGCTTCGTCAGAGAACAGCAACACGCCTGAGACTTCGCCCGTCGCCGGATTGATGATGTCGTGCTCCACGCCACCGTTCACCGGATCGACCCAACGGCCGCCGATGAACGCCTGGCGGAGATGGTCTGCTTCGAAAATCGGCATCTGCTCGCTCCATGTCATTGGGTATCGAGGGCGAGTCTTCAGCCTTCTGGATCGCCCGGGAAGATCCATACTAACGTCTTTTTTGATCATTTGGCCAAGTCACATGACTCGGTAATAATCAGTATTGCCACCGGCAAGCCAAAGTAAGACGCTTCAGGGAACGAACCGTCATGCTGCTGCAAAAGATTTGCAGCGCGTGTGACCGGATGGTGGAGACGAATCCACGAGGCGGCTTCCGGCGAAACGCGCAACACGACGAAGCCTCTTTTCTCAGGCGAATCGGTTCGGCTATCGAAGCGGACGTTCGACGATCACCGGCCGGCAAGCACAGGGCTGCTCGCCGCTCGCGTATCCAGGCAGGCATCACAGAGGGTTAACCTTCATCGACAAGGAATTTTTCGAGCAATACTTTCTACTACACGGTCAATTGATCAAGTCATATGGCAGACTTCACGCCGGATAGCCAGGAAGCAAGCAATCCGCAAGGAAGCGCGCCGGGATCCGGTCGCTTTTGACGTCAACATCGAACGACAACTCTCCCTCGGGAGCGAAGGGTAATTACCATGGCAATCATTCAAGTCCAGCAGATCATGCACGAGAATCCGCTGCATGCTCGCGCGCCGCATGAACCCCGCTATGAAGATGGCAGCGCCTTCTGTGACGGCAAGTACGTTCCCATCACCGAAGCGACCGTCCCGCTCGTCGACGCCGGGTTCCTGCACGCCGACGCGGCCTACGATGTCGTCACCGTCTCGCGGGGCAACTTCTTCCGGCTCGACGATCACCTCGCGCGCATGGAAGAGTCGTCGGCGAAGTTCTTCCTCGAGAATCCGTTCAATCGTGACCAGGTCCGGGAAATTCTCCACACGCTCGTGCGCAACGCGGGCCTGAAGGACGCGTACGTCTGGTGGTGCGTCACCCGCGGTCCGCTGAGCGTCGACCGCCGCGACCGCAGCGCAATGAAGAACGCGATGTTTGCGTTTGCCGTGCCGTTCTTCTTCCAGGCCGACGACGAAGTTCGCACGCGCGGCTCGAACCTGCTGATCAGCAAGCGATACAACCGCATTTCCGCGAAGGCGGTCGACCCCACGGCGAAGAACTTCCACTGGATGGACATGAAGCTCGCGCTCTTCGAAGCCATGACGCAGGAGAAGGACTGGGCGGTGCTCGTCGACGAACACGACAACCTCACCGAAGCAGCCGGTGCGAACGTCTTCTTCGCCAAGAACGGAGAGCTCTACACGCCCGCCGAAGGCTGCCTGCTGGGCATCACGCGCCAGAGCGTGTTCGATATCGCCGCCGAGCTCGGCATCAAGGTGAATATCGGCACGTACACCGCGACCCAGCTGCGCGAGGCTGACGAAGCATTCACGTCGTCGTCGGCAGGCGGGATCATGCCCGTCAGCGCAGTGGACGACCAACCGCTCGGCAACCACAACGGCCCCGGTCCGATCTCCGAGAAGATTCACAACCTCTACTGGGAAAAGCGCTGGGCAGGATGGCACGCGCAGCCGGCCGAGTACTTCTCGTCGGTCCCGGCGTAAGCCGGAAGTCACTCAGAAGCGGCGCGCGTACGGAGCCGGCCCGGTCTAACGAGCCGCATCCGGCCCTGGTGGGCGCCCAATAGCACATGCATTGACGAACCGTCCGGCGCCGCACCCAGGCGCCGGTCGATACGAACTTCTACGTTATAGCGATGACACGGAGTTCGGCGATTCAGTAAAACCAAGCACGAACACACCCCAATTCATTTCGCATAGCTAATAAACGGACGGGACTATCGGACCCTCATCCGTTTTCACCCATGCACAACCCTTTGGCGGGCGCACGTTACCTGGTCAAGGTCAAGGAGATAGCCGTGGTCAAGACTCATGCTTTCAAGAAATCCGCTTCGCTCATCCGATCGGCAGCGAAATTGTCCGTCATCGCTTCCGCCGTCGCGATGTCCTTGACCGGTGCGCTTGCGGAAGGGACGGATGCTTCACATACGCCGTCGGGCGCCGAAATCGCCGGCACCGCGAGCGGCATTCCCGCCTGGACCCCCGTGGGCAACGTCGGCGCGGGCTGGAGCTACGGCAAGCGCCGCGCGGATTTCTTCAAATACAAGTCCGACAAGCCGCTGTATACGATCGACGCCAGCAACGTCGACAAGTACGCGGACAAGCTCAACCCCGGCCAGATCGCGCTGCTGAAGAACCTGAAGGGCTTCACGATGCCGGTCTATCCGTCCCGGCGCACGTGCGGCGTCCCCGATTTCGTCGCGGAGAACACGAAGAACAACGCGGGCTTCGCCAAGATGACCGCGGACGGATCGGAACTCGCCGACGCGCACCTGCCCGGCTACCCGTTCCCTGCGCCCAAGACCGGCGCGGAAGTGATGTGGAACGCGAAGGTGCACTACCGCGGCGCCGGCGTCGAGATGCGCGACATCATCACCGTCGTGTCGCCGCGCAAGGGCGCGTCCGACTGGATCAAGAACGTGTCCGACGCGTGGATCTACCAGCCGTGGGGCGACAAGGCCGGCACGACGTTCGCGAAGGTCAACCAGGTCGAAGGCAACGCCTACTACGCGTACAAGTCCCCGGCAGCCATTGCCGGCCAGGCCGCGATCTTCACGACCTACGCCGGCAAGCCGACCGAAGTCTTCTACTACTTCCCGGGGCAGCGCCGCACCCGTCGCATGCCGTCGTATGCGTACGATGCGCCGCAGATCGGCTTCGACAACCAGTACAACATGGACGAAGCGCTGGTCTTCTCCGGGCAGACGGACCGATTCTCCTGGAAGCTGCTCGGCAAGAAGGAAATGATCGTTACCTATAACGACCTGGGCATGTACGACTTCTCGGAAAAATTCGAAGATGCGTACGGCCCGGACTTCGTGAACCCGTCGAAGCGTCGCTACGAACTCCATCGCGTGTGGGTCGTGGAAGCCACGGTCAAGCAGGGGATGCGCCATACCGCGCCCAAGCGCCTCTTCTACGTCGACGAAGACAGCTGGAGCTACCTCGGCGCGGTGGACTACGACGCGCAGGGCAACATCTCGAAGGTTCGCGAGGGCTACATCATTCCGGTGTACGAAACGGGCAGCTGCGACACGCTCGCATTCGCGCAATACAACCTCGTCGACGGCCGCTATCTCGTGGACGGTTCGATGCTCGCGGCCGGACGGGACGCGAAGTGGTCGGTCGACTCGTCGGCGGACCAACACTACAAGCCGAGCTTCTACAACGCCGATAATCTCCGTGCGTTGAGCGAGCGTTGACAGGGGCCGAGACAAAATGGCTACCACCTCCTCCTTACAGCCCCGCTCCAGCGTGGTGCGCGTGCGCGCGGCAATCGCGGCGCTCGTCGCCGTCGGGTGCGGCAGCGCGCACGCCTTCACGTTCACGATCGGCAACGTCGAAGGCAGTTTCGATTCGACGATATCGGCGGGCGTCGGCATTCGCACCGCGTCGCCGAGCAGCAATCTCGTGTCGCCGACCTACAACGTGGCCACCGGCACGCAGACGGGTGGCGGCCGGCTCGGTCAATTGAGCGGCCTCTCCGATCAGGGCGACATCAACTACGGCAAGGGCGATCCGTTCACGAGCTACCTCAAGGGCAACCACGAACTGGTCCTGAAGATGCCGTCGCAAGGGCTCACGTTCATGGCACGGGGCACCTGGCAGTACGACTACTCCGGCACCCGCACGACAGGCGCAACCAGCGGACAGGACCTGTTCTACAACCCGTCGCCCAACCTGAGCGGCGGGCTGCCGTCCGATGCCGAGAAGAACATCCGCTTCAAGCCGCGCCTGCTCGACCTGTGGGTCAGCAAGCAGTTCAACGTCGGCGACCAGATTGCCCGCGTCCGCGTGGGTAACCAGGTCGTCAGCTGGGGCGAAAGCATCTGGGAAGTCGGTGGGGTCAACGCGACGAATGCGATCGACGTGAATCGCGCGTCCCAGCCCGGCGCGCAGGTCAAGGAGATCATCCTGCCCGCACCGATCGTGAGCGTCGCATCCGGCGTGGGTCACGGCGTGAACGTCGAAGGGTACTACCAGAGCAACTGGAACCAGAATTACCTGCCGCCGGTTGGCAGCTATTGGTCGAACCAGATCGTCGGGCCCGGCAACAACGCGTACGGCGTCGCGACCGTCCATCCGAAGAACGGCGGGCAGTATGGTTTTTCCATTCGCTACCAGCCGGCGGGAACGGACCTGAATCTCGGCTTCTACACGATCGCGTACCACGACAAGTTCCCGCAAGTCTCGCTGAGTTCGACGGGCGGGACGGTCTTCCGGTTTCCGGAGGACCGTCACATGATCGGTGTCAGCGCCAACTTCCCGGTGGGCGACTGGGCGATCGGCACCGAGCTCTCGTACCGGCCGCGAGACGCCGTTCCGCTGAATCCGGCCAGCGGATGCGTCGCGCAAGGGGGGAACTGCTGGGTCGACGAGAAGCGATTCCAGTGGCACCTGACGACCCTCTACTCGCTGCAGCCGGGCAATTCCGCGGCGTTCCTGAAGCTGCTCGGCGCCCAGACCGCCACGCTGACGACCGAGACGGTGATCATTGCTTATCCGGGGCTTCACAAGAGCTACGGCGGATCGCCGATTTCACCGGGCGCGCTGCTGTGGGGGAACGAATTCAACGATTTGTTCGCGACCGGCGCACTCAACACGCCGGGGAGCGCCCAGGGAACGAAATACTCCGGCGGGATCGACGTCGATTTCAACTGGGTTTACGACGGCACCGTCATTCCCGGGTGGCAGGTCAATCCGGGGATCTTCGTCCGGTACGGCCTCTTCGGCAATACGCCGAACGTGAATGCCCAGTTCATGCGCGGCGTGACGGCCATGAACCTGTATGTGAACTTCGTACAGAACCCGGCGAACTGGCAGGTCGGCTTGAACTACACCCGTTTCATGGGCCCGACCAATCCGCTGGCCAACCCGCTACGTGACAGGGACTTCGTGGCAATCGTCGCATCTCGAAATTTCTGAGGTCAATATGAATCAACCGCCTGTTTCCGACGCAGCCCGACCCGGCAAGCTGCCAAGAATGCTTCATTCGCTGGAAAATACGCTGTTCGGTCACAGGCGTCTCGTGCTGGGGCTCCTGGTGCTGTTCACGGTCGTCATGGCCTGCTTCGCCGTCAAGCTGCGCATGGATGCCGGGTTCGAGAAGCAGCTGCCGCTGGGCCACGAATACACGCAGACGTTCAACGCGTATCGCGGCGACCTGCTCGGCGCCAACCGTTTGATCGTCGTCGTCAAAGCCCGCAAGGGCAGCATCTGGACGCCGGCTGCGTTGAAGCGCCTGTATGAAGTCACCCAGGCGGTCACCTTCCTGCCGAACGTGTCGCGCAGCAATGTTCAATCGCTCTGGACACCGAATTCATTCGTCAACGAGATCACCGAGGACGGATTCCGGGCCGACCCGCTCATTCCCGGCACCGTGACGCCCGATCAGCTCGACGGCAACACGGTCGGCGCCATTTCGCGCTCGACCGCCCAGGGCGGCTTCGTCGGCAGCCTCGTGTCGCGCGACCAGAGCAGCGCCATGGTCACCGCCGATCTCAACGAGCTGGATGCAAAAGGCGAGCGGGTCGACTACGTGGCGTTCGACAAGGCGCTCGAATCGCAATTGCGCGCCAAGTTCGAGGATGCGAACTATGAAATCCAGATCATCGGTTTCGCGAAGCAGATCGGCGACATTGCAAACGGCGCGTCGTCCGTCCTGAAGTTCTGCGCGATCGCCCTGCTCCTGACCGCGTTGGCCGTCTACTGGTACTGCCGCTCCATTCGCCTGACGATCCTGCCGCTGACCTGCTCGCTCGTCTCGCTCGTCTGGCAGTTCGGCACGCTGCATCTGCTCGGCTACGGGCTCGACCCGCTGGGCGTGCTGGTTCCGTTCCTGGTGTTCGCGATCGGCGTTTCACACGGCGTCCAGCAGATCAATTTCATCGTGCGCGAAATCTCCCACGGGAAGTCGGTGGAGCAGGCCGCTCGCTCCAGCTTCAGCGGGCTGCTGATCCCCGGCACGCTCGCGCTGGTGACCGCGTTCGTGTCCTTCGTCACGCTGATCCTGATTCCGATCCCGATGGTGCGCGAGCTCGCGATCACCGCTTCGCTCGGCGTGGCGTACAAGATCGTCACGAACCTGGTGATGCTGCCGCTGGCGGCGTCGCTGCTCAAGGTCGACGGCAACTATGCGAAGAATGCGGAGCTGCATGCCGTTCGTCGGGGCCGCGTGCTCCGCGTGCTCGCCAAAGTCGCCATTCCGCGCAATGCGGCGATCGTCCTGCTGGTCGCCGTCGTGGTGTTCGCCGTGGCGGCGTGGGAAAGCCGGGACCGCGTGGTCGGTACGCTGCAGGCCGGCGCGCCCGAGCTGCGTGCCGACGCCCGGTTCAACCAGGATTCGGTTTCGATTGCATCGAGCTACGACGTCGGCCTGGACTGGATTTCGATCGTCTTCGAAGCGCCGCCCCAGTCCTGCAACAACGTGGAGGTCGGCGCCTACCAGGATCGCTTCGTCTGGTCGATGCGTGCCGTCCCGGGCGTGTTGTCGGTCGTGTCGTTCTCGTCGTTGCTGCGGCAATACAACGAGGGATACAACGAAGGCAATCCGAAGATGTCCGCGATCCCCATCGATCCGGACAACTATTCATCGCTGGCCGGCGAGGTGGCCCGCACGCCCGGCGTCATGCGCAAGGATTGCAGCATGACCGCGGTGAACATCTATCTGGCGGACCACAAGGCGACTACGATCACCCAGGTGATCAACGCCGCGAAGCATTTCCGCGACACCAACAAGCTGCCGGGCGTGAAGATCCGGCTCGCGTCCGGCAACGCCGGCGTGCTGGCCGCGGTCAACGACGAAATCGAGCGCAGCGAATTACCGATGATGCTTTACGTCTATACGACCATCGTCCTGCTCGTCCTCGTCACGTACCGCGACCTGCGCGCGGTCCTCGCCTGCTGCCTGCCGCTGACGATCGGCACGTTCATCGGGTATTGGTTCATGAAGGAGCTTCAGATCGGCCTGACCGTCGCCACGTTGCCCGTGATGGTGCTCGCGGTAGGTATCGGCGTCGACTATGCGTTCTATATCTACAACCGGCTGCAGCTGCATCTCGCCAACGGTGTCGGCATCGTCAAGGCGCTCGAACAATCGATCCTCGAGATCGGGACGGCCACCATCTTCACGGCGATCACGCTCGCGATCGGCGTCGCCACCTGGTCGTTCTCCGAGCTCAAGTTCCAGGCGGACATGGGCAAGCTCCTGGCGTTCATGTTCATCGTCAACATGGTCATGGCGATGACGGTTCTGCCCGCCTTCGCCGTCTGGCTCGAGCGCATCTTCCCGCGGCGCAAGCCCGCCCGTGCCCCCGGCCTGCTCGCCCATTGAAGAAGAGGATTCCATGACCCTGTATCGCAAGGTTCTCTCCCTGTCGGCCGGCGCCGTCGTCTGTGGCGCGCTGCTGGGCGGCATGCCAGGCGCGGCATCCGCATCGGAACTCCGGCCCGTGCCGGCCGTCCAGTCCGGCATCGCGACCCAGTCCCCCGTGCTGGATGCAGCCTGGGCCGGCCAGCGGGTCGTGAGTGTGGGCGCGAACGGCATCGTCCTGCTTTCCGACAACCGCGGTGCGACGTACCGTCAGGCCAAGTCCGTGCCCGTGAGCTCGACGCTGACGTCCGTCAGTTTCATCGACGCCAGGACAGGGTGGGCAGTCGGCCACTGGGGCGCGATCCTGAAGACCACCGACGGCGGCGAGACGTGGGAGGTCCAACGTCTCGTGACGAGCGAGGATCGCCCGCTGTTCGGCGTGCACTTCATCGATGCGAACCACGGCGTGGCCGTCGGGCTCTGGTCGCTCATCCTCGTCACCGACGACGGCGGCAAGACCTGGACCAAAAGAGAAGCCGTGCTCCCGAACGGCAAGAAGTCGGACCTGAATCTGTTCGGCCTGTTTTCGAACGGCAATGGCGAGATCTTTGCCACGGCCGAGAAGGGGCAACTCCTGATTTCCCGCGACAAGGGCAACACGTGGGAAAGCGTGGAGACCGGTTACAAGGGGTCGTTCTGGTGCGGCGTGGCACTGCCCAACGGCGTGCTGCTGGTCGGCGGGCTGCGCGGCACGCTGATGCGAAGCGAGGACAACGGCCATACCTGGTCGCGCGCGACGCTCGACACCCGGAATTCCATTACCGCGCTTGCGTCCCGAGGCGCCACGGTATTGGCGGTCGGGGTCGACGGGCTGCAGGCCCAAAGTACCGATGATGGCAAGACGTTCCAGCGCCTGCGCACCCAGACCGGGACGACGTACACCGCGGCGCTCCCGTCGGCGGGCGACAAGTGGCTGATCTTTTCTCGCGACGGGGTCGTCGCGCAGTAACGGCCGGAGGTCTGATGCGCGCGGCGGGCCGCGATCGTGAATCGCGGCCCGCTGTGTCGAAGCCTGGCTGGCCTCGGATGGAGGGTGCGCCAACCGGCAATCAGGCTCTCCCACCCCGGGAGTACGGATCACTCGAAGAAGCAGCGGCTGACCGACGAACCGCCGTATCACGCAGGAAGCCCGGCGGTCAGGCGGTTACGGTCAACGATGCGCGCGGCCACCACACCAGCTCGGAACCGACGATCTGCCCGCGCTGCCCCCAACTCTGCTGCGTGAACGCCAGCGTCGCATGCACACTCGACGAACAGCGGTTCCCGTCCGCGAGCGATACCCACTTCCCGTCAGCAGGATTTTCGAAGGCGATAGCCGATGCCGTGCACGCTTTCCACGATGCCCGACGCACCGGCGGCCACCAGCTTCCTCCGTAACCGGCTCATGTGGCTGTCGACGGTGCGCGTGGATGCGCTGACGTCCGCCATGCACGCATCGAGCAGTTCGACGCGCGTAAATGCACGATTCGGCAGCCTGGCCATGTGAGCCAGCAGGCGGAATTCGACGAGTGTCACGGAAACCGGCGTTTCGCCGGAGGACGTTCTCACGCACGCCATATAGCGCTCCGTATCGACTTCGAGCGTACCCAAACGCAGGCGACGTTCGGGCGCGAGCGCACCGGAGCGGCGAAGAATCGCGAGCAATCGCGCGACCACCACGTCCATGCTGAACGGCCTGGCGAGGTAGTCGTCGGCGCCGGCGTGCAGTGCGCGCAGCTGCTCCCCGTCCCGGTCACCCGCCGACATGACGACGATGGGCGTATCGCTTTGCCGTCGAAGCCTGGCGAGCAGGTCCAGGGTATCCGCACGCAGTTCACGGACGTCGAGAATGACCAGATCCGGCTTCAGGTTCAGTTGCGCGGCCAGCACCGCCTGGGCGGGGTGGGTCTGGAATGTTCGAAAGCCATGGCGAGTCAGGGAGGTATCGAGCGTCGACGACATTTCCGGTGCGTCATCCGCGATGAGTATGAGCGAGTGCATGTTTGAATATCCGGGTCGTTGCCTTGCGTGCACGCGGACACCTACCGGACAGCGTTCAGGCGCCGCATAGGGGGCCCCGTTCACGGGCATCGCTCGTCGAATGGAAGACGGCGTTCGGCATGACACACGCCGAAGCCATGGGGATAGTGGTGAGTGGAGAACATTTGCCCCCCGGACCGGGCCGGACGCCGCGCAAGGTCGATCGGCCGGCGGGTTCGCTGGTTGCCGCAGCGCATCGCCGCGAAGCAGGCACGGTCTTTCTCCGGTTGCTGACGCACACAGGTCGCCACCCGGCATCCGCGCGTCGGGCGGCGACCGCTCTTTCCTCGAGCTCGCGTTGCCCTTCGAAGAGCAAAGGATGCGTTCATGATCGGCGGCTGGCGGCGTCAGCAGACCTCACCACTCGAGCGTGCGATGCCCCCGCAGCGTCCAGCCTTGCCGCGACCGGCCGGCGAGCCGTTGCGTTCGGGTCGTGGACGTCGCTGCACACATCATGCTCGCGACGTTCACGTGCGGTTGAAGCCTTCGTGCCGACGAACGTCGGCACGAGAGGGCCACTCACACCGCCGTTTCCGGCACCGCGGACGGGAATCGGGAGATCCTCCGGATCAGGTCCGAGGCTTTCTCGCCGATCATGATCGTCGGCGCGTTCGTGTTGGCGCCCACCAGCGTCGGCATGATCGATGCATCCACCACGCGCAAGCCTTCCGTGCCCCGGACGCGCAACTGGGAATCGACGACGGCGAGCGCGTCGTTCCCCATGCGACAGGTTCCGACCGGGTGGTACACGGTGTCGGTCCGCTCGCGCAGCAACGCACGAATGTCGTCGTCCGATCGCGACCGGGACGCGAACAGGTCCTCCGTCACGAACCGGGCCATCGCCGGCGCCGCCATCAACCGCCGGGTCAGCTTGTACCCCTCCACCAGGACCTCGAGATCGTCGTCGTGTTCGAGGAATGCCGGGTCGATCAACGGCGCATCGAGCGGATCGGCGCTTCGCAGCTTGACCGACCCGCGGCTTTTCGGCCGCAGCAGGCACACGTGACAGGAAAGACCGTGTCCGAGGTGCACCTTCCTGCCGTGATCGCTGACGGGCCCGACGACGAAGTGCATCTGAACGTCCGGCCGATCGAGATCGGGACGCGTCTTCAGGAACGCGCCGCCTTCGGCGAAGTTGGTGGTCAGGGCACCAGTTCGCGAGTTCCGGTATTGCCGGATGTCGCCGAGCGTCTTGATCGCGCCGCGCACCGATACGCCGAGCGCATCCAGGCTGTTCGTCTTGTAGCTGACGACGAAGTCCGGGTGATCCTGCAGGTTCTCTCCCACGCCCGGGAGATCGGCGGCGACCGGGATCCCGAGACGCTCGAGTTCGTCCTTCGGCCCGACGCCGGACAACATCAGCAACTGCGGCGATTGAAGCGCGCCGGCGGAAAGGATCACCTCTTTCTTCGCCCAGACCGTCTCGACATTCCCCCCACGCGTGACCTCGACGCCCACGGCCCGCTTGCCGTCGAACACGATGCGCCGGACCTGCGCGCCCGTCTCCACCGTCAGGTTGCCGCGCGTCTTCAGGTGCGGAAAAAGATAGGCGCGTGCCGCGCTCCAGCGCTCGCCATTCTTCTGGGTCACCTGGTAAATGCCGACGCCCTCCTGCTCCGCACCGTTGAAATCGTCCGTGACGGGCAGGCCGCACTCTCGTGCGGCGTCCAGCCAACGTGCCTGGAATGGATTGTCCGTCCTCAGGTCGCTGACCCACAGCGGGCCGCCGCGCCCGTGCCATTCATTGCCGAGCCGCTCGTTGTGCTCGCTCCGCTTGAAATACGGGAAGACGTCGTTCCAGCCCCAGCCTTCGTTGCCGAGCGCGGCCCAGTCGTCGTAGTCGGCATGATGGCCGCGCGTGTACACCATCGCATTGATCGCGGACGATCCGCCCAACGCCTTGCCACGCGGCTGGTAGCCGCGGCGCCCCTGCAGCCCCTTCTGGGGCACCGTCTCGAACGCCCAGTTGTTCAGCTTGGACGGGATCATCAGCACCAGCGCGGCCGGCACGGTGACGGGCCATCCATCGCCCGTGCCGCCGGCTTCGAAGAGGCACAGCGTCACGTCGGGATCTTCGGTCAAACGCGAAGCCAGCACGCTGCCGGCCGAGCCGCCGCCTACAACAAGGTAATCGAATGAGTTCTTCACGGGTCTGTGTCCTCGATAGATGCCTGCACGCGTCACAAGCAACTACCTGATGCATCGATTCCGCCATTCGCGTCGCGGCCTCAGCGAGCCGCCGCGCGATCGGCGTCATGCCGTCATGCATCAGCACTGCGCGGCCGCATCGGCAACGTTGGAGGTCATCCATCGAACCGCGTGCGGCCACGAAATGGCGAAAAGCGAAATCAGGTCGCTTCCGCCGACGTATCAATGGTGTTGGGCCGCGCCGAGTAACGTTCGAAAGCTCGCGATGCCCTTCTCGATCCACGCCTGGGCGCCCGGGGAAATCGCCCCCATGTCGAAGAACCCGTGAATCATGCCGTCGCACCGGATCGTGTCGACCTTGACGCCGCTCGCGTGGAGCAAGCGGCCATAGGCCTCGCCCTCGTCGCGCAGCGGATCGAATTCGGCGGTCAGGATGACCGCAGGCGGCAACCCGGCCAGGTCCTTCGCACGGATCGGCGCCAGACGCGGATCCTCCCGGTTGGTCCCGTCGGGCACGTAATGTCGCTCGAACCAGGCGATCGTCTCGAGGTCGAGAAAGTAGCCTTCGCCGTTGTCCTTGAACGAAGGAAAGCCGGCGCGATCCTGCGCGACCGCGGGGTAAATCAGGAACTGCGCGGACAGCGCAATGCCGTCGGCGTGCAGTTGCTGCGTCACGACCGCGGCCAGATTGCCGCCGGCGCTGTCGCCGGCCACCGCCACGACGTCGCTGCCGCCCAGCTCGCCCGCGTTCGCGATCACCCATCGGGTCGCGGCAATCGCATCGTCCGCCGCGGCCGGATACGGATGCTCGGGCGCCAGCCGGTAATCCACCGAGACGACGACCGCGTTCGCGCCACGCGCCAGCTCCCGGCACATGTTGTCGTGGGTATCCAGATCGCCGATCACGAACCCGCCGCCATGGAGATAGACGACCGTCGGCAGATGGCGCTCCTGGGTCGGACGATACAGCCGCGCCCGCAGCGATCCGGTCGCGCCGGGAACGGTCAGGTCTTCCACGCCGTGGATGTCGACCACGGCCTCCGGTGCGCGAACGGCGCGCGCCAGATGCTGCATCAATCCGCGCGCCTCTTCCGGGCTGGACTGCGACAGCGGTTTCGCGCCGGACCCGGCAAGGGATTCGAGAAAACCAGCGAGGTGCAAATCGAGTGCCATAACTTCACCTTTATTCGAACGTTGCGCGGGGATCAGCGATACACGAGGACTTCGGCATCCGGGCTCAATTCCGGAATGGTCTGGCGCTCCTCCTCGTACTCGAAGTGGTGCTGCCACGGCATGCGATCACCGCGCAGGTGCATCTGGTGTTGCGAGCGCATCACGTATCCGGCGTTGAAGTTGTTCGGGTCGGTCCACGGCAGCCGCTGCATGTCGGCGTCTTCGGCGCGCAGGCAAGGCTCCACCGTCTTCGCACCTACCTTTTCCATATGCGCCAGGACGCGGCAGGTGAATTCGCACACGAGATCGGCGCGCAACGTCCAGCTCGACCGGTAATAGCCGTAGACGAACGCCATGTTCGGGATACCCTCGATCATCATTCCCCGATACGAGACGCGCTTGGTCATGTCGACCGGTTCGCCGTCGAGGTGGAACGCGATCTGGCCGAACGCGCTCATGTCGAAGCCCGTCGCCGTCACGACGATGTCCGCCTGCAGGTGCTCGCCCGACGCCAGCACGATGCCGCTTTCGTCGAACGATTCGATGGTGTCCGTCACGACGGACGCCTTGCCCTCCCGGATGGCCGTGAAGAGGTCGCCCTCGGGCACCGCCGCCACGCGCTGCTGCCACGGGCGATAGCTGGGATTGAAGTGCTTGTCGACGTCGAACCCTTCCGGCAACTGTTGCCGGGTCTCGTTGATCAGCCAGTCGCGAACGGCGTCCGGGTTCGCGGCGGACAGGTTGATCAGGTCGAACGTCTGCTTCAGGTGCGCACGCCGCAGAATCTCGGAACGCCACTCTTCGGGCAGGTTCAGTTCGCGAAGCGTCGCGTCCAGCTGGTGGGTCCACGGAACCGCCGTGAAGAACGTCGGCGACCGTTGCAGCATCGTCACATGCGCCGCGGTGCCGGCCATCGCGGGAATCAACGTCGCGGCGGTCGCGCCCGAGCCGATCACGACCACCCGCTTGCCGGCATAGTCGAGGTCTTTCGGCCAGTGCTGCGGATGCACGACCGTTCCCTTGTAGCGGTCGAACCCGTTCCACTTCGGCGTAAAGCCCCTGCGATGGTCGTAGTACCCCGCCCCCAGCCACAGGAAGTCCGTGGTGATCGAGAAGTGTTCGCCCGTATCCTTGCGCGACACCTCGACCGTCCAGCGCTTCTGCTCGCTTGACCAGCTCACCGTTTGAACGCGGTGCCCGTAGTGGATCTTCGAACCGAGGTCGTATTCCTTGATGACATCGCCCAGATAGCTGTGGATCTCCTCCGCCGTGGCGATCGAGCGGCCCTGCCACGGGCGGAATCCGAATGCGTACGTGTACAGGTCGCTGTCGGAACGCGCACCGGGGTAGCGATGGGTCCACCACGTACCGCCGAAGCCATCCATCGCTTCCAGGATGGCGAACGAGCGGTTCGGCAAGTTCATGCGAAGATGACAGGCGGCATCGAGCCCCGAGATTCCCGCCCCAATGATTAGTACCTCTACGTGCTCAGGCAAACCCGAATCTGTTTGATTCCTAGTCATGAGATCCCTCCGATGACCCGTTATTGAAAATATCCGTAACGCCACACGACCAGATCAACTGACTTGGTCATATGACTAAGAAAGAAAAAGACGCGCGCACGTGCATGCCGGCGACAACGTTTCAAACCAGTACGCGCCCCCTGCACCCGGCCGGGCATGCACGCGGGTCATTGAGGTGTGCATCCCGGTTTGACCGGTCACCCCGAACATGATCAATTGACCAAGTTCCACGGTTCCCAGTCTATGCAGTCGAGGGACAATTTGAATCAGGAGTTTCCATTACCCGATCGGTCGCGAGGGCTGAATGCGCCGGCCTGCGCGACGATCGATGCGTCAAGCCTTGAAGCCGTCCGGTTCGGCAAGCCGCCGGACAAAGGAAACGGCGCGATCCAGCAGGTATCTCGCTGCCGGGATCGTGCGGGCCGCGGTGATGATGCCGTGATGATGCCCGGGTAGATGGAGATGCTCGACCGTGCTCCCCGCGCGGGCCGCGCACGATGCGTAGGCAATGCCTTCGTCACACAGCGGATCCAGCCCCACCGTGGCAATGAACATCGGCGGCTGCCGCCGGCCTTCCGCATGCAGCAGCGGGGACAGGCGCGGAAGATCGAACGGCGTGCCGGCCGGCACGTAGTGTTCCCGGAACCAGCGCATCGACTCGGCGACCAGCGGAAATCCGCCTTGAACGCGCTGGTAGGACGGCAGCGACGCCGTCAGGTCCGTCACCGGATAGAACAGGATCTGCCCGATGATCGCGGGTCCCGCCGCCGGTGCCGCATTGGCGATGAGGGTCGCCATGTTGCCGCCGGCGCTGTCGCCCGCCAGGATCACCCTGGACGCATCGATGGCGAGCGCGGAAGCGTTGGCCGCCAGGTAGTCCAATGCCCGCTCGCAGTCTTCGAGCGGGACCGGCCAGCGGTGCTCCGGCGCTCGCCGGTACTCCACGGAAGCGACTACACCCCCGCCATGCCGCGCGAGATGACGGCAGATGCCGTCATGCGTGTCCACGCTGCCGATCACCCACCCGCCGCCGTGAATGAAGACGACCAGCGGTTTGCCCTCGACGCGCTCCCCGCCGGGCGGACGATAGAGCCGTAGCCGAATGCTGCCGTCCGCGACGGGAACGTCGATATCGTCGTGGGCAACCGCTGCGTCGGCGGCGAGGCCGTTCAATTCGCAGGCCCGCACGAAGTTCACGCGCGACTGGTCGACGGAAAAGCTGCCGTAGTGTCGCCCACCCCCTTCGCGGAACGCCCGAACGGCGTCCCGTGCATCGTCAGCCACCTCGGTCAGCGGCAACCAGTGCATCGATGTCATGGGCATCCCCGCTCAGATCGCAGCGAACACGCTTTGATCCCATTGCGTCACGGCGCGGTATTCGTCCACCGTGCCCGGCCAGTTGTTGATCACCTTGCCTTGCGCGTTCTTGTACCAGCTCGAGCAGCCCGCCGAAAACGCCGAGCCGACCATCGCCGATTGCAGCTTGCTGTTGTACTCGTCGAACACGGCCCGATCGATGTCGACCGCCTGCACGCCGGCCGAAGCCATGCCGCCGATCGCGTCGATGATGTAGTTCTGCTGGATCTCGAGCATCGACACGATGGAGTTGTGGTTCAGGTTCGTATTCGGCCCATACAGCATGAACATGTTCGGAAAGCCCGGCACGGTCATGCCGAGATACGCTTGCGGGCCGTCCTCCCACGCCTGGGCCAACGTGCGGTCCGTGCCGCGCACCTGCAGGCTGCCCTGGAACGCCTGACTCTCGAATCCGGTGCCGAACACGACCACGTCGAACGGAAGCAGGCGGCCGTCCCGGGTCACGATGCCCTCGTCGACGAACGATTCCACCCCCGCCGTCTCCAGCGCGACGTTGTCGCGCATGAGCGCCGGATAGTAGTCGTCCGATCGCAGAATCCGTTTGCACGCGTATTCATAGTCCGGCGTCAGCTTCTCGCGCAGTATCGGGTCGGGCACCTGGCGATGAAGGTGCGCCAGCGCGAGACTCTTGCCTTCCTGTTGCGCGCTGGACCCCATCCGCGTGCGCTCGAACCCGGACTCGCGGAACGCGTGCAGCGATTTCCGGCTTTCTTCGAACAGATGGGGCTCGCGCTCGTAGGCATCGAGCTGCTCCGCCGAGAAGACGATCTGGTTGCGCGGCATGATCCAGTTCGCGCTTCGCTGGAATACCGTCAGGTGATCGACCTTCGGCGCGATGAGCGGCACATACTGCACGGCGCTGGCCGCGTTGCCGATGCTTGCCACCCGCTTGCCGGTCAAGTCCACGTCGTGCCGCCACTCGGCGGAGTGGAAATACTCGCCGTTGAAATCCGCCAGGCCGCGAACCGCGGGGATCATCGGACGGTTCAGTTGCCCCCAGGCCGGCACGAAGAATCGTGAGGTCATCCGCGAGCCGTCACTCAGTGCGAACCGCCAGAGGCTGGCGCCGGCATCCCATTCGGCACTGCGAATCTCGAGGTTGAATCGCAGGTGTTCCGCCAGGTCGAACCGCGTGGCAAGCGATTTCAGATAGTGCAGCAGCTCGTTGCGGCCGGCATACATCGCGCTCACGCGTAAATGCGGATGGAAGCTGTAGCAGTACAGGTGCGATTCGGTATCGCATGCCGCGCCGGGATACGAATTGTCCAGCCACACGCCACCGAGATCGGGACGCTTCTCCAGCACGACGAAGTCGTCGATGCCCGCGATTTTCATGCGGGCGGCCATGCCGAGGCCTCCGAAGCCTGCACCCAGGATAACGATCTCGTGGTGCTCAATCCTTTCTACATTGTTCACGGTGCATTCTCTCTATTAACGTTACGGCGACTGCGGATTGGCCGGCGTCGGTTCAGTAGGCCTGTTCGTACAGGCGCAATGCGTCCGACTCCGTGACGACGACCGGATTGTTCAACAGCAAGCGCTGCTGCTTCATCGCATCGGCCGCGAGGGTCGGCAGGCTCGATTGCGTGACCCCCACGTCGCGCAGACGCCGCGGCGCGCCGGATCGGTCCATCAGGTCTTCCAGGAAGGCAATGAACGCCGCCGTGCGCGCCGTGGCGTCGCCCGTTCCACCCGCGCCGACGACGTCCGCCAGTTCCGCGTAGTGCGACGCCGCCGCTTCGGCGTTGAAACGCAGCACGGGCGCCAGCATCAACGCGTTGGACAAGCCGTGCGGGATATGGAAATGGCCGCCCAACGGATACGCCAGCGCATGGACCGCGGCCACCGGGGCATTGGCGAACGCTTGACCCGCCAGCGTGGCGCCCAGCAGCATGGCCTCCCGGGCGCGCCGGTCCTCGCCGTTTTCGCAAGCCGGGATCAGGTGGCTCACCAGCAATCGCAGCGCCTCGCGCGCGAGCGCGTCGGAAATGGCATTCTTCTTGTGCTTGCTGGTATAGGCCTCGATGGCGTGAACCATCGCGTCGATGCCCGTCGCAGCGGTGTGGCTGCGCGGCAGACCGACCGTCAGCTCGGCATCCAGGATCACCTTGTCGGCATACAGCTGACGTGCAACGATGCCCATCTTGGTTGTTTCGTTAACCGAAACGATGGAGATGTTGGTGACTTCCGACCCGGTACCCGCCGTCGTCGGGATCTGCACCAGCGGCAGGCGCGCACCCTGAACGTTGCCGATTCCGTACATTTCCGCGATCGATTGCCGCGACACGGTGAGCACGGCGGCCAGTTTTGCGATGTCCATCGACGAGCCGCCGCCCAGCCCGATGACGACGTCGGCCTCGGCGCCGCGTGCAAACTCGACGCAGCGCAACACCACGTTTTCCGGCGGGTCGGCCACGACCTCGTCGAACACCGCCACGCGGAATCCCGCGGCCGCCAGCGACGCTTTCGCCGGTTCCAGTACACCGGCCTCGTGCAGCCCGGCATCGGTCACGATCAGGACATGGCGGCGCTCCGTCCATGCCGCCATCACCTGACCCAGGCGGCGCGCACAACCCCATTCCTGGAGAATGGACGGAACAGTTTCGAAGAGCATCGATTGCGGGAGCATTTCCATTGACGTTTCCTTGATGCGGACGGTGGTCGTTAGACCTGGGTGCACAGGTACTTGATTTCCAGGTATTCCTCGATGCCGTAACGGGACCCCTCACGGCCCAGGCCCGACTGCTTGACCCCGCCGAACGGCGCGACCTCGTTGGAAATCACGCCGGTATTCAGGCCGACCATGCCGTACTCGAGTGCCTCGCCCACACGCCAGATGCGGCCGTGGTCGCGTGTATAGAGATAGGCGGCGAGCCCGTACTCGGTGTCGTTGGCCATCGCGATCGCTTCCGCTTCATCCTCGAAACGGAACACCGGGCCGACGGGCCCGAAGAGTTCCTCGCGCGCGAGACGCATGGCCGGCGTCGCATCGGCAATGACGGTCGGCTCGAAAAACGTGCCGCCAAGCGGATGGCCTTTTCCGCCCGTGACGATGCGCGCGCCCTTGCTGAGCGCATCGTCGATCAGCCGATTCAGGTGGTCGCAGGCGGACTGCTGGATCAGCGGCCCCTGCTGTACCCCCGGTTCGATACCGTTTCCGACCTTGAGCGCCTGGACTCGCCGGGTGAGCGCGTCGACGAAGCGGTCATGAATGCCGGCCTGGACGAGAAAGCGATTCGCGCATACACAGGTCTGGCCGCTGTTCCGGTACTTCGACGCCATCGCCCCTTCGACCGCCGCGTCGAGATCCGCGTCGTCGAACACGATGAAAGGTGCGTTGCCGCCGAGTTCGAGTGAGAGTCGCTTGATCGTCGCGGACGACTGGCTCATGAGCACGCGGCCGACTTCGGTCGAGCCGGTGAAGGAAAGCTTGCGCACGATTGGGCTGGCCGTGAGCACCGCGCCGATCTCGCGTGACGGGCCGCACACCACTTGAAGGACACCGGCCGGGATGCCCGCGCGCTCGGCCAGGACGGCGAGCGCTAGCGCCGTGAGCGGCGTCAGGTCGGCGGGGCGCACGATGATGGAACAGCCTGCGGCCAGTGCCGGCGCGACCTTGCGCGTGATCATCGCGGCAGGAAAATTCCACGGCGTGATCGCGGCACACACGCCGATCGGCTGACGGATGACGACGATGCGCTTGTCGCCTTGCGGGTGAGGGATGACGTCGCCGTAGACACGCTTCGCTTCTTCGGCGAACCACTCGACGAAAGAAGCCGCATACATGATTTCGCCGCGCGCCTCCGCCAACGGCTTGCCCTGCTCCGACGTCATGATCAGTGCGAGATCGTCGGCATTCGCCACGATCAGGTCGTACCAGGCGCGCAGTAGCTTCGCGCGCTCGTGGGTGGTCCGCTTCTGCCAGCTTTGCTGTGCCAGCGCCGATGAGGCAATGGCTTGCTCGACCTCCGCGGCGCCGAGGCTGGCCACGCGGGCCAGGGTGTCACCCGTGGCCGGATTCGTGACGGGAAACGAACGGCCATCGGTGCCCTCCGCCCATCCCGACGCCAGCCAGGCACGCGTCTCCAGCAAGGAGCCGTCTCGCAGTTGGGCGCGCAGCGCCGAAGGGTCAATCGCTTGGTTCGTCCTGCTGTGCATTTCGTTCACGAGCACCGCCTCCAGAAATTCTTGTTTTTCAACCCTGGCGCTTTCAGCCGATGGGCGAAAGCTGCCCAGGCGTCGATACGCGGACGCCTGCTTCATCTCCCGGGATTTCGCCAAACTTCCGGTGGCCGATGCGCGTCAATCTCCGCGCCGCCCGGACGCCTTCGCAAAATGTTGCCTACGCCTGGACCATCCGCGATCGAGCAGCGGCTGCCAATTGGGGATGAAACAAACATATGGGTCACTTGACATGGTCATTTGACCATAAACCATTTTTCGCAGCAACTCAGTAGTTGCACGGGCTATCGGTGACTCGTTGGGAGATGACTATGCGAGGCCGGGGAGTCGCTCGGTGACTGCAATGGCAAGGAGAATCCGGCAGATGCCCTCGGCGGCGTATCAAGCCAGTGCGACGCCGCGCGCCGTCAACGGCGCGGGGATATTTTCCCTACCTGACGGCAACTCGATGCGCAGGTGAATCAGATCGCGGAATGGCGGCTGCGGTTGCACGGTCGAGCGGCGCAACGACTGCCCTGAAGGTGGCGGGCTCGGGCATGACGCCAACGGCAATCGGGTTCCGAAGTGCGCGGGTGAGACCCGCGTGTCGAGATTCAATCAACTTGGTTTCGACCTGCTGGCCGTACACTGCCTGCCGGCAAACCCGCTCATTTAAGGTTGAATTCGCGGTTCACTCGACGTTGAACTATCTGCTTTGCCGTTCATTCAAGCTTGAACCTTCAAGGGCAGCTTGGCCCGTTCGCGCACGGCCGACCGGTTCTCATCGACCCGTTTGGGACATTCACCCTGATGCGATCCTGGCGTCGCGTTGCGACGTACAGCGGTCAGTCCAAGCTAGCTTTCGCTTCACATGATCCCCTTTCTGCGCATATAACCGATCACGTCAGCCGACCCGAAAGCCATTGCGATCGAGAGGCATGTCATCCCTTCGGCGTCAGCCTGATGCGGATTTCCACCGCACCGAAACATCAGATCAAAGACTTGCTCGGAGTTGCTTTCGGCGGCCAGCATGAGGGGCGTCCGGCCAGATACAGGGTAGTGGTGGGCCGCATTGGGGCAGGCCTTGCGCTCGAGAAGAGATCCGATGATTCGCGTCAATTTGGGGATCGAATGTCGGTCGATCTGTTCCTTTACCATCGCAGAAGCGAGCTGTTCTAATAGCTCCCGATATCGCGGCGTTTCGCGCAGGGTTCGGAGGGCTGCTCCATCACCGAATGTACCGGCCAGATTGACCCGATAGCGTCGGTGGATTTCTTTTAGGACGGAGTGCGGATCGGCGGTTAAGGATCGGTAGAGGTGCCGATACAGCGTGCCAGGATCACGAACCACCCCCAATCTCTCAACGGCGTAGTGAAGAGGGGTTTGGTCGACGATATTCCCCCTGAGATCGGCAGATGCTTTCATCCTCAGCAACGTTTCCACGATGTCGGGCTCGCCAAGATCGACCGCACAGAGTAAGGGCGTTAATTGCTTCATCGTGGTAACGCTATTGAGCACGGCAGGCGAGTGCGAGTATTTCAGCAACAAATCCAAAGTGCGACGATCCCCTGTCTTAGTGGCGTACTGAATCGCACAGAGCAACGCGGACGCGCCACTCTCATCGCGATCGTCGACTGGTGCTCCTGCTTCAAGCAACGTCTTCACCTCGTCATATTTTCCAAACGACGCAAATAATCGAAGTTGGGGCCAACGTCTGACCTGGCCGTCTGCAAAGCGTATGGAAACCACGCGGTTCGGGGTGCGGCGATCGGGTCTGATCCGTTGGATGTCGTCGCGAGCAATCATTAGAAACGGCAGAGGCTCACGGTCGGCGACAGCGCTTAACGCCTCAGGAAAGCGCCCTTTCGCAGGAAACACGCGTGGAAACTGCTGCCGGAGCAAGTCGATTTCCCATTCCTCGATGACCTTGCCACGCGGATCGACAAACAAGCCGAATGCCACGGCCCTGTGCTTGAGACGCTTCAGCAAGGCCACCTTGCCAAGATGACCGGCCAATACCAGGGTCTCTTCCAGGATACGCTTCTGTTGATGGCCTGCGCGATAGTTTGCCAATTCGGCAGCGGCTTCGTAGTGTGGCAAGGCCATCTCGAAATTGCCGGAGAGCATCTGCCATCGACCGCGCATCCATTCGATATGAACGCGGGTCCGGCCTTCGGGATCGACTTTCGAGGTCATGCGCTCGAATTCATCGAGGTCCATTTTGATGCTCGATTTCTCGCCGCGTTCCTTTTGTGTGGCGCGTTTGAGACGCTCATAGAGCGTCAGCGCGGGCATACGAAGCACAGACAGACGCTCGCCCGCCTGGAGGACAGCCTTGGACAGCACACTCCCAATATCGACCTTCGGCATGCCAAGCAATAGATGTCGGCCCATGACAGCCCGGAATGGAACCGGCGATTTTCTTTCCAATTGGGCAAGTGTCCGCGCAACCATTAGCCAGCGACGGAGATTCTGAACCTTTTCGTCGCGAACACCGCCCTTTGCCCTCACTGCATTGGCAAAACCGATGATGCTTTGGCGATCCGGAATATCCGTCCCGTTGAACCATTTCCGGTATTTCTCCGTCGCGTTTCGGTCAACTCCCGTCGTTTCTGGGTACGCTAATTTGACGAGTGAAAGCGCTTCATCCTCATCCAGCCATGCCAGGACGATTGCAACCGGTGAAATGTTCGGATCGAGAAGCTTCATGAGATCGGGGCCGCGGAACGCCTCCTTGATGCGGTACAACAGTTCCAGGCCATAGACAGCAAAGTAATGCTCGACAAGTAACGGCAAGGACTCTTCTCGACTGAGGCTATCGAGAGGCACGGTCAAAACGAGACCAAGATAGTTTTCATGCACATGCGCCAAAAACTGCCTTACCATATTGGCAAACCCGGAATCGACGTACTTCGCCAGCGGATCGACGATGAGCGTGTCAGCCAGCGTGGGCAAAAGCGTCCAGTCAAACTCGCCTTTTCGGGCTAGTTCATCGACGTTGGGATGGCGGTCCTTGGTTTCCAGTGCGACTGCAAGGGTGCGATATAGCTCGCCTAGTCTGGGATAAGGCGGCAGGTTCGTGTGCGTACTCATTCCGGACATTCAATCAGGAGTTTGCGGATGTCCCGCTTGAAGTTCTCTAATGCCCGGTGATCGCTTGGCGTACAGGGAACCGCGATTGTTCTGCCCGAGGGGGAAACGAGTTTGCCGTGACGGCCACCCATGCGATATTGCCATCCACTCTGTATCAGTTGGCATACTAGTTTGGAAATCGCTCGGTCATTGCAGTATTTCATGATGCGCTCCCGCCCCCAGGCAGGCTGCCCGGGGGCAATTCGCCGTTACTGCTTGGCGCCCGGACCAGATTTCCCGTTGTGCGCTGCGGCGGCCTGTGCGCGAGCGGCAAAACTGTCGGCTGAGACTTTGCCGCCATTGGCCTTGGCTGTCGCGCTCTGAATGCGGCTGGCAGCAGCGGGAGTGATCGGGGTATGCGGAGTGGATTTGGAACCGGACTTTGCCATATCGTTACCTCTTGACGGGTTGAGTTGTCGTTGCCAGAGTGAGCAACGGATCAAACGATAGGCCGAAGGTGCAAACCGGTCGCCAGCGCCGATGGTTAAGAATTTTATGAAAATACAAGCTATTGATTATTAGCTTATTTTCTACTGTGAAGTGAGGTCGGGAGCCGCTTCGGAGGATGCGGAGGACTGCTGTAGGCGGGAGCAGCACCTAGCGAATGCTGCACTCGGAATGAATCTCCAGGAACGGACCTCGGCTGCGATACGACCTCTTTAACGCATCTGCCGATTACAGGCCTGCCTGGGAGCGTTACCAAGGTCCGCTGACTGATCGGGGCAGCCACTCGAATGGAGCGACGGCGACGACGAGCGGCGGCAATTGACCGAACCGAGCCACAGAGCAACCCTAAAGCTGGCGGACCGGCTTCGACCACAACCTTGAAGTAACTTCCGAGGTCAACGGGAGCGAGGGAAATTCCAAGTAGAGTGAATCTCGACACTGCGTGCGCCACGGCAGGCAGGGTAACCGCCTGGTCACCGCGATGAATACACCACCAGGCTGGTGACGGTGCGCGCCGCGCATCCAGTCAGCTTTGCACGCGAATACACGCTCCGTCACGCGCCTGACGGATGGCAAAGCCGCGTAATTTCGGTGTAATATCCGCTGCAGAAGACCATTTGTATTATCAATCGAAATAATGAAAACAGTCAGCCGGATTCAATCCGGCGACTGATACGGGGAAAGCTTGAACTCGCCATTCAATACCGGGGCATCCGGATCCGTTGGGCCACACGTTCCAATCACGTGGGCCGGATCTCTTCTTCTCTACGCCGACACTTTCCGCGCGACCGAACCCATTCCGACTGATATCGCGCGCTGAGCGGCCCGTTCCGCGTCGCTCGCCTTCGTAGCACGCGGCCGGTACGCCGCCATCCCGCGATTCGGACAAACGTGCGCATGCCCGCACGGCGTCGTCACGTCGATCGATCAAAAGAAGAGGATTACTGAATTATGACCGCGTGTACCCACTGCGGAACCGATCTGCCCGACGGTCTCAAGTTCTGCAAGCAATGCGGAACGCCGGTTGCGGCCATCCGGGCCGAAGCGGCCTGCGCACCGTGCCGGAACTGCCACGCCGCGCTGACGCCGTACCAGCGTTTCTGCAACAAGTGCGGGACCCCCGTCGCATCGGTCAATGACGCCGGTGCGATCGAGGCGGAAGCGCCCGTGCCGCCGGCCGAGCCCGCACTGCAACCCGCACACGTGGCCGCGGAATCCGCTCACGAATCTGCCTACGTCACCATCGACGCGCAAGGTACGCAAGCGGACATCAGCGTCGAATCGATGGCGGCGAACACTGCAGGGAACGACCTCGCGCACAGCGCGAACACCGCCGATCCGGTATCGGGTCGTGCGAGCGCACCGCTGCAATCACACGACGCCGCGGCCACTGCCACGCCCATCGCAGCGGCAGCCCAGCGGGGCGACGCGGTCGCTGCGTCGCAAGCCTCGCCTGTCGGTACGGATGCGCAACCCGCGCCTGCGGGCGTATCGACTAATACCGCAGCGGCACTCGCCGACGACGATACAGACGGGGTCGATGCGACTGCCAAGCTTCACGACGTACCGGATGACGATGTAACGTCGGCGTCGGCCGAACCCATGCGTCCGCATTCCGGTGTGGTGCTCCCGCCGATACCACAGACCCCGACGACGGACGACGATACGTCGGCAAGACTCAAGATCGTCGCAGCCGGCGTCGCGGTCGCGATCGCCTGCGCGGGTGGCGCGTTCTGGTGGCACGGCCGCCAGGCGAGCGCACCCGCAACGCCCGAACCGGTCGCCGCCTCCACGGTTCCTGCGTTCACGGCCAACGCCGCATCGGACATCGTGGGACCGGGTTCCGCCACTGCCGGCGCGGTCGTTGCAACGACGCCGCCCGACGCACCGGCGTCCGCGCCGACCGATACGGCCGCCGCAGCCATGACCGCTCCCGCGTCGGGCCCGGCCGTCGTCACGAATGTCACGACGGCCCCGGTACCCGCGACACCACCGGCGTCGAACGCGCCGCCGGCATCCGCGAACGCGCAGCAGTCGTCGCCCTTCGCGAAACTGCAGGACGACACGTCCACGCCGACCACCCCGGCCCCCGCCACCGTTGCAGAGGCGCCGCGCAACAAGCCGCACCCGACACCGCCGGCCCGCCCGTCTACGGCAGCCAACCCTGCCGCGCCCGCTGTCGACGGCCTGCTGAAACGCGCACAGGGCGACCTGTCGCGCGGCCAGTACGACAAGGCGATCGCGACAGCGGAAAGCGTCCTGGCGATCGAGCCGGGCAACCGTCCGGCGAAGACGTTGATCGCCAAGGCGAAGGCGCGGCAGATGGATGCACTGCGCAACAACAGCACACTTGAATGAAGCGCCGGAGAAAACCGACATGACAATCCAGAAGACCCTCGCCGCGGCCTGCGCGGTCACCTTGCTCGCCAGCGGCTGCGCCACCCAGAACGGCACCGGCGGGATTTCGTCCGAATCCGTGTTGCGCTGTACCGCGCTCGGCGCCGGCGGCGCGCTGGTCGGCGCGCTGATCGGCGGCACCAAGGGCGCGATCGGCGGCGCGGTTGCCGGGCTCGCCGCGTGCGCCGTGATCGAAGTGGCAACACGGCAGACGAAGACGGCGGCCGAAGTCGATCGCGACTACCGCGCGAGCAACCGCAACAACCTGCCGCCGTACGCGAAGATCGACGCCTACACCACGGTTGTAACGCCGCGCTCGGCAGTCAAGGCCGGCGAGCCGATCAAGCTGGCCTCGCAGATTCGCGCGGTGTCCGGCACGAACGAGCCCGTCCAGGAAGTGAAGGAAGTCGTGACCGTCTACGCGCCGTCGGGCGAGCAGTTCAAGCGCGGCGAGAAGATCGTCAACGCGACGCCGGGCAGCGGCGAATTCGACAACAGCTTCACGCTGAAACTGCCGTCGGGTGCGCCGCAAGGCACGTACACGCTGAAAAGCCAGGTCTACCTGAACGGCAAGCCGGGCTCGACCCGGCAATCCAGCATCCAGCTCGCGCAGGTCGACGGCGTCACCGTCGTCGCGCTGCTCGACGCCCCCGCCGCTCACTGACCGGCCCGCACCTGCAAGGAGATTCAACGATGTCAACGCTCGATCAAGCCCCCGTGTCGGGAAAGTTCGGCCTGCTGCGCGCCGCCGAGGCCGTCACGAACTGGCGCGCACTTGCGATGTGCGCGTTCGCGCTGGTCGCCAGCATGCTGATGGTCATGCTCACGATCCAGGTGATCGGTCACAGCCCCGTGCTCGGCCTGCTGTTCGTCATCGCGACGCTCGCGATCTCGCTGATCGGCTATTCCGCGGTCGGCATCGTGCTGATGCGCGATGCACAGGGTGAGTCGGTCGGATTTGTCGACGCGCTGCTGCAGGCGACGTTCAGCGTCCACCGCCTCGTCGGCATCGGCGTGCTGCTCGTGGTCGGCTGGATCCTGCTGCTGCTCGCACTGCTGATCGTGTTCCTGGTCTGCAAGCTCCCGGGCGTCGGCCCGCTGCTGTACGCGATCGCGTATCCGGTCGCGGCGATCGCCGCGGGCGCGATCTTCGCCGGCATGGGGTACGTCGGCTATCCGCTCGCCGCGCCCGCCATCTGGCAAGGCAACTCGACGCTGCAGACCGCCGCGCGCCTGCTGCAGATCGGCCGCCGCCAGCTGCTCGGCGTGATCGTCCGGATGTTCGGGCTGCTGCTGCTCGTCGGCGTGCTGTCCGCCATCGTGTTCGGCATTCTCGGCACCGGCGCCGCGATCGCGTCGTCGATCTCGGCGGCAACCGGCACCAGCCCGCTGGGCGGCCTGATGGGCTTGAGCGGCCTCAGCCGGCATGCCAGCACCTACGGCCTTGGCATGGATGCGGCAGGAGGCGGATTCGACTACCGCAGCATGGCCTACCTGGGCGCGTACGGTTTCGGCAACGGCCTGCTGATCGCGATCGGTCTCGTGATTCCATTCCTGACGTTCGTCAACGGCACGTGCCTCATCTATCTGCAGACGGTCAGCGGCGTCGATTTCTCCGCAACGGAAGAGAAGCTGAGCCAGCACGTCGCGGACGCGAAACGCCATGCCGAACAGGCACGCGAACGCGCCGCCGATCACCTTGCGAAAGCACGCGACTCGCATGCCGCCAGCGCGGTGGGCGCAGCGGAGACGGCATCGGATACAAAATCGCCCGCCGCAGACGAGGCCACGGCCTGCGCGCAGTGCAACAAGCCGATGGCCGCCGACGACCTGTTCTGCGGCGAATGCGGTGCGCGGCGTCACGCTTGACGGCTGCGTGATCGCACATCGAAGCGCGGCCCGCGGCCAGGTATCGCTGCGGGTCGCGGTTTCCGGGCGAACAACAGGCAGATGCCGGCGCGTGAAGTAGCCGTTCCCTGCCCCCGTCGCCGGGTCTCATTCGACTTCAGTCGTTCAATGCGACGGTGAAATGCGACACCCGATCCGGGCGGACGATCCGCACCGATGCGCGCTCAGATCGCCTCTCGCGCACTCAATACAGCCCGGCGACCGTGCGCGCCGGAAGGTCGCGATCGTACGATTCGCCGTCGAACGTGCCGCCGCTTAATCGCCGATGCATCGCACCCGCGCTCGGCAACTGGTCACGTTCGATCCGCGTGCCCGAATCCCAGAGCCGCGAACGCACGATCGCCTTCGAACAATGGAAATAAGCCGCGTCGATGTGGATCAGCACCACCGTGCGCGGCGCTTTCCCGTCGACGGCAAAGCGCGCGAGCAGGCCGGGCTCGGCGCTGATCGTCGCGCGGCCGTTCACGCGCAACATCTCGCCGACGCCGGGAATCAGGAACAGCAGCGACACGCGCGGATCGGCCACGATATTGCGCAGCGTATCGATCCGGTTGTTGCCCGGCCGATCCGGCAGCGCGAGCGTCTTCGGATCGACGATCGACACCAATCCCGCTGCATCGCCGCGCGGTGAAACATCGGTGCCGTGCGGCCCGACCGACGATAGCGCAACGAACGGCGACGCGCGCACGAACGCCTGGTAGTCGTCGTTCAGGTGGTCGATTTCCTTCCACAGTGCCCGTTCATTCGGCGTCCCGTAGATGGCCTCGAGTTGCGGGAGCGTCGTGATCTCGTGAGTCACATCAGTATCCTTGCGTCGACGTTGCGGCGCGAGGATGAAACGGGAGCGCCGTCCCGCCATCGTACACGCGCCGCCCGCTCGCCGTTTAGCCGTTCAAGCCGTCGCGGTCTCGCGCTGCAAGGCCGGTAACCCCAGATTCGTGCGGAAATCGTCGCCGAGGTAATCGGTATCGAGCAGGTTGCGCCGGCGCAATTCGGGCAGCAGCCCGTTGAGCAGCAGGTCCTCCTGGTCGGGCTGCCCGAGCCCGTGCAGCGACAGCACGTCGACGAGCCCCGCGCGATAACGCGTTTCGATCGCATCGGCGAGCTGTTCGGGGGTGCCCGCGACGAACCAGTGGCCGGTTTCCTGCGCGCGGATGATCAGTTCGCGCAACGTCAGGCGCTGCCGCGCATAGCCGACGAAGATCGCGACGCGGCCGCGCCGGCGATGCACGCTATCGATCGCCGGCAGCAGCGATCCCGGCAACGGCTGGTCGAGCGGCAGGTCGCGCAAGTCGACGCCGCCGCCGAGCATGTCGGCGAGCTTGAGCCGCCCTTGCTCGTAATCGATGCGCTCATGCTTGTCGCGCAGCCGTCGCGCGACGTCGGCGTCGGATTCGCCGATCACCGAGTGAAACGAGTTCATCACGAGCGGCAGCCGCCCTGCCCGGCCGAATGCGGTCGCCTGGCGGTGCAGCTCGCCGACGAACGTGCGCGCATCCTCGAGCGTCGGCTGCGACGTGTAGACGACTTCCGCAAACCGCGCGCCGAGCGTCACGCCGCTCGCCGACTGCCCCGCCTGGAACAGCACGGGACGCCGCTGCGGCGAAGGCGGCACGTTCAACGGCCCCTGCACCTGGAAGTGCGCGCCTCGGTAATCGATCGGCCCGAGCTTGAGCGGATCGACCGACACGCCGCCGCTCGCCGTGCGTCGCACCGCGTCGGGAGCGTTCGCGTCGAACAGCGCGTTGACCACTTCGACGAATTCGGCGGCGCGCGCATAGCGCTGCTCCGGGTCGGGCAATGCGGCGTCGCCGAAATTCTCCTCGCCGACCGACGACGTCACCGCGTTCCACGCGGCGCGGCCGCCGCTCACGTGATCGAGCGTGCCGATCAGCCGCGCGAGGTTGTACGGATGGTGATACGTGGTCGACACCGTCGCGACGAGCCCGATCGACGACGTCGCCTGGCTCAGTGCGGCCAGCGCGACGATCGGCTCCTGGCTGCCGGTGCTGCCGGCGAGCCCGGCCGGATCGGCCTGCAACAGGTCGGCCGTGAAGAGGCCTGTGATCTTCTCGGCTTCCGCCTTGCGCGCGAGCGCCGCCGCGCGACGCATGCCTTGCGCGGGATCCGCATCGCCCGGCGCAACCAGCACGCTCGCAGCGCCGACGAGCGTCTTCAGCCGTCTGCGTGTCTCGCTCATGATGCGGCTCCGGCATGCGCCTCGGGTCGGCCGGTTGACATGATTCGCTCGTTCATTCGTATTCCCCACGATTGCGTTCGATCGGCGGACCCGCGCCGACACCGTGCTGCCGACGATCGCGCGCCGGGGCGTCCGGCGGGGTCCATGCGTGCGCCGCAAGGCGCGCAGCCATCGACCATAACGCAGGCCACCCGGTGAGCCGGAACGAATATTTTCGGCTTTCGATATTCTTCTTGATTGTTTGACCGGGCAAACGGCGTCGAAAAATAATCCGGCATGCCTAACCCGTTGATCGTGCCGCTTCGAACCGCGCCGGTCGCACCCTCATGACGTCCGACGCCCCTCATTCCGCCGCAGCATTGTCCGCCCTCCCGTTTCGCCTGAGCGTGCTCGACAAGAGCCCCGTCGCACCGGGCGAAACCGCCATGGATGCACTCGCGCGCAGCGTGTCGCTCGCCCGCTTTGCCGACGACGCGGGTTATCACCGCTACTGGCTCGCCGAGCATCACAACACGGCCGCGCTCGCGTGCCCGTCGCCGGAAATCCTGATCGCGCATGTGCTCGCCCACACTCGCCGAATTCGTGTCGGATCGGGCGGCGTGATGCTGCAGCACTACAGCCCGTACAAGATCGCCGAGAACTTCAACCTGCTCGCGTCACTTGCACCCGATCGTGTCGATCTCGGCATCGGCAAGGCGCCGGGCGGGCTGCCGTTGTCGACGCGCGCGCTGCAAGCCGGCTACGACCCGGCGCGACGCGCGTCGTTCGCCGAACTCGCCGCCGAGCTGAAGCGCCATCTCGACGGCAACCATACGCCGCCGGGCGACGCGGGGAACGAAGCCGCCACGCTGCACGCGACACCGTTTCCGCCCGTCGCCGCCCAACCGTTCCTGCTCGGCGCGAGCGCCGAAAGCGCCGCGCTGGCCGCCCAGCTCGGCTGGGCGTTCGTCTATGCGTCGCACCTCAACGCATCCACCGCCGATCTGGAACGGAGCTTCGACGCATACCGCCACGCATCGGGCGGCCGCACGCCGCTGCTCGCCGTATCCGTGATCGTCGCCGCCACGCGCGAAGCGGCCGCGCGACTCGCGAGCGGGCATCAGGGCTTTCGCGTGCAAGTGGGCGACACGCCGGCAGTCAACGTCGGCAGTCTCGAACAGGCGCACGCGTACATCCGCCAGGCGGGCGATGGGCCGCATCGGATCGACGCACGCGAGACGCGGATCGTGCACGGCACGCGCGACGACGTGCTGCGCGAACTCGACACGCTGCATCGCCGCCACGGGATCGCGGAATTCGTCGTCGACACACCGCTTGCCGATGCCGCACCGAGGATTGCGTCGCTGCGGCTGCTGGCCGGTGCGGCGGCGGACGGCAACGACCCGGCGGCGTCACGACGCGCGACCGAAGAAACGCCGCATGCACCGCGCACCGCCGCCGTCACCCGTCAACCCGACCTCAAAGGCGTCGCACGATGACCGATACGATCCGCATTGCCGGCGCCGACGACGTGCCGGCCCTTTATGCGTTGCTGCAGGACGCGTATGCGCCGCTCGTGGCGCAGGGCGTGCACTTCAACATCACTCGCTCGCCGATCGAGCACGTCGCGCAGACCGTTACGCGCGAAACGACCTTCGTGCTCGAGCGCGCGGACGCCGACGGCCGCCGCGCGCCTGCCGCGACGCTGACCGTGCGGTTCCCGTGGGTGTCCGGCGAGCGCCTCCGCACGCCGTATCCGTTCCTGCACTGGTTCGCGGTGGCGCCCGCGTTCAAGCGGCAGGGGCTCGGCCTCGCACTGCTCGGCCACGTGGAAGCGCAGTTCCTGACCGAACAGGTCAAGGCGCCCGCGACCTATCTCGCGACCGCGACCAATCATCCGTGGCTGCAGCCGTACTACGAGCGGCACGGCTATGTCGCGTTCGACCGCTCGACGAACACGCTCGGCACGCCGCTCGTCTGGCTGAGAAAGATCCTGATCCCGGATCTCTACCGGGAACCGCCGGCGGCGGATGCCGCTCCGGGCGCCGAGCGTCTTCGCGCCAGCGCATGACGTTCCATGCGCGCCGTCTCGACACTCGTCTCGCACCGCGCTTCGTCGCGCCCCGTTCCACCCGCCATGCCACTTGTAAAGGATTGCCCCGCATGACCCTCGCTTTTCCGGCTTCCACGCTCCGCGCGTCGCGCCGCACGGCATCGGCCGCGCTGCTGTTCGCCCTCGCCTTGCCGCCCGCGGCGTTCGCCCAGGGCACGCCCGTCACGGGCGGCACGCTGACCTGGGGCGTCGAATCCGAGCCGCGCACGCTGAATCCGCAATTGAACGGCCAGGACAAGGTCGAGCTGCTGCTGCGCAACGTGTATGAGAGCCTGCTCGCGCGCAAACCGGACGGCAGCTTCGTGCCGTGGCTCGCGAGCGGCTACAAGGTGTCGCCCGACGGCAAGACCTACACGTTCACGCTGCGCGACGGCGTGAAGTTCAGCGACGGCGCGCCGCTCGACGCGCAGGCCGTCGCGCGCAACTTCCTGAACGCACGCAATCCGGCGTATTCGGGCGGCAGCCAGCTCGCGGCACAGATCCTGCACGTCGCGGACGTGAAGACGCCGGACGCGCGCACCGTCGTGATCACGCTCGACGCGCCGTATGCGCCGTTCCTGACCTTCGCCGGCCGGTTCGCGCTGCTGTCGCCGAACGCGTTCGACCGGCCGAGCGTGAAAGCGGGCGGCACCGACGTCGCCGGCACCGGCCCGTTCATCCTGCGCCGCTACGTGAAGGGGCAGGAAATCGAATTCGCGAGGAATCCCGACTATCGCTGGGCGCCGCCGACGGCGGGTCATCAGGGCCCGGCGTACCTCGACCGGATCGTCTACCGGTTCCTGCCCGAATCGTCGGTGCGCACCGGCGCGCTGCTGTCCGGCCAGGTCGACGTGATCGAGGGCGTATCCGGCAACGACGCGGCATTGATCCGCAAGAACCCGGACTTCACCTACCAGCACGCGCTGAACACCGGCACGCCGTACTCGCTGTTCCTGAACGTCGGCTACGGCCCCACGCAGGACGTGAAGGTGCGCCGCGCGCTGCTCGAAGGGCTCGACACGACCGGCATCGTGCAGTCGATCTATCGCGGCGAGCGCACGCGCGCATGGGGCATCACGTCGCCGATCGACCCGCTCTACGACGCACGCATCGAAAAGACCTACGGCAACAATCCGAAGCTTGCCAACCAGTTGCTCGACGAAGCGGGCTGGAGCGCACGCGACAGCGGCGGCTACCGCACGAAGAACGGCGAACGGCTGACGATCGCGGTGATCCAGGCGCAGGCGACCGTGCGCGACCAGCGCGACGTGCTGCTGCAGGCGCTGCAGGCGCAGGCGCGGCAGCGGCTCGGCGTCGACCTGAAGATCCAGTACGTCGACGACGGCACGTACGTCGAGGCGCGCAAGACCGGCAAGTTCGGCTCGATCGCGAACTCGAACACGCCGCCGGACGGCATCGACATCGAAGGCCACTACCTGCCCGTCGATCGCGGCGGCGCGCTGAACTACAGCCGCGCGGCGGCACCGGAACTGACGCGCTGGCTGCAGGCGGCCGCGCGCACGCAGAACGTCGCGGAGCGCAAGACGTTGTACGGCGAGCTGCAGCACTTCGCGATCAACGAGCAGGCGTACGCGGTGCCGCTGTACGAGCCGGAGGACCAGATCGCCGCCGCGAAGGCCGTCCAGGGCCTGCGCTTCCGCCCGTTCGCGCAGATGCCCGAGAACCCGTACGACGTCTGGGTGAAAAAGTAAGCGAGCCAGCCACACCGGTCCGCCGCGCGCGGCACCGGCAGGAGAAGCCGAGCATGAACCATCCGAGCGCCGTCCCTGTTTCCGTTCAAGACGCCGCGGCGCCCACGCCCGCCGCGCCGCCCGCCTCGTCACCGGCCGCGTGGCGCCGCGTGCTGCGCTCGCCGGTGGCGACGCGGCTCGCCACCGGCGTACTGGTGCTGTGGGCCGCGATCACGCTGTCGTTCGCGGCCGTGCACGTCGCGCCCGGCGACATCGTCAGCATCCTGATCGGCGAGCAGCTGACCACACCGCAGATCGAAGCCGCGATCCGCCGGGAATGGGGGCTCGACGAGCCGCTGCCGCTGCAGTACCTGCACTACCTGTGGCGGGTGCTGCACGGCGACTTCGGCCGCTCGTACATCCTGAACACCGACGTCGCGCCGCTCGTGATCGGCCAGCTGTGGCCGACGCTGAAGCTGACGGGCGCGGCGCTCGTCGTGACGCTCGTGTTCGCGGTCGGCCTCGCGGTGCTGACGGCCGGCCGCCGCTGGGCCGGGCGGGCGGCGTCCGGCGTCGAGCTGCTGCTCGCGTCGACGCCGTCGTTCTGGCTCGGGATCATGCTGCTGTTCGTGTTCAGCTTCACGCTGAAGCTGTTCCCGGTCGCCGGCGATCGCGGCTTCGCGTCGCTCGTGCTGCCGGCGCTGTCGCTCGGGCTCGCGCAGGGCGCGGTGATCGGCCGCGTGCTGCGCCAGGGCATCGAGCGCGCGCTCGACGAGCCGTATGCGCTGACGGTGCGCTCGTGGGGCATCGGCGGGCTCGCGCTGCGCGTGCGGCACGCGCTGCGCCACGCGGCGCTGCCGGCCGTCACGCTCGCCGGCTGGCTCGTCGGCGGCCTGCTGAGCGGCGCGGTGATCACCGAGCAGGTGTTCGGCCGGCCCGGCCTCGGCAAGATCACCGTCGACGCGGTGCTGTCGAAGGACATGCCGGTGATCCTCGCGATCGCGATCCTGTCGGCGGCGATCTATGTCGCGCTCAGCACGGCCGTCGACCTGCTCTACCTGCTGATCGACCCTCGCCTGCGCGATCGCCGCGCGCGGCATTGAACCGGAGACACCGATGTCCACGCCCCTCGACCTGTCGTGGCGCCCGCGCGCGCCGCTCGGCGCGGCCGGCTGGCTGCGCCGCCATCCGGGCCTCGCGCTCGCGGCCGTCTACCTGCTGCTGAACGCAGTGGCGGTGATCGCCCCCGGCTGGCTCACGCGCTACGACCCGCTGGCCGCCGATCCGCTGGCCGCGCAACTCGGCAGCAGCACCGAACACTGGCTCGGCACCGACCAGCTCGGCCGCGACATCTTCTCGCGGGTCGTCTACGGCGCCCGCTACTCGCTGTCGATCAGCGCCGCGTCGATCGCGGTCGCGACGCTGTTCGGCACCGCGCTCGGGCTGTTCGCGGGCCTCGCGCGCGGCTGGCTCGACGAACTGATCTCGCGCTTTCTCGACGTGGTGTCCGCGTTCCCCGACCTGCTGCTCGCGCTGATGCTGATCTCGTTTACTGGCCCGGGCGCCACGAACCTCGTGTTCGCGCTCGGCGTCGCGTCAGTGCCGCGTTTCGCGCGCGTGGTGCGTGCGCAGACCTTCGTCGTCGCCGGCTCCGGCTACGTCGAGCAGGCACGCACGTTCGGCCTCGCGCCGGCGGTGCTGGTGTGGCGCCACGTGCTGCCGCACGCGATCGCGCAGGTGCCGGTGCTCGCGACGGTCGGGCTCGGCACCGCGATCATCGGCGCGTCGGGGCTGAGCTTCCTCGGCATGGGGCCGCAGCCGCCCGCCGCCGAGTGGGGGCTGATGCTCGCCGAGGGCCGCAACTACCTGTACAACGCGTGGTGGATCGCGGTCTGGCCCGGCCTCGCGATCACCGCGGCCGTCGTCGCCGTGAACGCGCTCGGCGGCTACTGGCAGGCACGCTTCGAACGCCGGGAGACGACATGACGACCTTCGCACCGGCACCGCACGCCGCGCCGTTCGTCCACGTCGAACGCCTGACGATCGGGTTCCGCGGCCCGCGCGGCACACGCCCCGTCGTCGGGCCGCTCGACCTGGCCGTCCATGCCGGCGAATGCGTCGCGCTCGTCGGCGAGTCGGGTTCCGGCAAGTCGGTCACCGCACGCAGCCTCGTCGGGCTGAACGGCCCGCACGCCGTGGTGGACGCCGAACGCCTCGAGATCGCCGGCACCGATGCGCGGCGCCATCGCGAACGCGACTGGCGCGCCATTCGCGGCCGCCGGATCGGCTACGTGCTGCAGGACGCGCTCGTGTCGCTCGATCCGCTGTGGCGCGTGCGCGATCTCGTCGCCGAGGCGCTGCACGATACGCGGCGGCGCGACGTTCACGCGCGCAGCGCCGACCTGCTGCGTTCGGTCGGCATCGACGAGCCCGAACGGCGCTTGCCGCAGTATCCGCACCAGCTGTCGGGCGGCTTGCGGCAGCGCGTGCTGATCGGCACCGCGCTCGCCGGCGGTGCTTCGCTGCTGATCGCCGACGAGCCGACCACGGCACTCGACATGACCGTGCAGCGGCAGATCCTGTCGCTGCTGCGCGCGCGCCGCGAGGCCGGCGATGCGCTGCTGCTGATCAGCCACGATCTCGCGGTCGTCGCCGAACTCGCCGATCGCGTGCTCGTGATGCGGGCCGGCCAGGTCGTCGAGCAGGGGCCGGCGCGCGACGTGCTGACCGCACCCGCGCATCCGTACACGCGCCAGTTGCTCGCCGCGATTCCGACGCCCGCGTCGCGCGGGTTCCGGCTCGCGGCGGATCCGCAGGTCGATGTCGACGCCGACACCGCAGCCGCGGCCCCGCGCATCCCGCTGCCGCCCAAGCGGATCGACGCCCGCGAGAAAGTGCTTGCCGTCGACGCGGTGACGAAGCGCTACGGCAGCCACGACACGCCGGTCGCGGTAGACGGCGTGTCGTTCGCGCTGGCGCGCGGCGAAACGCTCGGCATCGTCGGCGAATCCGGTTCCGGGAAATCGACGATCGCGCGGATCGTGCTCGGCCTGATCGAGCCGGACCACGGCACCGTCACGCTCGACGGCGAACCGTGGAGCGGCGTGCCCGAAGCCGCACGGCGGGCCCGCCGCGCGCGGCTGCAGCTGATCGCACAGGACCCGTACAGTTCGTTCGACCCGCGCTATTCGGTCGGCCAGATCATCGGCGAGAGCCTCGACGCGATCGGCGTGCGCGGCGATGCGCGCCGCCGCCGCGTGCTGCAGCTGCTCGACGAAGTGCGGCTCGGCGCCGGCTGCATCGACCGCTATCCGCGCGAACTGTCCGGCGGCCAGCGGCAGCGCGTCGCGATCGCGCGCGCGTTCGCGCCGAATCCGGCGCTGCTCGTCGCGGACGAACCCGTCAGCGCGCTCGACGTGTCGATCCAGGCGCAGGTGCTCGACCTGCTCGCCGACCTGCAGGCCGAGCACGGCACCGCGATGCTGTTCATTTCGCACGATCTCGGCGTCGTGCATCACGTCGCCGACCGGATTCTCGTGATGCGGCGCGGCCGCGTGGTCGAAAGCGGCCCGGTCGGCACGGTGTTCGCCGCGCCGTCGCATCCGTACACCGCGTCGCTGCTCGACGCGCTGCCCACGCTGCCCGACGCGCGCCGCGTTCGCATGACACCCTCCCTCTCTCGTTCCTGCCCGTCATGAGCCAACCGACTTCCACTACCTCCCGCCCGATCCATCTCGGCGCCATCATCCAGGGCGCGTCCGGCAACATGTCCGCGTGGCGGCATCCGGATGCGGTCGCCGACGCGAGCATCAACGTGGCCTTCGTGCGCGAGCTCGCGCGGCAGGCCGAGGCCGCGAAGTTCGACCTGCTGTTCGTCGCCGACGGCCTGCACATCAACGCGAAATCGATCCCGCACTTCCTGAACCGCTTCGAGCCGCTCACGCTGCTGTCGGCGCTCGCGCTCGTCACCGAGCGGATCGGGCTGGTCGGCACGCTGTCGACGTCGTACAGCGATCCGTTCACCGTCGCGCGGCAGTTCTCGAGCCTCGACCATCTGAGCGACGGCCGGGCCGGCTGGAACGTCGTCACGTCGCCGCTCGAAGGCTCGGCGAAGAATTTCTCGCGCGACAAACATCCGGAGCATGCGCTGCGCTACCGGATCGCATCGGAATTCCTGACCGTGACGAAAGGGCTGTGGGACTCGTGGGAAGACGACGCGTTCGTGCGCGACAAGGCGAGCGGCGTGTTCTTCGATCCGGACAAGCTGCACACGCTGAATCACGCCGGCGAATTCTTCTCGGTCGCCGGGCCGCTGAACATCGGCCGCTCGCGACAGGGGCGCCCGATCCTGTTCCAGGCCGGCGCGTCCGAGGACGGCAAGGGGGTCGCGGTCGAGCATGCCGATGCCATCTACACGCGCCAGGAGACGATCCCGCTCGCGCAGGCGTTCTATGCGGACGTGCAGAAGCGGCTCGCGGCGCGCGGCCGGGCACCCGACAGCCTGAAGGTGTTCCAGGGCACGAGCGTGATCGTCGCGGCATCGGCCGCCGACGCGGAGGCGCAGTATCAGGACACGGCGCGGCTCGTGACGATCGACAACGCGCTCGACTATCTCGGCCGCTACTTCGATCACCACGACTTCACGCAATACGCGCTCGACGCGCCGTTCCCGGATCTCGGCGAACTCGGCGGCAACCAGTTCCGCAGCACCACCGACACGATCAAGCGCGACGCGGCCGAGCGCGGCCTGACGCTGCGCGAGGTCGCGCTCGAGGCGGCCACGCCGCGCCCCGCGTTCGCCGGCACGCCCGAGCAGGTGGCGGACGGGTTGCAGGCGTGGGTCGATGCGCGCGCCACCGATGGCTTCATCGTGCGCGGCGGCACGCCGACGGCGTTCACCGAGTTCGCGACGAAGGTCGTGCCGATCCTGCAGGAACGTGGCGTCTACCGGCGCGATTACGAAGGCGCGACACTGCGCGAGCATCTCGGGCTCGCGTACCCAGTCAACCGGCACGCGCAAGCGGCCTGAATGCCGGCCGCACGGGCCGGGCGCATCGGGCAGCCGGCTGCCCGACCCGCCCCGACGATCGCCTTCGGGCAACGACGTCGAACGGCGGCAGCGGCCCGCCCGCTGCCTACACCCGCCCCGCCAGATGAAACCGTGACGCCGGATGCCACAGCTGCACCGACGTCGCGACTTGCCCGCCGACCCACGTGCGCCGCCGCAGCAGCAGGCACGGTTCGCCGATTTCCATCACGAGGTGCCGGCGCACCTGCGCATCGGGCTTCTGCGCGTAGATGCGGAATTCCGCGCGCTGGATCGGTGCGAGCCGCACCATGTAGTGGTTCGGCGTCTCGACCGTGAAATCCTGCTCGAGATACGCGGGAAACAGCGCCGGATTGACGTAGCGATCCTCGAACTGGATCGGCTCGCCCTCCTCGCAATGCACGATGCGCGAATGAAACACCGGCCCCGTGCGCAGCCCGAGCGCTTCGACCGCTTCGGGATCCTCACTGCTTTCCAGCGTCATCACGCGCGCACTGTGCCGATGGCCGCGCTCGGCGATCTCGTCCGCGATGTTGCGGATCTCGAGCACCGTCGATTCGTAATGACGGCGCTCGACGAAGGTGCCCGCCCCCTGGATGCGGGTCAGCACACGCTCGGCGGTCAGCTCGCGCAGCGCACGCGACACCGTCATCCGCGCCACGCCGAACTCCTTGACCAGTTCGGCTTCGGTCGGAATCGCGCCCCCGGGCTTCCAGTCGCCGTTCGCGATCCGCTCGACCACGTAGCGCTTGATCTGCTGGTAGGCCGGCAGCGCGCGCGCCGGCACGTCGTCGCCCGGTACGGCCCCCGGCCGGGCCGCCGTGTATCGTTCCGCTTCGTTCATGCGCCCTCGATCGAATGAAGATGGGATGACCTGCCGAGCGTCGCCCCGCCGCTGCGTCACCCCAGCGACGGCGGCACGCCCGCGACGATGGCCGCCGCGCTCGCGATGTCGTCCGCGAGCGGCCGGTCGTCGTGATACGCCGGCACGCGTTCGCGCACGTAACGCCGTAGCGCGTCGGTCGGCGCCGCCCGCGATGCTTCGTTTTCCTGCAAGTCGTACGCCTGCGCGGCGGCCAGCAACTCGATCGCGAGCACACGCGTGGTGTTCTCGATGATGTCGAGCGCCTTCAGCGCGGCCGGCGTCGCATGGCACAGATGATCTTCCTGCAGGCCCGACGTAATGCCGCCGTCGAGGCTCGCGGGCGCGGCAAGCCGCTGGTTCTGCGCCACCAGCGCGACCGCCGTGTACTGCGCGATCATGAACCCGGAACACGTGCCGCCCGGCGCCGCGAGAAAGGCCGGCAGCCCGCTCACGAGCGGATTGACGAGCCGGTCGAGCCGCCGCTCGGCAATCGCCGCGACCTGCGCCATCGCGGCCGCGAGGCTGTCCATCGCGAGCGCGATGCCCGCGCCGACCGCATGCGCCTGCGAATGGACGGTCGGCGCGTCGCGCGTGCCCGCGACGATCGGATTGTCGGTCACGGACGCGAGCTCGCGGTCGACGACTTCCGCCGTGACCGCCAGCACGTCGCGCGCCGCGCCGTGCACGTGCGGAATCGTGCGCAGGCTGAGCGGGTCCTGCGTATGCCGCCCGTTCGCCGCGGCGAGCATCGCGCTGTCGGCGAGCATCGCGCGCAGGCGCGCGCCGACGTGCCCGATGCCGGGCGAAATGCGCAGCGCCAGCGAGGCCGGATCGAACGCGGCGAGCTGGCCGCCGAGATTCTCGAAGCTCGTCGCCGCGATCCAGTCGGCCCAGTCGAGCAGCCGCTCCGCGCGGGCGAGCGCGAGCGCGGCGAGCCCCGTCACGCACGGCGTGCCGTTGACGAGACTCAGCCCCTCCTTCGCACCGAGCGCCAGCGGCTCGCGGCCGATGCGGCGCAACGCTTCGTCGCCACGCACGCGTTCGCCGCGATGACGTGCATGGCCGTGGCCGATACAGACGAGCGCGACGTGTGCCATGTGGGTCAGGTAGCCGACCGACCCGTGCGCCGGCACTTCCGGCAGGCAATCGTGTTCGAGCAAGGCGACCAGCTGGTCGACGATGTCGGCGCGCACGCCGGAATGCCCGTGCGCGTAGTTGTTGATCGCGGCCGCGATGATCGCGCGCGTTTCCGCCGCACCGAGCGGCGCGCCCACGCCGACCGCGTGGCTCATCAGGATGTTGCGCGACAGCGTGCCCTGCTGCTCGGGCGACACGATCACGTCGCACAGCGCACCGACGCCCGTGTTGACGCCGTACGCACGAATGCCGCGCGCGACGATTGCGTCGACGAGTTCGCGCGCCGCGACGACTCGCCCGCGCGCGTCGTCGGTCAATGCGAGCGGCGCGCCGGCCGCCACCGCCGCGATCTGCCGCCAGTCGAGCGGCCGGGCCGAACGGAATACGGTCATGGCGGCCTCAGTTCGCGGCACGGTCATGATGGCTCGACACGAACTGGCGGAAGCGTTCGGAGCACTGGCCGCCGAACAGTTCGCCCGGCGTGCCGTCCGCGTCGACCTCGCCCTGATGCAGGAACATCACGCGGTTCGACACATGCCGCGCGAAGCCCATTTCGTGCGTGACGACCAGCATCGTGCGCCCTTCCTCCGCGAGCGAGCGCATCACGCGCAGCACCTCGCCGACCAGTTCCGGATCGAGCGCGGAAGTCGGTTCGTCGAACAGCATCACCTTCGGATGCATCGCGAGCGCCCGTGCGATCGCGACCCGCTGCTGCTGGCCGCCCGACAGATGGGCCGGATAGTAGCCGCGCTTGTCCGCGAGGCCGACGCGCGCGAGCAGCGCCTCGGCCTCCTCGACCGCCTCCGCGCGACTGCGCTTCTGCACGCGCAGCGGCCCTTCGACGAGATTGTCGAGCACGGTCATGTGCGACCACAGGTTGAAGTTCTGGAACACCATCCCGAGCTGCGAGCGGATGCGGTCGACCTGACGCCGGTCACCGGGATGCAGCTTGCCGTCGCGCGCGCGTTTCATCTTCAGTTCCTCGCCGGCGAGCGCGACCGAGCCGTCGTCGGGCGTTTCGAGCAGGTTCAGGCAGCGCAGGAAGGTGCTCTTGCCCGAGCCGCTCGCACCGAGGATCGAGATGACGTCGCCTTCGTGCGCGTCGAGCGAAATGCCCTTCAGCACGTGGTGATCGCCGAACGACTTGTGGATGTTCCTGACCGACAGGGCGACGGGAGCAGCAGAGTTCATCGATTTCTCCTGGAAGGAAGGACGCGGTCAGGATGCGACACGTCGCGCATTGCGTGCGTCGGCCGCGGGTGCGCCGGACGGCTTCGGCGCACGCAGGTGGCCCGACAGCCGCCATTCGAGCGCGCCGAGCAGGCGGACGACGATGAAGTTCAGGCCCAGGTAGATGAGGGCCGCACACACGAACACCTCGGTCGTCCGGTAGGTTTGCTGGATGATCTGCTGCGCGACGCCCGTCACCTCCCACACGGTTACGAGGCTGGCGAGCGCGGTGGACTTCACCAGCAGCACGGCTTCGGTCGAATACGCGGGCAGGCACTGACGCAGCGCGATCGGGCCGATCACCCGGCGCAGCAGCGCGAAACCCGACAGGCCGATCGAATAGCCGGCCTCGATCTGCCCGACCGGCACGGCCATCAGCCCGCCGCGCAGGATCTCGGCGGTGTAGCCGGCCGTACACAGCGCGAGCGACAGCACCGCGCACACATACGGCTCGCGCAGCAGCGGCCACATGAAGCTCTCGCGGATCACGCCGAACTGGCCGAGCCCGTAGTACACGAGAAACATCTGGATCAGCAGCGGTGAGCCGCGAAACACCAGGATGTAGGCACGCGCGAAGCGGTTCGGCAGCCAGCGCGGCGACACGCGCATCGTGACGATCACGAGCGACAGCAGGCCGCCGAGCACGAGCGACGCGAAGAACAGCCCGAGCGTGGTCGGTACCGCCGCGAGCAGCTGGCGCAGCGTGTCGAACAGGAAATCGAAATCGAGTGACATGGGCGCTCCGTCAGTTGCGTGCGAAGTTGCGGCGGAACGATCGGCCGACGATCGCCTCGGCCCGGTTGAACACGCGGTTCGACAGCCCCGTCATGACCAGGTAGAGCGCACCGCCCGCGACGAAGAACACGAAATACTGATGGGTCGAATTCGCCGCGATCTGGCTCGTGCGCAGCAGCTCGGCAAGCCCGGTGACCGAGATCAGCGCCGAATCCTTCAGGCTCAGCTGCCACACGTTGCCGATGCCGGGCAACGCGAAGCGCAGGACCTGCGGAATCAGGATGCGCCGCAGCACCATGCTGCGTGGCATGCCGATCGAGCGCGCCGCCTCGAGCTCGCCCTTCGACACCGCGAGCACGGCCGCGCGATACACCTCGGCCTGGTACGCACCGGAAATCATCCCCACCGCGAGCGCGCCGATCACGATCGGCGGCACGCCGATGAAGCCTTCCGCGCCGAACCACTGGCCCACGGCCGTGACGAGCGTCGAGCCGCCGAAATAGAACAGGTAGATGACGAGCAGTTCGGGCACGCCGCGAAACACCGTCGTGTACAGGTCGCCGAGCAGGCGGGCGCTGCGATAGCGCGACAGCTTCGCGGCCGCGATGCCCGCGCCGATCACGGCGCCGACCGCGAGCGCGGCAAGCGTCAGCGCCACCGTCATCAGCGCGGCGAGCAGCAGCACGCCGCCCCAGCCTTCGGTTCCGAAGCCCAGCATTTCAAGGATCGCCATGCGTGCCTCCCGGCATGCGTTGATAGGATCGGCAGGATGCGCGCCGCCGCGCGCGGCTCATGTCGCTTGCGCGGCGGCGGCCGGACGTGTGCTTACGGCGTGACGTCGGTCTTGAACCACTTGTCGGCGAGCTTCTTCACGGTGCCGTCCGCGAGCGCGGCGCCGATCGCCGTATCGAACTTCGTCTTCAGGTCGGCATCCTGCTTGCGGAACGCGAGCCCTTCACCCGGCCCCCAGATCGGGCCGCCGAGCTTCGGGCCCGCGAGCACGATCGATGCGGTGTCCTTCTTCGTGTTGTTCGCCGCGTAGTACGTGACGTCGTCGAACGATGCGTCGATGCGGCCGGCGACGAGGTCGAGATCGCGCTCGGGCGAGGTCTTGTACACGCGGATCGACGCGATGTCCTTGAAGCTGTCGTTGATGAACTTCGTGTAGACGGTGCCCGACTGGATGCCGATCGTCTTGCCCTTCAGCTGCTTGCGCAGCGCGTCGACGGTCGATTTGTCGGCATTCGCGTCGCCCGACAGCTTGACGATCGGCGCACCCGGCGCCGCCTTCGGCAGGATCTTCGTATCGGTGACGGCGAAGGTCGCGGGCGTGGCCGCATAAGGGCGCGAGAACAGCAGGATCTTCTCGCGATCAGGCGTGATCGAGATCGCATCCATCAGGACATCGAACTTGCCGGCCTGAAGCCCAGGAATCATCCCGTCCCAGTCCTGCGCGACCATGTTGCACTGCACCTTGATCCGCTCGCACACGTTAGCGAGCAGTTCGGGCTCGAAGCCGCCGAGCTTGCCGCCCGGCAGCGTGAGGTTCCACGGCGCGTAGCCGCCCTCGAGCGCCACCGTCACCGTCTTCCATTCCTTCGCCTGCACCGGCGCGGAAAGCGTGACCGCTGCCGCCGCGATGATGCCGATCGTCCTGACTGCCCACTTGATGCGCTTGCCGTTCACGAGATTTCTCCTTGTGTTGAAGATCGTCATCCCTTCGGTCATGCAAGCGGCCTCAGGAATTTGTCTATACAAGCATGCAAGAAGAAAAATGGAGCGACAAGCGTTGATCAAAAAAAACCGGGGAAACGCGGGAAATCCCCTAATTCCGGGGCTCCGACGTGCGTCGCGGTGGTGATCCACGGCACGAACATGGTGCATTTCATCCGATCTTTCGGTCAGGATGACTAGACAAATTCATGATTCGACTGTTTCGCTAAACACGCTAAAACCGCCAATCGAATCCCGCGGTCGTGCCGGCAGGCGTATCGCTCGTGCGCCTCCCGCGAACCCGGCGACTACATGACGTGCATGCCCCGCCCTCACCACGCCGCAAACACGTCCTGCGCGATCCCGAAGCCCGTGCTCATCCCCGCACCGCTCGTCACGACGACGACGCGCGTGGCGTCATCCGGCGCTTCAATTACGCAATCGGCATCGGCTGCCGACGGATAACTGCCGGTCCAGCGTTCGACGATGTCGAGCTCCGGCACATCCAGCGTCTCGTGCAACAGGCGCAGGATCTGCGCATCGATCTCCTGCGTCGCGAACGGCAGCGGTGCGGCGCCGTATTCATGCGAATCGCCCACCACGAGGCTGCCGTCCGCGCTCTGCACCGCGATCAGGTGGATGCCGTAACCGAGGCACACCGGTTCCTCCGCCGTCAGGCGCGTGCGCAATGCGTCGGCGGCGGGCAGCGCCGCGAAACCCGCGTAACGCAGCAAGCTCAGGTCGCTCATCACCGCGGCGCGCAGCGCCAGCGGGCGGCGCGGCCGCACGCGCAGCATCTGCAACTGGCACAGCCGCACCGCGTGCCGCGCGAACCAGTCGCCGTACAAGTGACGGCTGTCCGCATTGCCGCAGACGATCACGCGCTCCGCGTGCAACACGCCGCGCGACGTACGCACGGTCGGCGTGCGCACCTCGTGCACCAGCTCGCCGTAACGAAATCGCACATCGAAGCGTTCCGCCAGCCAGGACGCCAGCAACGCGATCGCGGTACGCGGCTCGATGCGCAGTTCATGCGGGCTGTGCAGCACGCCTTGCGCACCGTCCAGCCGCAGTTCCGGCGCGACGGCCTTTGCCTCGCCGGGCATCATGACCCGGCAGCCGTCGGCCATGCCGGTCTGCATGAACGCATCGATCAGTTGCATCGCCTCGGGGCGACGCGCAATCAGGTGGAGGCCCCGGTGAAGCACGTCGATGCCGGCTTGCGGCGCGACGTCCGCCCAGACCTCGCGGCTCGCCCGCGCACGCCGCCAGCTATGTTCGGCGTGCTGCCCGGTGACGGTGACGAAGCCGAAATTGCGGATCGACGCGCCCACGCATGCGGCATCGCGTTCGATCACGCAGACGCGCAGCCCCTTGAGCGCCGCCGTATAAGCATGGGCGAGGCCGACGATGCCGGCGCCGACGATGATCACGTCATAAGCGTCTGCCGCTGCGATGGCGTTCACGATTGCACGTTCCTTGTGTCGAGATGACATGCGCCGCCCTTTCAGGGCGAGCGTATCGGTTGCTGCTTGCCGCGTCCCCTGGACGTATTTCCATGTGCGACGCGAACCGGCCGGCTCACGTCGTTCGTTACCAGGATCGGCGCACGATTCCGCACTATCGCGACGCGGGATGACATTCGGATGAAAAACCACAAAAAGGCATTAATTGGCCAATTTTGCCACTTCGCGACACGACGTTCGCCGGTAGACAGTAGCCGGTGGTAAATCAGGCCGACGTGTCCGTCGCCGCTACCGGCTCCGCATCGGCGCGCGCCGGCTCGGGCGCCGCGCAGCGATCATCCGGCGGCGTCATGAGCGCCACCAGCGTGTCGTGATCGATCGACTCGTGCTGCAGCAGGCACCGCGCGATCCGTTCGAGCGCGTCACGATGCTCGCCGAGCGTCGCCGCGACCCGCACGTGCGCGTCTTCGAGCAGCGCGCGCACTTCCTCGTCGATCAACTGCGCGGTGTGTTCGCTGCACCGGCCGTCGCCCGGCGTCCACACGCCGGGCGAACCGCCCTGCGGTGTCGCATCGTCGAGCGTCGCGAGCCCGAGCTTCGCGCTCATCCCGTACTGCATGACCATGTGGCGCGCCAGCGCGGTCGCTCGTTCCAGATCGTTCTGCGCGCCGGTCGACACGTCGCCGAACGCGATCTCCTCGGCGACGCGGCCGCCGAGCAGCACGTCGAGCCGGTCGAGCAGCTCGCTCCGGCGCAGCACGTAGCGATCCTCGGTCGGCACCTGCTGCGTGTAGCCGAGCGCCGCGATGCCGCGCGGGATGATCGACACCTTCTTCACCGGATCGCAATGCCCGCGGCTTTGCGCGACGAGCGCGTGCCCGGCTTCGTGGTACGCGATGGTCCGCTTTTCTTCGTCGTTCATCACGCGGCTCTTGCGCTCCATGCCCGTCATCGCGCGGTCGATCGCTTCGTCGAAGTCGGCCATGCCGATCGCTTGCTTGCCGAGTTCGGCCGCATGCAGCGCGGCCTCGTTGACGACGTTCGCGAGATCCGCGCCGACGAAGCCCGGCGTGCGCTGCGCCAGCTCGGCGAGGTCGACTTCCGGGGCCAGCTTCACGCGCTTCGTGTGCACGGCCAGGATCTGCTTGCGGCCATTCAGGTCGGGCCGGTCGATCGCGATGTGGCGGTCGAAGCGCCCGGGCCGCAGCAGCGCCGGATCGAGGATCTCGGGCCGGTTCGTCGCGGCCATGATGATCACGCCGGAATTGGCCTGGAAGCCGTCCATCTCGACGAGCAGCTGGTTCAGCGTCTGCTCGCGCTCGTCGTTGCCGGACATCAGGCCGACGCCGCGCGCCTTGCCGAGCGCATCGAGTTCGTCGATGAACACGATGCACGGCGCCTTCTGCTTTGCCTGCTCGAACAGGTCGCGCACGCGCGCCGCGCCGACGCCGACGAACATCTCGACGAACGCCGAGCCGCTGATCGTGAAGAACGGCACGGCCGCCTCGCCGGCCACCGCGCGCGCGAGCAGCGTCTTGCCGGTGCCCGGCGCGCCGACGATCAGCACGCCCTTCGGGATCTTGCCGCCGAGCCGCTGGTAGCGTTCGGGGTTGCGCAGGAACGCGACGATCTGCTGCAGCTCGGCCTTCGCCTCGTCGATGCCGGCGATGTCGTCGAACGTGATGCCGGTTTCCTGCTGCACGTACACGCGCGCCTGGCTTTTGCCCATGCCGCTCAGGTCACGGACCCCGCCCGGCCGGCGCATCATGAAACTCCAGAACGTCACGAGGACGATCACCGGCAAGAGCCATCCGGCAAGCGTCTCGAGCCAGCCCGAATCCGGCGCGCCGCGATAGCGGATGCCGGCGGCCGTGAGGTCGGTGACGAGACGGTCGTCGGAAACCCGGTTCGTCGTGAAGCGCCACGGCGGGCCCGCTTTCTTCACGGCGGCCGCGTCGGACGCCGGCAGGTTCGCACCGGCCTGCGGCATGCGCAGCACGCCCGAAATCGACGACGGGCCGATGTCCAGATCGTCGACGAGCCGCGCGTCGACCAGGCGGTGAAAATCGCTGTACGAGATCGACGTCGTGGCCGGCTGGGCCATCAGCAGCTGATACGCCACCAGCACGGCAAACGCGAACGGGATCAGCAGTGCGGAGTAATCGAATGTTTTTTTCATGGCATCAGGCCGACACGGCGGGCGCGGGCCCGCTCGTGCATCGTCATGCAACGGTCAACCGGTCGACGACCTCGCGCACGCCCCTGACCGACGCGGCCGCACCGCACGCGGCGCGCCTTTCGGCGAGCGACGCGACCTTGCCCGTCAGCGTGATGACGCCGTCGTCGGCGGCAATCGAGATCCCGGCGGATTCACGTTGTGCGCGACGCGCGAGCGCTTCGGCAATCCGGGTGCCGACGTCCGGCACCGTGTGGTCGGCGCGCACGCGGATGCGATTCGCGACGCCGACGACGCCGATCATCCGGCCGACCATCTTTTCCGCCGCCCGACTCTGGTAGGCATGATCGACTTCGCCGTCGAGCGTCACGCAACCGTGATCGACCTCGACGCGAATCCTGTGATTGCGCAGCGCCTCCTGCCAGCCGAGCGCGAACGTGATCGCGATCGCCAGTTCCTGATCCGCGCACGCATTCTCCGGCGGCGTGACGTTCAGTTCGAGCACGAGCGCGCGCGCATCCTCGACATGCAGCGCCGTTTTCTGCGCCTCGAGTTTCTGGCCCCAGCTGTCGACCGTGCCGCGCAACGTCACGATCCGATCGCGCACGTCGACGTCGATCCGTCGCGCGTCGATCGCCGGATTCCAGAACAGCGCCTGCTCGACGTCCTGCTTGAGTGCTGCATCGGACTTCATGTCGGTCTCCCGTCGCCCCGGACCGGTCGCGACATTCGCGATCGGCGATGGGGCTGCACCGGCTTCAGCATCGCGCACGGTGGCGGCTGTGGCTTGACGAGGATCAACCAACGACGTGCCGGCGGCCGTGGCCGCCAGGTGCGCGAATGCCGGATGCGTCCGTTGATGCAGATCAACCGTGCGGCGACGCGCGACGCGATCATGACGCCAGACGCGGCGAAACCCGCGACGACCCGCGCGTTTCGCAACCGTACGGCAGCCACGCGCCAGGAGACCATCATGAACCGCAGGCAATACCGCATCGCGCTCGCGACGCTGAGCGTGTTCATCGCGCTCGCATCGCTGGCCGGCATCATCCACGGGATGCTGTTCGACGAACGGGTATTCAGGTACGCGATCGTCACGCTGATCCTGAGCATCCTCTCGTTCGTCGTCCTGCTGAATCTCGCCCCGGGCGACCGCCCGTAACACCTGCGGCCACCGCGGCATCGCCCTTCATGAACGGCATCCTCCGCCTCGCGTTCAAGCCGAACATGAACGACAGCGCGACGCTCCCCGCGCTGACCGCCGGCCTCGCGTTCCCGTGCTGCTGACGATCGTCGCACTCGGCGGTCGGAGCGACGCGGGCTGACACGCGGCGGTGCGGGCAACCAGCGTCAGCCCGTTTGCGTGTGCGCCCCAACGTCGGGCCGCTGCCACGGCGGCAGCTCGGCCCACCCGAGCGGGCCGTAGACGGTGCCGCCGGCAGCCTCGACCGTCTCGACGAATTCGGCGAGCGTGGCCCCGGCCGGCACGGCCAGCTTCATCGCGTCGATAAATTCCTCGCTGCGCAGCCACGGCACCGCGCCGCCATTGATCTGCTCGACGCTCCAGTCCCGCCCATGCCGGCCGGCTTCGGGCGACAGCAGGCGCGGCGCGTCGAACGCCACGCGCAGCAGTTGCGCGCGCGAATCGCTGTAAGGCGGTTGTGCGATGTCCTGGTAGGGCACGTCGGCCCAGCTCTGGCCGCATTGCAGATCGAGCGGCAGGCAGGTGAACCACGCCCAGGGTGCGCGGACGAAGCACAGCCGGTAGCCGGTCCGCGCGCCGTCCAGGTTGGCGATCAGCGTCATGATGGGGTGTCCCGAAAGCGTCGCGATCTCGTCGTGCGATGCGTACCCGATGTACGCGGCCTGCGCGGACGGCGGAATCGCGACATCGCCTGCGCGCATGCGACCACTATCGTGCCGCCGTCCTGCCCGGGCGTTGATTGACGTCAAACCGAAGCCGCCGCGGCCGGACGACGAACCTGGCCCGAGCGGGGCACGGATACGGCAATCCCTGATTTCCATCAATCGCTTCGCGCGCATCCGCGTTGTAATCGACTCACTGCTCCGTCCACTTCCGTGAGGCGATCCATGAAACTGACATTTCTCGGTGCGACCGAAACCGTGACCGGCTCGAAATACCTGGTCGAGCACGGCAACCGGCGCGTGCTGGTCGATTGCGGCCTGTTCCAGGGCACCAAGAACCTGCGGCTGCGCAACTGGAGCCCGTTGCCGGTCGCGCCCGACACGCTCGACGCGGTCGTGCTCACGCACGCGCACATCGACCATACCGGCTATCTGCCGGTGCTGGCACGCGAAGGATTTCGCGGGCCGGTGTACTGCACGGCGGCCACGGCCGAACTCTGCGACATCATGCTGCGCGACAGCGCGCGGTTGCAGGAGGAAGAAGCCGAGTTCGCGAACCGCCACGGCTACTCGAAGCATCATCCGGCGCAGCCGCTCTACACGCTGGACGATGCGCAGCGCGCGCTGCACCTGCTGAAGCCCGTCGCGTTCGACGAATGCACGGCGCTCGGCGGCGGGCTCGCGTTCCGCCTGCTGCCGGCCGGGCACATTCTCGGCGCGGCGAGCGTCGTAATGCACTGGGATCACAAGGTGCTGGCCTTCTCGGGCGACCTCGGCCGCTATCACGACCCGATCATGCAGCCGCCGCTGGCGCCCGCGCATGCGGACTACCTGGTCGTCGAATCGACGTACGGCGACCGCCTGCATCCGGAATCGGACCCCGAGAACGAACTCGCCGCGCTGTTCGACAAAACCTTCGCGCGCGGCGGCGTGGTCGTGATGCCGTGCTTCACCGTCGGCCGCGCGCAGGAAATCCTGCATTACATCGCGCGCCTGAAGGCGTCCGGCCGGATGGCGCGCGTGCCGGTATTCGTCGACAGCCCGATGGCCACCGACGTGACCGAAATCTATCGTCACCATATCCTCGAACACCGGCTCACGCCTTCCGAAGCGAACGCGCTCGGCCACGTGGCCACGATGATCCGCTCGGTCGAGCAGTCGAAGGCGATTGCCGACCATCAGGGCCCAATGGTCATCATCGCCGGCAGCGGGATGGCCACCGGCGGCCGCGTGCTGCACCACCTGAGCCGCTACGCGCCCGATGCGCGCAACACGATCGCGCTGGTCGGCTACCAGGCGGCCGGCACGCGCGGTGCGGCACTGGCCGCGCACGAGCCGACGCTGAAGATCCACGGCGAGTACGTGCGCGTGCGCGCGCAGGTCGAGTCGATCACGACGCTCTCCGCGCATGCCGACTACGAGGAGATCCTCCGCTGGCTCGGCACGATGCAGCGCGCGCCCGTGCGAACCTTCGTCACGCATGGCGAGCCGGCCGCGGCCGACGCGATGCGGCGGCGCATCGCGGAGCGGCTGCACTGGCCGTGCGAGGTGCCGGTGTATGCGCAGTGCGTCGATCTCGATGCGGTCGAATCGGGCGACACGCGCAAGCCGGCCGCGCTTTCCTCCTGACGGCGTGCCCCACCGTACGGCGGCGGGAACCGGGTGTCGCCTGCCGGTTCCCGCCGCGCGCGACCCGGCCATCAACCGACTTCGATGATGACCTTCAGCGCATGGGTTTGCGCGGCGCGGCCGAACGTGTCGTACGCGCGCTCGACGTCGTCGAGCGAGAACCGGTGCGTGATCAGGCGTTTCGGATCGAGGCGCCCGGCGCGCACGGTCTTCAGCAGCATCGGCGTGCTGACCGTGTCCACCAGCCGGGTCGTGATCGAGATGTTGCGATCCCACAGCTTCTCGAGGTGCAGGTCGGCCTTGACCCCGTGCACGCCGACGTTCGCGACCACGCCCCCCGGCGCCACCAGTGACGTACACATTTCGAACGTCGCCGGGATCCCGACCGCCTCGATCGCGCAATCGACGCCGACGCCGTCGGTCAGCTTCATCACTTCCGCCACCGGGTCGCCGGCGCGGCCGTCGATGCAATCGGTCGCGCCGAAGCGATGCGCCACGTCGAGCCGGTTGCTGTCGGGGTCGATCATGATGATCTGCGCGGGCGAGTAGAACTGCGCGGTCAGCAGCGCCGCCAGGCCGATCGGGCCCGCGCCGACGATCGCGACCGAGCAGCCCGGCTGCACCTTGCCGTTCAGCACGCCGCATTCGAACCCGGTCGGCAAGATGTCCGACAGCATCACGAGCGCCTCCTCGTCCGCGCCCGGCGGAATCCGGTAGAGGCTCGTCTGCGCATGCGGAATGCGCACGTACTCGGCCTGCGTGCCGTCGATCCGGTTGCCGAGGATCCAGCCGCCGGTCGTGCAGTGCGAATACAGGCCGCGCCGGCAGTATTCGCAGCGGCCGCACGACGAGATGCAGGAGATCAACACATGATCGCCCGGCTTCAGCGCATCGACGGCGGCGCCGACCTGCTCGACGATCCCCACCCCTTCGTGGCCGAGGATGCGGCCGGGTTCGCAAGTCGGCACGTCACCCTTGAGGATGTGCAGATCGGTGCCGCAGATCGTCGTGCGCGTCATGCGCACGAGCGCGTCGGTGGGCGACTGCAGTTCCGGCATGGGCCGCTCTTCGAGCGCCTTGCGCCCGGGCCCGTGGTAGACGAGTGCTTTCATCGTGGTTCCTCCATCGAAAGAAAGGGTTGCAGGTTCATTCATCAGGATGGCGACGCATGTCGCGCCTGTGCCAGCACCATCGCGAGTGCGCAGGACGCGACCCGGACGACAGCGCCATCGGCGCGGCTCGTCAGCACGATCGGCACGCGCGCGCCCACGACGATGCCCGCGCTGATGGCGCCGCCCAGGTATTCGAGCTGCTTCGCGAGCAGGTTGCCCGCTTCGATATCGGGCACGACCAGGATGTCGGCGCAGCCGGCGACCGGCGAATCGATCCCCTTGTCGTGCGCCGCCCGTAGCGAGATCGCGTTGTCGAGCGCGAGCGGGCCGTCGACGATCGCGCCCGTGAGCTGGCCGCGCTCGGCCATCTTCGCAAGCGCCGCCGCGTCGAGCGTCGAGCGCATCGCCGGATTGACGGTCTCGACCGCACACAGCACGGCCACGCGCGGGCACGCCACGCCCAGCGCATGCGCGACGTCGATCGCGTTCTGCGCGATGGCCGCCTTCTGCGCGAGATCCGGCGCGATGTTCACCGCCGCGTCGGTCAGGATGAACGGACGCGGATACGCCGGCGTCTCGATCAGGAAACAGTGGGACATGCGCTTGTCGGTGCACAGCCCCGATTCGGCGGCGACGACCGCGCCCATCAGCTCGTCCGTATGCAGGCTGCCCTTCATCAGCGCGCCGGCACGGCCGGCCGCCGCGAGTTCGACCGCGCGGGCCGCCGCCGCATGGCTGTGCGGCACGTCCTCGATCGTCCACGGCGACAGATCGACGCCCGCATCGTGCGCGACACGCAGCACCTTGTCGCGCGGCGCGACGATCAGCGGCTCGATCGCGGCCGCCAGCGGCGACTCGCCGAGTTCGGCCAGCGCAACGAGACTGGTTGCATCGCACGGATGCACGACGGCCACGACAAGCGGCGCTGCGTGGCGGGCCCGCTCGATCAGCCCGGGCCAGGCGCCGTCCGCGCTCGGCAGCAGGCCGGGCAGGTACGCGCCACCGCACGGCCCCGGATGCCGATGCCCGTTCATGTCTCGAGCACGTAGGCGCCGGGCGCCGCCGCGAGCCCGGCGGCCGGCGTGCGGGCCGGCACGTCACCCGACGAGCGCGCATGCAGCCAGTCGCGCCAGCAGGTCCACCACGATCCGTCCACCGCGGGCGTGTCGCGCATGAAGTCGCACGGGCTGCGGTAAGGCGCGCCGGGTTCGCGGGTCGCGCAGCGGTAATGGCGGCCCGGATGACCGGGTTCCGACACGATGCCCGCGTTGTGGCCGCCCGCCGTCAGCACGAAGGTCAATGCATGGTGGGTCAGCAGATGAAGCTTGTAGACCGAGCGCCACGGCGACACGTGATCGCGCTCGGTGCCGACCACGAACGTCGGCACGTCGAGATCCGACAGCGCGACCGGCCGCCCGTCGACGCAGTAGCGGCCGGCCGCGAGATCGTTGTCGAGGAACAGCCGGGTCAGGTATTCCGAATGCATCCGGTACGGCATGCGCGTGGTGTCCGCATTCCACGACATCAGGTCGTTGGGCTTCGTGCGCCTGCCGAGCAGGTATTCGCTCATCATCCGCGACCAGATCAGGTCGCGCGCGTTCAGCAGTTCGAACGCGGCGGACATCTGCGCGCCGTCCAGGTAGCCTTGCCGCCACATCAGCGCGTCGAGCGCGGACAGTTCGCTCGCATCGACGAACAGGCCGAGTTCGCCGGGTTCGCTGAAATCGGTCTCGGCCGCGAGCAGCGTGACGGATCGCAGGGCTTCATGTTGCCGCCCGTCGCGTGCGAGCGCCGCCGCGCCGATTGCCAGCAGCGTACCGCCGAGGCAATAGCCGGCCGCATGGACCGCCTCGCCGCAGATCGACCGGACGACGTCGAGCGCGGCCAGGCACCCGTCGCGCAGGTAATCGTCGAGCCCGAGATCGCGCGCTTCCGCACCCGGGTTGCGCCACGACACCGCAAACACCGTGTAGCCCGCGTCGACCAGGAAGCGGATCAGCGAATCGTGCGGCTGCAGATCGAGGATGTAGTACTTCATGATCCACGACGGCACGATCAGGATCGGCTCGCGCGCGACGCGCGGTGTCGTCGGGTCGTATTGCAGCAGCTCGCACAATGCGTTGCGCCACACGACCCGGCCCGGCGTCATCGCCACGTCGCGCCCCGGCAGGTACGCCCGCGGGTCTCGGCCACGCGTGCCGCCGGCGCGATCGAGCCACGCGTTCGCATCGTCGAGCCAGTGCCGCGCCCCCGCCGCGAGGTTCGCGCCGCCGCTGCGCAGCGTCGCGTCGAGCGCGACGGGATTGGTCGCCAGGAAGTTGCCGGGCGAGCACGCGTCGAGCCATTGACGCGCGGCGAAACCGACCAGTTCCTCATGGTGGCGTTCGACACCCGGCACGCCGCGCGTCGCGTCGCGCCACCAGCGCTGGACCAACAGGAAGCCGTCGCGATACGCGCGAAACGGCCAGCCCGACCAGGCGGGCGCGGCGAAGCGCGGATCGGCGCGCCCCGCATGCACGGCCTGGCCGTCCGTGTCGGTGTCGTCCGCCGCGCCTTTCTCCGCCGCCACGGGCGCGGCCGCCAGCCACGCCTGCGTCGCGAGTTCGAAACACTTGCCCGGCGACACCGCCAGGTGCGCGCCCCAGTCGAGCAGGGCCAGCGCCAGCGACACGGGCGACAGCCCGAACGTCATCGCGGCGACGTTCGCATGCGCGGCGCGGTTCCATTGTTCGGCGGGTGTCGCGTCGGCCGGCGCGCACTCGGGCGTGCCGGCTTTCCGGCGGTCCCGATCGGATTGCTGCCTCGACTCGCGCGGGCGCGGCACACGGACGACGGACGCTTTCATCGCATGTACATGCCGCCGTTGACGTCGAATTCCGCACCGGTTGCGAACGCCCCCGCGTCGGAACACAGGAAGGCGACGAGCGCGGCGATTTCGTCGGGGTCGCCGAGGCGGCCGGCCGGAATCTGCGGCAGGATCTTCGTGTCGAGCACTTCCTTCGGTACCGACTCGAGCATCGCGGTGGCCAGATAGCCGGGGGCCACCGTGTTGACCGTGATGCCGTGCCGCGCAAGTTCGAGCGCCAGCGATTTCGTGAAGCCGTGGATGCCGGCTTTCGCGGCCGCGTAGTTCGCCTGCCCGTACGCGCCGCGCTCCCCGTTCACGGACCCGATGTTCACGATCCGGCCGAAGCCGGCGTCGATCATCCCGGGCACGAACGGCTTCGTCATGTTGAACAGGCCGTCGAGATTGGTCCGCAGCACCGCATCCCACATGCTCTTGGTCATCTTCACGAAGGTGGCATCGTGCGTGATGCCCGCGTTGTTGACGAGCACGTCGACGCGCCCGAACTCGGCCAGCACGCGCGCCGCGCAGTGCTGGCACGAGTCGTAGTCGGCCACGTCGACCTCGTACGCATGAAACGTGCGGCCCGCCTCGCGTTCGTGCGTGAGCCACGTCGCGACGTGGTCGTTGCGTTCGGTGTGCGACACCGCCACCGTCATGCCGGCCTCGTGCAGGCGGCGGCTGATCGCGGCGCCGAGGCCGCCCATTCCGCCGGTGACGAAAGCGACGCGCTCAGCGGACATGATCGTGCTCCCGCACCGCGTGGCTGCCGTCGAGACGCCGGACGGCCGCGGCCTCGTCGCCTGCATCGACGGCTTCCGTGATGCCAAGTTCGAACGCGGCCATCCAGTCGCGCCACGGCATGCTCGCCTCGTTGACCACGGCCAGCCGCCCGAGATCGGGCCACCAGAAGGTCTGGTAGCGCGACAGCGCGCCGGTGCCGTAATCGCGCAGCCACGTGCGCCACGCACTCGCGCTCTCGAACTGCCCGCGCATGCACAGCTCGGTCGCGTCCTGCCAGAGCGCGACGGTCGCGATCGTGTAGTCGCGCATCACGTGCCGGGCTGCTTCGCCGAACGCCGTCCACTCGGTCGTCACCGTGAGCGCCTGCTGCAGGCCGCGCACCGCGACGCGGTCCCGCTCGATGCGCCGCCCTGCCAGCGTGTTCCATTCGTGCTGCCAGTCGCGGGCCAGCGCGGCCATGCGCAACGCGAGATCGCAGCCCGCGCGGCAAGCGTCGTTCGGTGTGGTCAAGGCATGGGGGCTCATCGCATTCGCTCCTTCGATCCGGTCGGTGAATGGGCGTCCACTTCACTGTGCGACCGTGGCGCACGGCACCCGTTGATCTGAGTCAAGCACGCGGAAACCCTGCTTCGTAGACTGGATTGCACTGGCGGATCACCCGTCGATGGAGCGATTCCGATGAGCTACAAAAGCCTGGTCGTGCACCTCGATACGAGCACCCGCGCGCATTCGCGCCTCGAGCTCGCGTTGCGTCTTGCCCGGCGCTTCGGTGCGCATCTCACCGGCCTGTTCGCGGTCTACACGCCGGAGCCGCATTCGTTCTACGTGATGGCCGGTTCCGCCGACTATTTCCGCGCGCACCGCGAGCAACGCGACGAGCGGCTCGCTGCACTGGAGCGGCTGTTCCATGCGGAAACCGCGCGGGCCAAAGTGCCGGCCACCTGGGTTCGCGCGGACGAGCGCGCGAATGTGGCCGTGCCGCGCGCCGCGCGCCTTGCCGATCTCGTGATTGCGGGCCAGAGCGACCCGAACGATCCCGAAACCTACATCGACGACCAGTTTCCGGAGAACCTCGTGTTGTCCGCCGGCCGCCCGGTGCTGTTCTGGCCGTACACCGGCGAATTCCCGTCGATCGGCGAACGGGTGTTCGTCGCGTGGGACGGCAGCCGCGAGGCCGCCCGTGCCGCGCACGACGCGCTCCCCTTCCTCGAGCACGCGAAGCGCACGACGGTCGTCGCCGTGGTCGACGGCGATTCCGAAGCGGCGACCACGCGCATTCCGGCCGCCGATGCCGCGTTGATGCTCGCGCGCCATGCGCGCGACGTGAACGTACTCGATATCGACACCGGTACCGGCGCGGCAATCGGCGACACGCTGTTGTCGCGTGCCTATGAAACGGGTTCCGACCTGCTGGTCATGGGCGCCTACGGGCATCCGCGCTGGCGTGAACTGATCATGGGGGGCGCCACGCGCACGGTGCTCGCGTCGATGACGCTCCCGGTGCTGATGTCGCACTGAGCCGGTCGATGCGTACGCTCGCGCTGCTCGTCGTCAATGCCGGTTCGTCGAGCGTGAAATTCGCGGTCTTCGCGTATCCGCCGCATGGGGACCCCGTGCGACGGCCGCTGCACGAGGGCGAAGCGAGCGAAACCGGCAACGGCGTGTCGCTCCGCTTCGACGCTGCGCCGGGCGGCACGCTGCCGTTGCACACGGGCGATCCATACCGTGCGGTGCTCGCGCAGGTCGCGATGTGGATCCGCGTGCAACTGCCGCATATCGCGCTGGGCGCCATTGCACACCGTGTCGTGCATGGCGGTGCCCGGTACGTCGACCCGGTCGTGGTCGACGACGCGGTGCTCGACGCGCTGCGCACGCTGACGCCGCTCGCGCCGTTGCATCAACCGCACAGCCTCGATGCGATCGACGCGCTGCGCGACGCGTTTCCCGACGTGCCGCAGGTCGCCGTGTTCGATACCGCGTTTCACCGCTCACTGCCGCGCGCCGAACAATTGCTGCCGCTGCCGCACGCATGGTTCGACCAGGGCGTGCGCCGCTACGGGTTCCATGGTCTGTCGTACGAATACCTGGCCGTCGTGCTCGACGAGCAGTTCGGCCCACGTGCGCACGGCCGCGTGATCGCCGCCCATCTCGGCAGCGGCGCCAGCCTGTGCGCGATGCGCGACTGCCGCAGCGTCGCGACGACGATGGGCTTCTCGGCGCTCGACGGGCTGATGATGAGCACGCGCTGCGGGACACTCGATCCCGGCGTGGTCCTGCACCTGCTCGCGGCCGGCAAGCTGTCCGCCGAAGCATTGGGTCACATGCTCTATCACGAGTCGGGGCTCAAGGGCGTGTCGGGCGCTTCCGGCGATCCGCGTGTGCTGCTGGCATGCGAAGCCGCCGGTGACGCACTGGCCGGCGATGCGCTGACACTCTACGTCCACCGCATCGTGCGCGAAGCCGGTGCGCTCGTCGCGCTGCTCGGCGGCCTCGACATGCTGGTCTTCACCGCCGGCATCGGCGAGCACTCGGCCGTGTTGCGCGAGCGGATCTGCGCGGCGCTCGGCTGGCTCGGCATCGACATCGACGCGGGCGCGAACGCGGACCATGCGCGGGTCGTGTCGTCCGCGTCGAGCGCGGTCACGGTTGTCGTCGAGCCGGCCAACGAAGCGTGGATCGCCGCGCGCGCCGCGGTCGGGGTGCTGCGCGCCAACCGCGACGCTTGATCCAGATCAGCGCGATTGGCGCGCACGCGCCGATGATGATTTCATCCACCTCCGTTCAAGGGACATGCCATGTACTCGAACATTCTGGTTGCGCTCGACGGCAGCGACACGTCGTCCCGTGCCCTCGACGCCGCGCTGGCCATCGCGTCGGAGACGGGTGCGCGGCTGACGCCCGTCTACGTCGTCGATTTCCTGGTGCCGGCCTACGACATGTACGGCTACGACCCGTCGATCCTGGTCGACGCCTTTCGCGAAGAAGGGCTCCGCGTCACCGAAGACGCGGCGCGACGCCTGAAGGCGCGCGACGTCGCCGGCACGCCGCAGATCTCCAACGTCGCGCCGGCGGGCGAGGACATCCCGCACCGGATCGTCAGTCTTGCCAACGAAATCGAAGCCGACCTGATCATCATGGGCACGCACGGCCGGCGCGGCGTTCAGCGCCTCTTCCTCGGCAGCGTGGCCGAGCGCGTGCTGCGGCTGGCCACGTGCCCGGTGCTGATGATTCCGGCAGGCTGCCCGTCCGGCAAACCCGCCGAGACCGTCGCAGCCTCCACCGAAAAGGAGCCGTCATGAGCTACAAGACCCTGCTCGTCCACCTCGACGACAGCGCGCGCTGCGCGACCCGCGTCGACCTCGCGCTCGAACTCGCGGCGCGCTGGAATGCGCATCTGATCGGCCTCTACGCGGTCTGCCAGGATCTCTTCGAGCCGCTGCGGCGGCCCGACGAGCCGCTGAAGCTGGCCGTGTACGAACGCCTGTGCGACCAGCGGCGCAAGGAGGCCGAGGAGAAATTCCTGACGGCCGCCGAGCGCGCGGGGCGCAGCGTCGAGTGGCAGGCGCCGGCCGGCGACGCAACTGCCGCCGCGATTCTGCACGCACGCCACGCCGACCTGCTGATCCTCGGCCAGGAAGACCCGGACGATCGGATGACCTACGTCGCGCGCCATTTCGTCGAGGATGTCGTGATGGGCAGCGGCCGTCCGGCGATCGTCGTGCCCTACGCGGGCGACGTGCGAACGATCGGCGAGAACGTGCTGATCGGCTGGGACGGCGGGCGCGAAGCCGCCCGCGTGATGGCCGACGCGCTGCCGCTGCTGGCCCGCGCGCGCTTCGTCAACGTCGAGACGGTCGTGCACGGTCAACCCGATCCGGACAAGACGCCGCCGGGCGTCGACGTCGCCGCGTATCTCGAGCGGCACGGCGTGCGCGCGTCGTTCTCGACGACGCCGCGCGACCGGTCGGTCGGCGTCGGCGCGACGCTGCTGAACCGGGTGACCGACCTGCATGCGGATCTGCTGGTGATGGGCCTGTACAGCCATGCGCGCATGCACGAACGCGTGCTGGGCGGTGCGACGCGCACCGTCCTCGAGACGATGACGGTGCCGGTGCTGCTGTCGCACTGACAACGCACGCATGACGAAGGGGCAGCCGCCTGCGGCTGCCCTCTTCCGTCACAACACGGCCGCGCACGCGCCCCGCCCCTCACGCACGACCAGCACCGGCCGGTCGGCGGTGCGCACCAGCGATTCGGCGACGCTGCCGAGCACCGCGCGGCGCATGCCGCGGCGACCATGCGTGCCCATCACGATCAAGTCCGCGTCGCATTCCGCAGCAGCGCGCGCCAGCACGGACGACACCGCGTCGCCGCACGCGTCGATCGTGTGCGCGATGCCGCGCACGCCGCACAGACGAAACGCGGCCTCTGCATCCGCCACCGCGATCGCGGCCCTGTCCGCATCCAGCCACGCCGGATCGCGCGGGTCGAGATAGCCGCGGTCGACGTCCGTCCGTCGTGGCGCGTCCGAGACCACGCACACGGCGACGATCAGGCCGCCTGAATGGCGGGCGAGCGCGATCGCCTCGTCGAGCGCGAGCCGCGCACCGCGGCTGCCGTCCAGTGCTGCGAAGATCCGTGCATACATGACGTCTCCCTGTCGTTGCCCGGCATCGACCGGCTTGCCGAACCAGTCTGGGGCCGGCCGACGCGATCCGGTTGATGCCGGTCAAGCCCACGCGACGGCGGCAGTCCGCATCGATCCCGATTGGCGAACGCCGGCGACCGGCGCACAATTTCGGGGCATCGACGAACCGGACCCCGTGCCGATCCGGCCCCGACGACGATGGACATCGTCCGGTCATCGGCGTCGGCCACCATCGAACGATCGAGCGCGCCGGTCCGCGACGATGATCGACGCATGCCGCCGCGTGGCCCGCGCCACGCGATCCGGCAAGGAAGGGATTGCCATGATCCGGGTACTCATTGCCGACGACCACGCCCTCGTCCGGGACGGTCTGCGGCACATCCTGCAGAATGCCAGCGGCTTCGAGGTCGCGGGTGAAGCGTGCGACAGCACGTCCACGATCGCGCGCGTGCGGGATACCCCCGCAAACGTGCTGGTGCTTGACCTGTCGATGCCCGGCCGCAACGGCGTCGAACTCATCAGGCAGATCAAGGACGAGCAGCCGGCATTGCAGATCCTCGTGCTGACGATGCACGCCGAGCAGCAATACGCGGTGCGCGCGTTCCGCGCCGGTGCATCCGGCTACATGACCAAGGAGAGCGCGAGCGCCGAGCTGATCGCGGCGCTGACCAAGATCGCGGCGGGCGGCGTCTACGTCAGCCTGACCATGGCCGAGCAGTTCGCGCAAAGCCTGAACGAGCCGACCGATCTGCTGCCGCACCAGCGGCTGTCCGACCGTGAATTCGACGTGTTCCGGCGCGTCACCATCGGCGAGTCGATCTCCGAAATCGCGGAAGCGCTCTGTGTCAGCGTCAAGACGGTCAGCACCTACAAGACGCGGATTCTCGAGAAGATGCAAATGCCGAACGACACGGCGCTCGTGCGCTATGCGATGCGCCACAAGCTGTTCGACGACCCGGACGAACTCTGACGGCGGCGCGGGCGCACGACCGGTGCGCCCGCGCGTCGCGCCCGGACAGAATGCCGCACCCGTGTAGGAAACCGCCTACATCACTTCCATGTGACCTACTGCATCTTCCATGGCGGCTGATTTCCTTGACGCCGCGCAACATCCATACTCCAGATCAAGAAAAACAAGCACGCGCGTCGCGGAGCAAAGGCGGCACTCGCCGTCGGGACAGGTCTCCCGGCTCGTCCGGCGCGGTTCTTCACCATGAGTGCGACAACCGTCAGGGCCGCGGGCGCGACCACCCGCGCGATCCCGCCTACGGCGGCTCGTCGCCGTCCTGAACGTACTGGAGCCGATCATGCAGCGCCCTGCCGAAGTTTCGCCGACCACGCCGTTACGCCCGTTCATCCCGTTGCATTCCGTCGACCGGGCGGACCAACCGAAGCGCGCCGCGTCCCGTTGCTCGACGTGCGCGTTGCGGACCGTCTGCATGCCGGCCGACCTTTCTCCTGACGAATTCGCGCGCGTCGACGCGATGATCTGCACGACGCGGCACGTCAGGCGCGGCGAAACGCTGTTTCGCGCGGGGGATGCGTTCAACAGCATCTACGCAGTCCGAACCGGATCGTTCAAGACCATCGTGATGCATCGCGACGGCGACGAGCAGATCACCGGCTTCCAGATCGTCGGCGAATCGCTCGGGCTCGACGGCGTGCACACCGGGCACCACAACGGCGACGCGATCGCGCTCGAGGACAGCACCGTCTGCATCATTCCGTTCGGCCAGCTCGAGCAGATGTGCCGCGACGTCCGGCCGATGCAGCATCACGTGTACCAGATGATGAGCGGCGAAATCGTCCGCGAATCCGCGCTGATGCTGCTGCTCGGCACGATGACCGCCGAACAGCGCGTGGCCGCGTTCCTGCTGAACCTGTCCACGCGCTTCAAGGCGCGCGGCTACTCGGCCGCCGAATTCGTGCTGCGGATGACGCGCGACGAGATCGGCGAATATCTCGGGATGAAGCTCGAAACGGTCAGCCGCATGATGTCGAAGTTCCAGCACAAGGGGCTCGTCGCCGCGCAAGGCAAGCAGATCCGCATCGTCGACCCGGAAGGCCTCGGGCGAATCTGAACGCGCCGCGCGCGGCCCGCGCATCAGCCGCGCATCGCGAGTACCGCCGCCCCGGACAAACGCCCTGCGCGAAGATCGTCGAGTGCGCGGTTCGCATCGGTCAGCGCGTAGCGCACGGCCTCGACTCGCAGCGGCACCGCCTCGGCGACCCGCATGAATTCGACCGCGTCCGCACGTGTCAGGTTGGCGACCGACACGATGCGGCGCTCGCCCCACAGCCACGCGTACGGAAAACCCGGGATATCGCTCATGTGAATGCCGCCGCACACGACGGTCCCGCCTTTGTCGACGGCGCGGAGCGCGGCCGGCACCAGGGCGCCCACCGGCGCGAAGATCAGCGCGGCGTCGAGCGCCTCGGGCGGCGCTTCGTCGCTGCCGCCGGCCCACGCGGCACCGAGCGAACGCGCCAGCTGCTGCGCCACGGTATCGCCGGGCTTCGTCAGCGCAAACACCTTGCGCCCCTCCGCATGCGCGACCTGCGCGACGAGATGCGCCGCCGCGCCGAAGCCGTAGATGCCGACGCGCCGCGCATCGCCCGCCATGCGCAAGGTTCGATAGCCGATCAGGCCCGCACACAGCAGCGGCGCGGCTTCGAGATCGGTGTAGCGCCGCGGCAGATGCACGCAATAGCGGTGGTCGGCGACGGTGCGCTCTGCGTAGCCGCCGTCGATCGTATAGCCGGTGAATCCCGGGCTGTCGCACAGATTCTCGCGGCCGGTCGCGCAGTACGCGCAATGGCCGCACGTCGAGCCGAGCCATGGCACACCGACGCGCTCGCCCACCGCGAAGCCCGTCACGCCCGCGCCGAGCGCGCGCACCGTGCCGACGATTTCGTGCCCCGGGATCAGCGGCAGCTTCGGATGCGCGAGCTCGCCGTCGACGACGTGGAGATCCGTCCGGCACACGCCGCATGCGTGTACGTCGATCAGCAACTGGCCCGCCGCCGGCAACGGGTCCGGCACGCGCACCTCGCGCAAATGCGGTGTCGTGCCGTCAAACATCATCGCAAGCATGCTCGCCTCCTCGCGCGCGCCGGTGCATGCGCTTCACCTCTCCACGCTAGTCGCTGCGCGTCGCGTACGCACGGCCCGGTGACGCGCGCTTGATGTGGGTCAACGGCGGACGGGCGGTTGCTGACACGATGAAGTGGCATCACGCCCAACGTGTGGCGACCAGGAGATGATCGAATGGTATCCGTTCCCCCACTAGCCGCAAGCGCCCACCCTGAAGCGCATCTGAGGTCGCTGCTGGCCTACGCGGTGCTGGCCCCGTCCAGCCACAACTCGCAGCCGTGGCGGTTCATCGTCGACGGCCCCACGATCGCGGTCTGCGCGGATCGTGTGCGCGCATTGCCCGTCATCGATCCGTTCGATCGCGAGCTGATCATCAGCTGCGGTGCGGCCCTGCTCAACCTGCGCGTCGCGCTCGATCACGCCGGGCTCGCCCACACGATCAGCACGTTTCCGTCCGACATCGATCCCGATCTGCTCGCGCTGGTCCGGGTGTGCGACGACGGCTATTCCGACGCGTCGCTCGGCGCACTGTTCGATGCGATTCCGGAGCGCGTCACGACGCGCGCGCCGTTCGACTCGACCGCCGTGCCGGACGACCTGCAGCAGGCGCTGATCGCGGCCGGCGTCGCGGAAGGCGCCGAGATCACCTGCGTCGACTCGATCGCGCACCGCGCACGGGTGGCCGAGCTGGTCGCGGAGGCCGACCAGCAGCAGTTCGCGGACCCGCGCTTCAGGCGCGAACTGGCGAGCTGGATCGATCCGCGCCGGCACGCCGACGGCATGCCGGCGTTCGCGGCCGGCGTGCCGACGCTGCTGGATTTCGCGGCGCCCGTCGTGACGATGGCGGTGCGGACCTTCGATCTCGGCAACGGGCTGGCCGCGCTGCATCACCAGCTCGTCGGCGCATCGCCGCTGGTCGTCTGCATCTCCACCGTGCGCGACGATCGCGACGCGTGGCTCGCCGCCGGACAGGCGCTGGAGCGCGTCCTGCTCGTCGCGACGCGTGCAGGCTATACCGCGTCGTACCTGAACCAGCCGATCGAGACGGCCGGGCTGCGCGCGCACCTGCGCCACATGCTCGGGCTGCACGGCGAGCCGCAGTTGCTGCTGCGGGTCGGGCGCGGCCCGCATACGCCGCACTCGCCGCGCCGCCCGCTCGACGAAGTCGTTTCGTGAGCGCGCCCGGCGGCGCTGCCTTTCCGATCCGGACGAGGAAACATCATGAGCTTTCTGCGTTACGCCGCCTTCTGCGTGACCGTCACGGCGGCGCACCTTGCCGCCGCGCAAACGGCCGTGCCCGAGCCGACCGATCTCGTCAATGCGCAGCACTGCATGTTCTGCCATACGTCCGACATGACGTTCCTCGGGCCGTCGTTCCACGACATCGCGCAGCGCTACCGCGGCGATCCGGCGGCCGCGCCTGAACTGGAACGCAAGCTGCGCGTCGGCGGCCGCGTGCACTGGGGCGACACGCCGATGCCGTCCGCCGAGGATCGCGGCGGCCCGCTGTCCGCCGACGACGCGCACCAGCTCGTGCAGTGGGTGCTCAGCCAGTAACCGGCCCGCCAGCCAGCCGCTCATGTCGACCGTCGTCAAACGCGTTCCCGCCGGTATCGTTCGTCGAGGCGGAGTGCGCCGACGTACCGCCGCCGGCCTGACGGCGGTGGACACGCGCGTCAAACGCGCACGCACGCGGCCCGATGCGATCGTCGGCGACGACCGCGTCCAGCGCATCCCGCATCGCGCGCCGCGTCTCGCCAACCGCCCGAACCGCACGCCCGCCGACGACGATGCCACCGTCCTGCAGCGCACGGGCATGCGCGGCATCCGGCTGCAACTCGACTACTGGAAGGCCGAGGAACGCCTGCAGAACGAACGCATCGGCCATGCCGTCGTGATCTACGGCAGCACGCGCATCGTTGCCCCGGCCGTCGCGAACGCGCGGCTGAACGAGGCCAATCGCCTGCTGGCAGCGCGTCCGCACGATGCGGGCCGGCGTCACGCCGTCGCGGCGGCGAGCCGGCTCGTCGAGCACAGCGTGTATTACCGCGTCGCGCGCGAATTCGGGCGCATCGTCGGCCACGCCGACCGGTGCACGCGCACCGCGCGGCTCGCCGTCGTCACCGGCGGCGGCCCCGGCATCATGGAGGCCGCCAATCGTGGCGCGTACGAGTGCGGCGCGCCGAGCATCGGCTTCAACATCGAGCTGCCGCGCGAACAGGCGCCGAACCCTTACATCACGCCCGGTCTCTGCTTCCGGTTTCACTATTTCGCGATCCGCAAGCTGCACCTGCTCGAACGCGCGAAGGCGGCGGTATTCTTCCCCGGCGGCTACGGCACGTTCGACGAGCTGTTCGAAGTCCTGACGCTGCTGCAGACGCGCAAGATCCCGCCGCTGCCGGTCATCCTCGTCGGCAAAGCGTACTGGCGCCGCGCGGTGGACCTGGCCTTCCTCGCGGACGAAGGGATGATCGACCGCCGCGATCTCGACCTGTTCACGTACTGCGAATCCGCCCCCGACATCTGGCGCGCGATCGGCGACTGGTATGGGCGGCGGCGCACCCGTCGTGCGCCCCGCGCCGCCGCACGCCGCCCGTGATCGGGGTCGGACGGTCACGCACGTCGATGCACACGCGATGCGGCATCGACTGCATCGGATGACGAACGAAACATCGCGACTCAGGCAACGCGTTCACGACCGCCGCGGCTTCAGACCGTGAACATGTTCGACTTTCGCATCTCGACCCACGTCATCCCGGCGCGCAGCCCGTCGATCGCGGCTTCGCGCTCGGTGTCGTGGGTCCGGCTGTGCGCGAACGTACGCTCGCACGCGCCGTCCGGCGACACAAGCGTCACGTGGATCCTGCAACGGTAGCCGCCCGTTCCGGTGGCGATCGTCTCGACCGCCACCGACCAGTCCGCATCGTGTACCTCGCCTGACAGTGTCATTTGACTCCCCCTTCCGCGCGGATTGCGCATCCGGTTGCCGCTTGCCGGCGTTACTCGACGACCAGGTCGTCGACGACGGCACGCACGCCGCGTGCCGACCATGCCGCCCCGCGCACGGCCTTGCGCTCGGAGAACGAGCCGACCTTGCCGGACAGCCGCACCGTGCCGTCGCGCACCTCGATCGCGATGTGCTTCGCCTCGCGCTCCGCATGGCGCATGATCGCGCGCTTGATGTTGCCGCCGATGTCGGCCGAGCCGATCGCCCCCTGCACCGCGATATGGTCGGTCACGCCGGTCACGCTGCGCATCTGCGAGATCGCCCGCACGGCCAGATGGCTCTGATAGGCCCATTCGACCCTGCCGGACAGCGTGATCCAGCCGTGTTCGACCTGCACCTTCACCGCGTCGTCGTGCAGCCCGACCGTCCAGTGCAGCACCGAACGCACCGCGTTCGCGATGTCCTCGTCGGTGCGGACGTCGTCGTCCGGCAGATGCACGGTCATGTCGACGACGAGCGCCTTGACGCCGGCCACGCGGTTCGCCGCCCGCTCGATCGCCAGTTTCTCCGCATAGCTCGGCGGATGACCCGAGAGCGTCACGATCCGGTTGACGACCTCGACACCGATACGTGTCGCGTCGATCGCCGGGTCGGACTCCAGTTCGTCCTGAACGTCCTGCTTCAACTGCTTGTCGGTCTTCATCGCCTGCGCTCCCGTGAGCCGCGGCGCGCCTGTGCGCCGCACGTCTCCAGATTTGCACACGCGCGGCGAGGGAGCGCTGATGCAGGTCAACGGACGCCGCACGACGCGCAGACGGAGCGCGCCCGCGCCGGCGGCACCGGGTCGAATGCGCAGGCGTTCGGGCGATTGCCTCGATGAAACGGCGCGCGGATCGCGCCGCGCGCCGATAGCTCCGTTCGGACGACGCGTGCCCGCATCGCCCGCTGCCGGCCGTCCGATCAGCTGATGGCCAGTTTCTTCTGCGCGACCGGCGCCTTCTTCGGCAGCGTCAGCGACAGCACGCCGTCCTGGTAAGTCGCCGTTGCGTTCGCGTCGTCGATCTCGCCCGACAGCGAGAACGAACGGCTGATCGCGCCGCTGTAGCGCTCGCGGCGGATCACGCGTTCGCCCTCCTTCTGTTCCTGGTTGCGCTCGACTTTCGCGTGGATCGACACGGTGCTGCCCGTCACCTGGACGTCGATGTCGTCCTTGGCGACGCCCGGCAGTTCCGCGTTGACCGTGTACGCCTTGTCGCTTTCCGTCACGTCGATCTTCATCGAGGCCAGGTCGGGCTCGTCCGTCAGCGTCATCCCGCGCAGCGGCCTGAACAGCCCCTGAAACAGGTCGGCGACGGGTTCGATCGAAAACGGATCGTAACGCGTGACATTGCTCATGGTTCGTACTCCTTGAACGATAGACAGGCGGGCCGCGCGTTCGTCCCGCCCGCGCGACGCCATGACGAAGACCGGATTGGCGCGGCACCGTGTGCCGCGCAACGGACGAACGATCCTCAGGATTCCAGCGTAACTGCCCGTATCGGCACGCGCTTGATGCGCGTCAACGGCTGCGGGCGCTCACGTGCAGAACCGGAAATAGCCGCTGTGGAGCAGGATCGGCCGGCCGCCCATCTCCTCGAGCAGGCAGCGTGCGGCGCGCTCGATCGCGGGACGGTGGCGGGCGAACGCCTCCACGAGATCCTGCTCGCGCGGCGACGCCGCGCGGAAGTGATCCTCCAGCGCCGCAGCGGTGATCGCGCAATGCACGCGGCGGCCTTCGACCAGCGCCGGAAAGGTCAGCGCCGGATCCAGGCCGCAATACGTCGGATGTTCGGAAGGAAAGGAGATCTGCATGATGGGCACCTCGGCAGGTTGCGCACGGGCAGGCGCCGGCTGGCGGCGCCCCGTGCATGGCGGCCCTAAGCTGCCGCTGCGGCCGGTGCGGCGTCGCTGCCGCGCACGAGCAGGACCGGGCAGCTCGATCCGCGCAGGAACCGTTCGGCGACGCTGCCGAGGAACAGCCGTCGGACCCCGCGCCGCCCGTGGGTGCCGACCACCGCGAGATCGATCGACCGCTCGACGACGTAACGCTGCAGCCGTTCGGCGACACTCTCGCCGATCTCGGTCTCCAGGAGTTCCGTCTCGCCATTGACTGTCGCGTGCGCGATGGTTCGTTCCACGTGTCGCAGAACCGACGCACCGTCGCGCCGGATCTCGTCCAGCAATGCATCCGGGTCCATCCGTCCGCCGAACGTGATCATCAGCGACTTGTCGACGACGAAAACGGCGAACAGGCGCGCACCGTACGAGCGCGCCACCTTCAGGCCCTCGTCGAGCGCGCGTTGCGATGAAGGGCTGCCGTCCACGGCGACCATGATGTTCGTATACATACCGACCTCGCTGGATGAACCGATGCGCCGGCGGCGTTCGGCCTGGTTTTCATCATCGGCGTTCGCCGGAAGCAGGCGTTGACGGAGGTCAACGGTTCGAAATCATGCGGAAACCGGCACGCGAGTGGGCGCGCGACGCCGGATCATCGCGGCACGACGGGCGCTGTCGGCGCGTCGGACGAACGCGCGGGGTTCCCGTATGACCGGAAGCCCCGCTCGATGTCGAGGATCTTCGTCGCGCACGCGTCGTACCGCCAGCCCGGGCCGCCGTCGCTGTCGTACATGCCCTTGCACATCGCCTTGAGCCGGATCACCGAAGTGCCGCCCGATGCCGTGCGGGACGCCCACAGATACACTTCTCCGGCCAGAAACGGCGCCGCCGTTTCGATCGTATCGGCATCGGCGCGCGTGATCCGGGTCGACGAATGCGCTTCGACATAGCGGCGTGCGAAGTGCCATGCAAGGTCGCATTCGGCAGGCGTCGAACACTGCAGCACCGCGGCCTGGCGTGTCGCGAACAACTGCGTTTCCGTCGCGCGGAAGGCCGCGTTCCGTTCCGCGCCGGCGCACGCGCTCAATGCAAGCAGCACGCCGAGCGCCCATAACCGTTGATTCATCACCCTGCCCCGCAACGCATCGCGATCCGCCCGCCAGCGGGCGGCATGAACACGCCCGGCGCGAGTCCGGCCCCGTCGCCGCCGCCATCCCGCATGCGGCGCGCAGTGGCGTGCGGCATCGCGCGAGCGTTCGACTCGACTGTATGGCTTGCATGAGGAATGGGGTTGACCTGCGTCAATGGCCGGCCCGGGCGACGCGGGCCGCGAACCGGCATGCCGTCGATGCCGCACCGATGCCTGCGCGCACGCCCCCGTCCGTGCGCGCAGTCGCGATGCCCGTGTCGTCATCGCGGCCGGTGCGATCGCACGCGGCGACGCGCGCCGCCGTTCACTCGAACCGGCACGCCGCACGCGGCAGCGCCGCGAGCGTGTCGCTCGACAGTTTCAGGATGCCGTCGAAATTGGCCTGGTTGTCCGCCGGGCAGAACGCCGCGAGCGTCATGCCGTCCGGGCGCGTGTACTCGACATTGAACACGGCCTTGTTCAGCGCGATGAAGCTCGCGTAGTCGCCGCACTCGTGGAACCTGTTGCATTGCTCGTTGAGCGCCCAGTCGGCCACTTTCGCCATCGCGGCGGCGATTCCCGAACCGTTCTTGAGGCCCATCGACATCCCGCGATCGTGCGCGGCGGCGATCAACGCCGTGTTGTACCGCAGCTGATCGTCGCGCGTCAGCGGAAAGCCGGTTTCCTGGCGATAGCTGTCGTCGAGGTCCGGCTCGATGCCGTCGCAGCCCTTCTTCTTCGCCTGGTCGAGCCGCGCCAGCATCAGCGGCATCAGGATCGTGGTCTGGCGAATGTCCAGCCAGCGTTCGTGGTCCTCGTATCCTTCGACGGGATTGCCGAGCACGCTGTCCGGAAACTTGCCGGCGTCGCCACGGGTGTCCTCGCGCCCGCCCACCTCCATGTAGCAGACGACATAGATGCCCTTCGCCTTCAGGCGCTGGATCGTGCCGGCATCGGTCAGCTCCATGTCGACGTCGAACATCTTGCGCGGGTTGTTCACGCCGTCCAGCACCGTCTCGTTGATCCGGTTGCCGTCGATCTGCCATTGCCAGCTCGTGCCGGGTACGAGCGGTTTCCACGTGGCGACCTGCGACGCACGCGCCGAGGCGGCCGCGAACGCGCTGCCGGGCACGGACGAATCGGAGTCGCCGCCGCACGCCGCGAGCAGCAGCATCAGCACGAATGAAGCGAACGATCTTGCGGACATGGCGAATCCTTTGCTCTGTTGGCGGCTTGTCAGGATGCGGCGGTGCGAGGAAGACGCGTGCAGCGCGATGCGGGCGATGCCGCGACCGATGCGGCATCGGTACGGGAATGCGCGAGGTACGTGCGGATGGTAGGCGGGAACACCCCGCCCATCTGTTCCGATTTGTCGAATTTTGTCGTCACGGCGGCCGCGATCCTGCGGATCAGCGCGCATTCGGGCGGCAACGGCCGTTCAACGCCTGCACTCGGCGATGCCTCCGGTTGCCGATCGCGAAAGCCGGAGACCATGCGAAACTTCGTCGCCATGACACGGGCGCCCGCATGGTCTCCTTCCTGCCCGGCTGCGTTCACTTGCCGGGCGCCAGGCGGTTGGCAAACCGGTTCGCATAACCAAGCGTACCGACACCGCCGATCGAATTGCACGTCGACGAGGCGGCGCCGGGCGGACAATCGACGTCACGGTCGAACGACCAGAAGTGGACACCCGCGAGACCGTTCTGTTTCACGAACTGCGCCACGGTGTCCGCGTCCGCCGGCGTAAAGGTTTCGCCGACCACATCGTTGCCGCCGATCATCGGCGTCAGCTCGATCTGGCTGTACGGGACGCCCCAGTGATCGTGCAGGTTCATCGCCGCCTGGATCGCCGACTGCCCCATCTGGCAGGTGCCGTTCGCGACCACGCAGTTCCCCGCGCTAGCCGACCCGTAGTCCATCGTCATCAGGTCGATGGTGTAGTTCTTCAGGCCGGCCGCCTGGATCGCCTGCATGACCCAGTCGCCGTAGATGTTGAAGCTGTCGGGGGCGCTGGCGCCCCACGAGCTGGCCGTGGTCGCGCCCTGCTGGGAAGGGGCGAGCGTCGCGAGCGTAAAGCTGAAGCGCAGGCCGGGATATTTCTGCTGGGCGACGGCCACGCGCTGGACGAGATCGTTGATCACCTGTTGCGTCTGCCCGCCCTCGATATCGAAATCGATCCCGATCAGATTGCTCGATGCATAACGATCGATGAAGGCCGCCATCCCCGCATCCGTCCCGCATGTGAACATGCCGGCCGCGCCGCCGGTGGAAATCACGTAATTCACGTTGGCCGCGGTGAACAGCGGCACATTGGCAGCCGCCATCGCGCCGCCGTCGACGCCCGCCCAGTTCTCGCTGCCGCATTCACCGGTCGCGAACGCGAGCGTCAGCGTATGAACACCGGTTGGCAGCACCGACAGCACCGGGCTCAGCTGACCCGTGACGTTCGTCGAGATGACGTTGGTGTTCCAGTTCATCGAAATCGTCGCGTCCTTGTACGGGCTATAGACGAATGCCGGCGCCGTGCCGGTACTTGTCCCGCCCGCCGCGGCAGCGACGGTGCCGGTACCTAACAACGACCCTGCCAGCAGAAGCACCAGCGCGCCCTTCAAGGTCGATCGCCGCATGATTCCGGTTGGCTGGTTGCGCTTCATTTTCATACCCTCGATTCCGGTCTGGCTCATGATTTCCCCTTTCGATTGACAACGCTCCGCCCAGGTCGAATTCAAAAGAAATCAACCTGACAAAATTGCCACTTGAAGACACATTCCGATATTGATTCCGTCTTTATCTCAACGACGCAAAACAATTCGACGGACGATGTAGTGATCCTTCAATTCAGCGCCAGCACTTCGATTTGTTATACTACATAATCATCAGGCATCAACCTTGAAATCGATTATTTCCGTCAATATCAAAACCCGAAATATTCACGCGATCGCGTCGCCCTATTGCAATTGTCGCGATGCGATCATTCAAACGGATAGCTCGCAGCCATCCGACTGATTGTTCAAATCGATGAAATTCAGGCGATGCGATCCGGCCGTACGACGGCGTCGCGCGGGTGGGCGGAGGGGCAATGATGGGGCTGCTTCGGCAAGCCGAGCGGGACACGGCCCGGTCGGTCGGCGAGCGCATCCGCGCGCTTGAGCGGTGTTCTTCCGTTCATGACGCCCGGGCATCGCCGGGCGTGTCGTGTCGCCGCCGTATCAGAACGGGCTGCGTGTCGTATCGCCGTTGGTGAACGTCGCGTCGACGACCTGATAGAACGCCATCGCCGTATCCGCGACTTCCCAGACCGCCAGAATGACGTGGTAACCGCTACGCACCGGCAACCGGCATTGATGAATGGTCGGCTGCTGGGGCACCAGGTTCGCGTTCGGATCCCAGTAAGGCTGGCCGGGATTCTGGATCGTGCAGAACGGCGTGGGCTCGAACTGCGCGCGCGTGAGCTTTTCCGACGGGTTCCAGTCGGCGCGAGTAATGAAGTAGTTCCAGCGACGCGTCTTGTGCACGGCGCTGAATTCCCATTTGAAATTCTGCAACGCACCCGGCCGCAGCGGGATCTTCTGCCAGCGGCTCGGCGACTGCTCGTTCAGCACGGGCAGCGGGCCATTCGTGCTGGCGCCGGCGATTTCGCCGTCCGGCGGCGGTGCGGCATTCTTCGCGTCGGCCGGCGCGAACGGATCGGACAGGCCGCTTTGCGTTGCGGGGAAGAACTTGCCGTTCTCCATCGCGTTCGCGTGCCAGGCGTCGACATGACAGTTCGGATTCTGCCCTTGCGTGCACAGCACGATACGCGAAGGCGGTTCGGTCAAACGGCCGTGCGCGTGAGCACCGGCCGCGGCGACCAGCAGTGCCAGGCCGGTCAACGAGCGTGGCATCACGGAAGCAACGTATCTGCGGATGATCTTGTTCATGGGCCCTCATGACATCGATGTCGGAACGGATATGCGCGTGTCGGGCCTGCCGCAGGATCCCCGGCAGGGGGTTCCTGTCGACACGGCGTCGCGCACACTGATCGGCAAAAGCGGCCACCCGATGAAACCGCGGCACGCGATGATGAAGCGCCGCGTTTTCTGACAAATCACTTTCACCGAACCGAACCTTATCCGCAAAAACCGGAAAAATAAACGTTCCGTATTGATCGTTTTTTAATTTTTATCAAACGTCCGATTCGTTTTGAATTTCAGCCGGTTTTGTCTCGACTTTAATTGCGCGACATTGAATAAACCGCGCATTCATTAAAACACCGTTATCGATCATTCGGCAGGCGGCTTTACGCACTCGACTTACCCTGCGTGGTTCGTCGTTGCTTCGATCGACGAAAAAATCGTGACCAGTGGAAGAATTCGATGGAAGCCGGCGGGCCGCCCGCTTCCCCCCAAGCCCTGAATGCTTCGAGCAGCCAATCCCGTCGACGAAGCAACCGTGAGTTCCCGGTTGAACTGCGTCATGCAGTTCAGGTCGAGCGCGCGAATCTGCTCGGTCATGAAATCGACGAAGATGCGGATGCGCGTCGGCAGGTGTTGCCGGCTCAGATAGCAGATGGTGTGGCCGCGATCTTCCGGCACATGCTTCGCCAGCGCGACGACGAGCGCCTTCGATGCGAGAGGGTCGCGGATCTGGTAGCCCGCCAGCTGTGCGCCCCTCGCGCCGCCGGGCTCACCGATCATGCAAGGCCACCCCGCAGGCTACAACATCGCCTGACTGACGAGCGCGTACTGCCCGCAGGCCGGATCGGCCGGCCCTTCGTGCGCTGCGGCGGGCGCGTTGCGCACCATCTTCGAACACGTATCGACCCGCGCCAAACCTTGTTCGGCCAGCCAGTCCGGCAGACTGGTCCCGTCCGGCACGTCGATGCGGACGAATTCGCCTTCCCGTTGCGTCAGCCAATGGCTGACGAGCGCCTTCGCATACGCATCGTCGCTCGCGCGCGGTGCGGCCACCGGGCCGATCACGTCGCCGCGCCCGAAGCGCCGCAGCACCGAAAACCCGACCACCTCGCCATCGCGTTCGAGCACGACGCTTTCACCGCGCTGGAACAGCGCGGCCATCAACGCATCGCGCTGGAGGCCGGACGCACGCGCGTCCAGCTCGACGAGGCGCGACCAGTCGGCCGGCGTTCCGGCGCGCAGCCGCACGCCTTCGGGCAGGATCACGGCGGCCGGCCGCACCACGTTCCCCTGATACTGGCCGAGCGAGCCGCACACGTTGAAACCCAGCTTCTCGTACAGCGGCCGACCGGCCGGCGTCGCATGCAGGAACGTGACGCGCGGCCCCAGTTCGTCGATGAGCAGCTCCATCAGCTTGCGGCCGATGCCTCGCCCCTGATGCGCGTCGGACACGATCACATGCCCGATCGCAGCGCGATCGGCACCGTACTTCCAGCACATCGCCGTGCCGATCACCACGCCGTTTTCCTCGGCCGCGAATGCGGTCGACGTGTCCGCGGAAAACTGCCAGTCTTCCGCCCTGAACGGCCAGCGAAGCGCGACGGTCAGCGCATGGGCCGCGGGGACGTCCGCGGCGGTGAAGCGCCGGTAGCGAAGCGCCGGCATCGTGTCGGAATCGTTCATTTCGTTGTCCTGTTTCATCAAGCAGTCTTTAAAAAGTGTCGTCGCGCGCCGCGGCCCGACTTCAATGCCGGATGCGCGCATCATCGCGATCGCGCGAAGTAGTGCTGCGCCAACGCGATCCAATAGCGGACGCCAGCCGGAATGATCTCGTCGTTGAAGTCGTATTTCGGGTGGTGCAGCGCCGGTGCGCTCGCGCCGTCCTGCGCATTGCCGATCAGCACGTAAGCGCCCGGCCGCTCCTCCAGCATGAAACCGAAATCCTCGGACGTCATGTTCGGCGGCACGTCGCGGGCCAAGCGCGCGTCGCCGAACGTGTCGCGAATCACCGCTTCGCACAGCGCCGTCTCGGCCGGCGTGTTGACCGTCGCCGGGTAGTACTGGAAAAACTCCACGTCGACCTGCGCGCCATAGGCACTCGCCAGCGCCTCGCACGCGAGCCGCACGTCGTGCTGCAGCTTCTGCTGCAAGGCTGACGACAGCGTGCGGATCGTGCCGCGCAACTCGGCGGTGTCGGGAATCACGTTGTCCGTGGTGCCCGCATGGAACATGCAGACGGAAATGACCGCGGGATCCACCGGGTCCTTGTGCCGCGCGGCGATGGTCTGACATTGCAGCACCATCGAGCAGGCGAGCGGCACCGGATCGATGCCCAGGTGCGGCTGCGCCGCATGCGCGCCCTTGCCCGTCACCGTGATCCTGAAGCGCGAGCCGGCCGCCATGATCGGCCCGGTGCGCAACCCGAAATGCCCGGCCGGCAACCCGGGCCAGTTGTGCATGCCGAATACCGCCTCCGTCGGGAACTGCTCGAACAGCCCGTCGTCGATCATCCTGCGCGCGCCCGCGCCGCCCTCTTCGCCCGGCTGGAACACGAAATGGACGGTGCCGGGCAACTGCGGCAGCTCCTTCAGCACGCGTGCGGCGCCGAGCAGCATCACGGTATGGCCGTCATGGCCGCACGCGTGCATGATCCCGTGCGTGCACGACGCATGCGCAAAATCGTTGGCTTCGTGGATCGGCAATGCATCCAGATCGGCGCGCAGCACGATCCCGCGCGCCGGATCGGCGCCCGGCAGGCTCGCGACGACGCCCGTGCCGCCCAGCCCGCGCGACACCGCATAGCCGAGCGCTTCGAGCTCGCTCGCGACGACGTCGGCCGTCCGGTGTTCTTCGAATCGCAATTCGGGATGCGCATGCAGGTCGCGGCGCAGCTTTGCCCAGTGCGCGTGATGCGCCTGCAGCAACGGGTCGGGAATGACGGAGTTTTCCAATTCCAATTTCGGCACCTTCGGAAAGTAGCGGGCTTCCAACTGTACCGCCGGCGCGAACCGCGCGCGGCGGCCGGGTCAGTCGTAAAAGCCGACGATCGACTTGATCTCCATATACTCCTCCATCCCTTCGATCCCGTACTCGCGGCCGTTGCCCGACTGCTTGTAGCCGCCGAACGGCGCCTGGGGATCCCATGCCGGGTAGTTCAGATGCACCTGCCCCGCCCGGATACGCGCGGCCACCGCGCGGGCCTGCGCCTTGTCGGTGCCCTGCACGTGCGCACCGAGCCCGTAGACCGTGTCGTTCGCGATCGCGACCGCTTCGTCGACGGTGTCGTACGGCAGGATCGCCAGCACCGGGCCGAAGATCTCCTGCTGCGCGATCGTCATGTCGGTACGCACGTCGGAGAAAATCGTCGGCCGCGCGTAAAAGCCTCGATCGAGCCCCGCGGGCCGGCCGGGGCCGCCGGCGATCAGCTTCGCGCGTTCGTCGATGCCCGCGTCGATCATCTGCGCGACCCGCCCGAACTGCGCGCGGTTGGCAAGCGGCCCGTGCGTCGTGGCCTCGGCGAACGGATCGCCGACGACCAGCGTGCGCGCCGCCGCAGCAGCCAGCTCCTCGACCGCGCCGAGCACCTTGCGCGGCACGATCATCCGGGTCGGCGCGCTGCACGACTGCCCCATGTTGCGGAACGCGGCGGCCACGCCCGGCGGGACCGCGCGCGACAGGTCCGCATCCGGCAACACGATATTCGGCGATTTGCCGCCCAGTTCCTGCGCGACGCGCTTGACGGTGGGCGCCGCCGCCTGCGCGACCAATACGCCGGCGCGCGTCGATCCGGTGATCGACACCATGTCGACGTCCGGGTGCGACGACAGCGCGGCGCCCACCGTCTCGCCGCTGCCGCTCACGAGGTTGAATACGCCGGCGGGCACGCCTGCATCGGCGATCACTTCCGCGAACAGCAGCGCGCTGAGCGGCGACAGTTCGCTCGGCTTCAGCACGACCGTGCAGCCGGCCGCGAGCGCCGGCCCGACCTTCGCGGTGATCTGGTAGATCGGCCAGTTCCACGGCGTGATCAGCGCGCAGACGCCGATCGGCTCGCGCACGACCGCGGTCGTGCCGCGCTGCCTGACGAACGCGTAGTTCGCCAGGTTGTCGCGTGCGACGCGGATATGTTCGGCCGCGAGCGGCACGTGCGCGCCGCGGGCATAGGCGATCGGCGCGCCCATCTCCAGCGCGAGCGCCGTGGCGAACAGTTCGGCACGCTCCAGCATCAGCGCATGCACACGGTCGAGCAACGCGGCGCGTTCCTGCGGTGAAGTCGCGGACCAGCGCTCGAACGCGCGGCGCGCGGCCTGCACCGCGCGGTCGGCGTCGCGTGCGCTGCCGAGCGGGATCTCGCCCAGCGTGTCTTCGGTGGACGGGCTGACGACCGCGAACCGGTCACTGCCGTCGGGCAACACCCAGTCGCCGTCGATGAAGAAGCGATCGAGCCTGCCGGCTTGCCTCAGGTGAACAACAGGGGAATTCATTGCAGAGTGTCCTTCAGTCGATACCAGGCGCCGACGAACGGCAGGAACCACGGTTTGCCGAAATGCCCGGGAATGGCCGGCCAGTCGAAACCTTGCCACGGGTTGAGCTCCGCGCGCCCGTCCATGATCTCGGCCATCAACGTGCCCATCAGCGTGGCCATGTGCGTACCGTGGCCGCTGTAGCCCATCGAGTAGTAAACGCCGTCGCGCTCGCCCGCGCGCGGCAGCCGGTTGGCCGTCATGTCGACCATCCCGCCCCAGCAATAGTCGATGCGCACGTTGGCCAGCTCGGGAAACACGGCGGCCAGTTGATGCCGCAGGATCGCGCCGCTCTTTTCGTCCGAACGCGGGTTCGACGCGGCGAACCGCGCGCGCCCGCCGAACAGCAGCCGATTATCGGGCGTCGTGCGGAAGAAGTTGACGAAGTTCTTCGTGTCGGTGGCCATCCGGCGCGTCGGCAACAGGCGATCGAGCCACTCGCGCGGCAACGGCTCGGTGACGATGATGAAGGCACCCACCGGCACGACCCTGCGGCGGATCCAGCCGAACGGCCCGACGTGCGAAATGCCGCTCGCGAGCAGCACCTGGCGCGCACGGATCTCGCCGCGCGGTGTGCGGACCGCATACGCGCCGCCCGCTTGCCGCTTCAGTCCGAGCACCGGCGCCTGCTCGACGATGTGCGCGCCGCGCGCCTGGGCCGCACGCGCCAGGCCGCACACATATCGGCCGACATGCATCCCCGCGCTCTTGCCGAACAGCAACCCGCCGTGATAACGATCCGAGCCGATCTCGTCGCGCAGTTCGGCCTTCGTCACGAGGCGCGTGTTGGGGTCCACGCTCGCCGCGAGCAATGCGTGGCTGCGCGCGAGCTTGTCGTAGTGCTCGGGTTTCGCCGCGAGCTTCAGCTTGCCGGTGCGGGCGAAATTGCAATCGATCGACTCTTCGTTGACGAGCCGCTCGACCGTGTCGACGCCCGCGTCGAACGCGAGATACAGGCGGTTCGCCAGTTCCGTGCCGAGACGTTGCGACAGCGACGCATAATCCTGCGCGAAGCCGTTGTTGCACATGCCGCCGTTGCGCCCCGACGCCGCCTGCCCGACGGTGCCTGCCTCGCAGACGACCACGCGCGCACCCTTCTTGGCCAGCGCCAGCGCGGCGGCCGAACCGGTGATCCCGCCGCCCACCACCACCACGTCGCAACTGCCGTCGGGCAACTCCGGCGAGTGGCTCACGAATGGCTCCGACGTATCGAGCCAGTACGAACTGAAACGCATCAGGCACTCCCAAGCTGTCGCATTGCACTGCCGGGCCGGCGAACGTTCACCGCACCGATCCGGCCGCTCTCGGGCGGCGTGGCGCGATGCGCGTCGGATACGAGCGGACTCTCATCCATGTGACGGCGTTGCATCAGAAATCGGCGACCTTGCCCCACGCGGACTCGCTGAACCGGCCGGGCCGGTATGGCGCCGGGTCCACGAACGGTTGCGCACCGGACGCGAGATCGGCGATCAGGTGCCCGGCGCCCGGCCCGATGCCGAAGCCATGCCCCGAAAACCCCGCCGCGAGGATCAGCCCCGGCACGCCCGGCACTTCGCCGATGCCCGGCACGCCGTCCGGCGTGCTGTCGACGAACCCGGCCCACGCGTGCGTGATCTTCGCATCGCGCAGTTCGGGCAACAGTTCGGCCGCGCGGCGGTACGTTTCGGTGACGGTCGGCATGTCGGGCTTCGGATCGAGAATGCGCACGGCTTCCATCGGCGTCGGCGCGTCGAGGCGCCAATGCTTCAGCGTTTCATGGCCGCCGCGCACGCCTTCGAGACCGCCCGGCAGCAGGTTCCGCCAGCGCTTCGCGAACATCGGCACGAATTGCGGCGCGAAGCGCAGGAACTGCGGCGTCAGATCCACGCGCGCGCGGCCGCTGATCGCGAGTGCATAGCGTCCATCGCTGCGGCGCGTGATGGACACGCCGGACGTGTACATCGCATCGGGCAGCGGCGTGTCGACGGGCGATACGCTCAGGATCGACTGACGGATCGACGCCTGCGGAAACCGGATGCCGAGCTGGCGGCAGAACGACGACGCCCAGGCGCCGCCAGCCATCACGACCGTTCGGGTCTTGATGACGCCGGCCTCGGTGACGACACCCGCGACGCGGCCGCCTTCGAGTTCGATGCCGCGCGCCGCGCAGTGCTGGTGGACGCTGCCCCCCAGCTTGATCAGTGCGGCGGCCACGGCCGGCGCGGCCTTGCCCGGATCGGCCGTGCCGTCGGTCGGCGAGAACACGCCGCCCTTCCACTGCCGCCCGGTTGCCCGTCCGCGTTCGGCGGCCTGCTTGCTGTCGAGCATGTAGGTGGTCACGCCTGCCGTCTTCGCGAATTCGCCCCAGCTCGCCCAGCGGGACAACTCGGCTTCGTCATTGCTGAGATACAGCAGCCCGCAGCGATGAAAGCCGGTGTCTTCGCCGGATTCGGCCGCGAATCGTTCCCACAGATCGATGCTCTTGCTCGCCATCGGCAACTCGCGCGCATCGCGGTTCTGCTGGCGGCACCAGCCCCAGTTGCGGCTCGACTGTTCGGCGCCGATGCGCCCCTTCTCGACGAGCGCGACCGAGATGCCGCGGCGGGCCAGGTAGTAGGCAGTGAAGACGCCGATGATGCCGCCGCCGATCACGACGACGTCGGCCGCGGCCGGCGGCGTGGACAAGGTTTCGATATGGCGCAGCGGAGGGGACATGCTTAGTCTCGTTCGGTGGAAGGTTTGACGTTCTGCATCACGTAGAACTTCGCCACGCGCTCGCTGCTTTCCCACCCGATCGACGCGCCGCGCGGCACGAACAGCGCGTCGCCGGTGCCGAGCGACTGCACGCTGCCGTCGGGCGCCGCGAACCGCACGCCGCCGTCCAGCAGGAACATGAACTCGTTCGCGCGATGCGGCCGGACGATCCGGTGATACGGCGTCGAATCCCACGTGCCCGCGCAGTAGCCGGCGCCGTCGTCGGTGAACACGTTGTCGCTGCGGCATTGCGGCGCGGGGCCGAGCAGCGCCTCGGCCGGCAGCGTGGCCGACGGCTTGAAGTCGGCGTCGGCACGCAGCGCGAAGACGCCGCGTTTCGTCGGTTGCGCGCACGCTGCCGCGCAGAACGTCAGGACTACCGGCGATTGCGCGGCGATGCGCAGTGCGGTGCCGCCGCCGATGACGGCGCCTTGCCCCGGGCCGACCACCAGCGGCGCGGCCCCGGCCGCTTCGAGCGTCAGCTCGCCCTGGATGACGGCCAGGGTTTCGATGTGCGGAAAGCTCGCCACGTCCAGTTCGCCGTCGAAAACGATCCGCCCCGCGGCCATCGCGTCGGGGCCTTCCCACGCAATCTCGCGATGCGACGCGAACGGATCGCTCGCGCCGAACGCCTGCTTGCGGAATGCGGTGGAAGACGGTGCGCCGTCGGCCCGGTGCAACACGAAAACTGCGGTCATTTCTGCTCCTGTGCAGTGCGTGACGGATTCGTTCGAAAGCGGTCACGCGATATCGGAAATCGTCGTTCGCCGGCGCTTGTGCCGGACATCCTCAGCGGGGCATGTCGTCCATGCGTGCGCTTACGCCGCGTGACACGACGCTTCGCGGTGTGCGGCGCGCGGGCGCGTCGATGGCGTTCGCACCGGCGCGCCGCCCGTGCGGGCGACCACGTAATCGCGCGGCGTGATCCCGAGTACGCGCCGGAAATGCCGGCACAGATGGCTCTGGTCGAAGAAGCCGACGTCGGTCGCGACGACCGACGGTGCGAGACCGGCACGCAACAGGTCCTGCGCCCGCCGTATCCGCACGAGACACAGATAACGGTGCGGCGACAGCCCCGTTTCGCTACGAAAACGCGCGGTGAAACGCGACACGCTCAGCCCGGCCACCGCCGCGAGCGTGTCCAGGTTCAGCGGCTGCGCGAACGATGCGTCGATCGTGCGCAGCACGTCGCCGATCGCGGGCGACACGGGCTGCGAGCCCACCGAGCCAATGAATTGCACTGTCATATCGAATTCTCCCGGGCGCTCGCTTCAGTGCAGGAAATCCTGCATCCGGTAATACGCGCCGACGACCGGCAGGAACCACGCGTGCCCGAAATGGCCCGGGATCGCCGGCCAGTCGAGCTCGCGCCACGGGTTCGACGCGACTGCGCCATACAGCACGTCGGCCATCACGCGGCCCATGTGCACCGACATCTGCACCCCGTGGCCGCTGTAGCCCATCGAGTAATAGAGCCCGTCATGCTGGCCCGCGCGCGGCAGCCGGTCGGCGGTGATGTCGACCAGCCCGCCCCAGCAGTAGTCGAGCCGCACGTTCGCCAGTTCCGGGAAATAGCCGGCCATGCCCGCACGCAGGACGTCGCCGCTTTTTGCATCGGAGCGCGGGCTCGACATCGCGAAGCGCGCGCGGCCGCCGAACAGCAACCGGTTGTCGGGCGTCACGCGGAAGTAATTGCCGATCTGGCGCGACGTCACGTATGCACGGCGATGCGGAAACAGCCGGTTCAACTGCGCATCCGGCAACGGCTCGGTCACGACGATGAAGCTGCCGACCGGCGCGATGCGTCGCCGGAACCACGCGAACGGCCCGTGCTGCGAGGCGCCGGTCGCGACCAGCACGCGGTCGGCGACGATCGTGCCGCGGGCGGAGGTGATCCGGTGCCGCTCGCCGTCCAGCCGGTCGAGCTGCGTGACGGCCGCGTGCTCGTACACGCGTGCGCCCGCACGCACGGCCGCCTGCGCGAGCCCGACGCCGAACTTGCCCATGTGCATCTGTGCGCCGTTGCGCTGCAGGAGGCCGCCGTGGAAGCCGTCGGAGCAGATTTCATCGCGGATGCGTGACGGCTCGATCAGTTCGATGTCCGGATCGACGTCGCGCCGCAACGCGTTGAAGGTCTTTTCGAGTCCCGCGAAATGCTGCGGCTTCGCGGCGAGCTTGAGCTTGCCCGCGCGCCGGAAATCGCAGTCGATCGCCTGTTCGGTGACGATCGTCTCGACGCTCTTCACCGCGCTTTCGTACGCGCGATAAAACTGCTTCGCCTGCGCGGCGCCGATGCGCGCGGCCAGCGACGCATAATCCTGCGCGACACCGGTATTGCACTGGCCGCCGTTGCGGCCGGACGCTTCGCCGGCGATCTCCGCGGCGTCGAGCACGACCACCGACACGCCGCGCTGCGCGAGCGCGAGCGCCGCCGACAAGCCGGTGAAACCGCCGCCGATCACGACCGCGTCCGCACGCCCTTCGACCGGCCCTTCGCTGCCGGCGCGAAACGCGGGACGGGTATCCAGCCAGTACGATTCCAGTTTCATCGAATTTTCTCGAGCATTCCGGCGACGACGATCGGCGACCGTCCAATGAGAATCATTGAATCACCATCAAAAAGCGCAGTTGCCGCGTATTCGCGCGCGCCACACGCGTCATTTGCCGTTTTGCGCGCCTGCCGCAGCACACTATGCGCAACGTCGATCGCCGGCGCGGGCAGGCACGATGCACGAACGATGGCGCGCATCACAGCCGTACCGGCTGCACCGTCGCGCCGCCTGCCTCCACCGGCTCCGCCTGGAAGCGCGCGAGATCTTCCTCGCTGCGATGGCACAGCACCTGCGCGCCGTTCCCGAGCGTGCGCAGCGACGGGGCCGTGCGGTTGCACACGCCGTCCACGCGCATCGCGCAGCGCGACAGGAACGGACACAGCTCGGCCTCGTGCTCGCGCGCGCCGATCGGCACCAGCGGCCGGTGGCAACGCTCGGCCGCATCGTCGAGCCAGCCCGCACGCAGCTCCGGCGCGGACGACACCAGCAGATGCGAATACGGGTGATAAGGCGGCGCGCACAGTGCGTCGCGGCTGCCGGTTTCGACGCGACGGCCCGCGTACAGCACGACGATGTCGTCGCTGATCGCGCGTACCTTCGCGATATCGTGCGTGATGAACACGTACGACACGCCGAGCTTCGTCTGCAGGTCGCGCAGCAGGTCCATGATCGCCGCGCCCACCACGGTATCGAGCGCCGACGTGACTTCGTCGCACAGGATCAGGTCGGGCTCGGCCGCGAGCGCGCGCGCGAGGTTCACGCGCTGCTTCTGCCCGCCGGACAATTCTCCGGTGCGCCGCCCGGCCACCGCCTGCGGCAGCCGCACGAGTTCGAGCAGCTCCGCGACGCGCTGCCGGGCCCGCGCACCGCGGATCCCGTGATAGAACGCGAGCGGCCGCGCCAGCGTGCGCTCGACGGTATGCACGGGGTTGAGCGCGGTATCGGCGTTCTGGAACACGATCTGCACGCGGCGGTGCTGCTCCTTCGAGCGCTTGCCGATATCGAGCGCGAGCGGCTCGCCGTCGAGCAGGATCTGCCCGGCCGTCGCCGGCACCAGGCCCGCGATCACTTTCGCGAGCGTGGTCTTGCCCGACCCCGATTCGCCGATCACGCCGACCGTCTGCCCGCGCCCGATGCGCAGGTCGACTTCGTGCAGGATCAGCTTCGCGGGCCAGCCCTTCGCGGTCCGGCCGCCGTAGCCGGCGACCGCGCCGCGCACCTCGAGCAGCGGCGCCGGCGCGGCGCTCGCCTCTTTCGCGTCGCGTTCGGCATCGTTCGGCGTGACCGCCGCGATCAGGCTCTGCGTGTACGGATGCGCCGGCGCATGCAGGATCTGTTCGGTCGCGCCCGTCTCGCGGATCACGCCGTCGCTCAGCACGACGATGCGATCGGCCATCTGCGCGACCACGGCCAGATCGTGCGACACGTACACCGCGCTCATCCCGCAGCGCCGGATCACGCTCTTGAACGCCTGCAACACGTCGATCTGCGTGGTCACGTCGAGCGCGGTGGTCGGCTCGTCGAGGATCACCAGTTCCGGATCGGTGATCAGCGCCATCGCGGCCATCAGCCGCTGCAACTGCCCGCCCGACACCTGGTGCGGGTAGCGCTTGCCGATCGTCTCCGGCTCGGGCAGCGCGAGCGCGCGGAACAGCTCGACCGCCTTCGCCTGCGCATCGCGCTTCGTCATCGTCTTGTGGATCAGCGCGCTCTCGATCACCTGGTCGAGAATCGTGCGCGACGGATTGAACGCGGCGGCCGCGCTCTGCGCGATATACGCGACCTTGCGGCCGCGCAGCGCGGTCAGGGCCTGCGCGCCCAGCGTGCACACGTCCGTGCCGCCGAGCTTCACCGAGCCGCCGGCGATCCGGCAGCCGGCGCGCGCATGGCCCATCAGCGACAGCGCGATCGTCGTCTTGCCGGAGCCCGATTCGCCGATCAGCGCGAGCACCTCGCCGCGCCCGATGTCGAAGTCGACGTCGTGGACGATCGTCGTTTCCGCGCCGCCCGGCCGGCCGCCGACCACGCGCAGCCCGCGCACCTCGACGAGCGGCGTCGATTCCGGAGTCGATTCATCCCGCATCAGTGTTCTCCCGCGGCGGCAGCCGCGCCCTTGCGGCGGCCGCGATGCGGCAAACCGTCGATCATCAGGTTGACGCCCACCGTCAGGATCGCGATCGCGACCGCGGGCATGATCGCGACGGCCGAGCCGTCGCCGAGGCTCGCGATGTTCTCGCGCACGAGCGAGCCGAGATCCGCATACGGCGGCTGCACGCCGAGCCCGAGAAAGCTCAGGCCGCTCAGCAGCAGCACGACGAACGTGAAGCGCAGCCCCGTATCGGCGAGCATCGGATGGATCATGTTCGGCAGCATCTCGACGCATGCGATGTACAGCGCGCTTTCACCGCGCGCCTTCGCCACCTGCACGAATTCGAGCGTGCTGATGTTGATGGCCAGCGCACGCGCGATCCGGTAGGAACCCGGCATGTAGCTGACCGCGGCGGTGAGCACCAGCAGCGGCAGCGACGAGCCGAACGCGGCGACGAACATCAGCGCGAACATCTTCGACGGAATCGACGTGAGCGCGTCGAGCAGCCGGCTCATCGTCTCGTCCACCGCGCGGCCGGACACGGTCGCGAGCAGCCCGAGCGTCGTGCCGGTCACCGCGGCGAGCAGCACGGCGGCGAGCGCGAGCAGCACCGTCAACCGCGTGCCGTACAGGATGCGGCTCAACATGTCGCGGCCGAGGAAGTCGGAGCCGAACGGCAGCTTCGCGCTGAACGACGCGAACACGTCCGGCGTGACGATCGTGCCGACGTCGTGCGGCGCGAGCAGCGGCGCGAACACGGCGATGAACAGCATCAGGCCGGCCATCGACAGGCCGACGCGGCCGCCGGCGGTCAAGGCGATGCGTACGCGGCGGCGCTTGCGCGGCTCGTCGGGAGCAGGCGCGGCAGGCGGCACGCTGCCCCGCCCCACGGGCGGGTCGCCGGATGGCGGCAGCGCGCTGCTGCGTTGAACGGGTTCGGTCGGGTGCATGGGCGGCATCTCGGAAGGTGGACGGAACGCTCAGGTGCGCAGTCGCGGGTTCGACACGATCGAGCAGAGGTCGGCGAACAGCACGAGCGTCAGGTACGCGACGCAGAAGATCAGCGTGCACGCCTGGACCAGCGGGAAATCTCGGTTGCTGACGGCGTCGACCATCAGGCTCGCCAGGCCCGGATAGTTGAAGATCGTCTCGACGACGATCACGCCGCCGAGCAGGTACGACAGGCTCAGCGCGATCGCATTGGCGATCGGGCCGATCGCGTTCGGCAGCGCGTGGCGCAGTACGACGCGAGCGGGGCTCGCGCCCTTGAGCACGGCCATCTCGACATACGACGCGCTCAGTTGCTCGATCACCGCGGCGCGCGTCATGCGCGCCATCTGCGCGATCACGACCGCGCACAGCGTCAGCACCGGCATCGCATACGCGCGCAGGAAGTCGTGCAGGCTTTCGATCGGGCCGCTGTACGACAACGCGGACAGCCAGCGCAGCTTCACCGCGAACACGAGCACGGCGACCGTCGCGATCAGGAACTCCGGCGTCGCGACGAGCGACAGCGTGCCGAGGCTGATCACGCGGTCGACCACCGACTCGCGCTTGACGGCCGCGAGGATGCCGAGCAGCAGCGCGATCGGCACCGACACGGCGGTCGTGATCGCCGCGAGCGCGAGCGATTTCGGCAGGCGTCCGCCGATCAGCTCCGACACCGGCATGTCGCCGGACAGCGACCGGCCGAAATCGCCGTGCAACAGGCCGGTGAGCCAGTGCACGTAACGCACGTGCGCCGGCATGTCGAGCCCGAACTGCTGGCGCAGCGCGGCGACCGTCTCGGGCGTCGCCGACTGGCCGAGCGCGGCCTGCGCGGCGTCGCCCGGCAGCAGGTTCGTGATCATGAAGATGATCGCGGACACGATCAGCAGCGTCAGCGCGGTGACCGCGATGCGCCGGCCGATCAGGCCAATGAGAATTCGGTTCATGGTGCGGCACTCCAGAAAAAACCGCGCGTGGCCGGCACGGTGGCCCGCACCGGCCGCGCGACGGCGGCCAGCCACAACGTCATGCGTTCCACCACACGTTCTCGGCGAACGTGAAGCCCATCATCGGCCCGGTGGGGATCGAGCCGAGGCCCGCGAGCCGCTTGTCGTAGCCGTCGAGGAAGCTGATGAACGCCGGAATGCCGACCCGCCCCTGCTGCGCGACGATCACCTGCATGTCGCCGTACATCTGCTTGCGCTTCGCGTCGTCGGTTTCCGAACGCGCGGCGAGCAGCAACTGGTCGAACCTCGCGTTCTTCCAGCCTGATTCGTTCCACGGCGCATCCGACTTGAAGAACTGCGTGAACAGCACGTCGGCGCTCGAGCGCGGGTTGATGTTGCCGAAGGTGAGCGGGTGCTTCATCCAGTGGTTCGACCAGTAGCCGTCGGGCGATGCGCGGTTGACCTGCAGGTTCAGCCCGATCTTCTGGCCGGCCTGCTGCAGCAGCACGGCCATTTCGATCGACCCGTTCGCGTCGGACGTCGCATAGATCGGCGGCAGCGCGGCGCCCAGCGCACCGGCCTTCTGCAGCAGGAATTTCGCCTTGTCCGGATCGTGCGGCCGCTGCGGCAGCGACGCGTTGAAGTAGCGGTGCCCCGGCGGAATCGGCTGGTCGTTGCCGATCACCGAGTAGCCGCGGAACACCGCCGTGCGGAGCTGCTCGCGATCGAACAGGTACTTCATCCCTTCGACGAAATCGGGACTCGAGACGATCGGGTTGTCGCTGCGCATGATCAGGTCGGTATAGAGGCCCGACTTGGTTTCCTTCAGCGCGTAGCCGGCCGTCGACGAAACCCGTTGCGTCGAGCGCGGATCGATCGCGTTGATCAGGTGGACGTCGCCCGACAGCAGCGCGTTCAGGCGCGCGGCGCTGTCGCTGATGCCGATCAGCTCGATCTCGTCGAGATACGGCTTGCCCGGCTTGAAGTAGCTGTCGTTGCGCACGCCGACGGTCGACACGCCCGGCTTGAACGACTTCAGCTTGTACGGGCCGCAGCCGATACCGGTCGAGAAGTCGGTCGTGCCGTCCTTGACGATCACGAGCTGCGGCGTCGCGAGGATCACTGGCAGATCGGCGTTCGCGCTGGCGAGCGTCAACGTGACTTCGTCGGGGCCGCTCGCCTTCGCATCCGTGAACTGTTCGGCAAGCGTCTTGACCTTCGACGCGGTGGCCGGGTTCTTGTGGCGCATCAGCGAGAACACCACGTCGGCCGGGCCGACCGGCTTGCCGTCGTGGAACGTGACGCCCTTGCGCAGCTTGATGATCCAGGTCTTCGCATCGGTCGTCTGCAGCGATTCGGCGAGGTTCATCTGCGGCGTGAGGCTCGCATCGAGCTGCGTGAGGCCGCTGTAGAACATGAAGAAGCGCGTGTAGTCCGCGCCCGTCGAGCCCTTGGCCGGGTCGAGCGTATCGGCCGTCGAGCCGGCTTCGTTCGCGACCCGGATCTTGCCGCCGCGCTTCGGCGCGGGCGCGGCGAATGCCGAGCCGGGGGTCATCAGCAGTCCGCCGGCGCCGGCGGCCATCATGCCGCCCGCCGCCATGACCTTCATCATGTCGCGGCGCGTGAAGCCGCCCTTGCCGCCATTGTCGATATCGTCGCTCATCCGAACTGCTCCTGACTGTGGAAAGTGGGGTCTTGGGTCCAGCGTGTTCTCGAATCCCGCCGCGCCCGCGTGCTGGTGGCGGTCGCAACGTCGTCATGCAATTCATTTAAGCATCGCCAAAATGCGGTTTGTCGCGATTCGGGCGGCCCGCACGATACGAATCGACCGTTTTGGGTGGCCTGCGCAGCATGATTTGCTGCGTGCGCATCCGCGTGGCCGTGTGCCCGGCGGCGTGTCGCGGCGGCTGCCCAACCCGTGTCGATGCAGGAAATCGTAAGGCCGCAGCCGCCGCAGATTGCGCCGACAAAATTGCCCGTTCGGCATCCGGCGCGCGTTTGGCTCACGCAAACCGCATGTTTGTATCGAACGCGTGCGCGCCTGGCGACGACGGCTGAAACGAGCGGTACGTCACGGCGAATCGCCGCACGCACGGGCGTCGGCAGCGGGGATCGCGACGGTACGTCGCGCAGGAAAGTTCAGAAGAATGCCGCTCGCTACGAGCGGCTTTGGGGGAGGACCAGAGGATGACGGGACTGCCCCTGAACCGGGCCCGTGCAGCCGTCGGGAGCCGCGCCGCCAGGCGGCGACGCGTCCATCCCCGGCATGTCGGCGCGCACGCAAGGCGTGTGCCGGCGCGGCGCATCGCAGGTGGTCAGGTGGTCAGGCGGTCAGGCGGTCAGGCGGTCAGGCGGTCAGGCAGTCAGACGGTCAGACGGTCAGACGGTCAGACGGTCAGACGGTCAGGCAGTCAGGCGGTCAGGCGGTCAGGCGGTCAGGCAGGACGATGCGCCGGCCGCGGGCGGACGGCGCGCAGCCGTCACGCAGCGAGCCGGAATACCGACACGGCGGCCCGCAGGCGCGCCGCCTGCTCGTCCAGCGACGACGCGGCCGCAGCCGCCTGCTCGACGAGCGCGGCGTTCTGCTGCGTGACTTCGTCCATTTGCGCGACCGCCAGCCCGATCTGTTCGATGCCGGTGCTCTGCTCGGCCGATGCGGCCGAAATCTCGCCCATGATGTCGGCCACGCGGTCGATCGACCGGACGATCTCCGTCATGCGCTCGCCCGCCGTCTCGACGAGCCGGCTGCCGCTGCCGGCCCGCTCGACCGACGCGTCGATCAATCCCTTGATGTCCTTCGCGGCCGCGGCGCTGCGTTGCGCGAGCGAGCGGACTTCCGATGCGACGACGGCGAACCCGCGCCCCTCCTCGCCGGCCCGCGCGGCTTCCACCGCGGCATTGAGCGCGAGAATGTTGGTCTGGAACGCGATGCTTTCGATGACGACGGTGATGTCGGCGATCCGCACCGACCCGTCCGAAATCTGCCGCATCGTCTCGACGACCGCCTGCACGGCGGCGCCGCCGAGTTCGGTCGCCTCCTTCGCCTGGCCCACGAGCGCATTCGCCTGGCGTGCGTTGTCCGCGTTCTGTTTGACCGTGGACGTCATCTGCTCCATGCTCGCGGCCGTTTCCTGCAGCGACGCGGCCTGCTGCTCCGTGCGCTGCGACAGGTCCAGGTTGCCTTGCGCGATCTCGCCGGTGCCGGTGGCGATCGAGTGGGTCGTGGTCTGGATTTCGGCGATGGTGTCGGTCAGCCGCGCCTTCATGTCGCCGAGCGCGACGAGCAGGCTGCCGGGCGTGGCGTGCGCCGTATCGAATTGCACGTCCAGTTCGCCGGCGGCGATGCGGGCGGCGATCTGCGTCGCATGCGCGGGCTCGCCGCCCAGCGTGCGCCTGACACTGCGCAGCACGCCCCATGCGATGGCCGCGAGCGCCGCGGCGATGACGAGCGTGATCGCGCCGAGCACCGTCGCGAGCCGGGCAAACGCCGCGTTGATGTCGTCGTAGAAAAATCCCGTGCCGATCCACCAGTCCCAGTCGGGAATCGCGACCACGCCCTGCAGCTTCGGCTCCAGGTCCGCGTCGGGGCTGCGCTTGATCAGCACGTCGACGAGCGCGAAATGCGACTGCGCCATGCCCGCGCGGTACGCCTCGCTGTCGGTGAGGCCGCTGGTCGTGCGATTGCCTTTCGCGCGCGTGCCGATGAACTTCGCGTTCGGGTGGACGAGGTTGACGCCGTCGGACGTCGTGACCCAGAAGTAGCTCTTCGAATTCGCATTGAGCGCCGCCAGCGCGGCCTTGGCCTGCTGCTGTGCCTGCTCCTGCGTGAGCGTGCCGCTCGTCTGCATCGCGCGATACGAATCGACCAGATGCTCGGCCTTGGTCAGCAGCATGACGATTTCTTCGCGGCGGCTGTCGATCAGCGCGTCGCGCAGCGTGTGCAGCGACAACGCGGCGAGCAGGACGACGCCGAGCAGCGCCGCGGCGACGAGCATCAGCAGTTTGGTGGACAACTTCATGCGGGGCCTCGAAATATTAACCGTTCGGTACATATATCGGCCCGGGCGGCCCCGTCTTGAACGACTCGATATCGGTAATTACCCTCGTTTCGTACGCTGATCGAACGCGCGACGGGTGGCATTGGACGCGACGGCATCGCGGCCGCGTCCCGTCCCGCCCCGTCACGCCGATCGACGAATCGGCCGGCGCAGCGCCTTACAGCCCGAGTTGCGTCGCGAGCTGGCCGATGTCCGACACTTCGTAATAGTTGTAGAACGGCGTGCCCGGCTCGTGGCCGCGGTTCACGAACGCCTTGTGCCTGATCCCGAGATCCTCGGCCGTCATCAGGTCGTAGCGCAGGCTCGACGACACGTGCAGCACGTCCTCCGGCTTGCAGCCGAGCTTGTCGAACATGTATTCGAAGCCCTGCATGCGCGGCTTGTACGACTGCGCCTGCTGCGCGGTGAACACCGCATGGAACGGCGCGCCGAGCTTGTCGACGTTGCTCATGATCTGGTCGTCCATCGCGTTCGACAGGATCACCAGCTTGTACTTCGACGCCAGCCGCGACAGCCCGGCCGGCACGTCCGGGTGCGGGCCCCAGGTCGGCACTGCGTGATAGAACAGCTCGGCCTCGGCTTCGTCGAACGTCACGCCGAGCCGCGCGCAGGTACGACGGACCGAGTTGACGACCACGTCGCGATACGGCTTCCATGCGCCCAGCACCTCGTCGAGCCGATAGGCGGCGAATGCGCGCACGAAGGCCTCCATCGTCGCCGGCGACAGCCGGTCCGCGTAGATTTCGCGCGCCGTCTCGGCCATCCGGAAATGGGTCAGCGTGCCGTAGCAGTCGAAGGTGATGTACTTCGGTTCAAACTGGATCATGGTCGGGTCCTGTCGGTGTGAAGCCCCGGCACGGCCGGGGATGGGCTGGGTTCAACGAAATTGAATCAGGGCAAAAAGTCGTTCGCGCATCGTTCGGCGCCGCTCAAAACGCACAATCGCCGCAAGTTGCCCGCCGCATGCAGCACGATCTGCGGCGCGATCGGGCGCGGCGCGGCAGGGCCGGCCGGTGGGCGCCGCGCTGCCGCAGCGGGCTCGCCTGTCAGCGCGGCCCGCCGGCAGGCGGCAGCGCCGCCGTGCATTCATCGTAGTGCTGTTCGCACAGCACGAGTGGCGGGATTGACCGGCCGCGCCGGCACGATCCGCGCGTTCGTCCGCGTCGATCGAACGGGTTTGCGTCGATCTCGCGGGCGGGCCCGTCCCCGCCGGAAAACAGGCGAATCGTCCTATCCGCGCCGCACCCGCGCTGGCAGAGTGACTGCGTCATTTCCACCCATCCGGAGTCCGGCGTGTCCGACCTCAACCCTTCCCGCACGCTCACCTATCGCCCGTTCGCCGACACCGACCTGCCCGCCGCCCATCGGCTGTCGGAGGCGGTCAAGTGGCCGCACCGGCTCGAGGACTGGCGCTTCGTGCTCCAGCTCGGCGGCGGCATCGTGGCCGAAGACGAGACCGGCGTCGTGGGGACCGCGCTGGGCTGGCGCCTCGGCGAATCGCACGCGGCGCTCGGCATGCTGATCGTGTCGCCCGAGCGCGCGGGCGCCGGCATCGAGCGCGCGCTCCTCGCCCGCGCGCTCGACGACTTCGGCACCCGCACCGTCTTTCTGCATGCGATGCCGGGACGCGAGCCGCTGTACGCGGCGTTCGGCTTCGCGCCGATCGATACGATCAACCAGCATCAGGGCGCGGCGTTCCGGCCGCCGCTGATCTCGCTGCCGCCCGGCGAGCGCCTGCGCCCGCTCGGCACCAACGACGGGCCGCGCCTCGCCGCGCTCGCGTCGCGCGCGGCCGGCTACGAACGCGGCGCGGTGATCGACGCACTGCTCGACGTCGCGAACGGCATCGCGCTCGATCGCGACGGCGAGCTGCTCGGCTTCGCGCTGTTCCGCCGCTTTGGCCCGGGCCACGTGATCGGGCCGGTGATCGCGCCCGATGCGCTGCGCGCGCAGGCGCTGATCAGCCACTGGCTCGCGCTGAACGAAGGGATGTTCGTGCGGGTCGACCTGCCGAGCGACAGCGGGCTGTCCGACTGGCTGGACGGGCTCGGGCTGCCGCGCGTCGATACCGTCGTCACGATGGCGCGCGGCACGACGCCCGCGCGCGACCCGGCGCTGCGCGCGTTCGCGATCGTGAGCCAGGCGCTCGGCTGAACGGGACACACGATGAGCTTTCTCTACAAGGCCGACCCGGTGCGCGGCGCGCAGTGGGCGGCACGCTTCGCGCAACAGGCGCCCGACCTGCCGTTCCGGATCTGGCCGGACCTCGGCGACGCCGCGGCCGTCCGCTATCTCGCCGCCTGGCAGCCGCCGGACGATCCGGTCGCGCTGTTGCCGAATCTCGAAGTCGTGTTCTCGGTCGGCGCCGGCATCGACCAGTTCGACCTGTCGCGCGTGCCGTCGCACATCCCCGTCGTGCGGATGATCGAGCCGGGCATCGTCGAAGGGATGGTCGAATACGTGACGCAGGCCGTGCTGACGATCCATCGCGACCTGTTCGACTATGCGGCGCAGCAGCGCGAGCAGGTGTGGCACGAGAAACCGGTGCGCGCGGCGGCATCGCGGCGCGTCGGCGTGCTCGGGCTCGGCACGCTCGGCCACGCCGTGCTCGACACGCTGCGGCGCTTCGGTTTCCCGTGCGCCGGCTGGAGCCGCACGCCGCGCTCGCTCGACGGCATCGAGTGCTACGCGGGCGACGCGGCACTCGACGCGTTCCTGGCCCGCACCGACATCCTGATCTGCCTGCTGCCGCTGACCGACAGCACGCGCGGGCTGCTCGGCGCGCGCGTGTTCGACGCGCTGCCGGCCGGCGCGTCGCTCGTGCAGGTCGGGCGCGGCCCGCAGCTCGATGAAGCCGCGCTGCTCGCGGCGCTCGCGAGCGGCCGCGTCGACAGCGCGATCCTCGACGTGACGGACCCCGAACCGTTGCCGGCCGGCCATCCGTTCTGGGTCCATCCGCGCATCCGCATCACGCCGCACATCGCGAGCGCGACGCGGCCCGACACCGCGGTCGATGCGGTGCTCGCGAACCTCGCGCGCCATCGCGCGGGGCAGCCGATGATCGGCGTCGTCGATCGCGCGCGCGGCTACTGACGTCGATGTCCGGCCGCACGGGGCGCGCAGCAGAAAATGCCGAAGCGCCCCGTGCAAACGCCGCGCGCATACGTTTCGGGCAGCAAATTGAAGACGCATCCGGATTTGTCGCCCGTTAGCATGACCTCACCGCTGACACCTGACGAGAGTCCTGCCTGCCATGAACCAAGCCGCGCTGATCGAAGCTGATCGTCAACACCTGATCCACCCCGTCGTCAACTACCGTGCGCACGAAGCGCGCGGCGTCACCGTGCTCGAATCCGCGGACGGCGTATTCCTGCGCGACGCCGCCGGCCATACGCTGCTCGACGCGTTCTCGGGCCTGTGGTGCGTGAACGTCGGCTACGGCCGCGACAGCATCGTGAAAGCTGCCGCCGACCAGCTGGCCAAGTTGCCGTACGCAACCGGCTATTTCCATTTCGGCTCGCAGCCGGCGATCGAACTCGCCGAACGCCTCGCCGCGCTCGCGCCGCCGTCGCTGAATCGTGTGTACTTCACGCTCGGTGGCTCGGACGCGGTCGATTCCGCGATCCGCTTCATCACGCACTATTTCAATGCGACCGGCCGCCCGTCGAAAAAGCACATGATCGCGCTGGAGCGCGGCTATCACGGCTCGTCGTCGATCGGCGCCGGCCTCACCGCGCTGCCGGCGTTCCACCGCCATTTCGACCTGCCGCGCGCGGACCAGCACCATATTCCGTCGCCCTACCCGTATCGCCATCCGCTCGGCAGCGATCCGCAGGCGCTGATCGCCGCGTCGGTCGCCGCGCTCGAAGCGAAGGTCGCCGAACTCGGCGCGGACAACGTCGCCGCGTTCTTCTGCGAGCCCGTGCAGGGCTCCGGCGGCGTGATCGTGCCGCCGGCCGGCTGGCTGAAGGCGATGCGCGACGCGTGCCGGCGCCTCGGCATCCTGTTCGTCGCCGACGAGGTGATCACCGGCTTCGGCCGCACGGGCCCGCTGTTCGCGTGCGAGGCCGAACAGGTCGATCCCGACCTGATGACCGTCGCGAAGGGGCTGACCGCCGGCTATGCGCCGATGGGCGCGGTGCTGATGTCCGACGAGGTCTACGAAGGGATCGCGGGCAGCCGCACCGATTCGCCGGTGGTCGGCCACGGCCATACGTATTCCGCGCATCCGGTGAGCGCGGCGATCGGCCTCGAGGTGCTGAAGCTCTATCACGAAGGCGGGCTGCTCGCGAACGGCCAGGCGATGGCGCCCCGCTTTGCCGCGGGCCTCGACGCGCTGCGCGCGCATCCGCTCGTCGGCGACGCACGCTCGGTCGGCCTGCTCGGCGCGCTCGAACTGGTGACCGACAAGGCGCACAAGACGCGCTTCGATCCGGCACTGAACGTGCCCGACAAGATCGCGGCGGCCGCCTATGCGAACGGCATCGTCTTCCGCGCGTTCGGCGACGGCGTGCTCGGCTTCGCGCCGGCGCTGAGCTTCACCGCGGGCGAATTCGACCTGCTGTTCGAGCGCGTGCGCAAGACGCTCGACGACGTGCTGGCCGACGCGGGCGTGCAGCGCGCGCTCGATGCCGCGCACGCGCTGCCGGCCTGACGGGCCAAGGGAAAGCCGGGCTTGTGGCGGATATCTTTCGACTCTAAAGTAACCGGACATTCCATTTTTCCGACTCCCGACTCACGTGAACATGACGGACAGCAAGCTGGATCGCATCGACCTGCGCATCCTCTCCCAGTTGCAGAAGCGCGGCCGCATGACCAACGTCGAACTGGCCGATGCGGTCGGGCTGTCGCCCAGTCCCTGCCTGATCCGCGTGAAGCGGCTCGAGAAGGCCGGCTACATCGGCGGGTACGGCGCGCATATCCAGCTCGAGAAGCTCGGCGACGTGCAGGTCGTGTTCACCGAAGTCACGCTGGCCGACCATCGACGCGAGGATTTCGACCGCTTCGTCGCGGCGATCCGCAACGTCGACGAGATCGTCGAATGCCACCTCGCGAGCGGCGGCTACGACTATCTGCTGAAGTTCATCACGCGCAGCGTGAGCCATTACCAGACGATCGTCGAAGGGCTGCTCGAGCAGAACATCGGCATCGAGAAGTATTTCAGTTACGTGATCATCAAATCGCCGTTCGTCAAACGGCACTACCCGCTCGAATCGCTGTTCGGCGAACGTCACTGACGCGCCGCGCGCGGCCCCCGCGAATACGGCAGCGTCGCTGTCCGTACGGGACAGTCGCGCGCGTGCCGCGCCGCCGTCGTCGCCGTACCGCTTCATCCAAGGACCTGCCATGCCGCTTTCGCTGACCCGCACCGAACTCCTGCGCTCCGCCAACCTGATCGACGGCACGTGGCGCGACGCGCTCGACGGCAGCCGCTTCCCCGTGACCGATCCGGCGCGGCTCGACACCGTTGCCCATGCACCCGACAGCGGCGCCGCCGATGCGCGCGCGGCCACCGACGCGGCGGTACGCGCCCTGCCCGCCTGGCGCGCGACGCCCGCTCGCGACCGCGCGGCGACACTGCGAGCCTGGCACGCGGCGATCGTCGCGAACACCGACGATCTCGCGAAGCTGATGTCGCGCGAACAGGGCAAGCCGCTCGCGGAAGCGCGCGGCGAAGTCGCGTACGGCGCGTCGTACGTGCTGTGGTTTGCCGAGGAAGCGACGCGCACGTACGGCGACATCATTCCGCAGCAGCAGCGCGGCAAGCGGCTGAGTGCGGTGAAGGAGCCGATCGGCGTCGTCGCGGCGATCACGCCGTGGAACTTCCCGCTCGCGATGATCGCGCGCAAGATCGCGCCGGCGCTAGCGGCCGGCTGCACGGTCGTCGCGAAGCCCGCGGAGGACACGCCGCTCACCGCGCTCGCGCTCGCGTTCCTCGCGCAGGAAGCCGGCGTGCCGGCAGGCGTGCTGAACCTGATCACGGCGTCGCGCGAGCGCGGCATCGACGCGGCCGCCGACTGGCTCGCCGACAGCCGCGTGCGCAAGATCACGTTCACCGGCTCGACGGCCGTCGGCAAGCTGCTCGCGCGCGATTCGGCCGCGACGCTGAAGAAGCTGTCGCTCGAGTTGGGCGGCAATGCGCCGTTCATCGTGTTCGACGATGCCGAGCTCGACGCCGCGGTCGACGGGCTGATGGCCGCGAAGTTCCGCAATGGCGGGCAGACGTGCGTATCGCCGAACCGCATCTACGTGCAGGCCGGCGTGTACGACGCGTTCGCCGCGAAGCTCGCGGCGCGCGTCGCCGCGCTGAAGGTCGCGCCGGCGACCGACCCGGCCGCGCAGATCGGCCCGATGATCAACGCGCGCGCGGTGGACAAGATCGCGCGGCACGTCGGCGATGCCGTCGAGCGCGGCGCGCGCGTGCTGACGGGCGGCAAGCGCCTCACCGAGCTGGGGCCGAACTTCTACGCGCCGACGGTGCTCGCCGACGCGAGCGCCGACATGCAGCTCACGTGCGAGGAAACGTTCGGCCCGGTGGCGCCGCTGTTCCGGTTCGACACCGAGGACGACGCCGTCGACGCCGCCAACGACACGCCGTTCGGCCTCGCCGCGTATTTCTACACGCAGGACGTGCGGCGCATCGCGCGCGTGTCGGCGCGGCTCGAAACGGGCATCGTCGGGATCAACGAAGGCGCGCTCGCGAGCGAGGCCGCCCCGTTCGGCGGCGTGAAGGAGTCGGGCTATGGCCGCGAAGGTTCTCGCTACGGGCTCGACGACTACCTGTCGATCAAGTATCTGTGCCAGGGCGGGCTGGATTGATTGGGCGGGCGCGGGCCGTCCGTCCGCGCACGCGGAAGCGAATCAGCGTCACGGATCGCGTCAAAGCAACCCCATCGCCGATGCCTTGAGCGTCGCCGCGGCGCGCGTCGAGCATTCGAGCTTGCGAAACGCCTTCTCGACATGGGTGCGCACCGTGCTCGGACTCATCGAGAGCGCCTGCGCGACCTGCTTGTTGCTCGCCCCTCGGGAGATGGCCCGCAGGACGTCGATTTCCCGTGGCGACAGGCGCGGACCGTCGTGCGACGCGCGAGCGGCCATGCGCCGGGCCGCAGGTGCGCCCCCCGTGACGAGCGCCGCGACCACGTCGCCGCATAGCCGGCCGCGCGCCGCTTCTTCCTGCAATTGGCCGGCGGCGGCCGCATCGTCGAGCGCCGCCCGCCATGGGCGGGCCGAGCGCAACGCGACCCACGCCAGCGATGCCGCGAGTACGCGCGCTTCCAGCGTCAGCGCCGCATCGCGCACGCCGCGGAAATAACCGGAACCGTCCTGCCGCTCGTACGCATACGACGCAAGCACCGCCGCTTCACCGAGCGCGCCGGTCTGCCTGCCGGCGCGCTCCGTCCAGTACGGCACGAGCCGCACCTTTTCCCATGCGCTTGCAGGCAGCCGCGTCGGCAGGTTCCACACGTCGTTCGGCACGGCGGCCCTGCCGATGCCATGAATCAGCCCGGCGCGGTAGACGCGTTCGCGCGCGGCCGCATCCGGCGACAGGCGCTCGTAACACGCGGCCGCCGTCACGGCGACCGAACGCGAGAACCCGGTCATCCACGGCAGCTTCAGATCGATGACGTCCGCGATCAATTCGGCGGAGGTCGCGCCTTGCATATCGGGCGTGGCCAATGCGCCATCGAGACCGTCGGGCGGCAGGTGATCGAGCGCCGCGAGCCAGCCCGCGGCGTCGTGCGCGGCCGCCTCGACGAGCACGCCCGGATAGCGTGCGCCCGCGCGTTGCCCGATCCATTCGATGGCCTGCTCGATGCCGTACGTGCGGCTGAATACGTCGAGATCGCCCGCGAGCGTGACGATCGACACGGCGGCCGGCACCTGTTCCCGCGCGAGCCGGGCGGGCAGCCCGTTGCCGTCCCAGCTTTCGAAAATGTGCCGCAGCGCGGTTTCCGTGGCGTGGGACAGGCCGAGTATTCGCGCCACTTCGCCCGACACTTCGCAGTGGATTTGCGCGAGCGGGATCATCGCGGCGCCGGCGCGGCCGACCGCTTCGGCGAGGCCGGGCCGGTTCTCGAGCATCGCGGCGCGAATCGCGACATCGTCGCCGAACGCCTGAGCGAAACCCGCGGCGTTCGCGGTACAGCCCGACCAGCGCAACAGCGCCACTTCGCGGGCCGTGTCGCACACCGATGCGTCGAAGCCCGCCGCGTGCGCGAGCTGTGCCGCCAGCCAGCCGGTGCGCAGCGAATGATCGGTCGGCTGCCCCATGCTGAGATCGCCGATGAAGGCCAGCGCGCGGACGGCGTCGAATATGCGCAGCGGGGCGTGACGGGCTTCGGCGTCGGGCATCGGATGGGGCGCGGGCATTCACGGGAACGGGAAAACGATCATACGCGACGACGTCGCGCCGTGCATGCGCGTGCGGATCGGCTACGCGGCGCATTCGGCCGGAAGCGATTTCGGCCGTTGCCCGGTGCGCGCGATGGGCGCGCCTTCGCCATCGGACATCCGACCGATGGCGGGCGGCCGCGACGATCGCGATACTCGGTGCACTGGAGATCCGGTCGGCACGACCTCCGCACGGCGGACACGCCGCACGCCGGCCGGAACGACGATCCGATATATGAAGGAATGCAAATGGCTGATCACTCCCCCGAATTCCGTGCCCCCGCCGACGCGCAATGGCTGAAACGGTACTACTTTTCCCGGGCGATATTCTCGCTGCTGTGGGTCGCGCTGGCATTTTCCGTCGGCCGGCAGAGCGCGGCCGGCGCGGCGATCCTGCTGATCGTTTATCCGGCCTGGGATGCGCTCGCCAATTTCGTCGACCTCGCCCGCAGCGGCGGAGCGGCGACGAACCGCACCCAGGCGGTCAACGTCGCGATCAGCGCGGCCACGACGCTGGCGGTTTTTGCGGCTTTGAATGCCGGCATGCATGCGGTGCTCACGGTGTTCGGCATCTGGGCGATTCTTTCCGGCTTGCTGCAGCTCGGCACGGCGTTGCGCCGCTGGAAACAGGTCGGCGCGCAGTGGGCGATGATCCTGAGCGGCGCGCAATCCGCGCTCGCGGGCGTGCTGTTCATCGCCCAAAGTCACGCGTCCATGCCGCCCGCTATCGTGAAGATCGCGGGCTACGCGGCGGTAGGCGCCGCCTATTTCCTGATATCGGCACTGTGGCTGCAGTTGCGGCGGGCGCGACGCAGCGCGTCGTGAGCCGTCGATCGAGATGAAGATGTCACGCCACGGGGTGCCGTCGATGCGACCAACTGAAAAGCTGTTGGTTAGTTGCGGCACATGCAAAGCTCGAACTCGTGTCCGTCCGGGCTGCTCAATACGATGCTTTTCATGGACTCGATCTTCAATCCGTCCATCACGACGGAGGCTCCGTTTTCTGTTGCCCGCTTCACGAATTCGTGAAGCGCATTCTCTTCGAACTCAAATACAGGCACGGAGCTGCTACCTTTTATCTCATCTCCAAAATCGTTTAACAAAAGGCCCAGTCTGTTTGTGCCGATCATGAATTCAGTCCACTTGTCGGACTGCTTAAGCGGTTCATATCCGAGAAGTCGCTCCCAGAAAGAAGTGGACTTCCTCATATCACTCACCTTCAAATACACGGTACGAAGCTTCATGACGTATCCCCGAAATGGATTCCAACTGAATGTATCAGACGCCAAAATAATTGGCTTACGGCAGCGGCGGCCAGACTCATGCAGTGCTTGACTGCTTGGGCATGATGCAACAGGCATGACCGTCCATACGTGGGCGTACGATTGTTACGTCGGAACGTCGCTTCCCGGCCGCACTGGGACGGATGACCCGTCTCATTGCGATCCGGAACAGGCCTTCGTGTTTTCTGGGAGCGGTCATTCAACAGTCTATTGGCTCTCTATGAGGCGTATAGTTTTCCGCCCTCGCCGACCCAGATTACGCCTGGGATCGTGTAGAAATAGACAGTCAGCTCTACATCGTTTGCATCACACACGTGACTCGGCCATTGAACCCGGAGCTGGCGAATAATTTCTTCGGGCGTCTCGTGCCACTGGGCATCTCGATCGTAGATGGTATATCGGGGACGTGGATTCGCAGGAGATATATAGCAGTCTGCTCCTGGGGCGATGAACATGATCTTACCGTCATCTAAGGAAACGCTGATCAATGGACCAACTTCCGAAGTTGCAGGCGAGATGGCTTCAAATTTTCTGGATGACGAAGCGAATCGGCGCTCAATTCAGTGAATTTGGCGCGTAAGCGAGCCTCCCCTGCTCGCATTTTTCATACGCATGACGGACTGCTCCCATGGACCGATCGCAACAGATTTCGCGCAATCACCAGATTCGCCAGAGCGAACAGGCTGAACAGTTGCGCGGTGTTCTTGGCCAAGCCCTTGTATCGGGTCTTGCGATGCTGAAACAGATTCTTGACGATATGAAACGGATGCTCAACCCGCGAACGGATCTGCGCCTTGGTTCGCTCGAGCGCGATCACCAGGTCCTTCAGCGCTCCTTCTTGCATCGCCTTGATCTTTCCCCGCCTGGCAGCGACGTGCCACTTCACGGCCTTGCCCGCCATTTCCTCGCGCTTGTCGACGCCAATGTAGCCCGCGTCGGCGAACACCTGCTCTTCATGCCCGTGCAGCAGGGCATGAGCTTGCGATACATCCGACACGTTGGCCGCCGTGCCAACCACACTGTGAATCAGGCCCGAGTCGGCGTCGACGCCAATGTGGGCTTTCATGCCAAAGTGCCATTCGTTGCCCTTCTTCGTTTGATGCATTTCCGGGTCACGGCTCTTCCCGGCATTCTTGGTCGACGGCGGCGCTTCAATGATCGTCGCGTCAACCAGCGTGCCTTCCTTCATCATCAGCCCACGCTCGCACAGCGAGATGCCAATCTCGTCGAACAACTTCCGTGTCAGTTCGTGTTCGATCAGCAGGCGCCGGAACTTCAACAGCGTGGTTGCATCAGGCACGTTCTCGATCGCCAGATCGATGCCGGCGAAGGCTCGCAGCGTGATGCTGTCATACAGCGCGTCTTCCAGTCCTTCGTCCGACAGTCCGTACCACTGTTGCACGAAGTAGATTCGCAGCATCCGCTCAAGGCCAATCGGCGGGCGACCTCGCGTGCCCTTCGGATAGTGCGGTTCGATGGCCGACAGCAAGCGCTGCCACGGAACGACCTTCTCCATCTCTTCCAGGAAGCGTTGGCGCCTCGTCACTCGCTTCTTGCCTGCAATTTCCGCTTCCGCGAAGCCGATCTGCCTCTTCATCGTCGTGGGTCCGTTCCGTGAGCTGTCTTCTAAACGTCCTCGGCTACGTCTGCGATGACCGCCGAGCCGAATAAATCAGCGTTTCCCTAACAATTGCCTGACTACGTCAAAAAACGCAGCCTTGTATTCGTCAAATGAAAAGGTTGGATTCCAGTGCCTAATTGAGTCAAAGAGGCCTGTGATCCAAAGACCGAATGAGTCTCGAATGATCTCTTCGAGGTGGTCTATCCGCTTCATTGCCGAACATCGGCTTCGCCGCCCGCTGACCCATAGGTGTTCAGTTCGAGTCGAATACCATGCGACGCCAACGCCGTGAGGGAAGCAGCCATTTCGAAATACCTATCGTTTTGGTGGCCCGGATTATCGCCAATCTACGGGCAGCAGTCCAACGACCGTTCCTGGCCGCATGGCGACATTACCGCATTGCAACGTACGGAAAAACAGGAAAACCCGGTGATCCGACGATAGTTGCAGGCAATAACCGCCCGACGAGGCAACCGACTACCGCTCATCACTCAGCCACCGCCGACGATCTGCTCAAGGTCAACTTCGGTCAGGGTTTCTCACTCCCCTGCCTGGAGCCGATGGCGGCAGCAATACGGCTTTGCGCCGCGACGAGTTGGTCATCCGTGGTCGCTACCAGCCACAAACGTGCCTGCTCCTCGATTTGGCGGTTGTGATCCTTCAACGGGCCCATCGCGGCAGCGGCCTTCCAGACGACCGGGGCGATTCGGCTTTTCCTGCCTGACGGCGCGCCCACCAGCAGGCAGTAAGGTCCCAGCGGGAGCGATACAAACGGAAGTGCCGGGCTGGCACGCACGCGCCAGTCGATGAAAGGCGTGTCGCCGATAAGCAGCGGCATGGGCAAGCCGTGAAGCACACTGAAATCGTACAGCGCCAGTTGCTCCCGCACGCCGGCGTAAATTCGCCGGATGTCGTCGACAACCGCCGCGCGTATCTCGTCATCGAACATGGGTTCCTGCGCGTATCGGGCAAACGCCTTTCGAGCCTCCCATTGATATGCGCTGAACAGGCCAATCTCCACGCAGTCCTGCACTGCGCGCTGGACATCCGCTACGGAACCGGCTTCCTCCGGCGTACCCAACTGCGCGGCCCGCAAAAACCGGGCAAGTCCGGCCTCGTGGATCGCAGGACCCTCCGCAGATGCATCGTCTTCAGCGCCCTTGCCAAGGGGCACATAGATATATTTCTCGGCCGCGAAATGCGACTTCTTGCCCTCGTCAAACCTGATTTCGCCATCTACGCAGTCGAGATAGCGAGTCCCGATTCGGCCATGCTCCCAAACCCAGTTTTTCAGGAGCGGACGGAGTGGATGCAGTCTGTCGTGATCGGTCATTGAAGCCTCCAGGTTGCCCAGTATAGTTCCAGGTTGTCGATTGCTCGTGGAGGACATGGCGATCAATCGATCCACTACCGCCGTTGGAGCAAGGTTCAGTGCCAAGCTGACCTTCGAACGTCCAACTGCATGCACGGGCGAAGGTCCTCAGACAGTCGCACTGATGGGCTGTCACTACGCGCTTTGGTAACGGACTGCGCAAGCAGGCGCCCCGGGCTGCCCTTTACTCTCTTGACGCGGCGTCAGGAGCCGTTCAAGCAGATCGGCGCTGTCCAGTTGCGCAATCCACCAGTTCAAGGCGTTCCCCACCTTGTCCTCGCGCCAGGCGAGGTAGCCATTCGTGAACTCGCGCACACCCACGATGCGACGCGCGACCAGCCTGCCTTCGTGTATCGGTTCTTTCGCTACGAGATCGGGCAGCATCCCGACAGCGATACCTTCGCACAGCGCTTGCAGTTTAGCTGCGAGCGTCGGCACGATGATCAGAGGCTGTCCGTCACGGGTGGCCACAGATTGCGGTTGCAGTTCGCGAGAAGTGTCACTGATGACGACACCCCGATATCTTGCGATCGTTTCGCTCTCCAACGGCTCGGGCATGCGGGCGAGTGGATGGTCCGGTGCCACGACGAAAACGTGCCGGATGGTTCCGATTGGCCGGGCCGCAATATTGGCGGCATGCGGCGGCTCGCCGAACGCCCCTATCGCGAGATCGGCACGCCGCGTTACCAGGGCATCCCACACGCCCCCAAGCACCTCGGTGGAAAGACTGAGCTGGGTATTCATCTCCAGGTCGTAGAAGGCATGGACATACGGCCATAAGGACCGGATCGGCAAGATTGCATCGACGCACAGTCGAAGCTCCGATTCCCAACTGTCTCGAATACCTTTTGCTTTGACCTCCAGGCGTCGGGCCGCGTCTAAAAGTCGACGCCCATCTTCCACAACAGCACGACCCGCTTCCGTGAGTCTCGCCCGTCTGCCGCTGCGATCGAACAGCTCGACATCCATGTCGCTTTCCAGCTTTTGCACGAGGTAAGTGAGCGTGGACGGAACTCTATGCAACCACTCGGCCGCATCGGCGAATGTACCGGTCCGGTCAATTGCATCCAAAACTTCGAGAACTTCAAATGACAGCTTGGTCGCCATACAGCATCCTTGGATACTTCCATCGTTCACAGGCTTCACCGCGTCGGCCGAGCGGCTTTGCCGCAGCAACGCTTCCATACGGTTGCCCAACCTTTCGAGACTCGCTCGGATGCTGGTCAGATGGACAAAGGCGATGTCGTCCCTGAACCGGATGCGTCTCGCGGATGCTCTCGTTGACGAAGCCTCCAGCCACTCAATGGTCATTGCGGCAAGAGTCTAAGGTACACGCTGCCGTTTGTCTGCTCGTGGCGTGACGCACAGTTAGCCAGGCGCATGACAGGTCGCCGCCACCGCATGCGCAATAATCGAAAGCAACCGGCTCACCCGATGGCCTTGACCTGGAGACGCAGCACGAGACCGATTGTCGCCATTTCTTAACAGATGATTAAGAACGGCTACAAACGGCAAAAATATACTGCGCATGTTTCATGAATCGACGCCGATAAAAGGAACGCAGTACACACCTTTTCTATCGGGAGAATCGGATATCCATCCAGGCAATCAGTCAAAGTACTGCGCAGGCACCGGGTCCGTCGGTTGCATCGACTTCGGGGTCGGCGTCGACGGCTCCGGCCGCGAGAGCAACCGCTTCTTCGGCCGCTGGATCAAGCACCAGCACGTCCACGTCGTCGTATACGGTCAACATCAGCAGCGCCGCGCGCGCGATGCTGGCGGAAGCAACGGAGACCTCGGTTCAAACCGCGCAGGAAGCAGGAAAAGGTGACACGCAGGCGCAGCGTCTGCTCGCAAAGGAGGCGGCAGCCAAAGCGGCGTAAACGCGCCCGGCAGTTTCGGTGATTGAACCGCCGCGCGGGCCTGGCGGCGGCATTCGGTCAAGCTTCATGCATACCCTGCATACAGGCACTGGATGGGGCATGCGGCAATCATCGTTTGTCGTTGCGGATCGAACGGCCGCTCACCGGTGCCCGGGCCGATCGACATGTCGGTGATCTCCTTTCGCTCATTCGACCAGGCGCGCAGGCGAGTACGCGCCGTAGTTGGCCCCGATGCCACCCGCCCCTGATGCCTGGCATTTGTCCGGATTGTTGCTCATCTCCATCTGGATGTATTTCGCACTCCCGCCACTCGCGCCGTCAATGTGCACGCATGCAAATGCCAGAATCCGCTCGTAGGACGACGTCGTGAGATCCTGAACAATCGGGATCAGCACATATTCACAGGCCTTCGTGCCGGCCGCACTACACGCGTTGACGGACGAATACAGTGTCGTCTTCGTGCCGGGCTGGATATACGTGCACGTGTTGTCAGCGGTCGAGCAAACGCCGCTCGGCGATCCGACCGCTGCCGGATTCGGATTGCCGCTGGCTATCAGGTTCCGCACCGTCGGCACATCATTGGCGGTGGTATCGAACGTCGTCCACTGACTCGCCTCGCAAGGCCCGGCATGGTAGGACGAGGTCACGTAAAAGGTGTACGGCTGACCGGCGACCTGATTGGGTTGACCAGGGCCAGGCGGCGTCGTGGAGGTTGCGACCTTGGGTTTTCCGTTCGTCGAATCCCAATACTGGTCGTACATGCATTTCGTCATCGCAACCGGGAAGAGCGCGCCGGTGCCGACATTTCCGGGGTCCGAAATAACCGCGACAGCCACCGCGCTCTCGGGTACCGACTGAAAACCTAAGACCTTCGCCAGAAAGGAAGGAACGCCGCCACCGTTTTTCGTTCCGGAACGCGTGACGACGACTTGCACGGCCGGCTCGCCGACGGCCGGCGACGCCGGCATGGTGGTTTGAAGACCCTTGACGCTCCCCGTCACGTCCCAATAGCCGTACGTCACATCGGTCGCGTATCCGACCAGCGTCACATTTGACGACTTGTTCAACGAGACGCTCTGTACCGTCTGCGCCTGGGCCGTGGCCCAATCGGGAGCCGTCGACTTCGTGTTGCCGCATTGCGCTCGCGGATAGATACATGGCGCACCGGCCAACGCTGCAGCGTCGGCGGCATTCTGAAGCTCGTTGCGCACGACAAAAAGATAGCCGACGTCGATCGCCAGCGCACCAAAACCGAGCAGTATCGTCAGCAAGACAGCGACCGTTATCGCTACCGCGCCTCGCTGATCCCGGCGGCGCTTCGAAGCGAGGCCAGCGTACTTCGAATGTCTGCACGTGCGCGATGACCGCCCACCTCGGAAACGAGTGTGATCCATGGCCGGCTCCTCACTCGTTGTTCATGACGGTGGTCGCTGTCAAGGTCAACAGCTTGGTCAATGGCCCGATCCACGAACCTAGAGCCAGGCCGGTGAATTTATACGTGACCGTCACCGTGAGCGGCGTGCCGAAACTCCCGCCCTGACCCGACGGAACGGCGACGGTAGGCGTTGACGCGCTACCCAGGCTGATCAAGTGAGTCTGGCAGTAATTGAGCGCGACATTCTGAATATCCGTCGTGGAAGCTTTAGGGGATTTCAGAACGATCCCGGCTCGCGCACCTTCGCGGCTCGCGTTGGTTATGACGGCCTGGTCGAACATAACGAGACCGAATTCGACAATGCCGAACAGGATCAACAGCAGCAAAGGGAGCACCAATGCGAATTCAACAACCGCAACGCCCCGCTGCTGCTTCCAGTGTGGTCGATTCATGATTCTTGTTCCCCGTATAAGAAACTGACGCGATGTTCGACGCGCTCTCATTGCTTCTTCCCGCATGCGTTCCCCCATGCACGGTCAGCGAACAAGCAAATTGCGCACCATCGGTCGCACACGGTTGACGCGCGGGGACAGCGTCTTGCGACACCGATGAAGGAAGGCATGAGAGGGGGGAAATGTTTCAGACTTGAACCGTGAAGCGTCGACGCTCAGTCGACGGCGCAACGCACCTGCAAGCGGATGCAAACGGAATGGGGGAAGATCGGCGCGAATGATTCAGTTGTGAAACACCGACGCAGTTACGGGCCTGCAACCCGTCTCTGCCACCTGCCGGACAGGAGGCCAAGAGTCACGTTGGCTCGGCCGCCGTCTCGCCTGCGGGATAGCGTTGCAGCATCGATCGCGCAGCCTCGGCATTCGTCGGATGCAGCCATTCCCAAACCCGGCCTTTGCGACCACTCGACGACGCCAGCTTGCCCCCGTGCCTACCGACTACCCAACGCCTGAGCCAGCGCATCCCCCGCAGCCAGAATGTGCGCGGACAGCGCCGCACACGCCGCGTCCACATCGCCGTCGCGTATCGCCTGAACGATGTTCCGATGCTCGTCGTTCGAGCGATCCTGCCAGTCGAGTTGCTGCCACGTCGCGTAAAGATGCCGCGAACTGGCCCGATGCATGTCGCCGATTGCGTCGATGAGCCGCGGCATCCCGCACCGCGCGGTCAATGCGCGATGAAACCTGAGGTTCAGCGTGCCGAGCACGGCGATACCGCGCGCCGCCGACTCCTGATCGAGGATCGCATCGAGTTCATCCAACGCACGGGCGTCGAGAGCGGGCATCGCCTCGCGCAGCGCCAGCGCCTCGAAAGCAGCGCGCATCTTGGCCAATTCAAGCACGTCCGCCGGCTCGAGCGGCGCCGCCCGCACGCCCCTTCGCGGTTCCACCACGGCCAACCCTTGCGCTTCCAGCCGCCGGAACGCCTCGCGTACCGGCACGTGGCTCGCGCCGAACTCGGCCGCGATGTGGTCCTGACGCAGCCACTCGCCCGGCGCGATGACGCCCGAGATGATGCGGTCCGCCAACGCGGCAGCGATCCGATCGGCCAGCGAGCGATCTTCCTTGACTTCAAAGTTCATGCCGACCACCATGCATATATTATCTATTAAATTGTAACAAACTCGGAGGCTCGATGCGCCACCACCGTCCTGAGCGTCTGCAGCACATTGCCGGCATCGGCGTCGATCGCATGGGTTCGATCGCCGATCATGCCGACGTCGACCTGTTGCGGCTCGAAAATCTCGATACCGACATCCCGCCCACTGCGGAGGCGCTCGCCTTCACCCGGGAGGCCATCGAGCGAGACTCGGCCAACTCCTATTTGCCGTTCGTCGGTCAGGATCGGCTGCGCGCGAGCGCTGCCGCCCACGTGTCGGCGCTTTCGGGGCAGCGCTTCACGGCCGACCAGGTGGTGGTGTCGGCGGGCGGGCTCTCCGGCATTCTGAACACGCTGCTTGCCACCGTCGAGACCGGTGACGAAGTGATCGTCACCGATCCGACGTACGCGGGCCTGCTGAACCGCGTCCGCCTGGCGGGCGGCGTGCCGCGGCAGGTTCCGTTCGCCTTCACGCCGGGCGGCGAATGGAAGCTGGACCAGGCCGCGCTGCGGGCGGCAATCGGCCCGAAAACGCGGGCCATGCTGCTGATGTCGCCGTCGATGCCTTCGGGCGGTGTCTTCGAGGCGTCCGACTGGCAACGGATCGCGAGCCTGTGTGTGCAGCACGATCTGCTGCTGATCCTCGACAGTGCGATGGAGCGGCTGCTGTTCGATGGGCGCACGGTCATCCATCCCGCCGGCCTGCCCGGCATGGCCGAGCGTACGGTGACGGTCGGCGCGGCGTCGAAGGAGCTGCGCATGATTGGCTGGCGGGTCGGCTGGATCGTCGCGCCGGAATGGCTGATTCCCGATCTGGTGGCCGTGTCGCTTGCCAATGTCGTGGTGCCGGTCGGCATTGCTCAGGAGGCTGCGGCGGTCGCGCTCGAGCATTCCGCGTCCGATCTGCCCGGCTACGTGAGCGAACTCGAAAGGCGGCGTGACACGATCGCCGCCGAACTGTCCGGGCTCCCGTTCGGCATGCCGGCGGGCGGCTGGTCGATGCTGCTGCGTGTCTCCGACTTCGGCCTGACCGGATCGCAGATGTCGGAGCGGTTGCTGCGCCGCGGCGTATGTGCGACGGCGATGACCGGATGGGGCGTCGCACACGGCGAGCAGTATGTCCGTTTCGTGTTCTCGAACGAACCGGTCGAACGGTTGCGCACGCTCGGAAACAAGGTGCGCTTCGCGCTGGAGGACGCATGACGGCCGCCTATGAGACAGCCGGGTCGTGCGCCAGGTGTCCGTGGCTCGAGGCATCCGGCATGCCGCGTGTGGGGGGGCGAGCGAACTCACACGCGATCCTCTTTTTGCCGAAAGTCCTGCTTGCGACGATTCACGTGACGTGAGACATCCGACGCCGGGCAGCGCGATGCCCGGCCCGGCCGAAGGCCCTACCGCGCCGCCGGCGGCTGCAGGATGTCGCGCGGAATCGTCGCGATCAATATGCAGCTGACCAGCAGGCACGCGCCCAGCGCATAGGTGCCGTTGTTGATGTCGCCGGTCATCTGCTTGGCGATGCCGGTGATCATCGAGCCCGTGAACCCGGACAGGTTGCCCACCGCGTTGATCAGCGCAATGCCGGCCGCCGCCGCGGTGCCGGACAGGATCTGCCCCGGAAAGGTCCAGTAGATCGGCATCAGCGCGAGGATGCCGCACGTCGCGATGGTCAGGAATACGATCGACAGCGCGACGTTGTGCGCCAGCGCCGCGCTCGCGATCAGGCCGACCCCGCCGATCAGCGCGGGAATCGCCGCGTGCAGGCGGCGCTCGCCGGTCTTGCGCGAGTGCGACGCGTTCCACACCATCGCGAAGATGGCCGTCAGGTACGGAATGGCAGTCAGGACACCGATATGCAGCGGGCTCTGCACGCCCGACGCGCGAATGATCGACGGCAGCCAGAACGCCAGCCCGTAAAAGCCGGTGTTGAACGTGAGCAGGATGAAGGTGAGCAGCCAGACGCGCGGGCTGCGCAGCGCGGCGCCGATGCTGTGCGACTTGTGCGCGGCTTCGGTTTCGAGGTTGCGCGCCAGCCGCGCCTTTTCGTCGCCGGACAGCCACTTCGCCGACTGCGGGCCGTCGCCGAGGCACGCGAGCACGACGAACGCCACCACGATCGACGGCAGCCCTTCGAGCAGCAGCATCCATTGCCAGCCGCTCATGCCCGACAAACCGTGCGTGTGCTCCATCAGCCAGCCGGACACCACGCTGCCGAGCGTGAGGCTCAGCGGGATCGCGACCAGGAAGCCCGACATGGCCACGCTCTGGCGACGCGCCGGAAACCAGTAGTTCAGGTACAGGATGACGCCCGGGAAAAAGCCGGCTTCGCACAGGCCCAGCAGGAAGCGCAACGCGTAGAACATCGTGGACGTCTGCACGTGGAAGAACTGCGCGAGCGGCACGATGAACGCCATCGACGACGACACGATGCCCCACGTGATCATGATCCGCGCGATCCAGAAGCGCGCGCCGTAGCGGTGCAGCAACAGGTTGCTGGGCATCTCGAACAGGAAATAGCCCCAGAAGAAAATGCTGGCGCCGAGCGCATAGACGCCGTCGCTCAAGCTCAGGTCGTCGAGCATCTGCAGCTTCGCAAAGCCCACGTTCACGCGATCCAGGTAGGCCACGACGTAACAGAGCAGCAGCAGCGGCAGGATGCGCCGCATCACCTTGCGATACAGCGCGTCGTCGGATGAATCGGCCGCGGCCGGGGCGGCAGCGGCCTGCGTAATGGATGGCATCGGTCTGTCTCCTGATTGTGTAGGTCTTCTTCGTACCGGCGGTTCTTCGACACATCGATGTTACCGATAACATTCCGTGGCAAAAAAAACGCCGATGAGGCAGCGGGGAGCAATCGACGCACTGATACCGGTAACGCGTTGGAAGGTAGCACGCGTCAACCGGCGCGTACAAGCGCCGGGGAACGCGTGGTTTCCCTAGTGCGCGCATCGCCGCGACGGGGCGGCGCGGCACGCATGAACGCGGCTGCGGCACCGGTATGATGTAGCCTTTCCAGCTTCCGTCCGATCGCGATTCCGATGCCCAGTCCCACCGCCGTCCGGCCTGCCGGGCCGCCCCGCATGTCCGACGTAGCGCGCCTCGCCGGCGTATCGAAGATGACGGTGTCGCGCGTGCTCGCCGGCCACAGCGTGGCCGCCGAGACGCGCGCGCGGGTCTGCGCGGCGATCGACCAGCTCGGCTACGTGGCGGACGCGGCCGCCGGCGCGCTGTCGTCGGGGCGCTCGGAATTCGTCGCGGTGCTGGTGCCGTCGCTGTCGAGTTCCAACTTCTCCGACACCGTGCGCGGCCTGACCGATGCGCTCGAACCCGAAGGTCTCCAGCTGCTGCTCGGCGACACCGACTACGATCTCGAACGCGAGGAACGGCTCGTGCGCTCGATGTTGCGGCACCAGCCGCGCTGCATCGCGCTGACGGGCGCGCAGCACACCGATGCGACACGCAAGGTGCTGGAACGCTCGGCCATTCCCGTGGTCGAGATGTGGGACCTGCCCACGCGTCCGATCGACACCGCCGTCGGCTTCTCGAACGTGCGCGCCGCCCGGGCGATGGTGCGCCACCTGGCCGAGCGCGGCTACCGGCGCATCGGCTTTTTGGGCGGCGCGAGCGAGCTGGATCGGCGCGGCCTCGACCGGCTCAAGGGATACCAGGCGGAGATCAAGGCGCTGAAGCTTGGTGAGCCGCGCGTCGTGCGGCTCGGCGAATCGCCGATCACCATGAGCCACGGCGGGCCCGCGATGGCGGCCCTGCTCGCGCAGTGGCCGGACACCGATGCCGTGATGTGCGTCAGCGACATGTCGGCATTCGGCGCGATCATGGAATGCCACCGGCGCGGCCTGTCCGTGCCCGAGGACATCGCGGTGGCCGGCTTCGGGAACTTCGAAGTGGCCGCATGCTGCCACCCTGCCATCACGACCGTATCGGTCGACGCATACGGCATCGGCCTGCGCACGGGCGAGGCACTGCTGGCGGCACTGCAGGCGCGCGACAGCGGCGAGCCGGTCGAATCGCAAAGCATCCGTATCGACTACACGATCGTCGCGCGCGAAAGCGCGTGACGGGCCGGCGACCGGCCCGGTCGCGCCCGGCGAGAACCGGCGAGCACCGGCGTGCGCTCGAGACGCGCGCGAACGACGCGATTGCGTACCGCCCCCTGCCCTTACGCCGCCCCGCCATCGCATGAACGAAAGGCCGCGTTGACGGCCAATGCGCGTCGATACGGTGCCGTTCGACTGGATGGAAACCGGTGCACCGCGCACGGCGCTTTCTCCGTCCCCTGCGCCACCCGCACCCAAAAATTCCCTTCCGCCACGCAAAAACCCCGTGCTAACATCCACTCGATGTTACCGGTACCAATCCGGCATGCAACAATGAACGAGGCCCTTCGGAGACAGCCCGCCATGTCACAGCCACCGCGCCGCCTGCGCAGCCAGGAATGGTTCGACGATCCCGCGCATGCCGACATGACCGCGCTCTATGTCGAGCGCTTCATGAACTACGGATTGACGCGCGAGGAGTTGCAATCGGGCCGCCCCGTAATCGGCATTGCGCAGACGGGCAGCGACCTCGCGCCGTGCAACCGCCACCACATCGAACTGGCCGAGCGCACGAAGGCGGGTATCCGCGATGCGGGCGGCATTCCGATGGAATTCCCCGTGCATCCGCTGGCCGAGCAAAGCCGCCGGCCGACCGCCGCGCTCGACCGCAACCTTGCGTACCTCGGGCTGGTGGAAGTGCTGCACGGCTTCCCGCTGGACGGCGTGGTGCTGACCACCGGCTGCGACAAGACCACGCCCGCCTGCCTGATGGCGGCCGCGACCGTCGACCTGCCGGCGATCGTGCTGTCGGGCGGGCCGATGCTCGACGGCTGGCACGACGGCAAGCGCGTCGGCTCGGGCACGGTGATCTGGCATGCGCGCAACCTGCTCGCCGCCGGCGAGATCGACTACGAAGGCTTCATGCAGCTGACCACGGCTTCGTCGCCGTCGATCGGCCATTGCAACACCATGGGCACGGCGCTGTCGATGAACAGCCTGGCCGAGGCGCTCGGCCTGTCGTTGCCGGGCTGCGCGAGCATCCCCGCCGCGTACCGCGAGCGCGGCCAGATGGCGTACGCCACCGGCAAGCGCGCGGTCGAGCTCGTGCGCGAAGACGTGCGCCCGTCGACGATCATGACGCGCGCGGCCTTCGAGAATGCGATCGTCGTCGCGTCCGCGCTCGGCGCGTCGACCAACTGCCCGCCGCACCTGATCGCGATCGCGCGCCACATGGGCGTCGAACTGGGCCTGGACGACTGGCAGCGCCTCGGTGAATCGGTGCCGCTGCTCGTCAACTGCATGCCCGCTGGCGAGTACCTCGGGGAGAGCTTCCACCGCGCCGGCGGCGTGCCTGCGGTGCTGCGCCAGCTCGATGCGGCTGGCCTGCTGCGGCGCGACTGCGCGACCGTGTCCGGCCGCGCGATCGGCGAGATCGCCGACACCGCGCCCGACGCCGACCGCGACGTGATCCGCACGCCCGACGCACCGCTCAAGCATGGCGCGGGCTTCATGGTGCTGTCGGGCAACTTCTTCGACAGCGCGATCATGAAGATGTCGGTGGTCGGTGAAGCGTTCCGCCGGACCTATCTGGCCGAGCCGGGCGCGGAGAACACGTTCGAGGCCCGCGCGATCGTGTTCGAAGGCCCCGAGGACTACCACGCGCGCATCAACGATCCCGCGCTGAACATCGACGAGCGCTGCATCCTCGTGATTCGCGGCTGCGGCACGGTCGGCTATCCGGGCAGCGCGGAAGTCGTCAACATGGCGCCGCCGGCCGAACTCGTGAAGCGCGGCGTGAGCTCGCTGCCCTGCCTGGGCGACGGGCGCCAGAGCGGCACGTCGGCCAGCCCGTCGATCCTGAACGTGTCGCCCGAGGCGGCGGTCGGCGGCGGCCTGGCGCTGCTGCGCACGAACGACCGCATTCGCGTGGACCTGAATCGCCGCAGCGTCGACGTGCTCGTGGACGAGGATGAACTCGCGCGCCGTCGCGAGACGGCGAGCTGCACGGTGCCGCAGGCGCAAACGCCGTGGCAGGCACTCTATCGCCAGTTCGTCGGCCAGTTGTCCACCGGCGGCTGCCTCGAACCGGCCACGCTGTACCTGAAGGTGATCGAACAACGCGGCAACCCGCGCCATTCGCACTGACCCTCCTGCCCACGACCCTTGCCGAGCTGACCATGCGTACTCTTTCCGTTTCCGACTGCCTGCCGCACGACCTGGCGCAAGCGCTGCTGATCGGCCGTGTGTGGCGGCACGACGGCGCCCATGCGGGCCCGAGCGTCGTTGCCGTGCGCGACGGCGAAGTGATCGACATCACGCGCACCGTACCGACCACCGCGGACCTGTTCGACCGCCCCGACGCCGCCGCCCTCGCGCGCACGGCGCCCGGCGAATCGCTCGGCCGCGTCGAGCCGCTGCTGCAGGCGGCGCTCGACGGCACGCGCGGCGCGACCCACCTGCTCGCACCGTGCGACGTGCAGGCCATCAAGGCCTGCGGCGTGACCTTCGCCGTCAGCCTGATCGAGCGCGTGATCGAGGAACAGGCCGGCGGCGACCCGGTGAAAGCAGCGGACGTGCGCGCGACCATCACGGCCACCATCGGCACCGATCTGTCGAAGATCGTGCCGGGCTCGGACGCCGCGATGCGGCTGAAGGCGGAACTCGAGCGCCGCGGCGCGTGGTCGCAATACATGGAAGTCGGCATCGGCCCCGATGCCGAAGTGTTCTCGAAGGCGCAGCCGATGTCGGCGGTGGGCTTCGGCGCGGACGTGGGGCTGTTGCCGGTATCGGTCTGGAACAACCCCGAACCGGAGATCGTGCTCGCGGTTGCCAGCGACGGCCGGCCGGTGGGCGCGACGCTCGGCAACGACGTGAACCTGCGCGACATCGAAGGCCGCTCGGCGCTGCTGCTCGGCAAATGCAAGGACAACAACGGCTCGTGCGCGATCGGCCCGTTCGTGCGGCTGTTCGATGATGGCTTCACACTGGACAGCGTGCGCGAGGCCAGCGTGTCGCTGCGCGTCGAAGGCGCGGACGACGGCTTCGTCCTCGACGGCATCAGCCACATGCACGAGATCAGCCGCGACCCGCTCGACCTCGTCGCGCAGACCTGCGGCGCACATCACCAGTATCCGGACGGCTTCATGCTGTTCCTCGGCACGATGTTCTCGCCGATCCAGGACCGCGACGCGCCCGGCGGCGGATTCACGCATCACCTGGGCGACCGCGTCACCCTCTCGACGCCCGCACTCGGCGCACTCGTCAACACCGTGCGGCTCTGCACCGAGATCGCGCCGTGGACCTTCGGCGTGCGCGCGCTGTACGCGAATCTGGCCGCACGCGGCCTGCTTGCGCCGTAACGCCCGGGGCCGCGACGCCCCCATCGACATCGACGCGCGGCGGATCGACGGCCAGGCCGCCCCCTCACGCACGCGGTTGCGATCAAGGGTGGCCCACCTGCGTGCCGCGCCGATGCGGCCGCCCGGCGAAATCATGCAAAATACGCCCCATCTGAGATGCGGAGACGCGCCCGTGGGGATCAACTTCGACTTGAACGACTTGCAGGCGTTTCGCGCGGTCGTGGAAACGGGCAGCTTCCGAAAGGCCGCGGAATCGGTCAGCATTTCCCAGCCCGCGTTGAGTCGCCGGATCGACAAGCTCGAGGAAGCGCTCGGCGTGCGCCTGTTCGAGCGCACCACGCGTCGCGTCGCGCTCACCACGGTCGGCCGCGTGTTCGCGCAGAGCGCCGAACAGCTGCTCGACGATCTCGACGCGGCGCTGCTCGGCATTCGCGACGTGTCGTCGAGCCGCCTCGGCCATGTGACCATCGCGTGCGTGCCGTCGGTCGCCTACTACTTTCTGCCGGCCATCATCGCGCGCTATCATCGGCGCTTTCCGCGCATCCGGGTCAAGCTGCTGGACGCGAGCGCGAACGAGGTGCTGGGCGCCGTCATCAGCGGCGAAGCCGATTTCGGCGTGAGCTTCATGGGCAGCCAGGAAGCCGACATCGAGTTCAAGATGCTGCTCCAGGAGCGCTTCGTCGCCGCGTGCCGCCGCGACCATCCGCTCGCGCGCAAGAAGCGCGTGACCTGGAACGAACTGTACGAGCACGATTACGTGTCGGTGGACAAGACTTCCGGCAACCGCCTGTTGCTCGACCAGGCGCTGGCCGCCGTGGCGCCGCGCGGGCCGAGCGTGTGCGAAGCGCGCCACGTGACGACCCTGCTCGGCTTGATCGAGGCCGGGCTCGGCGTCGCCGCGGTGCCCTCGATGGCGATGCCCGGGCACGACCATCCGATTCTCACGAGCGTGCCGCTCGTCGAGCCGGTCGTCAAACGGCGCGTAGGCATCGTCAAGCGGCGCGGACGGCCGCTCACGCCGGCCGCCGAAGCGTTTCACCGGATGATCGTCGACGCGAAGCGCGACGGCATCGCGAGCAGCGATGCCTCGGCGTGACAACGACACAAGCGACACGAAGGAAGACCGTTCCGTGAGGTTGGCCAGGCTGCTCAAATCGCTCTACGTGCAGGTGCTGCTCGCGATGCTGCTCGGCGTGACCGTCGGTCACGTGTGGCCTGACGCAGGCGCGGCGCTCAAATCGCTCAGCGACGCGTTCGTCGGGCTCGTGCGGATGACCATCGCGCCGATCGTCTTTTGCACGATCGTCTCGGGCATCACGTCACTGGCGAACGGGAAGGCGATCGGCCGCACGATCGTTCGCGCGCTGGCGCTCTTCTATCTGCTGACCGCCGTCGCGCTCGCCGTCGGGCTCGTCATCGCGTTCGTGCTGCGCCCCGGCGCCGGCCTGCACATCGACGTTCACCATCTCGATGCGAGCATCCTCGCGCAGTACGCGAAGGAGGCGCAGCCGCGCGGGCTCGTGGCATTCGGGCTGAGCGTGATCCCCGATACGATGCTCGGCGCGTTCCAGCAAGGCGAGGTGTTGCCGGTGCTGCTGCTGTCGCTGCTGTTCGGCTTCTCGCTGAATGCGCACCGGCGGGCCGGCCAGCCCGTGCTTGCGCTGATCGACGGGGTCGCCCAGGTGGTCTTTCGCGTGCTCGCGATGATCATGCGGCTCGCCCCGCTCGGCGCGTTCGGCGCGATGGCCTTCACGGTGGGCCGCTTCGGGATCGGTTCGGTCGGCTCGCTCGCGAAGCTGGTGGTGTCCTTCTATGCGGCCTGCGCGCTGTTCGTCGCGCTCGTGCTCGCCCCGCTCGCGCGGCTGCACGGCTTCGCGCTGTGGCGGCTGTTGCGCTACCTGCGCGAAGAGTTGCTCATCGTCCTCGCGACGTCGTCGTCGGAGCCGGTGCTGCCGCGCCTGATCGTCAAGCTGGAATCGCTCGGGTGCGACAAGGGTGTCGTGGGTCTCGTGCTGCCGGCCGGCTATTCGTTCAACCTGGACGGCACCGCGATCTATCTGACGCTCGCCGCGTTGTTCATCGCGCAGGCGTGCGACGTGCCCCTTTCCGCGTCGCAGATCGCCGTGATGCTCGCCGTGATGCTGCTCACGTCCAAGGGCGCGGCCGGTGTTTCCGGTAGCGGGCTGGTGGCGCTGGTCGCCACGCTTGCCGTCATGCGCGACCTGCCCGTCGCCGGGGTCGCACTGCTGGTCGGCATCGATCGTTTCATGTCCGAGGCGCGGGCGCTGACGAGCGTGATCAGCAACGCGTGCGCGGTGATCTTCGTGTCGATGTGGGAACGCGCATGCGATCGCACGCGTCTTGCGCAGCGGCTCGCTGCCGGAGGGCCGGTCGCCCCGAACGGGGTCGATGCGGGCCGTGCCGCCGCGGATGCCAATGTCGACGGTGACGGTGACGGGAAGGCGGTCTGAGGCCAACCTTCCCGTCGATCAGCCTCAATGAGCGGGGACGGAATCCAGCCCGGTCGATTTCACGTCGGTCTGCACGTCGGGCGACGCAAGATAGTCGAGCAGTGCCTTCGCTTCAGCCGGATGCTGCGCGCCGACGGGGATGCCGGCCGCGAAGCGCGTGACCGACTGCAGCGATTCGGGAATCTTGCCGACGAAGGTCGCCCCCTTGACCGGCAGCAGCTCGCTCACCTGCTGGAAGCCGATCTCGTAGTCGCCGTTCGCGACGACCGATGCCACCGGAATGCGCGGAATCATCTTCGCCTTCGACTTCACCTGGTCCTCGATGCCGAGTTTTTTGAACAGCTCGCGCTCGATGTAGACGCCGCTCGCGCTGTCCGAATACGCGATCGACTTCGCTTGCAGCAGCGCCTGCTTGAGACCTTCGGCGGAACCGACGTCGGGTTTCGCCGAGCCGTCGCGCACGACCACGCCGATGCGCGAGTCGGCCAGCTCGACGCGCGAGCCGGGGATCACCTTGCCCTGCTTGATCAGGTCGTCCAGCGCATAGCCGACCATGATGACGGCGTCGGCCGGCTCGCCGCGCGCGAGCCGGTTCGGAATCGCCTCGGGCGACTTGCCCATCGACGGGCCGAGCGCGGTATCGAGCGTGTTACCCGTCGTGGCGGCAAACCGGGGGCCGAGCAGCTTGTAGGCGGCGGTGAAGCCGCCCGAGCTCATCACGTGCAGTTCGGCGGCCTGCACGTTGGCGGCCACTGCCGTGGCCAGGACGAGCGCGGCCGCGCAAAATTTCGGAAGCAGGTTTCTCATGATCATGGTCGTGGTCGTGCGGATTCGTCTGGGTTGGCAAGCATTCCGGATGGCCCGGGCCTCAATGCGCGGGCGTCAGCGTCGCCGTGTGGCGACGATAGAGCGCGAACGTCGCCAGCAGCGCGCACACCGCGGCGAAGCTCATCCAGTAGCCCGGTGCGGCCTTGTCGCCCGTCGCGTGAATGAGCGCGGTCGAAATGGCCGGCGTGAAGCCGCCGAACACGGCCGTCGCGAGGCTGTACGCGAGCGAGAAGCCCGCGACGCGCACCTGCACCGGCATCACTTCCGTGAGCGCGACGACCATCGCCCCGTTATAGATCCCGTACATGAACGAGAGCCACAGGAGGACGAGCAGCATGTTGACGAACGACGGCGCGTGCGCGAGCAACGACAGCGCCGGGTAGGCGGTCACGACGGTAAGCACCGTCATGCCGACCAGCAGCGGCCGGCGGCCGATCCGGTCGGACAGCGCGCCGCCGATCGGCAGCCACACGAAGTTCGACACGCCGACGCAGAGCGTCACGAGCAGGCTGTCGGCGGTGCTCAGGTGCAGCACGGTCTTGCCGAAGGTCGGCGCGTAGACCGTGATCAGATAGAAGCTCGTGGTGGTCATCGCGACCAGCATCATGCCGGCCACCACGACGCCCCAGTTCTGCACCAGCGTCCCGAACACTTCCTTCATGCCCGGGCGATGCTTGCGCGCCTTGAACTCCTGGGTTTCCTCCAGGTTACGGCGCAGCATGAAGATGAACGGCACGATCATGCAGCCGACGAAGAACGGCACGCGCCATCCCCATGCGGCGATGGCCGACGCGCTCAGCCATTGATTGAGCGCAAAGCCCAGGCCCGCCGCGACGACGATCGCGACCTGCTGGCTGGCGGATTGCCAGCTCGTGAAGAAGCCCTTACGGCCGGGCGTCGCCAGTTCGGCGAGATACACCGAGACGCCGCCCAGTTCCGCGCCGGCGGAGAAGCCCTGCAGCAGCCGCCCGAGCAGCACGAGCGCGGGCGCCAGCAGGCCGATCGTCGCGTAGCCCGGCACGAACGCGATCAGGACGGTGCCGCTCGCCATGATGGACAGCGTGACGATCAGGCCCTTGCGGCGGCCGACGTCGTCGATATACGCGCCCAGCACGATGGCGCCCAACGGCCGCATCAGGAAGCCGGCGCCGAACACGGCGAAGGTCATCATCAGCGACGCGAACTCGCTTTGCGCGGGAAAGAAAACGTTGGCGATCTGCGTGGCGTAGAAGCCGAACAGGAAGAAGTCGAACTGCTCGAGAAAATTCCCGGCGGTGACGCGGAAAACCGCAGCGGCCTTCGAACGGGCGTTCGGAAGGCTGGACGAGGGGTGCATCGGGTGTCTCCTGAAAATCCGGAAATATGCGGGAGGGGTGGATCGATTGTCGTTTTCCGGCATGTTCGCTCGTCGCCGGGCAAACGATAAGTGCAATTTTTGGAAGGATTGATGTCGATGGGTTATCAATCGACGTGCCGGCGGCGCGTGTCGCCGCCCCTCGTTCCGCGCGCGGCGAACGCACTATCCTCCGCTTTGCAGGACCGGCCACGCGGGCTCGCACACGTTTGCGCTCCCGTGCGCGACTGCCCGCGCCCACTGGCGGCCCTGCCGGCCTCGATTTTCTGTTAACCGTGCCGTTAACCCGGATTTGACCCGCGCCGGAACCGTCGCAACCGGCTTCCCCTACGAGCACGAGCATGCCCGCAACCACCTCGATCGAGAAAATCGCCGACTGGGCCGGACGCAACCATCTTGTCGTCGGCGCATTGGGCACGTTGATGTCGCTGGCGGCGCTCGGGATCAGCGCGGCGACCCTGTGGGTCGGGCGCAGCGAAGTGATCGAGCACGCGCACGAGACGTCGCGCAACGTCGCCGCCGTGCTGGTGAGCCAGATCGCGCGCACCGTCGAAACGTCGAACAACGCGCTGGTCGCGCTCGCGTCCGATCTCGGCAAGCCCGCGGTGCGGCGCATGGATGCCGGGCTGCGGCACGACCTGCTGTTCGAGCGCACCGCCGCGCAATACGTGACCGGCATGGGCGTGACCGACCGGCACGGCCAGTTGATCGACGGCTGCTGCGGCACGACCCATCGTTGGGACTTCAGCGATCGCGACTACTTCAAGGTCCATCGCGATGCCGACAACGTCGGCCTCTACGTGTCCGAGGCGTATCGCGCACGCTCGCGCGACGGCAAGGAATCGATCGCGCTGTCGCGGCGGATCGAACGGCCGGACCATACGTTCAACGGCATCGCGGTGGTCGCCATCGACATCGCCTATTTCGAGCAGCTCCTGTCCGGGCTCGATGTCGGGCCGAACGGGGTCAGCGCGATCCTGCGCGCGGACGGTGCGATCCTCGCGAGAAATCCGTCGTTGAACGACAACCAGATGAACCACCTGCGTCGCTCGAAAGCGTTCGACCGGATGGTGCACAGCGAATCGGGCTTCTACCCCGCGCGTTCGATCATCGACGGCACCAAGCGGCTGTATACGTACCAGCGGGTGCCGGGCACGCCGCTGATCGCCGTCGTCGCGCCGGCCGAGCGCGACGTGCTGGCGAGCATCACGCGCCTGTCGTGGACGGTCGGCGTGTCCGCCACCGTGATCAGCGCATTCTTCTGCGCGGTGGTCTGGCTGCTCGCGTTTGCGCTGCGGGACAACCTGCGCAAGCAGACGCTGCTCACGGATCTCACGCGGACCGATCCGCTGACGGGCTTATGCAACCGCCGCGCGCTCGATATCGCGCTCGCCGACGAATGGGAACGGCTGCAGCGCGGCAGCAACGGCAGCCTGTCGATCCTGTTCATCGATGCCGACCACTTCAAGCAGTACAACGACCGGCACGGGCATGCGGAAGGCGACACGGCGCTGCGCTTTCTCGCCGAATGCATCCGCACCCACACGCGACGGCGCGGCGATCTGGCCGCGCGCTACGGCGGCGAGGAGTTCGTCGCGGTGCTGCCGGATACCGACGAAAGCGGGGCCGCGCAGGTCGCGGAGGCGATTCGCCGCGAAGTCGAACGCAACCGGCTCGACGGCTTCGCGGAAACCGTGCCGGCGTTCACCGTCAGCATCGGCTGCGCGACCGGCCATCGCGCACGCCCCCCGTCCGTGCACGCGCTGTCGCATCAGGCGGACATGGCGCTTTATCGTGCGAAGCGCGAAGGCCGCAACCGGGTTTGTTGCGCGGAAGCGGAGCAACACGCTCGCGTGGCTTGACCTGATCGGCCACGGATCGTGGCCTGCATCTTTTTCTCGGCAGCGGCCCCTACGCAAACGATTGCGTCGGACAACAGTCCTAAATTGTTCATGTACCAATCCGATAATAAGGAACGCTACTTGATATCAATGAAACTGGACCCCCACATGAATAATCGACGATTAACGGTTCGCACGAAGCTGACCCTGGCGTTCAGTCTCCTGACGTGCATGGTGCTGCTCGTCTCCATTCTCGGCATCGTATCGCTCGGCAATGCGAACGCGGCATTCGACCATTACGTCAACGGCACCAACGCCCGTGCCATCCTGGCGGACAAGGTTCGCGTCGCGGTCGACCGGCGTGCGATCGCCGCCCGCAACCAGGTGCTGGCGACCGCGCCGCGCGATGCGGACATCGAGAAGGACGCGGCGCTGCAGGCCGACCACGACGTCGGCGCGCTGCTGGGCGAACTGACGAATGCAGTACGCGAGGGGAGCGGCGCGACCGACCAGGCCCGCGAACTGGTCCGGCAAATCGGCGCGGTCGAGGCGCAGTACGGCCCCGTGGCGCGCGCCATCGTCGACGCGGCGGCGAACAACCGCCGCGATCAGGCGATCACGATGATCAACGAACAGTGTCGGCCGCTGCTGGCCAGGCTCGTCGCCGCCACCGACGCCTATGCGACGTTCGCCCGCGTGCAAGGCGAGCAACTGGTGAGGGAATCGGCCGACCGCTATGCATCACAACGACTGATGCTGATCGTCATGTGTATCACGGCGGCAGCCGCCGCCGCGATCCTGGGCGTGTTCATCACCCGCGGCCTGCTGCGCGCGCTGGGCACCGAGCCTGCCGTGCTCAGCGAGATCGCCGGCCATATCGCCGCCGGCGACCTCGGCGCCGAATCCACGACCGGCGCCGCGCCGGCCGGCAGCGTCCTGGCCTCGATGCGCGACATGCAGGCGAACCTGATCCGCCTGATCTCGGAGGTCCGTACCGCATCCAGCAACGTCGCGACGGGCGCCGGCGAAATCGCGTCCGGCAACCAGGACCTGTCGTCCCGCACGGAACAGCAGGCCGCCTCGTTGCAGGAGACCGCATCGAGCATGGAGCAGCTGACGTCCACCGTGCGCCTGAACGCCGACAATGCGCAGCAGGCGAGCGGGCTGGCCAACAACGCATCGGAAGTCGCCCAGCGCGGCAGCACGGCAGTCGGTCTGATGGTCGACACGATGACGGACATCAGCGCCGGCTCCGCCAAGATCGCCGAGATCACCGCGATCATCGAAGGGATCGCCTTCCAGACCAACATCCTCGCGCTCAACGCGGCCGTGGAGGCCGCCCGCGCCGGCGAGCAGGGCCGCGGCTTTGCCGTGGTGGCCAGCGAAGTCCGCAGTCTCGCGCAGCGCTCGTCGAGCGCCGCGAAGGAAATTCGCGAGCTGATCTCGGAATCGGTCCGGAAAGTCCAGGACGGCTCGCATATCGCGAACAACGCGGGCGAGACGATGACCCAGGTCACGCATGCGATTGCGCGCGTGACCGACATCATGGGCGAGATCGCGGCCGCGTCGAACGAGCAGAGCCGCGGCATCGAGCAAGTGAATCTGGCCATTACGCAAATGGATGAAGTCACCCAGCAGAACGCGGCGCTCGTCGAACAGGCCGCCGCCGCATCGAAGTCGCTCGAGGAACAGGGTGGCCGGCTTGCCGAGGCGGTATCGCTGTTCCGGCTCGACACGCGGGCGGCCGGCGCCTAGCCTCCCACCGCGCGCGTGCCCGCGATGGACGCATCGAATCCCGCGCCCGACATGCTCAGCACCCGAAATTAACCAGATAGTGGGAATTCGCGCGCATTGCATCCGACGCGAAACAAATCCGTAACGGCCGCGTAACGATCGCTCACCACAATCCTCCATCTTCGACCATCAGGATGGAGTCTTGCATGTTTGCGTCACGAAGCCGTTTCCCGCTGCACGTCGCAGCCTTGTCGAGTGCGATCGTGCTGGCTGCGTGCGGCGGCGGCGATGATGTCACGTCGACCAGCACCCTGGCGGCGGCCGTTCCCGCGCCGCCCGCCGACCCCGGCTTCGTCGACAGCGCGCCGATCCCGAGCGCGCCCGCGTTCGTCGACAACGTCGCGACCAACCAGCGCGGCGATGCACGCTATGCGACGCTGTCGACCAACGCCGCGGTGCGCGTGTTGAGCCGCTTCCTCGATCTCTGGCAACCGGCGACGATGCTGGTCGATGCGGGCGTGAGCGCGCCGGCAAACGGCGCGTTCCCGGCCATCTCGCCGTCGACCTGCTCCGGGTTGCCGAACAGCGGCGTGTCGTGCGGCACGATCCTGAACGATGCGGTGCTATCGGCCAACGTGCAGTACGTGGTCAACGCGACAACCGCCCGCACGTCGCAGCAGGCCGATGCCGCGTACTACGACGACCGGCGCGGCAAGGGTTACAGCGTGACCGACGGCATGGGCCCGCTCACCGCCGCGTGGCGCACCGCGGCGCAGCAGACGACCAGCATCACCAGCGTGCCCGCCGATGCGACGACCGTGCTGTACAACGACTCGGGCAACAACGTCGGCGTCGGCAGCAGCAGCGGCAACGCCAGCTTCGGGAAGGTCGTCGACCTGCTCAACGAAATGGGCAACAACGCGTCGACCGAACCGTCGAAGCGCTTCTTCAAATATGCGCGCCCGTACCGCTGGAGCACGAGCGTGATCGTCGCGCCGACGCTCGTGCCGGCCGAAAGCACGACGCCCGCGACCGACGGCGGTTTCATCAGCGGCCACACGGCCGAGGCTGTGCGCGACGCGACGACGATGGCGTGGCTCGTGCCGGAACGCTTCCAGGAAATGCTCAGCCGCGGCCTCGAACTGGGCGAGAACCGGATCCTCGCCGGCATGCATTCGCCGCTCGACGTGATCGGCGGCCGCATGCTCGCGCTGGCCGTCAGCGCGGCGAACCTGACCGCGTACGCCAATGACGCGCAGGCCGCGTACACGCAAGCCCATCAGACGCTGCAGCAACTGACGGGGACGAGCGCCACGACGTTCTCCGCCTTTGCCCACTCCGGCACGACGGCCACCGACCGGTTCGCCGACTACACGACGAACAAGGCCGCGTTCCTGCGCCGCATGACGTTCGGCTTCGGCGCGATCGAATCGACGGACGCGCCGCCGGTCGTGCCGAAGGGTGCGGAGATCCTGCTGCAGACGCGCTTCCCGTACCTGAGCGCCGACCAGCGGCGCGTCGTGCTGAAGACGACCGAAGTGCCGTCCGGCTATCCGGTCATGGACGATGCGGAAGGCTGGGGCCGCCTGAACCTGTTCGCGGCCGCCGACGGCTACGGCGCGTTCAACGGCAACGTGATCGTGTCGATGGATGCGTCGCAGGGCGGGCTCAATGCGGCCGACCTGTGGCGCAACGACGTCGCGGGCGCCGGCAAGCTGACGCTGCAAGGCAGCGGCACGCTGACGCTGGCGGGCAACAACCGCTACACGGGCGGCACGCAGGTGAGCGGCGGCACGCTCGCGGCCGCGTCGACGACGGCGTTCGGTAACGGCGACGTGTACGTCGGCTCGGGCGGCGGCGTGAAGATCGCGGCCAATGCACCGGTGACGATCGCGACCCGCTATACGCAGCTCGACAACACGACGCTCGAACTCGACATCGACGGCAACGGCGGCGGACGCCTGCGCGTGGGCGGCACGCTCACCGTCACGGGCGGCACGCTGCACGTGAAATTCGTGAACGGCTACACGCCGAAGGCCGGCGACACCATCGCGCTGATCGACGGCGCGGCGGCCGCCGCGAAGTTCTCGACGGTGACGGTCGACGGGTTCAAGGCCACGCCGGTTTATACCGCGACGGGCGTGTCGGTCACGCTGTCGGCGACGTAGCCGGCAGCGGGCATCGATCCTGGCAGCGAGGCCGCTCGAGGGCGGCTTGGGCTTGGGCTTGGGCTTGGGCTTGGGCTTGGGCTTGGGCTTGGGCTTGGGCTTGGGCTTCGGCTTCGGCTTCGGCTTCGGCGTTGGCGTTGGCGTTGGCGTTGGCTTGGACTTGGGCCTGGGCCGGGCTCACGCAAAGCGCGCAGGCGCCGCCGTGCCGGCTTCGCCCGACGGGCAAGACCGCGTACCGAAGCGCCGCTGCAGCTCGATGATCGTCGGCAGGTTGAAGTCGTGGACATCCGGGGTGGCGCCGCCCTGTCGCCGGTTCACCTCCACACACAGTTCCAGCGCCCGCGCCCGCGTCTCGGCAAGCAAGCGCAGCGCCTCGCCGAGCAAGCCCTTCTCCAGTTCCGACAGCTGATCGCCGCGGCCGGCTTCGCCGGTCGCCGGCTTGCGCATGATGGTTTCCATCGCAACGTCTCCTTCCCAGTCCGATTGCGCGGGCGGCCGTACACCGCGTCGCGCGTCACATGACCGCGCCGCGCAGCCAGGGCACGAATTCGCGGTCGCCGATGCCGTTCTCCTCGCTGCGCGACGGCCGCCCGGACGCGACGTCGAGCATCAGCCGGAACAGCCGCTCGCCCGCTTCGCCGACCGAGAGCGCGCCGGCGACGATCCCGCCGCTGTCGAAATCCATGTCCGATTGCATCCGCTCGAACAGGCCGGTCGTCGTCGCGATCTTGATCGTCGGCACCGGCTTCGAGCCGAACACCGAACCGCGGCCCGTCGTGAAGCACACGAGATTCGCGCCGCCGGCGATCTGCCCGGTGGCCGACACCGGGTCGTAACCGGGCGTATCCATGAACACGAGCCCGGCTTGCCTTACCGGCTCCGCATAGTCGTAGACCGCTCGCAGCGGCGAGCGGCCGCCCTTCGACACCGCGCCGAGCGACTTCTCGAGAATCGTCGTGATGCCGCCGGCGAGATTGCCGGGCGACGGGTTGTTGTTCATCTCGCCGCCGTTGTCGGCAACGTAGCGCGCCCACCACTGCAACCGGCCGAGCAGACGCTCGGCCACGTCGCGCGACGCCGCCCGCGCGATCAGCAGATGCTCGGCGCCGTAGATCTCGGGGGTCTCGGAAAGAATCGCGGTGCCGCCGTTGCGGACCAGCAGATCGACGGCCGCGCCGAGCGCCGGGTTCGCGGTGATGCCCGAGTAGCCGTCGGACCCGCCGCATTGCAGGCCGACCGTCAGCCGCGAGGCCGGCACGGCGCTGCGACGCGCGCCGTCGGCCGCCTCCACCAGTTCGCGCACGATCGACACGCCTTTGGCCACGGTGTCGCGCACGCCGCCCTCGTCCTGGATCACCAGCGTGCGCACGGTGCCGGGCGCCGCCGCGTCGAGCCGTTGCGCGAGCGCGCCGACCTGGTTGACCTCGCAGCCGAGGCCGACGAGCAGCACGCCGGCGAAATTCGGGTTGCGTGCATAGCCGACGAGCGTGCGCCGCAGCAGCTCGATGCCGTCCCCGGTCGCCGACATGCCGCAGCCGCTCTGATGGGTGATCGCGACGACGCCGTCGACGTGATCGAACGCATCGAGCGCGCCGTGCCGGTACGCATCGGCGATCGCATGACACACGCTCGCCGAACAGTTGACGCTGGCGATCACGCCGACGTAGTTGCGAGTCCCCACACTGCCGTCGGGCCGCACGAAGCCGTCGAAGGTATCGCGGCGATCCGTCTCGACCTCATGCGCGTCGTCGGCAGGCCCGCCGTCGTGCGTATGCTCCTCCGGCATCCCGACGTTGTGCACGTGCACGTGCTCGCCCGCGGCGATGTCGCGCAGCGCGACGCCGATCGGCTGCCCGCATTTGACGATCGCGCTGCCGCGCGCGATCGGCGCGGTGGCGACCTTGTGGCCGGCCGGTATCGCATCTGCCGGTCGCAGCGGTGCGCCGCGCACGTCGATCGGCACGTCGGGCGCCAGCGCATCGAGCGCGACGGCGACGTTGTCGTTGCCGTGAAGGATCACGATTGCCGGTTGCTTCACGATGCCTTTCTCCCTGTCATTGCGATGCCGGCCGCCGGAGCGCCGGCCGCCGGTTCATGGCGGGCGACGAGTTGCCGCAACCGCGGTTGTTCGGCCGGCAACGCGAGCGAATCCGCGAGTGCGAGCAGCGGCGCGATCCGCCGCGCGACCTTCTCGCGATGGTTGACCGCGATATCGGCGATGCGATGCGCGAGAAACGGATTGAGCAAGCGCTCGCGCACGCTGTCGACGTAGCGTTCGGCCGTTTCGCGCAAGCCGAGCGCCACGAATACCGGCGCGACTTCATCGCGCCACACGGCCTCGAGCCCGTCGCGCAGCCGCGCATCGTTCATCGCGTCCAGCACCGTTTGCCCTGCATCGCGCCCGGCCGCGAGCCACTGCTCCGCGAGCCAGCTGTGCCCGAGATTGAGGAAGAACAGCTTCAGGCGCTCGTGGCTGCGCAAATCGTCGGTGACGACGATCTGCGCGTGCCGGCACGGCAGGGCCATGCCCGCACGCCGTTCGATCGCCCAAAGCGCGTAGGGCTCCGCGATCGCGCCGACCGGATGCAGCGGCTCGGACACGATGCGGTCGACGAGCGAGTTGACCCATGTGCAGCGGTGGCCCAGATAGTCGGCGAACGCGTCGGGCAGCCGCCACTGGCGCGCGAGGCCCAGCACGATGTCGCGCAGCGTGTCGCCGTTGTTCGTCACCAGTTCGCACGGCAGGATCGACACGCCGTCATCGGGCCGCACCTGCCAGCGCGCATGCAGCAGCGCGAGCAGCTTCGCCGGAAAGCCGTGCGGTGCATGTTCCGGGTGATCCAGCAGGTCCGCGGCGTCGCGCGGATCGGCGCGATAGCCTGCGTCGCCGGTGTTCGACACGATGACGCGCACCGTCTCGATCGCGGCGCCGCGTATATCCGCCCAGTCGCGCTCGGCGTCCCACGCGCGCTGCACGGCGCGGCATTCGACGACTTCGTCGACCACGCCGCCGCGCTCGCGCCCGCGAATCCGCACCGGATAGCGGCCGGTGGCGCGCAACGCGTCGATGCGGGCGCGGCTGGCCGGATTGCCGGTCGTCTGCACGATGCCGATGCCGCCGATCGCCTCCTCCGCGTCCAGCGCCTCGGAGACGAACAGGTCGACGTGCGCGAGCAGGAAGCGGCTCGTGCCGAACTGCAGGATCGGCGGCGTCACCATGTCGTGCGCTCCGCGTGCCGGATTCGACGGATCAGCATTCGACGAGCGCCTTCACGACGGTCTGCCCGGCATCCAGCAGACGCGGCAGCGCGTCCGGCACCTCGTCGAGCCGCATCCGGTGCGTGTTCAGCGCGCGATCGGGAATGCGCCCCGCGCGCATCGCATCGAGCACCGTCGCGAAATCCTCGGCCGTCGCATTGCGGCTCGCGAGCAGCGTGGTTTCCCGCTTGTGGAATTCGGGATCCGAAAACGCGACGTGCCCGCGCACGATTGAGATCAACGTGTATTTGCCGCCGTGCGCGACGAATTCGAACCCGCGATTCATCGCATCGAGATTGCCCGTCGCATCGAACACAGCATCGAAATACTCGCCGTTCGTCAACGACGCGAGATGCGCCGCGTCCCCTTCCCCCACCTCCACCGCCGCATCGACCGCCAGATGCTGGCGGCAGAACGCCAGCCGGTCGGCCCGCGTGTCGAGGCACGTGACGTCGGCGCCGCGCAGCTTCGCGAAGATCATCGCGGCCATGCCGATCGGCCCGGCGCCGACGACCAGCGCGCGCTGCCCGGCACGGATGTCCGCGCGGCGCACCGCATGCGCGCCGATCGCGAGAAACTCCAGCATCGCCGCCTGGTCGAGCGAAATGCCGTCGGCCTTGTGCACGAACTGCGCGGGCACGCTCAGGTATTCGGCGAGCGCGCCGTCGCGATGCACGCCGAGCACCTTGATGTTCACGCAGCAGTTCGTGTTGCCGTGACGGCAGGCGACGCAGTGTCCGCACGACAGATACGGCATCACGTACACCGCGTCGCCGGCGCCGAGCCCCGACTCCGGTTCCGCCTCGACGACGACCGCCGACAGCTCGTGGCCCATCACGCGCGGATAGTCGAGGTACGGCTGGTTGCCGGTGTAGATGTGCAGATCGGTGCCGCAGATGCCGACCCGTTGCACGCGCAACAGCACTTCGCCGCTGCCGCGCACGGGCAGCTCGCGCTGCTGCACGCGCAGCACGCCGGGGGATTCGCAAATCACGCTGAGCATGTCGGTTTCCTTTCGTTCGGGTTCATTCGTCGTGGCGTGCGGTGTCGATCCGGTAGAAGCGGCGCGCGTTGCCGCCGAACAGGCCGTCGAGCGCCGCGGCGCCGAGCGACTGCGCGACATCGTCCTCGCATGCGGCCAGCCATTCGTCGTAGCCGCCGCACGCCGACGCCAGCCGCAGCACCGGCCAGTCGCTGCCCCACATCAAGCGCGTCGGCCCGAACAGGTCGGCCAGCGCCTGGACATACGGCCGCGTGCGCGCGCGCACCGCATCCGGGCCGGCCGACGGCCCGGCCTCCGTCCAGAGGCCGGACAGCTTGCAATGCAGGTTCGGCAGGTGCGCGAGCCGGCGCATCGACGTGAGCCACGGCTGCATCTCGCCGCGCTCGATGAACGGCTTCGCGCCGTGATCGATCACGATCGGCAAATCCGGGTGGCGTCGCGCGAACGCATGCAGCGCATCGAGATGGCGCGGCATCACCAGCGCATCGAACCGCAGCCCGTGCTCGAGCATCGCGGCGACCGCGCGATCCAGCCGCGGATCGTCGATCCACGCGTCGTCGGGCAGATCCTGCAGCATCGGTCGCAAGCCGCGCGCCTTCGGCGCGGACGCAAACGCCGCGATCCGCGCGGGTGCGTCGTCGGCCTTCAGGTCGACCCAGCCGACCACCGCGCCGACGCTCGGCGTTTCAGCCGCGAGATCGAGCAGAAAGCGCGTGTCGGCTTCGCTCGGCAGCGACTGCACGAGAACGGTGGTATCGATACGCGCGGCGTCGAGCAGCGGCGCCAGATCGGCGGGGTCGAAATCCCGGTGAATCGCAGCGAGTTCGGCCGGCGGCCAGCAGCCGGCCCGCGCGCCGATGCGCCAGTAATGCTGATGGGCGTCGATCCGTGCGGTCATGCGCATGCTCCCGGCACCGGCGCGTGCGCGTCGATCAACCCTTCGTCGCGCAGCGCCTCCCACAGTTCGGCCGGCGCGGGGCGCTCGAACCAGGCGATGTTCTGCGCCAGCTGAGCCACGCTGCGCGCGCCGACCACGCACGACACGACGGCCGGATGGCCGAACGGAAACTGCAACGCCGCGGCGGGAAGCGGCACGTCGAAGCGGTTGCACAGCGCGCCGAGCCGCGTGGCCTTGTCGATCACGTCGGCGCTCGCGTCCGCATAGTTGAACTTGCCGTTGCCGGCGAGCAGGCCGGAATTGAACACGCCGCCGATCACGATCGCCGTCCCGTCACGGGCGCACGCGTCGAGCAGCGGCTCGAGCGCCGTCTGTTCGAGCAGCGTATAGCGGCCGGCCAGCAGCACCGCGTCGAGCGCCGCTTCGTTCAGCGCGTCGGCCGCGACTTCCCACTCGTTCACGCCGAGACCGAACGCGCCGATCTCGCCGCCCGAACGCAGCGCATCCAGCGCGCGAAACCCGCCGCCGCGCGTCAACTGATCCCAGTAGCGCGCGTGACGCTCGCCGTGCGTCATCGCGCCGATGTCGTGCACGTACAGCATGTCGATCCGTGCGAGCCCGAGCCGTTGCCGGCTGTCGTCGTGCGAGCGCATGATCCCGTCGTAGCTGTAGTCGTAGACGGGCCGGAACGGCAGCGGCTCGGCCCAGCCGTCGTCGCCCGGCCGCACGCTCGCGTCGGCCCGCATCAGCCGCCCGACCTTCGTGCTGAGCGTGAAGGCGCGGCGCTCGCGCGGGGCGAGCCCCGCCCCCACGCGCCGCTCGGACAGCGTGTAGCCGTAATACGGCGCGGTGTCGAAATAACGCAGGCCGGCCGCCCACGCGGCGTCGACGAGCGCGGCGGCATCGGCGGCCGACATCGGCCGATAAAGGCCGCCGAGCTGCGAGCAGCCGAGGCCGAGTGCGGACACCGTCAGTCCGCTGCGCGGCAAGGTGCGCGTATCGTGTGCGTTCATGAGGCGTGACTGGATGCGGGAAAGGGATCAGTACAGGACATTCTTCGCCGCCTGCGAATCGAGGTTCTGCTTGTCGACCATCACGACGCCGGTGTCGATCAGCTTCGGCGCGGGCTTGCGCTCGATCACGTCGAGCGCCGTGCGCACGCCCTGGTTCCCCATCTGCCAAGAGCCCTGCACGGCGATCGCCTGCACGGTGCCGTCGCGCACGAAGCCCTGCAGGTCCTCGTTGCCGTCGAACCCGATCGCCACCACCTTGCCCGCCTTGCCCGACTGCTTCAGCGCGCGGCCCATCCCGACCGCGGTCGGCTCGTTCGCGCCGAAGATGCCCTTCAGGTCCGGGTTCGCCGACAGCACGTCGGTCGTCTGGTTCAGCGCGGTCGCCATTTGCGATTGCGAGTAGTACGGGCCGACGACCTGCAGCTTCGAATGGCTCTCGATGTACTTGCGGAACCCGCCGACGCGGCTGACCTCGGACCCCGCGCCCGGCACGTACGACATGATCGCGATCTTGCCCGACTGCCCGACGCGGTCGATCAGCGCCTTCGCGCACAGCGCGCCCGCCTTCTCGTTGTCGGTCGACAGGAACGCCTGGTAGTACGGCTTGCCCGCGTCCGCGATCGCCGAATCGATCAGCACGACGGGAATGTGCGCTTCCCACGCCTTCTTGATCGCGGGCACCAGCGCATCGGGATCGGACGGCGCGAGCACGATGCCCGCCACGTGACGCGTGACCGCGTTGTCGACCATGTTGACCTGCCCGCTGATGTCGGACTCGGCCGCCGGGCCCTGGAACGTCATCGTGTAGCCCTTCGCGCCGTCGAGCGCCGCCTTCGCGCCTTTCTGCACGTTCTGCCAGTAGTTCGAGTTGACCGTCTTGACGATCACCGCGATCTCGCCGCCCGCCGCATACGCACCGCTGCTGCATACCGCGAACACGCACGCCGATGCCGCCAGCAGGATGGATTTGTTCATGTCTCGCTCCGCTTCTCGTTGGTAGGGACTGCTTGCTGCCGGTCAGGGCCGGCGATTGCGCAACTGGTCGATCCACACCGTGCCGAGGATCACGACGCCGATGATGATCTGCTGGATGAAGCTCGATACGCCGTTCATGTTCAGGCCGTTGCGCAGCACGCCGATCACGAACGCGCCGATCGCCGTGCCGGAGATCGTGCCGACGCCGCCCATCAGCGACGTGCCGCCGATCACCGAACTGGCGATCGCGTCGAGCTCGTACATCACGCCTTCGTTCGGCTGCCCGGTGACGAGCCGCGACATCAGCACGCAGCCGGTCACGCCCGCGAGCGCGCCCGAGAGCACGTAGGTGAACAGCTTCACGCCCTGCACGTTCACGCCCGACAGCCGGGCCGCTTCCGCGTTCGACCCGACCGCGTAGATGTGGCGGCCCAGTGACGTTCTCGACAGCAGCACGGACACCACGACGAACAGCACGACCATGATTACGACCGGATACGGAATGCCGGGAAAGGTCGTGTCGGGAAAGCCGTCCGCGCCGATGCGCGAGATCCGCAGCAGCGCGCCGTTGCCGAGCGCACCGAACGCGTCGCCGAGATCCGATACCGGCCGCGCGCCGGTGATCTGCAGCGCGATGCCGCGCGCGACGAGCATCATGCCGAGCGTCGCGATGAACGGCGGCAGGCCCATCTGCGTCACGCAGATGCCGTTGACGAGCCCGCACAGCGCGCCGACCAGGATGCCGGCCGCCATCGCGGCGGGCACCGGCACGCCGGCCTTGACCAGCAGCGCCGCGCACACGCCGGCCAGCGCGAGCACCGAGCCGACCGACAGGTCGATGCCGCCCGTGATGATCACGCAGGTGGCGGCCACGCCCAGATAGGCGATCGACGTGACCTGCAGGCCGACCGTCATCAGGTTGTCGACCGAGAAGAACGCCGCGCTCGTTATCGAGAACGCGAACACGAGCACGACGAGGCTGCCCAGTGCCGCGAACTTCTGGATCAGGTCGCGCCGCCGCTGTCGCGCCGCCCGTTCGTCGGCCTGGCTTCGATCGGATGTCATTTCAAGCATGGGAACGCCCCGACGCAAAGTGCATGATCTCCTCCTGACTGGTGTGTTTCGTGTCGAGCAATGCGGTCAGCCGACCTTCGTGAAAAACGGCGATCCGGTCGGTCATGCCGAGCAGCTCCGGCAATTCCGAACTGATCAGCACCACGCCGACGCCGTCGGCGGCGAGCCGGTCCATCAGCCCGTAGATCGCGAATTTCGCGCCGACGTCGATGCCGCGCGTCGGCTCGTCGAAGAACAGGATCTTCGAGCCGCGGTACAGCCATTTGCCGATGACGACCTTCTGCTGGTTGCCGCCGGACAGGTTGCGCACGCGCTGGTGCACCGACGGCGTGCGAATCGCGAGGTCCTGCACGTAGCGGCGCGCGACGGCGAGCTCGTCGTCAAAGCGCAGGAATCCGAAGCGTGACGCGATGCCGCGCACGTTCGCGAGCGTGAGGTTCGCCGCGACGGGCATCGGCAGCGCGAGCCCTTCCTTCTTGCGGTCCTCCGACAGATACGCGATGCCGTGCCGGATCGCCTCGCGCGGCGAGCGGATCGTCACGGGCCGCCCGTGCAGCGCGATCGTGCCGCCGTCGACGCGATCGGCGCCGAAGATCGCGCGAGCGATCTCGGTGCGCCCGGCGCCCATCAAGCCCGCGAAACCGAGGATCTCGCCGCGCCGCAGCGCGAACGACACCGGCCCGAACACGCCGTCGCGGCGCAGCTCGCGCACGTCGAGCAGCACCTCGTCGGTCGGCACCGATTGCCGTGACGGATAGGCGTCGTCGAGCGTGCGTCCGACCATGCGCGCGACGATGTCGTCAAGGCTCACGTCGGCGAACGCGTCCGTCGAGATGTGGCGCCCGTCGCGCAGCACCGTCACGCGATCGACGATCTGCGCCATTTCGTCGAGCCGGTGCGAGATATACAGGATCGCCACGCCGTCGGCGCGCAGCTCCTCGATGATGCGAAAGAGCTGCACCGTTTCCGCTTCCGTCAGCGACGACGTGGGCTCGTCCATGATCAGCACGCGCGCGTCGTGCGACAGCGCCTTCGCGATCTCGACCATCTGCTGCTGCGCGATCGACAGCACGCCGACCTTCGTCGTCGGGGCCACGTTCAGCCCGATGCGCGCGATGCAGCGCGCCGCATCCGCGTTCATGCGTTTCGTATCGACGAACGGGCCGCGCCGCGGCTCGCGCGCGAGGAACAGGTTCTCCGCCACGCTCAGGTGCGGGACGAGATTGAGTTCCTGGTGAATGATCGAGATGCCCGCCGCCTGCGCTTCGGATGCCGAACGAAATTGCACCGGCGCGCCGCGATAGTGAACGACGCCGTCGTCGGGCAGGTACTGGCCGCTGATGATCTTCATCAGCGTCGATTTGCCCGCGCCGTTTTCGCCGCACACCGCATGCACCTCGCCGCGGCGCAGGTCGAGGCGAATCCCGTCGAGCGCGAGGACGCCCGGAAAGCGCTTGCGAATCCCGTCCAGGCGCAGGATCTCCCGGTCCGCTGCGTCGTGCGCGGCCTGACCGGGCAGATTGCGAGGCATTGCCATTGCGTCTCCTTGGGGTGGATCGACCTCGGCACTCGCTGGTCAGTCCAATTCGGATGAATTACAGCAACCAAACCTGTTTTGGTCAAGCCAATTTAACTATTCCAATCTGATCTTACCAACAGTGAAAACCCGGACATCGGGATGAACCCGCCGCCACACGGGGCGATGCGGCAGGCGTGATAGACTCCGCGACACGCGCTTGCGCCCAAAGCGCATTGATCCCACTCCATCGGATGAAATCGACAGAACCCAAGCGGCTTTACCAATCGGTCGCAGCCCAGATCGTCGCGTTGATTCGCCAGGGCGAATTCGCGATCGGCGAGCGGCTGCCGCCGGAGCGTGAGCTGGCGCTGACGCTCGGCGTCTCGCGCCCGTCGCTTCGCGAGGCGCTGATCGCGCTGGAAATCGGCGGCCAGATCGAGATCCGCATGGGCTCCGGCGTGTACGTGCGCGACACGGCGGCCGACGCGGTCGGCCCGATCGCCACGCTCGGCGACAGTCCGTCGGAATTGATGCAGGCGCGCGCGGCGGTCGAAGGCAGCGTCGCCGCGCTGGCCGCGGCCCGGATGACGGCCGCGATGCTCGAGCGGCTGCGCCGCACGGTGCAGCGCATGAAGCGGCTGGCGGAGGCCGGCAAATCTCCCGTCGAAGCCGACCGGCAGTTCCACATGCTGATCGCGGAAGCGGCCGGCAACTCGGTGCTCACCCGCTTCGTCGGCGAACTGTTCGACAGCCGCCACGACCCGATCGCCACCGCGATGCGCGGCCACGCGGAGAATCCGCAGACGTGGACCGCCGCGGTGCGCGAGCACGAGGACGTGCTGCTCGCGCTGCAGGCCGGCGACCCGATCGCGGCCCAAACGGCGATCCGCGCGCACCTTCGCGCGTCGGAAGCGCGGTGGATCGAGGGTGGGCTGAAAGCCGATCCGGATTGACCCACGCACTTGCGCCGGCACGCTCGTCGTCGCACCACGACGCACGGCGCCACGGGATGAACGGTGCCGATCTCCATGAAATCCGCTGATGCGTGATTCGAGCCCGCGCGGCAACCCGCGCGGGCGTGACGTCGCTCGACGTCGGCCTGCCTGATCGAACCACGCAAGACGCGACGACCCGGACATTGCCGGTCGCCGCTTTCCGCTCGACGAAGAACCAGCGCTCCCTGGCGTCGCTAAAAGCGCGCTTCCGCGCGTTCCGCGACCGCCGCCGCACCGCCCGTCGTCCTGCCCCCACCCCGTCTCAAAATTACGATTGCAAATGCCTCTCATTTGCATTAAATTGCCGCGCAAATGTACTGTTTGGAACACAGATGCCGGCGCAATGCCGCCCGCCGTGCCCGAACGCGAACGACACAACAAGGAAAAGGACGGGTATGAGCAGGAGGAACTGGGCGGCCGCACCGCTGGCCATCGTTGTCGGCACGGCCGGCATGGGCGCCGCCGACGCGCAGGAGACGGCGCTGCCGACCATCGAGGTGTCCGCGCAACGCGCGACGGCGCCGTTCCGCACGCGCGAATCGACGAGCGCGACGCGCAGCGAGGCGGACGTGATGGAGATTCCGTTCGCGGTCAGCAGCGTCGATACGAAGCTGATCCAGACGGTGGCCGCCACGCGCGGCGACGATCTGTACGACTGGGTCGCGGGCGTCTCGCGCCAGAACAACTTCGGCGGCCTGTGGGACAACTACGCGGTGCGCGGCTTCGCCGGCGACGGCGGCACGTCCGGCACCGACTACCTGGTCAACGGCTTTTCGTGGAATCGCGGGATGAGCGTGCCGCGCGACACCGTCAGCCTCGAGCGCATGGAAGTGCTCAAGGGGCCGGCGTCCGCGCTGTATGGCCGCGGCGATCCGGGCGGGATCATCAGCTATACGACGAAGCAGCCGCAATTCGCCCGCGCGAACACCATCGGCGTGTCGGCCGGCAGCTACGGTGCGTTGCGACAGACGCTCGATTCGACCGGCCCCGTCACGAAAACGCTCGCGTACCGCTTCGTCGCGATGAACGAGAACAACGGCAGCTTTCGCGACACGGTGTCGAGCAAGCGCTACCTGTTCTCGCCGTCGTTCACGTGGGACATCGGCGCGGACACGACGCTCCACTACGAATTCGAGAGCGCGCGCCAGCGTGCGCCGCTCGACCGCGGCGTGCTGGCGGTCAACGGGCAGCTGGGCGTGATCCCCGCGTCGCGCTTTCTCGGCGAGCCGCGCGACGGCGACTACGACGTGCGCAACACGGGCCATCAGTTCACGCTCGAGCACCGCATCGATTCGAGCTGGTCGATCAATGCCGGCGTCGCGCAACGCAACACCGACCTGTCGGGGCGCTCGTCCGAGGCATTCGCATTGCAGCCGGACGGCCGCACGCTGTGGCGCCGCTACCGGCAGGTCGCGTTTCACTCGAACGACCTGCAAGGCCGGCTCGAAACCACCGGCGCGTTCCGCACCGGCGGCATCGGCCACACGCTCGTGATGGGCGTCGACGCGTATCGCTTCAACTATGACCAGTTCGTCGCGCGCTCGACGCCGAACGCCGCCGCGCCGTATGCGATCGACATCTTCGATCCGGTCTACGGCCAGCCCGCGCCCGCGCTGCGTACCGCGACCAACCTGCTTGAACGCGACAACGGACAAGGCGTCTACGCGCAGGACACGCTCGCGTTCGGGCCGCACTGGAAGATCCTGGCCGGGCTGCGCTGGGATCGCTTCCACCAGTCGATCGACAACCGCCTGACGGGCGTGACGACGAGCCAGTTGCAGACCGCGGTGAGCCCGCGTCTCGGCGTCGTGTATGAAATGAGCCCCGCGTGGTCGTTCTATGCGAACACCGCGTATTCGTTCCGGCCGAACAACGGCGCGGACGTCGGCGGCAACGCGTTCGATCCCGAGAAAGGCCACGGCTACGAAGCCGGCGCGAAATGGGCGGGCGCGCGCTCGCTCACGACCGTCTCGGCGTTCTACGTGACCAAGCGCAACGTGCTGACCGCCGATCCGGCGAATGCGGGCTTCTCGCGCGCGGCCGGCGAAGTACGCAGCCGCGGCGTCGAATTCGAATGGAGCGGCGACCTGGGCCACGGCTTGCGCGGCCTCGTCAACCTCGCGTACGTCGATGCCGAGGTCACGCGCGATACCGTGCTGGCGCCCGGCGCGCGCCTCGTCGACATACCGCGGCTGAGCGGCAGCGCGCTGCTGATGTACGAGACGACCCTGCCGTTCGCGGACAAGGCCGGCGCCGGCGCCGGCGTGATCTATGTCGGCCGCCGCGCCGGCAACACGGCCAACACGCAGGACGGCTTCGAGCTGCCGGCCTACGCGACCGTGCAGCTCAACGGCTACGTGCAGGTCAACAAGCACCTGCGGGCGTCGGTCGTGCTGAACAACCTGTTCAACCGCACCACCTACGTCAGCTCGTACAACAGCCTGTGGGTCACGCCGGGCGCTCCGCGCAGCCTGTTCGCGTCGCTCGCGTACTCGTTCTAGCGCGGCCGGGGCGGCTGACGCGACGCGCATCGCGCGTCAGCCGCCGACCACGAACCGCGCGCCCAGCGCGAGCAGCAACGCAGGCGGCATCACGCACGCGCCGACCGCGAGGAATGCGCGGAAACCGACCTGCAGCCCTTCGCGCCGGATCGCCGTCAGCCACAGAATCGTCGCGAGCGAACCGGTGATCGACAGGTTCGGGCCAAGATCCACGCCGATCAGAATCGCGTCGACCACCGTTTGCGGGCTGTGCGCGGCGTGGATCGTCGAACTCGCGATCAGCCCGGCGGGCAGGTTGTTGACCGCGTTCGACACCAGCGCGACCGCGACGCCGGCCACGGCCGCGGCGACGTGCTCGCCGCTTTGCATCAGCAGGTGCAGCAGGCCCGCCAGCGCGCGCACCGCGCCGGTCCGGTCGAGCGTCTCGACGACGACGAACAGCCCCGCGACGAGCGGCAACACACTCCATGAAATCGCGCGAACGATCGGCACGCACGCCGCGCGATCCCGCATCGCCACGCACGCGACCGTGACGACGCCCGCCAGCGCGGTCGGCAACCCGAGCGGGCGATCGGCGACCGACACCGCCATCAGCGCGACGGCCGTTGCGGCGATGCCCGCCAGCGCGATGCGGCCGCCGCGCGTCAGCGGCTGCACCGGCAGCGCGGACTCGCAACGGCCGGACAGCGCACGCCGCTGCACGATCCGCAGCATCACGAACGTGCAGACGATCGACGCGACGGACGGCGCCGCGAAGTGCGCGAGCCAGACGCCGAGCGCCGGCATGTGCGCGCCGTACAGCACCAGGTTCGCCGGATTCGAAATCGGCAGCACGAAACTCGCGGCATTGGCGACGAGCGCGCAGCTGTACAGCAGCGGCATCGGGTCGGCCTTCGCGCGGCGCGCGGCGGCAAGGACCGCGGGCGTCAGCACGACGGCGGTCGCATCGTTCGACAGGAACACCGTGGTGACGACGCCGACCCCGTAGATCAACGCGAACAACCGCCGCGGCGAGCCCTGCGCGAGATTGACGACGTGCGTCGCGACCCAGTCGAACAGCCCCTCGCGACGAGCCGCCTCGGACAGCAGCATCATGCCCGTCAGGAAGAGATACACGTCGCCGCCTTTCGCGACGGCGTCCAGCGCCTGGGCAGCCGGCAACAGGTTCAACACGACCAGCAGCAGCGCGCCGCTCACGGCCCAGGTGGCCTCGGGCCAGCCGAACGGACGCGTGATCACGCCCGCGGTGGCGAGCGCGGAAATCAGCCAGGCAAGCGAAACAGGATTCATGGGCAAGGGGATCGAGGCATGGAAATCGACATCGCCTTCACGACGATGTCGCCGATAGATCGGCGGGTTTGCCGCACACGCTGCTCAGCGAGCGCGCATGACCGAGCCACAGCGCGAGCGAGCCCGTCGACACGGCGCCCAGCACGACGAACGCGGACGGATAGCCGAAGTGTTGCGCGAGCACGCCGCCGAGCACCGGGCTGAGCGCCGCGCCGATGCCCTGCGCGGTCGCGACGGCGCCCTGCCCGGCATTCACGCGGCCGGAGCCGTGCAGCAGGTGAACGACGAGCGCGGGCACGACCACGCTTTGCAGCCCGGCGCCGATGCCGTCGAGCACCTGCACCGGCCACACGCCCGCTTCGCTCAGCCACGCCGCGGCGACCAGCCCGCGCACCGGCAGCACGAGGTACGAGAACAGCAGCACCCGCCAGTAACCGTGCGCGCGAATCAGCCGGGGCGCGAGCCAGGCCGCCGCGATCATCACGCACTGCGCGATGACGATCGTCTGGGCGGTGAACGCGCTCGCGTTGCTGCGATGCGTGACGACGACGCCCATCCCGTAGAGCGGCAGCATCGCCGCGTTGCCGAGATGAAACAGCGCGAGCGATGCGCCGAGCAGCACCAGCGGCCGGTTGTCGGCGAGCGTGCGCAGGCCGCCGACGCGCGACGGCGGTGCCGATGCCGATGCCGATGCCGACGCCGATGCTGATGCCGATGCCGACGCATGCGGATGCGCAGCATCCGTTCCCGGTGTGGCACCGGCAGGATCGAGACCCCGTGCGGACGCGTGATCGATCGCGTGCCCGGGAATCGCCAGCGTGCTCACGATGGCGAGGAGCGTGAACACGCCGACCAGCGCGAACACCGCGTCGAATCCGACATGCCAGCCGAGCCACCCGGCGAGCGCCGCACCGGCGACGTTGCCGGCGTGGTTCGCCATCTGGTTGCGCCCGAACTGCCGGTCGAAACCTTGCCGACGCACGATGCCGAGCGTCACGCCCGCGGCGGCCGGCGCCAGCACCGCGCCGCTGACCGCCGCCACGACCTGCGACGCTGCCACCGCCGGATAGCCGTGGACGAACCTCATCGCCAGCGACGCCAGCGCCGTCACCGCGGTCGCCGCGACGATCAGCGCCCGCTTCGCGCGCACCGTGTCGACGAGCGCGCCGGCCAACGGCGTCGCGGCCATCGCGGCGAGTCCGGCCAGCGTCATGACCGAGCCGATCGCATCGGCGCCCCAGCCGCGCGACAGCAGGATGACGCCGATGAACGGGCCGATGCCGGCCTGCACGTCGGCGAGGAAGAAGTTGAGCGCTTCGAGCGCGCGTGCCGCTCTCATGGCCGTCTCAGCGTCGCACGATCATTCGGCATCCGCATCGACGAGCTCGGCGATCTCACTCACGTCGAGCGTCGTGCCGTGCGGCGTGACGACGCCGTGCCCCCACGCCTGCACATGGACACCGGGACGCAGATACGCGTGCAGCGCTTCAGCCGCATGCGGCGGCACCCGCAACACGACGCCGCTCGTCAGCAACGCGCCGTTCAACTCCCCTTTCGGGCCGTGCAGCGCAAACGCGACTTCGCCGCTCGATTCCAGCGGTTGTCGAGCGGGGTGCGTCGGCTTCGCCGGCGCCGCATGCGCGGGCCCGTCGTCGACGATGTCGACGCCGTCGCGGCCGGTCAGTTGCACGGCCGCGATCATCTCGGCGCGACGCGGCTTGACGCCCCGCACGCGGATGCGGTCGCCGACCGCGACATGGCGCACCAGTTCGCGGCCCAGATGCGGCGGCACGTGAACCTGCAGGTCGCCGTTCAGGATCAGGCCGTCGATGTCTCCGTGCGGATTGAGCAGGAACTGTGTGACGCGGCCGCGCGTTTCGGGCAGGCAGGCGGGATCGATCCAATGCATGGCAGGACTCCTTTCGATGGGTTTCGGAATGGCGTCGCGCTCAGCGCGCGACATCGTCATAGAGATTCACGACATGGCCCGGCGCGCCGAACGCCGTCGCCTGCAGCGCTTCGCCGTAGGCGTTGCGCGTGCCGTAGCCGACCGCGGCCACGCGCTCGCCGGGGACGAGCAGCGCGCCGAATTGCTGCGCGGCCGGAACGGTCAGCTTGACGATCGCGCCGCTGTCGAGCATCACGCCGTCCGGCTCGCCGCGCGGCGCGCGCGTCACGCGGCGCACGACGCCGGACACGCTCAGGCGGGCGAGGTTGACGCCGCGCAGCATGGGCGGCACCGGCGCGACGGGCGCGGGCGGCTGATCGGACAGCGACGCGCCGGTGCCGTCGTTGCGGACGACGCGGGCACGGATTTCATCGTCGACGCGTCGTTCGCCGGCGACCGTCACGCGGTCGCCCGTCTTCACGAGCGCAGTCAGTTGCGAACCGAGATGCGGCGGCAGGCGGACGAGCGTGCCGTCGGAGAACACGAAGCCGTCGACGGTGCCTTCCGGGTTGATCGTCAGGCGCGACAGCGTGCCGGACACCAGCGCATGCCGTGCGGTGTCGTTTCCAGGCACGGCAGGCACCAGCGCGCGAGGCCGAGGAGGAGCGGGCGGCGGCGGCAGCATGGCGCCGGCCGGATCTTCCGCGCGCGGTGCGGGCGGCACCTGCGCCACGCTGACCGTTGCGACGGCAACGAGCGCGGCCGCGCAGAGCATGCGAGACGAGCGGCGCACGGCGGCACGGCGCCGCGGCCGCGATCGAACGACAGGCAGGTACGACTTCATGACGGGCTCCGGCGACGGGTTGCGATGCATCGATATCTGCAATACCCGTGCCAACCCGCGACGCCCCGCGCGGCCGTGCGCCGAACGACGACGCGCGCGAAACCTGTCGGATTTCCCGACACGTCGCGTCGCCGGATGTCGGCATTCCCGACAGTCGAAACGGCGAGACTAGCCTAGGGCGTGTTCACGCTAATAACGGGCTTGCGAACGCGCCTTTCCGCCCGCAGTGCAAGGAGTAAGGAGCGCCGTTTGGCCGTGCCAAACAAGCGACGCACGACGCCGCAATGTGGGCGGAAAGGCACGTTCCCCTGTTTGAAAAATACATGCGTGGGGCTGGCCCCCAGAAGGGCCGATCGCCGCGTCATGCTCCTCGCGAATACGTCGAGTATTCGCTTCGTCGCAATCCTCGCGCTCGGCCCTTCTGGGGGCCAGCGCAAGCCCGTTATTAGCGTGAACACGCCCTAGTCGCCGCGCTCGATCCCGAGATTCGCCATGCGCGCATAGAGCGACTGGCGGCCAATGCCGAGCTGCCGCGCGGCTTCCGCGCGGTTGCCGTTCGCGCGCTCGAGCGCGCGCAGGATCGCCGCGCGCTCGACCGTCGCCAGCGCATCGGGCAGCGGCATGTCGAGCAGGTGCGCCGGCACCGCATCGGCGTGCGGCTCGCGCGCCGGCCCGGCGGCCAGGCCGAGATCGGCCGCGCCAATGGCCGGCCCGGGGGCGAGCGCGGCCGCCCGCTCCATCACGTTGCGCAGTTCCCGCACGTTGCCCGGCCAGCGGTGATCGAGCAGCGCGCGCTGCGCGTCGTTCGTCAGATGCAGCGCGCGCGTGCCCGCCGCGCTGCCGAGGAAATGCGCGGCGAGCGGAAGGATGTCGGCCACACGCTCCGCGAGCGGCGGCAGGTGCAAAGGAATGACGTTCAGCCGATAGAAGAGGTCTTCGCGGAACGTGCCGTCCGCGACGGCCGCGGCGAGGTCGCGGTGCGTCGCGGCCACGACGCGAATATCGATCGCCGTGGCGCGATCCGCGCCGAGCGGCATCACCTGGCGCTCCTGCAGCGCGCGCAGCAGCTTCGCCTGCATCGCGGCGGGCATGTCGCCGATCTCGTCGAGAAAGAGCGTGCCGCCGTCGGCCTCCACGAGCCGCCCCGCGCGATCGGCATGCGCGCCCGTGAAGGCACCGCGACGATGCCCGAACAACTCGCTTTCGAGCAGGTCGGCCGGGATGGCCGCGCAGTTCACGGCGACGAACGGCCCCGCATGCCGCGCCGACGCCGCATGCAGCACGCGGGCGGCCACCTCCTTGCCCGTGCCCGTCTCGCCGGTCAGGAGCACGGTCGCGTCGCTCATCGCGGCGCGGCCGATCTGCTTCTGCACGTCGCGCATCGCGGCGCTCACGCCCAGCAGTCGCGGCCGGTCCGCCGACGGTTCGCCCGCGAAATCGCTGTCGCCCGGCGCGCGCGCGGGCGGCTGATTCGCCGACACGATGCGCTCGAGCAGTTGCGCGATGTCGCGACGCCCGATCGGCTTCGTCAGGTGATCGAACGCGCCGAGCCGCATCGCTTCGATCGTGTTGTCGCTGGTCGCATGGGCCGTCAGCATGACGACCGGAATCGCGGCCAGCGCGGGATCGTCGCGCAGTTGCGCGAGCACGGCCAGCCCGTCCAGATCCGGCAGGCGGAAATCGAGAAAGATGCATTCAACGACGCCGCCATCGCGCAGCGCGCTGAGCGCGGCGCGGCCGGAGGCGGCCTCGATGGCCCGATGACCGAGATCGGCGAGCGTTTCGGCGAGGCTGTCGCGAAAGGCCGCGTCGTCGTCGACTATGAGGATGTTTGCCATGGAATTTCAATCACGAATGCGGCGCCCCCGTCGAGGCGCGCGTGCCCGCCGTGCGCCGCCGCCACTTCGCGCACGACGGCCAGACCAAGGCCCGTGCCCTCCGCGCGGCCCGTCACGAACGGCTCGAAAATCCGCTCGCGCTGCGCGGCCGGCACGCCGGGGCCGCTGTCCGACACGGTGAGGCACAGCCAGTCGCGCCCGGCGACCGTGCGCCGCTCGGCGGCGAGCGTGACCGCGCCGCCGTCGCCCGCGTGGTGCAGCGCGTTGAGCAGCAGGTTGTCGAGCGCCCGCCGCATCTGGTCGGGATCGAAAGCGGGACAATCCGACGGCCACGCGAGCCGTTCGCCCTGCCCCGCGAGCGACAGCGTCAGGTCGATCGCTTGCCGCTGCGCCAGCTCGCGGTGCGCGTCGACGACCTGCGCGAGCCACGCATCGACGTCGACCCGTGTCGCATGCGGGCGCACCGGCTGCGTCAGCGCGAGCAGGCTCGACAATTGCGCATCGATGCGCTCGATCTGCGCGAGGATCACGCGCAGCGCGTCCTGCTGCCGCCGGCCATCGCCGGCCAGCGCGTTTTCCGCCTTCAGCCGCATCGCGCCCATCGGATTGCGAATCTCGTGCGCGACCTGCGCGGCAAGCTTGCCCAGCATGCCGAAGCGTTCGGCCTGCGCGAGGCGCGTGCGCAATTCGTCGGCCTGCTGTTGCAGCCGGTCCGCGCGCCGCGCCCGCTCGTTGAACGCGTCGATGACGCGGTCGAGATCGGGCTCGCCGACGTACGGCAGATGATGCTCGCGCCCGTCTGGGCCCAGCCCGCTCTCGATCCGCGCGAGATTGCGCTTCCATCGGCGCAGCGCCACGGCCAGCGCCGCCGCGATCGCCAGAATCACGGCGAGGACGGCCGCGAGGCCCGTGGCCAGCAACTCGCCGTGCCGGCCCAGCGGCGGGCGCGCACGCGTCAGCATCCACACGTACAGCCCCGATCCGCCGCGTACCGGGCAGGCCGCCGCGACCACGGCATCCTGCGCGCCTTCGACGACGTTCGCGGTTGCGGCACGCGTCGCGGCCGCGGCGCGCAGCGTGCGGAGGATCAGCGGCGTTTCCGCTTCCGGTACGTCGTGTTTGACGCCGCTGCCCTGGTAGGTGGGAAAGGAATACGCGAGAAAGCCGTTCGCCGCAGGCGCGGCGCCGGGCATCCAGAACCCGCCTTCCATGTCGGGGGCGCGGGAAAGCACGATGTCGAGGATCGCATGCATCAGCTCCGGGGCCGGACCGGCGCCCGGCGACGCGGAAGACGCGCTGTAACGCGACGCGACCGCCTCGCAGGCCGACGCGCCGGCGGCCTTCGCGCTCGCGACCTGCTGACTCTCGGCGGAACTCGCGGTGATCCAGACGACCGCGACCAGCGTCGCGCACAGCGCCGCGACGAGTGCCCAGAGCATGACGAGTTGGGTGGAAAACGACGGACGCTTCATCGGATCGGGCTGGCGGCTGAGGACGACAGCATAGCGTATCGCCGGTCGTGCGAAGCCGCCACGATCGTCATGCAGCGCACCGGTGTCCTGCCGGGCGGGCGGCTCCGGCTCCCCCGGAAAGCCGGGCGAAAGCCTCGGGTGCTGGACGGCCTTTGGTCCAGCGTCCTGCCCGGCGCTTCCCGTCGAGCCCACATGCGCATCGATTCCGTTCGCACCTTGCCTGCTCCCGCTCCGGCCGCTGCAAGTCATGCCATCTCGAACGCAAACGATGACAGTGGCGGGAAGCGGCGGCGACCGCGCAGGGTGCGCGTCAGGATCGGCCGGGCCAACGACGCGTTATCAGGCAACGGCCGCGTCAGCCCGTGACGCGGGGAATCCTCGCCCCCCCGATCGGCGTGCGATTCGATTCGCTGCACTGAACGTCGACCGCGCGGCATGCGCGGCGCAATCGGTTTTCGGCCCGCGCGTCGGCCGCCTCTCCCGTCAGCGCGCGTCCGCGGGCACGGCAGCGCGCTTCGCCACCCCGTCCCGCTCGATCCGCTCGACGATGCGAGCGAGCCGAATGATGTCGGTCAGCGCGAAATCGGCCGCATCGGGCCGCGGCCGGCCGCACTGGTCGGCCATGCGCATCGCGAACGCGAGCGCTTCGGCACGCTCGCGCAGCAGCGCGCGCAATGCATCCGCGATCACCTGCCGGTCGCGCGGGTCAGCCAGGCGCAGCACGGAACCGTCGTCCGGCATCGCGAACGGCCCGGCCGCAAGCACGGCCACATCCGGCACGCGCATCGTGTTTCGTTCCATGGTCTTCCTCTTTGTCGACTCGCGACCGACCGGCGCCGACCGGCACGTCAGCGCCGGTTGGACCGCGACACCACGTCGATCCACACCGCCAGCACCAGCACGGCGCCCTTGACGATCATCTGCCAGTACGCGTCGACGTCCAGCATCGACATGCCGTTGTCGAGGCTCGCCATCACGAGCGCGCCGATCAGCGCGCCGTAGACGGTGCCCGACCCGCCGCGCATCGACGTGCCGCCGATGAAGCACGCGGCGATCGCATCGAGTTCGCCCATCGTGCCCGCGGACGGCGACCCCGCCGCCAGCCGCGCCGTGTTCACCAGCCCGGCAAACGCACACATCAGCCCCATCAGCGCGAAGATCGCGAGCTTCACGCGGTCGGTATCGACGCCCGACAGCCGCGTCGCCTCCAGGTTGGAACCGACGGCGTAGATGCGCCGGCCGAACACGGTCTGCGTCGCGATCCACGAGAACACGCCGAGCAGCACGAGCAGCAGCAGCACGGGCACCGGGATGCCGCCGTAACGGTCGAGCGTCGCGACGAACGCGAACAGCACGGCACCCGCGCCGACGATCTTCGCGACGTCCTGCCACCGCGGCGCGACCGCGAGCCGGTAGCGCCGCCGCGTCGCGCGCTGCCGCACCACCAGCAGCAACACGAGCGCGAACAGCAGGATCGCGAGGCCGTCCCCCGCGAGGCGCGGCAGATAGCCCTGCCCGATGAACACGAAGCCGTCCGACACCGGCGCGATCGTCGAGCCGCCCGTCACGCCGAGCAGGATCCCGCGGAACGCGAGCATCCCGCCCAGCCCGACGATGAACGACGGCACGCGCCGGTAGGTCGACCACCAGCCGTTGAACAACCCGATCAGCACGCCGAGCGCGAGCACGGCCGGGATCGTCGCCGCGACCGGCCAGTGACGGTTGACGTCGAGGATCGCCGCGACGCCGCCGAGCAGCCCGAGCAGCGAGCCGACCGACAGGTCGATCTCGCCCGCGATGATGACGAACACCATCCCGCACGCGAGCATGCCGGTGATCGACATCTGCCGCAGCAGGTTCGAGACGTTGCGCGGCGTGACGAACGCGCCCTCCGTCAGCACCGAGAAGAACGTCCAGATCACGACGACCGCCAGCAGCAGCGCGAGCAGCTTGTAGCGCGCGAAGATCTGGCGAAGCGGCAGCCGCGCCGGGCGGCCGGCGGAACGCTGCGCGTCGGCGTCCGGCGTCGCCGGGGTCGAGGAAGAAAGTTCGGAATTCATGTCGCGCTCATTGCGGTGGGTTCGGTGGACAGCCGCGCGGGTTTCAGCGCGGCGCCGAGAATCTGTTCCTGCGTGAGGCCCTGGTTGACGAAATCGCCGCGCAGCTCGCCTTCGCCGATCACCAGCACGCGATCGGCCAGCCCGAGCACCTCGGGCAGCTCCGACGACACGACGATCAGCGCGACGCCGCGCTTCGCCAGCGCGAAGATCAGCCGGTAGATTTCCACCTTCGCGCCCACGTCGACGCCGCGCGTCGGCTCGTCGAGGATCAGCACCTGCGGCTCGGCCAGCAGCATCTTGGCGAGCACCGCTTTCTGCTGGTTGCCGCCGGACAGGCTCGCGATCGGCAGGAACGGATGCGCGGCGCGCACCGACAGCCGCTGCATCTCGGTGCGGATCGCATCGAGTTCGGCGGCCGCGTCGATCCGCCCGCGCGCCGCGAAGCGCCGCAACACCGCCAGCGTGATGTTGTGGCCCACGCCGAGCTGCGGCACGATGCCGTGGCGCTTGCGGTCCTCGGGCACCATCGCGATCCCGGCGCGGATCGCGTCGGCCGGCGAGCGGATCGACAGCACCCGGCCGTTCATCAGCACGGTCGCCGTGCACGCGCCCGGATACGCGCCGAAGATCGCCTGCATCAGCTCGGTGCGGCCCGCGCCCACGAGCCCGGCGACGCCGAGGATCTCGCCGCGCCGCACGCTGAACGACACGTCGTCGACCCGCTTGCGACGCGCGTTCGTCACGTCGCGACAGGTCACGTTGCGCGCTTCCAGCACGACCTCGCCGATCGCGTGCGGCTCGCGCGGATACAGGTCGCGGATCTCGCGGCCGACCATCATCGCGATGATGCGGTCGGTGGTGAGCGCGTGCATCGGCTCGGTCGCGACATGCCGGCCGTCGCGGATCACGGTGACCGTATCGCAGACGGCCGCGACCTCGTCGAGCTTGTGCGAGATGTACACGCACGCGACGCCGCGCCGCTTCAGGTCACGCACGATGTCGAGCAGGATGCGCGTTTCGGCGGCGCTCAGCGACGACGACGGTTCGTCGAGGATCAGCAGCTTCGCATCCTTGTTCAACGCCTTCGCGATCTCGATCAACTGCTGGTGGCCGCCGCCGTAATTCATCACCGGCTGCGCGACGTTGATCGAGTCGATCCGCAATTCGCGCAGCAATTCCTCGGCGCGCCGGACCATCGCGGCGAAGTGCATGCGCCCGCCCGGCAGCGTGATCTCGTTGCCGAGGAAGATGTTCTCGGCCACCGACAGTTCGGGCACGAGCATCAGCTCCTGGTGGATGATCACGATGCCCGCCCGCTCGGTGTCGCGCACGCCGGATGCGGCGAGCGGCGCGCCTTCCCAGCGGATGTCGCCGTCCCACGTGCCATGCGGATAGACACCCGACAGCACTTTCATCAGCGTCGACTTGCCCGCGCCGTTCTCGCCGCACAGCCCGACGCATTCGCCGGGCCGCACGGTGAGATCGATGCCGTCGAGCGCTTTCACGCCGTCGAAGGTCTTGACGATGCCGCGCATCGTCAGCAAGGGTTCCGTCATTCGTTCATTGCCTCGCAGGATGCGCGCGGGCGCGCCGTTGCGCCGCCCGCGCGTCGCGCCGTTACTGGCTCGCCAGCTGCGCCTGGGTATAGAAGCCGTCCTTCACGACGACGTCGACGTTGCGCTTGGTCAGCAGCGTCGGCTGCAGCAGCACGGTGTCGACCTTCTTCCTGCCGTTGTCGTACTGCGCGTTGAACGCGGGCTTCGTGCCCTTCGCGAGATCCACGGCCAGCTTGGCCGCTTCGCTCGCGATCAGCTTGAGCGGCTTGTAGACGGTCATCGTCTGCGTGCCGGCGATCACGCGCTTGACCGCCGCGAGATCCGCGTCCTGCCCGGATACCGGCACCTTGCCGGCCAGATGCTGCGCCGCGAGCGCCTGGATCGCGCCGCCGGCCGTGCCGTCGTTCGACGCGACGATCGCATCGATCTTGTTGTTGTTCGCGGTCAGCGCATCCTCGGTGATGCGTAGCGCGGTCGACGCGCTCCATTCGGGCACCCACTGCTGGCCGACGACCTTGATGTCGCCGCGATCGATCGCAGGCTTCAGCACCTTCAGTTGTCCTTCGCGCAGCATCTTTGCGTTGTTGTCGGTCGGTGCGCCGCCGAGCAGGAAGTAGTTGCCCTTCGGCTTCGCGTCGTAGACGCCTTGCGCCTGCAGCTCGCCGACCTTCTCGTTGTCGAACGAGATGTACGCATCGACGTCCGCGTCGAGGATCAGCCGGTCGTACGACACGACCTTGATGCCGGCCTTCTTCGCTTCGGCGACGACGTTGCCGAGCGTCTTCGAGTTGAACGGCACGATCACGATCACGTCGACGCCGCGCGAGATCAGGTTCTCGATCTGCGAAATCTGCCGCTCCTCGCTCGCGTCGGCCGACTGCACCGACACCTTCGCGCCGAGCTTCGTCGCGGCCGCGACGAAATAGTCGCGATCGCGCGACCAGCGCTCGACGCGCAGGTCGTCGATGCAGAAGCCGATTTCAGGTTTGTCCTTGCTCGCATGCGCGAGCGGTGCGCCCAGCGCGAACAGCGCCAGCGCAGCGGCGCCGGCAAGCGAACTCAATACGGTACGACGCGTCACGGTTTTCATGTCTCCAGACTCCTTGTTATGGAACCACCTCACGAACCGCGGGAGGTCGCCGGAATGCGCCGCCCGCATCGAGTCACTGCAAAGCACGGCATCGTGCGACGCGCATCGCATCAGCGATCCGCCCGTCAAGCGCCCGTCGCAAACACCGGTTCGAGCGCACGGTAAAGCGCGCGAAACGTCGGCCGCCGCGCGTCGCGATACCACGCGTGGCGCGCCATGTCCGGCTCGCGTACCGCGACGACGGGCGGCTGCGGGCACACGTCGTCGAGCCGCGCATCCGGTTCGAGCGCGAGATGCGCGAGGCGCGCGGCGCCCAGCGCCGGCCCCACTTCACCGCCCGCGCGCAAGGTCAGCGCGCGGCCGCTCAGGTCGGCGAGCATCTGCGTCCAGTACGCGCTGCGCGAGCCGCCGCCGATCACCGTGATGCTGTCGGGTGCGAGCCCGGCCGCATGCAACGCATCGATGCCGTCGAGTAGCGCGAAGCCGACGCCTTCGAGCGTCGCGTTCGCGAGATCCGCACGCTGCGTGTCGGGCGTGAGCCCATAGAACACGCCCTTCGCATTCACGTCGTTGTGCGGCGTACGCTCGCCGCTCAGGTAAGGCAGGAACCACGGGCGGCTCGCGCGCGCATGCGTCTCGGCATCGTCGAGCAGCGCCGCGACGCCGTCGTAACCGGCCAGTTGCGCGGTGAAGTCGACGCAGCCTGCCGCGTTCAGCATCACGGACATCAGATGCCACGTATCCGGTAGCGCGTGACAGAAACTGTGCACGGCCGATTCGGGATTCGCGCGGAACCCGTCGGACACCGCGAAATAGACGCCCGACGTGCCCAGCGACAGCAGCGCATCGCCGGGCCGCACGATGCCGACGCCCACCGCGCCGGCCGCGTTGTCGCCGCCGCCGGCCACCACCGGGATCTCGCGCAGCCCGAGCGCGCGTGCGACGGCCGGCAGCAGCGTGCCGGTGACGCGATTGCCTTCGAACACGGCCGGCATCTGCGCGCGCGACAGCCCGCAGGCAGCCAGCAGTGTGTCGTCGTAGTCGCGCTTCGCGACGTCGAGCCACAGCGTGCCCGCGGCATCCGACGGGTCGGTCGCGAATGCGCCGGTCAGCCGGTAGCGCAGGTAGTCCTTCGGCAGCAGCACGTGGGCGATGCGTGCGAACACGTCGGGTTCGTGACGGCGCACCCACAGCAGCTTCGGCGCGGTGAAACCCGGCATCGCGATGTTGCCGGCCACGGCGCGCAGCGCGGGCGCGAGCCGTTCCAGTTCCGCGCACTCGGCGTCCGCGCGACCGTCGTTCCACAGGATCGCGGGGCGCAACACCTCACCGTGCGCATCGAGCAGCGTCGCGCCGTGCATCTGGCCGGTCAGGCCGAGTGCGTCGATGTCGCGCGGCTCGATACCCGCCGTGCGCGCATCCGAGACGAGGGCGGCCAGCACGCCGCACGCGGCATCCCACCAGTCGCGCGGGGCCTGCTCGGACCAGCGCGGTTGCGGCCGGCTCACCACGAGCGGGCGGCTCGCACTCGCGCGCACCGCACCGTCGCGGTCGAGCAGCACCGCCTTCACGCCCGACGTGCCGAGATCGAGTCCGATGTACATGGCGTCAGCGCAGCCCGTAGATCGCCTGGTTCACGATGTTCTCGCAGCGCTCCTGCGCGCCGCTCACGTGCTGCGGGTTCACGCCGCGCGCAAGCGCATCGGCCGCGAGCGACTCCAGCGTATAGTCGCCCGCCAGGATCTTGCGGCCGAACGCGTCGTCCCACTGCGCATAGCGTTGCCGGCGCAGCGCGTCGAGCCGGTCGTTCTCGACCAGCACCGCCGCGCGTTCGAGCGCGAGCGCGAGCACGTCGATCGCGCCGACGTGGCCATGGAACAGGTCTTCCGGATCGATGCTCTGGCGGCGCACCTTCGCGTCGAAGTTCATCCCGCCGGTCGTGAAGCCGCCGTGACGCAGGATTTCGTAGAACGCGAGCGTCAGCTCCTCGACGCTGTTCGGGAACTGGTCGGTGTCCCAGCCGTTCTGCGGATCGCCGCGGTTCGCGTCGACGCTGCCGAACACGCCGAGCGCGAACGCATTCGCGATCTCGTGATGGAACGAGTGGCCGGCGAGCGTCGCGTGGTTCGCCTCGATGTTCACGCGGATTTCGTTCTGCAATCCGTACTGCACGAGAAAGCCGTGCACGGTCGCGACGTCGTAGTCGTACTGGTGCTTGGTCGGCTCCTGCGGCTTCGGCTCGATCAGCAGCGCACCCTTGAAGCCGATCCGGTGCTTGTGCTCGACGACCATCGACAGGAAGCGGGCAAACTGGTCGCGCTCGCGCTTCAGGTCCGTATTGAGCAGCGTCTCGTACCCTTCCCGCCCGCCCCACAGCACGTAGTTCTCGCCGCCGAGCCGGTGCGTCGCGTCGAGCGCATGGCACACCTGGGTCGCGGCCCACGCGAACACGTCGGGGTTCGGGTTCGTCGCGGCGCCGGCCGCGAAGCGCGGGTGCGAGAACAGGTTCGCGGTGCCCCACAGGAGCCGCACGCCGCTCGCCTGCTGGCGCTCGCCGAGATAGTCGACCATCCGCGCGAAATTCGCCGCATATTCCCGCAGGCTGTCGCCTTCCGGGGCGACGTCGGTGTCATGGAACGTATAGAACGGCGTGCCGAGCTTCGTGAAGAATTCGAATGCGGCATCGGCCTTCAGCCGCGCCCGCTCGAGCGCGTCGCCCGGCTGCTGCCACGGCCGCTGGAATGCGGCCTGCCCGAAGATGTCGTGGCCCGGCCACACGAACGTGTGCCAATAGCAGACGGCGATCCGCAGATGCTCGGCGAGCGTCTTGCCCAGCACGCGCCGCTCGGGGTCGTAATGGTGGTACGCGAGCGGATTGTCCGACTGCGGGCCTTCGTAGCGAATCGCGGGAATGTGTTCGAAATACGACATGGCGTCTCCGTGCTGGGTCTTGTTGCAGCGCAACGTGCGTCGGGGTGGCGCACGCGGCCGAATTCGGTAGGCTGGATCGTGCCCGCGCCCCTGCCGGGCGGCAATTGCGAAATTGCGCAGCACGCTTAATGTTTCTTGCCAGCCGCTGCGCGCGGCGCGCGTTCCGCCCTACAATCGCCACACACCAGACACCGCGCGCCGCCGACCCGGGCGCGCCCCGGAGACAACGGCACCGCGCCCCACGACGCGCGTGCCCCGAGATCGAGATGACACGCGTCCCTTCCGCCCAGACACCGCATCGCATCGCGCTGCTGTTCAACGCGAACAAGGTCTACGACCGCGAGATCATCAGCGGCATCGGCCAGTACCTGCACACGACGCGCGTCGTGTGGGACCTGTTCCTCGAAGACGACTTCCGCTGCCGGCTCACCGGCATCGAGCGCTTCGACGGCGACGGCATCATCGCGGACTTCGACGATCCCGCCGTCGCCAGCGCACTCGCGGGCTCGCCGCTGCCGGTCGTCGCGGTCGGCTCGTCGTACGAGGATCCGGCCCAGTATCCCGACGATGTCCCATATATTGCGACGGACAACCCGAAGCTCGTGTCGCTCGCCTATACGCACCTGATCGGCGCAGGGCTCGCGCACTTCGCGATGTACAGCCTGCCGATCGCGCAGGAGAACCGCTGGGCGCAGCAGCGCGAGCTCGCGTTCGACCGGCTCGCGCGCGCGGACGGGCTCGATGCGCCGATCTACCGCGGGCTGTCGACGAGCGCATCGGGCTGGAATCACGCGATCGAACAGCTGATCGACTGGCTGCATGCGCTGCCGAAACCCGTCGGCGTGATCGCCGTGACCGATGCGCGTGCGCGGCACCTGCTGCAGGCCTGCCTGATCGCCGGGATCGCGGTGCCGGAACAGGTGGCGATCATCGGCATCGACAACGATCCGCTCACGCGCACGCTGACGCGCATTCCGCTGTCGTCGGTGATCCAGGGCACCGAGGAAATGGGCCGTACCGCCGCGCACCTGCTGCACCGGATGCTGCGCGGCGCGCGCTTTCCCGGGCAGCGCATTCTCGTGCCGCCGGTCGGCATCAACGTGCTCGAGTCGACCCGCCACCAGCCGCTGGCGAGCCCGCACGTGATGCGCGCGCGGCATTTCATTCGCCAGTACGCGTGCCAGGGGATCAAGACCGAACAGGTCGCCGACTACGTCGGCGTGTCGCGCTCGCTGCTCGAGGAGCACTTCCGGCGCGAACTGCAGCGCACCGTGCACCAGGAAATCCTGCGCCACAAACTCGAAGCCGCACAGGCGCTGCTCGCCGGCCGGCAGGCGTCGAGCGCCGAAGTCGCGATCCGTTGCGGGTTCACGTCGCTTCAATACATGTACGCGGTGTTCCGGCGCGAACTCGGCTGCACGCCGCGCGAATACCAGGAACGCGCGGCCGCGTCAGCCTCCTACTGACGGCCGCCGCCCATTTGACCTCCACCATGCACATCGATACCGATTCTTCCTCCCTGACGCACGGCGCGGCGCGCGTGCATGCCGACCCGTGGGGCACGCTGCCCGACGGCGAACCCGTTCGACGCTACACGCTGCGCAACGCGCACGGGATGCGCGTGAGCATCAGCGACCTCGGCGCGACCGTCGTGTCGTGGCTCGCGCCCGATCGCACGGGGCGCTTCGCCGATATCGTGCTCGCGCACGACACGCCGGCCGAGTACCTCGAATCCGGCGCGTACCTCGGCGCGACGGTCGGCCGCTGGGCGAACCGGATCGCCGGTGCGCGCTTCGAACTCGACGGCATCGGCTACCCGCTCGACCGCAACGAGAACGGCAACCTGCTGCACGGCGGCGCGAACGGCTTTCATCGCGCGCGCTGGGACGTGATCGACGACTGCGGCGGGCTCACGCTTCGACTCGACTCGCCGGAAGGCGACGGGGGCTTTCCCGGCAACGTGACCGTGCAGGTTCGCTACACGCTCGACGACGACGGCACGCTGACGATCGACTATACGGGGCGCACCGATGCGCCGACGCCGCTGAACCTGACGAATCACAGCTACTTCAACCTGAGCGGGCGCGCGGGCAGCGACGTGCGCGGCCATCTGCTGCAGATCGACGCCGACGCGTTCCTCGAAGTGGACGAGGCGCTGATCCCGACCGGCACGGCCGACGTGACCGGTACCGCGTTCGATTTCCGGCACAGCGCGCCGATCGGCGCGCGCCTCGACTGGCCGAACGCGCAACTGGCCCGCGCGCGCGGCTTCGATCATTGCTTCGTCCTGGGCGACGGCGCGCACGAGGCCCGGCCCGTCGCCCGCGTCTACGACCCGGAAAGCGGCCGCGAGCTGATCATGTCGACCGATCAGCGCGGCCTGCAACTCTATACGGGCAACTATCTCGATGGCCTGCACGTGAGCGGCGGCACGCGTTGCACGCCACACGCGGCGCTGTGCCTGGAGGCGGGCGGCTTTCCGAACCAGGTGAACATGGCCGGTTTGAGCGGCGACGTGATCCTTTATCCGGACGCCGTCTATCGACAGACCACGCGATATCGGGTGGCCGTTCACGCATAGCGGGCGCGGGCGGACGAGCGGCGAGCCGGCTCCCGAAGCCGATAGACCGCGTTGAAAATCCCCCCGATCGCATCGCCTGACACATCGCGCCCCAGCGGGGCAAAAACTGCACCCGGCGGCAAAACGTCTCCTGAAACAGCTCGGTAAAGTGGCCTGCGGCCATGCGTCATGCATCACGGCCGCGCCAAAAAAATCCGATTCAGGAGACAAGCATGCAACGCATCACGAGATCAGCCATTCACCGCTCGGCATGGGCCGCGTCGGGCACCGCGCTCGCCCTGGGGCTGTTTGCCTGCGGCGGCGTCGATTCCTCTTCCACGCCGGTCACGCAGCAGGACTTCGGCTACACGACGTTGAACCTGATCACCAAGGACGGTCTCAAGTTCAAGGACATGGACAAGAGCGGCCAGCTCGAACCGTACGAAGACTGGCGGCTGAGCGCAGAAGTACGCGCACGCGACCTGGTCGGCCGCCTCACGCTGGCCGAGAAAGCCGGCCTGATGATGCACGGCACCGCGCCGGTGCTGAACGACACGACCGGTGCGGGCACCGGCTCCGCTTACGACCTGGCCGCGCTCAAGACGCTCATCAATCAGCGGGGCGTCAATACCTACATCACGCGCATGAGTGCCGATGCGCACACCATGGCCGTCCAGGCCAACCAGATCCAGGCGCTGGCCGAGCAGTCGCGGCTCGGCATCCCGGTGACGATCAGCTCCGACCCGCGCAATCATTTCCAGTACACGCTCGGCGCCAGCGCAGGCAGCAGCGGTTTCTCGCAATGGCCGGAAACGCTCGGCTTCGCCGCGATCGGAGACGCGGCACTCACGCGAAACTTCGGCGATATCGCGCGCCAGGAGTATCGCGCCGTCGGCATCACCGAAGCGCTTTCACCGCAGGCCGATCTCGCGACCGAGCCGCGCTGGGCCCGCATCAACGGCACGTTCGGCGAAGACGCCGATCTCGCCCGCTCGCAGGTCCAGGCCTATATCGAAGGCTTCCAGGGCGGCAGCAACGGCATCCAGGCCAATAGCGTCATCGCGGTCGTCAAGCACTGGGCCGGATACGGCGCGCAGAAACTCGGCTTCGACAGCCACAACTACTACGGCCGCTATGCGACCTATCCGGGCAACAATTTCGCCTATCACCTGAAGCCGTTCGAAGGCGCCTTCGCCGCCAACGTCGGCTCGGTCATGCCGACCTATTCCGAACCGGACATGACGGTGACGGTCGACGGCATCACGCTGGAGCCGGTCGGCGGCGCTTACGACAAGGCGTTGTTGACCGACCTGCTGCGCGGGAAATACGGCTTCAACGGCGTGATCGTGTCCGACTGGCTGATCGCCGACGACTGCGACGCGAACTGCATCAACGGTGTGTCGTCGGGGGCGCCGTCGTTCGTCGGACTGGGCATGCCCTGGGGGATGGAGGGCGCGACCCGCGTGCAGCGTTTCACGCGGGCGGTCAACGCCGGCATCGACCAGTTCGGCGGAGACGACGATCCGAGCGACCTCATCGACGCCGTCAATCGCGGGCAGTTGTCGGAAGAACGCTTGTCGGAGTCGGCCTATCGCGTCCTGCTGCAGAAATTCCAGCAGGGCCTGTTCGACCATCCGTATGTCGATGCGGACGCGGCCGGCAAGATCGCCGGAAATGCCGACTTCCAGGCGCAGGCACTCGATGCGCAGCGCCGCTCGATGGTGCTGCTGCAGAACAACGGCAAGCTGCTGCCGATGACGGCGTCGGGCAAGAAGGTCTGGCTGTACGGCATCGATCCCGCCGTCGCACGGCAATATGGTTATCAGGTCGTCGATACGCCGCAAGCCGCAGACGTGGCGATTCTCCGCGTGAGCACGCCCTATCAAACGCTGCACCCGAACTACATGTTCGGCTCGATGCAGCATGAAGGCAGTCTCGCGTTCGTCGACGGCAGTGCGGACTACGAAGCCATCAAGCAGGCCGCGCTTGCGCCGAAGTCGATCGTCTCGGTGTACATGGATCGCCCGGCGATCCTGACCAACGTGCAGGACAAGGCCACCGCGATTCTCGCCAATTTCGGCGTGACCGATGCCGCGCTGTTCGACGTGCTGACCGGGAAAGGCCAACCGCAAGGGAAGCTGCCGTTCGAGCTGCCGTCGTCGATGGCGGAGGTCGCGGCGCAGCGGGAAGACGTGCCGCACGATACCGCGCATCCGTTGTATCCGTTCGGATTCGGTCTGTCGTATTGATGCGTTGTCGATGCCGGCCCGCCGATCGTGGCCGGCGTCGGCCAGGGCCGCCGATTCGCGCGTTGCCGCTCGCTGGCGGCGACGCGAGCGTGCGCTACGGCCGACGTTGCGCGAAGGCTGAACAAGGGCCTCGACGATCAAGCACGACGGCTACGGCCCTTACGCATGCTTTCCGCTGCGACCCTGGACTCGTTAAGCAACATCTCCGCCGCCTGCCAGGCCCTTGCGGCAGCCTGCGCATCGCCGATCGCACGCGCATCCGCGGTCGCCCCGCTCAGCAACATCACGTACACGCCTGCCAGCTGCCGCGCCCGGCGACGCGGAACGATCTCGGCGAGCAGTTGCTCCATGAGGGCCAGCAAGTCGTCCCGATAGCGCACCGCCACGTCGGTCACCTTCGGGCAGGTCGCGCCGAACTCGGCCAGCGCACGCTCGAACAGGCAGCCGGCGAACGCCGGGCTGCGGAACCACGTGCCGTACCAGTCGAAAATCCCCTTCAGGCGCGCAGCGGCGTGCGGCATGGGGTCGAGCTTCGCGGCGATGCTCTCCATGATGAAGGTGTAGCGCTGTTCCAGCACGGCCTTGATCAGATCGTCCTTGCCGGCGAAGTGATGGTAGAGCGTCATGCGGGCAACGTCCGCTTCGGCGATGATCCGGTCGATGCCGACCGGATGAAAGCCATGGAGGGAAAACAGCTCACCTGCCTTGTCGACCACCTGCTGGCGTTTGCTCGCGCGCATTCATGCATCTCCTGACTACAGGGCGGCATCTTAGCACCGCCGCCCGCGAACAGCGTCACGCAGGCCGACACATGTACGGGGTTTGAAGCAGACGGCCCCCGTCGGAAACGGATACCGCAATGACCGTCGCGCGCAGCGGTTCCAGCAAGGCACCCGGCCGCCGCACATCGTGCACCATCGCTGTGTCTCCCGAGCCATACGCGGAGACCCTTCATCGCTAGGCATCCGGCCCACACCGTGACGAAGCGAGAAGAACGATGTGACGAATGTATACTAGTCGATCTACTTTGACTAGAATCGCGATCAGCAAGGCCGAGGCAATCGGCGCCCGCACGACGATCGCCGTGTTTCTACTTCTCGATATATTTTCCGGTCCTAATATTTGGGAAATGAACACGTTTCATGAAAGTGCTATTCGGCGGTTAATGCACTCCCGCCATCCCGGCGACGGGCAAACACATGTGCGCCGTACCGTGAAGTGGTGTGCGCTGTCCGCCGGCGTCCTGCTGCTCGGCCTAAGCGCGTGCAAGCGCGCCATGCCGCCCGCCAACCCGACGGCGGACCCCGCATCCGCGGTGTCGTTGCCGGCCGCTCATGTGCCGGAAACGACCCCAGCATCGCCGCTGCAAACGCTGCTGGGCGTATTCGGCGCGGCGAAACCGGCAACCTGGCCGGCGTTCGACAACCTGCCCGGCGTGCACTGGCGCGACGCGAAGCCGCTCGGCAATCCAGACGGCCATTCCGCCGAAACCACGCACTACCGTAGCGGCAGCACGCTGCTCACCGGCTTCGGCGACGTGGACGTGCCGGACGGCAAGGTCGGCGAGGAAGCCGGCATCAAAACGGACAACGAAGGCCACGTCGGCGTCGTCCTCAACGGCAACGCGACCACCGTCCTGTCGATCGCGCTGCGCAAGTTCTACCCGAGCGACGACACGCAGGACATCCTGCTGCGCCAGCTCGGCCGCCGTGCCTCGGTCAAGCGCATCGCCGGCCGATGCGCGCTCGACTACGGCACCACCGCGCCGAACACACAAAGCAACGTGTTCTTCCGGGTCACCATCGCCAACGCCGCCGTGCCGGTGTTTGCGGAAACCTACGTCGACGAAGAGGGCGGCAATCAGGGCCCGGGGGCGACGACCTTCGTGTTCTACCGCACCCGGCCGGACCAGCGTATCGCGAGCATGAAGTGCAAGGGCGCCGACGCCTGAGCAGGCGCGCTTCAGCGTCAGGGCATTCGCACGAGCGCTGCATGCCGGCGCCTGCGTGGCGCCACAAAGGCGGCCGAAGCAGCGAGTTTGGGCCGCGAGCAAACCGGCGCTCACGGTCAATTCGACGCTCGGTGATAAGTCGCGATATATCGTGCCTGTCCAAGGATGTTTCCATGCATCTGATAGGCAACGACCGCCGGACTCGACGTCGATTTCACGTCGACACGCGGAATGGACAACGCGGATACCGTCACGATATATCGATGAGATTCGCCCTGCGGCGGGCATGGCCCACCGTACCGGGATTCGCCAAAATCGGTCAGCGTCTCGAGCGCGCCCACCGGCATGAGCCGCACATCGCCTGATGCCCCTTTCCGAATCGACGTTTCCGAAGGCGGGATATCGACGACTACCCAATGCGTCCAGCCGAGCCCCCCGGTCGGGGCATCGGGATCGTACATTGTGACGACGATGCTTCTGGTACCAGCCGGAACGTGTGCCCACGAGATGCGAGGCGAGCCGTTGTCGCCACGACATCCAAATCCGTTGTACACCTGAGCATTCGTTAACTGACCGTCATGATCGAGATCGTCAACCGTGACAGTCAGCGGATCAGCAAAAGCAACTGCGGGCGCGGCTGCGCAAAGTACCGTGGAGCAAAGACTCGATCGCAGAAAAATACCCCATCTCATGGCGGGATCCTGAGAGAAGTTCGGTGTGATGATTCGCACGACCGGATTGACAAGCGATATGCCGTGCATGCTCCGGTCGTCGACGCGGATTCAAGGCTCGCGCTTCAACCATGAGTCGCACCCATGAAGTGCTCACCCTGGTGCTTGCGCGACAGCCTGCGCGACACATCCTAGGATCATCGTGAATTCGGCAGTAGGTCGGCAGACAACATAAGCATGTTGCGTGAAACAGAACAATCCGCGAATGCATGCCGGAGCGGCTCGTCGCGCTTGCGGCATGCCACGGGCGCGCACTCGATCCGCAAGATCGATGCCCCGACCGGGCAGGCGGATTGCTCCTTGCATCGATTCCTGATCATCGCCCCGGAGACCACGATGCCGACCGACCTCAACCCGCCACCGCCCCAGCGCCATCGTCTCGGCGAATGGATGGCCCGCGAGGAAGCGCACATGGCCGCGTTCCGCGAAAAAGTCGCGGCAGAGGCCCGCGCGCATGCCGGCGACCGGCTGCGCACGCCGGCCGTGCAGGAACTCGCGCGGCTGTTCGACGACCACGCGGTGCTACGCATGACCCTCGTCCGCGCGATCGAGGAGGCGGTCGAATCCGGCCGCCGGCTCGGCTATACGTCGATCGACGGGTTGATGACCGTCCTGGACCACCTGATGACCTACACGCCGCCGTTCAGCGACGCGAGCCTGATCGTGTGCCCGATCAATGCCTTTCTCGACTGGCCGATGTGCATGCCGTCGGGCCATGCGCTGTTTCGCGACGCCGCCGTCAACGCGCATCTGCAGAACGTGCTGAACGTATGGTGCGGCTTCCTGGGCGGCCCGCATTCGCGCGCGCATCTCGACACGTCGGCGCCCGACGGCTGGTTCTGCGACGCCGCGAGCAAGCGCATCGGGCTATCGCAGTTCCAGTATCGCGACGACCAGCCGCACGGCGGCTTCACGTCATGGAACGACTTCTTCACGCGGCGCTTTCGCGACGGCGCGCGCCCGGTCGCGGCGCCCGACGATCCGCACGTGATCGTCAGCGCGTGCGAGGCCGCGCCGTACCACATCGAATCGAACGTGAAGCTGCGCGACCGGTTCTGGATCAAGGCGCAACCGTATTCGCTGCGCGACATCTTCACGCCGGCCCGGCTGTCGCTCGCCGAGCGCTTCGTCGGCGGCGACCTGTACCAGGCGTATCTCAGCGCGTACAACTACCATCGCTGGCACGCGCCGGTGCGCGGGGTCGTCACGCATGCGTACCGGGTCCATGGCACCTACTACTCGATCGTCGAGGCGGAAGGCGCCGACCCGGCCGGGCTGAACGACTCCCAGGGATACATCACGGCGGTCGCGACGCGCGCCGTGGTCGCGATCGCCTGCGACGATCCCGGCATCGGCACCGTGGCCGCCGTGTTCGTCGGCATGGGCGACGTGTCGTCCTGCGTGATCGACGTCGTGCCGGGCCAGCGCGTTGACAAGGGCGACGAGATCGGCTACTTCCAGTTCGGCGGATCGACCTGTTGCCTGCTGTTCGAAGCCGGTGTGATCGACCGGTTCCTGCCTGCGCCGCCGTTCGAGCACGGCGCCGCCGTCGTGAACGTCAACTCGCCGGTCGCGATCGCACGGTGAGTCGCACGTGCGTCGGGCTCGCAGGCTCGACGCACGCCGGCTCGCGGTGCAATGTTTTCAACGGTTTGTAATGGCGCGGAACGTGGCCGGTGCGTCGGTCAGCGTGACACGACGCATGGCGCGGCCGCCACGGGCTCACGCCGCCCGAGGCGCCAGGGAATCGATCAGCGCGCCGTTGAAGGCCGGCAGGTCATCCGGCTTGCGGCTGGTGATGAACGGGCCGTCGCGTACGACCTCCTGGTCGACCCACTTGCCGCCCGCATGACGGATGTCGTCCTGCAGGCTCGGCCAGCTCGTCATCGTGCGGCCTTCCACGAGGCCGGCGGACACGAGCAGCCAGCCGCCGTGGCAGATCGCCGCGATCGGCTTGCCGGCCCCGACGGCCGCCGTCACGAACTCGCGCGCGGCCGGCACCATCCGGATCGCGTCGCCGTTCACCACGCCGCCGGGCAGCACGACCGCGTCGTAATCGCCCTCGCGTGCGTCGTCGAACGTGCGGTCGACCTTTACGCGCGCACCCTTGTCGACGTGCCTGAAGCCCTGGATTTCGCCCGGCTTCTGCGAAATCACGTCGACCTGTGCGCCTTCGGCCGCAAGCGCACGCTGCGGTTCGACGAGTTCGGCTTCCTCGAAGCCGTCGACCGCGAGAATCGCCACCTTGCAATGAACCAGTCTTCCGCTCATGAAGCCCTCCTTCAGTGACGCGGCACACGTCGTGCCGCGCCGGTGTCGCAGCAAGCGGCGTGCCGCTTCCGCCCACGTGACGCGCCCGCCATCCGGGAACGGTTTCGCGCCGGGCGGGCGGCTGTTCGCGTTCGACAAGGATCCGAGCACGATCAAAACGGCGCAGGGCATCGAGGATGCGCGCCCGGCACGCGAATTTCCCGCGTGCAAGGCCCGATGGCGCCCGCGCGGCGACCGCCGCCCGCGAACCGTGAGACGGCGTCGCTCACCCCGCTACTGCAGGCGACTCGCCGCGTCCAGCATCGCGTCGGTCACTTCGATCGTGAGCGTCAGGCTCTCATCGGTATCGGGCAGACGGTCGAGCATCACCTGCACCGTGTCGTGCAAAATCGCATGCACGCGCATCCGCGTGCCGTCGTCGAGCGACGCATACCGCTCCATCGTGTCGCTGTCGAGCGCCAGTTCGACCGCATGCCGGGCGAATTCCGGCGGCGCATCGGCCGTCAGCGCCCAGGTCGAGTGGAACTTGATCCTGCCCGTCGCGACGTCGACATGGACCGTCGTATCGAGATCGTCCGCCTCGATCGCGTCGCCGTCGATCTCGTCGATCTCTTCGTTCTCCCGCCGGTTCCGGGAATTGAATTGCATGATGCCCTCCTGTGTCGTGGCGGCGCGCCCGTCCCGGGAAACCTCGCCGCCTTCGTCGGCACGGCGCCGTCAATAGCCGCTGGAACCCGCGCTGCCCGCCCCGCCGGCACCGCCGCCGCCCGTGCCCGTCGACCCGGGCGAGCCGCCGTTGCCGTTGCCGGCACCGCTGCCGCCCGCACCCGCGCCGTTGGGGCCGCCGCCCGGCTTCACATGGCCGGCCGATCCGCTGTGCGAACGCGTGCCTTGTGTCGCACCCTGCCGCTGCATGGGGGCAGGCGGAGGCGGCGCGGTCGTATTGCCGTTGGTGCCCGGTGTCGACATGTCCATCGACGGATTCGGCGCGCCGGTGCCCTCGTCCGGACGCTGCGAGTTCTGCGCCCAAGCGGCAGGCGCGGCCGCGATGATCGCGACAGCCGCGCACGCCAGCATGCGCGGCGCGACATACTTCGATTCGGATACCGATTTCATGAAGTTTTCTCCCAGATTGAGACCACGTGAAGGAAATTCCTGCCCCTTCCTTTCAGCAAGGCCCATGCCGCCGTCGGCATGCGTGCTGGCGGTCGTGTCGGCATCCGTGATCGCACGCGGGATTTCCGCAGCGCCGCCGGTAAACGGGCACCCCCGTCTGCCGCGTCGGCGTTGACGCATTCACGTTTCGGCGCCCAGCCGCGCGCGCATCGCCGCGGTGATGCGCTGCCGCGTGTGCGCATAGCCTTCCCACGGATCGCGTTTCAACGCATCGAGGCGTTCGGGCAGCGTGTCGATCGTCCATTGCGCCCCGCCCGTCGTATCGGGCACCTCGTCCCAGTCGAGCGGCACCGATACGCCCATGCCGGGCCGCGCGCGCACCGAATACGCGGCGATCGTGCTCGCGCCGCGGCCGTTGCGCAGGTAGTCGACGAAGATCTTGCCGCGCCGGTGGCGCGGCCCCATCGTCGCCGTGAAACGGTCGGGCAGCGCGCCCGCAACGTGCTGCGCCACCGCGCGCGAGAAATCCTTCACGTCGTCCCAGCCCGCATGCCGCGTGAGCGGCACGACGACGTGCAACCCCTTGCCGCCGCTCGTCTTGCAGAACGAGACGAGCCCCAGCTCGTCGAGCAGCCCGCGCACGAGCTGCGCGGCGTCGATCATCGCGCGCCACGGCAGCGCCGGATCGGGATCGAGGTCGAACACGATGCGGTCCGGCCGCTCGATGTTCGACGCGTGCGCGTTCCACGTGTGCAGCTCGACCGTGCCCATCTGCGCGGCGCCAAGCAGCGCATCGACGCTGTCGAGCGACAGCAGCGGCCCATGGCCGGGATCGAGCCCTTCGTGCTGCGTGACGTACGGGATCTCGCGGCGCTCGGCATGCTTCTGGAAGAACAGTTCGCCGGCGATGTCGCCCGGGGCGCGCACGAGCGACACCGGCCGGCCCTTCAGGTCCGGCAGCAGCCACGGCGCGACCCATTGCCAGTAGTGCGCGAGGTCGATCTTGCGCGTGCCGCTGTGCGGATCGAGCACCCGCTCGGGATGCGTGATGCGCACGCGGCCGACACGATGGTCAGCGGCCGCGCGCGGCGTGTCGCCGGCAGACGCTGCCGCACGCGCGCCGCGCGTGCGGCCGTGCGCCGGATCGGGTTGCGGTGCACGCGAGGATGCATTGCGCGCCGCGCGGGATTCGTTCATCGTCGCCTCCGTTTTGGTTGGCCGCGGCACTTCGCGGACGATCTGCCGCGCCGGCTTGTCTTCGCGCAGCGCGATGAACGCCGCCTGCCGCACGATGCCGTCGCTCGTCCATTCCGCGAATTCGCATTCGGCGACGAGCGTCGGCTCGACCCAGTGGACGCGCGTGCGGGACCGTTCACGCGGCGGCGGGTCGAACGGCGTCGTGCCGCGTTCGTGCTCGCGCAGCGTCGCCGCGAGCCGGTCGAGCAGACGCGTGTCGAAGCCGGTGCCGACCCGGCCGACATAGCGCAACGGCGGTTTGCCGCGTGGTGGCTTGCCACCCGCGGCCGGTTCGTACACGCCGAGCAGCAGCGCGCCGAAGCCGTGCCGGCTGCCCGACGGCTCGGTATAGCCGCCGATCACGAACTCCTGGCGCCGCCGGCATTTCAGCTTGATCCACGCGGACGAGCGGCCGCCGCGATAGCGTGAATCCGCGCGCTTGCCGATCAGCCCTTCGAGCCCCGTGTCGCACGCGCTCGCGATCAGCGACGCGACGTCGTCGCCGAGATCGGGCGAATAGCGCAGCCGCGCGGGATCGCTGCCGGCGAGCAACGGTTCGAGCAGCGTGCGTCGCGCGGTGAGCGGCGCATCGCGCAGGTCGTATCCGTCGAGAAACGGCAGGTCGAATACGAACAGCGTCACCGCGTCCGAACGGCCCGCGCCGAGCGCGTTCTGCAGCGCCTGGAAATCGGGCAGCCCGTGCTCGCCCAGGACGACGGCCTCGCCGTCGAGCCACGCGTTGTCGACCTCGAGCGCCGCGAGCGCGTCGCGCTGCATGCGCAGCTTCGCGGTCCAGTCGCGGCCTTCGCGCGTCATCAGCGTGACGTGCCGACGCGCACCGCGGCCCGCGATCCGGGCCAGGATCCGGTAGCCGTCGAATTTCACTTCGTAGCGCCAGTCGTCGTGCGCGGGCGGGGCATCGACGAGCGTCGCGAGTTGCGGCGTCACGCGCTCGGGCAATGCCGCGCGCACCGCGCCTTCCACCTGCGACGGATCGATCGCCGTCGTGCGCGCCCCGCCGTCATGCGGCGGATGGGCAGGCGCCTTGCGCGCCGCCTGTGTCCGGCCGTCATGCACGCTGCCCGGCTGCTGCGCGACGACATCGAAGCTGGCCGCATCGCGCGCGTCGTCGTCGCGCTCCTTGATCAGCAGCCATTGCTCCTGGCGCCCCTGCTGCCGCCCGCTGCGCACCAGCGCCCAGCCGCCGTGCAGCTTCGTGCCGTCGAGCCGGAACGTCAGCTTGCCCGCGCGGTAGCCGTCGCGCGCCCGGGCAACGCCGCCGTCGGGCGTCCAGGTGCCCTCGTCCCACACGGTGACCGAGCCCGCGCCGTAATGGCCGGCCGGGATCTCGCCTTCGAACGACGCATATTCGAGCGGATGATCCTCGACGTGCACGGCCAGCCGTTTCACCGACGGGTCGACGCTCGGCCCTTTCGGCACCGCCCATGACTTCAGCGTGCCATCGAGTTCGAGACGGAAATCGTAGTGCAACCGCCGGGCGTGATGCTCCTGGATCACGAAGCGCAGCGGTCGGGCCGTGCGCGCGGACGGTCGCGTTTTATGCGCGTCGTGCGCCTTATGCGGCCCATGCGCCCTCTGCACGCTCGCGTCCGCATCCGCATCCGCGCGCACGCGCCGCCGCCCGTGCGCCCCCTCGGGTTCCGGCGTCGCGTCGAAGCGGCGCTTGCGGCGATAGGGTTCGAGCTTGCCGGCCATCGCGTCACCCTCCTCCCCGCGTCGTCACGCGGCGTGCTTGCGGCGCACGGCGGTCTTCTTCGCCGCGTGCGTGCCGGTCGCGCCGTGCTTCGCGGCCGCGCGCTTCGCCGCTGCATTCGCCGGTTTCTTCGCCGCGCCCTTCGCGGATGTCTTCGCTGCCGGCTTGCGGCGCGCGCCCGTCGATGGCGAAGGCGAAGGCGCACGGTCTTCCTCGTCGTCGTCCGCGCGCGCGGCACGCGCACCACCGCCGCCCTTCAGGCTGCGCTTGAGCAGCTCGGTGAGATCGACCACGTTGCTCGCCGTGCGCGCCGTCTGCGCGGGGCGATCCTCGATTTCCTCGATGCGGCCCGCGCGCACCTTGCGCTCGACCAGCTCGAGGATGTCGTCGCGGAACGTGTCGTGATACTCGTCGGGCGTCCAGGAGCCCGACATGTCGTCGATCAGCTTCTTCGCCATCGCGAGTTCGCGCGCACTGACGCCGGCGCGCTTCGCGTCGTCGGCCGGTACCGACAGTTCGTCGAGCGGCCGCAGTTCCTCCTGCCAGCGCAGCGTATCGAGCGCCAGCAGCGGCCCGACCGGAATCAGCGCGCCGAGATGCTGGCGGTCGCGCATCACGACGTGCGCGATGCCGATCTTGCCGCTGTCCTTCAGCGCGTCGCGCAGCAGCGCGTAGACCTTCTCGCCCTTGCGGTCCGGCACGAGGTAGTACGGTGTGTCGAGATACAGGAACGACACGGCGCCCGCATCGACGAACGTGACGATGTCGACGGTCTGCGTCGACTCGGGGTTCGCCGCGCGGATCTCGTCGTCGGTCAGCACGACATAGCGCTCCTTCTCGTACTCGTAGCCGCGCACGATGTCCTCGCGCGTGACTTCCTTGCCGGTGCGCTTGTTGACCTGCCGGTAGCCGACCGGGTCCATCGAGCGCTTGTCGAGCAGCCGGAACGACGGCTTCACGGTGCGCGTGGCCGGGAACAGCTGCACGGGCACGTGAACGAGCCCGAAGCTGATCGCGCCTTTCCAGATCATGCGTGTCATCGATGTCCTCCTTGCGGCGTCCGTCGCCGCACGCAACCGTCAGGGCTTTCGGGAACGGCTGCGCCGCACGATGCTGACGTGGCCGTTGCGCTCCAGGATCGCCGCATCGACGTCCGACAGGTCGTCCGCGCCGAGCGCCTGACGCACGCTCTCATGGACGTCCGTCGGCGTGATCAGCGCCGCGCGCATCTGCGCGTCGTCGAAGCGGCCGTTGCGATACACCTCGCGTTCCGCGCCGACCAGCAGCCGCTCGAGCCGGCGCGAGCGCAAGCAGGCCAGGCCGATCACGCGATGCAGCAGCGCGATCGCGAGCGACGCGGCCACCGTCGCGACGAACGGCGACGCACCGACCACCGCGCGGCTCAGGATCGCGCCGAGCAGGATGCCGACCACGTAGTCGAACGGCGAACGCTGGCCGAACGCGCGCCGCCCGGCGATGCGGATCAGCACCAGCGCGATCGCGAACACGACGATCGAGCGCAGCACCATCTGCCCGGGGCCGAGCATCCGGCCCTGTCCGAACAGTGCGACGACGACGTCCATGATCGCGTGGCGCTAGGCCGGCAACTCGGCGGCCTGCTGCTCGCGTGCCCAGACGCGATGGCGGCCGAGGTGGTCGGACAGGTCGTTCAGGACTGCATCGAGATCGACGGCCTGCCCGACGCACACGCCTTCGGCCGGGTCCGGCAGGTGGGCGGCGCTCAGCAATTGCCGCCCCGACCCGACGGCCGCGATCGGCTTCAGGTGCTTGAACGCTTCGCGCACGAAATGCCGCGCGTCGGCGCTGTGCGCGAGGTCGCGGCCGTCGCCGTCGCCGCCGCACACGAACACCGCGTCGAACATCACCGACGGCATGCCGGCCAGCGTCGCCTGCGGCACGATGCTGCCGATCGGCGCCAGCGTCGGCGCGACGATCGTCGGCACCGCATGCGCGGCCTGCAGCGCATCGCGCACCTGCTGCACGAGCGCCTCGCTCGTGCCGGCGGTCGCGATCAGCGCGATCTTGCGCGATTGGATGCCCGGCTTCGAGCGGCCGATCAGGCTCAGCGCGGGCGAACGCTGCGCGACCGTCGGCGTCGCGCCCCCGTGCGGCGCGGGCAGCCCGAGCCGCTCGGCCACCTGCGCGGCCAGCCCCGCGTCGAAGCGGGCGATGATGTCGTTGACCACCCGCTCGCGAATGTGCGGCTGCGTCACCTTGCCGAGCTCGAAGCAGTATGCGTCGCGGATATGCCGCTGCTCGATCTCGGTCATGCTCTGGTAGAACAGCGCGGGCTGCGAGAAATGATCGGCGAACGTCTCGCTGCGCACGCGCACCTTGTCGCCTTCGAGCGGCTCGTGCACGGTCTCGAAGCCGCCGCTGGCCGGCGCGGGCGGCGTCTCGCGCGGCCAGCCGCCGCTCGTCGAATTCGGTTCGTACGACGCCTGCCCGACGTTGATCGTCTGCCGGTGCATCGCATCGCGCTGGTTGTTCGCGAACGGGCACACCGGCCGGTTGATCGGGATCTCGTGGAAGTTCGGGCCGCCGAGCCGGCTCAATTGCGTATCGGTATACGAGAACAGGCGCCCCTGCAGCAGCGGATCGTTCGTGAAGTCGATGCCGGGCACCACGTGCCCCGGATGAAACGCGACCTGCTCGGTTTCCGCGAAGAAGTTGTCGGGATTGCGGTTCAACGTCATCCGGCCGATCGGCCGCACCGGCACGAGTTCTTCCGGCACCAGCTTGGTCGGGTCGAGCAGGTCGAAGTCGAACGTGTCGGCATCGGCCGGATCGATCATCTGCACGCCGAGTTCGAACTCCGGGTAATCGCCGCGCTCGATCGCCATCCACAGGTCGCGCCGGTTGAAGTCCGGGTCATGGCCGGCAATGCGCTGCGCCTCGTCCCACAGCAGCGAATACGCGCCGCTCACGGGCCGCCAGTGGAACTTCACGAAACGCTCGGCGCCGGCCGCGTTCACGAAGCGGAACGTGTGCACGCCGAAGCCGTCCATCGCGCGGTAGCTCGCGGGCAGCGCGCGGTCGGACATCAGCCACAGCACCGTGTGGGTGGTCTCCGGCACCAGCGACACGAAATCCCAGAACGTGTCGTGCGCGGACGCGCCGGTCGGCATCTCGTTCGGCGCCTCGGGCTTCACCGCATGCACGAAATCGGGAAACTTGATCGCATCCTGGATGAAGAACACCGGCATGTTGTTGCCGACGAGGTCGTAGTTGCCCTCTTCCGTATAGAACTTCACCGCGAAGCCCCGCACGTCGCGCACGGTGTCGGCCGAGCCGCGCGGCCCCTGGACCGTCGAGAAACGCACGTACACCGGCGTTTCGGCGGCCGGGTCCTGCAGGAACGCGGCCTTCGTGTAGTCGGCCATCGGCTCGTACACGCGGAACACGCCGTGCGCGGCCGAGCCGCGCGCATGCACCACCCGCTCCGGGATGCGCTCGTGATCGAAATGCGTGATCTTCTCGCGCATGATGAAGTCTTCGAGCAGCGACGGGCCGCGCGGGCCGCCGCGCAACGTGTTCTGGTTGTCGGCGATCCGCACGCCCTGGTTGGTGCGCAGCGCCTCGTGGTCGGGCCGCGAACGGTGCTCGTCGAGCTGGCGCGATTTCGCGCTGTCCTGCGACTGGGCGGGCGGCGTCTTGCCGGTTGAGGGGGAATGGGTCATCGAACAGATCCTCGTGGCATTCGGAAGGGGATCCGCCACGCGCGCACCGCGTTGCCGCGGCGCGCACGGGCGGACAGCAGGAAAACCGGCGCGGCCGGGCGCAACCGCACCCGCCGGCCGGCGGTGGCTTCAGTCAGGGTGCGCGCAACGCCGCGTCGAGTTCGGCGCGCGTCACGTCGAGCGCGGCGTCGCACTCGATCGCCGCGTCCTCGACGCGCGGCTTGCGCGCGTCCACCGCACGCCGCGCGCTGTCGCACAGACGGGTGCGCGCACACAACCGGTCGGCCGCGTCGAGCGACGCATAGCGGGCGATCACGTCGGGATCGAACCGCAGGTCGACCGCGCACCGCCAGTCGCGCGCGCTTGCGTCGGCCGGCACACGCACCCACGACACCTGGATCGTCAGCCGCCCGGACGCATCGTCCGCGTGCACGACAATGGTCGATTCCGACGGGAAACCGTTCGCGAGCGCATGCTCGAGTTCCGCGATGCGCTGCGACCGGTCGGGCGTGACGCTCATCGTCGGACGACGCCCAGCAGCAGCGTGACCAGGAAGATCACCACGAAGATGTAGAACAGGATCTTGGCGATCTCCGCCGCGCCGGCTGCGATGCCGCCGAAGCCGAACACGGCCGCGATGATCGCGATGATGAAGAAGATGATGGCGTATCGAAGCATGGAACCCTCCTGGATGACAGCGGTCACCGGTACGTATCGGCGTCGATCAGGCGTCGTGCTTGTGTTTCGGTTTGCCGTGGGTCGGCGTGGAGGCCATTTTCTCGAGCTCCTTTTCGCTCATCGATTTGGCCATCGACTTCGACGGGGCCTTGAGGTCCTTCATTTTCGTCTCGCCGCGCTTGGCCGACAGGGCGGCCCCGGCGGCGCGTTGCTGCGCCTGCGATTTGGCTGGCATGGTCGTGCTCCTCTCGTGGGTGCGTGCCTCGCGGCAAGCGGTGGCACGCAGGTGGTTGAACGTGGTCGAATCGCCCGGCCGTCACGCCGCATCGCGGCACCACGGGCCGGCTCGCGAAATCGTCATCGCCTGACGATCCTTCGTCACGGTGCCCTGCGCAAGAACGATGCCTCGGCCGCGTGGCCGCGGCGAATCCGCCTCGAAAGCCGCCCTGTGGGTCGACTTGCGGTTCACCGTCTGCCTGCCTCATGCATTGAACGTGCCAGCTCGTTGAAGCGCGTCCGTGGCGGGGTCGCCCTGCGTGTCGCCGCAAACGGGAGCGGATTATTTACAAGCCGGCGGCAAGTTTTGGACATGCATTCCGTAAGCCGCGAAGCATGCAGGATCGTCAACCGTCAGCGCTTCGCATCGATGCGATCGACGGCCGAACGATCGAGAAAGGCGGTCGTCAGTGCCGGCAGGTGGCGCAGCAGCCACGCGGCCAGGCTGCGCTCCTGTTGCAGGATCCGTTCGCAGCACGCGTGGATCTCCGCTTCGCCGGCCGCCTGCGCGGCCGCGGCGAGCGCCGTATACGCGGCGATCTCGACGTGCGCGAACGCGTAACCCGCCAACGCCCCCTTCACCACTTCGTCGACGGCGAGCATGCCGCTCGCGATCCGGCCGTACGCGGCAATGCGCGCGGCCAGGTCCTTGATCGCGGACGGCGTCGTCCCGAGCCGCATCAGGCACGCTTCGACGAGCGCCTGCTGGCCGAGCGTGTCGTCGAGATGCTGGCGCAAGCGATCCTGCAATTGCGGATAGTGGTCGAGCCGTTTCAGTTGCGCGGCGAGCAGCATCTCGGCCTGCCGCTCCATCGCATACGCATCGCGCAGCCAGTCTTCCAGGTGTTCGCGCGGATTCGCCATCGGTTTCCTCCGGCCGCATCGCGGCGCGGCGTGCCGTGCGCCGCCATCGACGGCGCGTTGCTCGGCGCGCGCGATTCCGCGCACGGACCGTGAGTGATGTCCCGGCGCCGGGTCAGTACTGCATCAATGGCGGCGTGCCCGGCAGCGGCCGGTCGCCCTGCGCACCGTTCGAGCCGGTCGACGGCCCGTCGGCCGCTTCGCCGCCCGCCGCGCCCTGCGGCATCGTCGTGGTCGACTGTGCGCCACGGCTGTCGGGTGGCGCACCACGGGCGCCGTAAGGGCCGTTCGCCGGTTGCGTGCATGCGCCGAGCGCACACACGGCGGCGCACGCAACGACGCCCATGCGTATCGTCTTCTGGATCGGGTTCATCGCAATCCTCCCTGTGACCGGCGTCTCATAGCCGGTTGAAATGGAAATCGCCGGCGTACGCGGTCGGGGCGCGACGCGCCATCATCGCGTCGAATTCCACCGCCACGCGCGTGAGCGCACGGCGCTGCGCATCGATGCCGGCCTGCTCGAGCGCGGCGAACGCGTCCGCGTCGAACGCCACGGTCAGCGACGCCGGATGACCGTCGACGCGAAAGCCGATATGCAGCGCGCCGAGCGGCTTTTCCTCGATATGGAACGGCATCGCGCGCGCCTCGAAATGGCGGCCGAGCGTTTTGGCGATGTCGCGCAACACGCCGGGCTGCACGCGGACGCTCATGGCGATGCCTCGGTGCGCGCTCGCGATACCACGCCCATCGGCGGCGTATGCGCGGGCGGCTCGCGCTCGGGCGGCGCATGCCCCGGCGGGTCGCCCTCGGGTTGCCGGTACGGCTCCGGCAGGTCGGGGGGCACGTCGTCGGGATCGGGCGGTTCAGGATCCGGCCCGATGTCGGGTAGCGGCGGTTCGGGCCGCTGCAACCACTGCGCTGTGTCAGGTGTCATCGGCACTCCTTCCTTGCGGGGTCGGCGGGTCGGTCGCAAGCGCGACCTTCGCCGGCCCAGGGTGCGCAAACCGCATGCCGTCGTGGCCGTCATCAGCCACTCCGCCGCGACGCGCACGCGGGTGCCGCGAACGGCCTGCCGTGCCTTCGCTACACCGTCCGCTGCAAATCTTGCAAGGGCGCGGCTACGCGTCGAAAGCGGCCATCACGAGCCACAGCTCGCGGCCGTCATCGCGCACCTGCGCGGCGAGCGCATACGAATCGGACGGCTCGCACGCGCGCTGCAGCGCGAACCGCGCCGGCTCGGTCGAGCCGAACGTCTCGCCGCCGAGCGGCCTCACGTCGGCCTTGCCTTCGAACATCCGGCGCTCGGGCCGGTAGATCAGCGGTTCATGCTTCCATTCGTTGAAATGGCTCTTCAACGAATCGAATCCGCCGCCGCATACGTTGACCTCGTAGCGCACGCCCGGTCGTCGTTTCGGAATCGTCATCGTGCCTCCCGCTCGATGTAGATGTAGACACGGCCGGCACCGGTTGCGCCATCCGCCTGCGTCATCGTCATCGCCCTCGCGGCAAGTCGCGTGCCGCGTGCCGCGTGCGTCCGGCGCATCGCGACGCATCCCGGCGCAGACCGGGCACGGCCGTTGCGGAGGAAACACGCCATCGGCATCGACACGGAGGCTTGCGATGAAGGATTCGACCCGGACCGGCCACGACGCGCCGGCACACGAACGCCAACCTGATCCGTCGCCGCCGCTCAAGCACCGCGACCGCGCGCGGACGGGCCATTCGGAACGTCATATCGACAAGCAGCTCGAGGACACGTTTCCGGCGAGCGACCCGCCCGCGACCGGCGGCGTCACGCGCATCGAGCCGGACACGCCGCCCGGCACGCACGACGCCGGGCCGTGGCAGGACAAGCGCGAACGCGGCGACGCATGAGCGCGCCCGGCACGCGGCTTGCTGATTTGTGCGGCCCATTTCGATCCATTGCACTACCGAACTCGAGAGGAGAAATTCATGCATCGCGTCAACGAAATCATGTCGCAGGACGTCGTGCACATCGCACCGACCGACTCGATCCGCCATGCCGCGCAACTGATGGAGCGCTACGACATCGGCGCGCTGCCGGTGTGCGACAACAACCGGCTGATCGGGATGGTGACGGACCGGGATCTCGCGGTGCGCGCGATTTCGGTCGGCAAGCCGCCGGAGACGCGCATCCACGAAGTCGCATCGGGCCCGATCGAATGGTGTTTCGACGACGATTCGCTGGACGAGATCCAGCACTACATGGCGGACGCGCAACTGCGCCGCCTGCCGGTCGTCGATCACGACAAGCGGCTGGTCGGCATGCTGTCGCTCGCGGACATCGCGACCCGCATGGCCGGCCCCGAGCGGGACGATCTCGCGAACACGCTCGAAGGCGTGTCGCAACCGAAGCAGACGTGACGGAGCGCCCCCCGCCCCGTCCCGACCCACCCGCGCGACCCGCAGGGCCCGCCCCGGGCACCGTCGCGCCCCATGCAGCCTGGAGGAAACCATGCAGACTTCCGATCAAGGTCAAACCCGCATCATCGGCAAGGGCGCCGCGACGGCGGCCGGCCCCGGCCCCGACGTGATGGCGGCCGATACGCTGGAAGGCAACAAGGTCTATACGACCGACGGCGACGACGTCGGCAAGATCAAGGACATCATGCTCGACGTGCGCTCGGGCCGCGTCGCCTACGCGGTACTGTCGAGCGGCGGCATCCTCGGCATCGGCGACAAGCTGCACGCGATCCCGTGGAGCGCGCTCACGCTCGACACCGAGCGCAAATGCTTCCTGTTGTCGGTGTCGTCCGAGCGGATCCGCAACGCACCGGGGTTCGACAAGGACCACTGGCCGGCGATGGCCGATCCGCAATGGGCCGCGCCGCTGCACGAGTTCTACGGCAGCACGCCGTACTGGAGCGCCGGCGACGAACTCGGGCTGACCGACCCGACCGAGGAACTGAACGATCCGCGCTCACGCGACCGTCTCTGATCGCGCCGTCACGCTGCGCCGGTTCAGCGGCGCAGCCGCTTCGAACGCCCCGCCCGCGTGGGGCGTTTTTCTTGCCGGCCGTCGCCACGACGGCCCGGACACGACAGGCAACAGGCGGCAGGTGACAGGCGACCCGCGCTACGCGCGATGCCGCAGCGCGTCGATCACGACGGTGAACGCGCGCGACGCCGGGCGGCGGCTCGGATAGTACGCGTGGTAGCCGGGAAAGACCGGGCACCAGTCCGGCATCACGATCCGCAGCCGGCCGCTGCGCACATGCTCGAGCACGATGTCCTCGGTGACGAACGCGATGCCGAAGCCGTCGAGCGCCGCCTGCACCATGTGCGGCTGCGTGTTGCAGGTGATCCGGCCGTTCACGCGCGCCAGCACGTCGTTCCTGCCCTTCTTCAGCTCCCACGCATAGATGCCCTTCGCGGTAGCGAGCCGCAACGTGACGCAATCGTGCTCGAGCAGGTCCTGCGGCTTTTTCGGCGGCTTGCGGCCGTCGAGATAGGCCGGCGACGCGACCATCGCCATCCGGACATCGGGGCTGATCCGCACGGCGATCATGTCCTTGGCCACCTGGTCGCCGTAGCGCACGCCGATGTCGTAGCGCTCCTCGACGATGTTCGACAGCCCGTAATCGACCGACAGCTCGATGCGGATATCCGGGTAGTCGGGCAGGACCTGCCTGAGTTTGGGCCAGATGATCGTATCGATCGGATGCTCGGTGGCGGTGATGCGCACCACGCCGGCCGGCTTGTCCCGGAAATCCGACAGCGCGGCCAGTTGCGCGGTGATCTCGTCGATGCGCGGGGCCACCGCCTGGAACAGCGCCTCGCCCGCGTCGGTCGTCGACACGCTGCGCGTCGTGCGCGTCAGCAGCCGCACGCCGACCCGCGCCTCGAGATCGCGAATGGTATGGCTCAGCGCCGACTGCGACACGCCGAGCCGCGTGGCCGCGCGCGTGAAGCTGCGCTCGCGGGCCACCGCGAGAAACACGAGCAGGTCGTTCAGGTTTTCGCGCGCCATGTCGAAACACTCCGGTCGGGACGGACGCCCATCGTAGCACCGCGGGCGGCGATTCATCAGTCTGGCTCATGAGTCCAAGCGCGCCGTGCTACTTAATCGATCCGCGACGAATCACTAGACTGCGAAGCCATCGACCCGATGCATCGCGGCAGCGCCCGGATGCTCGGACTACCCGCATCCCGGAGCCCCACCTCATGACTACCCGCTTTCTCACTGCCGTTACCGCCATCGCCGCGCTGGTCGCGTCCGGCTCGCCGTTCGCGCAATCCGCACCGGGCCTGACGCGCGAGCAGGTCCGCCAGGACATGCAGCGCTACGCGGCCGCCGGCTTCAATCCGGCGCGCATGAACCCGCGCAGCTGGGTCGACGACGCCCAGGCCGCCGCGGCCCGAGTACAGGCCGGGCGCGCCGACGACGCGCGCACGCAACTCGCCGTGCACGGCGCCTCGACGCGTTGCGACTGAGCGCGCGCGCCCCTTCCTTTTTTCCGATCCGGTTTCCGACATGCCATCCGTCTCCAGCCCCGATCGCGGCACGGCACCCGACTGTGCGGCCGCATGGGGCGCCGTCCTCGCGATGTCGCTCGGCGCGTTCGCGCTGGTCGCCTCCGAGTTCATGCCGGTCAGCCTGCTCACGCCGATCGCAGGCGACCTGCACGTCAGCGAAGGCCAGGCCGGCCAGGCCATCTCCGTGTCGGGCGCGTTCGCGCTGGTCACGAGCCTGTTCATCGCGTCGCTCGCCGGCCGGCGCGATCGCAAGCCGCTGCTGCTGGTGCTGACCCTGCTGACGATCGTGTCCGGCACGCTCGTCGCGTTCGCGCCGAACTACGCGGCGTTCATCGCCGGCCGCGCGCTGATCGGCGTGGCGATCGGCGGCTTCTGGTCGATGTCGGCCGCCACCGCGATGCGCCTCGTGCCGGCGCCGCACGTGCCGCGCGCGCTGGCGATCGTGAACGGCGGCAATGCGCTGGCAACCGTCGTCGCGGCCCCGCTCGGCAGCTTTCTGGGCGGAATCGTCGGGTGGCGCTGGGCGTTCTTCTGCGTCGTGCCGGTCGCCGCGATCGCATTCGGCTGGAAGCTCGTCAGCCTGCCGTCGATGCAGTCCGCGCCGCGCGGCGCGTCGGCCAACGCGCTCAGGCTGCTGGCCCGGCCGCCGGTCGCGCTCGGCATGGCGGCGGTCAGCGTGTTCTTCATGGGCCAGTTCACGCTGTTCACCTACCTGCGTCCGTTCCTCGAAACCGTCACGCACGCGGGCACCGTCACGCTGTCGCTGCTCCTGCTCGTGATCGGCGTCGCCGGCTTCATGGGCACGGTCCTGATCGGCGGCGTGCTGGAACGCGGGCTCTACCGGACACTCGTGGCCACGCCGGCACTGATGGCCGCGATTGCGGCGGCGCTGCTGGTGTTCGGCGGCTCCACGGCGGCCACCGCCTGCCTGCTCGGCGCATGGGGGCTGCTCGGCACCGCCGCGCCGGTCGGCTGGTGGACGTGGCTCGCCCGCACGCTGCCGCACGATGCGGAAGCCGGCGGCGGGCTGATGGTGGCGGTCGTGCAACTCGCGATCGGGCTCGGCGCGACGATCGGCGGGATGCTGTTCGACCTGCACGGCTACCGCGCGACCTTCGCGATGAGCGCGGCACTGCTCGCGTTCGCCGGCGCGCTGGCCGTCGTCGCGGGCCGGTCCGCCCGGCGCGCCGCCACGCTCACCGGCGGTTGACGCGCCGCCCCGGCGGCTTTTTTACAAGCGCCGTGTAACCGCCCCGTCCGGCGCCGCGCGGCCGCTCGCCGCATCCAGATAGCCCAGCAGCCGGTGCGGCGTCAGCGGTTTGGCGCAGTGCGCGTCGAACCCGGCTTGCTTCGCCGCCTCGCAATCGCGTCGCGACGCGAGCCCGCTGCACGCGACGAGCAGCATGTCGCCGGTGTGCGGATCGTTGCGCAGCCGCGCCGCCAGCTGCAGCCCGTCGAGGCCCGGCATCGCGATATCGAGCACGACCGCGAACGGCTGCCAGTCGCGCGCGATCGCGCAGACGGCGAACGGATCGACGGCAATGCGGCATTCGAAGCCGCGCGCCTCGAGCAGCAGGCGCAGCGCATCGGCCGCGTCGCGATAGTCGTCGACGATCAGCACGCGACGCGGGCGCCGCGGCACGCTGTCGGGGGCGCGCCACAGCAGCACGTCGTCCGCGGCCGGATCGTCGCCGGGATCGGGAAGCATCGCGTTTCTCCTGTCGTTGATCCTGCCTCCACGCAAACCACGCGCCCGTCCCGGCCGAGGCGGAACGGCGGTTGCTGCATCGGTACGAATCGTCGTACCGGAGCCCCTCATGCGCGTCACGCTGCGCTTTCGTTTCCGTTCCACCCCGCTGGCGTGGGCCACGTGCCGCGCCGCGGGCCGCACGGGCATTGCCACATGACGCGCCAGACGCCGCCCGCCGCCGACGACGCCGACGATGCCCCGGCGACACTCGGCGCATGCCGCCGCTGCGCGCTGTGGGAGCATGCGACGCAGCCGGTGCCCGGGGCCGGCCCCGTCGACGCGACGATCATGCTGGTCGGCGAGCAGCCGGGCGACCAGGAAGACCGCAAGGGATTGCCGTTCGTCGGCGCGGCCGGGCGCATGCTGGACCGCGCACTCGACGAAGCCGGGATCGAGCGCGCGCACTGCTACCTGACGAACGCGGTCAAGCACTTCAAATGGGAGCCGCGCGGCAAGCGGCGGCTGCATAAAACGCCCGCGCAACGCGAAGTGGCCGCATGCCGCTACTGGCTCGAACGCGAGCTCGATGCGGTACGGCCGCGCGTCGTCGTCGCGCTCGGCGGCACCGCGCTGCGCGCGCTGCTGCAGGACAACGATGCGACGCTCGAGGCCGCACGCACACCGGTTCGCACGGCGCAAGGCCTGCTCGTCGTCGCCACCTATCACCCGTCGTACGTGCTGCGCACGCGCGGCGCCGATTCGCGCGAGCACGCGTACCGGACGCTCGTCGACGCGTTGCGCACCGCCTCGCGCCTGGCCGGCGCACCCGACCGCGACGGCGACCCCGATCGCGACGGCCGGCCCGGCGCACGGGGAGGCACCCCGTGAGCGCACCCGGCGACGACGTGCAGCCGGCCGCGGGCGCCGCGCCGCGCAACCCGACACCGTGGTACCGGCGGCTCGGCCCGCGCCTGCTCGCGGGGGCGTCCGATGCCGATCCGAGCAACATCGCCGTCTACGCGCAGGCCGGCAGCCAGTTCCGCTTCAACATGCTGTGGATCATCGTCGTCACGCTGCCGATGATGGTGGCCGTGCAGCTCGCGTCCGCGTTCATCGGGCGCCGCAACCGCGCGGGCCTCGTCGCGGGCATTCGCGAGCACTACTCCGACCGGCTCGCCAAGGCGCTGATCGTGATGGTCGCGATCGTCAACGTCGTCAACGTCGGCGCCGATCTCGCGGCGATGGGAGACGCGACCGCGCTCGTGATCGGCGGTCACAGCTACTGGTATGCCCCGGTCTACGGGGTCGCGTCGCTCGCGCTGCAGGTCATGCTGTCGTACGAACGCTATGCACGCTGGCTGAAATGGATGACGCTCGGGCTGATCGCCTACGTGCTCGAACTCGGCTTCGTGCAGATCGACTGGCACGCCGTACTGCACGCGATCGTGCTGCCCCGGATCGAATTCACGCATGCGTATGCGACCACGACGGTGGCCGTGCTCGGCACGACGCTGAGCCCGTACCTGTTCGTGTGGCAGGCCGCGCTCGAAGTCGAGGAAACCGCATCCACGGAGCACGACACGCGCAGCGAGACCGAGCGGCGCGTCACGTTCGACACGTGGTTCGGCATGGTCGTCACGAACGCGGTGTCGTTCTGCATCATGGTGATCGGCGCCGCCGTGTTCTTCGAGCACGGCCGGCACGACATCGGCAGCACCGCGCAAGCCGCCGAAGCGCTGCGACCGATCGCCGGCGAAGCCGCGTTTCTCGTGTTCGCGTTCGGCATCGTCGGCTGCGGGCTGCTCGCGATTCCCGCGTTCGCGGGCAGTGCCGCGTACGGCTGCGCGGAAGCGTGGCAGTTCCGCGAAGGGCTGAACGAGCCGGTGCGGCGGGCCCCCACGTTCTATGCGGTGCTGGCCCTGTGCGTGTTCGTCGGCATCGCGATGTGCGTAAGTCCGATCGACCCGATCAAGGCGCTGTACTGGAGCGCGGTGCTCAACGGCGTCGCGGCGGTACCGATGCTCGTGATGGTGATGCTGCTGTCGCAGCGGCGCGAGGCGGCCGGGCAACCCGGCAGCGGCACCGTGTCGAAAACCTCCGGCTGGCTCGCCGTCGTGCTGATGGCGGCGTCGGTCGTGACGATGGTCGTCGACCTGCTGACCTGAGCCGCGCATCGACCGTTCGTGGCGCACGCCGCTTTCGTCGCGCCGGGCCGGGCTGACCGCCTCCCGCCAGGCCCGGCCCGCCGCACTTACATCATCTTGCCGCGCGACTTTTCGGCGCGCGCTGCATCCGCCGCCGATTCGACCTTCTTCACTTCTTCCGGCGGCGGCAGCACCGCCTTGAAGCCCATCGACTGGATCCACATCTCGCGCGCCCAGCCCCGCGTGTGATACAGGTGATGATCCTCGTCGGCCTCGACCTCGTCGTGCGCGTCCTTCAACGTCTTCGCGGCATCGCCCGACAGCTGGTCGGCCGCATAGCCGATCAGCTCCCAGTTCAGGTGATCCTTGGTCTCGGCGAGCACCACGCACTCAGCCGCGACGACCTGCGCGACCGCCGGGTCGGCCTGCTTCCGCGCCTGCTCGATCGTATGCACGAGCGCCTTGCCGATGGCCGCCACCGCGCTGCGGCCGGGCGTCTGCGCGTCGGGATCCATGCCGAGCGTGTCGAACACCTTGCGCAGCACCTCCTGGTGATGCAGCGTCTCGCGGTGGTACTTCTCCCATTCCTTGTGCAGATCCTCGTCGGTCGCGCATTGCAGCGCGGCTTCGTAGATCTTCGCGCCGCCAAGCTCGGTTTCGTATGCCTGGCAGAGCAATTCGAGGATGCCTTCATGCTTCGGTTGCCGATGGGCCATGACTGACTCTCCAAAAAGACGGGCCGCACGCGCGGCCCGGGGTTGAACGGGCGCGCGTCAGTGCGCGCCCACCTTGCGTTCGAGCGCCTGCGCCATGCTCAGGTGATGCCGCAGCGTCGGCAGCGTGGTGCTCGCGAACTCCCTCAATTGCGGATCCCGCCCGTTGCGCGCTTCGCCTTCGAACAGCGCGACGGCCTTGCGGTGCGCATCCGGGCCGACCGCCGCGACGTACGCAGCGTCGAAATCGCGACCGTGCTTGCCGCGCAGCGCCTCGACGTCGGGGTCCTGGATCTGCTCGACCTGCGGCTTCATGCCCTGGCGCGCGGCAATCTCGTTCAGGCGCGCATTCGCCTTGCCGTGATCGGCCACCATGCGCTGCGCGAACGCGCGCACGTCCGGCGACTGCGCCTGCCGCAGCGCGAGCTGGCTCGCCTGCACCTCGGCCTTGCCGGCGATGGCCGCCTTGTCGACGAATTCCGCGTCGCCGCCCTGCGGCGCTTTCGCGATCATCGCGTCGCCCGCGCCCGACGACGGGTTGATCACGCCGCCCGGCACCTGTGAATTCGATGCGGGCGGCTCGCTCGGCATCTGCGCGCGGGCGAGGCCGCCGGCGGCGAGCAGGGCCGCGGCGAACGCCGCGATCGTCCAGTGGGATCGTTTCATGGGCTTCCTCCTTGCATTTGGCGAGAGACGGCCATCAGCCGCCGACGATCGAGCCGCCGTTCGGGTGCAGCGTCTGCCCGGTCATGTAGCTCGCGCCTTCCGACGCGAGCAGCACATAGCAGCCGATCAGTTCGTCCGGCTGCCCCGGCCGCTTGAGCGGCACGTTCGCGCCGAACTTCGCGACCTGCTCGGCTGTGAACGTCGACGGAATCAGCGGCGTCCAGATCGGCCCCGGCGCGACCGCGTTGACGCGGATGTCGCGTTCGGCCAGCTCCGCCGACAGCGACCGCGTGAACGCGACGATCGCGCCCTTGGTCGCCGAGTAGTCGGGCAGCGTCGGATTGCCGTGATACGCGGTCACCGACGCGGTGTTGACGATGCGTCCGCCGTGCTTCATGTGCGGCAGCGCCGCCTGCGTACAGAAGAACATCCCGTACACGTTCGTGCGGAACGTGCGTTCGAGCTGTTCCTCGGTCACGTCCTCGACGCCGGGGCGCGGATGCTGTTCGCCCGCGTTGTTCACGAGCACGTCGAGCCGCCCGAGCCGCTCGACCGTGCGCGCCACTGCATCGTGCGCCTGCCGGCGATCGCCGACGTCGCACATGATTGCCTCGCAACGCCGGCCGGCCTGCTCGATCAACTGCTTCGTCTGCGCGGCGTCGTCGGACTCCTTCAGGTAGACGATCGCGACGTCGGCCCCTTCCTTCGCGAAGCCGATTGCAACCGCGCGGCCGATCCCGCTGTCGCCGCCCGTCACGAGCGCGACCTTGCCGGCGAGCTTGCCGCTGCCGACGTAGTCGGCCGCCGAGTCGCGCGGCTGCGGATGCATGTCGCGCTCGGTGCCCGGCTGGTGGTCCTGCTTCTGAGGCGGCGGAGTCTGTGCGGTAGTCATGGGTGCGTTCCTCCCTGAACGGTGTCGTCAATCGCTCGCAAGCGGCGTGCCGCACCGGGCAACGCCATCATTGCGCGCGCAACGCTACAAGCGGGCGTAAAAAATTCAGCGTGGATGGTCGCTCGATGCAGGCTCGCCGGGCCGGCGTACCGGATCGAAGTCGCGCCACTCGCCGTCCTGCCAGTCGCCCTCGACACGCTCGATCGACGACGCCCCGGTCGCGCGCAACACGTCTTCCGCGGTATTGGCGGTGTCGGGCGCCACGCGCACCGCAAGGATCACGCCGGCTTCGCTCCGCGCGAGCGTGCCCTTGCCCTCGGCCTGCTCGCCGCGCATGCGGCCCAGCGCGCCGCCGAAGGCGCCGAGATACGCGCCGGCCAGCGCGGCGGCGGCCGGCACGAACCAGTAGCGCACGCCGATCGCATAGACGAGGAGCCCCACGACGAGGCCGATCAGCACCCCGCGGATCGCGCCGATCATCGCGCCGCGCCCGCCGGGCTTCGCCGCCGTATCGGCATAGACGTCGCCGCCGATCGGAAAGCGCGCATGCTGTCCGGCGGGATTCAGGAAGAAGATCGATACGTCGTCCGAACCGAACGCGCGCTCGTAAAGGTGGCGCGCCCCACCTTCCGCTTCGTCGAACGTCGTGAAGCGGCCTGCGACGATCATCGCCATGGTCGTGTTCCTCGTGACGGGGGTGGCGCCGCGTGCAGCCGCACACGGCGCGACGGGGCGGCGCTCACATCAGCCGCCCGAGTTCCTTCGACACCGACGCCGGCGTGCCGTATTCGCGATCGGGAATGCGGCGGAGCATGTCGATCACGCCGGGGTCCGCATGCGAGCGTTCCGCGCACTCGACGACGGCCGCCTTGCTGGCCGGATAGCCCATGCCCTTCAACGCCTTCTGCACGTCGATCGGGCTCGGCGCCTTGCCGTGGCCGCCCTGATGGCCGCCCTTGTCGTGGTCCTGCTGCGTGCGCTCGCCTTCGTGCGCGCGCGAGTGGCTGTATTCGTGGCCCGTATGCTGTCGGGATGTCATGAATCTCTCCTTGGGAATGAACGAAATCACGTCGACGCGCGGCGCGCACGCGCCAGCGCGGCGACCACCAGCGCCGCCGCACCGAGGGCGAGCGCCCCCGCCACCTTCGGCCGCTGAACCACCGTGTTGTAGGCGCACCCGCGCAGCACGGGCCCGTCCATGCCTGCGCGCTCGTGCAGCGCATGGCGCGGCTCGTACAGCGCGTTGTCGTCGCGCGGCCGGGCCGGGCGATCCGTGCGCTGGCTGCGCCAGAACAGCCGCGACGCGATGCGATCGAACAGGCGCGGCGCGTGATACGCGCTCGCCGACGTGAACTTCGCCGCGCCGCCCACGAACAGCGTGCGGCGCGGATGCGCGGCCGCGAACAGGATCGCGTCGGCCACCAGTTCCGGGTCGTAGATCGGCGGCGGCAGCTTCGCCTCGACGTTCATGTAGTTTTTCGCGTGCATCACGAACATCGTGTCGATCGCGGCCGGCTTGATCAACGTCACGGACACCGGCAGGTGGTCCCCCTCCATCTCGAGCCGCAGCGAATCGGTAAAGCCCTTCACCGCATGCTTGGAGGCCACATACGCGCTCTGCAACGGCACCGGCGCGTCGGACGCCTCGCTGCCCATGTTGATGATCGCGCCGCCGTGAAAGTCGTTCTTGCGCCGGAAGTGGTCGGCCGCCACGAGCGAGCCGTGCACGACGCCCCAGTAGTTGGTGTCGAACAGCTTGCGCTGGTCGTCGAGCGGCACCGCGGAAGCCGGGCCGAAGATCGACACGCCGGCGTTGTTGATCCACGTATCGAAGCCGCCGTAGGTCTCGACGGCCTTGGCGGCCGCGCGCTGCAGATCCTCGAGATTGCCCACGTCGCCCGCGACCGCCACCGCGAGATCGCCATGCTGGCGCAGTTCCTCGCACAGCGTATTGAGCGCGGCTTCGTTCCGCGCGAACAGCACCAGCTTCGCGCCGCGGCGCGCGGCCTTGCGCGCGGTGACGAGACCGATGCCGCTCGTCGCGCCGGTGATCACGATCGTCTGCTCGCCGACCGGTTTGAGCATGCAGTTCATGGCTGGACTCCTTGTGCGGCGCGGCCGCGGTCACTTGGCCCGGATCGTCAACTGATCGCGCACGTCCTGCACGCCGTCGACCTGCTTCACGACGCCGATGGCCTGCGTGCGCTGCTGCTCGTCGGGCACGCTGCCGGTGAGCGTCACGATGCCGCGCCGCGTCTTCACGTGGATGTCGCCGGACGACAGCCCGCTCGTTCCGACCAGCTCGGCCTTCGCCTTGGTCGTGATCGTGGCGTCGCGAATTTTCGTGCCGGTGGTCGTATGCGACGACGACGTCGTCGACGTCGACGTGGACGCGGCACTGTCGTCGCCGGCGGCGAACGCATTCGGCGCGATCACCGCGCACGTCGTGGTGGCGGCGATCGCGATCGCCATGCCGGCGCGCATCGCGTTGCGACGACGGATCCTCAAGGAACGGACTTGCAGCGGGAATGCCTTCATCGTGACCTCCTTTCGTCGAGCCGGGATAGCCGGCGGGTGAGCGGGACAGCGCAAGTCGCGTGCCTCGGTGCCGGTGCGGTGCCGGTGCGGTGCTGCCGCGGGTTCGCCCGATCAGACGCCCTTTCATCCAACCCGTTGTAATTTTTTCGGTATCCCGACGGGGGTCGCCACGGGCAACGCACCGGGTACGCCGCTTGCCGAACCCCCGGCAACGGCGGCCCATCCCCGCGGCCCCGACACCGGGAGCAACACCATGCAAAGAATCGCGTTGATCAGTGAGCACGCATCGCCGCTGGGGGTGATCGGCGGCGTCGATGCCGGCGGGCAGAACATCTACGTCGCGAACGTCGCGAAGCAACTGGCCGAGCGCGGCCTCGACGTCGACGTGTATACGCGTTGCGACAATCCGCACCTGCCGGAAGTCGTGCCGATCGGCCCGCACATGCGTGTGATCCACGTACCGGCCGGGCCACCGACCGACGTGCCCAAGGAGCGGCTGCTGCCGTACATGGTCGCGTTTGCGGACAGCATGGTCGCGCGCATGCGACGCGAGCCCGACCCGGTCGACGTGATGCATGCGAACTTCTTCATGTCGGGCGACGCGGCATTGCGCGTGAAGCGACAGCTCGGCATCCCGCTCGTCACGACCTTCCATGCGCTCGGCCGCGTGCGCCGGCTGCATCAGGGCGACGCCGACGGCTTCCCCGATGCGCGCTTCGCGATCGAGGACACGCTCGCACGTCGCTCGGACCGCGTGATCGCCGAATGCCCGCAGGATGCGCTCGACCTGACGACGCACTATCGCGCCGACGCCGCGCGCATCGAGATCGTGCCGTGCGGCTTCGACGTGCGGGAACTCAGGCCGACGCCGCGCATCGACGCGCGCGCGCAGCTAGGCTGGCCGCAGGATGCGTTCGTCGTGCTGCAGCTCGGCCGCCTCGTGCCGCGCAAAGGCATCGACACGGTGATCGACGCGCTGGCCCGCATGCCGCGCGACCCGCGCCGGCCGACCCACCTTTATATCGTCGGCGGCAGCCAGGCCACGCCCGACCCGGCCCGCGACCCGGAACTCGCCCGCCTCGCCGGGCTCGCGCACGACCTCGGGATCGCCAATCGCGTGACCTTCGTCGGCCGGCGCGACCGCGACACCCTGCACCTGTACTACAGCGCGGCCGACGTGTTCGTCACGACCCCGTGGTACGAGCCGTTCGGCATCACGCCGGTCGAGGCCATGGCCTGCGCGACGCCGGTGATCGGCAGCCGCGTCGGTGGCATCCGCACGACGGTGGAAGACGGCAAGACCGGCTATCTCGTGCCGCCGCGCGATCCCGCCGCGCTGGCCGCGCGGCTCGTCGAGCTGCGCGCGCAACCCGATCTGTGCGCGGCGCTGGGACGCGCCGGCTACCTGCGTGCGCACCGGTTCTATACCTGGCAAGGCGTGGCCGACCGGCTCGTCGACATCTATCGCGACGTCGCCCGAGCGCGCAGCGCCGGCGCGTCGGCCGGCACCGGTCACCGCACACCCGTGTCGATCACATCGGGCGCGCTCGCCCATCGCAAGGAGAACGCATGATGAAGGGCCATGATCGCAAACGCGTGCTCGTCGCCGGCGGCGCCGGCTTCCTCGGCTCGCACCTGTGCGAACGCCTCGTGACGGACGGCCACGACGTGCTGTGCGTCGACAATTTCTACACCGGCGCGAAGGACAACATCGCGCATCTGCTCGACGCGCCGACCTTTGAGCTGATGCGGCACGACGTGACGTTTCCGCTCTATGTCGAGGTCGACGAGATCTACAACCTCGCGTGCCCCGCATCGCCCGTCCACTACCAGCGCGACCCCGTCCAGACGACCAAGACGAGCGTGCACGGCGCGATCAACCTGCTCGGCCTCGCGAAGCGCGTGAAGGCGCGCATCCTGCAGGCGTCCACGAGCGAGGTGTACGGCGACCCCGACGTCCACCCGCAGCACGAGCAATACTGCGGCCGCGTGAACCCGGTCGGCCTGCGCGCCTGCTACGACGAAGGCAAGCGCTGCGCGGAAACGCTGTTCATGGACTATCACCGCCAGTACGGCGTCGACGTGCGGATCGCGCGCATCTTCAACACGTACGGCCCGCGCATGCATCCGGCCGACGGCCGCGTCGTGTCGAACTTCATCACGCAGGCGCTCGCCGACGCGCCGCTGACCGTCTACGGTGACGGCAAGCAGACGCGCTCGTTCTGTTACGTGGACGACATGGTCGATGCGCTGATCCGGCTGATGAATGAGCCGGGCGACGCAAGCGAGCCGGTCAATCTCGGCAGCGATGCCGAAATCGCGATGCTCGACATCGCGCGCGAGGTCGTGCGGATCGTCGGCGCGACGGTCGCGATCGAGTTCCGGCCGTTGCCGTCCGACGATCCGCGCCAGCGACGGCCGAACCTCGAAGCCGCGCAGCGGCGCCTCGACTGGCGCGCGACCACGCCGCTCGCCACCGGGCTCGCGCGTACCGTCCGGTACTTCATTCATCGGCAGGCCGCGCTTCACCAACCGGGCGATCTCGTGCGCAGCACGCAGATCGCGTCGCACCTGCTCGCGCAGGCCGATATGCCGCGCCGCCCGGCACCGGCGCAGTGACGACGCCGGCGCGCCCGGCGCGCGCCGGCCGTCAGTCGTCGCGCTTCGTCACGAGCATGATCTTCTGCGCCAGTTCGCGCACGTCGACCGGCTTGCACAGATAGCCGTCGAAGCCGGCCTCGAGGGCGCGGCGCTCATCCGCCAGTCCCGCGTGCGCGGTGACGGCGAGCACGCGCAGGTTTCGCGTGTCGCCGTTGCCGTCGCCGTCGACATTGCCGGCCCCGCGCCTCAGCGCGTCGAGCAGCCAGAAGCCGTCTCCGTCCGGCATCGCGAGATCGGACAGCACGACGGTGGGCTGCAGGCCGGCAGCCATCGCGAGCGCTTCGCGGCCCGACGACGCGACCGTGACGGCCGCGCCGAACGTCGTCAGCGCGGCCGTCAGGCTCGCGCGCGTCGTCGCATCGTCGTCGACGATCAGGATCCGCTGCGTGGCGAGCCCGAGCGGCGCCTGACGGTCGGCCGCCTGCGCGAGCCCCCACGCCATCGCGCCGGCCGGCTGCCAGCCGGCCGGCAGCCTCACCGTGAACGTCGCGCCGAGATTGCGGCCCGCGCTTTCGGCCGTCACGGTGCCGCCGTGCAGCTCCGCGATATGCCGCACGATCGACAGCCCCAGGCCGAGCCCGCGCCGCGACGACGCGGGCGAATCGTCCGCGCGACGGAACATGTCGAAGACGTACGGCACGAACTCGGGCGCGACCCCCTGCCCCGTATCGGCCACGGTCAACACCGCCTGCGTGCCGTTGCGCACCAGCCCGACATGCACGCTGCCGCCGCCCGGCGTGAACTTCAGCGCGTTCGACACGAGGTTCGACAGCATCTGCCGCAGCCGTTCGGCGTCGCCGGACACGATGAACGTGCTGGACCCGCAAGCGAATTCGAGCATGACGCCGGCCGACGACGCGGCCGTCTGGAACGTGCCGACCGAGTCGGAGAACAGCCGCGCGAGGTCGACCGGCGCCGCATCGAGCCGCAGCTTGCCGGTCGCGAGCGACGACGCGTCGAGAATGTCGCCGACCATCCGCGTGAGCGAGCGCGCGCTGCGGTCGATCGCATCGATCGCCTGACGCTGCAGCGCGTGGTCGACCGAATTGCGCAATACCTCGACCCAACCGTAGATCACGTTCAGCGGCGTGCGCAGTTCGTGCGACACCGTGGCCAGCAACTCGTCCTTCAAGCGGTTCGACGTATCGGCCTGGTCGCGCGCCCCCTGCAGCGACCGCGTCGCGCGCAGATCATTCCGGCGTCGCGCCCCGGTCTCGTGCAGCGTCAGCGACAGCGCGAGGGTCGCGCGCGCATCGCCGTGCAACGGGCGGGCCGACACGGTCGCGCGAAACCGCCGGCCGTCGCGCCGGACGCACAGCAGTTCAATGGGCCCGAGCGCGTCGCTCAGGCCGTCGAACGATTCGGCGAGCGGGCTGCGCCGCAGCCAGCGCATCGCGACCAGGGAATCGAGCAAACGGCCGCGTGCGTCGTCTTCGTCGTAGCCGAAAATCCGCTGCGCGGCCGGGTTCCAGCTGACGATGCGGCCGTCGCCGTCGACACCGACGATCGCGTCGGGCGATGCGTCGACGACCGCTTGCTGAAGACGCGACGCGTCGACCCGCGCGCGGTCCGCGCTGGCGTCGCGCACGATCATCACCGCGCCGTCGATGTTGCCGTGCAGGTCGCCGAGCGGCGACGCCACCTCGACGACCGGTACCGGATCGCCGCCCCCCACCGCCTGCAGCCAGTGCCGGTCGGAGGTCGCATGGGCGCCGCCGAGCGCGCGTTCGAGCGGGGTCGTCGGCACGCGGCGGCCTGCGTGGTCGACGATCCGCAGCACGTCGCGCGCGGGCCGCCCCGTCGCGTCTTCCGGCCGGCAGCCGACGAGCGCGGCCGCGGCCGCGTTGAGGTAGGTGAGCCGCCCGTTCGCATCGGCCGCGATCACACCGTGCGGCAGTGCCTGCAACACGGCTTCGAGCTGCTGCCGCGCGGCCGCCTCGCGCCGGCGCGCACGGTCGTTCGTGAGCCGTGTGTGGCGCAGCATCGCCGCGAGCGCGCACACCAGCACGCCGACCAGCATGAACGTGCCGAGCTGGACAAGCCGAACGGGCAGCGGCTGCGTATAGGCCGCGGGATCCGACAGGAACAACGTCCACACGAGTATGCCGCTGGCCACGGTCGACGCGACGCCGAACAGGAACGACGTCGCCCATGCCGCGGCCGCGAGCAGCGGGTAGTACAGCACGAAGGGCAGGTTCACGCCGCCGAAGCGGATCGCGAGCGCCTGCAGCACGGTCGCGATCGCGACCAGCATCACGGCCATCACGTAATTGCCGGCGCGCGGATGGGTCATTTCAATCATCGGACGCCTTCCTGTCGCGCGTGTCCGGGCGCCCCCGGCCAACGACGGCCGGGCACGCTGCCTGCTCGCCCGGCTGGCCATCCACCAGGGAGATCATCTCGTGACGCATGCCCCGACACGCTGGCTCGTTGTCTCGCCGCATCTGGACGACGCCGTCTTCAGTTGCGGGCGACTGCTTGCGGCAGCGCCCGGCTCGATCGTCGTCACCGTATTCGCCGGCATTCCGCCGCGCGATGCGCCGGCGCCGCCGTGGGATCGCCGTGCAGGCTTCGATCGCGCCGACGAAGCCGTGCGCGCGCGCCGCGACGAAGACCGGCGCGCGCTCGCACGGCTCGACGCGCGGCCGGTCTGGCTCGACTTTCTCGACGATCAATACGGCACGCCCGCCGCATCGGCCGCGATTGCCGCGCGCGTGGCACGGGAGATCGACGCCCACGCCGGGTTCGGCGTCCTCGCGCCGGCCGGCCTGTTCCACCGCGATCATCTGCAAGTGCAGCAGGCCGCGTTGTCGCTGCTGGATCGCGCCCGCGCGTCGCACGACGCGGCGCGCGTGTGGCGCTTCTACGAGGACGTACCGTACCGCCGGATCGCGGGGCTGATGGCCCGGCGCGTGAGCGGCTGGCGCGAGCGCGGCTGGATCGCCCATCCGGCCGGCGACCCGGCCGGCGACCGCACGGAAGCCATCGCCGCGAAAGCCGACGCGGTCGCCGCGTATGCGAGCCAGATTGCGTTGTTCGATCCTCATATGCGCGCCGATCTCAAGGAACCCGAAACATACTGGCGGCTCGAATGCGACGTCACGTTCGCGTAACCCCCGCGCGCCACGTTGCGCCGCCGCCCGAAGCGCGCGTGACCGCCGTCGTGCTGACGTTCAGACGACCGGCCGAACTCGCGCATACGCTGGCCCGGCTCACGTCGCTGCCCGACCGGCCCGCCATCGTCGTCGTCGACAATGCCGCGCAAGCCGAGACCGCCGCGCTGATCCGCCAGCGCTTTCCGCACGTCGTACTCGTGCAGGCGCCCGACAATCTCGGCGCGGCCGGCCGCAATCTCGGCGTGGCCGTCGCCCGCACGCGCCACGTCGCGTTCTGCGACGACGACACCTGGTGGGCGCCTGGGTCGATGGAGCAAGCCGCGGACCTGCTCGACGCGTATCCGCACGTCGCGGCCGTTACCGCGCGCGTGCTCGTCGGCGCTGACCAGCGCGAAGACCCGACCTGCCGCCTGATGGCCGACAGCCCGCTCGACGCGCCCGTCACGCTGCCCGGCCGCCCGATCCTCGGCTTGCTGGCCGGCGCGACGGCGTTCCGGCGCGACGCGTTCATGCAGGCGGGCGGCTACCATCCGCGCTACTTTCTCGGCGGCGAGGAAGCGCTGCTCGCGCTCGACCTGTACCGCGCCGGCGGATGGCTCGTCTATGCGCCGCACCTCACGGTCCACCATGACCCGTCGCCGCAGCGCGACACGCGCACGCGCGCACGCGTGACCACCCGCAACGCGGTATGGACCGCGTGGCTCAGGTGGCCAGCCCCGGCCGCGCTGCGGCACACCGTGCGGCTGCTGCCGCGCCTGTGGCGCGAGCGCATGCTCGCGCGCACGTTCGCGGGCCTGGCGTGGATCCTGCGCGAGCGCCGTACGATCCCGCCGCACGTGGAACGCCTGCGCCGCCAGCTCGAGCGCGATGCGCGTCGGGATGCGTGCAACGGAGCATGAGCGCGGCGGCACCATCACGAATCCGGCTTTCCCGCATCGTCATCCAGTTGCGCGAGCCGGTTGTAGATGGTCTTCAGGCTGACGTCGAGCACCTCGGCCGCCTGCGCCTTCACGCCCCCGCATTGCGCGATCGTGCCGAGGATCAGCTTGCGGTCGACTTCCTCGAGCGGCGTGCCGAACGGCACGGTGACGCGATCGTCATGCGAATCGACCATGCTCGACAGTTCGTCCATGATCGGCGGCGGCAGCGTATCGATCAGGTCCGTATCGCTGAAGATGCTCGCGCGCTGCACGAAGTTGCGCAGCTCGCGCACGTTGCCGGGCCATGCGTAAGTCTTCAACGCGTCGCGCGCGGCGGCCGAGAAGCGCAATGAACGGCCGCTTTCCTCGTTGTAGCGCTGCAGGAATGCATCGGCGAGCATCGGGATGTCGTCGCCGCGCTCGCGCAGCGAAGGCAGCGGGATCGGGAACACGTTGATCCGGTGGAACAGGTCGGGCCGCAGCTTGCCGTCGGCCATCGCGGCCTCCGGATCGCGGTTGGTCGCCGCGACGATGCGCACGTCCACGTCGATCTCGCGCGTCGAGCCGAGCCGCGTGAGGCGCCCCGTCTCGAGCACGCGCAGCAGCTTGACCTGCGACTCGAGCGGCATCTCGGTGATCTCGTCGAGAAACAGCGTGCCGCCGTCCGCGCGTTCGAAGAAGCCCTTGTGCTGGCGCTCCGCGCCCGTGAAGCTGCCGCGGTCGTGGCCGAACATCTCGCTTTCGACGAGGTTCGCGGCGATCGCGCCGCAGTTCACCGCGAGGAACGGGCCGCGGCGGCGCAGGCTCAGGTCGTGCACCGTCTGCGCGGCCAGCTCCTTGCCGGTGCCCGATTCGCCCGTCAGCAGGACCGACGCCTCGGTGCGCGCCACGCGGCCGATCGCGTCATAGACGGCCTGCATCGCGGGCGAGCTGCCGAGCATGCGGCCGAAGCGGCCGAGGCGCTGCAGTTCCGAACGCAGTTCGGCAATCTCTTCATGCAACGCGGTGGTGCGCGGCACGCGCGCGAAGATGCTGTTCAGCCGCTGCATGTTCAGCGGCTTCACCAGGTAGTCGGTTGCGCCGCGCCGCAGTGCGTCGATCGCGGTTTCGAGGCTCGCGTGGCCGGTGGTCAGCACCATCTCGCAATGCGAGCGCTTCGGCAACGCATCGAACAGGTCCATCCCGTTGCCGTCCGGCAGCACGAGATCGCACAGCACGAGATCGGGCGTATGCGTCGACACGAGCGTGCGCGCTTCCTCGAGCGTCGCGGCCGTGTCGCAGGCGAGTTGCTGGGTGCGGGCGAGCGTCGCAAGCATGGTGCGCGTATCGGCATCGTCTTCGACGATCAGAACATAGGGCATCGAGGCTCCTCGTGAAGCGGCCCGACCCTGCATGGCCGGAACCGCGACGGACGCGCAGCGCACCGTCTCCGCCTCGTTTCGCGGCGGCACGCGCCGCGCTGCGCATGACTGGATGGGCGAGCGCTCCTGCCCGGGATGCAACGCTTAGCAGTATAGAAGAATGGTGTCGTGCATTCTCCGCCTATCGAATAAATCTATCCGGCCGCGCGGCACGCATTGCAGATTCAATGTCTCACCGCCGGTATAACAGGTATTCTCGGTATAGGAAAACGGTGACGCATGCCACGTCATTTTTTCACCTGGTCTCGACGCATTCGGTCAAACTTCCCACTCGATATCACACCATGTCGAAATCCGTCGATGACGGCATGCGGCTTTTCGGCCGCTCGCGTACGATCCAGACCCTGTTGCTGAAGGTGTCGCGTGTAGCCGTCACGCGCGTCGGCGTGCTGATCGTCGGCGAAAGCGGCGCGGGCAAGGACATCGTCGCGCGGCTCCTGCACGACATGAGCCCACGCCGCCGCGGGCCGTTCGTTCCCGTCAATTGCGGCGCGATTCCTCACGACATTGCGGAATCGCATCTGTTCGGTCACGAGAAAGGCAGTTTCACCGGCGCCGTCGCGCAGCATGTCGGCATGTTCGAGGCCGCGCGCGGCGGCACGCTGTTTCTCGACGAGATCGCCGAAATGCCGGCCGAGCTGCAGGTCAAGCTGCTGCGCACGCTCGAGTCGAACACGATCGTGCGGGTCGGCGGCCACGAATCGATCCCGCTCGACGTGCGGATCGTCGCCGCCACCCATCACGACCCGGTCGAGGCCGTGCGCAGCGGGCGGCTGCGCGAGGACCTGTTCTACCGGATCGCGACGGTCGCGCTGCACGTGCCCGCGCTCCGGCAGCGCGAGGACGACGTCGACGAGATCGCGCTGCAGATCGTCGAGCGGCTGAATGCGCGGCACCGCACGAGAAAGCGGCTGTCCATGCAGGCGATGAAGGCGTTGCGCACCTATACGTGGCCCGGCAACGTGCGCGAGCTGCGCAATACGCTCGAGCGCGCGTTCATCCTCGCCGACGAGCAGATCGAACTGCAGCTGCCGCGCCGTGCGCCGCCGCGCGACGAATATCGTCACAACGCGATCACGCTGCATATCGGCACGACCCTCGCGCACACGCAGCAGCGCTTCATCGTCGCGTCGCTGCGGCATTTCAACGGCGACAAGCCGCGCACCGCAAAAGCGCTCGGCATCAGCCTGAAGACGCTGTACAACCGGCTCGCGCTCCTGCCCGAACATGAACGGGAGGCGTTTCGCGGAACCGGCACGTCGAACGTACCGACCCCGTCGAACGTGCCGAACCCGCCCGACGCACCGACGCCCTGAGCCCGCGCGGCACGCGTGCGGCTCAGGTCGCGACGTCGTGCAACGCCGCGTCCCAGTCGCGCACGAACCGCTCGATGCCGAAGCGCTCGCATGCGTCGCGTCGCGCGGCGGCGCCCCACTCGCGTGCGAGATCGGGATCGCGGATCAGCATGCGCATCGCATCGATCAGCACGGCCGGCCGCGTATCGGCCATGCCGTTGCGGCCGCTCCGGATGAGCAGCGCCATCTCGGTCGTCGCGAGCGCGACGATCGGCATCCCGATCATCATCGCCTCGATCACCGCGAGCCCGAGGCTCGTATAGCGGATCGGATTGAAGAAGAACCGGTAGTGCGACAGGAAGTGCGGCAGTGCCGGGTTCGGCACCTCGCCGATCCCGCCCAGCTCGGCCGAACCCATCCCGACCAGTTCGAGCGGCACGCTGTGACGCGCGGCCTCGAACAGGTCGGCGCCCAGCCGACGCCCGCGGCGCGCGAGGTTGTTCACGACCGTCACGCCTTTCGGCAACGTCCCGTGATACGCGACGTTGTCCGGCATCAGCACGCCATGCTCGATCACGCGCGTCGGCGTCACGCCGTTGTCCCACATCAGCGCATTGAACGGCGTCACGTGCACCAGCAGGACGTTCGGATCCTGCACCGGGTGCAGCGTATCGGTCGGATGCGCGCGCGGCGGATCGTGCTCGACGAACAGGGTCGGCAACGCACGCTGGTCATCGCTCAGCAGCATCAGGCGGTCGTGCTCGTAATGCTTCTGGTGCTGGTACAGCACGCAGTCGAATGCGGTGTCGCGCACGCACTCCGCCGGCACCTCGTGCACGTTGTCGCCCCATGGCAGGTGCCCGACGCGGCCCGCATAGCCGGGCGGATCGTGCGGCTTCGTCACGAGGAAAAAATCGTGCGGCGCCTGCGACAGGTAATACAGGTAGTTGCCATGGACGTGCCAGGTCAGCACGCGCAGCCGCTTACGTGACATGACGCCTCTCCTCCGCCAGCAGTTCGCCCGCCCGCTCGACCACGTCGCCGACACCGATCGCCGTCGCGCATTCGTGCCCATACGGGCACGTGTCGAACATGCACGGCCGGCACGCCGGATAGTTCGCGAGGACGCGATGCCGCGCGCCGTCGAGCGGCGCCCAGCGGGCCGTGTCGCTGCCGCACGCGACGACCACGCTCGGCGTGCCGAGCGCCGCCGCGACGTGCGACACGCCCGTGTCGTTGCACAACACCAGCCGTGCGCGTCCGATCAGCGCGGCAAGCGCGCCGAGCGGCGTGCGGCCGCACAGGTTCACGCAGGGCCGCGCGAGATGCTCGGCGAACGCACCGGCCAGCGCCAGTTCCGCGCGCGTGCCGGTCAACACGATCTGCCAGCCGTCGTCGGCGAGCTGCCGTGCGGCGAGCGCGAAGCGCTCGACCGGCCAGCGCCGCGACGCCATCCGCGCGCCGGGATGCACGATCACGTAGCGCCCCGGATCGAGCGCATGCTCGTCGCACAGCACGTGCCACAACGCGTAATCCAGCCCGCCGAGCGGGAATTCGAGGTAGTCGCCCCATTCCGCATAGCCGAGCGCGCGCATCAGCGCCAGGTATCGCGTGACTTCCGGCTCGTCGTCCCGCCACACGAGCGTGTGGTCGAGCCGGGTCGCGCCACCGTCGGCCGGCACGAAGCCGGCCGTGCGCGTGGCCCCGAGCGACGCGACCATCGCGTTGGTGTGCGTGCCGCTGCCGTGCAGCTGGATCGCGAGGTCGAAATCTCGTGCGCGGCACTCGGCGATGAACGCTTCACGTGCGGCTGCGTCGGGCACCGGTTGTTCGCCGAGCCCCGGCGCACCGGGAAACGCGATGAAACCGTCGAGGTAGTCCGAGAAGCGCGACGCAAACTCGCGCGCCCACGGCAGCCCGATCAGCGTGATCCGCGCGTCGGGTTCACCGCGCCGCAGCGCACGCAACGCGGGCACCGCGCACAGCATGTCGCCGAGCTGCAGCGCACGGAACACCACGATGCGCGTCGGCCGCCGCACGCGCTCGAAATCGGCAGGTTCGGTCGTCATAGGAACAGGACCCGGAAATGAAGCGCGCCGCGCATGCGCCAGTACAGCGACACGGGCGGAATCGCGATGGACGTGACGATCATCTCGGCCACGTGCGACGGCGTGAGCTGCGTGCCGCGCAGGCGCTTCACGCAGAACGCCGCGGTAATCACGGCCCACACCACCGCGCATGCCGCGCCTGGCGCCGGCCACCCGGCCGCGAAGCACACGATCGCGCCGAGCGCGGCGAGCACCGCCGCGTAGTAATGCCACGGCGGCACCGGCCGGATATGGCGGCGGTAGGTCGCACGGTGCTTCTTGTACAGCAGCGCGTCGAAATAGACCTTCGACTGCTGGCCGATGCTCGCGCCCCAGCGCGCCGGGCGCACCGGATGCACGATGCACGCCGCATCGGCGTCGACGATCGGCCCCGCATGTTCGCGCAACGCGAACATCAGGTCCGCGTCCTCGCGCCAGGCGCGTGTGAAGCGTTCGTCGAAGCCGCCGACCCGCTCGAGCGCCCCGCGCCGCACGAAACAGTTCGCGGTCGCGAACTCCGCGTGCGCGAGGCCGGCCGCGTCGCGTTCGTAGTCGGTCGGGTGCGGCCGCAACGGCACGTCGATGCGGCCCGCGGCGGCGGATGCGGACGGTTCGGCCAGCAACGCGGCCGTGCCGTGGCGCAGCCACGCCGGATCGGGAATCGTGTCGTCGTCGGTGAACGCGATCAACGCGCCGCACGCGCTGCGCCAGCCGACGTTGCGCGCGCCGGCCGGCCCCTGCGTGGCGGGCGCGGTCATGTAGCGGATCGCCGGCACGTCGGTCACGCGCGCACGGCACCGCTCGACGACGGGCCGCGCGCTGCCGGCGGCGTCGTCGTCGACCACGATGATCTCGTAGGTCGTCGGGTCGAACACCTGAACGCACAGTGCGTCGAGGCAGCGTTCGAGCAGGTCGGGCCGCCGGTAGGTCGGCACGACGACCGACACGACCGGCGGCCGTTGCGTGTCGCGCGCGTTCATCTCGGTTTCTCCAGCAGGAACGAACCGATCACGAGTGCGTCGAGCGGCGACGTCCAGAAGCATTCGAGCGCGTCGCGCGGCGAACAGACGATCGGCTCGCCGCGGGTATTGAACGACGTGTTGACGAGCACCGGTACGCCGGTGAGCGCGTCGAACTCGATCAGCAACGCGTGCAGCAGCGGGTGCTGGGCCTCGTCGACGGTCTGCACGCGTGCGGTGCCGTCGATATGGCGCACGGCCGGAATCGTCGCTTCGGCGCCGGGCGCGACGTCGTACACGAACAGCATGAACGGCGCGCGCAGCGGCGTGCGCCGTCCGCCGCGAAACCAGTGATGCGCCTTGCTTTCGAGCACGACCGGCGCGACCGGCCGAAAGTCCTCGCGATCCTTGATCTGGTTGAGCTTGCGCTGCATGTCCGGGTCGGTCGGCGACGCGAGGATCGAGCGTGCGCCGAGCGCGCGCGGGCCGAACTCCATGCGCCCCTGGAACCAGCCGATCACGCGGTTCGCCGCGAGCAGCGCGGCCGTTTGCGCGGCGACGTCGGCGAGCCGCCGGTACGGCAGCTGGGCGTCCTTCAGGAACGCCTCGATCGCATCGTCGCCGTACGCCGGCCCGAGATACGCATGGTCCATCCGCCATGCGCCGCGCTCGCCGCGCATCCGGAAGTCGGTCCACAACGCCGCGCCGAGCGCGGTGCCGGCGTCACCGGCGGCGGGCTGCACCCACACGTCGTCGAACGGGCCGCGATCGCGGATCTTCGCGTTCATCACGCAGTTCAGCGCGACGCCGCCGGCCATCGCGAGCTGCCGCTCGCCGGTGCCGGCGGCCAGCCAGTCGACCGCCTGCAATGCCGTTTCTTCCAGCACGAGCTGCAACGCATGCGCGATGTCGCAGTGATGCGGCTCGATCGGGCCGCCGCGTTCGCGCGGCGGGCCGAACAGCGTGACGAGATCGCCGTCGAGGATCGCGTAGCGTCCGTCGCCGTCGTAGCGCACCAGCTTGCGCATCGCGTCGGCGAACACCGGCTTGCCGTACGACGCGAGCGCCATCACCTTGTACTCGTCGGACGAATGCAGGAAGCCGAGGTAGCGCGTCACGCGTTCGTACAGCAACCCGAGCGAATGCGGCAGGTTCACCTGGCCGAGCCGCCGGTACGACCGGCCGTCGAACGCGCCGTAGCTGGTCGTCGCACGCTCGCCGCGCCCGTCCATCGTCATCACCGCGCAGCGCTCGAAAGGCGCCGCGAGAAACGCGCTCGCCTCGTGTGCGAGATGGTGCTCGACGAAATGCCAGCGGAACGGCCCGTCGTGCGTGACACCACGAAACCGCCGCTGCAGGTGGTGCGGCGCACCGCCCGCGAGCTGGCGCGGCGCGTTCACGATCGACGACAGGAACAGCGGATGCCAGGGCGACGCGCCGCCATTGCGCGGCGCGTGGGCCGACGGCGAAAGCGGCAAGGTCAGCGACGGCTCGGCCGTGTCGCGTTCGAGCTCGAACCACGGGTCGTACGAATACGCGACGTGGTCGACGTCCGCGAGCGCGATGCCGGCCTCCGCGAGACAGTAGTCGATCGCATGGTAGGGCAGTTCCCAGGTCGAGAACGGTACCGGGCGCTTCGCGTGCTTCACGTGCGTGAAGCGTTCGTCCTCGGCGGCCGCGATCACGACGCCGTCGCGCACGAGGCACGCGGCACTGTCGTGAAAGGCGGCGTTGATGCCGAGCGTATGGATCGGTTCGGGCATGCGTCAGCTCCTCGTGATGGCGGGCGAGAACGGAATCACGTTCGATGGGCTCGCATCGACCGGTCCGTCACCCTGCATGGCGGCCCGCACGGCCGCGCGCCGCGCATGGCGCATCCGACCGCGCAGCAGCGCGTGCACGGCGGCGACCGCATCGTCGACGCTCACCTCCCGCAGGCACGGATGGCCGGGTTGATCGCACACGCTGCGGTAGCAGTTGCGGCACGGCACGTCGACGTTCAGCACCCGGTGCGGCACCCGCCACGGCGTGTGCTGCGGATTGGTCAGCGCATAGAGATCGACCACCGGCGTGCCGAGCGCGGCCGCGAGATGCACCGGGCCGGAATTGTTCGACAGCAGCAGGTCGGCCGTCTCGATCAGCGCGCCGAGTTCGCCGAGCGACAGCACGCCCGCCAACGGCACCGCGCGCGGGCCCGCGCGGGCGCATACCGTGTCGACCAGCGCGCGCTCGCTCTCGCTACCCGTCACCGCGATCCCGTCGAACAGCGGCGCGACGCTCGCGGCCACCTCGCCGAAGCGCTCGGCCGGCCAGCGGCGCGACGCCGCGCTCGCGCCCGGATGCACGACGAGCCAGCGCGCCGACGGCGCGCCCGGCCGGCGCGGGCCGCCGATGCGCTGCAACGTGGCCCGCAACCGCGCACTGACCGCACGCCGCGCCGCGTCGCCGGGCTCGAACGCCATCCGCCAGTTCGACGTCGTGGCGCCGATCGCGCGCACGAGCGCGAGCTGCCGCGCCACCTCGTGCCGCACGTGCGACTCCGGTTCGCTTTCCGGCACGCGGTCGGTCAGCAGTTCGTACGGGTTCTCGCGGCAATGCGCGAGCCGCAGCGGAATGCCCGCCAGCCAGCACATCATCGCGGCGGGCAGCGGATTCTGGCTGTAGACGGTAAAGACCACGGCCGCATCGAAACGGCCGGCCAGCAGCCGATCGATCATGTCGAGATCGGCGACCGGATCGCCGCGCACGTCGGGGTGCTTGACCCACGGCGCATCGTACGTCCACACGTCGTCGACCATCGGCAGGTACGTCGCCAGCGCGGCGCCCGTGCGCGACGTCAGCAGCGTGAGCCGGCGACCCTCGCCGCTTTCCTGCAGCGCGCGCAACGCGGGCGTCGTCATCAGCACGTCGCCGACGCTGTCGAGCCGCACACACAGGATGCGTCGTGCGCGACGCCACGCGGCGTTCATCGCCGGCCCCAGGTGCCGTGCCGCCGCACGGCTTCGCGCGCGACGATGTCGGCCGCGCGGTCGACGCGATCGACGACGTGGTGCGGCGTGCGCGCGGCGCCGGTGCGCCATTCGGTCTCGTGCCCGCAGTCGACGAGGATCGTGCGGCAACGCGCGGCGCGCCCGGCCTCGACGTCGTCGAGGATGTCGCCGATCATCCAGCTCCATTCGGGGACGACGCCCAGCGTGGCCAGCGCGCGACGCAACATGCCGGGGCGCGGCTTGCGGCAGACGCAGTCAATCGTATAAGCCGGCACGCTGCCGCGCGGGTGATGCGGGCAGTAAAAAAAATCCGCCAGTGTCGCGCCGTTTGCTTCGAACAGTTCGGCGAGACACCGGCGGACCGCGCCAAGCTCGTTTTCCGTAAAGCGGCCGAGCGCGACGCCCGGCTGGTTCGAGACGACCACGATCGGCATGCCGGTCGCGCCGAGCGTGCGCAGCGCGCGTGCCGCGCCTGGGGCGAGACGCATCCGCGCCGGATCGACGTTGTAGGGCACGTCGTCGAGCAACGTGCCGTCCTTGTCGATCAGCACGGCGCCGGGCAGCCCCCTTTCGCGCTTCAAGGCCATGACGTCTCCTTCATCGGCAGCACCATCACTTCCGGCACCACCGTGCCGGGCGGCTGCATCAGCACGAAACGCACGGCGGCCGCGACGTTCTCGGCCGGCTGCAGCGTGTCCGCGTCGATGTCCGGGAAGCGGTCGAGCAGGAACGGCGTGCGCATCCCGCCCGCGACGATCGCCGACACGCTCACGCCGGCCGGCCGCAGTTCGGCATGTAGCGCATGCGACAGGCCGAGCAGCCCCCACTTCGTCGCGTGATAGGCGGACGCATTCGGCCACGCGCGCTTCGACGCGGTCGACGCGATGTTGACGATGTGCCCGGTGCCGCGCGCCTTCATCATCGGCACGGCGGCGTGGCACATCAGGTACGGGCCGAGCAGGTTCGTCATCAGCACCTGCCGCCACGCGTCGACGCTCACGTCGTCGATCGGCGCGGTCACGTCGATCGCCGCGTTGTTGACGATCACGTCGAGATCGCCGAGCGCTTCCCGCGCGTCGTGCACGACCTGCAGCACCGACGCCTCGTCGCGCACGTCGAGCGGCCGGCCGACCGCCTGCCCGCCGTGCCGTTCGAGCCGCTGCGCGACGGCGGCCGCGCGGTCGCCGTCGAGATCGGCGACGATCACGTGCGCGCCGTGCCGCGCCAGGTCTTCGCAAATGGCCTCGCCGAGCCCGCGGCCGCCGCCGGTCACCAGCGCGACGCGGCCGGCGAGCGGCGTTTGGGCGGAATCGTGTTTGACGTCGTTCACCTGCACCTCCTTGCGAACGTCCGGACGCATCCGGACTGGCTGGGTGACGCTTGTCGCGACAAACGTCGATGCAGGAGATACAGCGAGAACCGTGCCGACTGGCCGGCGCCCGTACCGCGTCGCGCGCCGGCACGCCATCGCTGGCTTTTTTATAAGCTGCTGTAAAAACCGCCCCGCACGGTCGCGCTCAGATCGCCAGCGCGTCCGGCGTCGCCTGCGCGCGGCGCTTCGCGAGCGCACGCAGGCAGTGCGCGATGCAGCCCGCGAACGCCTCGTCGAACCACGGCTGCGCGCCCGACACGCCGACCACGATCCCGCCGAGCGCGACCCCGCCCCACAGGTTCGTATCGCCCGCGCGCAGCCGGTATGGCTCGAGCGCCTGCACGACGTGGCCGTCGCGGCCCGTTTCCCACGACAGCCGCGCCTTCGCGCGCGCATACGCCCGGTAGTCGGCGTCCCAGTCCTTCGGGTCGGGCAACGAGAACTCGTACAGGATCGCGTCCTCGAACGGCGCGTCGTGCGGCCCGAGCGCGGGATCCATGATCACGATGTGCAGGCAGCCGCTGTCGCCGACGAAGTCGCTCTGCAGCGCGGCCGACAGGCTCGGCAGCAGCAGTTCGACCGCGGCGACCGCGGTCGGGCGGTCGACGAACGCGCTACCGGCGGGGCGGCCGGTCAGCGCTTCGAGTGGCGGGTTGGACATGGGTGTCTCCAAAGGGAAATGCGCGTGCGCGCAACGTCGCGATCCGGTCGGCCGTTGCCGCGGGGTGGGTCAGGTGTAAGCGTGGAAACCGGCCTCGAGCGGCGCGCGTGCGGTCGCGGTCGCGCTCGCGCGCGTGGCCGGACAGCGCCCGGCTCTCGGGCAGCGCGCAGCCTTCTCGATCGTGCGCGGTGTCGATCTGGCGAACGACGCGCCGCTGGCAACGCGTCCGCCGGCGCGCAAACACGGCCGTGCATCTCGCATCGATCGCGAACGTGACGAAGCCGCCGCCGTACTTGCCGGTGACGATCACGAGCACTGCCCGCGCGGCATATCGTCGGTTCCCGTCGCCATGCGTGCGCGAGGCGATTCGGAGCGCGCCGGTTCGTGCACGAGCGCTCAGTGATGCGGTTTGCGCTCGCGGTCGCGCTCGACGGTCCCCGGCTCGGGATCGAGCACGGCAGGCTGCGTCGGCGTCACGGTCCGCTGGTCGGGATGCAGCACCATCCGCGAATCGTGCTCGTCGTCGTCACGACGCACCCGCACGCGATTCTCGACGTCGCGCACGCCCATGCAGCGGTCGGCGAGATCCTCGATGCCATGCTTCATCCATCGCGCCGGCACCGTACCGTCCAGTTCGACGCGGCCGTCCTGCACCTGCACCGTAACGTCGCTCACGTCGATCTCGAGGGCATGCGCGAGCCGCTCGCACACATCTTCGCGGATCCGCTCGTCCGATCGCGTATAGCCTTTCGGCCCGCGACGATGGCGCAGCGCGTCGCGTTCGGCGTCGCTGCCGAACCGCGACAAGTCCCGGGCGTCGCCGCCGTAGCGCGGATCGTCGCGCGGATCGCCATAGGCACGGTCGCGGTCGTACCCGCCCATCCGGTGATGCCCGCGAAACTCCGGGGGAACGCCGCGATACGGGCTTTCCCGCCAGTCGCGGCCCTGCGCGTGATAGTCGCGTTCGCCGTAGCCGGGCTCGGGTTCGCGCGCCGGCCGGCGCGGGAAGTCGCCCTGCCAGCCCGCATCGGCCCCGCCGCGCCGCTGGCCGACCGGCCGCGCCGCGCGTTCGCTCCATTCGCTGCCCCAGTCTTCCGGACCGACGTCCTCGCTCGCGAAGCGGCGGTACGCCGGCTCGTCGCCCGCGTCGGGCCATCGCGACGGATCGTCCGGGCTGCCGCGCTCGCCGGCGCCTCGGGGTGCGCGTTCGTGGCGCTCCTGCCAGTCGGGCGGCCCGCCGCGTTCGCCATGCCGTCCGGGATATCGTCGTTGCATCGTGCCCCTCCTTGATCGCGCCTGCGCCGCGCACGGCCCCATGCCGTGTCACGGCGCGCGTCGGTCAGGTCGAATGCAAGTCGCGTGCCGAGGTCGTGGCCGATGGAAGACCGACGCGCATCGCAACGGCATTCCGCTGCAGGACACCTTATCTGCAATGCGATTGCAGTTTTTGCGTGCCGGGGGTCACGGCGTGCCGTCATCGCCCGCTTGGTCCCCGTCATCCGGTGGCGTCGTGCCGCCGGGCTCGCTCAGCCGCTCGGTGCGGTCCGGCTTGATGTCCATGCTTTCATCGAGGGTCGAATCGCCGTCCGCCGACGCGCGCTCACCGGTGCCCGCACGGTCCGTATCGCTGTCGAGCGCGGCATCGCCGCGTTCGAGCGCGTGCTCGTCGAGCGGCGAATCGACGTCGAACGGATGACGCCGCGCGCCGGCCGTGTCGCTGCCGCTGTCTGACGAATCGCTCGGGCCCAGCGCGCGGCCGTCGCGGCCGCGGCTGGCATTGTCGTCGTCCGGGTCGGACGGTTCGTTGTCGGGGTTCAGCGTGCTGTTCATGTCGTGCTCCTTGCGAGGCTCGCGGCCGCGCGCAGCCGGCCAACGCGGCACGGCGGGCGGAACGCAAGCGTGTGCAATCGGCATGCCGCGCCGCACACCGGAACCCATTGCGCGCGGCCGGAATGGCGATCGGCACAACCGATGCGCGCTCATTGATCAGCCGAATTGAGTTCCCTTATGCTTTCGGGGTGCCAATCCGATTCGTACCGCCGCTGCCGGGTCGCCCGACGGCGGCCGGGCGGCCCTTGCCCGCCCGTCTTCGACAAGCTGCTCCGATGATGAAAGACGACATCAATCCTCGCTCGCCTCCCCCGCCGCTCGGGCAATCCGACGCGCGCGACCTGTTGCACCGCTTCGCCGAGTTCCGGTTCCAGACGGTCGTCGAGTCGATCACCGACTACGCGGTGTTCATGCTCGATCCGCACGGCAACGTCGCGACTTGGAACGCCGGGGCCGCGCGCATCAAGGGCTATCGCGCCGCGGAGATCGTCGGCCACCACTTCTCGCGCTTCTATCCGCCCGACGCGATCGCGGCCGGCCGGCCGTCGCTCGGGCTTGCCGAAGCAGCCGCCAACGGCCACTTCGAGGACGAAGGCTGGCGCGTGCGCAAGGACGGCTCGCAGTTCTGGGCGAACGTGACGATCACGCCCGTGCACGATCACTCGAACCAGCTCTGCGGCTTCATCAAGATCACGCGCGACATGACCGAGCGCAAGCGCCTCGAAGAGCTCGAAGCGTCGACGCACCGGCTCAGCGTGTTCATCGCGATGCTCGCGCACGAGCTGCGCAACCATCTCGCGCCGTTGCGCCATTCGGTCGGCGTGCTGCAGAGCCTGGCCAACCCGGCGCCCGCGCTCGCGCAGTGCCGCGACGCCGTGCATCGTCAAGTCACGCAACTGACGCGCCTCGTCGACGACCTGCTCGACGTCGGGCGCATCACCGCCGGCAAGCTCGAGCTGAACGATCGCCCCCTTACCGTGCGCGACATCGTGTGCCGCGGCGTCGAAAGCATCCAGCCGAAGCTGGCCGCGCGCGGGCAGCACATCCACGTCGATCTGCCGCCCGATGCCGTGCCGCTGCACGGCGACGATGCGCGGCTCGTCCAGGTGCTGCACAACCTGCTCGACAATGCGTCGAAGTTCTCGCCGCTCGGCGGACGCATCGACGTCGGCGCCACGATCGAGGGGCCGGTCGTCGCGATCCGCGTGACCGATCGCGGCGTCGGCATCGCGCGCGACGCGCTCGAAACCATCTTCGACCTGTTCGAGCAGGAAAGCGGGGCGGGCCGGCGGCCGGCCGAAGGCTTCGGGCTGGGGCTCGCCATCTGCCGGACGTTCGTCGAACTGCACGGCGGGCGCATCTCGGCCGAAAGTGCCGGGCCCGGTCACGGTGCGACGTTTACGGTGCGGCTGCCGATCGACCGCATGGCGCGCGCGACCCGCGGCGACGTGCGCGGGCCGGTCAAGTCCGCGCAGACGGACACGACGCCGCTCCGTATCGTCATCGTCGACGACAATCGCGATTCGGCCGACACGCTCGCCGTGCTGCTGCAGGTGAAAGGACACGCGCCGCGCGTCGCCTACAACGCGCACGACGCGCTGGCGCTCGCCCGCGACTACGCCCCGCAGTTGATGATCCTCGATCTCACGATGCCCGACGTCGACGGCTTCACGCTCCTGCACGAGTTGCGCGCGATCGACGCGCTGCGCGACACGACCTGCGTCGCGCTGTCGGGACATGCCAGCGCGGCGGACCTGCAGCGCACCGCACGCGCAGGCTTCGACGAGCATCTGGTGAAGCCCGTCGAAATTGCCGTGCTCGACGCGCTGCTGCAGCGCGTCGCGCACCGGGTTCGCCGCACACCGTGACCGCCGTGCTCAAGCCACCGCGCGACACATCGCCGCGCATGCTTCACACGCGAGCGCGCAGCGGCGGCAATGATCGTGGGCATGCCGCAGGCACTCGGCCGCGCACAAGTCGCATGCCTGCGCGCACAGCGCGCAGACACTCGGCGTGAGCACACTGCGGCGCGCCATCGCGCCCGACGCGAAGCGGCACAGCTGCGCGCATTCGATGTCGAGCGCGATGCAGTCGGCCAGCGCCTGCGCGTCGCGTTCGGTGAGGCACGCGGCCGTACACGCATCGCACGCGTGTGCGCACGCGTCGCAGGCGGCCATGCAGTTGTCGTATGGAGCGTTCATCGCCGTCCTCCCGGTTTCGGTTGACATCGTCATGGCGTCAGCTTCACCTTCATCCAGCCCGGCTCGCGCGTGTCGAACGCGCGATAGGCATCGATCGCATTCGTCAGCGGCTCGCAACGCGTGAGCACCGACAGCGGGTCGAATGCGCCGCTGCGCACGAGCTCGACGAGCGGCGGCGTCACCGTGCGGTGATTGCAGTTGCCCATCTTGATCGTCAGGTTGCGGTTCATCGCATCGCCGACCGGAAACACGCGCGCCGCCGGCGGGTACACGCCGATCACCGCCACCGTGCCGCCTTTCGCGACCGCGCGCACCGCCCATTGCAGCACCTGCGACGGCCCGTCGCCCGGCACCCAGTTGCGGCCATCCGGCTTGCGGTGCGGCGCGATCGCATCGACTTCCGCATCGAATGCACGCGCCGCGTCGCGATCGGCCGCGGCCGGCCCGTGCGTCGCGCGCATCGCGTCGACGCCCACCGCGTCGATCACGCGATCGACGCCGATTCCGCCCGTCAGCCGCAGCACCGTCTCGACCGGATCGTCCTCCGCGAAATCGACGATCTCCGCGCCTTGCGCGCACGCCATCTCGAGGCGCGATGCCACGCGGTCGATTGCGATCACGCGCCCGGCGCCCATCAGCTTCGCGCTCGCGATCGCGAACTGGCCGACCGGCCCCGCGCCGAACACGGCGACCGTATCGCCCGCACTCACTTCCGCGAGCTGCGCGCCGAAATAGCCGGTGGGGAAAATGTCCGACATCAGGATCGCGCGATCGTCGTCGATCGCATCCGGCAGCCGAATCAGGCTCGCATGCGCAAGCGGCGTGCGCGCGTATTCGGCCTGCAGCCCGTCGAACGCACCGGTGTCGGCCGGACCGCCGAAGAACGCGGTACCCGCGCGTGGGCCGCCCGGGTTCGCGACGTCGCATTGCGCGGTGTAGCCCGCGCGGCAGTACGCGCAACTGCCGCATGCGATCGTCGACGGAATCAGCACACGGTCGCCGCGCCGCAGGTTGCGCACGTCGCGCCCGACCGTCTCGACGATGCCGACACCCTCGTGGCCGAGGATCGTGCCCGGCTTCATCCCGCCGAGGGTGCCGCGCACCATGTGCAGGTCGGTGCCGCAGATTGCGCTGGCCGTCAGGCGCACGATCGCGTCGGTCGCGTCGGTGACTTCGGGATCGGGCACCGTGTCGATGCGAATGTCGCCGATGCCGTGAAATACGACTGCTTTCATATCAAGCCCTCCTTGTTCGAACGTTCTCGGAACTGCCGAGAAAACAATCGAGCAAGGAATGAGCCCCGGCGGGCATAGCCTGAATTCTCTCCGCGGTGCGGAGAGAATTCATCCGTCACGGCGCCGAGGGCGTCGTTGGGGATGTGACGTGTGGGGTGTGAGCGCTTGAGCTTGACCGCGAATTTCGTCGCGTGGTAGCAGCCAGTCGCGGCAAATACGACGAGCCCGCCGGGCGACGACGGATTGAAGATATGGCCTCGGCGCTGCTGCCGCATGCCGGTAAGAATCCGATGCTTGCGTCAGGTCGTCCCGCGCGAAGACGATGATGGGCAGCCGTCAGGGCAGCCAGGATCGACAGACGTTGGCCGGCCATTCGGCAACAGTGACGACGACGTCACGCCCCGCCAACGCGTCGGCACGTACGGCCGTTATCGACTGGCGACGGCCTCGGACGCCGGCCCTTGCCATCCACCGCCGAGCGCCTTGAACGCAGCCACCGACGCCCGGGCCGCTTCCGTTTTCGCCTGCACGCGCTCGTCCGACGCGCGCAGCAGGCTTTCATCGGCCTGCAACACCTCGATCAGGCTGACGACGCCCTTCTGGTACGCGGCGAACGACGCGGCCCTCGCGCGGCCGAGCGATTCGACGCCGTCGGCGAGCACGGCCACCTGTTCGTCGCGTTTGACGAGGGCGGAGAACGCGTTCTCGACGTCCTCGGTCGCATGCAGCGCGGCGAGCCGATATGCGGCCAGCATTTCGGCATCCTTCCCTTTGGCGTCGGCAATCTGCGCATTGATGCGCCCGAAGTCGAACAAACGCCAACGCAGGCCGAGCACGCCGGCAGCCTGGTTCGCGCCGCCGGCAAACAGGTTGCCCGCGCCCATCGTCGTCGCGCTGCCGATCAACCCGCTCAGCGAGAACTTCGGGTAATACTCGGCAATGGCCACGCCGATGCGTGCGTTCGACGCCGCAAGGCGCCGCTCGGCGACGATCAGGTCGGGCCGCCGCCTGAGGAGTTCGCCCGGCGTGCCCGTCGCCGCAATCCGCGGTGGAGCCGGCACGTCGCCGCCGTCGAGCAATTCCGCGCGATACGTACCGGGTGGCGAGCCGAGCATCACGTCGAGCGCATTCATCGCCGTGTCCAGCGCCGCTTCGAGTACCGGCACCGTTGCGCGAACCTGAGCGAGCGCGCCTTCGGCCTGCCTGACCTGAAGCTCCGCCGCGAGCCCCTTTCCATACAGCAGATTGATGGTCGACAACAGATCCTGTTCGGTCTGCACCTGATGCCGCGCAACCTTCAGCCGGCCCTGCAACCCGCGGATCGTGATGTAGATGTCCGCCGTCTGCGCGGCGACAGCCAGGCGCGTGGCGACCGCCGCTGCTTCGGAGGCCTGATAATCGGCGAGCGCGGCTTCCCGCCCGCGGCGCAACCCGCCGAACACGTCCACCTCCCAGCTCGCGCTGAAGTCGGCCTCGTAGTCGCTGCCGTGACGGTCGAAGCCGGGCGTCGAATTCAGCACGCGCCCCAACGGCGTTTCGACCGACTGGTAGACGCGCGCGGCCTGACCCGTCACGTTGCCCGACGGCAGCAGCGCCGCATTGGCCGCACCGAGCCCGGCACGCGCTTGCGTCACGCGTGCGGCGGCCTGCGCGAGATCGAGGTTCTGCGCGAGCGCGAGCGTGACGAACCGGGTCAACTGCGGATCGCCGAAGCCCGTCCACCACGTCGCGAGCTCGGCGTCGGCCGCCGCGCGCCGCTGCTCCACGGCGCCCTGGCCCTGGAAGCGCTGCGGCATGGCGATGTCCGGCCGCACGTAGTCGGGGCCGACGGCGCATCCCGCCGACAGGAGCGCGGCAAGCACCGCGGCAACGATGGGTTTCGGTAGCATGACGGTTTCAGCCAAGATCAGGTAGTGACTATAATACCAAATAGTCACTCGTTGTCTATCCCTGCCAGCCGCAATCCATGAAAGAAAACACCGCTTCCCCCGCGCCCGCGCGCGGCCCGGCCGATCACGACGTGCGCGATCAAATCGTGGCCGCCGCCACCGAGCACTTCAGCCGGTATGGCTACGAGAAGACGACCGTGTCCGACCTCGCGAAGTCCATCGGTTTCTCGAAGGCCTATATCTACAAGTTCTTCGAGTCGAAACAGGCGATCGGCGAGATGATCTGCGCGAACTGCCTGCACGAAATCGAAACCGACGTGCGTACCGCCGTCGCGGAAGCGGAACGGCCCACCGAAAAGCTGCGGCGCATGTTCAAGGTCTTTACGGAAGCGAGCCTGCGGCTGTTCTTCCGCGACCGCAAGCTGTACGACATCGCCGCGTCGGCCGCCACCGGCAACTGGCAGTCGGTGCAGGCCTATGAGGCGCGCGTGCAGCAACTGCTGCAGGAGGTGCTGCAGGCGGGCCGGCAAAGCGGCGAGTTCGAGCGCAAGACGCCGCTGGACGAAACCGCGACGGCGATCTACCTCGTGATGCGGCCATACCTGAATCCGCTGCTGCTGCAGTACAACCTCGACACGACCGACGCCGCGCCCGCGCAGCTGTCGAGCCTGGTGCTCCGCAGCCTCGCCCCTTGAACCGGCTTCGATTGTGACCATTGACTATATTGGTCACTAGATACACAATGAAAGCCCCGATCACTTCGTCAGTGGGTCTTTCATGGTCCGGCGTCGCCTCGCTCTCCTCGCAGTCGCTTCCGCACTGCCCCTCGCGCTAGCCGCCTGCAGCGGAAAAGCGCCGTCCGATCCGCGCACGGAGGCGCCGCTCGTGCGCACCGCCATCGTCCAGGCAGCCGCGCCCGCGTTCCGCTCGTTTACCGGCACCGTCGCCGCCCGGGTGCAGAGCGATCTCGGGTTCCGGGTGTCCGGCAAGGTGCTGGAGCGGCTCGTCGATACCGGGCAAACCGTCCGGCGCGGCCAGTTGCTGATGCGGATCGATCCCGTCGACCTGAAACTCGCGGCGCGCGCACGCGACGAAGCCGTGACCGCGGCACGGGCACGCGCGCGGCAGACCGCCGAGGACGAAGCGCGCTACCGCGACCTGCGCGGCACCGGCGCGATATCGGCCTCCGCTTATGACCAGGTCAAGGCAGCGGCCGATGCCGCGCAAGCCCAGCTGAGCGCCGCCGAGGCCGACGCCGGCGTCGCGCGCAATGCGACCGGCTATGCGGAACTCGTCGCGGACGGCGACGGCGTCGTGATGGACACGCTCGCGGAGCCCGGCCAGGTCGTCAGCGCCGGCCAGCCGGTCGTACGGCTCGCGCACGCCGGCAGCCGGGAAGCCGTGATCCAGTTGCCGGAAACCCTGCGCCCCGCGGTCGGCTCCGTCGCGCAGGCCGAGCTGTTCGGCAAGCAGGGCGCGAGTGTCCCCGCCACGCTGCGCCAGCTCTCCGATACCGCGGATGCGCGAACGCGCACGTTCGACGCGCGCTACGTGCTGCAAGGCCCGCTAGCCGCCGCGCCGCTGGGCGCGACCGTCACGATCCGCCTGCCGGACGACGCACGCGCGACGCCGCAGGCCGGCCTGCAGGTGCCGATCGGCGCGCTGCTGGACGGGGGCAAAGGGCCCGGCGTGTGGGTCGTCGCAGGCGAGCCGGCCAAGGTGGGATGGCGGCCGGTCACGGTCGAGCATGTGGATGACGACAGCGCACGCGTGTCCGGCGCCCTCAGGCAAGGCGAGCGGGTCGTCGCGCTCGGCGCGCAGCTGCTGCATGACGGCGATGTGGTTCGCGTGGCCGCGCCGGCCGCCACGCTCGCGAGCGAAGGAGCACGACCGTGAGCGAACGCCGCTTCAACCTGTCGGCGCTCGCGGTGCGCGAGCGCGCGATCACGCTGTTCCTGATCTGCCTGATTTCGCTCGCGGGGCTCGTGTCGTTCTTCAAGCTCGGCCGCGCGGAAGACCCGGCCTTCACCGTCAAGGTGATGACCATCGTCACCGCATGGCCGGGCGCGACCGCGCAGGAAATGCACGACCAGGTAGCCGAAAAGATCGAAAAGCGCATGCAGGAGCTGCGCTGGTACGACCGCAGCGAAACCTACACGCGCCCCGGCCTCGCGTTCACGACGCTGACGTTGCTCGACAGCACGCCGCCGTCCGAGGTGCAGGAGCAGTTCTATCAGGCGCGCAAGAAGATCGGCGACGTGGCGAACGATCTGCCGGCCGGCGTGATCGGCCCGCTGGTCAACGACGAATACGCGGACGTCACGTTCGCGCTGTTCGCGCTGAAGGCCAAGGGCGAACCGCAGCGCCTGCTGGTGCGCGATGCGGAGGCGCAGCGCCAGCGGCTGCTGCATGTGCCGGGCGTGAAGAAGGTCGACATCATCGGCGAACAGGCGGAGCGCATCTACGTGCAGCTGTCGCACGACCGGCTCGCGACGCTCGGCGTGAGCCCGCAGGACGTGTTCGCCGCGCTCAACGGCCAGAACCTGCTGACGCCGGCCGGCTCCGTCGAGACACGCGGGCCGGAGATCTTCATTCGCGTGGACGGCGCGTTCGACACGCTGCAGAAGATTCGCGACACGCCGATCGTCGCGCAGGGCCGCACGCTGAAACTGTCCGACATCGCGACCGTCGAGCGCGGCTACGAAGATCCGTCCACCTTCCTGATTCGCAACGACGGCGAACCCGCGTTGCTGCTCGGCGTCGTGATGCGCGACGGCTGGAACGGGCTCGAGCTCGGCCGCACGCTGGACCGGGAAGTCGGCGCGATCAACGCGGCGCTGCCGCTCGGCATGAGCCTGACCAAGGTCACCGACCAGTCCGTGAACATCAGCTCGGCCGTCGACGAGTTCATGGTCAAGTTCTTCGCCGCGCTGCTCGTCGTGATGCTGGTGAGCTTCGTCAGCATGGGCTGGCGCGTGGGCCTCGTCGTCGCCGCGGCCGTGCCGCTGACGCTGGCCGTGGTGTTCGTCGTGATGGCCGCCACCGGCAAGAACTTCGACCGCATCACGCTCGGCTCGCTGATCCTCGCGCTCGGGCTGCTGGTCGACGACGCGATCATCGCGATCGAAATGATGGTCGTGAAGATGGAGGAAGGCTACGACCGCGTGGCCGCGTCGGCGTATGCGTGGAGCCATACGGCCGCGCCGATGCTGGCCGGCACGCTGGTCACCGCGGTCGGCTTCATGCCGAACGGCTTCGCACGCTCCACCGCGGGCGAATACACCAGCAACATGTTCTGGATCGTCGGGATCGCGCTGATCGCATCGTGGGTCGTCGCCGTCGCGTTCACGCCGTACCTCGGCGTGAAGATGCTGCCGAACTTCAAGAAGTTCGAAGGCGGCCACGATGCGATCTACGACACGCCCCGCTACAACCGCTTCCGGCAACTGCTGACGCGCGTGATCGCCCGCAAATGGCTCGTCGCCGGGTCGGTCGTCGCCCTCTTCGTGCTCGCGATTCTCGGCATGGCGGTCGTCAAGAAGCAGTTTTTCCCGATCTCCGATCGTCCCGAGGTGCTGATCGAGGTGCAGATGCCGTACGGCACGTCGATTTCGCAAACGAGCGCCGCCACGTCGAAGGTCGAGGCGTGGCTCGCGAAGCAGCAGGAAGCGAGGATCGTCACCGCGTACGTCGGCCAGGGCGCGCCGCGCTTTTATCTCGCGATGGGGCCGGAACTGCCCGATCCGTCGTTCGCGAAGATCGTGATCCGCACGGACAGCCAGGACGAGCGCGACGCGTTGAAGGCGCGCCTGCGGCGGGCCATCGCCGACGGCCTCGCGCCCGAAGCGCGTGTGCGCGTGACGCAGCTCGTGTTCGGTCCGTATTCGCCGTTCCCGGTGGCCTACCGGATCACGGGTCCCGATCCGGACACGCTGCGCGGTATCGCGACCGATGTCGAGCGTTTGATGAACGGCAGCCCGATGATGCGCACGGTCAATGCGGACTGGGGCACGCGCGCGCCGACGCTGCACTTCACGTTGCAGCAGGACCGCCTGCAGGCCGTCGGGTTGACGTCCAGCGCGGTCGCGCAGCAGCTGCAGTTCCTGCTGACCGGGGTGCCCGTCACCGCGGTGCGCGAGGATATCCGGACCGTGCAGGTGATCGCGCGCTCGGGCGGCGATGCGCGGCTCGACCCGGCGCGGCTCGACGACTTCACGCTCGCCGGCGCGAACGGGCAGCGCATCCCGCTGTCGCAGGTCGGCAAGGTCGACGTGCGGATGGAAGAGCCGATCATGCGCTGGCGCGATCGCGTGCCGACGCTCACGGTGCGCGGCGACATCGCCGACGGCCTGCAGCCGCCGGACGTGTCGGCTGCGATCACAAAGCAGCTTCAGCCGATCGTCGCCGCGCTGCCGAGCGGCTATCGAATCGAGGAAGCCGGCTCCATCGAGGAATCCGGCAAGGCCACGAAGGCGATGCTGCCGCTGTTCCCGATCATGCTGGCGGTCACGCTCGTCATCATCATCTTCCAGGTGCGCTCGATCTCCGCGATGGTGATGGTATTCATGACGAGCCCGCTCGGCTTGATCGGCGTGGTGCCCACGCTGATCCTGTTCGGGCAGCCGTTCGGCATCAACGCGCTGGTCGGCCTCATCGCGCTGTCGGGGATCCTGATGCGCAACACGTTGATCCTGATCGGCCAGATTCACCAGAACGAACAGGCGGGGCTGGATCCGTTCCACGCGGTCGTCGAAGCGACCGTGCAGCGGGCGCGCCCGGTGATTCTCACCGCGATGGCGGCCGTGCTCGCGTTCATCCCGCTCACGCATTCGGTGTTCTGGGGCACGCTCGCGTACACGCTGATCGGCGGCACGTTCGCCGGGACGATCCTCACGCTCGTGTTCCTGCCGGCGATGTATGCGATCTGGTTCAGGATCCGGCCCGACCATGCCTCCGCGGCCCGCCACGGCCGTGAACCGGCAACGCCCGGCGAGACCGCACTTCAGCCCGCGCTGGACGCGCGCGATTGATGACGCCCGCCCGTTCGCCGTATCCGGTGGATGCAGCCATGTCGAATTTCTGCCAAGGCAGGGCGGTTTGAATTTGAATAAAAAAGATCACTCTTAGTGATCTTTTTCTACGACAAGCAAACCAGACTCGGCCGAGGCGCGCCCGGTACAAGGAAATCCGGAAGGCCCCTCTTCTGACCTTTGCAGCGTCGAGATCGACGACAAATCGATATGTGGGTGGCTTACCCACCACCGAGCGCTCAAACCCTTAATTCTCTCCGCACCGCGGAGAGAATTAAACAATCTGTCTGGCAAGGCCCTCGCCTTTCGCCACCGCTAAATGTAGGTGCTTGCAATTGAGATTCAGCACCGTTTGAGACAAAGCCACCTCTACGGCGGTCCCAACCGGAGTGGAAAAACCTCCAAGCCCTCGGCGCCAACGCCAAGCATACAGAACCACCCCGAGCGTAGAGCTTTGGCGCGATGCCCCGAAATGAAGGGCAACATAGCCCTTGATATGTTCCCCTTCATTCCGCCGGATCCTGCCTCGACATGGACCGCTTCGGCGGAGCGCATCGTGCCCCTCTTTCACTGGGGCAACCGCGCACGTCCTGACTCGCCCCCTGAAGTTTCTACGTAAAAACTGTCAAACTACCGCGCCCACACGCGCACCACACGCCGGTCGCGCTAGCTTGCAAACTCATCCGTCCATCAATGCGCATCAGACGCTCGGCGTGATTCGCGACCGCCGTCGAACAACGTTCATTCCCCAGTCCGATTTGATTGGCAAGCCAAAGTCCGGATTCACCGCGCAACGCTACGAACACTAAAAAAACACTAAAAATCGCGGCGCGAACCGGTACTCGGTAAATATCGGCGGCTCACCCGCTCAAAGGCCCTTGCCCATTGGAGCTTCGACGGATTCCAGCACACTCCGACGGAACACCTGAGACATCACAATTCATTTAACTTTCCGTGAGGACTTCGACACCGGCCGCTGACTACGATGGGCGCATATTTTCAGGACCTGCTGCCAGGAGCCCATCATGCCCACCCGCAGACATCTGCTGTTCGCCGGCGCCACTGGCCTCGCCGTGCTCGCGACGCTGTCGTCCGTCGGCCGCCGCGCGCTGGTCGGCCGTGCGTTCGCCGCATCGCCGGCCACCCCGCAGACGGCCGCCCCGTTTGAAGTCACCCTCAGCGACGCCGAATGGCATCGCCGGCTCACGCCCGCCCAGTACGCGGTCCTGCGCGAAGCCGGCACCGAGCGGCCGTACACCAGCCCGCTGAACGACGAGCACCGGCAAGGCACGTTCGCGTGCGCCGGCTGCACCCTCGCGCTGTTCTCGTCGGCCACCAAGTTCGACAGCCATACCGGCTGGCCGAGCTTCTGGAAGCCGCTCGACCACGCGGTCGCCACGAACACCGACGCGTCGTTCGGGATGATCCGCACCGAAGTGCACTGCCGCCGCTGCGGCGGCCATCTCGGCCACGTGTTCGACGACGGCCCGCAACCGACCGGCCTGCGCTACTGCATGAACGGCCTCGCACTTACCTTCCACCCCGCCGCCGCCTGATCCGGCCCCGAACTCCCGACCGACTGGAGAACGCACCATGCTGCTCATCGTCCTTGCCTACCTCGGCGGCGTGCTCACGATCCTGAGCCCGTGCATCCTGCCCGTGCTGCCGTTCGTGTTCGCGCGCGCCGACCAGCCGTTCGTCCGCAGCGGCCTGCCGCTGCTGGTCGGCATGGCGCTCACGTTCGCCGTCGTCGCGACGCTCGCCGCCGTCGGCGGCGGCTGGGTCGCGCAGGCCAACCAGGCCAGCCGCTGGGTCGCGATCGTGCTGCTCGCGATCTTCGGCCTGACCCTGCTGATGCCGCGCCTCGCGGAGCATCTGACGCGTCCGCTCGTCGCTGCCGGCAACCGGCTCACCGGCTTCGCGCAACGCGACGGCCGCCCGGCCGGCCCCGCGTCGTCGCTGCTGCTCGGCGTCGCGACCGGCCTGCTGTGGGCGCCGTGCGCGGGCCCGATCCTCGGGCTCGTGCTGACCGGGGCCGCGCTGCGCGGCGCCAGCGTCGGCACGACGCTGCTGCTGGTCGCGTATGCGGCCGGCGCGGCGACGTCGCTCGGCGTCGCGCTCGTGATCGGCGGCAAGGTGTTCGCCGCGATGAAGCGCTCGCTCGGCGCCGGCGAATGGATCAAGCGCGGGATCGGCGCGGCGCTGCTGGCCGGCGTCGGCGCGATCGCGCTCGGCCTCGATACGGGTGCGCTCGCTCAACTGTCGACCGTCACGACGGGTGGACTCGAGACGAAGCTCGTCGACCGGCTCGGCGGACGTTCGAACGGCACACCGGGCGCACCGGCGGCGATGGCCGCCACCGGCAACACCGCCGTCGACACGAACGGCGGCGCGATGATGGCCGCGGCTGCCGAGAGCGCGCAAGCCAACGGCGGGCCGATCGCCGGCGGCGCAATGATGCGCGCGGTGGATACGACGCATGCGCCGGCCGCGCTGCCCGTCGAAGGCACGCTGCCGTCGCTCGACGGCGCGGTGCAGTGGCTGAACTCGCCGCCGCTGACGGCGGCCGGCCTGCGCGGCAAGGTCGTGCTGGTCGATTTCTGGACGTATTCGTGCATCAACTGCCTGCGCACGCTGCCGTACACGACCGCCTGGGCACGCAAGTACGCGCCGTACGGGCTCGTCGTGATCGGCGTGCACGCGCCGGAGTTCGCGTTCGAGCGCGACACCGGCAACGTGAAGAAAGCCGTGCACGACCTCGGCATCGACTTCCCGGTCGCGATCGACAACCGCTTCACGATCTGGCGCGCGTTCAACAACGAATACTGGCCCGCACACTACTTCGTCGACGCGCAGGGGCGCGTGCGCCGTCACCACTTCGGCGAAGGCGAATACGCGGAATCGGAGCGCGCGATCCAGTCGCTGCTCGCCGAGGCCGGCCATCCGGAAGCGCTGAACGTGCCGATCGGGCTCGCCGGTGCGCCCGCGAAGGGGGCGCTCGCCGCGGCCGACAGCGCGGACGTCCGCTCGCCCGAGACCTACGTCGGCTACGCACGCGCCGAGGCTTTCATGTCGCCGGGCGGGGTGGTGCGCGACGCGGCGTACCACTACGCCGAGCCGGCCCAGCCCGATCTCAATGACTGGGGCCTCGCCGGCATGTGGCAGGTCGGCGCCGAACGCGCGACGCTCGCGGCGCCGGCCGGCCGCATCGTCTATCGCTTCCACGCACGCGACCTGCACCTGGTGCTCGGCCCCGGCGAGGACGGCAAGCCGGTGCGCTTTCGCGTGACGCTCGACGGCGCGGCGCCCGGTGCCGCGCACGGCAGCGACGTCGATGCGCAAGGCTACGGCACCGTGAACGGCCAGCGCCTGTACCAGCTGGTCCGGCAGCCCGGCGCGATCGCCGACCGCACGTTCGCGATCGAGTTTCTCGATCCCGGCGTGAATGCGTATGCGTTCACGTTCGGCTGATCCCGGCAGGACGCGGCGCACCAGCGCCGCGTCCGGGCCACCCGCTTCCCACACCGCCTTTCGAAGGAGCACACCGTGAACATCCCCTCCTCCCGCAGCCCGGCACCGCAACGGCGCACGGCGATGCTGCGCCGCATCGGCGCCATCGCCGTCGCGGCCGCCGCCGTGTTCGGCTACCAGCGCATCGTCAATTCCGCCGAACCGATGCGCACCGTGCCCGCGCCGACGCTCGACGAAACGCCCGGCGCCTCGCACGACGAGACGGCCGTGTTCGCCGGCGGCTGCTTCTGGGGCGTGCAGGGCGTGTTCGAGCACGTGAAGGGCGTGAAGCAGGTCACGGCCGGCTATGCGGGCGGCGCGTCCGAAACCGCGCACTACGCGCTCGTCGGCTCGGGGCTGACCGGGCACGCGGAATCGGTTCGCATCGTCTACGACCCGACCCAGATCACGTACGGCCGGCTGCTGCAGGTGTTCTTCTCGGTCGCGCACGATCCGACCGAGCTCAACCGGCAGGGCCCCGACGAAGGGTCGCAGTACCGGTCGGCGATCTTCCCGACCACCGCGCAGCAACGCGCGGTCGCGACCGCGTACATCGCGCAGCTCAGCACCGCGCACGTGTTTCCGGCGCCCGTCGTCACGCGCGTCGAGGACTACAAGGGGTTCTATCCGGCCGAGGCGTATCACCAGAACTACCTCGAACTGCACCCCGACGCGCCGTACATCGCGTACAACGACATGCCGAAGATCACCGGGCTGAAGCAGCACTTCCCGGCGCTGTACCGCACCGACGCGGTACTGTGGCGCGATGCGCGCTCGTGACCGGCAAGCGGCCGCGTGACGGGGTGACGACGTGGTGCCTGCCGCGCGGCCCGGGCTCGTGCGGCCACCCCAACCCACGCGCGCGCCGCCTTCGACCCGGTTTGCGCTGCATCAACGACACCGCGACCGCCGTGCCGGGGCAAACCCGCATCGCGTCCGCCGCGACCGGCAACTTCGCGTAGACTTCTCCAGATCCCCGCCGCATCATGCGGCGCCCGGAATCCCTGTTCAGCCTGGAGACGTCACGCATGCGCGCAGTGCCCATTCCTGACAGCGGCATCCTTGGAGAACCCTCTTCCGGCGCGGCCGTGCGCGACCTGCGCCGCGTGCCGATTCATCCCGATCACTGGTATCCGCTCGCGTGGTCGCGCGAGCTGAAACGCGGCAAGACGCTCGGCGTGCGCTTCGCCGGCGATCCGATCGTGCTCGTGCGCACCGAATCCGGCGCCGTGTATGCGCTCGAGGATCGTTGCGCGCACCGCCAGGTGCCGCTGCACGCGGGCGTCGTGAGCGGCGAGACACTGCGCTGCTGCTATCACGGCTGGACCTACGCGTGCGACAGCGGCCGCTGCGTCGACGTGCCGTACCTCGGCCGCGAGCGGCTGCCCAACGGCGTGCGCGCGTATCCGTGCCGCGAAGCGCACGGGCTGATCTTCGTGTTCCCGGGCGATGCGACGCTCGCCGATACCCGGCCGTTCCCCGCGCTCGAATCGGCGGACAACCGCGCATACAAGACGCGCCGCTTCGGCCGCGAGGTCAAGTGCCACTACTCGTTCATGCACGAGAACCTGATGGACATGAACCATCAGTTCCTGCATCGCAAGCAGATGGGGCAGATGCGCGCGCGCTCGGTGGGCCGGCGCCGCGGCGACGACTGGGTCGAGGTCGACTACACGTTCGCGCGGATGGAAGGCAAGCAGCCGGTGGGCGAAGCGCTCGTGTTCGGCGCCAGCAAGAAGCCGGCCGACCAGTCCGACAAGAGCGTGATGACGGTGCGCACCGGCTACCCGTACCAGACACTGCAGATCCGCTCGAGCGAAGGCACGCTCGTGATGGACCTGTGGATCGTCTACGTGCCGCTCGACGCCGAGCAGCGCACCAACCGCACGTTCGGACTGCTGTCGATCCACAAGCCCGGCATCCCGTTCGCGCTCGATCTCGCGTGGCCGCTGCTCGTCTGGTTCACCGAGCGCATCTTCCGCGAGGATCGCTGGATCGTCGAGCGCGAGCAGGAAGCGCACGACGCCCAGGGCGCCGACTGGAACCACGAGGTGTTTCCGGTCATCAACGAGCTGCGCGACCTGCTGCGCCAGTGCGGCGCACGCACGGTGATCCCGATCCGCGACGCGCGCGACGGCGCGTGATGCGGGCGGCGCGTGACTCGAGAAGCGCGCGCCGTTACAACCGGAACGCGCCCGGCAGTAATGCATGGGCCGTCGTGACCTCGACGGCCCCGTTCAGGTTGGCCAGGATCACTTCGATGTCGGGCGTGCCGATCTCGATGATCACCTGACGGCACGCGCCGCACGGCGCGATCGGGCCGTCCGTGTCGCCCACCACCGCGAGCCGCGTGAGATCCCCCGGACGATAACCGGCGGCAATGGCCGAAAACATCGCCGTGCGTTCCGCGCAATTGCAGAGACCGTAAGACGCGTTCTCGACGTTGCAGCCGTGAAAAACCGTCCCGTCGCGCGCCTGCAGCGCCGCGCCGACCTTGAAGCGCGAATACGGCGCATACGCGCGTTCGCGCGCGGCCTTCGCCGCGTCGATCAGTTCGTTTCGTTCCATCTCGTCATACCCTCGATTGTGTGCGGGGAGGTATCGGCGCGGCCAAGCCCCGACCGTCGCGATACATCCGTGACGTCAAGCGAAGTGATCGCCTGTGCCCGTACCTGCGATTGGTCAGCCGATCTGCTGATAAATGGTCGGCGGCGCATCACCGGTTTCGCCCAGCACGTAGCTGCGCTGGAGCGCGTCCACCGCGTGCGCGGCGGCTGCGGCGTCACGGGCATGCACGTAGCCGAGCGGCTCGCCGGCCTCGACACGCTGCCCGATCTCCGCGAGCGCCGTCAGGCCGACACTGTAGTCGATCGCGTCCGCCGCGCGCGTGCGGCCGCCGCCGAGCGCGACGACCGCCAGCCCGAGCGCGCGGCAATCGACCCGCTGCACCACGCCGCTCGTGCGCGCCGGAACCGGCACGATCACCTCCGCCCGCGCGAGATGACGCGCAGGTGCATCGATCAGATCCGCAGGGCCGCCGAGCGCGGTGACCATCCTCGCGAAGCGTTCCGCTGCCGCACCCGTATCGAGCGCCTGCTGCAACTTCGCGCGCGCTTCTGCGACGTCGCGTGCCAGGCCGCCGGTGACGAGCAGCTCAGCGGAAAGCGCCATCGTGACCTCATGCAGGCGCGCCGGACGCGACTTGCCCGTCAAATAGTCGATCGCGCACACCACTTCGAGTGCATTGCCCGCGCACGGCGCGAGCGACTGGTTCATGTCGGTGAGGATCGCGGTCGTCTTCATCCCGGCGCCGTTGCCGACGTCGACGATGCTGCGCGCCAACTCCGCCGATTTCTCGGCGGTCGGCATGAAGGCGCCGGAGCCGACCTTGACGTCCATCACGAGCCCGTCGAGCCCGGCCGCGAGCTTCTTCGACAGGATCGACGCGGTGATCATCGCGACCGACTCGACGGTCGCCGTCACGTCGCGAATCGCATAGATGCGCATGTCGGCCGGCGCGAGCCGCGCGGTCTGCCCGATGATCGCGACGCCGACGTCGCGCACCGTGCGGCGAAACGCGTCCGTGTCGGGCGCCACGTTGTAGCCGGGAATCGCGCTCAGCTTGTCGAGCGTGCCGCCGGTGTGTCCGAGCCCGCGCCCCGAGATCATCGGCACGTAGCCGCCGCACGCGGCCACCATCGGCCCGAGCATCAGCGACACGACATCGCCGACGCCGCCGGTCGAATGCTTGTCGATCACCGGCCCGTCGAGATCCAGCGCGCGCCAGTCGAGCACGTCGCCCGAGTCGCGCTGCGCGAGCGTCAGCGCGACGCGCTCGTCGGTGCTCAGGTCGTTGAAATACACGGCCATCGCGAACGCGGCCACCTGGCCCTCGGTCACGCTGCCGTCGGTCACGCCGCGCACGAACGCGGCGATCCCGTCACGATCGAGCGGTTGCCCGTCGCGCTTTCGGCGAATGAATTCCTGCGGTAAGAACATCGTTGCCTCTCCTCGATCGGTCGATGGCCGCTGCGGGCTCAATGCAGGGAAAAGAACAGGCCGGCGATCGCGGCGCTCATCAGGTTCGACAGCGTCGCGGCCGTCAATGCGCGCAGGCCGTGCCGCGCGACTTCCGAGCGGCGCTCGGGCGCGACCGCGCTGAAGCCGCCCGCGAGAATCGCGATCGACGAGAAGTTCGCGAAGCCACACAGCGCGAACGACACGATCGCCAGCGTCTTCGGGTCGAGCACCTGCAGGCCGGCGGCCGCGACGTGCTCGCCGCCTTTCAGGTACGGCGACAGGTCGCCATACGCGACGAACTCGTTGAAGATCAGTTTCTCGCCGATGAAGTTGCCGGCCAGCGCCGCGTCGTGCCACGGCACGCCGATGATCCACGCGAGCGGTGCGAACAGGTGGCCGATGATACCCACCAGCGTGATCTGCGGAAAGCCCACGAACGCGGCCACGCCGCCGACGATCAGGTTCATCAGCGCGATGAGCCCGACGAACGCGATCAGCATCGCGCCGACGTTGATCGCGATCCGCAGCCCGACCGACGCGCCGGACGCCGCCGCCTCGATCACGTTGGCGGCCCGCTTGTCGTCGAAGTCGAGCCCGTCGACCACGACGCGGCTCGGCTCGACCGTCGGATAGAGCAGCTTGCCGAACAGCAGCCCGCCCGGCACCGCCATGAACGACGCGGCGAGCAGGTATTCCATCCGCACGCCGAGGCCGGCGTAGCCGACCAGCACCGACCCCGCGACCGACGCCATGCCGCTCGCCATCACCGTGAAGATCTCGGCGCTCGTCATGTTCCGCACGAACGGCTTCACGAGCGCGGGCATCTCGCTTTGCCCGAGAAAGATCGTCGCCACCGCCGAGCACGCCTCGATGCGGCTCACGCCGAGCACTTTCGCGAGCGCCGCGCCGAGGATCGCGACGATCCACTTCATCACGCCGATGTAGTACAGCACCGCGATCAGCGCGGTCACGAAGATGATCATCGGCAGCACCCGCAGGCCGAACACGAACCCGCCGTCGCCGAACAGCTGGAACATCCGGCTGTCGACGAGCCCACCGAATACGAATGCGATGCCGTGATTGCCCATGTCGAGCACGCGATTGACGCCGTTCGCGGCGCCCGCCAGCACCGCACGGCCCACCGGCACGAACAGCACCAGTGCACCGATCGCCAGCTGCGTGCACAGCGCCGCGATCAGGGTCCGGCCGCTCACCGCGCGCCGGTTGTTCGACAGCAGATAGGCCACCAGCAGCAGGAACAGCATACCCAGGAGACTGCGCAGAATATCCACCTCGTACTCCTTGCTCTCAATGTTGTTGGATTGTTCGGCGGGCGGCCCGGCACGCCTGCGCAACGCCGTCGGTGGATATTACTCGCGGGCATGCACGTCGACAACGCAAACAAAATGGTCGCATTTGCGCGACATCGCGTGTTGCGTTGATTTGCTCAGTTGTTCTATGTACCTGGAGATCGGAAAGGCGCGATCACGCTCCATCCGTCCCAAATATTGAGCGCATTGGCGTGATACGGGGAGGCGGCATGAGCGGTGCCGTCACGAACGGAGACGCACGCTCTAACATGCGCGGGGCGTGTCGTTCCAACCGACACGCCCCGCGCGACACGCAACGCTCAGCCGGCGCGCTCGACCGGATGCGGCTCGCGCAACCGGTTCGCGATCCGCGCGGCCTCGTAGTAACTGGCCGCCGGCGGGCGCTTCAGGTAGCGGCCCGCGCCTCGCACGGCGCGCAGATCGCCGTCGGCCCACGCGAGCCCGCCGCGCGTGAGCGTGTGCGTTGCGACGCCCTGCACCGTCATCCCCTCGAACACGTTGAAGTCGACCTGCTGATGATGGGTCTTCACCGAGATCGTCTTCGTCGCGGCCGGGTCCCACACGACGAGATCGGCATCGGCGCCCACCTGCACGGCGCCCTTGCGCGGATACAGGTTGAAGATCTGCGCGGCGTTCGTCGACGTGATCCGCACGAACTCGTTCGGCGTGATGCGGCCATGATTCACGCCGTGATGCCACAGCACCGACATGCGATCCTCGACACCGCCGCAGCCGTTCGGGATCTTCGTGAAATCCTCGCGGCCCATCGCCTTCTGCGATGCGCAGAACACGCAGTGATCGGTTGCCGTCGTATGCAGCTGCCCCGCCTGCAGCCCGCGCCACAGCGCCTCGCGATGCTCGGCCGAGCGGAACGGCGGGCTCATCACGTGCGCGGCCGCACGCGTCCAGTCCGGATCGCGATAGACGGCTTCGTCGATCACCAGGTGGCCGGGCAGCACCTCGCCGAACACGCGCAGCCCTTCGCTGCGCGCTTTGGTGATCGCATCGACCGCGTCCTTCGCGGACACATGCACGATATACACCGGCACGCCGAGCACCTGCGCGATGCGGATCGCGCGGTTCGCGGCTTCGCCCTCGACCTCCGGCGGCCGCGACAGCGGATGCGCCTCCGGCCCCGTCATCCCGCGTGCGAGCAGCGCCTTCTGCAACTGGAACACGAGCTCGCCGTTTTCCGCGTGCACGGTCGGCAACGCGCCGAGTTCGAGCGCACGCGAGAAGCTGTTCACGAGCACCTCGTCGTCGGCCATGATCGCGTTCTTGTACGCCATGAAGTGCTTGAAGCTGGACACGCCGTGTTCGCGCACGAGCGTGCCCATGTCGCGGTGCACACTCTTGTCCCACCACGTCACGGCCACATGGAAGCCGTAGTCGGCCGCCGCCTTCTCGGCCCAGCCGCGCCAGGCATGGAACGCATCCATCAGCGGCTGCTTCGGGCTCGGGATCACGAAGTCGATGATGCTCGTCGTGCCGCCCGCGAGCCCGGCGGCCGTACCCGAATAGAAATCGTCGCTCGCGGTCGTGCCCATGAACGGCAGTTCCATGTGCGTATGCGGATCGATGCCGCCCGGCATCACGTACTGGCCGTGCGCATCGACGACGGTCGCGCCGGCCGGTGCGTCGATCTGCTCGGCGATCTGCAGGATCGTGCCGCCGTCCTCCGGGGCTGCACAGAGCACGTCCGCGCGGTAGGAACGGTCCGCATCGACCACGGTGCCGCCACGAATCAGGATTGCCATGGGGTTGCCTCCTCGTTGACTGTCGGGTGCCGCATCAGGCGCGCGCGATCTGCGCGTGCTGTCCGGCGCGCCATTTCATCCAGGTGCCGTACACGCACGACGCCAGCACGAGGCCGACGAACCACGCGTACGTGTAAAGCGTGTTGAAGAATGCCGGCACGTTCGGAAACGACGCCGGAAAGGCCGTATGCAGGAAGCCGGGCAGGTTCGGCAGCACGCCGACCGCGAGCGCGGCCAGCGCGGCCGGGTTCCAGCCGCGCGCGTAGCTGAAGCCGCCGCGCTCGTCGAACAGTTCGCGCGTGTCGAGCCGCGTGCCGCGAATCAGGAAGTAGTCGACCATCAAAATCCCAGCCACCGGCCCGAGCAGCGCCGAATAGCCGACGAGCCAGGTGAAGATGTAGCCGTCCGTCGTCGCGAGGATCTTCCACGGCATCATCACGATCGCGATCGTCGCGGTGATCATCCCGCCGGTGCGGTACGAGATCGCCTTCGGCCACAGGCTCGAGAAGTCGTAGGCCGGGCCGACGAGATTCGCGGCGAGGTTGCAGCACATCGTATCGAGCGTGAGGATCACGAGCGCGATGCCCACGCCGATGCCCGTCATCCGGCTCGTCAGGTCGATCGGATCCCAGATCGCGTTGCCGTAGATCACGACGGTCGCCGACGTCACGACGACCGACACCACCGACAGCAGCGCCATCGGCAACGGCAGCCCGATCGACTGCCCGATCATCTGGTCGCGCTGCGAATGCGCGAAGCGCGTGAAGTCGGGGATGTTCAGCGCGAGCGTCGCCCAGAAGCCGACCATCGCGGTCAGCCCCGGCCAGAAGGTCGCCCAGAACAGCCCGGCCTTCTTGCCGCCCGCGGCGAACTGCGACGGCGCCGACAGCATCGTGCCGAAGCCGCCCGCCTTCGACGTTGCCCACCACACCAGCGCCACGCACATCACGACCTTGATCGGCGCGGACCAGCTCTCGAGCCAGCGGATCGAATCGGTGCCGTGCCAGATGAAGTAGAGCTGCAGCGCCCAGAACACGAGGAAGCACGCGAGCTGCCCGAACCCGATGCCGATGACCGGCAGCGCCGCGCCATGCAGTGCATTGCCGGTCAGGATGTTCAGCAGCGTATAGATCGCGCTGCCGCCGAGCCAGGTCTGGATCCCGTACCAGCCGCACGCGACGATCGCCCGCAGCAGCGCCGGCAGCTTCGCGCCCTGCGTGCCGAACGACGCGCGCACGAGCACCGCGTAAGGAATCCCGTGCTTCGCGCCCGCATGGCCGATCAGCAGCATCGGCACGAGCACGATCAGGTTGCCGAGCAGCACGGTCATCACCGCCTGCCACGGCGACATGCCTTCCTGGATCAACCCGGCCGCCAGCATGTACGACGCGATGTTCATCACCATCCCGACCCACAGCGCCGCGAAGTGATACCACTTCCACGTGCGCTGCGCCGGCGTCGTCGGCGCGAGGTCGTCGTTGTACAGGCTGCCGCCCTGCGCCGCGGCGCTGTCGGGATCGGCGGGATTCGCTGCGTGATTCATCGAACGCACTCCACTAAAACATCAGCGCCGGCATCGTCCGATGCCGGCCCGGGTGGAACGAAAGGCGGCGATGCAGGATGACCTGCGTCGCCGGACGCCGTCAAGCAGCCTTCTTCGCGTGCTTCTCGGGGGCCGCCGCGCCTGCACTCGCCCCCGCGTCCGCACTCGCCGGATTGTTCGGATGCGTGGTCCAGTTCGCGTAGTCGCCCGAATCGACACGCTCCATCGTGATGCATTGCTCGACCGGACACACATGCATGCAAAGATTGCACCCGACGCACGCCGAATCGACCACTTCGAAATGCCGCACCCCGTCCTTCGTCGCGGTGATCGCCTGGTGCGACGTGTCCTCGCACGCGATATGGCACAGCCCGCACTGGATGCAGCGGTCCTGGTCGATGCGCGCCTTGATGTCGTACTTCAGGTTCAGGTATTTCCAGTCGGTCACGTTCGGCACCGCGCGGCCGCGGATGTCGTCGAGCGTCGCGTAGCCCTTCTCGTCCATCCAGTTCGACAATCCGTCGGCCAGGTCCGACACGATCCGGAATCCGTAATGCATCGCGGCGGTGCACACCTGCACGCTGCCGGCGCCGAGCACCATGAACTCCGCCGCGTCGCGCCATGACGAGATGCCGCCGATGCCCGAGATCGGCAGGTTCGGCGTTTCCGGGTCGCGCGCGATCTCCGCGACCATGTTCAATGCGATCGGCTTGACCGCCGGGCCGCAGTAGCCGCCGTGCGTGCCCTTGCCGTCGACCATCGGCATCGGCGCCATGTGGTCGAGATCGACCGCGACGATCGAGTTGATCGTGTTGATCAGCGACACGCCGTCCGCGCCGCCCTTGTACGCGGCGCGCGACCCCATCCGGATGTCGCTGATGTTCGGCGTGAGCTTCACGAGGCACGGAAGCTTCGTGCCCTCCTTCACCCAGCGCGTGACCATCTCCACATATTCGGGGACCTGTCCGACCGCCGCGCCCATCCCGCGCTCGCTCATCCCGTGCGGACACCCGAAGTTCAGCTCGACCGCGTCGGCGCCCGTGTCCTCGACGAGCGGCAGGATCCATTTCCAGTCGCGCTCGTTGCACGGCACCATCAGCGACACGATCAGCGCGCGGTCCGGCCAGTCGCGCTTCACCTGCGCGATCTCTCTCAGGTTCACGTCGAGCGGACGGTCGGTGATCAGCTCGATGTTGTTCAGCCCCGCGATGCGCTGGCCGTTCCACTGCACCGCGCCATAGCGCGAACTGACGTTGACGACGTGCGGATCGAGCCCGAGCGTCTTCCACACGACGCCGCCCCAGCCGGCCTCGAACGCGCGATTCACGTTGTAGGCCTTGTCGGTCGGCGGCGCGGACGCCAGCCAGAAGGGGTTCGGCGAAGTGATGCCCGCGATGGTGCAGCGAAGGTCGGCCATGGTCGGCTCCGTGAGAGTGGGGTCGTGTGGGTTGTGCTCGTGGTGGGTGACGCGCGTGGTGCACTCACGCGGCCTTCGCGTCGCGCTGCGCGAGCGTCGCGTCGATCGACGCGGCCGCGCGCTTGCCGTCCTGCACGGCCTGCACCGTGAGGTCGACGCCGCCCGTCGCCGCGCAGTCGCCGCCGGCCCACACGTCGGGCCATGCGGTGCGCCCGTCGGCGTCCACCGCGATGCGCGCGCCGTCCGCCGTCAGCAGCGCGGCGTCGATGGCGTCCGGCACCAGCGTCTGGCCGATCGCCTTCAGCACCATGTCCGCCTCGACGGTGAAGCGCTCGCCCGATGCCGCCTCGAACTCGACACCCGTCACCTGCCCGCTCTCCCCCGCCATGCGCACCGGCTTCGCGTGCGTGACGAGCGTGACGCCGCTCTTCTGCGCGAACTCGCGCTCGGCCCACGTCGCGCTCATCGCCTCCACGCCGCGCCGGTACACCATCGTCACGCGCTCGGCGCCGAGCTTGCGGCTCTGCACCGCCGCATCGATGGCCGTATTGCCGCCGCCGATCACGACCACGCGCCGCCCGACCGCCACGTTCTCCAGCGCATCGGCCTGCCGCACCTGCTCGATGAAGTCGACCGCGTTCATCACGCCGTTCAGTTGCTCGCCGTCGATCGACAGCGCACGCACGCCGCCGAGCCCCATCGCGAGAAACACCGCGTCGTGCTGCTCACGCAGCGCGCCGAGCGTGATGTCGCGGCCCAGCGCGACGCCGGTTTGCAACGTGATGCCGCCCACCGACAGCAGCCACTCGACTTCACGCTGCGCGAAATCGTCGACGGTCTTGTATGCGGCGATCCCGTATTCGTTGAGGCCGCCGGCCTTCGGGCGCGCGTCGAACAGCGTGACGCGATGCCCGGCAAGCGCGAGCCGGTGCGCACACGCGAGTCCGGCCGGCCCCGCGCCGACCACCGCGACATGACGGCCCGTGTCCGGCGCGCGCGTGAAACGCACCGCGCCGGTTTCCATCGCCCAGTCGGTCGCGTGCCGCTGCAGCGCGCCGATCGCGACGGGCTGCGCATCCTGATGGTTGCGCACACATGCGCCTTCACACAGGATCTCGGTCGGACACACGCGCGCGCACATCCCGCCGAGCGGATTCGCCGACAGGATGTCGGTCGCGGCGCCCTTCAGGTTGCCGTTGCCGATCTTGCGGATGAAGCTCGGGATGTCGATCTGCGTCGGGCAGGCTTGCACGCACGGCGCGTCGTAGCAGTAGTGGCAGCGGCTGGCGGCGGCCGCCGCGGCAGTCGGATCGAGCAGCGGCGCGATGTCGGCGAATTCGCACGAGAGTTGCGTGGACGACAGGCGATGCGCGGCGATATCGCCGGTTGGCTGGGTGGTCATACGCGTTCCTTCGACTGGGTGGAGACAAAGCCGTCCCCGCCGGCTGCGAATGCACAGTCGGGGCGGTCGTTGTTAGGAATGCTACGGTCAGGCTGTCAGGCGTCGAGCAGCCTGCCGGTTGCTACGGCCCTGGCGTCATGAAACCGGCTCGCATGCGCGCGACAGCATCGCGTGCAGCAGCACGTTCGCGCCGGCCTCGATCCAGGCAGGCGTCGCGTCCTCGATCTCGTTGTGGCTGATGCCGTCGACACACGGCACGAACACCATCGACGTCGGCGCGACCTGCGCGAGGTAGCACGCGTCGTGGCCCGCACCCGACACGATGTCGCGATGCGAGAAGCCGAAGCGGTCGGCGGCACTGCGCACCGCTTCCACGCAGGCCGCGTCGAACGCGACCGGCTTGTAATAGAAGATCTGCTCAAGCTCGGTCTCGAGCCCGATCTCGCCCGCGATGCGCGCCACGCCCTCGCGCAATGCGGCATCCATCTTCGCGAGCACGGCGTCGTCCGGATGACGGAAATCGACGGTGAAGAACACGCGGCCCGGAATCACGTTGCGCGAGTTCGGGTAGACCTGCATCATGCCGACCGTCGCGCAGCCGAACGGCGCATGATCGAGGCCGATCCGGTTGACGAGATCGACCACGCGCGACGCGCCGAGCAGCGCATCGCGCCGCCGCGGCATCGGCGTCGGCCCCGCATGCGCCTCTTGGCCGGTGAACGTGATCTCGTACCAGCACTGCCCCTGCGCGTCGGTCACCACGCCGATCGTCTTGCATTCCGCTTCGAGAATCGGCCCCTGCTCGATATGCAGTTCGAACGCCGCGTGCAGCTTGCGTCCGCCGCACGGCACGTCGCCTGCATAGCCGATCCGCGCCAGTTCCTCGCCGATCGTCTTGCCGTCCACGTCCTTGCGCGACAGCCCGTATTCGAGCGAAAACACCCCCGCGAACACGCCCGATGCCACCATCGCCGGCGCGAAGCGCGAGCCCTCCTCGTTGGTCCAGATCACGACCTCGACCGGATGCTCGGTCTCGATGCCATGATCGTTGAGACTGCGAATCACCTCGAGGCCGCCGAGCACGCCGTAGATGCCGTCGAAGCGGCCGCCGGTCGGCTGCGAATCCGCGTGCGAGCCCGTGACGACCGGTGCCGCATCGGCCACGCGGCCCGCGCGGCGCATGAACACGTTGCCCATCGTATCGACCGTCACCGTGCAGCCGGCCGCCTTCGCCCAGCCGACGATCAGGTCGCGGCCGGCCTTGTCGAGATCGGTCAGCGCGAGGCGGCACACGCCGCCCTTCGGCGTCGCGCCGATCTTCGCGACTTCCATCAGGCTGTCCCACAACCGCTTGCCGTCGACCTTGATCGACGTGTCGAAAGCTGCCCGCTTCACTGTTTCCGATACCGCGTTCATTCGTATCGCTCCTGTGGGGTCGGTGATGTCGTCAGCCCGGTCTGTGCCGGTGCGTGTCATGCCTGTTTCGGGGCAACGCCGCCCAAGCGCGGTGCATGCCCGGTCGTTCGCGAAGATCGTCCGACGAATCGGGCCGAAAGGTTTTCGCCGCGCGTCGAATCCTGTCCGATTGGACAGGTTTTAGACGATCAAAATGACCAAATCAATCTCTTTCTTGCGTGAATGAATGGAGCGAGAAACGTGCCACCGCAACGCAGCATGGCGATGACTACGCGAAATCGGTACGCGTGCGTTCGATGCGAATCAGCGGCTAGAATGAAGCCCAACGCGGCACCCCCGCCGCGCGAGGGCAACGATGAGACATGACGAGGCGGCAACCGCAGCCACCGACAGCGACGAAACGCCCGTGCCTTTGCGGCGACGCAAGGCGCACATCCGCGAGTCCAACGAAGCGCATCTGCTCGCCTGCGCGGAGGCCGTGTTCGCGGAACGCGGGCTCGACGGCGCGAGCACCGCGATGATCGCGGAGCGCGCCGGCCTGCCGAAAGCCAACCTGCATTACTACTTCCCGACGAAGCTTGCGCTGTACCGCCGCGTGCTCGACGACCTGTTCGAGGACTGGCATCGCGCGGCCGGGACATTCGAAGCCGACGACGATCCGGTGGTAGCGATCAGCGGCTACGTGCGCGCGAAGATGGCGCTGTCGCGGCGGCGCCCGCTCGGCTCGAAGGTCTGGGCCAACGAGATCATCCACGGTGCGGAGCACATGCAGGACATCCTGTCGGAACGCGTGAAGCCGTGGTTCGATACGCGCGTGAAGGTCATCGACGGCTGGATCGCGCGCGGGCTGCTCGCGCCGATCGACGCGCATGCGCTGATGTACCTGATCTGGGCCACCACGCAGCACTACGCCGATTTCGACGCGCAGATCCGCGCGCTGAGCGGCAAGCGCACGTTCACGCAGAAGGCGTACGACGAGAAGACCGAACAGGTCGTGCAGCTCGTGATTCGCGCATGCGGGGCGGTGTCGCCGGAGGCGAAGGCAAAGGCGTAGCCAGAAAACGCGATCCGCCAAAAGCAAAACGGGTATCGCTCAGGTGATTCCCGTGCGATACCCGTCGGCCGCGTCGCCGCATGCGGACGACGCGTGGCGCGCTGCGCGATACGTTACACGACGCGCTCGATCGCGATCGCCGTCGCCTCGCCGCCGCCGATGCACAGCGACGCGACGCCGCGCTTCATCCCGTACGTTTCGAGCGCGGCCAGCAGCGTCACCATCACGCGCGCGCCCGATGCCCCGATCGGATGCCCGAGCGCACACGCGCCGCCGTGCACGTTGACCTTCTCGTGCGGCAGGTCGAGATCGCGCATCGCGGCCATCGGCACCACCGCGAAGGCTTCGTTGATCTCGAACAGGTCGACGTCGCGCAGGTTCCAGCCGGTTTTCTCCGACAGCTTGCGCAGCGCGCCGATCGGCGCGGTCGCGAACAGGCCCGGCTTGTCCGCGTAGGTCGAATGCCCGACGATCACGGCCTTCGGCGTGAGGCCGAGGCGCTCGGCTTCCGAGCGGCGCATCATCACGAGCGCGGCCGCGCCGTCCGAGATCGACGACGCATTCGCGGCCGTCACCGTGCCGCCATCGCGGAACGCCGGCTTCAGCGTCGGGATCTTGTCGAGCTTCGCCTTGCCCGGCTGTTCGTCGATCGACACGACCGTTTCGGTCTTGCCGGCCTTCACGGTCACCGGCGTGATCTCCGACACGAAGTGGCCGTCGGCGATCGCCCGTTGCGCGCGCGTCAGCGATGCGATCGCGAACGCATCCTGCGCCTCGCGCGTGAACTGGTAGGCCTGCGCGCAATCCTCGGCGAACGTGCCCATCAGGCGGCCCTTCTCGTACGCGTCCTCGAGCCCGTCGAGGAACATGTGGTCGAGCACCTGCCCGTGACCCATGCGCATCCCCGCGCGCGCCTTCGGCAGCAGGTACGGCGCATTCGTCATGCTCTCCATCCCGCCCGCGACGGCCACGGCTGCCGAGCCCGCCAGCAGCAGGTCGTGCGCGAACATCGCGGCCTTCATCCCCGAGCCGCACATCTTGTTGACCGTGGTCGCACCCGCCGCGAGCGGCAGACCGGCCTTCAGCGCGGCCTGCCGCGCCGGCGCCTGGCCCTGGCCCGCCGGCAGCACGCAGCCGAACACGATTTCATCGATGCGCTCGGCCGGCACGTTCGCGCGTTCGAGCGCCGCGCGGATCGCTACCGCGCCAAGGTCGCTCGCGCTGGCGGCCGCCAGGTCGCCCTGGAAACCACCCATCGGCGTACGCGCCATACCCACGATTACGATCGGATCCTGAGTCGTCATGATTCGCTTCCTCCAGTGTCAGCGCGGTGCCATGCGCAACGCGCCATCGAGACGGATGACTTCGCCGTTCAGCATCGTGTTCTCGGCGATGTGGCGCACCAGCGCCGCAAATTCTTCCGGGCGGCCAAGCCGCGGCGGGAACGGTACGCTCTTGCCGAGCGCATCCTGCACGTCCTGCGGCATGCCGGCCATCATCGGCGTCGCGAAGATGCCCGGCGCGACCGTCACGACGCGAATGCCGAACCGCGCGAGTTCGCGCGCGATCGGCAGCGTCATGCCGACCACACCGCTCTTCGACGCCGCATACGCGGCCTGCCCGATCTGCCCGTCGAACGCCGCGACCGACGCGGTGTTGACGATCACGCCGCGTTCGCCTTCGGCATTGGGCTCCTGCTTCGACATCGCGTCGGCGGCCAGCCGGATCATGTTGAACGTGCCGACCAGATTGATCGATACCGCGCGTGCGAAGCGGTCGAGCGAATGCGGACCCTCGCGGCCCACCACCTTCTCGCCCGGTGCGACGCCCGCGCAGTTGACGAGCGCGTCGATGCGGCCGAACGCGTCACGCGCGGCGGCGACGGCCGCCTGGCCGTCGGCTTCGCTCGTCACGTCGGTCTTCACGAAGCGTGCGGCCGCGCCAAGCTCGTGCGCGAGACCCGCGCCGGCCTCTTCGTTGACATCCAGCAGCACGGCCTTGCCGCCCTCCGCGATCACCATGCGCGCCACCGCGGCGCCGAGGCCGGAACCGGCGCCCGTGATCAGAAAAACGCGATCCTTGATATCCATTCGCAGTCCGTACAGGTTGTGTTCAGGGTTGAGCGGCCTTCTCGGCTTCCATCTTGCGCAATACGAAGCGCTGGATCTTGCCGCTCGGGGTTTTAGGCAGCGCGTCGACGAAGTCGATCGCGCGCGGATAGGCGTGAGCGGACAGCCGCCGCTTCACGTGCAAGCTCAGTTCGTCGGCCAGCGCCGGCGTGCCGTCATAGCCTTTCGACAGCACGACGAACGCCTTGACGATCTCCGTGCGCTCCGCATCGGGCACGCCGATGACGGCGGCCTCGCTCACGGCCGGATGCTCGATCAGCGCGCTTTCCACGTCGAACGGGCCGATCCGGTAGCCGGACGACGTGATCACGTCGTCCGCGCGGCCGATGAAGCTCACGGTGCCATCCGGCTCCAGCTCGACGTTGTCGCCGGTCCGGTAATAGCCGCCCGCGATCGCCGGCGTGTCCTGCTGCCAGTAGCCGTGGAACCACAGCAGCGGCGAGCGTGCGATGTCGATCGCGAGGTTGCCCGGCTCGCCGGGGCCGAGCTCGCGGCTCGCGTCGTCGAGCACCGCGACGCGGTAGCCGGGCATCGCCAAGCCGGCCGACCCGGCGTGGACCGCATGCGCGAGGCCGTGGTGATTGTTCACGACCATCCCGAGTTCGGTCTGGCCGTAGTGATCGTAGATCGGCGCGCCGAGCGCCGCGTCGAACCAGCGCACGACTTCCGGATTCAACGGTTCGCCCGCGCTGCTGACCACGCGCAGCTTGCCCTTCAGCCGCGCCGCCGCGTCCGTGCCGGCCGCCATCAGCATCCGGTAGGCCGTCGGCGAGCCGGCGAGGCTCGTGATCCCGAGCCGTTCGATCAGGTCGTACGTGCTGTCGACCGTGAAGCTGCCTTCGTAGAGCGTCGTCGCGTGGCCCAGCAGCAGCGGGCCCGTGATCGCGTAATAGAGGCCGTATGCCCAGCCCGGATCGGCGATGTTCCAGAACCGGTCGCCGACACGCAGGTCCACCGCGTCGCGCATGTATGCGCCGAACGCGAGCAGCGCACGCAGCGGCACCGGCACGCCCTTCGGCAAGCCCGTCGTGCCCGACGTCGACATCATCATGAACAGGTCCGTGCCCTTGCGCAGCACCGGCTCGAACGCGTCGGACTGCGCCTCGAGCGCCGCGCGGAAATCGATGTCGCTTTCCGCCAGCGCTTCACCCGGCTCGCGCACCGTCGCAACGGGCGGGCAACCGGCGATCTCGTCGAGCTTCGCGCGATTCGCGACGTTGGTCACGACCAGGCGTGCATCGCTCATGCGCAGCCGGTGCTCGATCGCTTTCGGGCCGAATGCGGTGAACAGCGGCTGGTAGACGGCGCCCGCGCGCCACGTGCCGAGGATCGTCGCGACGAGTTCGGGCGTGCGCGGCAACAGGCCCGCCACCACGTCGCCCGGCTTCACGCCCTGCGCGACCAGCAGGTTCGCGACGCGGGCCGACAGCGCCTTCATCTGCGCAAACGTGTAGCGATGGTGCTGGCCGCCGGCGTCGATCCAGTCGAGCGCGATCGCGTCCGCCGATGCGTGCCGGTCGCAGCATTCCACGCACGCGTTCAGGCCGCGCTCCAGGTCGCCGTGCAGTTGCTGCGCGGCGGTCTCGATACTGAACCGGGCCACGGCGTCGGCGTAGGCCGGCACCGCGCGGGCGGTAGCTCCATCAGACATGCGTGTCTCCTGTGCGTTATGGCCGCCGGCGAGCCAGGGGCGCGTCGGGGATAGTTCGATAGTAGACAGCCCGTACATTGCAATCAATGACAAACCGAATCTAGAATCGTGATCGCTTTTGCCATGTCGGGAGGATGCAGGAAAATGGGGCCGCAGATGATTTCGCCGGATTTCGTCGACGACGCGCTCGCATGCCTGCGCCGGCAAGGCCTTCCGACGGAGGCCGTGCTACGCGCCGCCGGCCTGCCGGCCGCCGTGCGCGAGCCCGTCACGCCGCAGCAGTACGGCCGGCTGTGGCTCGCGATCGCCGCTGCGCTCGACGACGAATTCTTCGGGCTCGCCGCGCGCCCGATGCGGCGCGGCAGCTTCACGCTGCTGTGCCATGCGGTGCTGCACGCCGGCACGCTCGACAAGGCGCTGCGGCGCGCGCTGCAGTTCCTGCGCGTGGTGCTGGACGAGCCGCATGGCGAGCTCATCGTGGCCGACGGGCAGGCGCAGATCGTGCTGACGCAGACGGGCACGCCCTACCCGGCGTTCGCGTACCGGACGTTCTGGCTGATCCTCCTTGGCGTCGCGTGCTGGCTGATCGGCCGGCGCATCCCGCTGCAGCGCATCGACTTCGCGTGCCCGAGCCCCGACCAGCGCAGCGACTATCACCAGTTCTTCGGCGTGCCCGTGCATTTCGACCGGCCCGACAGCCGGCTCGCATTCAACGCCGCGTACCTCGCGCTGCCGACGATCCGCTCCGAGCAGGCGCTGAAGACCTTCCTGCGCGGCGCGCCCGGCAACCTGCTCGTCCGCTACCGGCACGACACGGGCTGGGTCGCGAAGACGCGTGCGCAGTTGAAGACGCTACCGGCCGCGGAGTGGCCCGACTTCGATACGCTGGCCGTGCGCCTCGGCACGACGCCCGCGACGCTGCGGCGGCGGCTGCGCAGCGAAGGGCAAAGCTTTGCGGCAATCAAGGACGAGCTGCGCGGCGCGCTGGCCCAGTCGCTGCTGCGCGGGCATGCGCTCAGCGTCGCGGAGATCGCGGCCGAGCTCGGCTTCACCGAGCCGAGCGCGTTTCATCGCGCATTCCGTAAGTGGACGGGCACGAGCCCGGGTGCGTTCCGGCGGGACGTGCATGCGGCGGAGGGAGAGCCGGGCGTGGCGAGCGGATGATGCGGCACGTAGCCGTCGACACTGCATGCCCGGCCGACCCGGAAACGCTCACGCGACGCGCTGCAGCGGCCGCGAGAAAAGCTTGCATCCCGCGTAGTAGACGAGCGACGTCAGCGACAAACCGACGATCCACGACACGTCCGCGCCGCCGAGCCGGCTCGCCAGTTCTCCGGTATAGAGATCGGTCGCCATGAACGGCGCCTGCGCGACGATGCCGATGACATACGAGCCAACGGCGATCGTATTGAAGCGTCCGTAGATGCCGCCGTCCTGCCGAAAGAACGAATCGACGTCGTACTCGCCGTGACACACGAGGTAATAGTCGACGAGGTTGATCGCGGTCCACGGTACGAGCACGTACAGCAGCAACAGGATGAAGTTCGTGTAGCCGGCGAGGAAATTGTCCTGCCCGAACAGCGCGATCGCGAGCGCGATGCCGCACAGCACGATCGCGGTCATCGCCCGCGCACGCGCCTTGCCCGACCACGACGGAAAGAGCGTCTGCAGCACGGTGATGGCCGATAGCGCGCCGCAATACAGTTCCATCGCATTGCTGGCCGCGATGCCGAACGACAGCACGACGATCACGAGCACGCTGATCCCTTGCGTGAGGCCCGTGAGGCCGCTCACGACATTGCCGTCGGGCGTCGCGAGCCCCACCAGGCAACCGAGCAGCATAGGGAAGAACGAACCGAGCACGCAGCCCCAGTAACTCGACCAGAACGCCGTGCGCGGTCCGGTATCGGGCGGCAGGTAGCGCGAATAGTCCGACACGTAAGGCGCATAGGCGATCTGCCACAGCGCGGCGACCGACATCGCGCCCAGGAAGCCCGACAGGTTCAGCGAATGCTTCGAGAACGTATCGGCGGGCAGTCCGTGCACGAAGATGATCCACACGAACGCCAGCACGAGCACGCTGCCCGAGCACCAGCTCAACAGCCGCGCATACGCGTGGATCAGCTTGTAGCCGTAGATCGATCCGAGCAGGCTGATCAGGCCGATCACCACGACGCCCGCATCGAGCGGGATGTCGGCGCTCAGGCTGTGCAGCGCCTGCCCGCCGAACACGCAGTTCGATGCGAAGAAACCCACGTACATCACGACCACCAGCCCGACCACGAGCAGCGCGCCGAACGACCCGAACTGCCCGCGGGTCTGGATCATCTGCGGCACGCCGAGCTGCGGCCCCTGCGCGGAATGCAACGCCATGAACACCGCGCCGATCAGGCTGCCGACCAGCGTGGCGAGCGCCGCCCACCAGAACGGCTGCTTGAACACCGTGGTCGCGAGCGATCCGGTGACGATCGTCAGCATCATGATGTTCGACCCGAACCAGATCGTGAACAGGTCCTTCGCGCTGCCGTGCCGCTCGGTCAACGGAATCGGCTGGATGGTGCTTTCCTCGAGATGAGCAATGGACTCGCCCTGACTCATTTCGTCTCCTTGTTTCTGTTGTGATGTTCGTGGATTCGGGGGCTACAGGGTGGCCGGGAATACGTGGCCGGCTCAAAGCCGTGCGGACTTCAACACACGAGCCGTACCATTTGCATTCCTTATCAATACGCAGTCGGCGGCACATCGCCTTATCGCGACCACCGACCACGACGCCCAGTCTTCAACTTGTCGGATAGCCGCCACGGTGGCTGCACGCGGCGGTCCCCATGATTCGATCCGCTCCCGCCCGACTCTCATCGGACGGAAGCGCGTCGCTCAACGATCAGCAGTCGATCCCGAGCACTTCGCGCGCGGTGGCATCCACGGCCTTGCGCATCGTGTCGACCAGTTCATCGATTTGCGCGTGATCGATCACCAGCGGCGGCGCAACGATCAGTCGGCCGTTCGTCGAACGCACGATCGCGCCGAGTTCGAACCCGACCGTCCGGCTGTGCCAGGTCAGGTCGGCCTCGTTCGCAAAGCGCTCGCGCGTCGCCTTGTTCTTCGCGAACTGGATCGCGCCGACCGCACCCACCCCCTGGATCTCGCCGACGAGCGGATGATTGCCGAACGCATCGCGCAGCGCCTTCTGCAGGTACGGCCCGGTATCCGTCTTCGTGCGCTCGACGAGGCCTTCGCGCTCGAGCACGTCGAGGTTGGCCAGTGCGACGGCGGCCGCGACCGGGTGCCCCGAATAGGTCAACCCGTGCGCGTAGACCCCCCCCTTGTCGACCAGCGCATCGCCGACGCGTCGGCTCATGATCAGCCCGCCCATCGGCACGTAGCCCGAGGTCAGCCCCTTGGCCATGCAGATCAGGTCCGGTTCGAAGCCGAAGTGACGATGCGCGAACCACTCACCGGTGCGGCCGAAGCCGCCGATCACTTCGTCCGCGCACAGCAGCACGTCGTACTGGCGGCAGATGCGCTCGATTTCCTGCCAGTAGCCGTCCGGCGGGAAGATCATCCCGCCCGCGCCCTGGAACGGCTCCGCGACGAACGCGGCCACGCGCTCCGCGCCGATCTCGAGGATCTTGCGCTCGAGCGACAGCGCCGCCTGCTTGCCGAATGCCTCGGGGCTCAGGTCGCCGCCATTCGCGTACCAGTACGGTTCGTCCACGTGCGTGATGTTCGGAATCGGCAGGTCGCCCATTTCATGCATGAACGCCATGCCGCCCAGCGATGCGCTGCCGACCGTCGACCCGTGATAGCCGTTCACGCGGCCGATCAGCACCTTCTTCTGCGGCTTGCCCATCACGTCCCAGAACCGCCGCACGGTGCGAATCAGCACTTCATTCGATTCGGATCCCGAATTGGTATACACCACATGACTGAAGCGATTGCCGAGCAGCGCGAACAGCCGCTCCGACAGTTCGATCACCGACGGGTGCGTCGTATGAAAGAACATGTTGTAGTAGGACAGTTCCTTCATCTGCCGCGCGGCGGCGTCGACCAGCTCCGGCCGCCCATAGCCGACGTTGGTGCACCACAGCCCGGACATGCCATCCAGGTAGCGGTTGCCGTCGTTGTCCCATAGATGGATACCTTCGCCGCGCACCATCACGCGCGCGCCTTCCTCGTTCAGCGCCTTCTGGTCGACGAACGCATGCAGGTGATGCGCGGCGTCGCTGCGTTGATAGTCCTGCGTCGTACGATGCGGAAAGTTGGGCGCATTCATGGGCGAGTCTCCGGTTCGTTGTGTGGATGAAAAAACGTTGTCGTGTTGCGCGGCGCACCCGCACGCGCGCCGCCGCATCGAATCAGTAACTGATCCAGGTCGTCTTGAGGCCCGTGTACTTGTCGATCGCATGCAGCGAAAGATCGCGGCCGAAGCCCGACTGGCGAAACCCGCCGAACGGCGTCTGCGCGCTCAGCGCATCGACCGTGTTGACGGACACCGTGCCGGCACGCAGCCGGCCCGATACACGGTGCGCACGCGACAGGCTGCCGGTCCAGAGCGATGCGGCCAGCCCATAGATCGAATCGTTCGCGAGCCGGACGGCCTCGTCCTCGGTGTCGAACGCCATCACCGACAGCACCGGCCCGAAGATCTCCTCGCGCGCGATGGCGTCGTCGTGCTTCACGTCGATGAAGATCGTCGGCTCGATGAAGTAGCCCTTGCCGTCGACGCGCGGCGCGCCTCCGCCGATCGCGAGCGTCGCGCTATCGCGGCCGCGTGCGATCCACTCGCGCACGCGCCGATGCTGCTGCTCGTCGACGATGGCGCCCATCCCGCTCGCCGGATCGAGCGGATCGCCCGGCATGAACGCGGCGGCATGCGCAATCAGCCGGTCGACGAACGCATCGTGAATCGAACGCTGGACCAGCAGCCGCGAGTTGGCGGAACACACCTCGCCCTGGTTGAAGAAGATGCCGAAGCACGCCTTGCGTGCGGCCAGGTCGAGATCGTCCGTATCGTCGAAGACCAGGTTCGGGCTCTTGCCGCCGCACTCGAGCCACACCTGCTTCATGTTCGACTGCGCGGCGTACTCGAGGAATTTCTTGCCGACGGCCGTCGATCCGGTGAAGGCGAGCACGTCCACGTCGGGATGCAGCCCGAGCGCACGCCCCGCCGTCTCGCCGTAGCCCGGCACGACGTTCAGCACGCCCGGCGGCAGGCCGGCCTCGAGCGCCAGTTCCGCGAGCCGCAATGCCGACAGCGGCGATTGTTCCGCCGGCTTCAGCACGACGCTGTTGCCAGCCGCCAGCGCCGGCGCAACCTTCCACGCGACCATGTCGAGCGGAAAATTCCACGGCACCACGGCGCCGACCACGCCCAACGGTTCGCGCGTGACGATCGCGAGGTTGCCGGGGTCGGTCGACGCGACTTCGCCATGCAGCTTGTCGACGGCTTCGCCGTACCAGCTGAACAGGCCGCCGGCGGCCGGCACGTCGATGCTGAACGCGTCGGCCACGCGCTTGCCCATGTTGAGCGAGTCGAGCAGCGCGAGCTCCGCACCGTGCGCTGCGATGAGTTCGCCGAGCCGGCAAAGCACGCGCTTGCGCTCGGCCGGCGCGCAACGCGACCAGGCGCCGGATTCGAACGCGTGACGCGCGGCACGCACCGCATCGTCGACGTCCGGTGCATCGCACGACGCGACTTCCGCGATGACGGCCTCCGTCGCCGGATTGATCGCGGCGAACGTCCGGCCGCTTCGAGCCGCCACGCCGCGCCCGCCGATATGCGCGAGCGTTCTCGGGACCACTTGCGCCGCGAGACGTCTCCAGTCCGCGTGCTGATGAGTTTCTGCTGAAGTTGGGTTCATTCGAGACTCCGTTTTGACGACCAGGCGTGTATGCGTTGTTCTGCGCCTGAACTCGACCCGACGAAAGCGCCAGCGGGCACGACCGATGCCCATGACCGCCGCGCATCGCCGCAGTCGTCCGGTTGGCAAACTGTCGGTCGTCAAAAAGAGATTTGAAAGAACAGTTTTTCTTCTCATTGAAGAGGTTATTTCTATTCATTTTGCGGTCGTGCAGTGGGTTTTCCTGCCACGTCTCAATCCCGGTGCCGTTTGCTTGCGTGTGATCGCATCGGCTTCCCAGTGCGCCGCGATGTGACACCCGCTGCGACATCTGGCCGGCACGACATTGCGCGCCTGCCCATCCGACCACATACTGGTCGGCCTGCGCGAACGAGGATGCGTCGATGATCAGTGTCGATCAGGGCACCGCTTCAATCTTTGGCGTGATCGGAACGGCCGTGTCTTTGCTGGCGGCGATTCCGTATGCGCTCGCCATCTACCGGCGCACGGTTCGCCCGCATCTGTTCACCTGGCTCGTGTGGTCGGTCGTCACGGCGATCGCGGCGGCCGGCCAGTTCGTCGCGGGTGCCGGGCCGTCCGCGTGGTGCACGGCAGCCATTGCCGTCACCTGCTTTCTGACGCTGGTGGCGAGCATCTTTCGGGGCGAACGCGGCTGGACACGTGTCGACTGGTTTTTCCTGGTCGCGGCCCTGTCGGCCATTCCGCTGTGGATGCTGACCGACGACCCGACGATCTCCATCTGTCTGGTCACGATGATCGAACTGGCCGGCCTCGGCCCGACCGTCCGCAAGACGATCCGCGATCCGTGGAGCGAGAGCCTCGCGTATTTCGCGCTGTGCGTGCTCAAGTACGCGCTGGCGTTGCTGGCGTTAAGCACGTGGAGCGTCGCGGTCGCGTTCTATCCGGCCGTCAACGTCATCGCGTCGATCGGCATCTGCGTGGTGATGCTCGTCCGGCGCCAATCGCTGTCGAACGCGCGATAGACGGTATTCGTCGGTGCGGCATGTTCGTTGCTGCTGTTGCTCGCCGGTATGAGCTGAACCACAACCCTTCAGAGACGATGCGAGGCCCTGACATGGATGCAATCCGTACAGCGATCGAACCCAGTGAAATCGCCCTTCGTGCCGCGATGCTGGCCAACGATGTCGAAGCGCTCGATGCGTTGCTGGACGACGACCTGGTGTTCACCGTTCCGACCGGCCAGGTCATCTCGAAGGAGGACGACCTGGCCGCGCATCGCGCGAAGCTGCTGCGCCTCGACAGGCTCGATGTGCAGGAAACACACGCATACGCGATCGGCGAGATGATCCTGACCACGACGAAGGCGAGACTCGCCGGCCATTTCGACGGCACGGCGTTCGACGGCATGTTTGCCTATACTCGGCTCTGGCGCCGATCATCCGCGGGCTGGCGCGTCGCCGCCGGGCATGCATCGCAGGTCGCGTAGCCGCGCCGAGCCTGGCCTTCGTTCGAGTCGGCAAGCGGCAAATCCGGCGTTGGGTCGATGCATGCCGGGCGATACCTCCTCCAACCAATGGGGCGGCCATCACAGGAGACGAGATGCACCAAGCATTTACCGTACGTGCTGCCCGTGCCGCGGACGCGGACGCCCTCACGCGACTGGCTCGCATGTCGAAGGCACACTGGGGCTATCCGCAGGACTGGCTCGACTTGTGGCAGAGCGATCTCACGATTGCGCCGGAGACGATCGACGGGTCGATCGGATACGTTGCGGAATCCGGCGCGGCAATCATCGGGTTCTGGGTCCGCGCGTCGTCGGCATCGGATCGCCCGACGCCCGGATGGCTGTTCGTCCATCCCGACCACATGGGCCGCGGTGTCGCCCGGGCATTGTGGGAAGAGGTCCGCAGGGAAAGCGCCGCGAGAGGGATCAGAAGCTTCGTGATCGAAGCGGACCCCAATGCGGTTCCGTTCTATCTGGCGCTCGGCGCTGAAAAAATCGGCGAAAAGGAATCGAGCGTCGTCCCGGGGAGGTTCTTCCCGATCTTGAGGATCACGATCTGATTGCAGCGTCCGTCGGCACCGCCGCCGGACTTACCCGGTATCGCCGTTCTCACGCTGGCTGCGACGTCATCGCACGGCGGTCCTCGAGCTTGAACTCGCCGACCGTCTGCGCGAGCCGGGCAGCCTGCTCGCGCAGCAACGTCGCGGCCGCCGCGGACTGCTCGACGAGCGCCGCGTTCTGCTGCGTCGCATTGTCGAGATGCGACACCGCCTGATTCACCTGCTCGATCCCCGTGCTCTGCTCCTTGGCGGCAACGGTAATTTCCGCAATCACGCTCGTGATGCTGCGCACGCCCTCGACGATTTCGTTCATCGTCGTGCCGGCCGTCTGGACGAGCCCCGAGCCTCCCTCGATCTTCTCGACCGACGAGTGAATCAACTGCTTGATTTCCTTGGCCGCCTGCGCGCTGCGCTGCGCGAGCGCACGCACCTCGCCCGCGACGACCGCAAAGCCCCGGCCGTGCTCGTTCGCACGTGCGGCCTCGACGGCAGCGTTCAACGCGAGAATGTTGGTCTGGAACGCGATACCGTCGATCACGCCGACGATGTTGGCGATCTCGCTCGACGCCTGCGTGATCTCGTTCATCGTCGACACGACTTCGCTGACGACCGTGCCGCCGCGCACCGCGACGTCCGACGCCGATTCCGCCAGACGGCTCACCTGGCTCGCGGCATCGGCGGAATTGCGGGCCGTGCCGGCGATTTCCTCGAGCGCGGCGGCGGTTTCCTGCAAGCTCGATGCAGCATGCTCGGTGCGGCCGGACAGATCCTGGTTGCCCTGCGCGATCTCGGCGCTCGCGAGGTTGACGGATTCGCTGAACTCGCGAATCTGCAGCAGGATCGTACTGATCTTTTCGGCGAACAGGTTGAACGCATGCGCGATCTGCGCGGCTTCGTCCGCGCCATCGGCCGGCAGGCGTTTCGTCAGGTCGCCGCTGCCGGTCGACACATCCGTCAGCGCGTCGCGCACCAGCAGGATCCGCTTGAAGGCCGCGTTCGTCATCGCACCGACGAGTGCGGCCGCGATCACGGCCACGATCAGGATCGCCGCCAGCGTCGTCGTCGCGACCGCGCGCATGCCGGCCGTCACGTCGGCCTTGTCGAGCGCGAGCACGAGCGACCAGTCGGTACCGGCGATCGGCTGGGCCCGCAGCAGCTTAGTGGCGCCGTCGATGTCGACCGCGACGGGCTCGGACGCGGTTTGCAGCGCGCCGAGGTGGTCGGCGTCGAGTGCCGGCGAAAGACCGGTTGCCGGCTTCATGATCAGGTCGGTCTTGGCCGACGCAATCACGCGCCCGCTCTTGTCCACCAGAAATGCGAAGCTCGCGGGCGTCGGGTGTACCGAGGTCACGATCGAGCTCACACTTTCCATGAACAGGCTGGCGGCCAGCACGCCCTTCACCGTGCCGTCGCGCACCACGGGTACCGCGAACGCAACCGCCGGCTTGCCGGTCGTTGCGTCGCGATAGAGTGCCGTCACGACGAGGCTGCCGGCGCTGACGGCCTGCTTGTACCACGGGCGTGCTGTCGGGTCGTAGCCGGGCGCGAGCGGCACGTTCGAGAACGCGGTCTTGTCCGGCAGGCCGAGCGTCAACACCTCGAAGCCGCCCGACTTCCCGAGCAGCTTCAGCACGGGCAGCGGATCACCCCCGCCGATTGCAATCGTGTCCGCGAGTGCCTGGGTTTCCCGGCCTCTGCTGGCCACCCATTCGTTGATCGCCAGCGCGTGCCCGGCGAGGATCGACTTGTGATTCTGGTCGATTGTCTCGTCGTTGTGTTGCTTGACGACGTAATAGACCAGGCCGCCTGTCACGGCCAACGCCGTTACCACGATGGCGACGCAGGTCGCGAGTATCCGTGCACGAATCGAGGACAACATGATGACTTCGATCTCCGTTACCGCGTTATATGAATGGGGTCGCCGAAAGCGGGCAACGTCCTGATTAACGACAGCGGCTACGGGAACTTAAGGCCTGACTGGCCAGACCAGTGTGGCAACGGGATCGGCAGTAGCGTGGATGGGAAGACGGACGAGCCGAGGCTACAAGAGCGGATACCGTGTGGACTGACCGGGGCGTGTAGCAGGGAGCCTTGAAGAACTGGCAACGCTCGTCCGGATACGCGGAAGGTTGCCAAGTTCCGGTTCGCCGACGGATTGAAAGCCTATCTGCATCGCGATCCGGTCGACTGCCTCATGGGCAACTGCGGGCGCGCACCGGGTTCAGCGTATCGAAGCAAGAGGACGAGACGAGGTATCCGTTCCTTTCTGGCAAGCCTGCTTGATGGGTCGCCTACGATGGGTATTCCCTTGGCGCGTGGCCGGCGGGAATGGGTATTTCGCAACGCCGACGCGTTCAGCAGCAGATTTTTTTCTCTCGCCACAATATTCGCGCGCCTGAAACGTCTTCAGGCACATGGAATCGCCACCCACTTCGCACACGATGACCGACCCAGACCGCGACATCACAGCGACAGTGATGCGTGAACGATCGAGGCTAGTGAATTTCATCCGGCGCCGGATTCGCGACCCGGACGACGCCGAGGACATCCTGCAGGATGTGTTTCACGAATTCGTACAGGCGTATCGGCTTCCTGCGCCAATCGAGCAGGCGAGTGCATGGCTTTTCCGTGCCGCGCGCAACCGCATCGTCGACCGCTTTCGCAAAAAGAGGGAACAGCCGCTGACCGATCTGTTCGAGGTCGACGATGACATAAACGGTGAATATCGCCTGGACCTCGCGCTACCTGCGCATGATGCCGGCCCCGAAGCACGCTACGCGCGCACGCTCGTGCTCAAGGCCTTGCAGGATGCGCTCGACGAGTTGCCGACGAATCAGCGGGAGGTCTTTATCGCACACGAGCTGGAGGGCCGGTCTTTCAAGGAAATGGCCGCACAAAGCGGTGTCGCGCTCAATACGCTGCTCGCTCGCAAACGCTATGCGGTCTTGCATTTGCGTGCCCGACTGCAGCCCATTTATGACGAACTGGATAACACCTAGAGGAATCGACAGATGAATTTTCGAATCAGATGTGCGGGCAAGGCGCTTCTCGTGTTGATCGCGATAGGCGTGCTCGGATGGGTCGTCATGATGTTATGGAACTGGGTCATGCCGGCGCTATTCGTCGGCGCCCGTACGATCGACTTCGCGCACGCGCTGGGCCTGCTCGTGTTGAGCCGCATCCTGTTCGGCGGATTCCGCGGTCATCGCGGCTGGCGCGGTCGACGCCACTGGCGCAAGTGGGAGTCCATGACACCCGAGGAACGCGAGCAGTTCCGAACCGCGTGGCGATCCGGCAGCAACCGGCCCACGGGAGAATGACTATGCCCGACCAATCAACAGGCGACTGCAAACAGAAGCCGGGGATGATTGCGCCGGTCGTCGATCTGAAGCGCTGCGAAGGCAAAGGGGATTGTGTCGCCGTTTGTCCCGAGAACGTGTTCGAGATCCGGCGCATCGACAAAGTCGATTACCTCGGCCTGGATCTGATGCATCGCCTGAAGCAGCGCGTGCATGGAATGAAAGTCGCCTATACGCCGAATGCGGATGCGTGCCGGTCATGCGGACTGTGTGTGACGGCGTGCCCCGAACGCGCAATCACGCTCGCCCGAACGGTATAGCAACTCCGTGTATCGCCGATATCGAGCGACGGCGCGGCATCTCTGATGAGAGATGCCGCCGCTGAATACGTCGTCGACCGAATCAATCTCTTCAAGGAAACGCACATGGCGTCACCCACCATCGCTCTTCTGCAGCGGCTCCACGAAGAAAGCCGGACCGAAATCGTCGCCCGCGCCCGCACGCAGTTCCAGGGATCGAACGAGGATTTTCTGTCGCTAACCGAGGAATACGAAGCGATCGCGCCCCGTCTGCGGGGGCGATTTCTCGAAACGCTCGGGCTGTCCAGCGACGACTTCGATTCCCCCGAAGGCAGTCCGCTATCGTTGGCCGTGTCGCCGGAAACGGGCGGATTCTTGCGGAACATGGTGCTCTCGCAACGACCGGCCAGAATCCTTGAACTCGGCAGTTCATGCGGCGTATCCACGCTGTATTTCGCCGAGGCACTGTGCACCTTGGGCCGTGGCGTGGTCGTCGCGACCGAACGCGATGCGCTCAAGTTCACGCGCTTGCGCGATCACGTCAGGACGGCGGGCCTGAATGCCTATGTCGACATGCGGGAGGGCGACGTATTCGAGACTGTTGCCAAACTGGACGGTACGTTCGACATGGTGTTTATCGACGTATGGGCCGACGCCTATCTGAGGCTCTTCAAGCAGATCGAGCGCCTGCTGCGCCCGGGATCGGTCGTACTGGCCGACAACATGTACACAGCCGAGGACGCCGTTCGACCGTACAAGCACTACCTCGACAACGACCCGCGGTTTTCGACCACGACCCTGAACTTTGAATCGGGGCTTGAATTTACGGTCGTCGTTTCTTGAATGGGGAGTCTGTCGAAGCGTTTCTTCCGTGGGGTCCCGAGAACACCGCCACCCGCTTCGATTTCTTGTGCATTTCCGTCACGCAAATGCAAAAACCCCCGCCTTTCGGGCGGGGGTTTCTGGCTTAGGGAGCCTGACGATTACCTACTTTCACACGGGAATCCGCACTATCATCGGCGTAGAGTCGTTTCACGGTCCTGTTCGGGATGGGAAGGGGTGGGACCGACTCGCTATGGTCATCAGGCAAAGAGGGTTGTTGTGCTAGCTTTGCAGCACAACCAATCTGGGAAGAAGCAGTAATCTTGAGTTGTGTGTATCACACACGAGAATCCAACTTGTCGCTTTGGATCGCGGCCGGTGCTTGCGCACGGCGCCGATCTACAAGGCAGACTTGTTATAGGATCAAGCCTTACGGGCAATTAGTATCAGTTAGCTGAACGCATTACTGCGCTTACACACCTGACCTATCAACGTCCTGGTCTCGAACGACCCTTCAAGGGAATCTAGTTCCCAGGGATATCTCATCTTAAGGCGAGTTTCCCGCTTAGATGCTTTCAGCGGTTATCTCTTCCGAACATAGCTACCCGGCGATGCCACTGGCGTGACAACCGGTACACCAGAGGTTCGTCCACTCCGGTCCTCTCGTACTAGGAGCAGCCCCCTTCAAATATCCAACGCCCACGGCAGATAGGGACCAAACTGTCTCACGACGTTTTAAACCCAGCTCACGTACCTCTTTAAATGGCGAACAGCCATACCCTTGGGACCGGCTACAGCCCCAGGATGAGATGAGCCGACATCGAGGTGCCAAACACCGCCGTCGATATGAACTCTTGGGCGGTATCAGCCTGTTATCCCCAGAGTACCTTTTATCCGTTGAGCGATGGCCCTTCCATACAGAACCACCGGATCACTATGACCTGCTTTCGCACCTGCTCGACTTGTCGGTCTCGCAGTTAAGCACGCTTATGCCATTGCACTATCAGCACGATTTCCGACCGTACCTAGCGTACCTTCGTACTCCTCCGTTACGCTTTGGGAGGAGACCGCCCCAGTCAAACTGCCTACCATGCACTGTCCCCGACCCGGATCACGGGCCAAGGTTAGAACCTCAAACAAACCAGGGTGGTATTTCAAGGACGGCTCCACCGAAACTAGCGTTCCGGTTTCATAGCCTCCCACCTATCCTACACAGATCGGTTCAAAGTCCAATGCAAAGCTACAGTAAAGGTTCATGGGGTCTTTCCGTCTAGCCGCGGGTAGATTGCATCATCACAAACACTTCAACTTCGCTGAGTCTCGGGAGGAGACAGTGTGGCCATCGTTACGCCATTCGTGCAGGTCGGAACTTACCCGACAAGGAATTTCGCTACCTTAGGACCGTTATAGTTACGGCCGCCGTTTACCGGGACTTCAATCAAGAGCTTGCACCCCATCATTTAATCTTCCGGCACCGGGCAGGCGTCACACCCTATACGTCCACTTTCGTGTTTGCAGAGTGCTGTGTTTTTATTAAACAGTCGCAGCCACCAGTTTATTGCAACCCCTTCACCCTTTGCGCGCAGGCGCATCAAGCTACAAGGGCGTACCTTATCCCGAAGTTACGGTACCAATTTGCCGAGTTCCTTCTCCCGAGTTCTCTCAAGCGCCTTAGAATACTCATCTCGCCCACCTGTGTCGGTTTGCGGTACGGTCATCGTTAGACTGAAGCTTAGAGGCTTTTCTTGGAACCACTTCCAATTGCTTCGCTCCCTAAGGAGCTCGCGCCACACCCTTGAATTGCGCACCCGGATTTGCCTAAGTGCCTTCTCCAATGCAGCGACCGGGACTTCCAACACCCGGACAACCTTCCGCGATCCGTCCCCCCATCGCATCTAACAATGGTGCAGGAATATTGACCTGCTTCCCATCAGCTACGCATTTCTGCCTCGCCTTAGGGGCCGACTCACCCTACGCCGATGAACGTTGCGTAGGAAACCTTGGGCTTACGGCGAGGGGGCCTTTCACCCCCTTTATCGCTACTCATGTCAGCATTCGCACTTCCGATACCTCCAGCACGCTTTTCAACGCACCTTCGCAGGCTTACGGAACGCTCTCCTACCATGCGTGCTAAGCACGCATCCGCAGCTTCGGTATATAGCTTAGCCCCGTTACATCTTCCGCGCAGGACGACTCGATCAGTGAGCTATTACGCTTTCTTTAAAGGGTGGCTGCTTCTAAGCCAACCTCCTGACTGTTTTAGCCTTCCCACTTCGTTTCCCACTTAGCTATATTTGGGGACCTTAGCTGGCGGTCTGGGTTGTTTCCCTCTTGACACCGGACGTTAGCACCCGATGTCTGTCTCCCGTGATTGCACTCTTCGGTATTCGGAGTTTGCTATGGCGGGGTAATCTGCAATAGACCCCCCAACCATGACAGTGCTCTACCCCCGAAGGTGAGACACGAGGCACTACCTAAATAGTTTTCGGAGAGAACCAGCTATTTCCAAGTTTGTTTAGCCTTTCACCCCTATCCACAGCTCATCCCCTAACTTTTCAACGTTAGTGGGTTCGGACCTCCAGTACGTGTTACCGCACCTTCATCCTGGCCATGGATAGATCACTTGGTTTCGGGTCTACGCCCAGCAACTGAACGCCCTATTCGGACTCGCTTTCGCTACGCCTGCCCTATACGGTTAAGCTTGCTACTGAACGTAAGTCGCTGACCCATTATACAAAAGGTACGCCGTCACCCCTTACGAGGCTCCGACTGTTTGTATGCATGCGGTTTCAGGATCTATTTCACTCCCCTCCCGGGGTTCTTTTCGCCTTTCCCTCACGGTACTGGTTCACTATCGGTCGATCACGAGTATTTAGCCTTGGAGGATGGTCCCCCCATCTTCAGACAGGATTTCACGTGTCCCGCCCTACTTGTCGCACACCTAGTTCTTTCATACTGTTTTCGCCTACAGGGCTATCACCTGCTATGGCCGCACTTTCCAGAGCGTTCGGCTAACAATACAAATAAAGAGTGCAAGGCTCATCCCATTTCGCTCGCCACTACTTTGGGAATCTCGGTTGATTTCTTTTCCTGCGGTTACTTAGATGTTTCAGTTCACCGCGTTCGCTTCGCATGGCCTATGTATTCAGCCATGGATACTCCAAAAGGAGTGGGTTTCCCCATTCGGACATCTACGGATCAAAGCTTGTTTGCCAGCTCCCCGTAGCTTTTCGCAGGCTACCGCGTCCTTCATCGCCTGTGATCGCCAAGGCATCCACCACATGCACTTGTTCGCTTGACCCTATAACGAGTCTGTCTCGCGACAGTCGCTACAGGTTGAGTTCTCGCGTTGTGCCGTATTCCAATTGAGTCAAACATTAAGTTCGAATCATCTTGAGATACATCGATACAATCACAACCCGGATAGTTTTCACGTCCATCTCAAGACGCTTCCGCTATCCAAATTACTTGCTTCTTCCAGATTGTTAAAGAACGACAGCCGATACTTTCGTACCGCTCTGACTGGCTCAATCGCCAATGCAAAATTCTCGGTTCAGTGTCTGAACCAAGCCCTTAGCGTTGGTGATTGGTGGAGGCAGACGGGATCGAACCGACGACCCCCTGCTTGCAAAGCAGGTGCTCTCCCAGCTGAGCTATGCCCCCATGTACAGGTTTGCCTCAGGGTGTACCGCCACACAAGACGGTGGTGGGTCTGGTTGGATTCGAACCAACGACCCCCGCCTTATCAAGACGGTGCTCTAACCGACTGAGCTACAGACCCCTGAGTCTGTCTTTAAATTTACAGCCGATAAGCGTGAGCGCTCAACTTGTGCGAGAAGCTCTGGAAAGGAGGTGATCCAGCCGCACCTTCCGATACGGCTACCTTGTTACGACTTCACCCCAGTCATGAATCCTACCGTGGTGACCGTCCTCCTTGCGGTTAGACTAGCCACTTCTGGTAAAACCCACTCCCATGGTGTGACGGGCGGTGTGTACAAGACCCGGGAACGTATTCACCGCGGCATGCTGATCCGCGATTACTAGGGAAACGCTGATTTATTCGGCTCGGCGGTCATCGCAGACGTAGCCGAGGACGTTTAGAAGACAGCTCACGGAACGGACCCACGACGATGAAGAGGCAGATCGGCTTCGCGGAAGCGGAAATTGCAGGCAAGAAGCGAGTGACGAGGCGCCAACGCTTCCTGGAAGAGATGGAGAAGGTCGTTCCGTGGCAGCGCTTGCTGTCGGCCATCGAACCGCACTATCCGAAGGGCACGCGAGGTCGCCCGCCGATTGGCCTTGAGCGGATGCTGCGAATCTACTTCGTGCAACAGTGGTACGGACTGTCGGACGAAGGACTGGAAGACGCGCTGTATGACAGCATCACGCTGCGAGCCTTCGCCGGCATCGATCTGGCGATCGAGAACGTGCCTGATGCAACCACGCTGTTGAAGTTCCGGCGCCTGCTGATCGAACACGAACTGACACGGAAGTTGTTCGACGAGATTGGCATCTCGCTGTGCGAGCGTGGGCTGATGATGAAGGAAGGCACGCTGGTTGACGCGACGATCATTGAAGCGCCGCCGTCGACCAAGAATGCCGGGAAGAGCCGTGACCCGGAAATGCATCAAACGAAGAAGGGCAACGAATGGCACTTTGGCATGAAAGCCCACATTGGCGTCGACGCCGACTCGGGCCTGATTCACAGTGTGGTTGGCACGGCGGCCAACGTGTCGGATGTATCGCAAGCTCATGCCCTGCTGCACGGGCATGAAGAGCAGGTGTTCGCCGACGCGGGCTACATTGGCGTCGACAAGCGCGAGGAAATGGCGGGCAAGGCCGTGAAGTGGCACGTCGCTGCCAGGCGGGGAAAGATCAAGGCGATGCAAGAAGGAGCGCTGAAGGACCTGGTGATCGCGCTCGAGCGAACCAAGGCGCAGATCCGTTCGCGGGTTGAGCATCCGTTTCATATCGTCAAGAATCTGTTTCAGCATCGCAAGACCCGATACAAGGGCTTGGCCAAGAACACCGCGCAACTGTTCAGCCTGTTCGCTCTGGCGAATCTGGTGATTGCGCGAAATCTGTTGCGATCGGTCCATGGGAGCAGTCCGTCATGCGTATGAAAAATGCGAGCAGGGGAGGCTCGCTTACGCGCCAAATTCACTGAATTGAGCGCCGATTCGCTTCGTCATCCAGAAAATTTGAAGCCATCTCGCCTGCAACTTCGGAAGTTGGTCCATTGATCAGCGTTTCCCTAGCGATTCCAGCTTCATGCACTCGAGTTGCAGAGTGCAATCCGGACTACGATCGGTTTTCTGGGATTAGCTCCCCCTCGCGGGTTGGCAACCCTCTGTTCCGACCATTGTATGACGTGTGAAGCCCTACCCATAAGGGCCATGAGGACTTGACGTCATCCCCACCTTCCTCCGGTTTGTCACCGGCAGTCTCCTTAGAGTGCTCTTGCGTAGCAACTAAGGACAAGGGTTGCGCTCGTTGCGGGACTTAACCCAACATCTCACGACACGAGCTGACGACAGCCATGCAGCACCTGTGCGCCGGTTCTCTTTCGAGCACTCCCACCTCTCAGCAGGATTCCGACCATGTCAAGGGTAGGTAAGGTTTTTCGCGTTGCATCGAATTAATCCACATCATCCACCGCTTGTGCGGGTCCCCGTCAATTCCTTTGAGTTTTAATCTTGCGACCGTACTCCCCAGGCGGTCAACTTCACGCGTTAGCTACGTTACTAAGGAAATGAATCCCCAACAACTAGTTGACATCGTTTAGGGCGTGGACTACCAGGGTATCTAATCCTGTTTGCTCCCCACGCTTTCGTGCATGAGCGTCAGTATTGGCCCAGGGGGCTGCCTTCGCCATCGGTATTCCTCCACATCTCTACGCATTTCACTGCTACACGTGGAATTCTACCCCCTCTGCCATACTCTAGCCTGCCAGTCACCAATGCAGTTCCCAGGTTGAGCCCGGGGATTTCACATCGGTCTTAGCAAACCGCCTGCGCACGCTTTACGCCCAGTAATTCCGATTAACGCTCGCACCCTACGTATTACCGCGGCTGCTGGCACGTAGTTAGCCGGTGCTTATTCTTCCGGTACCGTCATCCCCCGACTGTATTAGAGTCAAGGATTTCTTTCCGGACAAAAGTGCTTTACAACCCGAAGGCCTTCTTCACACACGCGGCATTGCTGGATCAGGCTTTCGCCCATTGTCCAAAATTCCCCACTGCTGCCTCCCGTAGGAGTCTGGGCCGTGTCTCAGTCCCAGTGTGGCTGGTCGTCCTCTCAGACCAGCTACTGATCGTCGCCTTGGTAGGCCTTTACCCCACCAACTAGCTAATCAGCCATCGGCCAACCCTATAGCGCGAGGCCCGAAGGTCCCCCGCTTTCATCCGTAGATCGTATGCGGTATTAATCCGGCTTTCGCCGGGCTATCCCCACTACAGGACATGTTCCGATGTATTACTCACCCGTTCGCCACTCGCCACCAGGTGCAAGCACCCGTGCTGCCGTTCGACTTGCATGTGTAAGGCATGCCGCCAGCGTTCAATCTGAGCCAGGATCAAACTCTTCAGTTTAAACCTGTTACTGTTTTCGGTTCGGTTAAGAACCGGTCGCTCACTCAAAGCTGACAGGAATATGAATCACTTCATAAACCTGACTTACTTTAGTGTGAGACTCTTGATACTTTCGCTATCTGATCCGAGGATCAGCTCGCTTTCATCAAGCGCCCACACTTATCGGCTGTTAATTTTTAAAGAGCATTCTGCGAGGAACTTCGTGTTTCCCGGCAGCGCTGCGTTTTCAGCAGCAGAGAAGCGAGATTATGAACCGTGTTTCGCAGCTCGTCAACAACTTTTTACACTACATCGTTGCGACTGCGGGGCTCAACTTCCAGGCCAGTGGCGCGCTCCAGACTCCAGCACACCGCCAACCCTGCTTCCCTTCTCCCGCGCCGCGTTTCCGTTAGCGCGAAAGAGGCGTGATTCTAAGCACCCACCCCCGTCTACGCAAGCCCTTTGTGAAAATATTTTGAAAAAACCCCCGAGCGCTACCGCGCACGGGGGCTTGGGGTTCGACCGAGCAGGCATCGCAACACGGGGCACCCTCTATTGTTGTGACGTATACCGCTCGTCCCTCTATATAGGTGGTGGCGGAACGGACAGGGAATCGGGTGCCGTCGAGTATCATGCCGCGACCGAACCACGCACTCATATCCACGATGGACAGCACCTCTCAATCCGGCGACGCCGATCTTCGCGACGAATATGCAGCGCTGCGCAAGCGCGCCCTCATCCTGGAAGAACAGGCTCCACCGCTTCTGCAGCGCATCTCGGATGTATTGCCGCGGATCAGCGGTGAATCCGAGCTGGCGGACGAGCATCGTGAGCGACTCGTCGGTGCGCGCAACGCAGCGATGGTCTCGATCGAAAACTATCAGCAGGCGATTCCTTTCCTACAGACGGCCGATTCGATCATCGAGCAACTGGACAAGACGCCCGAACGCGACGAAGACATCGAGTGGCGTGAGTCGCTGCTGCAACGGCTCGACGAACTGATCGACGTCGCAGTCGTGATGATCGACGATGCCGAAGGCTATTTCGAACAGGCGGACGCCTGCGACCTGTCCAGCGTACCGAAAGCCATCCTCGAGGATTGAGCGACGCCGCTCTGGATCGCATAGCGCACCGGCATGATGTCGTGTGCGCAAGCCATCCCGATGTTTGCCGGCCTGCAGTCCCGGCCTGAAGCCTTCGCCGTCGCGCGGGCCGCAACCCTCCCGCAAAAGCTCACCTTTTCGCGACACCCCTCGCCCAGGCCGCGCGACACGACTACAGCGTGTCGAGAACGATCGTCTCGCTCACGATCGGCACGCGGATATATCCGCCCTCCGCATCGCCATACGCGTACGCATTCCCGTCGATGACGCATTGCGCCGTCAACGCGCAAAGGGTCGCGTCTCGCGCATCGACGGACCTCAGCGTCGACACGTCGACGCCCAGTCGTTCCAGCAATTGCCGGCGCTGGTTGCGTTTCTGCTTCGCCGATGCGACGGCCCTCCCCAGCATCGCGCAAGTGATCGCATAAGGATAGGTTTCGAAGCTCGCGCGCCCGCCCGCATAGCGGGCACTGGTCAGCAGCGGATACGCATCCGCGAGCGCGCGGTAGACACGCTCTCCCATGAACATCCAGTCGAAGAAGCCTGACGTGCTTGCAATCGCCTGCTCCCGCGACGGCGTCGGAAAGCACGAGATCCGTTCGCGCGCGAGCGCCTGTTCGGCCGCGCGGCGCCCGCTCCCCGTCCACCACAGGCTCGGGGCGTCGACACCCACGGCCACGACGTCATGGGCGAGGCACAGCGCAGGCACCGCCTCGGGCGCGATCCGTTCCTCGCGGTAGACGACTGTCCGTCCGCGCAGGATCACGAGATCGCACTGCTTCTTTTCGCCACCCACATCGACACCCGCCACCGCTGGCGATTGCCACGTGGCGGATTCGAAGGTTCGAGCGGATCGCATGCGGGCGCCTCAGTCGGCCGGCCGTGCGTCGTAGGCGGTGTCGAAGATCGCCTCGAGACCGGGATGCACACCGCGCATCGGATCGACGACCGACTTCGCCCAGTCGAAATACGCCTGCTTGCGCTCGAGCGGCCAGTCCGCGGGGGGATGCCGCGCGATGTCGCGCAGGTTGCAGATCTTGTCGGCCAGCTTCACGAGCTTCGCGCGTCGGCTGATGGTCGCCGCATGCTCGACCTGCAGGCGCTTGCGCTCCTCCTTCGGCAACGACTTGTCGTCGGTGACTTCCATCACGATGTCCGCCACGTCCTTGCCGAACAGTCGCAGCAGTTCCTGCTCGGTCGTCTCCGTATCCTCGACCGTGTCGTGCAGCACGGCGGCGACGATCACACGTTCGTCCTCGACGCCGGCCTCGTTGGCCAGCACATCGGCGAGCGCGATCGGATGATTGATGTACGGCGACGCTTCTTCGTCCTTGCGCCGCTGATTGCGATGTTTGTCCGCCGCGAACGCGATGGCGGCTACCAGCTTTTTCATATTCCCCCCCTCGTGTGGCCTGACCCGCGACCGGCAGAACCGGCCGCGTGCATTTCGGAACCGCACATACTACCTGTTCGCGATGACCCTCTCCGCGCGCCGGCAGTCACGCCCGCCCTGCGTCACGCGCCCACCGGTGCGCGCTGGAGCTCGACCACGTTGACCCGCGCGCCGAATACCTCTCTCACGAGCGGCAGCAAGTGGTCGTGGTGCGTCAGGAACAGCACCTGGGTTCGCGTCGACAGATCGCGCAGCGCATCGAGGCCGGCCTTCGCGCGCGCATCGTCGAAGTTGATGAACAAGTCGTCGGCCACGAACGGCAGTGCGGTCCGGCTGCCGAGCTGCAGCTCCAGCGCCGCGATCCGCAGCGCGAGGAACAACTGGTCGCGCGTCCCTTCGCTCAACCCGGCGACCTCGACCGATGCCCCCTTCGTCCGTCGTGCATACAGCGCGGGCGGCGTCCGTTCGGTATCGACGGTCAGCCGCGCGAATTCGCCCAGCGTGAGCCCCGCGAAAATCTCGCCCGCGCGCCTGAGCATCGGCCCCTGCTTCTGGTCGCGATAGCGATCCGTCGCCCACTTCAGCAGCCGGCTCGCCGTGGCTGCCTCCAGATACTGTTCGGCTGCTTCGCCCATCGCCGCCAGCGCTTCCTGTCGCTTCGATTCGGCAACGGCCGCGTTCGCTTGGCCGTCGATCGCACCGAACGCCTGATCGGCCACGACCTGCTGCTGGGCAAGCTCGTTCAGACGCTTGCCGACGTCGCCGAGCGACTGTTTCACCGCCTCGAGGTGTGCCGGTACGTCGGCGATGTCCTGCTCCGCGACTTCCGCTTCGACGGCGGACCGGGACAGGCCGTCACCATCGCGCACCAGTGCCTCGTGCGCGGCATCGACTGCGTGTCGAAGCTGGCGCTGGCGATCCGAGCGTTCGGCCAGCGGCAGCGCCGCGTCGATCGACGCGACGCCGGCCAGTTGCAGCAGCGGCTGGATGCGCGCATCGGCACCGGCCACCGCGGCTGCCGCGTCCGCGACCTTGTCGTCGGCCTGCCGAACAGCGTCGTCGGCACGGCCGATCGCGCGCGCGACTTCCCGGGCGGCCGCGAGGCGCATCGTCAGCCGGCGCGCGACGTCCAGCCAGTCTCCGCTCGTCAACCATTCCGGCGCGAGCGCTTCGGCAAGCCGCCTTGCGCCCGCCTCGAGCGCGGCCAGCTCGGCGCGGATCGCGGCGATCCGGTTGCGCGGCGCATCGGCATCGGCCAGTTCGGCCGTCACCGCGTTGGCGAGGCCGAGCGCACCTTCCGCCGCGGCCAGCGTCGCCGCGCTCGTGGACAACTTCGCGGCGGCCAGCGCGTCGCGCCATTGCACCTGCCACGCATCGTAGGCCGCCTGTGCGTGGCCGACGCGCGATTGCGCCGTCGCGCATCCGCGTTCGGCTTCACGCGCGCGATCCTCGAGGCTGTCCTGCTGCGCGAGCGCCTTCTCGGCCGACTGTACGAAGGTCTCGGCGATCGCGACGAGCGCCGCCAAACCGTCCGACTCACCGCCTCGCGACACGGTACGCAGTGCCGTGCGCAGCGTGGTTTCGGCACCCGCCCGCGCGGCGCGAATCGTGTCGAATTCGCGGCGCAGCCGGTCGAGGTCGGCCTGCGCGGCGAACACCGTGTCGCGCTTCGCCAGCCAGTCGCCCATCGCCGCCAGCGGCATGCCGGGCACCGCGGCCGTCGTCGCGAGCGCGGCCCATGCGTCGCGATGTTCGGCGAGCTCGCGCTCGCGCTCGTCCAGTGCGACCTGCTTGCGCGTCACGCCGGCACGTGCGGATTCGACTTGCTGACGCAGCGACTGCAACGTCGCCGCCGCCTGCGTCGCGCCGAGCTGTGCGTCGACGAGTTCGTCCGCCAGGCGGATCGCGTCGTCGACCGCGGGCGCGCCCGTTGCGAGATCGACCGCCCCGCTGCGGATATCGCCCCACGCGCCGTCGCGTCGCGCGCGCGCCGCCAGCACGTCGGCGGTCGTGACGACCTTGTGGTTCTCCGCGAAGTGCTTTTCCTGCAGTTCGAGCCGCTCGAGCTCCTCGAGTGCGCCGTCCCGCGCGTCGCGTGCAGCAGCGACCGCGCTCGCGCATGCGCTGTCTTCCTTCAGCAGCGTGCCGAGCCGCGCCGCCGACGGCACGTCGAGCGCACGCAGCGTATCGACCGGCATGCGCCACTGGCCGAGCGCATCGAGTGCGCCGGACAACGTGCGTTCGGCGGCGGCGATTTCCTGCTCGAGCGCCTGCTCGCGCTGACCACTGTTGCGAAAGCCCTGCGCATCGGCCAGCGCCGCACGCAGCGCCTCCGGCACGTCGACGGTCGACAGGCGCGCCTGTTGTTCCTGCACCTGTGCAAGCTCGCGCGTACGTTCGTCGAGCGATTCGCGCGCGCCGGCAAGCGCCTGGTGCAGCGCACCGTGTTCGCGCAACAGGTTCGCAACGGTCTTCAGCGACAACGCGGTCGGCAGCGACGCACGTAGCGACGCTTCGTCGGTCGGCCAGCCGAGCTGGGCGGCCGCTGCAAACGCAGCGGACAGGTGCCGCTCGACATCCGCGCCGAGCAGCAGCAGATCCTGCGCGTGATTCATGCACGCGCCGCGCAGCCGGTCGAGCGCTTCGATGTCGGCTTCGAGCACCAGCGTGTCGGCGTCGGCGTCGATCGCATCGCGCGCCTGCCGTTTTGCAAGCAGGTCGGCACGCCGTTCCTCGAGCACCTTCTGTTCGGCCGCGAGATCGCCCTGCGCCTTCAGCAGGTCCGCATACGCGGTGGGCGGCAACTCGACGACCGGGCCCAGTTCCGCCAGCGCGGCGTCCTTGACCGTCAGTTCCTTCAGGTACGGTGCCAGCCGTCGCACGCGTTCGAGCTTCGAGCGCAGCGCTTCGAGCCGACGCTGTTCCGCGCGTGCCTGCTCGATCTGCTGTTCGACCGCTTCGCGCGCGTCCTTGCGCTCGACCCAGTCGCGCGTGCGCACCTGAACCGTCTTCAGTTCGGTTACGGCTTCGTTGAACGCCGATTCGGCGAGTGCGAACGCGCTGCCGCTGCGGCGCGGCGCCCAGAGTTCGACCGAACGCGCTTCGAGCTCCTCACGCACCGGCCCGAGACTGCCGACACCGGCAGCCGATTCGAACAGCACCTGGCCGAGTTTGTCGGATGCGTCGAGAATGCTCCGACCGCCATCGACCAGACGCCCGTGATCGAGCCCGAACATCTGCTCGAAGAATTCGCGCGTGGCGCCGTCAAGGACGGCGGCCAGATAGTCGTCGGGCAGTTTGTCGTCAGCGGGTGTGCGCAACGGACTGCGCCCGCGCGCGCGGTGGAACGCGAGTTCGCCCGCGCCGCTCTCCAGCACGCCGCCGATCCGCAGTTCGGGCGTGCTGTGCAGGAAATCGAGCGGTGTCTGCAGCTTCATCCCGAACAGCAGCTCCGACACGGCCGTGCGAATCGTCGACTTGCCGGCCTCGTTCGGCCCCACGATCACATGGAAATCCTCGCCGGCCGACGGGAATCGCAGCGTCTCGTCGGTGAACTTGCCGTACTTGATCAGATCGAGCTGGTTGATCCGCATCGCTTATTCCCCCCTCGCCAGCCGCGCGAGCAACGCGGGCCCGACCTGCTCGACGAGTGCGGTCAGCTCGCCCGCGCGCGCCATCGTCAACAACGGCACCTCTTCCTTCACGTCGCTGCGCACCTTGCCGACGAACGGCTTCAGGTCGCGCTCGAGCAGTTCGAGGAAATCCGGGTCGCGCGCGGCGTCGGCCAGGATCTGCTTCAGGTCCTCCAGCGCTTCGAGCGGCTCGCTTTCGCCCGGCTGATGATCGGCCGCGGACGTCGCGAGCCGAACCTTCTCGAGCCACAGCCGCTCGTTGCCGATGATGCCGATCTGGTTCAGCACCTCCGCGCGCAACTGCGGCGCGCGGCCGAAAAAGAGGCCATGCGCGGGCGTGCGCCCCGTGACCGTCACGCGCACCGCGCGCGGCACATGGCCGTCGACGGTCAGCAGCGCTTCCAGCGACTGGCCGATTTTTCTCGAGAGGTCGGCGACGGTAAGGCAATCGGACGCGTCGACCGACACGGCTTCCCAGCGCAGCACGTCGAGATACAGGCGCTCGACCTGCGTGCGGCCCTGCTCGACCGTCACGAGCACCGCGCCGCGGCGGCCCGTCTCGCGGATATGGCGCCCCTGCAGGTTGCCGGGAAACACCACCGTGGACGGCCCCGACCATTGCTGGAATTCGTGCACGTGGCCAAGCGCCCAGTAGTCGTAGCCTTTCGCGTGAAGTTCGGCCAGCGTGCACGGCGCATAGTTCGCGTGCGCCGCATAACCTTCGAGCGCCGTGTGCAGCACGCCGATGTTGTAGTAACCGGGCACCGGGTCCGGATAGCCGATCGCGAGATTGTCGACGACAGCCTTGTCCTTGAAGCTCTGCCCGTGCAGCGCGACGTCGAATTCAGGCAGCGTGTGGGTTTCCGCCTTGCGGTGGCCGAACACGGTGACGTTGTCGGGCAGCGTCAGCTTCTTCGTCATCTCGCTTTCGGCATCGTGGTTGCCGCCGAGGACGAACGCGCGGATACCGGCCTTGCGCAGGCGCCCCATCTGCTGACCGAAGAAGATGCCGGTGTTGTGGTCCTTCCAGTCGCCGTCGTACAGGTCGCCGGCGATCACGAGGAACGCGACGTCCTCTTCGATCGCACGATCCACGAGCTGCCGCAGCGCCTCGCGCGACGCGTTGCGCAACTGCGCGGCCGGCGCGTCGGGATACGCGCTCAGGCCGTGCAACGGGCTGTCAAGGTGTATGTCTGCCGCGTGGATGAACTTCACGAAGATTCCTTTGTTTCATGACGATGGGGCCCGCGATCGACGTGCGGTGCCGCCAGCCGGGCCATCAGTCGCAATCCTGGTAGCCGCCGAGATCGCCGCAATGGATGCAGCGAAACAGATACGCGGTCGGCGAACCGTCCTTGTCGAGTGCGGCGAAGAAGCGCTCCCACTCGCCGCCCTCGTCAAGTCCGGTTGATTCCCGAATCGACGCAACGGCCTGCGGGCCGAGCGCGGTCAGTTCGCCTGCACCTGCCCGGCCAATGAACTGCGCGCCATCGCCGCAATGCGTCCACCACCGTTCCTGCTGCCAGCCCTGGAAGCCCGGCGTGCGGCAGGCGATTTCGTCGACGACCGCGTCAGGTACCTCATCCCATTCGCCGCCGCCGATGCCGTACGTGTCGGTAAAGACCGCATCGAGGCGCGCGTGTGCCGAACCGTCGGCGACGCACCACGGGCAGATGCATTGCTCGTACTCGTCGACCGCATACACGGGGCCCGCGTACACGTAACCACGTGCCTCGCCGCAACACACGCAGCGCGCGTCCGAGCGGATCACGCTACCCGTTGCCAGCGGGTCGGGATGGTACCTGAAAGCGGGTAACGACATGAGACTCTCCATCGATCCGGATGGTGGGGGCGCACGCGATGCGAATTCGAACAGCCATTGTGCCGCAGCCCGGCCGCGTTACTGCGGAATCTCGGTCTCGACAAACGTGCCGTCCACGAAACGATAGACGCGATGCGTTGCATCGCCGTGAGAAAGAAATTCCCACCGGATGTCGATGCCGACCGGGTCGTCGCGCCACGCGATCGCCAGGTAGGGCGATTGCGCGCCACCGTCGGTGTCGAGCGAAACGGTGTCGAGGCAGCTTTGAACCGGTAGCGAGAAACGCGGCACGGCATGGGCGCCGTGCAGTTCCAGCACGTACAGCACCCCTTCTTCGCCCGCGCCGCAATAGCCTGTCGGGCGGCTGCTCGACGAGCGGTTGATGACGACCAGCAGATAGTCCTTGCCGTCGATCCGCTTCGGACGGTCCGACGGGAACGCAACACTCGATGCATCGCGCAATGCATGGCGAAGCGCGGCCGGCACGATCAGTGCCGATTTCCGGTGGCGGGCTGCGTCGACCTCGAACAACCCTGGGCGCACCCATTCGATCTCGTGACCATTGGCGAGCCGCACCGATTCGGGCGCCGGCGTTTCGGCGACGGCAACGGCGGCATTCGAGGCCAGCAGCGCCAGCGCCGCGAGCTCCAACACAATCGATTTCATCGGGATGATCCGTGTCCGCATCAATCGCACGGGATGGTCGTGAAGTTCATCGCATGCGCCGGCATGCCGTTCGGGCAGCCCCGATCGAGGATCGCCCCGCGCGCGTCGTTCGTCACGACGCACGCGGCCGATCCACGAGGTGCCGTCACTCGCCGCGCGGCACCGGCGGCGGTGCATAGCCGTTGTCATTGCCGGGGAACGGATTCGCGTTGCGGCGCAGCGCTTCCTCGTCGTTCTCCTTCTGCGCGAACACCGCGACACCGATCACGCCGACGTTCGCGGCATCGCCATACTTCGAATTCGCGACATAGCTGTCGGGCACCGCCGCGAAGCGGAACGCGGCGACTTCGTCACGGCTCTTGCGGAAACCCTCGATCGTCAGCGTGCGGCCCGGATACAGCACGTAACCGCCGTTCGTATAGCTGCCGGGCCGCCCCGACAGCACGTCGAGCCCGTCGACGCTCGATACGATCTCGAACGAACGGCGCCCCTGGTTGCGCAGCACGATCATGTAGCGCGAACCTTCGACGCCCGCCATGTGCCAGCGGCCGCCGCTGCGCGCCAGACGCAACGGCGTGCCTTTTTCGTCCGTGAACGACAGCGCGATGTCGCCGTTGGCGAGCGCGACGCGGGTCGGCAACCGGCGAACCTGGGACGCGGGAGGATGTCCGGGCAACGCGTCGTTGTAGTAGACCGAAGCAAGATCCGTCGGCTTCGCCGGATCCGCGCGTTCGAACTCGACCTGACGGGTTTCGGATCGCACCGACTCGCCCCATGCCGTGCCGAGCCCCCGGCGTTCGCTGGCGTCCGGTGCGGCGGCCGATGCGCTGGTACTGCCGGACGGCGGGGGCGACCCTGCGCAGCCGGCCAGCCAGAGCGCGCAGGCGAGCGCGAGAAGACGGAACAGGATGGTCATGACGTGATGCCTCGGAATGTTATCGGGCCGCGCCGGGCTGGCCGGAACGGCGTTTTGGTGTCGTCTGTCGTCACGATGTCGATCGGACATGCTGGCCCGTGTCCGACGGCGCCGCGATCGCGGCGGCCCGGCAACCGGGAGCCTCGCTATTTAAGCATGGCCGGCGGGCGATGGGCAGGGGGTGCACACGCCGCCCGTTGCCGGTCCGTGCCGGCAGGCGGGCAGGCCTGTCGCGTCGCCGGATGGGTGGCGAACGCCGACGCATCCCGGTATCGAGGACGGGATGAACGGCGCGCCGCGCGCGCCAATAAAAAAGGTTCATCGCGGATTACCGGGGAACGCGGCGCGGATCTTGAGGAAGAAGTATTCCTCGTCGCGATACCCGTAGGCCCGACGTTTGATGACATTGATGGTGTTGTTGATGCCTTCGACGACGCTGGTATTGAGCGGATGGCGGCAGCGGGCGAGGATTCCGTGCCAGTAACCCTGTAGGCGCTGCGCGAACAGTTGCAGCGCGGCAATCCAGCTTTGCCGGGCCTGCTCGATCCAGTGTTCCCAGGCCTTTTCCGCCCAGGCAGGCTTTCGGTAGAACCAGAGCCGTTTGAGTTCGTCGCGTAGCACGTAGACGCACAACAAGGGCTGATTCGCTGCCAGCAGTTCCTTCAGATGCACGGACTGCTCGGGCTTCAGGTTGTGGCGGTTGCGCAGCAGCAGCCAGCGACTGGATTTCAATACCTTGCGGGCCGGCCGGTCATGGCGTAACTGATTGGCCTGATCCACACGTACCCGATCGATCACCTCGCGCCCGTACTTGGCCACGACGTGGAACAGGTCGTAGACCACCTCGGCCTGCGGACACTGCGCCTTGATTTCCAACTCGTAGGCCGTGGTCATGTCGATCGCGACTGCTTCGATGCGCTCGGCGACACCCTCAGGAAGCTGCTCGAAGAAGGCGCGGGCCGTCTCGCGTGAGCGTCCCGATCCAATCCAGAGCACCTGCCGGCCGATCGGATCGACCACCACCGTGGCATACCTATGGCCTTTATGGAGTGCAAACTCGTCCATCGCCAGATAGCGGATCGTCGACCAGTCCGGCTCAGCCACACGCGCTTGCAAGCGCATCTTGTCGATCGATTTGACCGTGTGCCAGCCCAGATCGTAGAAAGCCGCCACTGCCTGTACGCTGGCCGCTTGCAGCAGTTTCTCGCAGGCCTTGGCAAATCGCTCCGTCACTCGCTGGTAACGGCCCAGCCACACCAGCTTCTCCAGTCGCGGACCGCCGCAGCGTTCGCACCAGACCCGGCGGCGGGGGACGTGCAGCACCACCCGGTACTCGAACAACGGCAGATCGCGCACGCGGCGAACCGTCGTCTCGTGGATTTGATGGCACCGTGCACCGCATTGCTCGCAGTACATCACCTTGCTGACCGGCTTCAAATGCAGCGACAGCGTACGGCCTTCTCCTTCCGGCCATTCCACCCGCTCTAACCGATAGCCCGTCCAGCAGCCCAGTGCCTGAAGTGCCTTGCGATCGAGCAATTGCTCCTCCTGACGTCCTTAAAGTCAGGCGTCAGGTTACGCAATCCCCCTCAAACGCTCCACGGTTTCCCGCGATGAACCATAAAAAAGCCCGGCCCGCATCGAAGCGGGCCGGGCCGTGTCGGGAAGCGTGACGCTTACAGCGCGCCGCCTTGCGCCGACGCCGAACCCTTCACGCCGACCGATGCGCCACCCTGCACCGAGTTCGTCGCGCCGTCGAGCGCCTCGCCGGCCTTCGCCTTCGCGCCGCCTGCGACGTCACCTGCCGTCGACATCGCATCTTGCGCATGGCTCTTTGCCGTGCCCGCGACGTGCTTCACGTGCGATTTCGTCGAGTGGACGGCCGATGCGGCGGCATCCTTCGCGGTGCCCGCTGCCGAACCGACCGCATGCGTCGCACCGCCAACCGCGTCTCCGGCTGCCGAGCCCACGCCGCCGACCGTCTTGCCGACGCCGCCAAGCGCGCCGCCAACGGCGTTGCCCGCGCCCGAACCCGAGCCCGCCGCATTCGCGCCGGCGCCAGCCTGCACGCCCACGCCGCCACCGAGCAGCGGCGTCTGAACCTGCGCGCCGACGCCTGCGGAACCCTGGGCGCCGGTCTGGGCCGTCTGTGCGAACGCAGCCGAAGTCGCCATCGCGGTCAGTGCAGCACCCACCAGAATCGTACGAATCTTGTTCATGGTCATTCTCCCCAAAGACGTTGTTGCTGCGGGCCGCCTTCGTGCGGCTTGTCGCATGCCTTGCCGCGACGTGCGGCAGGTGGAGCTAATGTAGCGGCGCCGACGCGCAAAACGACTGATTTGCGGGGACTGTTACTTCCGTTGCAAATGCTGACGATTGCCTCACATAGTTTGACAATCGGGGGCTTGCGGCGAAATTGAGCAGTGGATCAAGTGAACCTGGAGGCGTGCCGCGTGGCGCATGCCGCAGCCGATCGGGAAACCAGGCAGGCGAAACGGCTAACAGGGAAACCGGCCGCTTCGATAAGCATTCCAAAGAACGTGTGTCGCCCAGCCATCGGTGCGGCCCGACAACCAGTTCCTCGCGATGAGTTCGATATCGTCGGATACGCATGCCGCCACACCGGCGTTCCCCGCTGCGCCGAGCGCGAGCTTGAACGCCTTTTCCCTCGGCGCGCTCACCGCCAGCCGGTCGACCGCCGTGCCTGGATCGGCATCGACTTCATCGAACGACGCCATCCACAGCGCGTCGAACGGCTCGGCATCGCGGCTGTCCAGCGCGCGATCGCAATCCAGGTCGCCGAGGAAATCGAAAAAGCCCGGCGCCGACAGGACGGCGTCCATTTCAAGCAGATGCGTGTTCGTCATTGCGACGCGTTCGCGACGCGCGGCCCCGACCGCCCGCTGCTGCATGCAGGCAGTTCGGGGCCGCGCGTCCTGCCCGGTTACGGCCGGAACGTATCGCCGAGCACGACGCCTTCACGCCGCGGATCGGTGCCGCCCTGCAATGCGGGCGACTGGCCGACCGTCACACGCATCACGGTATTGACGCCGCTCGCCTGCGCGGAGGTCGATACCTTGTGCCCGAGTGCGAGCAGCCCCGTGATCAGCGGATCGTTCGCCCCGTTGTTCGCCGTATTGACGTTGGGGTGCTCGCCGCCGATCGTGGTCGTCGGGCTGTTGCTCGCACCGAAGTCGACGAGCCCCGCCGACTGCTGCGCATCGAGTCCCCAGTCGAGCGCGCCGACGAGCGTCTTGACCACATATTGCGGAATCGTGCCGCCGCCCGGCGAACCGGTCGCCATCACGAAATCGCCACGCGAACCGTCCGCGGCCTGCCCGAACACGATCGTCGGCGCCATCGAACTGCGCGGCCGCTTGCCCGGCTGCAGGCGGTTGGCCACCGGATTGCCCGCGCTATCGACCGGATTCGCGGAAAAATCGGTCAGCTGGTTGTTCAGCAGGAAGCCGTTGGTCATGTGGAACGAACCCATGCTCGACTCGACCGTCGTCGTCGCGCTCAGCACGTTACCGTCGCCGTCGACGATCGTGAACTGGTTCGTACCGTGCTCGATCAGCGTCGTGTCGACACCAAGCGGCACCGCGCCCAGATTGCCGGGCTGTGCGGTGCCCATGCTCTTGGCCGGATCGATCAGCGCCGCGCGCGATTTCAGGTACGGCTTGTTCAGCAGCGTGTTCCACGTGCCGCCCGGCAGCTGCACGAAATCGGTATCGGCCACGTACTTGTCGCGGTCGGCATACGCAAGCCGTTCCGCCTCGGTGATGAGGTGCACGCCCGCGACGGTCGGCTTGCCGCCTTCGAGATCGATCGCCGTGGGCTTCAGCGACTTCAGGTCGAAGTTCTCGAGAATGCCGAGCGCCGACGCGACCGCGATGCCGCCCGACGACGGCGGCGGCATCCCGCATACCCAGTAGCTGCGATAGGTCGTGCACACCGGATCGCGGCGCTTCGCCTGGTACGCGGCAAGGTCGGCGACGGTCGTCTTGCCCGGCGTGAGCGTCGACCCGTCCGCGCCCTTCGTCGTCGCGATCTTCGCAACGATGTCCTGCGCGATCTGCCCCGTGTACAGCGCGTTCGCACCCGACTGCGCCATCAGCGTCAGCGTGCGCGCATACGCGGGATTCTTCAGCACGGTGCCGAGCGTCTTCGGCGAGCCGTCGGCGTTCAGGAAATACGCGGCGGCCTCGGGGTCGCGCTTCAGGTTCGCGGCGTTCGCCGCGATCGCGTCGGCGAGCCGGCCACCGATCGGGAAGCCGTTGGTCGCAAGCGTGATCGCATCGCCGAACAGGCTCTGCCACGGCAAGCGGCCGTGATCCTGCTGCAGTGCCTCGATCAGCCTCGGCACGCCGATCGTGCCGATCGAGCGGCCGCTCGCCCGTGCGTTCGGCAGCGGTGCGGAGTGGTCGGTCGCGTCATCGACGTAGCGCAGATAGTTCTCCGTCGCGGCCGCCGGCGCGGTTTCCCGGCCGTCGTACGCCTGCAGCGTCTTGCCGCGCGCATCGTAGTAGAGCAGCACGCCGCCGGACCCGAGGCCCGTCGCCTCGGGCACGGTCAGGCCGAGCACGGCCTGCACGGCGACTGCCGCGTCGGCGGCCGTGCCGCCCTTCTTCAGCACCGCGCAGCCGGCCGCGCTCGCGTACGCGTTCGACGTGGCCACCAGATAGGTCTTCGCATAAACCGGCTTCATCCCGGTGCGATAGCCCGACGACGCTTCCGGCAGCGACGGGTCGCCCGGCTGGTTCGAGCCCACCACGACCGTCGCGCCGCTGTTGTCGACCGCGAGGCAGCTCGCATCGGTGGAAGGTGTCGGCGTGCGGCCTGCTTCGTTCTCGACGTCGCCGCCGCATGCCGTCAACAGGGCGGCCGCGAGCAACGCGGACGCATACGGAAAAATCGCTGTTCTGTTCATTGTCTGCCGATGTTCTCGTAGGTCGTTGCGATGGACATCACGCTGCCTGCGCCCCCCTCGGTGCGCCGGCAACGCGTTCGATAGTCCCACGAACAGAATTTTTTCCGCAATAAGGGATTGGCGTCGCGCGGCCGGATGTTGTGTGCGCAACGTCACCGATTCCGCACGCGGGTTCGCGTGCTGCACTGCATCGCAGTGCGATACGCCTGCGCGGCCGATGGCGTTACTTTGCTGCCCGACGGCGCTTGCCGGCTGCGCCACCGTCGCGCGCGAAGCCGCTCTCCATCGCTTCGATCGCCTCGGAGAAGAACTCGAGAAACATCGTCATCGCAACGGTCGCGCTCATGTCGGCCCGCTGATAGATGCAGCTGAACGAGCGCGCCCCCGCATCGGCAAGCGGCGTCCACGCGAGCCGGCCGGCGGCCACGTCGTCCGCGACGTTCTCGGCGATCAGGAAGCCGACACCCGCGCCTTCGGCCGCGAGGCGCCGCACCATCGGCACCGAGCCCGTCTCGATCAGCGGCCGCACGTTGCGCGGCTGCCGCGCATCGATCTGGTCGAACATCGCGCGCAGCTCCGTGTCGGGCGTCATCAGGATCAGCGGATGCGCGAAACAGTCGCGCAGCCGCACCTTGCCGCCGGCCGCCGCAAGTGGGTGGCCGGGCGCCGTGACGACACCCAGCGGCTGAGCGAATGCGCGCACCTCGACGACGCCCGCCGCCGTGCGCCGGCGCAGCGCATAGCCAATATCGGCCTCGCCTGTCTCGACCCAGCGCACGATGCTCTCGCCGTTTCCCGAACGCACGCTGTACGTGACGCCCGGATAGCGCCGCATCGCAGCGAGGATCGCGTCGGGCACGAGCCTTTCCGCGGTCGACGCGGGTACCGCCAGGTTCACGTGCCCGCGACGCAGCGCACGCAGGTCCTCGACTTGAGTGAGCGCGTTGTCGAAGTCGCGCTGGCCGCGCCGCACGGCCGCGATCACGATCTCGCCGGCGAGCGTCAACTGCATGCCGCGCGGCAGCCGGTCGAACAGCGGCACGCCGATCTGGTCCTCGAGATTGCGGATCTGCTGGTGCACCGCCGCAGCGGTCAGGTGCAGCGCGTCGGCCGCCTTGCGAATCGAGCCGCGCCTCGCGACCTCGTCGAAACAGCGGAATGTCTGCGATATCGAACGCATGAAAGGTCCGTTAGATTTTTCCGAACAGGCCGTCAAGAATAATCCAGTTTTACTGACTGTCCGGATCATCTAGATTCCGCTGCATCCCCGCATCCGATTCGAATGGAGACTGCAGTGACAACCGTCGACCAGATTACCCAGCGCCGCCGTGGCGTCGGCCTCATCGCCCACGATCCCGCCCTGTCCGCTGGCGGCTATACGCTCATCGCGCCGCAGACGGCCGACGGGAACGTCTATCTCGTCGGCATCGACGGCGAAGTCGTGCATCAGTGGAAGATGCCCGTACGCCCCGGCCGCCATGCGGTGATCCTCCCGAACGGCAACCTCGGCTACAACGGCAACCATCCGCAATCCGAATCGCGCTATGCGCCGTGGTCGATGTGGCATGGCGGCGACTTCTACGAAGTCACGCCGCAAGGCGAAACCGTCTGGCGTTACGAGGATCCCGCGCACCACCACGATGCGCAGTGGCTGCCGAACGGCAATCTGCTCTACGCCGCGTGCGAGCCGGTCGACGCCGCGTTCGCGCGGCGCGTGCCGGGCGGCACGCCACACGGCGACGACGAGGTGATGTATGCGGACGTGATCCGCGAAGTGAACCGGGCCGGGCAGATCGTCTGGGAATGGCATGCGCGCGACCATCTGCGGCCCGAGGATTTCCCGATCGCGGCCGGTTTCGGGCGCTATCACTGGCCGCTCGTCAACGGCCTCGCGGTCGATGCGAACGGCCGCGTGCTGATGAGCCTGCGCACGACGTCGGGCATCATCGGCGTGAATCGCTCGACCGGCCGCGTCGACCTGCGGATCGGGCCCGACGTCGTTTCCCACCAGCATGCGCCGGTGCCGCTTCCGAACGGCAACATCCTCGCGTTCGACAACGGCAATTTCCGCCACGGCGCGCACGTCGTGTTCTCGCGCGTCGTCGAGATCGATCCGGCGACGCAGCGCGTCGTGTGGTCGTATGCGGATGATGTCGTGAACCTGTTCTACACGCCGTTCATGGGCAACGCGCAACGCTTGCCGAACGGCAACACGCACATCACCGAATCGTCGACGGGCCGGCTGTTCGAAGTGACGCCCGCCGGCGAGGTCGTCTGGGAATACGTGATTCCGTGGTTCGCCGAATACCCGGACGAAGCCGCGCGCAAGACCGGCCCCGGGCAGCTCAACAGCGTATTCCAGACGTTCCGCTACAGCGCCGCGCAACTGCCCTGGCTGCAGGCCTGACCGTTCGTTCACCGCCGGTTTCCGGCGCTCGTCGCCGTTCGCTTCGAAGGGGCCTGCCGTGTCGCACGATCCGATCTCAACACCCGTCGACGCACGGCTGCCCGCCTGGCAGCTCGCGCTGTTCGGGCTGCAGCATGTGCTGTCGATGGCCGCGTCCCCGATCACGGCCGTGTTCCTGATCGCAAAAGTGCTCGCGCTGCCGGCGGACCTGACGGTCCAGCTGATCGGCGCGACGTTCTTCGCGTGCGGGATCGGCACGCTGGTCCAATCGCTCGGCGCCGGGCCGATCGGCGCACGCATGCCGTTCGTGATGGTGCCCGGCGGTGCGCCGACGATGCTGTTCGCCGGCATCGCCGCGCAATCGGGCCTGCCGACGGCGGCCGGCTCGGCGTTGCTGGCCAGCGCGTTCTACTGGGTGCTGTTGCCCGTCTTCACGCGCTGCCTGCGGCTCTTTCCGCGCGTCGTCGTCGGCGCGATGCTGCTGCTCGTGTCGGTCAACCTGATCCGGATCTACGCGGCGATTGTCGTCGGCCAGCCCGGTTCGGCCGACTTTGCCCAGCCGCGCGCGCTCGGCCTCGCGCTGGCCACGATCGTCGCTACCGTCGTCGTGGCCGGTGCGTTTCGCGGCACGCTCGGGCGTCTCGCGGTGCTGATCGGCCTGATGGCCGGTGCGACGCTCGGCTGGGCGCTCGATGCGATGCCGGCGCTCGCCGACGTGTGGCGCGGCCCGCTGTTCACCTATCCGGTCTGGCTGCCGTTCGGGATGCCGCGCTTCGATCTGCTAGCCGCGCTGCCGCTGCTGATCTTCACCGCGATCTCGATGGCCGAGGCCACCGCGCAGACGGTCGCCGTCGGAGAAACGTGCGGCAAGGCGATCTCGCTGTCGCGCGACGTGCCGAAGACGATACGCGGCGATGCGCTGGCGTCGCTCGCCGGCGCGCTGTTCGGCACGCCGTTGATCGTGACCAGCGCCGAGAATATCGGTGTCGTGCAGACGACCGGCGTGCGCTCACGCTACGTGACGGCTGCCGCCGGCGCGATCCTGATCGTCATCGCGCTGTTCGCGCCGCTCGCGCGGCTCGCGTATGCGATTCCGGCCGCCGTGGTCGGCGGCACCGCGCTGGTGGTGTTCGCGATGATCGGCGTGATGGGCATCCGGCTGCTCGCCAGCGTCGACCTGCACGCGCGCGCCAACCAGTACACGCTCGCGGCCGCGCTCGTCGTCGGCCTCGCGCCGATCCTGGTGCCGAACCTGTATCGCCATTTCGGCGCACCGGTGCAGATCGTGCTCGGCAACGGCATGGCGGCCGGCACGCTCGCGGCCATTGCAACGCAACTGGCGTTCGCTGCGCTGGCGCGACTAAGCGGACAGGCGGGAACGGCAGCGGCAACCGCGCCTTCGCGCGACGCCTGACGACGACGGCCGGCAGCGCGACACGCGCGCGGGCCCCGCTTGACGACACCCGTCGTTCGACCGACAATCGCCGCTCCCTCCTGGCGCGGGCACTCGATCCAGCCGGCGCGTGCGTCTCCTCGACGCCGCCCCGGCTTCAGGTTTTCCAGTCCCGATCTCCGCGCCGCCGTGCCACGCACGCAAACCGCCGGCCCCGCCGGACACGCTCACGCAAGTATCGCCCCGAACGCCGGCTGATCGCCGCGCGGTCGCGCTTTCGCCTGCCCATTCATTTCGGAGTCCATTATGATGGTTCGTCTCTCCAAGTCAGCCATGGTGCTTGCCATGGCCTTTTTCGCCTCGCTCGTCGCGTTCGGCAACCTCACCGACTACGCGACGAATTTCGCGTTCGTGCATCACGTGTTCCTGATGGACACGACGTTCCCCGGCAACGGGATCATGTATCGCGCAATCGGCACGACATGGGTTCATCATGCCGGCTATATCGGCATCATCTCGATGGAAACGCTGACGGCCGTGCTGTGCTGGATCGGCGGTGCCCGCCTGCTGCGCGCGCGACGCGCCGGCGATACGGCATTCCGTGCGGCCAAGGCGTATGCGATTGCCGGCCTGACGCTCGGCTTCCTCACGTGGCAGGTCGCCTTCATGTCGGTCGGCGGCGAGTGGTTCGGCATGTGGATGTCGAAGCAATGGAACGGCGTGCCGGATGCATTCCGCTTCTTCATCACGCTGCTGCTCGTGCTGGTCTACCTGACGATGAACAACGACGGCATCGACGACACGCGTACCGCGCACTGACACGTCGCTTGCATCGGGCCGGGCGGCCGATAGGACATCGGGACGATTGCCGGCGTGACCGCGTCCGGCTATAAATCGTGCATGGATACGAATCGCTGGATTCACGACCCCGTTGGCGCCTTCCGCACGTGGCAGGAAACCGCCGCGACCGGCGCCGATCGCCGGCCGTTCGCGCCGCGATCGGTCGTGCAGCATGTCGCGATGTTCGAACGGTTCCTGCGTTATCTGATCGCACGACGCGTGTCGCTGGCCACGTTCGGCCCCGACCACGTCGCGGCCTTCCTGGCGGAACTCGAGCGCACCTGCGCGCCCGGCACGTCGACCCGCGTGCGCTACGCGAAGCTGATCGACCGACTGGGCCGGCATCTGGTCGAAATCGGCGTGCGCACGATCCATCCGGCCGGCCGGACGACGCGCGATCTCGCCTGGCCGGACGGCGAACCGGAGCCGTGCTATCTGCCGCCCGATGCCGACGCGGCGCTGCAGCGCCATGTGCAGCCGCAAGCAAACGACACGCTGACCGACTGCAGGAATCGCGCGATCGTCGCACTGCTGCTTGCGAGCGGCATCACGTCGGCCGAGATACGGGCGGCGACCTGCGACGCGCCCGATCTCGACGCGCAGCCGCCTGCGCTCGCCGTGCCGCGCGATCGGGCGCGGCCGGCGCGTCGAATCACGCTCGCCGAATTTGCGCTGGCGCCGCTCGCCGCATGGCGGACGCGCTCGGCAGACACGCCTCCCTCCGCGTTGCTGTTTCCCGCGCCCCGCGGCGGCGGCGCGATGAACGACATGTTCCTGCTGCTCGTGGTGCGCGACGCGCTGACCGCGATCGGTTTCCACGCGGCGGACATGAGCCCGCGCGTGCTGCGCAATACGTATGCGCGGCGCCAGTTGCTTGCGGGCCACGCGCATGCCGACGTCAGTGCGATGCTCGGTCTCGTCAGCACGCGGACGGTCACGCGTATCCGGCAAACGCTGCCGCCCGATGCGGCCGCGGATCGCGCCGCGCACGAGCGCTGAACCCGCCCGCGCTCGGCGCGGGCCGCGTGACGTTCGGCGCCCTATTCGCCCGGCGGCGACTGGATCAGCCGCAGAATCCGCGTGTCGTACGGCGAATGCATGACTTCGGCGATACGGACCTCGGAAGCGGCCGGATGGAGCGGATTCAGCAGGAAGTTGTGCGCGTGCGGCACGACGACGCTCGGCACGCGCAGCAGCGCGCTCGGCTGCGTGTGCAGCCATTCGGTGCCGGCGCTGCGGGTCCAGTCGACGTTGGTTCGCCAGTCGTCCGGCGCGTCGCCCTCCGCGATTTCGGCGATATCGACCGAATCGGCCACCTCGATGCGAAGCAACTGGTATCCGCTCGGCAATTGCGCGACCGTGGCGATTTCGAAATGAACGAGCGTCTCGAGCAGGGCGAGCGCCGGATGCTCGGCGAGATACACGACGGGCTGCCCGGCAAAATGCCAGCGCCCGCCGGCACGCAACCCGCCGATCCCTTTCAGGTCGGCGAAATTGCTGATTCGCCACAGCGTCGTCAAGCGAAGTACCCCTCGTCGATCTGCGTGAGGGCCTCCTCGACGAGCCGCGCGCCATGCTCGGTGCTCGCCATGTCGAGCGACGTGCGGCCACCGAAGCGCTGAAGCCCGTTGCGCAGCCACGCCATCGCCTTCTCCTGGTCGCCGAACGTGGCGGTCGCCTGCGCGACGATGCGCGCGAGACGGATCGCCTTGTCGGATTCCTCCTGCGACAGGCGTTCGTGCGCCTGACGACGATGGCTCAGCGTGCGACGCGGAATGATGAAGGCCAGCTCGTCGGATTTCAGCCCGCGCTCGGACAGACGGTCGATCACCGAGACGTCGATGCGGGCGCTCGCCAGCTCGGCAAGATCGGCCCCCGATCGGACAGGGATCGCCAGCAGCTGTTCGAGAATCGTGAATTCGGCCTGACGCGGATGCGCGACGCCCGAAGGATGGAAAGCAATGGTGCTCATGACCTCTCCCGGCAATTTGCCCAATCATTATAGGCGTTTTGCCGACAACCTGCGGATGCGGATGAGGGGCGTGTCTGTGGTGCTCGTCGAGGTGCCGGCGGAGGCGAGGACGACGTGCCCCTCCATCTGGATGGCAAGCTTCTGTGGCCGCGAATCGAAGATTCGCCCCGGGATGGGGTGCAATTATTCAGTATATAAAGTCCCGACAAGCGTCGTACGGTTGTCACGTAACAACTTTTTAACTGATTTCGTTTTCTCCAATTTGGCCGGCTCATCCTTCCCGGCAAGGTCGATCGGTTCGATCAGGACAAGTGGACGTTCTTCAAGCGTGCCTGCATCACCCGGAACGCCGCCCCCGGCGATTCACCGTCCATCGCGACGGAACCGCATCGCCGTGCACTCGTGCCGGATACGCTCCCATATCGCGCGTTTCTCGTCGTCGGTCATGAACACCCATTGCGAGACCTCGTCGGCCGTTCGGCCGCATCCCTTGCAGACATCGTCGAACAACGTCGAGCACACACCGACACAGGGGCTGTCGGGTAAGTCATGAAGTGTGGAATCCATCGGAACGTTCGTATCGGTTGAAAATCCGGCAGCGTTACGAATTACGCTCCCATACACGGGTACCTTTCGGTCCGCGACGCGGCCGATGCCGCAACACGAACCCGCCCCCGCTTGCCTCGACGCCGCCGCCAGCCGAACCTGCGTCGTCGCGATGCCCGCGCCATGAGGATCACTGCGCGATCGCGCCAGACGTCCTGCAACGGTGCGGGGCCGCCCGCGCCGGCTGTCCGAATGATGGCGTTATCGCCGGACGATGCCGCGTTCACGTGTGCCCGGGTTCGATCGTGCGGTTGCCATATACAGTCGCACGACTTGGCCATTCAGGAGCCACGATTCACTTTTCGCGCACGACCGCCACTCAATATCCGGGATCGTGCGCCATACCGCGAGCAATCAGCCGGCCCACGCGGACGACCGGATCACGCTGCAGAAATTGCCTGCGTGGAAATGCGGATCCTTGTCGGCGAGCACGTCGGCCTTCACGTTGCCGAACGTCGTGTCAGGCTTGTGCTTGATCCCGTCGTAGAACGCCTGAATGATGTCTTCCTTGAAGTGCGGCGTACGCGGATGCGCACGAACGACGGCCTCGCGCTCCACATCGCTGTATTCCGGATACGTCAGGCCCAGCACATCCATCTCGACGCCCGCGGTAACGAGCGCGATCACCGGATGCATGTGCTGCGGGATGCCCGGCGTGGTATGCAGCGCGATCGAGGTCCACACGACGTCGATATCCTGCTGCGAAATGCCCTTGCCCTTCAGGAAATCGCGTGCGGCGTTGGCGCCGTCCACCTCGAAACGCTCGCATGCGCTGCTGTGTTTGTGCGTGAGCCCCATGTCGTGGAACATGCAGCCGCAGTAGAGCAGCTCGGGATCGTATTTCAGCCCGCGCCGCTGGCCCGCAAGCGCCGCGAAATAGAACACTCGGCTGGAATGATGGAACAGCAACGGAGACGCGGTATCGCGAACGAGCTCGGTGATTTCGCGCGTCAATTGGCTATCGGGAATGGTGATGCCTGCAACGTTCTCAGTCATGATCGACCTCCATTGAAAACACCCTCGATTCTCCGGCGTCCGATAGCTGTCTCCAATAGACGTATTACGTCAAATCCTGCCATTTTGCGCGACGGACGGACAGGGCGCCCGCGCGGCAGGAAGAACGCCGGAAACAGGCCCGTCTGCGAGCATCGCGCGCCGCTGGCGCCTCTATACTGCTACCCGTCACGTTCGACACGACACACCATCGATCATGCCGAAGGTCGTAGGAATTTTCGCCGTTCCGGGCGTTCAACTGCTCGATGTCTCCGCACCGCTCGACGTCTTCGCGCAAGCGAACGCCGAATGCGGGAAGCCGTTCTATACGTTGCGGATCATCGCCAGCGAGTCCGGTCCGATCCGCAGTTCGTCCGGTGCGCAGTTGCTGCCCGACTGGATCGTTCCCGACATTCCTGAACGCATCGACACGCTGCTGGTCGCCGGCGCGCCGAGCGCCGGCCGGATCGCACTGCGCACCGACGTCCTCGCGTGGCTGCGGGCGGCGGCCGTGCAGAGCAAGCGCTACGGCTCGATCTGCACCGGCGCGTTCATCCTCGCGGCCACCGGCCTGCTGAAAGGCCGTCACCTGACCACGCACTGGGCTGCGGCCGATGCGTTTGCCGAAGCGTATCCGTCGCTCGCCGTCGACGCGGACGCACTGTACGTGCGCGACGGCAAGCTGCGCACCGGCGCGGGCGTCACGGCCGGGCTCGATCTCGCACTCGCGCTGGTCGAGGAAGATCTCGGCCGCGAGATCGCGCGGCGCGTCGCCGCTCAACTGGTCATGTTCTTCAAGCGCCCCGGCGGACAACTCCAGTTCAGCCGCAAGGGCGAGGCACGCCCCGCCGGACGTTCGGTACTGCAGGAAGTTCAGCGCTGGATCGCGGCGAATCCGGAACTCGAGCATTCGGTAGCGGAGATGGCGAAGCATGCGGGCATGAGCCCGCGCCACTTCGCACGCCTGTTCCGCGCGGAAGTCGGCATGACGCCGGCCGCATGGGTCGAGGCGACTCGCATTTCGGCCGCCCGCCACTTGCTCGAGAACGGTCACGACACGCCGAAACAGGTCGCCGCGAAATGCGGCTTCGCGAATGTCGATACGCTCAGGCGGTCGTTCACCCGGCACGTCGGCATCACCCCCGCCGAATACCGGAAACGGCAGGCAGTCCTGGTCGAGTGACGCGGCCGTGCGCCACAAATCCGGCACGAGCGATATAAACAGCCTCACGAAAATATTTCGGAATGCGATTTAACTGATCGTTTTGTGGCCCCGACCGATCGACGGCATCGCCACACTCATGGCTCTGTCCGCAGTTCCTATCAAGCGCCGGACAGCCTCGCAATCATCGGATGAAATGCCCGCCGCCCCGGATCGTTTACCCAGTTGCAATAATTATTCGCTGGAACGCGTATTTCCGACCGGTAACGCGATCGCTACGATGCAATCAACCGCTGAACGCAACAAGCGAAGCGCGAAATCAATGAAACCGGAGGTCATCATGAAGTCGTTCATCTACGCTGTCGTCGCCGCAACCGCCCTGTCCGCCTCGTACGGCGCATTTGCACAATCGAATCCGTCGGGACAGCTGACGCGTGCCCAGGTGCGCGCGGAACTCGTCCAGCTCGAACAGGCCGGCTACAAGCCCGAAGTCTCCGATCAGTATTACCCGCGCGCGCTGCAGACCGCCCAGGCCCGCGTGACGAACGCCGATGAAACCGGCTACGGCGCGCAAGCCTCCGCCGGCGTACGCGCCGGCCGCGCGATCGCAGTCAAGCAGGATGGCCGCGACTCCGTGTATTTCGGCCAGTAAGCCGGACACGCGACCGCGTATTCCGATACGCGCGCAGCAAACGAAACACCCCGCTCCCGTTCGTCGGGGCGGGGTGTTTGTTTTCCGGTCGTCCGCTCCCGGAACGGATCGCGCGCCCGATCGATGCGATCTTGCGAGTCGCGTGCCGCGCGGCTTCGTTCACGACGGCAGCCGGTGTTTGCGCATAGAATGGCCGCGTGGTCGGCGCCGGCCGAAACGAACGCGAGCGGAACCACGACGCCCGGCTTGCCCGATCGTCGCCGCGCCCGCGGGCCGGCCCCGATGCCGCACTCATCGCATTTTTCGAAAAGGAGCGGTTTCATGTCTCAAACATCCGGTTCCATGATCACGTTTCGACGCCCGGACGGCCAGGAACTGCAGGGCTATCTCGCCACGCCGGCGAAGACCGAAGGCGCGCCCGCGGTCGTCGTCATTCAGGAATGGTGGGGGCTGAACGACCAGATCCGCGGCGTCGCGGATCGCCTCGCGCGCTGCGGCTACTTCGCGCTCGTGCCCGACCTGTATCGCGGCAAGTCGACGGTCGAGGAAGAGGAAGCGCACCACCTGATGACCGGGCTCGATTTCGGCGACGCGGCCTCGCAGGACATTCCGGGCGCCGTGACGCATCTCAAGACGCTTGCCTCTCGTGTCGCGGTGACGGGTTACTGCATGGGCGGCGCACTCACGCTGCTGTCGCTGCAGTTCGCCGATGCGGACGCGGGCGTCACGTGGTACGGCCTCCCGCCGCTCGACTACCTGGATCCGGCGAAGCTCAAGGTGCCGCTGATGGGGCACTGGGGCACGCAGGACGCGTTCTTCGCGATCGACCAGGTCGATGCGCTCGAGAAGAAGCTGACCGATGCGAAGGTCAATGTCGAGTTCCATCGCTATCTCGCGCATCACGCATTCGCGAACGAAACGGCTGTCGGCCCCGGCCGCATCGCCGGCACGCAGTTCGATCCGGTGTGGTCGCAAATGGCGTGGGATCGCACGCTGACGTTCTTCGGCCGCACGCTTTGGGAAAAGCAGGGGTAACGTAACGCCGCCTCCCACGCGAGCGGCTACGTAGACTGCGGAAAAAGAAACGCCACGGATTTTCATTCGTGGCGTTTTCGTTTTCGCGTCGGGCAACCTCCGCGACCAGGGGCAACGGCTTGCCCGTGCCCGTTGTCTTGCTTACCCGTGCGTCGCCGTTGCCGACGCAGGCGCCGGAGCGGCCGGCTGCATCGTGATGCCCGCCCTCCCCGAGCAACGCTTCACGGCTGCACCGGATACCGACGTGCAAACGCCTGCACGACCGATTCATGTCCATCGCAAAGCCGCGAGCCGCGTGGCGGGTGCTGAAAGCATGCAAAAGTATCGTCGACACGCGCCCCAGGTCATCCAGGCTGCGATCGATCTCTCGGAAGACATACGAAGCGCGCTCGTCCGGTATCTCCGCGCACCGTTGCAGACGCCCGACTACAAGAGCGCTGAACGGGCGGCCACGATGAAAATTACGCTTGCCATATTCATACTCCCACTCACAGGCACGCTATGATGTGATCCTAATCAATACGCCGCGCATTCGCCCAAGCGCCCCATCGCCGCATTTTCCGACGCGCCTCCTCATCCCGAGAGAACGAGAAAAATGGACCACGCACAGTACTTCAACCAAAGCTCGATTCAAGCCGCGAATCTTCGCCTGCACTATCTGTCGCAGTTGCTGCGTGAGCAGACTGGCTCGGTTGTCCAATACGGCATCCTTCGCGGGTATCCCGTCGGTGTCAGTCAATGGGCGGAGGTCGCGGTGGGCGGCTACCTGCTCGGCACCTACGAGATCGCCATTTGCGCGATTCTCGAAGCACTCGGATCTCCCGAAAAGGTGCTGGTGGACCTGGGGGCGGCCGACGGGATCTTCGGCATCGGCCTGGTCAGAAACAACGTCTTCGCGCGCAGCCTGTGTTTCGAGATGGACGAACAGCGCCGCCAGGCCATCCAGCATCGGGCAGCGGAAATGGGGCTGGCGGACCGGGTCGCCGTCTTCGGCCAGGCCGATCGCAACCTGCCGGCGACCCTGGCGGAGTACGGCGGCACGCCGGCCGAGCGGGTCATCCTGTGCGATATCGAGGGCGCGGAGTTCGAGCTGTTCGACGATGCGCTGCTGGAACAGCTCTCCGGCAGCCACGTCATCATCGAAATTCACGATTTCCTGCTTTCCGACCCGGAGCAAGCCGCACGGGCGTTCGATGCGTTGTGCCAGCGCGCCGGCGAGCATTTCCACGTGTACGAGATTCGCGACGGGTTGCGCGACATTCGCAACATCCCGTTGCTTCGCCACTGGTCGGACTGGGACGCGTGGCTGATGTGCGTCGAGGCGCGTTACCGGATGATGCGATGGCTCTGGCTCGAGCCGAAAAGCCAGCCGCGACGCTCCAGCCACGACGTCGACCAACTGATCCTCGACTACCAGCGCCGGATTTTCGCCGTCTGACGCACGCGAACCGGCGCGCCATTCAAGCGCGTCGGATACCGGTGTGCAGCACGCCCGCCACTCCCGCGGCGCCGGAACCGCGAGAAGCGTGGGCAGGCAGTGCGTCCCGCACCTCAACCACGATTACGACGGTCGATATCCGACGCATCCGATCGCATCACGACTGCGCGGAAGCGATCCGGATAGCCCATGTAGTGAATCATGAAACTGTCCGCATCATAGAGAGACGGATGCGAGTTCAAAGAGACGCAGTCCGACAGCGGGATCGTTGCGTTTCCACCCGCGGCCTCCCACGTGGACACAAATGCCATCTGGTCTCCACCCGACGAGTAGACGCCAAGTTTATCGGGCACGGCATCGATGGTCGCTTGAACGCGTTCAAGATACGCGCGACATTCGGGTGTGTTGGAGAAAACCATGAAGCCGCTGTTTAGCCGATGGTTGGCAATGTCCCGCACCAGCGTGAAAGATTGCTTGCTTGTGACTTCGTGAATCGGGTGTCGAGGGGTATGAATCAGAATATCCGCATCGATCCACCCCACCTGCTGGTGGGCATCGAAATGATGAAGCAGCAATGCAGCCTTGTTCCAGTTGCCCGTTACGTTGCGATCCAGATGAGCCGGCGTATCCCGGTAGATGTAGTGCGTGTAGCCGTGACGCCGGCAGTAGGCGGTGATGTTGCGCTCGGAAATGACGGCGTACAGCGAAATGTTCGGCGTATAGCTCGTGATCAACGCGAACGGCTGGCCCGGGTTGACGACTTCGAACGGCGCGCCGGAAACCGGTGTCATGTCGACGTCGTCGTACAGCCGGCCGCCACGTGCCTGGACCGTATTGAGGTAGTCGACAAGGCGGCTCGTGACTCGATCGTCGTGGACGTTCTTGTGTACGCTCGGATTGAGCGACAGCACGAAGGCCGAGTGTTCGGGCAGATGGTGGCCGAAGGGGATGAAGAGCAGGCTGCTCCATGCGGCGCCATCGAGAGGCTGGTCGTATGGTGTTGCCGGAATACCCTCCAGCTCGAAGTGGTTCCAGCGGCTTGCACCATATTCCGCTTCATGGTCGCGCAGCACGTCGAGAACACCGTCGAGCCACTGCAGTGCAGCGGGACCTGCTCGAAGCATGAAGAAGCACCCGTCCGGGCGATTGTGGACCGCACATTGGGCAATCCAGTACGTCGCGTCACCGATCACGCGATCCGCGGCAAGCGGCTCGTACATGACTGCCGAATCGTCGGCAAAGATCAGCAGCGTATCGGCTCGCGCCGCGACCACCGCCTTTCTCGCCAGGCTGTACTTGTATAAAAGACGGATGCGATCGCTATTGCCCGGACTGCCGATCGCATGCGCCGTGTGCGTATATCCATGCCGTGCGCAGTAAGCGCGATGATTGTCGAGTACGGCATCGGCCGGGTGAGCCAACAGAATCGAATGAAAGGAAATGCGATCGCAACTCATGCGGTAGATCCGGAACTTGTACGACAGGGCGGGTTTGGTGTCTTCATCGCGTCATCCCAGCCGCCCCGACACCTGATGTGCCAATGCCCTTCGTTGCGACATCATGCGTTCGCCTCCCGCATCACGATATCCCATGCGGCATGACACGCCTGCCCGGGCAGCGAGCGCGCACTCAGCGCCACCCGATCGTTCTGCTTCACGTCGAACTTGAAACTGTGAGGCAGTGCCAGCGGCTGCATTTCGCCGTTGTGTTCGATCCAGGCGCACATGGCCGACGGCTGTCCGGTCAGGTGCGACAGGCTGACGTCGATTTCCGCCCGCTCGCACGTCACCGCGAACTCGACCCGGTGGGGCGCCCACGCATTGAGTGAGCAGCCGTGCGGATTCCGGAACGAGACGCCTGCGGCGAGACGCGGCAGGTTCGGCAGCACGTCCTCGTGCGCGGCGACGAGCGCCAGCCCGATCGCGGCGAAACGCTCGACGTGCGGCGCATCGAGCGCGGCCGGTTGTTCCCGGGCGTCGGCTTCGAGCGCCAGCGCAAACGCCTGCCCGAGTTCCATCGCGCGCTGCGCATCGCGGCTCAGATAGCGCCAGCGGTTCAGGTAACGAATGTCTCCCGTCATGTGCAGGCCGCGAATGCGCGCGCCGCGATGCTCGAGCACGACCTGCCCCGTATCGAGATCGTGCCGCTCGTGAAGCCCCCACTTCGTGACGAAGTTGTGCTCGCAACCCACGAGCCGAACATGACCGAGCCCGCCCCATAAATGCAGGAACGTCGTATCGAGCCCGTAGATCGCGGCAAAGTCCTGGCCGATCTTTCCCGCCTGTTCGTGAACGTGCTGCGCGAACCGCGCCCAGGCCACGCGGCCGCCCACGACGAGCCCTGCCTGCAGCGGATGCTTCAGCCGGTCGAGTACGTCCTGAATGCATTGGCGCTTCAACGCCTCCTTCCGCTCGCCGACGATCGGGCTCGTCACGAATTCGCAGAAGTGTGCGTCGGGCGCGACATGCAGGTGATCGTCGTCGGGGACGACGTCGAAGATGTCGAAGTGCGGCCCGGGAAACCAGATGTCGGCGTCGTAGAGTGCGAGCGTGCGCAGCTCGGGGCTCGTGTCGAAGACCGCGGCCGCCGAGATGTAGCGGTCGTAGGGCAACGCGCCCGCCCCGACCCCGGTGTAGACCTCGATACCGTTGTCCAGCAGCCGTTGCTGCTTGTCCGCGGACAGGCCGTAGCCGATGACGCCGATACGGCCCCGGTAGTCGGTCGCGCGCAGCGACACGATGAACGGGATGACCATCTCGTACCAGGCCTGCCTGTTGTCGTCGATCGCCAGGGCGACGAGGTGGCGACGATGCGGCTCACGGTTGTCTGGTGTGCTCATAGGTGTGATCTGGCATCGCGAGCCATGGGTGCCGCGGGCTCCGCGAGGGTTTTTCGTCGCGAGAAGCGGGGGATTTGATTCACGCCGGCGCGCAATTTGCCGACTGCCCCTCGATAGAATCCTCGGAGGAAATGATTCGAAACCCCGCCCTACGCGCATTTCGGTTGGCGCAGCTTGGCTGATTGTAATGGAGTTCAAATGCACCCGGGTGGGGTCGGTGGAACCGACCCCGAACCGGAATGAGCCGCGGTTGGAACGGGAGATTTGCGGCCTGGTTGAATGGTCAGGCGAGGCGGATTCCGTTGCCTGACGCGCGAATTCGGCGGGCGTCATCCGCTGCAATGCGGCAGTGGAGACGATTCTCGTTTTTGAAGTCCACGACGAGTGGCCGTTTCCGACGACAGCTGGCGGCGTTATCGGGAACGCGTTCGGCACGCCGGTCACCCGGGCATCATTGCCCTGGTCGACCTTGATGATGCAGCCGATATCCGCGCAAAATACAGGACTGCGTATTATTTGCGCGATTGATGCGCGACGTCGTACTCACATGCCGAAGGTTCGACGTCAGGACTTGCAGGAAGCATGCAGTGCGGCTTCGTCGGTGGCCAGCATTTCGGGCACGCATTCGCGCAGGAAATCGACGAACGTACGGATCTTCGCATCGAGATACTGGCGCGATGCGTACAGCGTGTAGACCGTCAGCTTCTGCAGCCGGTAGTCGGGCAGCACGCGCACCAGCGAGCCGCTCGCCAGCGCGGGCAATGCCGACGACATCGGCAGCGAACCGATGCCGAGGCCGGCGCGCAGCGCGGCGCCGAGTGCATCGGCGATGTTCACCTGGAAATCCGGCAACGGCAGGTCGAATGTCTCGGGGCCATCAGGACCGTCGAGGTGCCAGCGGTCGCGCGGAAACACGGGCGTGACGATCTGCAGGCACGCATGGCCGTCGAGCTCGCGCACCGTGCGCGGCGTACCGCGCTCCTTCAGATACGCGGGCGACGCACACAGCACGCTGTGCACCTCACCGAGCCGCTGCGACACAAGCCCCGAATCGGGCAACTCCGTCGCGCTCAACTGCAGCGACACGTCGTAACCTTCGTCGATGATGTCGGGCACGTGCTGCGATAGCGTCAGCTCGACCGCGACCGATGGATAGCGCTGCCGGTAGCGCACGACTGCGGGCACCACGTAGGCCTGGCCGAAGCTCGTCGTCGCGTGGACATGCAGCCGCCCGGACGGCTTTGCCTGTGCGTCGGCCGCCTCGGCTTCCGCTTCGTCGATATAACCGAGGATGCGCTGGCAGCGGTCGAGATAGCGCTGCCCGGCGTCGGTCAGCGCGATGCGGCGCGTGCTGCGGTTGAGCAGGCGCGTGCGCAGGTGCGTTTCGAGCTGCGCGACCGACCGCGATGCGTAAGCCGTCGTGATATCCAGGCGCTGGGCTGCGCTCGTGAAGCTGCCCTCTTCCGCCACCCGGACGAAAATGCGCATCATCTGTAACGTGTCCATCGACCTGTCCCCGGGATTGAGATCACGTCGCGCCACCGCGCGGCCATGGTGCCGGCAGCGCCGGCGCAGGCCGGTCTGGCGCGAATTGTGCGGAACAGTACAGTAGCAGTGCAGACGTGTCCAGTTCGCCGTATGCGGCGTGATCCGGACGCCGAATCGTGTCGCCGAGCCGCCGTGCACACGGTGTCCGGATCGCGCGCATACGCGCCCCGTCGCACCGGCGCACGACCGGCATCGGATCGGCAAAAACTACCCGCCAACCGCGATGCCGCCACGCGATTCACGGCATGTACGACGTATCAGGCCGCGGCGGCCGCCTCGAACGGATGACGCAACACGATCGTGTCGTCGCGCTCCGCGCCGGTCGTGATCATCGATACCGGTGCGCCGGCGACCGCTTCGACGCGCGCAATGAAATCCTGCGCGGCGCGCGGCAGCGCCGCACGTTCACGTGCCCCCTTCACGGAGCCGCGCCAGCCGTCGAACCGCTCGTACACGGGTTTCGCTCGCGACTGTGCATCGAGGCTCGCCGGCAGGTGATCGACCCGCACGCCATCGAGTTCGTAGCCGACGCACAGCTCGATCGACTCGAAACCGTCGAGCACGTCGAGCTTGGTGAGCGCCAGCGAATCGATGCCGGAGATCCTGACGGCCTGACGCAATTGCGCGGCGTCGAGCCATCCGCAGCGGCGCGGCCGGCCGGTATTCACGCCGAACTCCTGCCCGCGCGCACGCAGCGTTTCGCCGGTCGCGTCGGACAGCTCGGTGAGGAACGGGCCGCCGCCGACCCGCGTCGCATACGCCTTCGTGACGCCCAGCACGTGGCCGAGCTTCGACGCACCGAGCCCGGTACCGGCCGCCGCCGCCGAGGCAACGGTGCCGGACGACGTCACGAACGGGTACGTGCCCCAGTCGATGTCCAGCATCACGGCTTGGGACCCTTCGAACAGGATGCGCTCGCCGCGGTCGGTCGCGTCGTTGAGATCGGCCCAGACGGGGCGCACGAACGGCAGGATCCGCGGCGCAAGGTCGACCAGCGTCGCCAGCATCGCGTCACGGGAATACTCGTCGAGCCCCAGGCCACGGAACCACGCGTTGTGATGGTCGACGAGCACATCCAGCTTGGCGGCGAGCTGGCCCGGTTCCGCGAGATCGCCGACCCGCAGCCCGCGACGCCCGACCTTGTCCTCGTAGGCCGGGCCGATCCCGCGCAGCGTGGTGCCGATCGGCTCGCGGCGCAGACGCTCCTGAGCCTGGTCGATCGCGCGGTGGATCGGCAGCACCAGCGTTGCGTTCTCGGCGATCGACAGGTTGTCCGGCGTCACCGACAGCCCGAGCTCGGCCATCCGCCCGATTTCCGCGAGCAGCGCTTCCGGATCGAGCGCCACGCCGTTGCCGATCACGCCGCGCTTGCCGCGCACGACACCGCTCGGCAGCAGCGCAAGCTTGTACGTCTTGCCGCCCACGACCAGCGTATGACCCGCGTTATGGCCGCCGTTGTAGCGTGCAACGAGATCGGCCTGTGCCGCCAGCCAGTCCACGACACGCCCCTTACCTTCGTCGCCCCATTGGGCGCCCACGACCACCACGTTCGGCATGCTCCGCACTCCATGTGAGAAATTCAGACAATCGTTCGGCCGAGCCGGCCGTTTGTGTGCCATATTGGCGAAGCTTGAGCACCCGATCAAACGATTAAACCTGAACCATCGTGTGAGTAAATATCATACGAAAGATGCAATGGCCCGACGACTCCCTCCGCTGAATTCGCTGCGCGCGTTCGAAGCCGCCGCGCGTCTCGGCAGCTTCACGCTGGCCGCGGACGAACTGTGCGTGACCCACGGCGCGATCAGCCGGCACGTACAACAGCTGGAAGCCTGGCTCGGGCGGCCGCTGTTCGAGCGCCATAACCGGCGGGTCGAGCTGACCGACTCGGGTCGCGCGTATCTCGCCGAGGTCGGCGCGTCGTTCGACCGGATCGCGCTCGCCACCGCGCAGCATTTCGGGCACGCGCAGCAGCGCGTGTTGCGCGTAAGCGCGCCTGCGACGTTTTCGTTGCGCTGGCTGGTGCCGAAGCTGTCCTCGTTCCAGGTCGCCCATCCGGCCATCGAGGTGCGGCTGTCGACGTCGAACGAGCCGATCGACAAACTGCGCGATAAGGTCGACCTGATCGTTCGCGGCGGCCCGCAGGCCATCGACGGTTACGTTGCCGAGGAATTCCTGTCCGAAGTCCGGCTGCCGGTGTGTGCGCCGAAGCTGCTGGAGGGCCGGCCGTTGCATACGCCTGCCGATCTGGCGGCCTTCACGCTGCTGCACGCTGCCACCTATCCCGGCATGTGGCCTGAATGGCTCGCGGCAGCCGGACAGCCGAATCTCGTGCCGCGCCACTCGCTCACCCTCGAGCATTTCTACCTGACGCTGCAAGGCGCACTCGACGGGCTCGGCGTCGCGATGGGTCCGATCGCGCTCGTCGCAGACGACATCGCAGAGGGGCGGCTGGTACAGCCGTTCAGCGAACCGGCACTGCCGCCGTGGCGCTACTTCACGTACGTGGCCTCGGCACGCGCGAACGACGATGCGGTGCGGGCATTCAAGGACTGGTTGAAGGTGGCGGGAAATACGGCCGCGCCGGGCGTGCGGAATTGACTGCGTCGGTGTGCGGAGCGCGCGCCAAGACAGACAGGAATACGAAACAAATAACGCAGGCGCCTGGATCGCGTTTGCCTTCGTCGATGCCGGGAATGCTGTATTCGATGTGCGCCGCGGAGCCGCGACGCACGCGGCAAGCCGCGGATCGAACCGTGGCTTGCCGCCGGACGGCGCTTACTGGCTAGCGCCGGCGGCTTTCTTCTCCGCGTTCTGCAGGTTCTGCGGATAGTTCGGATCATTGGCCGCGGGCTTGTAACCGGCGTCTTCGAGTTTCTTCAGCTCGGCGTTGTTCTTCGCACGCGCTGCCTTGTGCTCTGCCTTGCGTTGAGCCCGGGCCGCCTTGCGTGCCTGGCTCTTCGCTGCCTTCGCGTCCTGTGCCGCGGGTGCGCTGGCGTCGGTCTGCGCGAACGCAGGAACTGCCGAGCCGAACAGGAACGCAGCTGCGGTAGCAGCCAGCGTGAGTTTTCTGATCTGGATTTGCATCGCTGAACTCTCTTTTCTGGTTTATCGCGGATTGAAAGACCATCGAGATACCGCCCCTGCCCCGATCGGTTGTCATGCCGCGTTCGGGACCTGTGCATCATAACCGCGTCGCGAGAAATGTGGCGCCAACGTGAGAACGGAGTTGGGGATACACGTATGGGAGAAAACGTGGATGCCGGTCGACGGTCACGGACAGGACGAAGTGTGACGCACGTAGCGATCCGTGTGCCGATCGTGCTGCTGCGGCGACAGTAAGCGGTCGATGTACCCAGGATTCAGCGTGGAGGATGGACCATGTACGCGCGGTACCGTGCGAGGCGAGTTATCCACGACTGTTTCACAGGTGGTGTTGCCCGCATGCTCACGCCTGATGTGACTGTTATCAGGCCAGTCGCGATCACAGCATCAGCAGTCGAACTGTGTGCTGTGTTGCCAATCGACGCGGCTCAAGCGGCGGTTCCTCCCATAAACGACCACGATTCGGTTTTGCAGCGATCAAGGTATGCACGATTGCATCTCCACGGCGCACAGCATTCGCGATCCGGCAACCAATCGCCGCACTGTGATGCCGAGCGTTGCCTGAGCCGGTACAACGCGTCACCGCTTGGTCCTGTGGTCCGTATGACGAATGGTGTGAACACATTGCGTGCGGTGAAGACAATAGCGGGATTCACTTCACGGCTGCGCCGACGGTGCCGCATCGATGTCGCTGCGCTCGTCTGGTGACCGTGGCACATTGGGTTGCGATGTCGCGGCAACGCTTGTGAGCCGTCCGATTCTGCTCAGGAACGCATCGCGCACGTTGCGCGAGTCACAGGCTTTTCATTCCGCAGCTTGGGTTGCCCGGCGTCCCAGACGGGTGACGGTGCCAGCACAGCATGTCGATTCCTGTGGCCTTGCCTGATTGGTGAGCTTTTACAGGATTCAAAACTGTCGGAAGGTGAGCATGTTCGGGATCATCGCTCGAATTCGATTGCGGTGAGCTTCTTGGTTGCCCACATCTTCACGTTGGTTCGCGGCGTGCCCTGGATCGACCCAGGAGCCGGCGACGCGTGCCGACAGTGCGATCCACCCGGTTCATCTGCGGGAAGCCGTTCCAGGGCCTCTCCTCGTGGCCGAGGCGCACAGCATCGAAATTCGGTTGATGGCGCCAAAGGTAGAAAGTTGGAAGACCACCGAGGCAGACAAGCGAACGACACCTGTTTCCTCCGTACACGGTCCACAGGCTAAATTTGACGAGAGACGCGCGCGGGCGAACGGAAAAACTTGTCCATGGACAGCGAAGCATGAGTGCAAAAAACCCTTCGGCTGCCGTCCCGGATGATTTCAAACTGCTGTGAACGAAACCAGCGAGATTCGTGTTTCCGGATCGCTGATCTGCTTTTCGGGTCGACAACGGACGCAGTGGCGGTCACGGAGCCGCTTTTTGGATCCCATAAATGGGAACCTGTACCTGGAAACGGGGGCGTTTCCACCGTTTTTCTCCCATAGGTTTCTACGTTTCAGGCTCATGTGAGTGTGTACTCACCTTTCTTCGAAGCCTTGTCGGGCCTGAAGCCTGTGTAGAACAGGGCGCCAAGTCATTGTTTCCAGGCGCGAATCGAGGTGTTTAGATGCCAGGGACACCATAGACGGCTCCCATTGGTAGCGGTTTATGGGGTTCGTCTTTCTGTGGAAGCGCACGTGTGTTTACATCTTTTGTAAACCACGTTTACTTCTTTAACTACTTTTGGACGGCTCACAGCCTTATCTGACAAGGGTTTGAGGGATGTTCGGTACCCATTTATGGGAGCACAGGTGTAAGGGCTTGGGAGTTAAGGTCTGTGGATTTGGGGATTCGGGTACCGCGTTGTGGGGAATCGGGGTTGTGGATATGGGGCGAGCGTACCCGGTTATGGGAAATCGGCCCGGAAACGCATTGGGTAGTCGTCTATGGGGATGCCGGTGGGTAGCCTTTTATGGGGCGCCTTTTGGGATCCGTGAACGCCGGGTCGCACAGTGATTTTTCTCGGGTAGCCGGCTATGGGGCACCTCAAAGGTAGCCAGTTATGGGTCACATTTGGGGCGGCTCGATTGCCTTTCTCAAGGATTTTCTGCGGCACGCTCCCACGGACAGGATCGATGGGACAGACAGGTAACCTTTTATGGGGAAAACAATGGGTTGCCGTTTATGGGGGCGATGGTTGCCTTCAGGGCTGAAATCAGCGCAGGCATCGAAGCCGGAGCCTGTCGAAAGGTACCCTCCTGTGGGAATCGGTGAAGGTAGCAAGTTATGGGAAGAAACCTGGTCTGTGCTGCGGAGCACCACGAATTCACCCAACGATCCCGATTCTCCACATTTGCTTCCCATGGATGGTTACCTCGCCAAGGGCAAATCTCATGCCGGGTTTCCACGTCCGGGCATGAAAGGTAGCGGCTTGTGGGAAGCATTTTTGTCGAAAGGTAGCTGGATATGGGGTCCCGCACAAATCTTCTGATTGAGAATTTTCCTTTTATATCGGGAGGTTAGCGGAGACAGTGCAAGTAAAGCCGGAGCAAGGGCGTTGCTCCTCGGCGGGAAAAGGTATAAAGTCCGCACTCAACAAGGTCACCTTATCCGGACATTACGATGCCGCGCAAGCCCGCAAGCAAAGGCTCAGACAAACAGGTTTCACTGTTTCAGACACCCGAGCCTCCCGACTTGCTGCGCAAGGCGGTCCAGGCGATTCATATCGCGCCCAAGTCCGGAAAGATCGGCCTGCAGCAGCGCAAGATGTTCAGCTCGCTGATCAAGAACGCGCTTCGACAGGAGGCCTTCGAGCCAGGCCGGACGAGCTTCTCGATTTCGCTTGCGTCGCTTTCGCACGAGAGCGGGTTGAACAGCAACAATACGAAGTACGTGAAGGACACGGTCAACTCGCTGATCAGTACCGTCGTCAACTGGGACTATCTGGCCGCGGATCGGTCGACCGTCTGGAAAGCGTCGGGCCTGCTCGCCGGCGCGGAGCTCGAGCAATCGGTGCTGAAGTACAGCTTCTCCGACCAGATTCGCAGCGAGTTGCTCAACCCCGAGATCTACGCACTGATCGATATGCGGATCGCCCGCGAGTTCCGGCGGTCGCACTCGCTCGCGTTGTGGGAAAACACGGTGCGCTACGAGGGGATCGGCATCACCGCGAAGATCCCGCTGCCGAAATTTCGTGACCTCATTCTCGGCCAGGACAAGGCGTCGCAGTCGTACAAGGAATACAAGCTGTTCAAGAGCAAGGTCCTGGTGCCATGCATTCAGGAGGTGAACGAAGTTTCGGATCACACGCTCGAGTTGATCGAACACAAGTCCGGCCGGAGCGTGGAGGCGGTTCAGTTCAAGGTGACGCGCAAGCAGAGCACCGATACGGTGGAGGATGGCGACGTCAAGAATGAAGCGCTGGTCGAGGAGGTCGCGAAGTTCGGCATCCCGCGCTCGGAAGCGCGCCGGCTGATCACGCAATATGGCGTGCAGCGCATCAAGGCGGCGATTGCCTATACGCTCAATCGGACTACGAAGAAGAATGCGGCCCCGGTCGACAACGTGGCCGCGTATTTCCGCAAGGCGCTCACGCACGGCTACACGCTGTCCGACGGGCAGGGAACGGAAGCGTCGGCGCCGGCGAAGGAATCCGCGCAGAGCAAGCAGGAACAGATTCGCGACAAATATCTGGCGGCGAAGGTCGAGGAAGCCGGCGCGTATTTCCGCGAACTGGAGATCGACGACCAGACCAAGCTGATCGAGCGTTACAACGAGACGGTGGCAGGCTCGAAGGACCTGACGCTGTCGCCGAAGAAGAAGGCGAGCAAGCTCGCGCAGACCAGCTTCTTCCGATGGCTCGCGCTGGATACGTGGGGCGAACCGACCTCGGACGACTTGCTGGAATTCCTGCTGAAAAGCAGTCTCGCCAGCAACTGAACCAGGCCTCGCAGCCGGATGCGCGTCGCGCGCCGGACGTTGTCGTCCGGCTTCGTGGTGCAACGCGGATGCGAGGCCTTCTGCCTTTCGCGCGTTACTGTTGCGTGGTCGTTGCCAGTTCGGCAACGTACGCGTCGATGACGGTCTTGAGCTTGTCGGCGAGCGCTTCCTGATGCGATGCGTCGACGCCCTTGAGTTGCAGATCCAGACGCCCGTCCGGATAGGTTTTCAACTGGCCGATCGCTCGCGATTCGAGCGCGAAGTCATGGCGAACGCTGTAACGCGTACGTCCCGCTTTCTTGCTGCCGTCGCTTTGCGCACGCAGGAAATTCTCCAGATCACGAACCGACTTTTTCCGGTCGATCACGGCCGTTAGCAGCCGGTCGGCAGTCGGCTCGCCCAGGCGCTCGAAGATCAGCTTCAGGAAGTACGCCGCCTGCAGGCCGACCACGTCGTTCGCGCTCGCCATCCGTTCCAGGAGCGTGTTCGGGAGTGCGTTGAGCGACAGCGTCTTGCTGATCGATGCCTTGTCCTTGCCGATCTTTTCCGCCAGCGTGTTCTGGTCGGAAAAGACTTTCTCGTCGAGGAGACGCTTCCACGCGACCGCATCGTCGAAGATCGTCTGGCGTTCGTGGTCGTGGTTCGCGCGATACGCGATCGTGTAGAGCTGCTCCGGCGTGTGATCCGTGCGGAACGTGGCGTTGATGGTTTCATCGCCGTTGATGCTCGTCGCGCGGAGCCGGCGTTGTCCGTCGATCACCACGAGCTTGCCGGGAAACTCCGGGAGCCGCGTAACCTTGATCGGTTCGATCTGCCCTTCCCGTTTCAGCGTCAGGGCGAGCTCGTGCAGGCTCGACTCCGAGTAGAACACGCGCGGGTTGAACGGGTTCGGAATGCAATCCTTGACCAATACCTTCTGAGGCGCGCCAAGATCCGGTGCGCTGGCCGGCGTGGCCGCGGCCGGCCCGACGGCGGGCGCCGTTTCGCCGACGACGTTCGGTGCGGCCGCCGGTTCGGGCAGCCGCGTTTCGAGTGCCGCATTCTCCTGCGCGAGTCCGCGCAACAGGCCGGCTGCGAGATGCAGGTTGCCGGTCGGCTTCTTGTCTTTCGATGTGTCCTTAGCCATGGGCGGCTCCGGTAGCGCGCGTCGACGCGATGTATTGGGCCATTTCCGTGACCAGCTTTTCGATTTCCGCACGGGCTTCTTTCAGGCCCTTCAGATATCGATTGTGGTGATGGATCGTGGTGCCGAGCGCAAACGTCTGACGGTAGACCTCGCGCTGCGCGATCTGGCTGTCGAGCAGATGCTCCCCTATTTCTTCAGCCCTTAGAATTTTTAAAATTTCTTCACGCATTTTAGTTTTTCCATTAACGCTATTCAGCATTAATGCGGAAGAAAGATTTGGGTTACGGATGGATCGCATCGACTCGATCATGCGGATCATCGCGACCGTGCTGTAGAGATCGGCCGGCGACGGTGACAGCGGCACGAGGCAGAAGTCGGCGACTTCGAGTACGGAGGCGATTCGCGGGTCTTCGAGGTTGCCGGGGCAGTCGACCACGATCACGTCGAAGTTCGCGTCCTGTTTCTTGATCTCGCCGCCGATGCCGCGACCGGCAGGGGCCAGAGAGAGAACCGTCATCGGCAGCGTGTTCTCGCCGCTCGTCACCCACCGGACCGACGTGCCTTGAGGGTCGGCATCGATCAGCGCGACCTTGTTGCCGCCAGCTTCGAATGCAGCGGCGATATTGACGGAGATGGTTGTCTTTCCAGTCCCACCTTTTTGATTACTGACGGCGATCTTGAAAGCCATTAAATTCCTCCACGGAGTTTTGCGTAATATATGCAGTTATTATCAAAATGTCCAGAAAAGCCTTCGACGCGATGTATGTCTTAAGGATCGATGCGGTTGTCACGTGACAAGTGGGCCGAATGGCTAACGAGTCAGTCGTGATTGATGGTCGAGTAAAAATAAAATCGACGACCGAAATTGAAAAGCAAGTACGAGGATTGAGTAGAAATTCGATGAATCTCGATCTCAATGTCGATGGCTGCGTTGGCAAATGGAGACTGGGCGCTTGAGGTCGTGGTGGTTGCGGTAAAAATCACCACGATTTTCGTTAGTCGGTTCATGGCCGTCGCAAGGAAACCTGGTTGTCACGTGACAAGCAGCAGAGTTTTGCTCCTTCTCGACGTAATCCGGCTAGGTCATCCTTCGATTCCACTTAAAGCTACGGCGAGATCATTCGACGCTCGAAATCTGGCTTTTGGTTTGAACATGGGTGCTTCTGGCCAGATGAGTTGTCACGTGACAATCGGTTCGGAGCGGCAGGTCGCGTCGGTGCCGAATCGGCTCCAGGACGACTTGTCATCGGACTTCATAGTGCATGAGCGTATGGATCGCCAAAGAAGAGATTCGTATCGCGGCCCCGTCTCGACATGCAGTTTCTCGGGTGAACTGGCTGGGGCGTTGTCACGTGACAACTGAAGTGTTGTATCGGGGAGATTGAGTGCCGAAGCGACGGGTTGCGCCGTATATCTGGCGTGGCGCCTATGTCGAAGAGCCTCAGTCATCAATAGGTCCGCAGATATGGGGGGCTACATCGCTGACTATTCGCGATCACGTGCGAGAAGGAAGGCGCCGGTCAGCTTGCTGCGTTGTGCGCACGAGTGAGTATAACGGGCTTCACTGATATGGCCCCATTTAATTGGGATGGTCTGCCCTCCATTGCGAGTGTGCTGTGCGGAAGGGGAGGGGCTAGGGCTTGCCGCGGGATCCTTGGGTTGCGTGACCGGTACAGCCGAGAGCTTCTGCGCTGCAGCTATGCAAATGAGGCTGCGATTCGCAGCGAACTCGAGGGTTGATGGCCACATAGCAACTCAACCGGGCCGGATCGTGAAACATTTTCCAGAAATTCGGTGTTCGCAGAAATCCTTATCTGGCAATGGGTTGCGCTATATTCTTCATGTTGTTTCACGCAAAATCATCGAGATCAGCCCCGTAAATAGGGGCGCATGGTCATTTCGCATTGTTCGAGCCAGAGGCGATGTGAATACGGGTCATTTTGTAGTTTATGATACGTAAAATGTTGTATTTAAAACATATTCGGTCGATATCGATGCCGAGACAAATCGAACTGAGGCGAATCAGATGCATCTGGGCAGGGCATCGAGCGCCTTCTTAGGCGCCTGCGTGGATCTAGCTGCGAGAGTTGTCACGTGACAACGCACACCCTCGCCGCGCAAATCGATGGTTCGCAGCGTGGCGCGAGATTCCCAGCATTGCAGCGTTTGTGGACGAGCGTCCGGAGGGTACTAAGACGACTTGGTTGCGGAGACAGCATAGTCCTCATCAAATCATCGATATGAGACGACTTGCCTCTAGCCAGTGAACACATGCGATTGCGGATACAGCTCCGACGCCGCGAAGCGCCCACGAACCGTTCGATACTTAGCTTGAATTCGCGGTGGGCTGTCGAGCAATCAATCCGGAGCTGGCAACAAGCGCGCATCTCGCTGCGCTCGTTTGGCTCAAGCGGGTCGCCCTTCACGCGTGAAGGGCCGACCCAAGCATTCCGCGGATACCTGCGCCGCCAGATCGTCGACCCACTCGTCGTAATGGGTCCGCAACCACTGGATCGCCCGCGACACGCGGTTGCCCTGGCTGCCGGGGGACGCTATCTGACGCAGATGGGCACCCTAGTCGCTCGTCAACAGACGGTAATAGATTTCCAGCTCGATGTACGGAGCGAGAACTGCGATGGCGTTCGAGTCATCCAGCAACGCCAGCAAGCGGTTCACCGCGTCGTAGAGCGGTTCGTTCATATCGCCGACAACGACGCCGCGGCCTGCCGGGGCTTCCTCGTGATCCGCTGCGACCAGCGCCATCAGTTCAGCCGTGACGCGAAAATCAAGCTTGAGCCCGATTCCGAGAAATGGCCTTTCGCGGCTGGCTTCGATGACCTGCATCGAACCGGGCAAGTCGAGGGACGTGATCAGAGAGCGGTTGGCGTCGCAGAGATACACGTCGCCGCTCTGAGTGGGCCGCATCGTGCCCTGGACGACGAGACCGAAGCTCGGCTCGACCATGCAGTTCATCGGCTGCGTTGTCGCCTCCCGTCGACGTGCGGGTACGCCGGCAACGCGCCTGTCGGAGTCGCGGCCTTGCCGCGCTCCGGGGAAAAATGGACGACGATCGGCGGGTTTTACTTCGTGGCCTGCGACGCGCAAAGCGTCCAGCGGCGCGATTTCGTCGCAACCGACGTCACGCGCTCGTCGACCGTGCGCCACCACCGCTCGCCGCGATGCGGTTCGTCGAGTGCGAGGCGCTCGCCCATCCTGGGCGTCGACAGATCGACGCCTCGCACGATTGCCAGTGCCGTGACGCGCTCGAACGGCTCCTGCCAGCGATGCATCGCGAGATCGAACGTGCCGTTGTGAATCGGGACCAGCCAGCGTCCGCGCAAATCGATGTGCGCCTGCACGGTCTCTTCCGGCTGCATGTGCACATACGGCCATTGCGCGTCGTATGCGCCTGTTTCGATCAGCGTGACATCGAACGGCCCGAGGCGCTCGCCGATCGTCCGGAAACCGTCGAAGTAACCGGTGTCGCCGCTGAAGAACACGCGCAAGTCGTCGTCGACGATCACCCAGGACGCCCACAGCGTGCTGTTGCCGTCGAACAGGCTGCGTCCGGAAAAGTGCTGGGCAGGGGTCGCGGTCAACGTCAGGCCGGCCACGTCGACGCTTTGCCACCAGTCGAGCTGGCGAACTTTCTTCGCGTCGATGCCCCATTCGATCAGGCGGTCGCCGACCCCCAGCGTCGTCACGAACACGCCGGTGGTGGCCGCAAGCGCGAGCACCGTGTCGCGGTCGAGATGATCGTAGTGATCGTGCGACAGGATCACGCCGCGCAGCGGCGGGAGATCTTCAAGCGCAATCGGCGGCGCATGAAAGCGCTTCGGGCCGACGCGCCGAAACGGCGACGCACGCTCGGCAAACACGGGATCGGTCAGCCAGAATTCGCCGCGCAGCTTGAGCAGCAGTGTCGAATGTCCAAGCCGGTACAGGCTGCGATCGGGGGCCGCGTCGAGCGCCGCGCGCGTCAACGAATCGACGGGTAACAGCCCGGTGGGCACGGTATTGCGCGGCTTGTTGAACAACATGTTCCAGGCGATCCCGAACGTTTTGCCCAACCCCTCGACCGGACGGGGCGCGACATTGCTGAAGCGCTCGCCGTTGTGCTGCGGCGAGCCGCCAGACAGCGCGCGGCCGCGCCGGGCGGCCGCCAAACCCAGAATGCGATGAATCAAAACGAGAGGCGATGCCATGTCGGTTCGTCCGGAAGAGAAAGTATACTAAACAGTGTAGTTTATTTCTGGGATAAGTAAACTACCCGGTGTAAAATTTCTGAATGGATCCCAGTACTCCCCCTCAGCGCCTGACCGATCGAAAGCGCGCGGCCATCGTCGATGCGGCCATCGAGGAATTTCTCGCGTCCGGTTACGACGCGACCAGCATGGACCGCATCGCTGCGCGTGCAGACGTGTCGAAGCGCACGGTCTATAACCACTTCCCGGGCAAGGAAGCGCTGTTCGCCGCCATCCTGCAAAAATTGTGGGATGCGACGCGGACAGGCAGTTCGCCAACCTATCGTGCCGATGTGCCGCTGCGCGAGCAATTGCTCGCATTGCTGGATCGCAAAATGCGCCTGCTCAGCGACGAGGCATTTCTGTCGCTCGCACGCGTCGCGATCGGCGCGGCGATCCATTCGCCGGAACGTGCGCGTGACATGGTCGAGCGCCTCGGCGAACGCGAGGAAGACATGACGGTCTGGGTGCGGACGGCCGCGGCGGCCGGACGCCTGTCCGTCGCCGATCCCGTGTTTGCCGCGCATCAGTTGCACGGTGTCGTGAAAGCATTCGCGTTCTGGCCACAGATAACGATGGGCCAGCCGCCGCTCGCGGAGCCGGAGCAACAAAAAGTCGCTGAATCCGCCGCCGACATGTTTCTCGCGTACTACGCGCAGCCGGAACATGCCGACGCATTGCGCGGCGTAACGGACTGACCGTATGTGTATCCGGTCGAACTCGCGCGAATCGAACCTGGCGCAACGCGCATGATCGATGCGTGCCTCGCACCGGCGAACGGGCAAGCCGGCAGATCCTCGGCTGCGAACGCTGGGTTGCCTCATCGGACCTCTGGCCATTCCGCGGAAATCGGCGACGCCGTCAACGCACCTGAAACCGAACGTGAGTCACGACGAATGAAGACGCTGTTGATCGTCTATCACACGATGACCGGAGGCACGCAACAGATGGCCGAAGCGGCCGCCGGCGCTGCGCGCGAGCAAACCGGCGTCGACGTGAGGCTGCTGCGCGCCGATGCGACGAGCGCGGACGACGTACTGGCCGCCGACGCCTATCTGTTCGCAACGCCGGAGAATCTCGCGGCAATGTCCGGGCTGATGAAGGATTTCTTCGACCGCTGTTACTACGCGGTGCTCGATCGCGTGAACGGCCGCCCGTATGCGGTGATGATCTGCGCGGGAAGCGATGGGCAGAACGCGCTGCGCCAGATCGACCGGATCGCGACCGGATGGCGGTTGAAGAACGTGGCGCCGGGCCTGATCGTCTGTACCCACGCGCAGACGCCGGAGCGCATCCTCGCGGCGAAGACGATCGACGGCGACGATCTCGCGCGCTGCGCGGAATTGGGCGCCGGGCTTGCAGCGGGGCTCTCACTAGGCGTTTTTTGATCGCCGGCGCTGCAACTGCGATGGCCGGTCGACGCACGATCATGCATGCGACGTGCGCGTCCTCGAGCGGCAACGACCGTATGGTGCGCGGGACTGGCCGAATGCCCGGCCCTTAGCTGCCCTTTGCCGCCTCGGAAGGCCGGTGATATTCGGGCCAAAGACGTTTCACGAGATCGCGCGATGCGCCATAGGCATGGCAGCTGTCGATCTTGAGCGGTTTTCCGTCGCTGTCGCGCGCCTCGAGCGACGACTTCCGCATGCCGACCATCGTCTGATAGGCCGTGGTGGCGATCGGGCCGAGCAACTCCTTCAGGTGCGTGCACGTATCGCAGGACGGCAGGCGCTTGCGAATCTCGCTGTTCCAGCCCGCGCCGATGCTCAATCCGACGAGCGCCTGCAGCGAGTCGCCGCCGCCCGGGCACTGCGCATACGGATGCGACCGGAGGAACGTGGACACGGCGCGCACGACCATGTCGGCGTCGAAGACCAGCGTCACGCCGAGGTCGTGGATCGGCGACAGCGCAGCCACCGTGCGTGTGCCGCCCGGCGGCGTGAAATCAAAGGTTTTGCGGTCCGCGAGGCAGGCCGTTACTTCGAACCGGCCGTCGCTGCGCCGATAGCCGCGCATGTCGATTTGCCGATGGTGAATCTCCTCGCGCGTGATGCCTTCGTGCGGGATGTCGTTTGGGGGAACCATCTCTGTGCTCCGTTTCGTGCAACCGGTTCGTTCTTTTGCAGGCAAGCGGGATGTCGGTGGGGCGCCGGTCGGACGCGGCGAAACGGGCCGACGCACGCTGCCGACGACATCGATCCGACCATACTACGCACTTTTCGGCCTCTTCGTGCGCCGCGGGATGGGTGCGGACGCAACGAGTCGTGTGCGGGCACCGATGCTGTCGAACGGGTACGGCACTTGCGCCGCTCCATCGCCGTGATCGTCGATTCGCACGCAGCCGACGCCGCTGCCCGGGATGCAAAATCGCAGCCGGGGCCGAGACGCACGGGTGCGGCGGGATCACGTTCGACGTCCCGAGGCGGAATGCCCCGTGTCGGGCGTCGAGCGGTGCCGCCGGGGCAATCGCAGCACGGAAAACGGCCCCGATTCCAGCCAACGAGCGTGAACGGCGTGACTTCCGGAAACGTATCCATATAATGCGCAACACGACCGCACGGACGCATTTCCGGTACCCCGAATCGGGCCAACGCAGACCAGTGAGTCAACCGGCCGCCGCGCGTACCGGTATACTTCCACTCCTGCCTTGTCCGGCATCGTGGCCGGGTGCCTGAAAACAGAGTGGCGTGCGCGATGCGGCCCCGTAGTGTTCCGCATCGGTGGCAGACGGGTCGCACGCATGGCGGCGACGCTTGTGCGCCGCGCGGCATGGCCGCACGAACCACACCTTATATTCCTGGTGGATTGAATTTATGGGTTTTGAACAACTTGCCGAATTGCGGGCGCAGCTCGCAGCGAAGGCCAAGCAGGAGCGCAACGCGAAGCGGCCGGCAGCGCCGGCGGACACCGGCGCGAAGCCGAAGTCCGGCGACCAGCCGCAGCGTGGCGCCAAGCCGGCTGCGGCCGGCGGCAAAGCGGCGCACCGCGCGAAGCCGGCTTCGGCGAAGCCGGCGGCGCCGGTCGATCCGGTCATCGTTGCGATCGGCAAACTGCAGCGTAAGTTTCCACGTGCGTTCCCGAAGAATCCGGCCCCCAAAGTGCCGCTCAAGGTCGGTATCTGGGACGACCTCGCCCGTGAAGCACAGGCCGTCGGGCTCAACGAAGCCGAACTGCGTGAAGCGATGTCGACGTGGTGCCGTGGCAACCGTTACTGGTCGTGCCTCGTCGAAGACGCGGTGCGGGTCGATCTGCAGGGTAACGAAGCAGGGCGCGTCACGCATGACGACGCAGCGCGGGCACGCCGCCTGAAGGCTCGTCGCCCCGGCAACAAGGGCGCGGGGCAATCGGCCAAGGGCGCGCCCCAGCAGCCGAAGGCCGAACAGCCCGCCGAGGCCGCCGCAGAGCCGCAACCGGCAAACGTGGAAGCGCAAGCCGACGCAGCGCCGCAGGTCGAGCAGCAAACGGCCGGAAACGCGTAATCCGCACCGCGCCGCTGCATACCGCACGGCGCTTTCCCGCACGCACATCGCGTGCGGTGGATGACCCGACAGACTGACCTGCCTCGATCGAGGCAGGTCAGGACTGCTCCCTCCGGTGCTCGACGTGCCGGGCTCTCATCTATCCCACCTCGAACAGACCACGCGACCGGACGAAGAAAGTTCGCCGATCGGTGCTGCACGCGCGTTGTTTCGACGTTATCGTTTGCGCATGAACGGTACGCATGCCGCGAATGCGGCAACGCTTCGTTCGATTAATTCGTTTTCCTAAAGTAACGGCGTGCGGAAACGGTCGACTGGCGCGTGGACGATCGCACTCGGTCACCGTGACATGATGACGCGCGATAATCTCGTCGATGTCGTCAGGTCGCACGCAAGCTCGCCGGCTGCCATGCAGCTTTCATTGCGAAAGGGGCGAAAAGCCCACCGCGACGCAACCCGCTGCGACGGCCAGCGCCTTTCAACGTCAATTCGAACCGAATCATGCACTCGAGACATTCCGCGATTCTCGTCGCGCTCACCGCTGCCGCGCTGTTCGGCGCCGCAACACCGCTCGCCAAGGCGCTGATCGGCGCGATGTCGCCGTTCATGGTCGCCGGCCTGTTCTATCTCGGCAGCGGCGTCGGGCTCGGTATCGGGATCCTGCTTCGCCGCCTGCACAACCGGCATGCGACGACCGCCGACGCCGCGCCGCTGCAGCGTGCAGACCTGCCTTGGCTGGCCGGCGCGATTGCGGCGGGCGGAGTGGCCGGCCCGGCGTTGCTGATGCTCGGGCTGTCGAGCACGCCAGCAGCGACGAGTGCGTTGCTGCTCAATCTCGAGGGCGTGCTGACGGCCGTCATCGCGTGGGTCGTGTTTCGCGAGAACGTGGATTCGCAGGTGTTCCTCGGGATGGTCGCGATCGTCGCCGGAGGCACGCTGCTGTCGTGGACGCCGGGCCACGCAGGCGTGCCGGTCGGCGCGTTGCTGATCGTCGGCGCCTGCCTGTGCTGGGCGGTCGACAACAACCTGACCCGCAAGGTGGCCGCAAACGATGCGATGGTCATCGCGTGCGCGAAGGGGCTGATCGCCGGCCCCGTGAACATCGGCATCGCGCTGGCGACCGGCGCGACGCTGCCGGCTGTCCCGGTCACGGCTGCCGCGATGCTGACGGGGCTCGGCGGCTACGGAATCAGCCTCGTGCTGTTCGTCGTCGCACTGCGTCATCTCGGCAGCGCGCGGACGGGCGCATATTTCTCGATCGCGCCGCTGTTCGGCGTCGTGCTGTCGCTGCTGATCTGGCCCGCGCTGCCGCCCGCGACGTTCTGGATCGCTGCCGTGCTGATGGCGCTCGGCATCTGGCTGCACGTTCGCGAACGGCATGAACACACGCACACCCACGAGCCACTCGAGCACACGCATCGGCATCGGCACGACGAACATCACCTGCATGCGCACGATTTTGCGTACGACGGCAACGAACCGCACACGCATCCGCACGTGCATCTGCCGATCACGCACAGCCACGCGCATTTTCCGGACATTCATCACCGGCACCGGCATTGAGCGCGTCATGACCAGCAGGCGATACGGTGCGCAAGGTAACCGTTTATGGGGCGTGCGGCGCATCGCGCGCGCATCTGTTTGCGGCGCCCCGTTGCCGAGCGTGATCGATCGCGGTGGTCATCGTACGCATCCGACCGGTAGCCGCACGGCGTGATTCGTGTGAATGCGCGGTGCCAGACGGATCGCCATCGCGATCGTCACGCGCTCATTCGACGCCGACGATCACGCTCGATGCCTTGAAGATCGCGGACGCAGCCGTGCCGCTTGCGAGGCCGAGGCGATCGACGCTGTCGTTGGTGACGATCGCGACGATTTCGGCGCCGCCCGCGGCCTGGATCACGACTTCCGAATTGACCGCGCCTTTCGCAACGGACGATACGGTGCCCGCGACGCAGTTGCGGGCCGACACCTTGCTGCTGTCGACGTCGACCATCACGATCACCGACGACGCCTTCACGAGCGCGAATGCCTTCGAGCCGGCCGCGAGGCCCAGCGAAGCCGCACTGCCGTGGGTGATCACGGCGACGATGTCGAGGCCGTCCTGCGTGCGGAGCGTGATTTCGTCGTTGACGGCACCGGTCTTGACGGCGCTGACCTGGCCGGCGAAATGATTGCGGGCGCTGGTTCGCATGATGGATCTCCGGGTGGATGCCGCTACCTGTTCGACAGCGGAAGATGAATGGAAATGCATCGGCCAGTTTACCGTCAACGTGGGTGTTCGTCGTCCTTCCGGCGCGATGGCGCGAATCAGGAAAGCCCGCCGCCGCCGAGCGTTTCCCCAGGTGCGCGTGATGTACTGAAGATAACAGCGCTGCCGTAATTACTCGCTGGTCGCGGGTGTCGGGGCGGTGCGCGTGGTGGCGGGACGGGCGTCCGGAGCGGCCGTCGTACCGTCGTCATCCCACCCCCCGCCGAGCGCGAGGAAGAGCCGAACCTGGTCGGTCGCGACCTGGCCTTCGGCTGCCGCCACCTGCGCCTGCGCGCTCGTCAGCGTGCGCGTCGCGTCGAGATCGGAGATGAACGACTCGCGGCCGGCGAGATAGAGGCGATGTGTTTCGTCGGCGGAATTGCGAGCCGATTCATACGCCGTACGCAGCGCTTCCGTGCGCTGCACGTCGGCCGCATAGGTCGCGAGGCTCGACTGCGTTTCGCGCAGCGCGTTCAGCACGACGCCGTCGAAGTGCGCGAGCGCGCCACCTGTTGCGGCTTCGGCCTCGCGTACGCGCGCACGCTGGCCGTTGACCGGGAACGACCAGCTGATCAGCGGGCCGAACGACCAGCGATTCGTCGTGGACGAGAACAGGTCGGCGGCGACACCGACCGAGCCGGCCGACGCACCGATGCTGATCGACGGGTACAGCGCGGCGGTCGCCACGCCGATCCGCGCGGTCGCGGCCGCGAGTTGCCGCTCGGCTGCGCGCACGTCGGGGCGACGGCGCAGCAGCGCGGCGCCGTCGCCGATCGGAATCGGCTGGCGCAGCCTCGGCAGGCGCTCGCATTCGGCAACGGCCTTCGGCAGGTCGGCTGGCGAACGTGCGAGCAGCGCGGCGAGCTGGTATTGCGCAACCTTGCGGCGGCCTTCGAAGCGTGGGATATCGGCGGCGAGGGTGCGCACCTGCGTCACGCCGCGCGTCACGTCGGTCTGGTTGCCGCGCCCGGCATCGCGCAGCCGCTGCGATAGCGCGACGCGCTGCTTCTGCAGCGCGAGCGACTGCTTCGCGACAGCCAGCTCGTCGCCGGCCGAGCATGACTCGACGTACGCACGCACGACGTCGGCGACGACCGTGATGCGCGCCAGGTCGCCGGCGGCCCTGACGGCTTCGCTGTCCGCGCGCGCGGCTTCGACGCCGCGCCGCAGCTTGCCGAACAGGTCGATCTCGTACGACACGTTGATGCCGACCGCGCCTTCGTTGACGACCGGCAGCTTGTTCTCGAGCAGGTATTGCTCGGCCGACTCCTGGGCGCGCTGCACGGCGGCTTCCGCGCGGCCCGAGAAGCCGCCCTGCTGGCTTGCGACTTCCAGCGCCGCGCGCGAGCGCGCGAGGTTGGCCGCGGCGACGCGCAGGTCGGTGTTCGACTTCAGTGCATCGCGCACGAGCCCGTTGAGGACGGGGTCGTCGTAGAGCTGCCACCAGTTGCCGGGCACGGCGTCGCGCGACACGAGCGTGCCGTTCGCATCGTCGAGCGCATGGTTCGCGAGCGGCGCATTCACGTACGCCTGCTGCGGCAGCGTGTAATCGGGGCCGACTGACTTGCACGCGCCGAGTGCGAGCGCAAGCGGCGCGAGCGTCGCGGCGAGGCGCAGACCGTGCCGCTTCATTGCGATGCTCCTGCCGCGCTGGCGGCCGTGCCGGAAGCCGCCGATACCGGCGCGACGACCGACGACGCGCCGGCCACCGGCTTCGCCTGGTCGTTGCGGCGCGTGTCGGCTTCGCGCATCGAGACGGTCGCGGTACGGCCCGCGATCATCCGGAAATCGTCGGGCACTTCGTCGAGCACGACGCGCACCGGCACGCGCTGCGCGAGCCGCACCCAGCTGAATGCCGGGTTCACGTTCGGCAGCAGGTTCGCGCCCTGCGTGCGGTCGCGATCCTCGATCGCGGCGACGATGCTCTGCACGTGGCCGCGCAGCGCACGCGGCTCGCCCATCACGATGATGTCGACCTGCTGGCCGATGTGGATGCCGCGCAGCTTGGTTTCCTCGAAGTAGCCGTCGACGCGGAACGAATTGCGGTCGACGACCGACAGCACCGCGCGGCCGGCCGGCACGTATTCGCCGACACGCGGCGCGCGGTCGTTCAGGTAGCCGTCTACGGGACTGACGATCGTCGTGCGCTGCAGGTTCAGCTTCGCGGTGTCGAGCGACACCTGTGCATCGGCGACGGCGGCTTCGCCCTGTTCGACGCGCGTGCGGCTTTCCTCGACCTGCTCGCTCGCGACCAGGTTGCCGAGCTGCAGGTTGCGGGCGTACTCGCGCTTCGCCTGCGCGAGCGTCGCGCGGCGCTGCGCGAGCGTGGCTTCGGCGAGCCGCTCCGCGAGCGTGTAGCGGGCCTGGTCGATCACGAACAGCACCTGGCCGCGCTTGACCTCCTGGTTGTCGGCGACCTGCACCGACGTGATGAGGCCCGCCACGTCCGGCGCGACCTGGATCACGTCGGCGCGCACGTGACCGTCGCGGGTCCACGGCGAGAACATGTAGTAGTTGACGATGCGCCACAGCACGACGGCAGCCACGACGACGACGATCAGGGTGAGCAGGATTTGCCCTGCCGAGAGCCAGGTTTTTTTCACGTTAGGTAGCCACGAGATGGTGGGAAACGATCACGACGGCGGCAAACACGAACACGTAGATGCCGAGGTCGAAGATCGAACGGTGCCAGACGAGGCGGTAGAAGCCGACGCGCTCGAGCACGGCGCGCACGACGATGTTGATCAGGTAGGCGATCAGCATCAGCACGAGCGGGGCCGGCACGAATACGCCGAAAATGTCGATTTCGCCGATCATGGTCGCGGTCGGAAGGACGGATGGGAAAGCAGGATCATGCGCGTGCTCCGTCCGGCGCCTGCGGCGGCTGGCCGGCCGCGGCCGGATACAGCGACAGGCGCAGGCCGACGAGCGCGTGCAGCGTGTCGCGCAGCCGGCGATGCGTGGCGGGCGTGGCCGGTGCGGCGGGTGCCGCGCCGTCTTCGGCCGGCGCGGCGGCCGGCAGGTTGCGGCCCGCGACGCGTTGCAGGGCGTCGTCGATCGTCGCAAGCAGCGCGGGCGGCGCCGGCTGGCGCGCGTTCGCGGCGGCGCAGCGTTCGTAGTGATCGGTGACGCCGGCCAGCACGCGGTCGATCGCGTCGGGTACGTCGCCGGACAGCCGGCGGCGCGAGCGGCGCAGGTCGAGCGCATTGAGCGCGATGCGCAGGTCGCGGAAGCTCTCGATCGACGGGTGGCGATGGTCGTCGGATGCGCCGAGGCGCGGCAGCAACTGCGTGACGCGGTCGAGCATCCGCGACGCGTGGTTGCGCTGGTCGTCGAGCGGCTGCGTCGACGCGGAGCGCGCGACGTCTTCCCAGCCCGAGCGCAGCAGGCGCCGCACCGCGAGTTCCGCGCCGAACGGCCGCGTCGCACGCGTCCATACATAGGCAAAGAGCAGCCCGGCGACACCCGCGAGGTTGCTGTTCAGGAACACGAAGAAATCCGCGTCGTACGCACCCTGGATGCTGATGAAGGTGGCCGTGTTCACGGCGACGAGCATCGTCACCATATTGAACTGCGGGCGCGGCAGCAGCGTGCCGATCAGGATGAACGGGCCCGCGAACATCACGACGAGCATCGCGAAATCGTGCACGTGCGGCAGCACGACGAACAGGTACAGGCCCGCGAACACGACGCTCGCGGTCGTCGCGAGGAAGAACTTGAACACCAGCGGCGCGGGCTCGTCGAGCGCGGCGAAGAAACTGCACGACACGGCCACGAGCGTGACGGCGGCGGCGCCGTCGTGCCAGCCGGACGCGATCCACAGCCAGCTCGCGAACACGATCGCGGCGACGACGGTCAGCGTCGAGAACAGCATCATCCCGCGATCGAAGAAGCGCTCGGTGCCGCCAAGCCGCCAGTGCCGGTAGCGCGGCTGCCAGACGCCCGCTTCATTGCCGATCAGCGCGCGCAGCGAGCGGCAGTCCTGCCAGATGTCGATGACCTGGCGCAGCCGCCACAGCGCGTTCGACAGCAGCGCGCCGTCCCAGCTCGCCAGCGCGTCGTCGGCCGGCTGCAGCGCGGCGATGCGCTCGCGCAGGCGTTGCGCGACCGGGTCGTCGGCCATGTCGCCATCGGCGCCGGCCTTGACGGCCGGCAGCGGCGCGTCGAACCATTTCGCGGCATCGGCAAGCAATTCGTCGAGCCCGGCCGGCCGGATGTGCAGGTCGCGCATCAGCGCGATCAACGGATCGGCGAGTGACGACATCAGCGGCAGGAACAACTGCATCCGGCCAGCGAGCGCCTGCGCCCGCGCGAGGATGCGCGGGTGCGCATGGTCGTAGCTCAGCTGGCTCAGCAGGAATTCGAGGCCCGTGATGGTCGCCGCGAGGCGTTGCCGGCACGCGGACAGCGCCTTGCCGGCGATGTGCCCGGACAGCGTCTCGCGGCCGTAGAACGCGGCATCCTTGAACCACGCGTCGGTGCGCTCGATCAGCGTCGGCGCGAGCCGGTTCGGGAAGATCGCGCTGCCCACCACGCTCGCGCACACGATGCCGAGCACGATCTCCTCGGTACGTGCGATCGCGACGTCGAACACGGTGGACGGATCGGTCACGGTCGGCAGCGCGACCAGCGGCATCGTGTAGCCGGCGAGCATGAACACGTAGCTGCGCGCGGTGCGATCGGAGATCGCGAGGTAGAGCAGCGTGCCGCACCAGGTGGCGACGATGATCGCGAACAGCAGCGGTGTCTCGACGAACGGCGGCACGAAGAAGATCGCGGCGGCCGCGCCGAGCGCGGTGCCGAGTGCGCGATACAGCGCCTTCGAGCGCGTCGCGCCGACGAACGGGTTCGACACGATGTAGACGCTCGCCATCGCCCAGTACGGGCGCGGCAACTGGAAATACAGGCCGAGATACAGCGCGAGCATCGACGCGGCGAACGTCTTGCCCGAGAACAGCCAGTCGCGAAGGCTCGGGTAGGTCATGACGTGGCGTCGCCGGTATGGGAGGGGCGCGCGGCGGGCGTGTGCGATTCGGACGCATTGAACGCGTCGAGCACGCGCAGCGTCGCCTCGAGATCGGCGCGCGTGACACCCTTGAGCACCTGTGCACGCAGCACGCGCAGGTCTTCCTCCATCTTCGCGGTGACCGCACGGCCGGCAGCCGTCAGCGAGATCGTTTTTGCGCGGCGGTCGTGCGGATCCTCGTCGCGGCGCGCGAGGCCGGCCGCGCACAGCTGGTCGAGCAGGCGCACGAGCGATGGCCCTTCGATGCCGACGTATTCGGCGAGCGTGCCCTGGCGCACGCCTTCTCCGAGGCGCCCGGCGATCAGCAGCGGCGTCGCGCAGGCCTCGGACACGTTGTACGTGGTCAGCACGCCGTCACTGGTGCGGCGCCACTTGCGCGCGGACAGCACGAGAAGGCTGCTGACGGCGAGGCGGAGGTCGTGCAGATTGGTCATGGGCGAGATGATAGGGGCAAATTAATTCGATAGCAAACTATCGTTTTTGTCACCCGGATGACACGTCGCACGCGGCGCGGCAGGCATCGTCTGATGCAATTTAGGCGGCGTGCCGGGGATGGTCAAGCTGTAAGGTTTTACCGGAACGGGTGGCGCGTTTGGCGGCTGCGATCGAATGGTCAGATGAAAGTCGTCCGGCCGGGCCGCTCGGCAGGTCAGGCCGGTTCGAAGCCGGGGTTCGGGAAATCCGGCTTCGCGAAACGGCGCGCGGCGTGCATATTGAGGCCGTTGCAAGCCACCCGGAGATTCCGCACGTGTCCCTTTCATCCTCGCAGCCCCTCGGCCAGGCGTCGCTCGACGCCTGGCTGGGCAAGACCGAAACGCTCGGCGACGACATCACCGCGTTCCCGCTGAACGCGCTCGCCGCCACGCTCGACCGCCCGCCGCCCGGCGATGTCGTGCCGCCGATGTGGCACTGGCTCTATTTCCTGCCCGTCGCACCGTTGGCCGAAGTCGGCCCCGACGGCCACCCGAAGCGCGGCGGCTTCCTTCCGCCCGTGCCGTTGCCGCGCCGCATGTGGGCCGGCGGCCGCCTGACCTTCCATGCGCCGCTGCGCACGGGGTGGCGCGCGACGCGCGAATCGACGATCGAGAACATCGAGGACAAGACGGGCCGCAGCGGCCGGCTCGTCTTCGTGACGGTGCAGCACCGGATCGAGTGTGACGGCGCATTGTGTGTCGAGGAGGAGCACGACATCGTCTATCGCGATGCGCCGCAGCCGGGCTCGCCTGCGCCGAAGCCGGTCGCTGCGCCGGCGGGCGAGACGTGGTCGCGCACGGTCACGGCCGACGCGGTGATGCTGTTTCGCTATTCGGCGCTGACTTTCAACGGTCACCGCATCCACTACGACCGCAGCTACGTGACGCAGGAGGAGGGCTATCCGGGGCTCGTCGTGCATGGCCCGCTGATCGCGACGCTGCTCGTCGATCTCGTGCACCGCGAGCGGCCCGGTGCGACGCTCGCGAGCTTCGCATTCCGCGCGGTGCGCCCGACGTTCGACGGGGAGCCGTTCACGCTGTGCGGCAAACCGTCGGATGATGGCCGGACGATCGAGCTGTGGGCGAAGGATCGCGACGGCTGGCTGACGATGCAGGCCACGGCGACGCTTGCGTGACGGGCCCCGTGCCGGTTATCCGCATGCGACAGGAGTCGTACGCGGTTGACCGGTGTCGCACGCAGCAAGCCGGCCGGAGGCGCGCTCGGCCAGCCCCGACGCTCGTCGGCAATCCCCTGTAAGCTGCGGGCAGGTCGCGTGCCGTTTGCCGGACGAGGCGATGCGCGGTCGTCCCTTTCCCTTCCACGCAGTGCATCAGGAGCACGTATCTTGGCCACCTACATCGTGTTTACACGTGAAAGCATGCAGGACCAGCAGGAATTCGACCTCTACCAGAGCAAGGTCGGCGCCACGCTCGCCGGGCATCCGGTGAAGGTGCTCGCAGCCTACGGGCCGCAAGAAACGCTCGAGGGCGAAGGCCCGGAAGGCGTCGTGATCGTCGAGTTCCCGTCGAAGGAAGCCGCGCACGCGTGGTATCACGGCCCGGAATATCAGGCCGTCGCCCAGCACCGCTTCAAGGGCGCGCGCTATCGCGCCGTGCTGGTCGAAGGCGTCTGAGCGACGTGCATCGGGTGTGTCCGGCGGCGCGCCGCGACGCCGGACGCCCGGCCCGACGATGAAACCTTCGACTCCCGCCATGGCGCCCGTTCGCCTGCCGATGGGCCGCGCCACGACCGTGCTGCTCGCGATCAGCGTGCTGTTCTATCTGGTCGCCATGTTCACCACGCCGTTCCGCACCGGCGCGCCCGCCCCGCATCCATGGGCCGACGGCTGGCAGGTGCTTCTGACGGGCTGGATGGGCTTGCTCGACGGCATCTATACATGGCTCGCGAATCCGTTCGTCTTTGCCGCCTGGCTGCTGACGGTGAAGCGCTACCGCGCGCAGGCGATCGTACTGGCCGGTCTGGCGTTGCTGTTCGGGATGAGTTTCCTGTCGCAGCACCAGATTGCCGTCGATGAAGCCGGGACCGTCGAACCCGTGCATCTCGACGCGATCGGCTATTGGTGCTGGCTCGCGAGTTTCGCCGTGGCGGCGGTTGGTGCGGCGTTGTTGCCCGGGCGGACGAAAACGGGCTGATCGATTGCGGACGGTTCGATGCGAATGTCGGCGGAGGCGAAGCCGACCGGCATTGCAATGATCCACGGCATCGGCACGTCGCGCGCCATGGCGTCGTGCGTGCCGCTGCATTGAAGGCGCACTGTCGCGCCTTCAACCTTCACCCTTTTACGCGATGTGCGCCTGCAACGCACGCAGCCAATACGACACCGCCACCGCGCCGCCGTCCGGTGTGCCGATCGCGCGTTCGCCGAGATAGCTCGCGCGCCCGGCGCGCGGCGTCATGCGGGCGGTTTCCTGCGCGCCGTGCTCGGCGGCTTCGACCGCCGCGGCCCACGCGCTCGCGGGATCGCGATCGTTGTCGAGCGCACGCTCGAATGCCGCGACGGCCGGGACCAGCGCATCGAGCATCGTGCGGTCGCCGGCATGCGCGCCGCCGAGTTCGCTGATCGAATCCACCGCGCCGCGGAACGCCGCGGCCCAGTCGCGCGCCGACGGCTCGGCGCTATCGGCCAGCCGGCGCGACGCGCGCAGCAGTGCAGTTGCATAGAACGGCCCCGAACTGCCGGCGATCGCGCGGCGTAACGCAGCGCCGAGCGCCGAGAGTGCGCCGGCCGGCGTGCCGTACGCGGCTTCCGGCAGCGCGAGGATCGCCTGCGCCGCGCGCAGCATGCTCGCGCCGAGATCGCCGTCGCCGGCCGCCGCATCGAGGTCCGTCAGCGTCTGCTCGTGATCGATCAGCGTCTGCGCGACCGCGTGCAGTGCCGGTTGCAGGCGCGCGGCCCACGCGCGGCCGGCCGCATCGAGGGGCGGCAGCGGCGCTTCCTGCGCGGCGGCGGAGGCCACGCGGATCTGCGTATTCACCGCGCCGCCGCCCGGCCATGCGCGCGCCTGCGTCGGCGCGTCGAGCAGCACCGCGCGTTCGTCGTTCAGCCGCAGCACCGAGATCGAGCAGCCGGGCATGTTCAGCGCCGACAGGAACGTGCCGGCCCACGCGCGCGCGACGACGATGCCGCGCCGGTGCAGGTGGTCGTGCGCGGCGCGCAGCACGATCGCGAGTTCCATGTCCGGCGTCGCGCCGAGGCCGTTGACGAACAGCGCGACGCGTTCGCCGCGGTCGAGCACGAGATCGGCGACGATGCTCGACAGCAGCGTGTCGACCAGCGCATCGGCCGGCAGCGGCGCGCGGCGCTCGACGCCTTTCTCGCCATGGATGCCGAGGCCGAGTTCGATCTCGTGATCGCCGAGGCTGAAGCCCGACTTGTCGGCGCCCGGGATCGTGCAGCCGTCGAGCGCGACGCCCATCGTGCCGAGTTCGGCCGCCGCGTCGCGCGCGATCGCCGCGACGCGGGCGAGCGGCAGCCCGCGCGCGGCGGCCGCGCCGGCGAGCTTGTGGATCAGCACGGTGCCGGCGACCCCGCGCCGCTGGCCGCGCTCGACGCGGCCGCGCAGCGATACGTCGTCGGCGACGATGACCGTCTCGACCGGAATGCCTTCGGCGCGCGCGAGTTCGGCGGCGAGCCCGAAATTGAGCCGGTCGCCGGTGTAGTTCTTCACGATCAGCAACGCGCCGTTCGGGCCGGCGGTGGCGCGGATCGCGGCGAGCACGGCGTCGGTGGACGGCGACGTGAACACTTCGCCGCAGACGGCCGCGCTCAGCATCCCGTCGCCGACATAGCCGCCGTGTGCGGGCTCGTGGCCGCTGCCGCCGCCGGATAGGACGGCGACGGGGCGCTGCGCGGGTTCGGGCAGCGGCTGGCGGACGAGCACGTGCTCGTCGCCGAGGATCGCGACATGCGGCGACTGCCGCGCGATGCCTTCCAGCATTTCTCGCACGACATCGGACGGGCGGTTGACAAGCTTTTTCATGGCGACGGGTTCCGGACGGTGAACGAGGCCTGGCCGGGCCCGCACGGGCGCCGGACGGCCTTTCGTGTTGCGCAGGATCGTGCGGGCGCTGTCGCCGGGGGCAGGCGGTCATGGAATGGATGACCTTCCGCACGGGCGAAGCGACGCGCACGCTTCGCGCCACGATACATCAGGTTCGGACGTTGATGTATGGAGTGCGGCGCACGCCCCCACATGTTGTGAGATGCGCGGCCTTTGGTCGTGCATTCCGAGCGAGGCAAGAGATGCAAGTTCGGCCGCAGCCGTCAACGCCGAACTTCTATCGGCAGGTGGGTCGTCGGATTCGAGGTGGCGTGCTGCGCCGTGGGTGCGCTACGGACAACAGATCATGCCCAGGCTCGACTTTGTTTTGTTCTACGGCGGTGCCCGGCCGCTTCGCGCATTCCTCAATCCGTGCATCACGGATGTGACAGTTGCGTGTCATGAGTGAATATGTTTTTTTTCGCTTGATTACCTCCCTGTCGCACTGGATAGAATGCTACGCGTTCCTGATGAATACGGAACGGTTCGTACATATTTTTGCTTCGACCATAGCTAAAAAACTGGGGATCCCAATATGCGAGACAACGGAGCATCGACGATGCCATCCGAGGAAATCGTCCCACTCGGCGACATCGAGAATATTGCACGACGCCATTTCGTGATGGGGCTTGGTGCCGCGCTTCTGGCCGGATGCGGCGGCGACGGAAGCGACGTGGTGACAGGCGGTGAGCGACCATCGGCGAACGGCATCGGTCAGGCGTCCCGAGGTGCTCCGGCTCCGGACGGTATCGACGCAGGCGCGACGTCGGCAGGCACTGCCCAAACCCGCACCTTCACGCATCCCGGCTTGCTGCATACCGACGCGGATTTCGAACGCATGCGCGCTAAAGTCGGCGCCCACGCTTCCCCGTGGATCGACAGCTGGAATGTGCTCGTCGCCAACGGTCACACGCGCCTGACGAACAAGCCGAACCCGCAGGTCGGCATCTATCGCGGCAATGATCCCACGCATGGTCAGAACTACGGCGCGCTCTACAACGACATCGCCGCCGCCTATGGCGACGCGCTGCGCTGGAAGGTGTCGGACGACACACGCTACGCCGACAAAGCCGTGGAGTATCTGGACCAATGGGCCGCGAAGCTGACGACGCTTGGCGGCAGCGACGTGGCGCTCGCCGCCGGCATCTACGGCTACGAGTTCGCCAACGCCGCCGAAATCATGCGCGGCTACAGCGGCTGGAGTCCGGCCGGGCTTGCCGCGTTTCAGGCAATGATGCGCAATGTCTTCTACCCGGTCAGTCACGCTTTCCTGACCCGTGTCGACACCGCGATGGACACGCACTACTGGGCCAACTGGGGCCTGGCCAACATCGCGTGCATCCTGGCCATCGGCGTGCTGTGCGACGATGCCGGGCTCGTCAACGAGGCCGTCACCCATTTCAAGACCGGCGGCAGTAACGGCTGTATCCGGCAAGCCGTGTACTACCTGCACCCCGGCAACCTCGGGCAATGGCAGGAAGCCGGCCGGGACCAGGGCCACAGCACGCTCGGCATTGCATTGACGGGCGCCATTTGCGAGATGGCGTGGAATCAGGGCATCGACCTGTACGGCTACGACAACAATCGCTTTCTGGCGGGCGCGGAATACGTGGCCAAGGCCAACCTGAAGCAGGCGGACGGCGCGTTCTACACGGTGCCTTTCGTCACGTACCAGAACAGCGCCGGCGTCACCCAGACGCAGTTCGCCGCCGGTGGGCGAGGCGACGCCCTGGGGCGGCCCTGCTGGGCATTGGTGGCCAACCATTACATCAACCGCAAAGGTCTGGCGGCGCCCTATACCAAGCGCGCTGCCGAACTGGTGGCACCGGAAGGTGGCGGCGGCAACTATGGCCCGAACAGTGGCGGCTTCGATCAGCTTGGCTACGGCACGCTCACTTGCACGCTCGACCCCGGCACCCCCGCCGCAACGCCGACCGGCCTGACCGGCTACGCGAGCGCGGGCAAGGCGGTGCTGTCGTGGTGGGGCAGCAGCAACGCCGTCAGCTACAACGTGAAGCGCGCCACCCTTGCCGGCGGGCCATACAAAACCATCCAGAGCGGGATCACCGATCTGCTGACCTATACGGATCTGCCAGCCGCTGCCGGCACGTATTTTTACGTCGTGACAGCGCAAACGATTGCGGGCGAATCGGCGCTCTCCAACGAAGTGAAAGTGATCACGGCGCAGCAGCTGCTCGCGCACCTTACGTTTGATGAAGGCAGCGGCACCACGGCCGCCGATAGCTCGGGCAACAGGCGCAATGGCACGCTCAACGGCGCAACGTGGGCGGCGGGGCACAACGGCAACGCGGTCTCGCTCAACGGCTCGGGCGCGTATGTCGCGTTGCCCGACGATTTGCTGGTCGACGTGTCGGACTTCACCATCGCCAGCTGGGTGTTCTGGAACGGCGCGCAAACGTGGGCACGCCTGTTCGACTTCGGCACGGGCTTCCACCGCTACATGATGTTCACGCCGCGCGCGCAGTTGCGCAACGGCTGGGCCGGCATGCGCTTCGCGATGACAGCCAACGGCCCCGGTGACGGCCCGCCGGAGCAGATCATCGATGCCCCCAGCGAGCTGCCGAGCAAGCGATGGGTGCATGTGGCCGTCACGCTTTCGGGGGCGACCGGCACGATCTACGTGGACGGCACGCCCGTCACCACCAACACGGCGATGTTCCAGGCGCCGTTCCGCCTTGGCCCTACCACGCAGAACTGGCTGGGCAAATCGCAATACAGTGCCGACGCCACGTTCCACGGCCTGATCGACGATTTCCGCATCTATCGCGGTGCGCTCAGCGCTGCGCAGATTGCGTCGCTCATGACGAGTTGATCACGCAGGGCCCGACGGCGGGCCTTGCGATGGACCTCTTTCCTTAAGGACTTCTGATGACCGCGTTTTATCAACGATGGATTGCCGCTGCGGCGATGGCGTGTGCGTTATGGGGCTGTGGTGACGGATCCGATAGCACGACAGGCGTGACCCATGCGGGCGCCAATGCAGCCGCCAATCGTAGCCAGATCGGCGGAAATGGCATCGGCAGCAACCTGCCGGCGGCCAGCTGGACCAGCGTCAAGTGGGGCGGTGGCGGCTACGTCACCGGCCTGATCTACCATCCCGTCAACGCGAGCCTGCTGTACGCACGCACCGACGTCGGCGGCGCGTACCGCTGGAACGCGACCAATTCGACGTGGACGCCCATCACCGACGGCATCGGTTTCGGTGCAGGCGAGGGCGATTTCCACGGCGTCGAAAGCCTCGCGCTCGACCCGAACAACGATCAGCTCGTCTACATGATGACCGGCATTACCGTGACGCAGGGTCACAACGGCCGCATCTACATCTCGAGCAACCGCGGCGACACCTGGACGCACTACGACCTGCCGTTCCCGGTGGGCGGCAACGACAACGGCCGCGCCACCGGCGAGCGCCTGCAGGTCGACCCGAACAATCCGTCGACGCTGTTCTACGGATCGCGCACGGCCGGCCTGTGGAAGAGTGCCGATTCGGGCCGCACCTGGACGCAGGTCGCGGGTCTGTCCTCCACCACGATCAGCGGCGGCAGTTCCCCGATCGGCGTCGAACAGGTGATCTTCGATACGTCGGGCAAGGGTAGCGGCCAGCCGACCTGGATCATGTGGGCCACCGTCGCCCCGGATTACGCCAACGCGGCGGGCCTGACGTCGACCTTGTACAAGTCCACCAACGGCGGCTTCTCGTGGACGCCGGTGCCCGTCCCGCCGACGGTGTCCGGCTACTACATCCCGCACGTCGTGCGCACGTCCGACGGCAACTTCTACGTGGTGTTCAACGCGGGCGTCGGCCAGGGCATCGGCGGACCGAGCTCGCTCTACAAATTCGGCGGAAGTAACGACAGCAACTGGACGCTGCTCAACCGCTCCAGCAGCAACGGCTTTGGCGGCCTGTCCGTCTCCGGCCTGGGCGCGTCCGCCCGCATCGCACTGGGCATGACCGGCTGGAGCAACACCAGCAAGACCATCCAGCTATCCGACGACGGCGGCAGCACGTGGCGCGAAATCGAGGCCGGCATGCCGCATACCGGCACTGCCTCGGGTGGCTGCGCCGGCTGGGTCGAGAGCGTCGCCATCGACCCGGCCAATCGCGATCACGTCATGCACGTGCACGGCGGCGGCATCTGCGAAACCATGAACGCCTCGTCGCCCACGCCAACCTGGAGCCCCAAGGTCGACAACCTCGAGGAAACCGTGACGCTGGCGCTCGTCACGGCGCCGCCCGGCGCGTCGTACAACTTCATCAACAGCGCCGGCGACATCGGCACGTGGGTCAATACGGATCTCTCGACGAGGCCGACGAAAGGCCCGTTGAACACGTGGAGCAGCGGCAATTCGGCCGACATGTCGTGGTCCGATCCGACGTACATTGCCGCCGCGGGCGTCGACAACGCCAACGGCCATGCGACCAAGGGCTTCTGGTCCGGCGACAGCGGCAATAGCTGGTCGACCTTCGCGTCGCTGCCCAACGGCGCAGCGGCAAGCCAGAGCAACGTGGGCAACCTGGTCGTCCCGTCCCGCAACAACGTGACCTGGGCACCGCCGGACTCGGTGCCGTCGTACACGACAAACAATGGCGCCAGCTGGACGGCGACCAACCTGCCGGCGTTCAGTGCCACCTGGAACGGCTTCCCGCGTGCCTACCGCCTGGCCGCGGACCGCAAGAACCCGAACAAGGTCTATGCGTACGACTCCGGCGGCGCACCGTGGAGCTGGCAGCGCGGCAAGATCTACGTCTCGAACGACGGCGGCCACACGTTCGCGCTCAGCCAGGGTTCGGTGAACGCGAACCTGGCCTGGAATGCGTGGGGGGATACGTCGATGGTGGTCAATCCGAACGCGGAGGGTGATCTCTGGCTGGCCGACGGCACGGCCGTGTACCACTCGGTGGACTCGGGAGCGACCTGGACGAAGCTCGGCGTCTTTGCGTCGACCAATGGCACGCCGGGCGCCACCGTGATCGCGTTGGGCAAGGCGCCGGCCGGTTCGTCGTACTCGGCCGCGGTTTATGTGGAAGGCACATTGAATGGTGTCTGGGGCATTTACCATTCCGACGACGGGGGTGCAACGTGGGCGCGCTTCAACGATGACGCGCACCAATTCGGCGGCTCCGGCGTGATGGCCGGCGACTGGAACACGTATGGCAGGATTTACGTCAACGGCGCCGCTCGTGGTCTGATCTATAGCAATTGAGGTTGAGCGGCCGTAAGGGGACCATTCTCGACGTCTAGGCGCGCTGACCAACGAGCATGGGTGTCCACCGATTGGGGAGGTGGGCACCTGTGGACGACAAAGACGCTGCGTTGATCGTTTACCGCTACGGTTCGATCGCCTGCTCAAGCTCTGGCTCGCGCCACGATACATCAGGTTTGAACGTTGATGCACGATACGCGACGCGATCCCGCCGGAGCCGGGCAGCGGTGCGCCTCCCATACGCGGCTACTTCACCGCCGCAATTTCCTTCGCGCGAATCAGCCGCGCCCGCAGCACGTTGCGGCTGATGCCGAGCAGCCGTGCGGCCTGGATCTGGTTGCGGTGGCTGAATTCGAACGCGACGCGCATCACGGTGTCCTCGATGCGTTCGAACAGGTTGCCGTGATCCTCGTCGAACAGGTCGCGCAGCGCGCGTTCGAGTGCGGCCTGTGCACCGGCGGCCGCGTCGGGTTCCGGCGCCGACGTACTCGAGGTGGCCGTCGGCACACCCGACGACGCGATATGCAGATCGGCCTCCTGCAGTGAATCGTTCCGGCTCACGAGCAGCGCGTGATGGATCACGTTCTCGAGTTCGCGGATGTTGCCCGGCCAGCTGTGTGCCTCGAGCCGGCGCTCGGCGCGCGGGTCGATGCTGCGCGGCCCGTAGCCGAGGCGGCTGCGGTAGTCGTCGAAGAAGTGGCGTGCGAGCGGCAGGATGTCGCCCGGGCGTTCGCGCAGCGTCGGCACCGCGAGCTGCACGACGTTGAGCCGGTAGAACAGGTCGCCGCGAAACTGTCCGTTCGCGACGGCCTGCTGCAGATCCACGTTGGTCGCGGCAACCACGCGCACGTCGATTGGCACGCCGGTGCGCGAACCGAGCCGCACGACCTCGCGCTCCTGCAGCACGCGCAGCAGCTTGACCTGCATCGACAGCGGCAGGTCGCCGATCTCGTCGAGAAACAGCGTGCCGCCGTTCGCGGCTTCGAACCAGCCGGGCTTCGCGCTGAACGCGCCGGTAAACGCGCCTTTCTCGTGGCCGAACAGTTCGCTCTCGACGAGTGTCTCGGAGAAGGCGCCGCAGTTCACCGCGATGAACGGCCCGCTGCTGCGGCGGCTGAGGCCATGCACGTGGCGCGCGATCAGTTCCTTGCCGGTGCCGGTCTCGCCGACGATCAGCACGTTCGCATCGCTCGGCGCGACCAGGCGAATCCGCTCGAGCAGCGCGACCGAGCGCGGGTCGACGAACACCTGCGCGCGGGCACGAATGGATGTCGCGAGCGCGGGCCGGTCGGGCAGCGTGAGGACGGGCGCGGCGTCTGGCCACGCATCGGAAGGGGTGTGATTCACGAGTAGAAGCCCGGCGTCGGATAGGTTCGCTTGAGCGCCCATTCGCCGATCTCGCGAATCTTGTACGCGAGCGGGTCGTGGAGCGTGTGGGTGCGCAGGTTGCGCCAGTGCCGGTCGAGCCGCAGCGCGCCGTGCGTCGCGCGTGCGCCGGCGACGTCGAACATCCGCGTACAGAGATCGAGCCCGGTGCGCGCGGCCGACACCTTCGCGGCGGCCGTGGCGAGCGCGACCTGGCCGCGCTCCGCCTGGGTGAGCGCCGCATCGCGCGACCATGCGGCGTCGAGCCGGTCCGCCGCGCGATCGGCGAGCACGCGTGCGGCTTCGAGCCCGACCCAGAATTCGCCGTACTGGCCGAGGATGTACGGATCGTCGCCGGTGCTCGCGACCTGCGCGCCGGGCCACGGCCGCGCCTCGTGCAGCGTGTAGTGCCGCGCGTCGTTGAACGCGGCTTCGGCGATGCCGAGATACACGTTCGTCAGCACGAGCTGCGCGACGAGCGGGCGCAGGCACGCGAACGGCGTCGACAGCGGGCCGGGGTCCGTCAGCAGTTCGTGATCCTCGACGCGCACCTTCTCGAACGTGACCGTGCCGCTGTCGGTCTGGCGCTGGCCGATGTTGTTCCAGTCGTCGGCGATCGAGATGCCGCTGCGCTGCGTCGGCACGGCCGCGATCAGGAACGCGCGCGTCTGCGCATCGTGCGCGGACGCGATCAGCATCTGCGAATCGAGCGCCCCCGAGCAAAAGCTCTTCTGGCCGCTGAATTCATGCCATGCGCCGCGCGAGCGGCTGATCGTGCGCGCGTCGAGCGGATTCAGCGCATTGCCCCAGAACCACCGCTGGCGCGCGGTGCGTTCGAACCACGATTCCCACTGTGCGGGCGCGCCGAACAACCGGACCGTTGCGAGCATCAAGTGGTGGAAGCCGAACACGTGCGCGAGCGAACTGTCGGCGGCCGCGAGCACGCGGACGACGTCGAGCGTCGTGCGCCAGCTCGCGCCGAGGCCGCCGTAGGCGGACGGGATGCTCAGCGCGAGCAGGCCGCTGTCGCGCAACTGATCGCGCTCGGCCTTCGGCGTGCCGCCCTGCTGGTCGCGCTCGGCCGCGGTGCATGCAAAGCCGGCCGCCAGGCGCTCGGCGATTTGCAGCGCGTCAGGGGGCGCGGGTTCGTCGCGGGGCGGCGCGACGACGAGCAGGCCTTCCGCGCGGGGCGATACGGAAATGGGTGTCATGACGATGAATGTGTCGGGTGGCTGCACGAAATCGGTCAGGCCGCGGCGGGCGTTGCTGGCCGGGTGCTGCGTGATCAGCAGAGTGTTCAACGTTTCGCGCAACGCGGGAAACATCGATTTCTGATAACCAATGCGGGATTGCTGCGCTGGACGCAGTCGCGCACGGCACGGTCGCGCGGCACGGCGATCGGCAGCACGCAAAGCGACGATGCGGCAGCCATGCCGGCGCTACTGCAACGGTGGGAGGCGTCGCGCCGGCGCGTGAACGGGAAAAGCGGGAGCCAATGCGTGCCGATGGACGTCGTGCGCCTGACGGAATCCGTGTCGAAGCGGAAAAACCCGCCTGCCGCACATCGCGCTGCTGATCACGCAGCAGCGGATCAGCAGCGTTGTTTCCCCGAGTTCATCGCCCTGTGGAATATGGTTGTGACGCCATGGCTGGCACGCTTATCGACGTGCGCGAACAACGGCGGCGCCGCGACTGGCGGTCGATCGCGATGCATTTCGTCATGCAGACGATCGGTTTCCGTCTCGATCGTTGAAATGGCACGCTCCTTGCTGACCCATGACGTGACGGGTGCGTCGGCACCCGACTCGACAATGGGAATGCAACCGATGAGCAATGCAATCAACGTGGTCGCGATATCGGGCGGCTTGCAACGGCCGTCGCGCACGCTGGCGCTGACCGACGCGATCGTCGCGGCGCTCGGCGCCGCGCTGCCGATCGAAACACGGCTGATCGAACTCGGCGAGATCGGCAGTCGGCTGGCCGGCGCGCTGACGCGCGCGCAGGTGCCGGCCGACCTCGATGCGCAGATCCGCGCGATCGAGACGGCCGATGCGCTCGTCGTCGCGAGTCCCGTGTATCGCGCGTCGTACACGGGCCTCTTCAAGCACCTGTTCGACCTCGTGCATCACGAAGCGCTGATCGACGTGCCGGTGCTGCTCGCGGCCACCGGCGGCAGCGAGCGTCATGCGCTCGTGATCGACCATCAGCTCCGTCCGTTGTTCAGCTTCTTCCAGGCCCGCACGCTGCCGATCGGCGTGTATGCGTCCGAAGGCGATTTCGACCAGTACCAGATCACGAACCCGGCGCTGCGCGCGCGTATCGCGCTCGCCGTCGATCGCGCGGTGCCGCAACTGCGCCCGCATGCGCTTTCCGTCGCGGCCGCGTAGGCCGACTGCGTTTTCTTTTCCGACCAGGACACACTCATGAGCCATACCGACTCTTCCGCCGACGGCGTCAAGTTCGCCTACTGGGTGCCGAACGTCAGCGGCGGCCTCGTCGTCAGCACGATCGAGCAGCGCACCGACTGGAGCCTCGAATACAACCAGCAGCTCGCGCGCACGGCCGAGGCGGCCGGCTTCGACTACGCGTTGAGCCAGATCCGCTTCACGGCCGGCTACGGCGCCGAATACCAGCACGAGTCGGTGTCGTTCAGCCAGGCGCTGCTGCATGCGACGACGAAGCTCAAGGTGCTCGCCGCGATCCTGCCGGGGCCGTGGCATCCGGCCGTGGTCGCGAAGCAGCTCGCGACGATCGATCACATCTCGAACGGGCGCATCGCGATCAACGTCGTGAGCGGCTGGTTCAAGGGCGAATTCACCGCGATCGGCGAGCCGTGGCTCGAGCACGACGAACGCTACCGGCGCTCGAAGGAATTCATCCAGGCGCTGAAGGGCATCTGGACACAGGACAACTTCACGTTCAAGGGCGATTTCTACCGTTTCAACGACTACACGCTGAGCCCGAAGCCGGTGCAGAAGCCGCATCCGGAGATCTTCCAGGGCGGCAGCTCGCGGGCGGCGCGCGACAACGCGGCGAGCGTGTCGGACTGGTACTTCACGAACGGCAATACGCCGGAGAACCTGAAGGCGCAGATCGACGACATCCGCGCGAAGGCGGCGGCGAACAACCATCGCGTGCGGATCGGCGTCAACGCGTTCGTGATCGCACGCGATACCGAGGAAGAGGCGAAAGCCGTGCTCGACGACATCATCCGGCACGCGCACGTCGAGGCCGTGCACGCGTTCGGCGATGCGGTGAAGCAGGCCGGCAAGGCATCGCCCGAAGGCGAGGGCAACTGGGCGAAGTCGACATTCGAGGATCTCGTGCAGTACAACGACGGCTTCCGTACGAACCTGATCGGCACGCCGCAGCAGATCGCCGAGCGCATCGTCGCGCTGAAGGCGATCGGCGTCGACCTCGTGCTCGCGGGGTTCCTGCATTTCATCGAGGAAGTCGAGTACTTCGGCCAGCGCGTGCTGCCGCTCGTGCGCGAGCTCGAGGCGCAGCAGCAGGCGGTTGCCGCGTGACGCGGAGGGTGGTGCGCGGCGCGCATTCACGCATGCCGCGCGCAGGCCGACCGAACGGATGACGTCGGCCGCCCTTGCGGGTCATACAGGTTCAACGTTTCGGATATCGAAACAGGAGGCTGGCGGAGGCTTTGCGGCACCGCCGGCCGGTTCATGAGTTTTGCCGGAAATCACATGTCCACGGAAATCATCGAAGAAAACGTGCAACCACAAGCGGGCACCCCACACGCTTCCGTTCCCGTCATCGGCTCGGATGCCGAGGCACTCGACGTCGCGCACCAGGTCGCGGCACGCCTGGCCGAGCACGCCGCGTTGCGCGACCGCGAGCGGAAGCTGCCGTTCGACGAGATCGAGCTGTTCTCGTCGAGCGGCCTGTGGGGCATTACCGTGCCGCGCGAATACGGCGGCGCGGAGGTGTCGAACGTGACGCTCGCGGAAGTGATCGCGATCGTCTCGCAGGCCGACCCGTCGCTCGGCCAGATCCCGCAGAACCACTATTGCCTGATCGAGGACATCCGCCTCGAAGGCAGCGACGCGCAGAAGCGCTTCTTCTTCGATCTCGTGCTGAAGGGCGCGCGCTATGGGAACGCGTTCTCGGAAGCGGGCGGCAAGAACGTGCTCGACATCCAGACGCGTGTGCGCCGCGACGGCGACGCGTTCGTGCTGAACGGCCGCAAGTTCTATTCGACCGGCACGCTGTTCGCGCACTGGATTCTGGTGCTCGCGCTCGACGAGTCGGACCAGGCCGTGCTCGCGTTCGTGAAGCAGGGTGCGCCAGGGCTGACCGTCGTGGACGACTGGAGCGGCTTCGGGCAGCGCACGACCGCGAGCGGCACGGTGATCGTCGAGAACGTGCGCGTGAGCCCGTTCGAAATTTTCCACACGCAGCGATCGTACGACCGCCCGACCTTCGCGGGCCCGTTCGCGCAGATCACGACCGCCGCGATCGACCTCGGCATTGCGCGCGCCGCGCTGCAGGACACGATCGCGTTCGTGCAGCAGCATGCGCGCCCGTGGATCGACAGCGGCGTCGAACGCGCGAGCGAGGATCCGCTGACGGTCGCGCAGATCGGCGACATCGCGTATCGCGTGCACGCGGCCGAAGCGCTGCTCGCGCGCTCGGGGCGCTTCGTCGACGCGGCGAAACGCGAGCCGAGCGAGGAAACGGTCGCACAGGCCGCGATCGCGGTGGGCGAGGCGAAGATCGCGACGACCGAGGTGTCGCTGCTCGCGGCGAGCAAGCTGTTCGAGCTCGGCGGCAGCAAGTCGACGCTCGCGAAATACAACTTCGACCGCCACTGGCGCAACGCGCGCGTGCATACGCTGCACGACCCGGTGCGCTGGAAGTATCACGCGATCGGCAACTACTACCTCAATGGCGTGAAGCCCGCGCGCCATTCGTGGAATTAGCCGGGTCGTGCCGGCGTATTTCCCGAGACGAAACATGGGCGAGGAAACCCGGTGGCCGCATTGGCAGCCTTCACTGCTGCGCAGGCGGCCTACACGGCTTCGCTTCATTCCTGACGAGATAAATCGATGAGTCATCCAGCAAGCTCCGCGCAGGCATTGCCTGCGCACCATACCGTGCCGCCGGCTGGCGGCCTGCGGCGCAACTATCTCAGCCTGCCCGAGCTGATCGCGCAGTCGATCGGCCTCGTCGGCGTGTCGGGCGGGATCGGCGTGCTGATCCCCGCCGTCTTCGCGACGGCCGGCAACGGCACGTGGCTGGCCTATCTGTTCGCGATCGTCGCGCTGCTGTTCGCGTCGTGGAGCATCTCGGTGTTCGCGCGCGATTCGGCGTCGCCGGGCGCGCTGTATGCGTACGTGTCGGCCGGCATCGGGCCGGTCTGGGGCGCGATCTGCGGCTGGTCGCTGCTGATCGCCTATGCGGTGGCCGCCGCAGGCATCCTGCAGGGGACGATCAACACGTTTCTGGTACTGGGCCGCGAGACCGGGCTGCTCGGCAGCGCGACGCCGCTCGGCGCGGTGCTCGGGCTCACGGTCGTCACCGCGTTCGCCGCGTGGTACATCGCGTTTCGCGACATCCGGCTGTCCACGCGCTTCACGCTGTTCGTCGAACTCGCGACGCTGCTGCTGATCGCCGTCGTCGTGGTCGGGACGATCGCGTTCGGCGGGCATCCGGTCGATCGCGCGCAACTGACGCTGGAAGGCGTGAAGCCGACGCAGTTGCAGCTCGGGATGGTGCTCGCGTTCTTCAGCTTCACCGGGTTTGAGAGTGCGACCGTGCTCGGCGCGGAAGCACGTGACCCGTTCCGCGCGATTCCGCGTGCGGTGCTGATCAGCGTCGTCGGGCCGGCGATCCTGTTCGTGATCGGCGCGTACGGGATGGTGAGCGCGTTCCACGGGCAGACGCCGCCGCTCGATCAGGTCGACGGCCCGCTCGCGGTGCTCGCGCATCGGCTCGGGGCCGGCTGGGTCGGCGTGCTGATCGACGCGGGTGTAGCGCTGAGCTTCTTCGCGGCGTTCTTCTCGTCGATCAATGCGGCGGCGCGGATCGTCTATACGTTCGGGCGGCAGGGCGTGCTGCATGCATCGACGGGCCAGGCGCACGAGCGGAATGCGACGCCGCACGTCGCGGTGGCGCTGATCGCGGTGCTGGCGCTGGTGACCGCGCTGGTGTTCACCGCACGCGGCACCGCGCTGCTCGATTCGTATGGCTATCTCAGTTCGATCGCGACGTACGGCTGGCTGCTTGCCTACGTGCTGGTGGCGATCGGCGCGCCGCTTTACTTGCGCCGGCAGCGCCGGCTGCGTGCGCGGCATGTGGCGATCAGCGTCGTGGCGGTCGTGCTGCTCGCGATTCCGCTGGCCGGCAGCGTGTATCCGGTGCCGGCGGGAGTCTATGCGTGGCTGCCTTATGTGTTCGTCGCGCTGCTGGCGATCGGGCTCGGGTGGTTCCTGGTGTTGCGCGTCCGGTTCCCGGAGCGGCTGCGCGAGCTGGAGGCCGAGCTGCTGACGAAGTGACCGGGTCGCACCGACGGCGGGCTTCCCGCATGACGGCCGGTGGGCAACGTTGCCCACCGGCCGCTTCCGTTTTCAGGCCAGCGGCTCGCGTGCGGTCGTCATGCCATGCCCGCCATCTTCGACGCATCGACCACCATCTGCACGCCGAGCCCGCCGAGAATGAGCCCCATCGCCCAGCGCTGCGCGAGCAGCAGCGTCGGGCGCCCGTGCAGGAACGTCGCGATGCGGCTCGAACAGATCGCCACCAGCCCGTTCGCGCAAGCGAACGCGGTGATCAGCAGCGAACCGAGAAGCAGCGATTGCCCGAGCACGCTGCCGTTCCCGTAGTCGATGAACTGCGGCAGCAGCGAAATGAACAGCATCGCGAGTTTCGGGTTCAGCACGCTGGTCGTCGCGCCCATCGCGAGGAGCCGAAGCGGGCGCTCGCTGGGCAACGCCTGCACCTCGAACGGCGAGCGGCCGCCGGGCCGGACAGCCTGCCACGCGAGATACAACAGGTATGCCGCACCGACCACGGCCAGAACGCTGCCCGCGTAGGGCACGCTCATGAACAGCGTCGTGATCCCGAACGCCGCCCCGAACATGTAGAACAGGTAGCCGATCATCACGCCGCCGAGCGAGATGAGCCCCGCGGTGCGACCTTGCGCGATCGAGCGCGACATCACGTAGACCATGTTCGGCCCGGGCGTGACCGCGAGCATGCCGCCGATGACGAGAAATCCGTAGAGCGATCCGGACGTATGCATGTCTGATGATTCCTGCAACGAGTAAGGGCTGACGGGATGCATTGTCCGACCGTGGAGGGGAACAGTAAAACGGGATAAACTGAATCGATTAATCAGTTTTTCTGAAGACGATGAAAAAGCTCGACCTCGATGTGCTCGCGATGGTGGTGGCCGTGGCGGAATCCGGATCGTTCGCGCAGGGCGCGCAGGCCGTACACCGGTCGCCGTCGGCGGTGAGCATGCAGATCAAGGCGCTGGAAGACGCGCTCGGCAAGCCGCTGTTCATCCGCGACACGCGCAACGTGACGCCGACCGACGACGGCACGATGCTCGCCGAATACGGCCGCCGGATGCTGGCGATGCGCGACGAGGCCTGGGCGTCGGTCGTGCGCCCGGAGGTCCGCGGCCGCGTGACGATCGGCGTGCCCGACGACTACATTTCGTCGCTGCTGCCGCAGGTGCTCGGCAAGTTCGCCGCGATGCATCCGCGCGTGGAAATACGCGTGATCGGCCAGCCGAGCAGCGCGCTCGTGCCGATGCTGAAGGACAACACGGTCGACCTCGCGTGCCTCACGCGGATCAAGGGCGTGACCGGCGAGCTGATCCGGCTCGAACCGCTCGTCTGGGTCGGGTCGCCGAAGCGCAATGTGTGGGAAGAGCGGCCGCTGCCGGTGGCCTTTTTCACGCACGGCGGCAGCACGGCGCGCGATCACGCGGTCAAGGCGCTGAACCGGCGGAAGATCCCGTACCGGATGTCGTACGAGAGCCCGAGCCACCTCGGCCTGCTCAGCATGGTGGAGGCCGGGCTCGCGGTCGCGCCGCTGGCGCGCTGCTGCATTCCCGATCATCTCGTGCAGCTGTCGGAAAGCCACGGGCTGCCGCCGCTCGGCGAAATGGAGGTCGTGCTCGCGCGCAGCACGCAGTCCGCGCGCCCGCCGTGCGACTACCTGGCCGAGCAGATTCTCGGCGAATGGCGCACCTGAGCGGCCCGCCGCCGGCCGCGTTTCAGCACGACTTCAGCAGCCATTCGCGGAACGCGACGAGCGACGGCAGCGCCTCGTTCCCCGGCGGGTAGACGAGGTAGTAGCTGCGCTGGCTGGTGATCGCGTCGCCGATCGACACGAGCTCGTGGCGGCTCAGCTCGTCTTCCACCAGCACCTTCGGCACCAGCCCGATCCCCATCCCGGCCCGCACCGCCTGGATCAGGTGCGACGTGAGCTCGAAGCTCGGGCCGATGCGCATCTGCCGATGGTCGAGCCGATAGTGCGAAAACCACTCCGCCCACGCCTGCTGGTTGCTCGTCACGCCGAGCAGCGTCTGCTTCGCGGCCCACGCTGGCGTGCGTGCGTCGGCCTTGCGGCGGCGTGCGCTGCCCGTGTCCGGCGGCGCGATCGCGATCAGGAACTCGTTGTACAGCCGGTGCGCGTGCAGGCCCGGCCAGTCGCCCGCGCCGACGGTAATGGCCGCATCGAGGTCGTCGTTGAGGAAATCGATCGCGCCGATCCGCGAATGGACGTGCACGGTCACGCCCGGATGCGCGGCGTAGAAATCGTGCAGGTGCGGCAGCAGCCATTTCGAGCCGAACGTGGGCAGCGTCGCGAGCCGCAGCGTACCGGCGCCCGCCTGGTGCGACATCGCCTGCAGCGTCGCGCCGCGGATGCGCCCCAGTGCGCCGCTCAACTCGGTGAAGTAGCGGCGCCCGACCTCGGTCAGCTTGACCGAGCGGCCCTCGCGCCGGAATAGCGGCACGCCGAGCTGATCCTCAAGGGTCTGCACCTGCCGGCTGATCGCGCTCTGGCTCAGCGACAGCTCCTCGGCCGCGCGCGTGTAGCTTTCATGCCGCGCGGCGGCCTCGAACACCAGCAGCAGCGACATCGACGGGGTAAGGCGACGGTAATTCATGAGTTTTATGCAATATTCGCCGGAGCAGAATTCGTTTGTTTCTCGTGCAATATCCAAAGATACTGGAATTCCCGGTCGCGTGGAAACTTGCTAAAAAATCATGTTTCGGCCACGCGAACCGGGCGGTTCCACCCACACTGCCGCTTTTAGCCCATGTCGATCGCTTCGTTGCCCCGTCCCGCCAGCCCGCCCGCGCATGCGTACCGTGACTTTCTCGCCGCGCTGCAGGCCGCCGGATTCGCCGGGGAAATCCGCGCGGACCATGCGAACCGGACGGTGCAGGCCACCGACAACTCGATCTACCAGCGTTTGCCGCAAGCGGTGATCTGCCCCGCGCATGCGGAGGACGTCCGGCTGCTGGCGCGCCTGCTCGCCGAGCCCGCGCATCGCGACGTCGCGGTGGCCGCGCGCGGCGGCGGCACGGGCACCAACGGGCAGTCGCTGACCGACGGCGTGGTGGTCGACCTGTCGCGCAACATGAACCGGATCCTCGAAATCGACGTCGAGCAGCGCTGGGTGCGCGTGCAGGCGGGCGTCGTCAAGGATCAGCTCAACGCGGCGCTGAAGCCGCACGGGCTGTTCTTCGCGCCGGAACTGTCGACGTCGAACCGCGCGACCGTCGGCGGAATGATCAACACCGACGCGAGCGGGCAGGGCAGCTGCACGTACGGCAAGACGCGCGACCACGTGCTCGAGCTCGATTTCGTGCTGATGGGCGGCGAGCAGCTGCACAGCGAAGCACTCGCGGACGACGAGCTCGAGCGCCGCTGCGCGCGCGAGGACCGCATCGGCAAGGTGTACCGCACCGCGCGGCGCATCAGCGACGACAAGGCGGCGCTGATCGAAGCGAAGTTTCCGAAGCTCAACCGTTGCCTGACCGGCTACGACCTCGCGCACCTGCGCGAACCCGACGGCCGCTTCAACCTGAACAGCGTGCTGTGCGGCGCGGAAGGCTCGCTCGGCTTCGTCGTCGAGGCGAAGCTCAACGTGCTGCCGATCCCGAAGGTCTCGGTGCTGGTCAACGTGCGCTACGCGGGCTTCATGGACGCGCTGCGCGATGCCCGCGCGCTGCTCGCGCACCAGCCGCTGTCGATCGAGACGGTCGACTCGAAGGTGCTGATGCTGGCGATGAAGGATTTCGTGTGGAGCAGCGTGGCCGAGTATTTTCCGCAGGACGACGCCCGGCCGACGCTCGGCATCAACCTGATCGAATTCAGCGGCGATGATGCGGACGACGTCGACGCGCGTGTGCGCGCATTCGTCGACCATCTGCGTACCGATACGAGCGTGGAACGCCTGGGCCACACGCTCGCGGCCGGCGACGACGCGGTGAAGCGCGTGTATGCGATGCGCAAGCGCGCGGTCGGCCTGCTCGGCAACGTGCAGGGCGAGGCGCGCCCGCAGCCGTTCGTCGAGGACACCGCCGTGCCGCCCGAAAACCTTCCCGCGTACATCGCCGAATTCCGCGCGCTGCTCGACGGCCATGGGCTGCAATACGGGATGTTCGGGCACGTCGATGCCGGCGTGCTGCACGTGCGGCCGGCGCTCGACATGAAGGACCCGAAGCAGGCGGCGCTGGTGCGGCCCGTGTCGGATGCGGTGGCCGAGCTCACGCAGCGCCACGGCGGCCTGTTGTGGGGCGAGCACGGCAAGGGCGTGCGCTCCGAATATGCGCCGGCGTTTTTCGGCGAGCTGTATCCGTCGCTGCAGCAACTGAAGGCCGCGTTCGATCCGCACAACCAGTTCAACCCGGGCAAGATCGCGACGCCGCCGGAGAACACGATGCGGCTGCTGAAGATCGACGAAGTGCCGACGCGCGGCGACCACGACCGGCAGATCGACGAGCGTGTATGGCAGAGCTACGGCACCGCGATGCACTGCAACGGCAACGGCGCGTGCTACAACTTCGATCCGGACGACGCGATGTGCCCGTCGTGGAAGGCGACGCGCGAACGCGTGCAATCGCCGAAGGGGCGGGCGTCGCTGATGCGCGAATGGTTGCGCCTGCAAGGGCAGGCCGGCGTCGACGTCGTCGCGGCGGCGCGTGCGCGGCAGCCGTTCCTGGGCGGCCTGGCCGCGCGCTGGCGCAACAGCCGCGCGGCGCGCAACGGCGAAGCTGATTTCTCGCACGAGGTGTACGACGCGATGGCCGGATGCCTCGCGTGCAAGTCTTGCGCGGGGCAGTGCCCGGTGAAGGTGAACGTGCCGGAGTTTCGCTCGCGCTTCCTCGAGCTGTATCACCAGCGTTATCTGCGGCCGCTGCGCGACTACCTGATCGGCTCGCTCGAATTCACGATGCCGTGGATGGCGCGGGTGCCCGCGCTGTACAACGGGCTGATGCGGGCAGGATGGGTGCGCACGGTGCTGGAGCGGCACGTCGGCATGGTCGACAGCCCACTGCTGAGCCGCTTCGACCTCGCGGCCGTGATCCGTCAATGGCAGGTGAAGCCGGCCGATCCGCAGGCGCTCGCCGCGTTGAGCGACGCGCAGCGCGCACGCAGCGTCGTCATCGTGCAGGACACCTTCACGCGCTATTTCGATACCGAGCAACTGGCGACGCTGATCGAGCTGGCGGCGCGCATGGGCTTCCAGGTATGGCTCGCGCCGCTCGCGCCGAACGGCAAGGCGCTGCACGTGCAGGGCTTCCTGCGCGCCTTTGAGCAGGCGGCGATCCGCAATGCGACGCAGCTGGCCGCGCTGGCGCGCTCGGGTGTCGCGCTGGTCGGCCTCGATCCGGCGATGACGCTCACGTATCGGCAGGAGTACCTGAAGGTGACGGGGCTTTCCGATGTGCCGAAGGTGGCGCTGCCGCAGGAATGGCTGCTGGAGACGTTGCCGGAAGCCGGTGCCGGTGTCGGCGGCGTGCCTGCGTCGTACCGGTTGCTGCCGCACTGCACCGAGAAGACCAATGCGCCCGACAGTGGCAAGCAATGGGCCCAGGTGTTCGCGCGGCGCGGGCTGCGGTTGAAGGTCCAGGCCACCGGATGCTGCGGGATGTCGGGTACCTACGGACACGAGGCGCGCAATCTCGCGACGTCGAAGACGATTTATGCGCAATCGTGGGCGGCGCACGTGGATGGGCCGGAGGACGAAGGTGAGGCGCTGGCGACCGGCTATTCGTGCCGCAGCCAGGTGAAGCGGATGTCGTCGAAGCAGGTGCGGCACCCGTTGCAGGCGCTGCTCGATCACGTGCGGGCGGTGGTTTGACGGTCGGGCGTCGCGTGTCGCGTTGCCCGTGAGATGACATTCGATTCAGCGTCGAGCGGCAAGCCTCGTGCCGTCGTCGACGCATGCCTGGGCTCAGGCGTCGGCTTTCGCCGTCTTTCCGGAACGCGGTTTGTCCACCGCCGGAAACGCACCGCCGCCGCGCGGCCGTTTCGGTTCGATCCGCATCTGCCGGATCACGCGCCGGAAATCGATCTCGTGCGCGGCCATCGTGCCGATCAGTTTCGCGATGACCGCGAGGTGGGAAGGAACCGTACCCTTGCTCGAATAGTTCGTGATCGAGCTTTCGTTCATCCGGATCAGGCGGGCGAACTCGCGCGCCGTCAGCTGTGCCTTCTTCAACTCCTGTTGAAATTCCGCATACGCCATTGCGCACATGATGCTTCGTCTCCGTGAATCAGAATTCGGCCCGCACGGCGCCGGCGCTGACGAGTGGCGTTCCCGTCGCACCGGCGCCGCGACGGGTTACATCTTCACCTGGTCGAGGAAGGTCTTCTTGCCGCTCTTGTAGCCGTAGATCGAGATGATCCCGTGCGTCAGGTCGCCCTTCGAATCGAACGTCGTCGTGCCGATCACGCCTTCGTACTTCGTCGCCGGCATCGCCGCGAGGATCTTCGCCGGATCGGTCGAGTTCGCGCGCTTCATCGCGTCGACCGCGATGTAGACCGCGTCATACGCGAACGGCGCATCGAACTTGATGCCCTGGTTGAAGCGCTTCTGGTACTTCGCGAGGAAGTCCGCGCCGCCCGGCATCTTCTCGAGCGCGGCGCCGGCCTGCGAGCACAGCACGTTGTCGGCTGCCGGGCCGGCCAGCTCGGCCAGCGAGTCGGTGCACACGCCGTCGCCGGACAGGATCTTCGCGCGCAGGCCGAGCTGCTTCGCCTGCTTCGCGAGCGGGCCGCCGGTGGCGTCCATGCCGCCGTACATGATCGCGTCCGGGTTCTCGCCCTTGACCTTCGTCAGGATCGCGCGGAAGTCGACCGCCTTGTCGTTGGTCGCGTCGTGCGACAGCACCTTCAGGCCGAGCGCCTTCGCCTTCTTCTCGAACTCGTTCGCGAGGCCCTGGCCGTACGCGGTCGAATCGTCGATCACCGCGACGCTCTTCACGCCCTTCGCCTGCGCGTAGCTTGCGAGCGCCGGACCTTGCTGCGCGTCGGTCGCGACCACGCGGTAGGTCGTCTTGAAGCCTTGCTGCGTGTAGGTCGGGTTGGTGGCCGACGGCGAGATCTGCACGATGCCCGCGTCGCTGTAGATCTTCGACGCCGGGATCGACGTGCCCGAGTTCAGGTGGCCGATGACGGCGACGACCTTGTCGTCGACGAGCTTCTGCGCGACCTGGGTAGCCTGGCGCGGATCGGCCGCGTCATCCTGTGCATCGAGTTGCAGCGTGATCTTCTTGCCGCCGATCGTGAGGCCCTTCGCATTGATTTCCTCGACCGCGAGGCGCGCACCGTTCTCGTTGTCCTTGCCGAGGTGCGAGATGCCGCCCGTCGTCGGTTCGACGCTGCCGATCTTGACGACCTGGTCGGCCATCGCGGTCGACGCGGCCGCGAATGCGGCGGCAGCCAGTGCGACGGTGATCAGGGGTTTGCAGCGCATGCCGACAGTGCTTCGTTCCATCTGCCATCTCCGATTTGAATGTCTTTCTATTCGCGTCTCGACCGGCCGACGGCGAGGTCGGGGCGATCGGACGAGTCTCCATACCCATCATGGGCTTCATTGCATCGCGTCCTGCCCCGCGACGTGCCGCCCGGGTGAACGGGCGAATCGGGGCCTGAAACGGTGCAATTCGTATGAATATATATGAAGCCGATTTTGCGCGCTGCAGCGAATCACGTAGCGGGGCGGGCGCAGTGCGACCAGCGCCCGAAATTCGACGGCGCCGGATGCCGGAAATCGTGCGCCGCGGCAGGCCACAGGCTGCGATTCGCTGTCGACGGCCTTACGAACGCATCCATTATTCGGCCGGCGGGTGGAACGAAGCCATGGACACCGATGCACGGTCAATCCGGAACTGTTCGGTCGATTTGTCTGCACAGTTTGGACGATTTCGATTGCGCATCCGGTTGCGGGGCCATGCTTCATCGCGATCGATACCCTCGTTTTAATGCAACTAACGGTCGAGCCCGGCAGCGTCGACGAGCGGGCGCGGGTAGACGACCCACGCGATGCATTCCGCTCTGCAGATGCCGGGGTTCGTCCCGACCGGCTCGCTTGCGGATCGTCGGGGCGATCGGGCCGGCCCGATTCGGCTGCGAGCCTAAGAACGTCCGCGCAACGCCACGAAGATCACGCCGGCAATCGCCAGCAGGCCGCCGCACACCGTCTCGATGCCGGGTCGCTCGCCCGTCAGCACCATCGACAGGACCGTCGCGACCGCGGGCGTCAGGTAGAGGAAGTTGGCGGCACGCGCCGCGCCGAAGTAGCCGAGTGCGAAGGTCCAGGTGGCGTAACCCAGTGCGGCGGGGAAGATGCCGAGCATCAGCACGGCCAGCGCGGTGTCGCGCGACCCGCTGCCCAGCGCCACGAGCGCGCCCGGCAGCCACGGCGTGAGCAGCAGCGCGCCGGCCAGCAGCGTGTACGCGGTGCAGGCCAGCGCGCCGTACACCGGAATCAGCCGCCGCTGCAGCACGAAATAGCTGGCCGAACACAGGGCCGCGCCGAGGATCAGCGTGCTGCCCGCGCCGAGGACGAGGCCGCCCGGCTGCCCACGCGCGATCACCGCGATGCCGGCGAGGCTGACCAGCGAGCAGAGCCAGCCCCAGCGGTTGAAGCGCTCGCCCAGAAACACCGAGGCCAGCAGCGCCGTGAAGATCGGCAGCGTATTCACGATGAAGCTCGCCGCGCCGGCCGAGACGGTTTGCTCGCCGGTATTGAGCAGCGCGTTGTAGAGCGCGATGCCGAGAAAGCCGCACAGCAGGAAGCGCAGCGCGTCGCCCCGGGTCGGCACGCGCGGCCGTCGCACGGCGAGCCACGCGACGATCAGCACGGCCGCCGTTGCGAAGCGCGCCGCCGCAAGCTGTAGTGGTGTCAGGCCATGCAGGCCGATCCGGATGAACGGGAAAGCGGACGCCCACGAGACGATCGTGAAGGCGACCGCGCCGGCCGCGATCAGCGGCTGCCGCGCAGCGCGCGACGACGGGGTGGAGAGCGTGTTCATGCGGCAATGATGCGATGTGGCAAGATGCTAAGCTAGCGCACAGATCAGCACGCAGATATGACCACGATTCACAGCTCGAGCCGGCGGCCGGCCGGCGCTTCAACCCGCGCAAAGCGCGCGCCGGCGGCGTCGCCCGCCGCAGCGCCGGCGCCGGGTGCGCGGCCGCCGCTCGCGAGTCTCGAGACGGTGTGCACGGTCGCGCGCGAGGGGTCGTTCCTGGCCGCGGCCGATGTCTCCGGCGTGACGCACGGCGCGATCAGCCGGCGGGTAGCCGCTGTCGAAAACTGGCTCGGCCTGCGGTTGTTCGAACGCCATGCGCGCGGCGTGCGCCTGACGCCGGACGGCCAGCGCTTCGTCGGCCGGATCGAGCAGGCGTTCGCGATCATCGACAGTGCGGCCGATCAGTGGCGCTCGCCGCGTACGCCGCGGCTGGTCAGGATGAGCGTGGTGCCGGCCTTCGCGCAGCTCTGGCTGCTCGAGCGCCAGCATGCGCTCGAGAGCGAGGCGCCCGCATTGCGGATCGAACTGGGCATCGATCTGCGCAACGTGGATATCGCCGGCGGCGAAGCGGATCTATCGATCCGGTACGGGCGCGGCAACTGGCGTCAGCTCGACACCCGTGCGTTCATGCCGGAGCGGCTCTATCCGGTCGCGCATCCGCGGCTTGCCGCGCAACTGGCGAAGGCGCGCCGCCGGCGCGGCGATGCCGCGCTGCTCGACATGCCGTTGCTGCACGATTCCGACGTGACCGGCTGGCGCACGTGGTTCGATGCATTGGGCGTGCCGTTCAAGCCGCGCGCGCAGGATCGCCGCTTCGAGGATTACAACCTCGTGCTGGCCGCCGCCGAGGCTGGGCTCGGCGTGGCGCTGGCGCGGGTACCGCTCGCCGACGCCTATCTGAAGCGCAGCGAACTCGTGCGCGTGAGCCCGCACGAAGTCGATTCGGTGCTCAGGTATTACTTCGTGCATGCGAAGGGGGAGAATCGGCCTGAGGTGCTGGCGTTGATGGAGCGGATGCGGGCGGCGGTGGGGGCAGGCGGCTAGCGCTGGCCGGTGTATCGTGTCGGCCCGCGACGGTAGCTGACGGGAGCGAAAAAGCGTTGTGCGATACGCGGCACTAGGCTCGGGCCGCCGGATCGACGACAATGCGACCGCGAAAAACGATGAGGTGGAGAGATGAACGAAATTCGAAAAGGGATGCATCCGTGCGGATGCGAGCGAGGTCAACAATGAACAAGCCGGACAAGTCGTCGAAAGCGCGTGCCGCGCTCGACCAGCTGTTTTCGGGCATGGCGCCCGCGGATGCGACGCGCGCGTCGCGTCCGGGCAATCCGTTCGAAGCGAGCGCCGACGACGCATCCGCCGGCACGGGCGGCCGCGGCGGTATCGAGGTCACGCTGTCGACCCGGATCCAGTTGCGCGGCTATCCGAATGCGAACGCATTCATGAAGCGCATGGCCGAAGCGTGGGGGCTGGAGTGGGGGATGTACGACAGCGTCAAGGCCATCGCGACGCTGCCCGTCGGATGGCGAGCGCGCCGGCTGCCGGAAGTCACGCAGATCGTCGACGGACACGACGTGCTGCGCGCGGAGAGCAGCCTGCAGGGCGGCGAAATGTCGTATCTGAAAGTGCATCCGCGGTACTACATCGACGCGCGCAAGGGGTTCGGCTGGGGCAAGTCGTCGAAGGCGTCCGACGATCCGGATCTCGACGGCCCCGACTGGAACTGCTTCGTGATCGACCGCGAAAAGTCCATCGAAGTGCACGAACTGACGACCTCGTCGCTGAAAGCCGACATGGACAACGCGCGGGCGACGCTGTTGAAATGGCTGGACGAAAACTATCCGAAACATCGCGATCCTTTCGCCTACTGGTCGGATTGCGAAGGGGCGTCGTAATCTTGCGTGGCTGCCCGGTTCCGGTTCACGGGCACGCGATGCGCGGCCGGCGCCGGAGCGGGTGGGGTGCAAGCCGCGGCAATGCATCGGCAGGTTGCGACGGGAGCGTCAATTGAAACGAGCCAGTGTCGTCCCGGTTCTCTGGGCAGCGTTCGGTGCGGCGGTCGGTTCGACCGTCGTCGAGCTGTTGCTCTGGCCGATCGTCGGCGACGACGCGGTCGGCAACCTGTTACGCGACACACGCCTCACGGCGGCCATCGTGATGGGGCGCGGCGTGCTCGACGCGTCCGCCGGCTTCGATCCGCTAGTCATGGCGGTGGCGACCATCGTGCATTTGGTGCTGTCGCTCGTCTACGCGGCCGTGCTGGCGAAGGTGATTCGCAACCTGTCGCTCGCGGCCGCGCTCTTCGTGGGCGGCGCGTTCGGCCTCATCCTGTACGGCGTCAACCTGTACGCGTTCACCGCGATCTTCCCGTGGTTCATTCCGGTTCGTGGCGCGATCACACTCGTGGCCCATCTGGTATTCGGGATCACGGCAGCGGCTGCCTACCGCTTCGCCAGGCGCTAGGCCGGGCGCCAATCGACGGTGCCTGCGTCGATCATTCGCACCAGACCCCTGGAATAAGCCGGCGCGCTACATCGTTTAGCCGTCAGGAGACCCTGCACGATGCAGCGGCGCGTGAGCACCGCATGATGAATCGTGCGCGAGCAATTCGATCTGCCGGGCGCCGTCAGCCGCGCCCGCGGTCGAGTGGTCGGGGACAATCAGGCAGGAGCCGATCATGGGCAACTGGTTTCGATCCGGGATAGGGTTCGTCTGTCTCGGCTGTTCCGCGGCGGTCTTTGCGCAAACGTACGACGATCTGGCGGACGAGACGACGAACTGCCGGGCGGTCGTCGCGCGAGCGAACATCGACGGCACGGAGCAGCAAATCGTCGGGCGTGCGTGCCTGCAGGACGATGGCACATGGCAGTTCGTGCAGAGCGCCGATGGTAGTGTTTTATGGTATCCGGCAGCGGACTATCCGTATGCCGACCTGGGGTACTGGGGGCCGCCGCTTTTCATCGGCGCGGGTGTGGGCTTCGTGTTCGTCGATCGCTTCCACCGCTTCCATCATTTCCACCACTTCGATCACGTCGTCCACTTCAACGGGGTGGACCATCGCCGCGTCGGCGCGCCGACCGGTGCCGGTTTTCACCACGGTGCGTTTCCGGCCGGCACGGTCGGCCACGGATTCGGCGGTATGCATCCGTTCGGGGGCGTGAGCGGATTCGGTGGAATGCGGCGACGCTGAAGCAGCAGTTACAGAATCGATGCGAGCCTGGGCACGCGAAGCAGGAGGCCGGCGATCAGGTAGCACGCGACGCACGCGAGGCCGCCAGTCACGGCAAACTTCAGGAACGGGGCTGCCCTCACGGTTTGCCATGCGAGGGCAACGCCGACCAGCACCGGCGGATGAATGATGTAGATCGTGTAGGCGCGTCGCGCCAGCGGCTGCCACACGCCCGCCAGTCGAGTGAAGCGTCGCTGAAAGCGGCTGGCGAGAAACAATATCGTTCCCCATGCGACTAGCGGCTCCCAGAACGCGTACACCACGTCGACGGGGCGGCCGCGCAACGCGGGAACGTGCTTCGCGAGCAGGTAGACGATCGGCAGGACGGGGAGCGTCAGCAGCGCGATGCGCCACCACGTGCCCACTTGCCGTGGCGGAAGACGCTCGAGCCAGCGTGCGCGCGCTGCCCGGCAACCCGCTGCGTACAACACGACATAGCTCGCGAAATACCCGAACTGCAGCCCCCATACGTTGACACCTACCGGCCATCGGGATCGCAATGCCAGCGCCGCGAGACCCGTCAGCAATGCCGCCGCGGCCAGGGCCCTGTCGGAAGGGAACGGATGCTGCACGGGTCGGCTCGCGGTGCGCGCGAACGCGGCGCTCCAGAGTGCCGCAATCGCACTGAAAATCAGCAATGCCTTGGCGAACCACATCGGGCCGGTGTCGAACGTGCCATGGCGCCACAGGCTGCCGAGCGTATCGTCAAACGGGTGGCCGGCAGCGGTCCGCGCCAGCGCGATCGTTGCGGGGCCGATCAGAAACCCGTACACCAGCAGCGGCAGGCCCAGCCTGAGAAACCGGTCGGCCAGGAAGCGGGGAGCGCCTTTGCGATCGAGGGAGTGCGGCGTGTAATAGCCCGACAGGAAAAAAAACAGGCCCATGAAGAACGCCTGGTTGATCGCGCAGAAGAGCGTCAGCAGCGCGGATTCCACCGACGGCCCCGCGGCCACCTCGTGGTAGTACCACCCGCCGAGCGCACCGTACGTGATCGCGCAATGGTGAAACACGACCAGCAACGTCAGGCAGGCGCGCAACGCGTCGAGGCCGGCGTTGCGGTGCGCGGCAACCGACTGGTCCGTCCGGAACGCGACATCGACCGCAATGTCCTGAGCGCTCATTGCATTGCCTGTAGAGTGGGGCAGCCATGACCTGCGTCGTGCACGTTGGGCGGCCGTACAGGTCGGCACCATACGCCGTTGTCATTACAACCGTCCTACAAGCCGTTCCGTTGCCGGCGCGACAGCCGATTGCCTAATCGAGCCGCCCGCGCAGATCGTCGAACGGAATCATCACGTGCGTGCGATACGCGGGCCGCGCTTTCAGCCGCTCGTACCACGCTTGCACGTGCGGGATGTCCGGCCGTGCGATGTCGAGTTCGAAGTAGCGGTACAGATGCGTGCCGGCCGCGATGTCGGCGAGCGTGAGCGCGTCGCCCGCGAGAAACGGCTGCCCGGCCAGCGCTGCATCGAGCGCCTGGAAGTGCTGCGCGCACTGCGCGATGCTTTGCTCGACGCGTGCCGTGTCGCGCTGCTCGGGCGGCGTCCGGAAGTAGCCCCGGAACACGCCGTTCAGGAACGTCGGCTGCAACGTGGTTTGCGACCAGTCCATCCAGCGGTCGGCGCGCGACTGTTCGGCGGGGTCGTCGTGCCAGAAGCCGGGGCGTCCGTAACGCGCGGCGAGGTAGCGCAGGATGCTGTGCGATTCCCACACGACCGTGCCGCCATCGTCGATCACGGGGATGCGCCCGTGCGGGTTCATCGCCAAAAAATCGGGCGTGTCGAGCACACCGAACCGTCCGCCGGCCGGCACGTGCCGATGTGCAAGCGCGAGCTCGTCGACGAGCCACAGCACCTTCTGGACGTTGAATGCATTGCGGCGCCCCCATACGGTCAGCATGCCGGCCTCCTTGTGTCGTGCGGAACGGGATCGCGACAGTGTAAACGCCGCAGGCGCGCACCGCGGTGCGCGCCTGCCGGCTGTCGTCGATGTCCTCGATGTCGTCGTCGCCGCCGTGCGGCGACGCGATCAGAACTTGTGGCGAATCCCGACGATCGCGAGTTCCTGCGTATCGGTGCCGGAGTTCACGCCGTACGAGCCGACCGACGCGGCGGCCTTCACGACCGCGCCGTTCGCGTTGAGCGTGTTGCCGCTCGCCTTCTGGTAGCCGAACAGCGCATACAGGTCGGTGCGTTTCGACAGCGCGTAGTCCGCACCGAGGTTGACCTGGTTGTAGTGCGCGGAACTCGGCCCCGTCAGCGACGTGTAGTTGTAGCCGACGCCCGCGCGCAGCGCCGGCGAGAACTGCCAGTTGAAGAATGCCGAGCCGTTGTTGAACTTCGCGTTCTGGCTGAACGCCGACAGCGTGTCCGCGCCGTACTGCGTGTTCGAATACGCGAGGCCGAAGGTCGCCGGCCCGGCCACATACTGGCCGGCCACGCGCACGATCTGGATCGACTTCGCGCTCGAGAAGCCCTGGTTGATCACGGTGTTGAACAGCGTGTCCGAGCTGCTCGACCACGTGCGCACGCCGTTCGCGACGGTGGAGCCGCCGTTCGCGTAGAAGAAGCCGGCGCCGAGCGACAGCGGGCCGTTCGCGTAGCTTGCGCCGAAGCTGTACGTGCGGCCGCTGCCGGTGGCGCCCGCGACGCCGCCGAAGCCGTACAGGCCTTCGAACTGGAAGCCCGAGATCAGCGGGCTCGTGTATTTCACCGAGTTGCTGACGCGCAGGCTGTTGTCGTAGTTGTCGAGGTCGCCCGGCGTCGCGAACACGCCGCCGAAGTAGTTGTCCTGCGTGAGGCCCTGCACGAGATCGACGACCGGATCGTACTGGCGGCCGAGCGTCACGGTACCGTACGTGCTGCTCGCGAGGCCGACGACGGCCTTGCGGCCGAACTCGCGCCCGCCCTGGCCGAGCGCGCCCGTGCCGATGTTGAAGCCGTTCTCGAGCTGGAACAGCGCGGCCAGGCCGCCGCCGAGATCCTCGGTGCCGCGCAGCCCCCAGCGGCTGCCCGACAGGTTGCCGCTGCTGAACTTGACGAGGCTCGACGCGTTGCTGCCGTTCGCGTTCTGCGCATTGTGCACGTAGGCAATGCCCGCATCGGCGATACCGTACAGCGTGACGCTGCTTTGCGCGTGCGCGCCGGCGGCGTAGAGTGCGGCCGGCAGCGCGAGCAGTGCGAATGAACGGATCTGTTTCATTGTTGGATTCCCCCGTGGGTCGATTGGTCTGACGAGTCGGTGAACGATACGGACGGCGCATCGTCGAGGGAACCAATAAATTGTCGGATCGTTATGAGGCGGCGCGGAGATGGGTGTGCGCGCAACCTGCCGGCGGCCGGCACGCAGCGAGGCTATGCGGCGTGCCGCCGCGATGCGTTTCTCAGCACGAGCGTCATCAGTTGCCGGCGCGAATCGACGCCGAGCTTCGCGAACGCGCGTTTCGCGTAGGTATCGACGGTGGAGGTCTTGAGCCCCATCGATTGCGCGATAGCCGCCGACGTCATGCCCTGGATGAACGACGCGCACACGTGCATCTCGCGCGCGGTCAACCGTTCCTGCCATTCCGGCAGCCATTGAGCGACGAGGTCGAGATCGAGTTCGTCACGCGGTGCGTCGTCGGCCGAGATCGCACCGAGAAGCCGCTTGTGCGCGGACGCCAGCGGCAGCACGACCTGCGAAAGCTGCTTCAGCAGGCTCAGTTCCTTCAGCGAAAACGGCGGCAGCCGCCGCGAGCGCGCGATCGAGATCGAGTAGCGCGTGCCGAGCGTGACGCCAGCGATCACGCATTCGTCGTGGATGTCGCCGCTGTCGAAGAACTGATGGCGGATCTCGCTTGCGACGCGCTGTGCGGACACCTGTACGAGCTGCATGTCGCTTTCGCTGTCGATGGCTGCGTAGGTCGCATCGTCGCTCGCATAGCTCCGGTAGTAGTGGCGCATCACCTGCGTGACGAGTTCGGGCTCGCGGCCAAAGCTGCCGATCCAGCCGACGCTGCGCTGGCCCGACGACGCGACCCGTTCGTAGTCGAGGTGCACCGCGTCGAAGTCGGCGTAGCGCACGAGCGTGTCGTAGACGGCCCGCATGAACTGCGGCGTGCCGACGGCCTGTGCGATGTCGCCGAGCGTTTCGGTCACGAACGCGACGTGGCTCAGCGGCAGATCGGGGGAGGGGAGCGCAGCGTCCATGGGCTCGGTCATCAGGAAATTTCAGGTGGCGCTACTCGTATCACGACGATTTTCGATTGCCTAGATGGGAATCCACTCAAACGGCCCCGGCACGCGACATCGCTTGTCCCGGTTTTCGGGACTGACGGTGCGAATCGCGATCTCTACATTGACCCCTGTGCTGCAACCGTCTGACGGCGTTGCCGCGAGTCCACCCGAGCGTGGCGCAACGGCCGATTACAACTCTCTGGAGATCCCCATGCGTGTCCGATTTCGCTGTCGTCCGGCCGTCCGTGCCATGTTCGTCATGTCGGCGGGCCTTGCCGCCGCGGCAAGCCTGCCGGTGCGTGCCGGCGATGCCAACCTGAACGTCTACAACTGGTCCGAATACATCGCGAAGGACACGGTGCCGGTGTTCGAGAAGCAGTCGGGCATCAAGGTGCGCTACGACAGCTACGACAGCGACGATACGCTGCAGACCAAGCTGCTCGCGGGCAGCTCGGGCTACGACATCGTCGTGCCGACGTCGAACTATCTCGCGCAGCAGATCCAGGCCGGTGTGTACCAGAAGCTCGACAAGTCGAAGCTGCCGAATCTCGCGAACCTCGACCCGGTGCTGATGAAGATGGTCGCGAAGGCCGACCCGGGCAATCAGTACGGCGTGCCGTGGGCATGGGGCACGACGGGGATCGGCTACAACGTCGAGGCGGTCAGGAAGCGGCTCGGCGACAACGCACCGACCGACAGCTGGGCGCTGCTGTTCGACCCTGCGAACGCGGCGAAGCTGAAGGGCTGCGGCATCTCGCTGCTCGACGCGCCGGACGCCGCGTTCGCGGCGGCGCTGCAGTACATGGGCAAGGACCCGGAGAGCAAGAACCCGGCCGACTATCAAGCTGCCTATGACGTGCTGAAGAAGATCCGCCCGTACGTCACGCAGTTCAGCTCCGCCGGCTATGCGGACGACCTGGCGAACAACGATGTGTGCGTCGTGCTTGGCTGGTCGGGCGACGTCGGCATCGCGCGGCGGCGCACCCTGGACGCGAAACGCGCGTACGAGATCCGCTACGTGAATCCGAAGGAAGGCGGCCTGCTGTGGTTCGACGTGATGGCGATCCCGAAGGATGCGCCGCATCCGGAAGCCGCGCTGAAGTGGATCAACTACATCGAGGACCCGAAGACCAACGCGGCGATCACGAACGAGATCTTCTACCCGAGCGCCAACAAGGCGGCGCGCCCGTTCGTGACGCCGGCGATCGTGCAGGACCCGGGCATCTACCTGTCCGACGCGACGATCGCGAAGGCGTCGCTCGCAATGCCGCGCAGCGCCGACATCGCGCGGATGCAGAACCGTCTGTGGCTGCAGCTGAAGTCGGGCGGTTGAGGGCGACGACGATGATCCATACGCTCCCTGCATCGGTTGCGGCCGCCGCCCGCCACGATGCGGACGCCTTCGTGCGCATCGAAAACGTCGTGAAGAAATTCGGCGACAGCACCGCCGTCGACAACGTGAACCTGACGATCGCGAAGAACGAGCTGTTCGCGCTGCTCGGCAGCTCGGGCTGCGGCAAGTCGACGTTGCTGCGCATGCTCGCCGGGCTCGAGACGGCCACCTCCGGCAAGATCTTCGTCGACGGCGAGGACCTCGCGTCGCTGCCGCCGTACCGCCGCCCGGTGAACATGATGTTCCAGTCGTACGCGCTGTTCCCGCACATGACGGTCGAATCGAACGTCGCGTTCGGCCTGAAGCAGGAAGGCACGCCCAAGAACGAGATCAAGGAGCGCGTGGCCGATGCGCTCGCGCTCGTGCAGATGAGCAAGTACGCGCAGCGCAAGCCGCACCAGCTCTCCGGCGGCCAGCAGCAGCGCGTCGCGCTCGCGCGCTCGCTGGTCAAGCGCCCGAAGCTGCTCTTGCTCGACGAGCCGATGTCCGCGCTCGACAAGAAGATCCGCCAGAAGACCCAGCTCGAACTCGTGAACATCATCGAGAAGGTCGACGTGACCTGCGTGATGGTCACGCACGACCAGGAAGAGGCGATGACGATGGCCAGCCGCCTCGCGGTGATGAGCGAAGGCAAGATCGTGCAGATCGGCGCGCCGGGCGAGGTGTACGAATTCCCGAACAGCCGCTTCTCGGCCGAATTCATCGGCTCGACCAACCTGTTCGAGGGCCGGGTCGTGGAGGATGAACCCGATCACATCTTCGTCGAAAGCGACGACCTCGAAGCCCGCATGTACGTGAGCCACGGGATCACCGGTCCGCTCGGGATGCCGGTCGGCATCTCGGTGCGCCCCGAACGCATTCACGTGTCGCGCGAGAAACCGGGCTCGAAACACAACTGGGCGCGCGGCGTCGTGACCGACATCGCGTACATGGGCAGCTATTCCCTGTACCACGTGCGCCTGCCGAGCGGCAAGACGGTGGTGTCGAACCTGTCGAGCTCGCACCTGATGAACGACAACGCACCGGCGTGGAACGACGACGTGTTCGTGTCGTGGTCGCCGGCTAGCGGCGTCGTGCTGACGCAGTGAGGACGCCACGATGAGAACCTCTGCATCTACTCCGTCCGCGCCGGTATCGACCGGCGCCGGCCGCTCGCGGCCGGGTCGCTTCGCGATGCTGTCGCGCTTCCTGCCGTCGGGCCGCAGCGTCGCGATCGGCGTGCCGTTCGTGTGGCTGGCCGTGTTCTTCGCGCTGCCGTTCGTGCTGGTGCTGAAGATCAGCTTCGCCGACCAGATGCTCGGCATCCCGCCGTACACCGCGCTCGCGCGGCTGGAGGCCGGCACCGTGCAGGTCGTGCTGTCGCTGAAGCATTACGCGCTGCTGCTGCAGGACGACCTGTACATGAACACCTACGTTAGCTCGCTGAAGATGGCCGCGGCATCGACGCTGATGTGCCTGCTGGCCGGCTACCCGATCGCGTACTTCATTGCACGCTCGGCGCCGGGCCGCCGCAACCTGTTGATGATGGCCGTGATGCTGCCGTTCTGGACGTCGTTCCTGATCCGCGTCTATGCGTGGGTCGGAATCATGAAGGACGACGGGCTGCTGAACCACGTGCTGGCGGCGCTCGGCGTGATCGCGACACCGCTGCGGCTGTATCACACCGACGCGGGCGTCTACATCGGGATGGTCTATTCGTACCTGCCGTTCATGGTGATGCCGCTGTACGCGCACCTCGTGAAGATGGACCTCTCGCTGCTCGAGGCCGCGAACGATCTCGGTGCGACGCCGTGGTCCGCATTCTGGCGCATCACGCTGCCGCTGTCGCGCAACGGCATCGTCGCGGGCAGCCTGCTCGTGTTCATCCCGGCGGTCGGCGAATACGTGATCCCCGAACTGCTCGGCGGCGCGAACACACTGATGCTCGGCCGCGTGATGTGGGACGAGTTCTTCAACAACATGGACTGGCCGATGGCGTCCGCAGTGACGGTGACGATGGTGGTGGTGCTGCTCGTGCCGATGGCGCTGCTCCACTGCAGCCAGACCGAAGCGGAGGCACGGCGATGACCCGCGCGAATCGCATCCTGTCCGCGTGCGTGCTGGGCGCGGGCTTCCTGTTCCTGTACATCCCGATCGTCAGTCTGGTCGTCTACTCGTTCAACGCGTCGAAGCTGGTCACGGTGTGGTCGGGCTTCTCGCTGAAGTGGTACGGCGCGCTGCTGCACGACGACGAACTGCTCACGGCCGCATGGCTGTCGCTGAAGATCGCGTTGCTGACAGCCACCGCGTCGGTCGCGATCGGCACCTGGGCCGGCTTCGTGCTCGCCCGCATGGGGCGCTTTCGCGGCTTCACGCTGTATGCCGCGATGATCAACGCGCCGCTCGTGATTCCGGAAGTGATCCAGGGCATCTCGCTGCTGCTGCTGTTCGTCGCGATGCAGCAGGCCTTCGGCTGGCCGGCTGGACGCGGCTGGCTGACGATCTGGATCGGCCACGTGATGCTGTGCCTGTCGTTCGTCGCGGTGATCGTGCAGTCGCGGGTGAAGGAGCTCGATCGTTCGATCGAGGAGGCCGCGCTCGATCTCGGCGCGCGGCCGTGGAAGGTGTTCTTCGTGATCACGCTGCCGTTGATCGCGCAGGCGCTGGTGTCCGGCTGGCTGCTGGCGTTCACGGTGTCGATCGACGACGTGATCCTGTCCGCGTTCCTGTCGGGCCCCGGGTCGACCACGCTGCCGCTCGTCGTGTTTTCCCGCGTGCGGATGGGGCTCAACCCGGAGATGAATGCGCTCGCCACGGTGTTCATCACGGCGGTGACGATCGGGGTCGTCGTCGTGAACCGCGCGATGCTGGCCCGCGAGCGGCGGCACGCGCGCGACACGCGGATGTGGCACGCGGCAGCCGCGTCCGAGGCATCCGGCACGCCCGTGTCGCCGTCCGCCGTGCCGCCCGCTCTCGTGCCTGCCGCGCCGTCGCTGCACGACCGCATCCCGCATCCCACGAAGTGACGAACAGAGACGAACGACCAGGAGACATTCCATGAAAAAAAAGATGCTCTGCGCGCTGATCGCCGGAGCGCTGCCGGGGCTGGCCGCGGCGAATTCGAGCGCCGACCAGATCCGGACGCTGCAGCAGCAGATCGCGGTGCTGCAACGGCAGATGAGCGCGCTGCAATCGCAGCTCGGCGCGAAGCCTTCGGCCGGACTGGCCGCGGCAAACGCGTCGAACACGCCCAACGCGGCCACCGCCGCGGCGGCTGACCCGTCCGCGCCCGGCTACGGGCAGGCGCCGGCCGTGCTGACCAACGACGATGTGTCGGACATCCGGCAGCAGGTCGCGAACCAGCAGCTGAATGTCGATTCGCTGACCGACGCCGCGCGCACGGGCCCGATCGCCGGGCTGTCGGTGACGGGTTACCTCGACCCGACCTACGTGGTCAACCGGGGCGCCGGCACGTCGTCGTTCCAGTTCGCGAACCACGAGAACGCGTACACCTACTACAACAGCACGTTCGGTGACGTATTCCTCGACATCAAGAAGACGTTCGGTGTCGGCCCGACCGCGCCGTCCGCGGAAATCACGCTGATGCCGAACCGCGGCGCGGGCCTGTCGATGATGACGGGCAGCGGCTCGAGCGGCCTGGACATCATCGACACGGCCGTCCTGACCGTGCCGTTGTCGGGCACGACGGCGCTTACCGGCGGGCTCGTGACGGGCTTCGGCGGCTACGAGTACCAGCAGTCGAGCCAGATGCTCACGCTCACGCACAACCTGCTGTACGACTTCTCCGATCCGGGCTCGTCGATCGGCGCGGGCATCAACTACCAGAGCGCGGACGGCCACTGGGCGTGGAAGTTCTTCGTCGGCAACGAGCAGTTCCGCAGCGCGGGGGCGGTCACGCAGACCGGTGTCAACGCGCTTGGCGACCCGATCACGACGAGCAACAAGGTGCCGACCTTCACCGCACGCGTCGATTACCTGCGCGGCAGCGCGCTCGACGTCGGCGGCTCGATCAGCATCGGCCGCCAGACGCTGCCGAGCGCGGTCGACCCGGCGACCGGCAACGTCCGCTACGGCGTGGGCGGCAACGCGCCGAGCGCATATGGCGCGTTCTTCTTCGGCGAGGCCGACGCGACCTACACGCTCGCCGATGCGCAGTACAACGCCGAGTTCGACTACGGCCAGCAGCAGCACGGCGCGTTCAACGGCGGGCTCGCGCAGTGGTTCGGGCTGTCGCTGCTCGCGCACCGCAAGTTCAATGCGCCGGTGGTCGGCCGCATGGGTGCGACGCTGCGCTACGATCTGCTCGTGAACCGGAAGAACGGCGGCGGCGGCTCGTCGATCGGCCTGAACGGCAACGGGATGGATCCGTACAACGGCTTCGGCATCGATGCGGATTGCCTCGCACTGTCGAAGGCGAACGGCGGCGTCGGGTTCGAGTGCAAGGGCACGACGCGGCAGGCCGCCGCATTCGACCTGCTGTTCTACCCGACCCAGCAAGTGACGGTGAAGGTCGAATACCGGCACGACTGGGCGAGCAACAAGGTGTTCCTGCGCCACGACGGGTCGTACGAGAAGTCGAACGACCTGCTCGCCACCCAACTCATCTACGCGTTCTGACGCGACGCCGTTCACGAGTCTTGCACATGCTCAAGTTCGAAAACCAGCAACATGTTCAGTCCTACTATGCGGCGACGGCGAACAACCGTGCGCGGCATCCGTCGCTCGACGGGGCCGAGACGGCCGACGTCTGCGTGATCGGCGGCGGGCTCACGGGGCTGTCCGCGGCCCTCGAACTCGCCGAGCGCGGCCATTCGGTCGTGCTCGTCGAGGCGTCGAAGATCGGCTGGGGCGCGAGCGGGCGCAACGGCGGTCAGCTGATCGCCGGCTACGCGTGCGATATCGACACGTTCTCGGCCTACCTGCCGGACGACGACGTGCGGCGCGTCTGGGCGATGGGGCTGGAGTCGGTCGAGATCGTCCGGCGGCGGGTCGAGCGGTACGGCATCGATTGCGACCTGACCTTCGGCTACCTGACCGCCGCGAACAAGCCGCGCCATCTCGATGCGCTGCGCGCGTGGCGCGATACCGCGGCGAGCCGCTTCGGCTATCGCGGCTACGAAGTCGTCGAGCGCGCCGACATGCATCGTTTCGTCGCGTCGGATCGTTACGTCGGCGGCCTCCGCTACGAAGGCAGCGGCCACCTGCATCCGCTGAACTACACGCTCGGCCTGGCACGTGCGGCGCGCGAAGCCGGCGTGACGATCCACGAGGACACGCCCGCGCTCGCGCTCGATCGCGCCGCGCCGCATCACCGCGTCAGGTGCGCGCGCGGGCATGTGGATGCCCGTCATGTCGTGCTGGCCTGCAATGCGTACCTGGGGCAGCTGGCGCCGGCGCTCGCGCGCAAGATCATTCCGATCGCGACGTACCTGATCGCGACGGAGCCGCTCGGCGACGCGCGCGCGGCCGAGACGATGCCGGCCGATGCGGCGATCTGCGACACGAATTCGGCACTCGACTATTTCCGGTTGACGCGCGACCGCCGGCTGCTGTGGGGCGGCAAGGCCAGCAGCTCGACGAACACGCCGCGCGACCTCGCGGCCGCGATGCGGCGCGACATGCTGAAGACGTTCCCGCAGCTGGCCGATGTGCGGATCGACTACGCGTGGGGCGGGCTGATCGACGCGACGATGAATCGCGCGCCACATTTCGGCCGGCTCGAGCCGACCGTGTATTTCGCGCAGGGCTTTTCCGGGCACGGCGTCAACGTGACGGGCCTGGCGGGGCGGCTGATCGCGGAAGCGATCGATGCGCAGGCCGCGCGCTTCGACCTGTTCGGCCGGATCCGCCATCGCGACTTTCCGGGCGGGCGGGCGCTGCGCACGCCGATGCTGGCGCTCGCGATGACCTGGCACCGGATGATGGACCTGCTCTGACCGGCGCGGGCGGCTCGTCCGTCCGCACGGCACCCAAACGTCTCGAATCACTCATGCCCTGGAGGCACTCATGACCAACATCACGAATCTCGTCGACCTGATGCGGGCACCGGCGAAGCTCACGCAGAGCCGCGTGCCGAGCGGGCTGCTGCTCGACGGCAATCCGCAGCAGACGCTGTCGCATCACTACATCAGCCCGTGCGGGCAGTTCAGCTGCGGGATCTGGGCATGCACGCCCGGCCGCTGGACGATCGAGTACGACGAGTCCGAGTATTGCGAGATGCTGAGCGGCGTCGCGATCGTCCGCGATGCGGACGGCCGCGAGCGCGTGCTGCGCGCCGGCGATCGCTTCGTGATCCCGCCGGGCTTTCGCGGCACGTGGGAAGTCGTTGAAACGTGCCGCAAGATCTATGCGTCGCACGCACCGCGAGCCGGACAGCCGCTCGCGTGACGCGACCGGTTCAGGACAACCATCGAGATCAAGGAGGAGCAACCCATGACCCAGGAATTGTGGCGTCTCAGCGCGGCCGAGATGGCCGAGCGCGTCGCGCGTCGCGACGTGTCTGCCACCGAACTCACGCGCAGTTGCCTGCAGCGGCTCGAAGCGGTGAACCCCGTCATCAACGCGATCGTCGACGTGATGGCCGACAGCGCGTTGCAGGCCGCGTCCGATGCCGATGCCGCGATCGCGCGCGGCGCACCGGTCGGCGCGCTGCACGGCGTGCCGGTGACGGTGAAGATCAACGTCGACACGGCCGGACATGCGACGACCAATGGCGTGCGCGCGTTTTCGGACGTGATCGCGCACGAGGACAGCCCGGTGACCGCGAACCTGCGCAAGGCCGGCGCGATCGTGATCGGGCGCAGCAATGCGCCGGCGTTTTCGTACCGCTGGTTCACCGACAACGACCTGCACGGCCGCACGTCGAATCCGTGGGATCCGTTGCTGACGCCGGGCGGTTCCAGCGGTGGTGCCGCTGCGGCCGTGGCCGCCGGCGTCGGCGCGATCGCGCACGGCAACGACCTGGGCGGCTCGATCCGCTACCCGGCCTATGCGTGCGGCGTCGCCGGGCTGCGACCCAGCACCGGGCGCGTGCCGGCGTACAACCCGACCCAGTCGAAGGACCGCACGCTCGCGGTGCAGCTCGCGTCCGTGCAGGGGCCGCTCGCGCGCACGGTCGGCGACCTGCGGCTTGCGCTCGACGCGATGGCGGCCGGTGACGCGCGCGATGCGTGGTGGATGCCGGTCGCGCCGAATGCGCACGAAGCCGCGTTCCCCGCGCGCGTGGCCGTGTGCCCGGCGCTGCCGGGCGTGCCGTCCGATCCGGTGGTGGTCGATGCGATCCGGCAGGCCGCACGCTGGCTCGAAGAAGCCGGCTGCGTCGTCGAGGAAGCGGTGCCTCCGCGGTTCGCCGAGGCGTGTGAACTGTGGCTGGACCTGGTGACCAACGAAGCGCGCGGCGGCCTCGGCGACGTGATCATGCAGCACGGCGACGCGGCGATCCGTACCGCGTTCGCGAGCCAGCGCCGTCTCGCGACGCCGCTGGATCTCGAGGGCTACATGAACGGCCTCGCGCGGCGCACCGCGCTGCTGCGCGACTGGCAGCAGTTCTTCGCGCGCCATCCGCTGCTGCTGATGCCGGTGTCGTGCGCGCAGCCGTTCGCGATCGACGCCGATCAGCACGGCGACGACGCGATGCGCGCGATCATCGAGCGGCAGGGGCCGTTGCTCGCGACCGCGCTGCTGGGGCTGCCCGGGCTGTCGGTGCCGACCGGCATCCGTGATGGCGTGCCGGCCGGCGTGCAGCTCGTCGCCGGACGCTTTGAGGAAGCACTGTGTCTCGCCGCGGGCGAAGCGATCGAGGCGCGCGCGGGCATCTTCACGCCGATCGATCCGGTCACCGGGTCGTGATCCGCGAGTTTTCACGAGGAAACGCATGAATCAATCGACATTCGAAGACTGGCAGGCCCGCGCGGCCGCGTTGCGGATCGAAGGCCGCGCGTTCATCGACGGCGACGCGCGCCACGCGCACACCGGCGCGACCTTCGCCTGCGTGAGCCCGATCGACGGTGGCGTGCTCGCGCGCGTGGCCGATTGCGGCACCGACGACGTCGATTTCGCGGTGGCGGCCGCGCGCCGCGCGTTCGACGCGCGGAGCTGGGCCGGCATGAATCCGCGTACGCGCAAGGCGGTGCTGCAGCGCTGGGCCGCGCTGATGCGCGCGCACCTCGACGAGCTTGCGCTGCTCGAGACGCTCGACACCGGCAAGCCGATCGCCGATACCACGGCGATCGACGTGCCGGCCGCCGCGCATTGTGTCGACTGGTATGCGGAAGCGATCGACAAGGTCGGCGGCGAAGTCGCGCCGGTCGACCCTCATCTGGTCGGGCTCGTCACGCGCGAGCCGATCGGCGTCGTCGCGGCCGTCGTGCCGTGGAATTTTCCGCTACTGATGGCCGCGTGGAAATTCGCGCCGGCGCTCGCGGCCGGCAACAGCGTCGTGCTCAAGCCGTCCGAGAAATCGCCGCTCACCGCGATCCGTGTTGCGCAGCTCGCGTGCGAGGCCGGCATTCCGCCCGGCGTGTTCAGCGTCGTGCCGGGCGGCGCAGAGCCGGGCAGGGCGCTCGCGCTGCATCGTGACGTCGACTGCATCGCGTTTACCGGGTCGACGCGCACGGGGCAGCAGATCATGGCGTGCGCCGCGCAGTCGAACCTGAAGCGCGTATGGCTCGAGCTCGGCGGCAAGTCGCCGAACATCGTGCTGCGCGATTGCCCCGATCTCGACCGCGCCGCGCAGGCGGCTGCCGACGCGATCTTCTTCAACATGGGCGAAGTGTGCACGGCCGGCTCGCGCCTGCTCGTGCATCGCGACATCAAGGATGCATTCGTCGCGAAGCTGATCGACGCGTCGCGGCGCTTCGCGCCCGGGCACCCGCTCGATCCGTCGGTGACGATGGGGGCGATCGTCGACCGCACGCAGCTCGAGCGCGTGATGGGGTATATCGGTGCCGGGCGCGACGAAGGCAAGCTTGTCATGGGCGGCGCGCGCGTGAAGGAGGACACGGGCGGGTTCTATGTCGAGCCGACGGTGTTCGAGGTGAAGCCGGATGCGAAGATCGCGCGCGAGGAGATTTTCGGGCCGGTGTTGTCGGTGATTGTGTTCGACGATGTCGACGAGGCCGTGCGGATCGCCAACGATACCGACTACGGGCTGGCCGCGGCGGTCTGGTCGGCCGATATCTCGACCGCGCATGCGGTGGCGAGGCGGCTGCGTGCGGGCACCGTGTGGGTCAACTGCTACGGCGACGGCAGCGATGATATGAACTTCCCGTTCGGCGGTTACAAGCTGTCGGGTAACGGCCGCGACAAATCGCTGCATGCGCTCGACAAGTACACCGAGCTGAAATCGACGATCGTGCGCTTGTAATGTCGCGGGTGACGCGCGGCCTGGGTAACGAGGCCGCGCGTCACCGGCGTCCGGATGGGCAGCTCACTGCTCCGCGCCTTCCACATCCGCCGTCTCCCCGAGGAACCCGCCGCTCTGGTGCGCCCACAGCGCCGCATAAATACCACCCGCCTGCAGCAACTGCTGGTGCGTCCCTTCCTCGACGATGCGCCCTTCGTCGAGCACGATCAGCCGGTCCATCGCCGCGATGGTCGACAGCCGGTGCGCGATCGCGATCACCGTCTTGCCGTGCATCAGGTCGTCGAGGCTGCGCTGGATCGCGACTTCGACTTCGGAATCGAGCGCACTGGTCGCTTCGTCGAGCACGAGGATCGGCGCGTCCTTGAGCATCACGCGCGCGATCGCGACGCGCTGCCGCTGGCCGCCCGACAGCTTCACGCCGCGCTCGCCGACCTCGACGTCGTAGCCGCTTCGGCCATGGCGATCGCGCAGCCGGTCGATGAACTCGGACGCTTCCGCGCGCACGGCCGCGTCGCGCATCTCGCGCTCGGTCGCGTCGGGGCGCCCGTACAGCAGGTTCTCGCGCATCGTCCGGTGCAGCAGCGACGTATCCTGCGTGACCATCCCGATCGCGCCGCGCAGGCTGTCCTGCGTCACGTGCGCGATGTCCTGCCCGTCGATCCGGATCGCGCCGCCGCCCACGTCGTAGAAGCGCAGCAGCAGGTTCACGAGCGTCGACTTGCCGGCGCCCGAGCGGCCGATCAGGCCGATCCGCTCGCCGGGCCGGATCGTCAGGTTCAGCCCGTCGAACACCGCGCGATCGTTGTCCTCGTGCGCGAACTGCACGTTGTCGAACACGATCTCTCCGCGCTGCACCGCAAGCGGCTTCGCGTCGGGCGCGTCGACCACGCTGTGCACTTTCGTCAGCGTGTTGATGCCGTCCAGGATCGTGCCGACGTTCTCGAACAGCTCGGTCATTTCCCACATGATCCAGTGCGAATAGCTCGACAGGCGCAGCGCCATCGCGATCACCGCCGCGACGACGCCCGCGCTCGCCTCGCCGTGCATCCACAGAACCAGCGCGAGGCCGGTCGAGCCGACCAGCAGCAGCGTCGACAGCAGATGGTTGACGACCTCGAACGCGCTGACGAGCCGCATCTGCGCGTCGCCGGTCGCCTTGAACGCTTCCATCGCACGGCGTGCGTGGTCGGCTTCGCGCCGCGTGTGCGAGAACAGCTTGACGGTCGTGATGTTCGAATACGCGTCGGTGATGCGGCCCGTCATCAGCGCGCGCGCATCGGCCTGGCGGCTGCCGACGGCACCGAGGCGCGGCACGAAATACGCGCACGCCAGGCCGTAGCCGAGCGCCCACAGCGCGAGCGGGATCATCAGCCGCCAGTCGAAGCTGGCCGCGAGCGCGAGGATGCCGATCAGATAGGCGGCGACGCCGATCACGACGTCGACCGACATGAACAACGCATCGCGTACCGCGAGCGCGGTCTGCATGATCTTGGTCGTCACGCGGCCCGCGAACTCGTTCGCGTAGAACGACAGGCTCTGGTCGAGCATCAGCCGGTGAAAGAGCCAGCGCAGCCGCATCGGGAAGTTGATCGCGAGCACCTGGTGCTTGACCATCGTATGCAGCGCGATCAGCAGCGCACTGCCGGCGAGGATCGCCGCGAACCCGGCGAGCGTGCCGAAGTGCCGGCCGCCGAAATCGGCCGGCGTCGAGGATGCGAGCCAGTCGACCACGCGGCCCATCATCGCGAACAGCGCGGCTTCGTACGCGGCCAGCGCGGCCGACGTCAGCGCGATCAGCAGGATCCAGCTGCGCGCGCCTTTCGTGCACGCCCAGACGAACGAGAAGAAACCCCGCGGCGGCGTGACGGGATCTTCGAGCGGGAAAGTCGGCAGGCGCCGTTCAAACCACGAAAACATCGACTTGTTCTCCTTGTGCGGCCCGACGCAGCGAGCGGGCCGATGATGCCGGGGCCGGATGCGATGCGGTCGTCATGTGCCGGCACATTCGTCCAGCCGATGGACATTGCGCCGCGATTCGCGTGGCCCGGCGTGAAGTGTCGCATCGATTCGATCGTGCTGCAGGCCGCTTGTAAGCCGCCCGGCCAGGCGAACGGCGTCGTCCTTGCGCATCGGGCTCGCAGGCATCGTCATCGCGCCCCTAAAAATACTTCTTGACTATCTATCTATGAGTAGATAAAGTTCGGTCCATGGAAACGAAACCGACCGTCCGCGAACAGATTCTCGACCACGCGATCACGTTGATGATGCAGCGCGGTTACAACGGCTTCAGCTATCGAGACCTGTCCGACCTGGTGGGCGTGAAGACGTCGAGCATCCACTACTATTTCCCGTCGAAGGACGATCTGGTGCTGGAAGCGGTGGCGGCCTACAGCGACGAAGTCCTCTCGGCCGTGCGGGCGATCGATCCGGCGCTGCCGGCCGACGTGAAGCTGAGCCTGTACACGAAGATGTTCGGCCGCACGCTGGGCGACGGCAACCTGATCTGCCTGTGCGGAATGCTCGCGTCCGACATCGAAACGTTGCCGGAGAACGTGCGGCAGGCGGTGCAGGCGTTCTTCACGGCCAACGAGCGCTGGCTCGCGGAATTGCTGGCGCAAGGCGCGAAGGAAGGCACGCTGCAGTTCAGCGGCGAGCCCGACACGGCGGCGCGCACGTTGTACGCGGCGTTCCAGGGCAGCGTATTGGCGAGTCGGTTGTTTCATACGCGGGCGCGTCTCGAGGATGTCGAGGCCGTCTGGAAAGCGCGACGCTGACCGGCGGCGTGCGAGCGGTAGGGCGGTTCGCCGCCTTTTTATTGAATCTCGTTATCTATCATGTAGTAGATAGATGGCTGGCGCAGAGGAATCGATCCTCTGCATTTTTTTGGGGGTGTTTATCTATCTATGAGTAGATAAACAAATGCGAAGCCGGCGAAGAAGCCGCCGGCACGCGGTCCCCGGTTCGAAGGCTGTTTCACTCACTGATTGAAAAAGGAGTCTGTCATGTCGATCGAAAAAGTGCTGTACCGCGCCCATGCAAAAGCCACCGGCGGCCGCGACGGCCGTGCGACGGTGCCCGAAAGCGGCCTCGACCTGAAGCTGACCACGCCGCGCGAGCTCGGCGGCGCGGGCGGCGCAGGCGCGAACCCCGAGCAACTGTTCGCCGCCGGCTACAGCGCGTGCTTCATCGGCGCGATGAAGTTCGTCGCCGCGCGCGACAAGATCGCGATCCCCGCGGACGCCGCGATCGAAGGCAGCGTCGGCATCGGCGCGATCCCGAACGGTTTCGGCATCGAAGTCGAACTGAGGATTTCGCTGCCGGGCCTCGATCGCGACGTCGCGCAGACGCTGATCGATCGCGCGCACGTCGTCTGCCCGTACTCGAACGCGACGCGCGGCAACATCGACGTCACGCTCACGCTCGTCTGATCGTACGCATTGCGAAACATTCACCGTCACATCGTCATTCACGGATTGAGCCAAGGAGTTACACCATGAAGATCGTCAAGCCGCTGCTGATCGCCGCCGCCGTTGCCGCTGCACTGTCCGTCACGACTACCACGTTCGCCGCGGGCGCCGGCACCGACGCCGTCGGTCCCGACGCGACGACGAGCGCATTCCTCGCCGCGCTGAACGGCCAGAAGGGCCCGGGCCTCGAAACGCTGAGCCCCGCGAAGGCGCGCCAGGTGCTGGTCGATGCGCAGAACGGCACGAAGGTCGACCTGTCGGGCATCGACGTGTCGAACCGCACGATCGAACAGGACGGCTTGTCCGTGCCGGTCACGATCGTCCGCCCGCAGGGCGCGACGGGCACGCTGCCGGTGTTCGTGTTCATTCACGGCGGCGGCTGGGTGCTCGGCGATTTCCCGACGCACGAACGCCTCGTGCGCGACCTCGTCGTGCAATCGGGCGCCGTCGCGGTGTTCGTGAACTACACGCCGTCGCCGGAAGCGCATTACCCGGTGGCGATCAACCAGGCGTATGCGGCGACGAAGTGGGTGGCCGCGCACGGCGCGGAGATCGGCGTCGACGGCAGCCGCCTCGCGGTGGTCGGCAACAGCGTCGGCGGGAACATGGCGGCCGTGGTGGCGCTGATGGCGAAGGACAAGGGCGGCCCCGCGATCCGCTTCCAGGGGCTGATGTGGCCGGTGACGGACCACAACTTCAACACGGGTTCGTACAACGCGTATCAGCAAGGGCACTTCCTGACGCGGCCGATGATGAAGTGGTTCTGGGACGCCTATACGAAGAACGAAGCGCAACGCAACGAGATCTACGCGTCGCCGCTGCGCGCGAGCACCGCGCAGCTGAAGGGCCTGCCGCCCGCGCTGATCCAGGTCGCGCAGTTCGACGTGCTGCGTGACGAAGGCGAAGCATACGGCCGCAAGCTCGACGCAGCGGGTGTCGATGCGACGACCACGCGCTACGACGGCACCATCCATGATTTCGGCCTGCTGAATGCGCTGGCCACGGATGCGCCGACGAAGGCCGCGACGAAGGCGATGGCGAACGAGCTCGCGACGCGGTTGAAGTAAGCGCAAGCCCGCACGCGCGCCGCGCCTGACGCGGTGCGCGTGCGAAGACTCGGCGGCGGGCAGATGCCCGCCGCTTTTGCGTGCCGCCGGTGCACCGTCGACTATCCGGCGTTGGCCCCGCGCTGCTGCCCGGGCGCCTGCGCATGCAGCAGGCGCGCCATCGCCGCGCGCAGCTTGTCGCTCGGCACCGGCTTGTGCAACAGCACGAACCCGCCGTGCTTCAGCCGGCCGGGCCGTCGCGCGGTCGTGTCGCCCGTGATCAGCATCGCGGGAATCGCCGCGTTGTACTCGTCGCGAATGCGCGCGATCGCAGCGATGCCGTTCTGGTCGCCGTGCAGGTGCAGGTCGCAGATCAGCAGGGTCGGCCGCACCTCATACGATGCCAGGCACGCGATCGCGTCATCGACCGACGCGGCCGTGACGACCTGGTAGCCCCAGCGCTCGAGCAGCATCGACATGCCGGCGCGGATCGCGCTTTCGTCGTCGATCACGACCACGAGGTGCGCGGCGGCCGTCGCCTCGTCGACGGCGATCTCGTCGGCGGCGGCGCCCGGCTGCACGGCCGTGTCCAGCCGCACCAACTGCAGTTCGAAGCATGAGCCCCGCCCGGGTTCGGAGCGCAGCGTCAGCGGACAGTCGAGCAGCCCCGCGAGGCGCCGCACGATCGCGAGCCCGAGGCCGACGCCCCGTTCGGGCTCGTCGCCGCGACGCCGCAACTGGTAGTAATCGTCGAATACGCGCGCCTGCTGGTCGGCCGGAATGCCGCGCCCGGTGTCGAGGAATTGCAGGCGCACGTGCTGGCGTGTGCGCCGGCAGCCGACGACGATGCGCCCGGTGTCGGTATAGCGCACCGCATTCGACAGCAGGTTGCGTGCGATGCGCTCGATCAGCACCGGATCGGAATCGACCACCGCCGTGCTGCGCACGTACGACAGCGACAAGCCTTTCCCGTGCGCGTCGGCGGCGACTTCGCGGCACACGCGCTCCAGCACCGCGCCGATCGCGAACGGCCGGCGATGGACGGGCACGACGCCCGCATCGAGCCGCGAGATGTCGAGGATCGCGGTGAACAGCGCGTCCATCGCGTTGACGGACTGGTCGATGCGATCGACGAGCAGCGTGCCGTCGGCCGGCATCGGCACGTGCCGCAACGCGCCGACGAACAGGCTCAACGCGTGGACGGGCTGACGCAGGTCGTGGCTCGCGGCCGCGAGAAAGCTCGATTTGACGTGCACGGCCTCCGTCGCGAGATCCTTTTGCCGGCGGAAGTTCTCGGCCAGCTGCGCGGCGCGCTGGCGTTCGCGTTCGGCGATCCGCTGTGCGCGGATCAGTTGCAACTGCATTTCGATCTGGTCGCGGAATTCCTCGACGAGCCGGATGTAGCGCTCCGAATACGCATTCTCCTTGCAGTCGAGCAGGCAGATCGTGCCGAACGGCGTGTTGTCGGGCCAGCGGATCGGCAGGCCGAGATACGAGACCATGTTGACGCGCAGGTCCGGATTGTTGCGCCACTGCGCGGATTGCCGCGCATCCGGCACGACCAGCGTATCGCCGCTCGCGATGACCGCTTCGCAGTAAAGCCCCGAGCCGTGCAGTTCGGCCGATTCGCCCGGATAGAACGGATTGCCGGTGTTGCGGCTCGCGACCAGCACCTGGATGTCGCGGCCGACGTTGCGCATGATCAGCCCGGCCGGCACGCCGACGATTTCCGCCATCAGGTCGACGAGGCGCTGCCAGCGCGCGATCACGTCGGCGGCGAGGTCGAACGGGACTTCATGGTCGGCCGGCGCGTCGGGCGGCTCGTCGACATGCGTCATGCGCACGCTCCTCGAACGGGCGGGGACAATGAGGAAAATTTAGGCGTTCCGCGCCGGCATGGCAATGTCGCGACGCAAGCCGACGTCGGATCAGATGAGGCCGGCCTTCCTGCCGGCTGCCGCTGCCTGGGTGCGGTTGATGACGTTCAGCGCCTTGAAGATCGCGGTAATGTGCGCCTTGATGGTCTTTTCGGACAGGCCCAGCTTGTCGGCGATGACCTTGTTCGGTACGCCTTCCGCGAGATAGCGCAGCACTTCGACCTGTCGTTGCGTCAGCATCGAACCGCGTGCTGCAGCGGCGCCGTCCTGATGCTGCAGCGCGGGGTCGTCGAGCACGAGCGGCGGGACGTAGCGTTCGCCGTTGAGGGCGATCCGGATCGCGGACAGCAGCGTGCGCGGGCTGGCGGACTTCGGCACGTAACCCATCGCGCCCTGCGCGAACGCGCTGCGCACGGCGCCCGGATCCTCGGACGACGACAGCACGATGACCGGGAGCCCCGGGCGCATCGTCGCGAAGACGGCGAGCGCGTCGAGGCCGTCCATGCCCTGCAGCTTCAGGTCGAGCACGATGGCGTCGAGGTCGGTGTGATCGTCGAGCAGCCGCACTGCATCATCGGCGCTGCTCGCCTGGACGACGACCGTGTCGTCGTCACTCTGGCGCAGCAGCATCTCCACGCCATCCCGCAGGATCGCATGATCGTCGACGATCAGAATTTTCATGAGGACGCTTGAATAAGTGAATCCGGAGTCGGACCGATACGAACGAACCGGATTGTACAAGACGAAAGTCTTAATACTAAAGTCGCTTTTGTCCTGCATCTGTCTTGCGTCTAACGTCGCATTTACATTCAGCGGAATATCGCCGAGACTCAATCACGACAGTTCGCAATGCAGGTGAATGCGGGCGCGCCATTCGATGCGTCGCCGGCATCGCGGCGATGTGAGCGACGTAGCAGGCGGCCGCTTCAGGATTGATCGACGGCGCGCTGCACGCACGCAATGTGCGTCGTTCGGCGGCGGTGAATTTCTGTTATTCGCGTCGAACACAAAAAAATAACGGTTCGTCATAACCGGATGATCGGCACGCATTTTGACGATGAATCATTGATCCTGATCGCGCATGAATCGAGGTGAACGATGAAGGTTGCCAACGACAGCGATGCAATGTGGGAACTGAACATGTCGTATCTCTGGCTTGCGCAGCGACTGCTGCAGTCGGATCGCGCAACCGGCATGTTTCGCCTGGGTGTGACCGCCGATGTCGCCGCCGCGCTGGCCGCGCTGTCGATGAAGCACATGAACGAGCTCGCGTCCGCGGGGCAGTTGATCTGCGCATTGCGGCCGGGCCGGTACGGTGTGCTGTCGGCACTGACCCGCGCGACGCCGCCGGTCGATCTCGTGCGCGTGCATACCGCGATGGTGCTGGCCGGCCTTGCGCTACCCGACGAGGAAACATCGTGAACGGTCGGGCCGGGCGGCATGGCCTCGCGGACGACGCGCAACTGACGATGCACGCGGCGGCGCTGATCCGGCTCGGCGCGCGGCTGCAGATGCTGGAAGTGGAGTGCGGATTGCCGCGCGACCGTCTCGTGCGCCTGTATCGCGAAGTGCGCGGCGTGGCCGCGCCGAAGGGGTTGCTGCCGTCGTCGATCGACTGGTACATGACGTGGTTCGCGAACCTGCATGCATCGCTGTTCCACAGCATCTATCGCTTCCTGCGCAACCAGGCGGGCTGCTCGCGACTCGAGGCGCTCGTCAAGGCCTACACGCTGTACGCCGAACAGGGCGATGCCGCAAGTTGCGGATTGCCGCTGGACCTGACACGCGCGTGGATGCTGGTGCGCTTCGTCGACGCCGGCGTGCTCGACATCGCCCGATGCCGGGATTGCGGCGCGGCGTTCATCACCTACCGCCACGCGCTGCGCCGGCATCCCGTGTGCGTCGCCTGCCGGCTGCCGGCGCGTGCGGGCAAGCGCGCGGTCGGGACGTCGCCGCGCGTGGCGCCCGGTACGCGTCATGCGCGACGGCACGACGTACAGGCGGCCGTCGCGTCCAGTCGCGGCACCGGCAGCGCCGCGGGCGATTCATCGGGAGAATGGTGTGCAAGCTAGCGGGGCGACGGCAGCCGCGGCAGGACCCACGCGGTCCGCGGCGCATGACGCCGGTCGCCACCTCGCGTCGGCCGGCGCGGCGCGCTCGCCCGATGGAGAAGGCTGCGCGCATCCGGTGCGCATCGAGCCGGCATCGTGAACCTCCGCGGTCTGTCCATCCGGCAGCGAATGCGTGCCGGCATCGTGCTCGTCGTGATGCTGACGGCAGTCGCGTGCGGCACGAATCTGTGGGAAAGCTGTCGGCAGTATCGGCAGGGGATGCTCGACCTGCGCGATTTCGCGCTGATCGAGTGCATGATGATCGCGTCGAACCGGATCTCGGCCGAACGCTGGCCGGCCAACCGCTTGCTGGCGCTGCGGCGGCGCGATTCGGCCACGCAAGCGCAGGCCGTGCGCGATGCGCGCGCACACACGGATCAGGCGCTCGATGCGCTGCGAGACGACCTCACGCGGGCGGCGGCGCTCGGGGCATCCGAGCGCGGGGCCGCGCTGCACGCGCTCGCGTCGATACGCGCCGGGCTGGCCGGCGCGCGCGGCGAAGTCGATGCGCTCGCCGCGCGGCCCGCGGCGGCGCGTGCGACGTGGCAGGTGCAGGCTGCGCAGGACCGCATGTTCGCGGCCGCCGACGATCTGGCGGCGCTGACCAGCGGCGTGATGGCGGGCACGGCGATGCGTCATCCGGACACGGCAGGCGCGCTGGTCCTCGCGCGCCTGCTGGGCGACCTGCGTGAATACACCGGCCGGCTGGGCGCGCTGTTCGTCGCGCCGCTGGTGAGGAACGAGGCGCTCGACAATGATCGGCTGGCGCGCATCCTACAGATGCGCGGGCGCATCGTGCAGCTGCGCGCACTGATCGCCGGCGCGATTGCACCGGCGCTCGACGACGCGACGCTGTCGAACGACCTGGCGCGGCTGAACGACACAATGGACGGCAGCTTCCTGCCGCTCGTTGCCGCGACGCTTCGCGCGGGGCGCACGGGCACCTATGCGATGAACGCCGAGGATTTCGCGTCGCGGATCATGCACGACCTCGACGCGTCGGCGCACTTGCGCGACCACGTGCTCGACCTCACGCGGGCGCGCGCGGTGGCGCTGCGCGATGCGGCGCGCGTGCGGATGATGCTGTCCGGCGCCGAGGCGGCGTGTTGCGTCGCGATCCTGTTCCTGCTCGTGCGCGGCACGCAGCGGACGCTGTCGAAGCCGCTCGATGCGCTGAGCCGGCGCATCGTCGCGTTGAGCGAGGGCGACGTATCGCCGATCGTCCGGGTTCCGGGCACGAGCCCCGAGATCGCGCACGTGAACGACGCACTGGACGCGCTGCGTGGCGCCTACGTTCATCGCACGCTGCTCGAGCGGCAGCGCAACGACATGCTGACGCTGTTCTCGCACGACATGCGTGCGCCGCTCACGTCGGTCATCGTGCTTGTGGACGCGCCTGCCGCCTGCCCGCCCGACTGCGCGCTGCGCGGGCGTCTTCACGAGATCGGCGGGCTGGCGCGTCATACGCTCGCGATGGCGGACGGTTTCGCGCAGGTGTCGCGGGCGGAGGCGGGCGAGTACGCGTCGGAGCTCGTCAACGTGGCCGACCTGATGAATCAGGCTCGCGACGAAATCTGGCCGCGTGCGCGGGACAAGCACATCGCGATCGACGACGTCCCGTCGTGCGACGACGCCCTCGTGCATGGCGATCCGGCGCTGCTGTCGCGTGCGCTGGTCAATCTGCTGCGGAACGCGGTCGAATACAGCGCCGCGCATACCCGCATCGCGTGCAGCGTCGAGCTGGCGGACGACGGTGCTTCGGTGTGCTGCGTGATTCGCGACAACGGCTACGGGATCGCGGCCGAGGATCAGGCGCGCCTGTTCGAGCGTTACCGGCGCTTTCGCCTGCCGGGACAGCCCGACACGAAGGGTGTCGGGCTCGGCATGGCGTTCGCGAAGGCGGTCGTGGACCGGCACCGCGGCGAGATCCACGTGCGCAGCGCCCCGTGGCAGGGCACGACCGTGACGCTCACGCTGCCCGTGGCCGGCGTATCCGGCAACGCGCACGACCCGGGCAGCGCGATGTCGGCCGAACCGGTGCCGGGATGACGCGTGGCGGCAGGAGGCCGCACGCCGTGCAGCCGGTGGTGTCATCCCGCAGCTGCGCGCGGCGATGTCCGATCGCGCGTGAAGTTGGTACGATCGCGCGTATCGTTCACGCCGGCGCCGCAACCCGCCGGCCATCGGTCGCGCGGCCGTCCGGCAGCGCGGCCCCGTTCGGGAGAAGCGGTTCATGCTGCAGGCATTCGCGGTCTTGCTGACTTTCCAGTGTCTCGGGGAAGGCGTGTCCTACCTGTTCGGCCTGCCGGTGCCGGGCCCGGTGATCGGCATGCTGCTGCTGTTCGGCTTCGTGATGCTGCGCCCGCAGGTGGCCGACGCGATAGAGCCGACCGCGCTCGAGCTGCTGCGCCATCTGTCGCTGCTGTTCGTGCCGGCCGGCGTCGGCATCATGGTGTCGGCCGACCGCGTGCGCGGCGATGCGGTCGCGGTCGTCGTCGCGCTGGCGGCGAGCACCACGCTCGCGATCGCGGTGACCGCGCTCGTCACGCGCGCGTTGCTGCGCCGACAGCGGCGCGCGGACGGCGCGGCGGAGGGCACGCGATGACGGCCTTCCCGACACTCGGCGCGATCTGGGTCTATCTCGCCGCGACCCCGCTGCTGGGCCTGACCATCACGCTGATCGCCTATCTGTTCGCGCAGGCCGTCTATGCGCGGGCGCGCTTCAACCCGCTCGCGAACCCGGTGCTGATCGCGGTCGCGCTGATCGTCGTGCTGCTGACGATCACCCACACGCCGTATCCGACGTATTTCGAAGGCGCGCAGTTCGTGCATTTCCTGCTCGGCCCCGCGACCGTCGCGCTCGCGCTGCCGCTGTACCGCCAGTGGTCGAAGCTGCGCCGCGCCGCGGTGCCGCTGCTGGTCGGCCTGCTCGCGGGTTCGCTGACCGCGATCGTGTCGGCGGTGGGCATCGCGGCGCTGTTCGGCGCGTCGCACCAGACAATCGCGTCGCTGGCACCGAAATCGGCGACGACGCCGATCGCGATGGCCGTCGCGGCCGAAATCGGCGGGATTCCGTCGCTCACCGCCGTGCTTGTGATCTCGACCGGGATTTTCGGGGCGGTGTGCGCACGCGGGATCCTCAATGCGTTGCGGGTCGACGAACCGGCCGTGCGCGGCTTCGCGCTCGGCGTCGCGTCGCACGGGATCGGCACCGCGCGCGCGTTCCAGGTCAGCGAAGAGGCCGGCGCGTTCGCCGGGCTCGGGATGGGGCTGAACGGCGTGCTGACCGCCTTCGTCGTGCCGATCCTGCTGCCGGTGCTGTCGCGCTGGATCTGAGCGCCCGCCGGGCCGGGTTATCGGTTTCCCTGATGGCGCCGGCGCGGCGCCGAAACGGCGGCTTTCGCGGTGCGCATGTATCGTGGCCGTTATCAGGAGAATTCAGGAACGCACACGGACAACGGAATACTGATCGGCTAACGTTGCAACGGCGCCGATGTCGCAAGCGGTCGTGTGCGCGCCGGTGTTCGACCCACTTTCAACAATCGACAAGGAGATCCGGCCATGAAGCAGTCTCGCGTGGTATCGGTGGCACTAGCAGTAACGGCGTCGTTCGGTCTGCTGTTGACCGCCGCGCCGGCGGCATACGCGCAGGATCCGGCGTCCGCGCCGACGCAGAAGCAGCTCGACAAGGCGCAGAAGAAGGCGGCCCGCAAGGCCGCCCGGGCGCGGCATGCGTCGGACCTGAAGGCGATCGGCACGGGCAGCGGCTACCGGTTGACCAACGACCAGAGCAACTATCCGCAGAACGCCGCGCAGAAGGCGCCCGCGACGAAGGCGGCGCCGGCCGCCCCGGCATCGGGCCAGTAACGGCCGTAACCTCGGCACAGCGCGAACGGCGCCGGATCGACCGGCGCCGTTCGCGCATGTGCGGGGCGGCCCGAACGGCCGGGCCGTCGCGTTACGACGCGAGCTTGCTCGCGATTTCCGCGACGTGCTTGCCCTGGTAGCGCGCGATATCGAGCTCGTTCGCGCTCGGCTGGCGGCTGCCGTCCGCGCCCGCGAGCGTCGTCGCGCCATACGGCGTGCCGCCGGTGATTTCGTTCATGTTGACGAGGCCGCTGCAGGCGTACGGCACACCGACGATCACCATCCCGTGGTGCAGCAGCGTGGTGTGGAACGACGTGATCGTCGTTTCCTGGCCGCCGTGCTGCGTGCCGGTCGACGCGAACACGCTGCCGATCTTGCCGACGAGCGCGCCCTTCATCCACAGGCCGCCGGTCTGGTCGAGGAACGTGCGCATCTGGCCGGCCATGTTGCCGAAGCGGGTCGGCGTGCCGAAGATGATCGCATCGTAGTCGGCGAGTTCGTCCACCGTCGCGACCGGCGCGGCCTGATCGACCTTCACGCCGATCGCGCGGGCCTGGTCGACGGGAATCGTTTCCGGCACGCGCTTGAGCGTGACCTCGACGCCGGCCACCGATTTCGCGCCTTCCGCGATATGCTGCGCCATCGTTTCGACGTGCCCGTAGGACGAGTAGTAAAGAACGAGTACCTTGGCCATGTTGCGAATCTCCGATTAAAAGGGCCCCGCGTTCAGCGGGGCCCGGTTTCCCGAACGGGCGTCATGCCCACTCGGCCGTTACTTCGACCGGACGCAGGTCGAACACCAGCACTTCGGCATCCTTCCCGTCGGCGAACGTCAGCGCCTGTTCGTCGCGGATGCGCACGCCGTCGCCTTCGCCGAGCGTCACGCCGTTGACCGTCACGCTGCCGCGTGCCACGTGCACGTAGGCAAAGCGGTTCGGCGCCAGTTCCAGCGTCGCGCGTTCATCGCCGTCGAACAAGCCTGCGTAGATCCGCGTGTCCTGCCGGATCTTCAGCGAACCGGCGTCGCCGTTCGGCGAGACGACGAGCGCGAGCTTGCCGCGCTTGTCGTCGGCCGTGACGTTCGTCTGCTGATAACGCGGCTCGGCACCCTTTTCGGCCGGCCCGACCCAGATCTGCAGGAAGTGGACCGGCAGTTCCGGCGAGTGGTTGAACTCGCTGTGGCGCACGCCGGTGCCCGCGCTCATCAGCTGCACGTCGCCCGGCACGATCACCGAACCGGTGCCCATCGAGTCCTTGTGCTCCAGCGCGCCGTCGAGCACGTACGACAGGATTTCCATGTCGCGGTGCGGGTGCGTGCCGAAGCCGCGGCCCGGGGCGACGCGGTCGTCGTTGATCACCAGCAGGTCGGAGAAGCCGACTTGCTTCGGATCGTAGTAGTTCGCGAACGAAAACGTATGACGGGAGCTGAGCCAGCCATGCTCCGCACGGCCCCGTTGGTTTGCTGCACGGATTTCGATCATGATTTTTGTTCCTCAAGACGCCGGACCTCGGAAGTGGGCCCGGCCGTTCGTTGAGATGAATCTTAGGTCAATCGATTTGACAAATAAATGGCTGTAGCGATAATGACTGTCGCTATGGAGTGGACAATATGGAAATCAACGATCTCAGGATCTTCGTCGCGACGGTCGATGCGGGCAGCTTCACGGCGGCGGCCGACCAGCTGATGCTGTCCAAGCAATTCGTCAGCCGGCGCACGATGGCGCTGGAGGCGTCGCTCGGCGTGCGGCTGTTGCACCGGAACACGCGCAACCTTGCGGTGACCGAATCGGGGCAGGAGTTCTATGCGCGGGCGCAGCGGATCCTCGCGGAGATCGCCGACGCCGAGCAGGCGATGTCGGTGCGCAGCACCGAGCTGCACGGGTCGCTGAAAATCAGCGCGCCGCTGTCGTTCGGGATCACGCACGTGTCGCCGCTGATCGCCGAATTCCTGTCCGCGCACCCGGCCGTGCGGCTGAACCTCGACCTGACCGACCGGCGCGTCGACCTGATCGGCGAGGGCTTCGATCTCGTGCTGCGGATCGGCTCGCTCGAGGATTCGACGCTGATCGCGCGCCCGCTCGGCGCGTGGCGGATGATCGCGTGCGCGAGCCCCGCCTACCTGAAGCGGCAGGGCACGCCGCAGACGCCGGCCGATCTCGCGGGCCATACGTGCGTGCTGTACGGGCGCGAGCGGCGCATCGGCTGGGAATTCCGCGTCGACGGCGCGGCGCGCACGTTCGACGTGCAGGGGCCGCTGGTCGCGAACAACGGCGAGGTGGTGCGCGACGCGGCGATCGCGGGGCTCGGCATCGCGCTGCTGCCGGATTTCATCGTCGGCGGGGCGCTGGACAGCGGCGCGCTGGTACCGGTGCTCGACGCGTACGCGCCGTCGCCGATCACGCTCAATGCAGTGTTTCCGCAGCATCGGGAAGGGTTCGTCACGCTGCGCACGTTCATCGGGTTTCTCGCGGAACGGCTCGGCGACGCGGCGCCGGCCGCGAAGGGCGGGGCCGGGCGGGCGCGGTAGCGGGCCGGGTTGCGGGGAATAGGGGTGCTATTCTCCGCATGATTTGCGGAGAATATGGCGCTCTGCGGCGAATCGGTGGGATAATCTCCGCATCATGAGCGGAGATTACACCTACATCTGGGAGTCGGCCGACCGGCCCGCGTGGCGCTTCGACCTCCCTGCACTGGCGACGCCACTCGCCGACGTCAGCCGTGCGCAAGGCATGCTGGCCGGGCGGCTGGCGGATGTCGGCCTGGCGCTGCGCGACGAGGCCAGCCTCGCCGCGTTGACGGAGGACGTCGTCAAGACCAGCGCGATCGAGGGCGAAAGCCTGAACGTCGCATCGGTCCGGTCGTCGATCGCGCGCCGGCTCGGGGTCGACATCGGCGCGCTGGCGCCGGTCGATCGTCACGTCGAGGGCGTGGTCGACATGGTGCTGGACGCGACCACCCATGCGGCGGCGCCGGTCACGGACGCCCGTCTGTTCGGGTGGCATGCGGCGCTGTTTCCGACCGGCTATTCGGGGATGTCGCGGATCACGGTCGGCGGCTGGCGCACCGATGCCACCGGGCCGATGCAGGTCGTGTCCGGGCCGATCGGCCGGCAGCGCGTGCATTTCGAGGCGCCGCCCGCCGCGCGCCTCGCCGGCGAGGTCGCGCGCTTTCTCGCGTGGCTCAATGCCACGCCGGTCGAGCCGTTGCTGATCCGCGCCGGCCTCGCCCATCTTTGGTTCGTCACGCTCCATCCGTTCGACGACGGCAACGGCCGGATCGCGCGTGCGCTCGGGGATCTGGTCCTCGCGCGCGCCGACCGCAGTCCGCAGCGCTTCTACAGCCTGTCGGCGCAAATCCAGCGCGAGCGCAACGCGTATTACGACGTGCTGGAGCGGACCCAGCGCGGCTCGCTCGACGTCACCGAATGGCTCGCGTGGTTCCTGACCGCGCTCGGCCGTGCCATCGATCACGCGCACACGACGCTCGACGCGGTGCTGGTCAAGGCGCGTTTCTGGCAGCGCTGCGCGGGCTTCGCGATGAACGAACGCCAGGTGAAGGTGATGAATCGCCTGCTCGACGGCTTCGAGGGGAAGCTGACGTCGACCAAGTGGGCGGCGCTGGCGAAGTGCTCGCAAGACACCGCGCTGCGGGACATCACCGAACTCGTCGAGCATGGCGTGCTGCGCCGCTCGTCGTCCGGCGGCCGGAGCACGAGTTACGAGCTGATGCCGTTTGGCGGCTGACGCCATGACCGGTGGGCGTTGGCCGCGCCGGAGCGGAGCCGGGTTGCCGCTTGGATCGTTGCCGCGCTGACCGGGGCGCGTCGGACAATGGACCACTGGCCCAAGCGATTGCCCGCGTCTGGCACTATCCCGCGCCTTTTTGTCTTCGAATACTGGATTCGACGCCGGATGCCGCGCTGGCGACATCCGCCGCCTCCGCGTACGCCCCTTCCGTACGAACCCGCTTTCGAGGAGACACGCATGCTCAGGTATCTGATCGGCATCGGTATTCCGTATCTCGGCGTGATCGGCGTGCTGCCGTGGGCAGCCGCGCAGGACCGCTATGTGCTGGGCGTGCCGTTCATCTTCATGTGGATCTTCGCGTGGTTCGTGCTGACGTCCGGCTGCCTGTTCGCGTGCTGGATGCTGTTCGACCGCCGCGCGAGCGCCGCCTAGCGCACGCATCCGCTTCTTGCGGAGCGCCGGCCGCCCGCGCTTTCCGGCGAACCCTACGCATTCCTTTCCTTCGCAGAGGTGCGCATGTCCACGGTCGTCTTCGCCGCGCTGATCGCGCTGTCGCTCTATCTCGCCATTCGATCCGGCCGCGGCCGCGGCAAGCAGAGCGTGCATGACTTCTTCGTCGCGTCGCGCCAGTTCGGCACGGCGCTCGTGTTCTTCCTCACCGCCGGCGAGATCTACAGCATCGGCACGATGGTCGGCTTCCCCGGCGGCATCTACGCGAAAGGGCCGACCTACGGCGTGTGGTTCCTCGGCTACATCCTGCTCGCCTACCCGATCGGCTATTTCGTCGGCCCGAAGATCTGGGAGGCCGGCAAGCGCCACAACGCGATCACGCTGCCCGACCTGTTCAAGGGCCACTACCGCAGCCGCGGGCTCGAGCTGGTCGTTGCGTGCGCATCGATCCTGTTCCTGATCCCGTGGGGGCAGCTGCAGTTCACCGGCCTCGTCGCGGCGCTGAAGGGGCTCGGCTGGCACGTCGAGCCGCTGTACCTGATCCTCGTGTGCGCGGCGCTCGCGTTCACTTATATCGCGATTTCGGGCGTGCGCGCGTCGGCGTACATCGCGATTCTGAAGGACATCCTGATGCTGCTCGCGATCGTCGTGACGGGCGTGACCGTCGCGTGGCAGGTGGGCGGCGTGCATCCGGTGTTCGACGCCGCGAGCCGGCAGGTCAGCAACACGATGAGCGGATCGCAGCTGCGCTTCTCGATGAGCACGATGCTGTTCCAGTCGCTCGGCTTCTACCTGATGCCGTTCGCCGCGCAGAATTTCTTCACCGCGCGTGGGCCGGACGCGATCCGGCGCACGCAGGTCGTGATGCCGCTGTACATGCTGATGTATCCGTTCCTCGTGATCGCGTCGTACTACGCGATCACCGCGAACCTGACGCTCGCGTCGCCGAACGACGCGTTCTTCGCCGCCGTCACGCACCTGCTTCCCGGCTGGCTGATCGGCCTCGTCGCGGCCGGCGCCGCGCTGTCGGGGCTGCTCGTGCTGGCCGGCATCTGCCTCGCGATCGGGCCGATCGTCACGCGCAACCTGATGCCGAACCTGCCGGAATCGCGCCAGAAGCGTGCGGCGAAATACGTGATCGTCGGCTACCTGCTGCTGTCGATCGCGACCACGATGCTCACGCCGAACCTGATGCTCACGCTGATCAACACCACGTACTACGGCGTCACGCAGTTCCTGCCGGGCGTGCTGATCCTGCTCGCAGGGCGCCGCGTGCGGCCGGTCGCGGTCGGGGCCGGGATGATCTGCGGCCAGGTGCTCGCGATGATCTTCTACGTGCTCCATGTCGACTTCGGCGGCATCAACCTCGGCCTCGTGTGCCTCGTCGTCAACGTGCTCGTCGTCGCGGCCGTGCATGCGATGCTGCATGGCCGTCCCGTGAAGCAATACGCCGTTTCCTGACCCATCGGCGGTCCGCCGCAAGGAGAGCAGTGACACATGCCAGCATCCGCAACCCCGGCCGCACCCGTGACGGTGTTCACCGCGCGCCGCATCCTGACGATGAACCCGGCGCAGCCGTCGGCCACGCACGTCGCCGTGCGCGACGGCCGCATCCTCGCGGTCGGTGACGCCGCCGACGCGGCCACGTGGCACGCGCGGTTCGGCGCGTGCACGACCGACGACACGCTGCGCGACAAGGTGCTGATGCCGGGGCTCGTCGAAGGGCATTGCCACCTGATGGAAGGCGCGATGTGGGACGCCGTGTACGTCGGCTACTACGACCGGCGCGGCCCCGACGGCACGCTGTGGCCAGGGCTGCGCTCGCTCGACGCGGTGCTCGCACGGCTCGCGGAAGCCGAGCGCGCGATGACCGACGACGGGCCGCTGCTCGCGTGGGGCTTCGATCCGATCTTCTTCGGCACCGCGCGGCTGACCGCGCACGAACTCGACCGCGTGTCGGCGCAGCGGCCGATCGCGATCCTGCATGCGAGCGTGCACCTGATGAACGTGAACGGTGCGATGCTCGCGCGCGCCGGCATCGACGAGGACACCGACATCGACGGCGTGACGCGCGATGCCGACGGCCGCCCGACCGGCGAGCTGCAGGAGTTCGCGGCGATGCTGCCGGTGTATCAGACGATCGGCGGCAAGCTCGCGATTTCCGCGAGCGAGAAGCCGCACGCCGTCTGGAATTTCGGGCGCGTCGCGCAACTGGCCGGCGTGACGACGGCCACCGATCTCGTCAACGACCTGTCGGCCGATGGCAACCGCACGCTGCGCGACGTCACCGCCGATCCCGATTACCCGGTGCGGATCGTGCCGGCGTTCGCGCCGCAGCGCAATCCGGCGCGTTCGGCCGACAGCGTGCTGGAGGAGATCGAGCGCAATACCGACAAGCTGCATTTCGGGCCGGTGAAGTTCATCGTCGACGGCTCGATCCAGGGCTTCACCGCGCGCGTGCGTTGGCCCGGTTACGCGGGTGGCCAGCCGAACGGGTTATGGCTGATTCCGCCCGCCCAGCTCGTCGACGTGTTCGAGCCGTTTCATCGCGCGGGGCTGCAACTGCACGTGCATACCAACGGCGACGAAGCGACCGACGTCGTGCTCGACGCGATGGCGACGCTGCTCGCGCGCCATCCGCGTCCCGATCATCGTCATACGCTGCAGCATTGCCAGATGGCCGATGCCGCGCAGTTGAAGCGCGTACGCGCGCTCGGGATGTGCGTGAACTTCTTCGCGAATCATCTGTACTACTGGGGAGACGCGCATTACGGCCAGACCATCGGCCCCGATCGCGCGAACCGGATGGATGCGGCCGGCTCCGCGCAGCGGCTCGGCATTCCGTTCGCCTTGCATTCGGATGCGCCGATCACGCCGCTCAATCCGCTGTTCACCGCATGGTGCGCGGTGCAGCGCGAGACGGCGTCCGGGCGTGTGCTCGGCGAAGGCGAGCGGATTTCAGTCGACGACGCGCTGCATGCGATCACGCTCGGCGCGGCCTATACGTTGCGGATGGATCATCTCGTCGGCAGCATCGAGATCGGCAAGTTCGCGGATTTCGCGGTGCTCGACGATGATCCCTCGGTCTGTGCGCCCGCACGCCTGAAGGCGCTCGCCGTGTGGGGCACCGTGCTCGGCGGGCGCGTGTTCCGGTCGCCGCGATGAGTGCGCCAGGCGACGCCGTCGTGCCCGTTGCGGCTGCGCCCGCACCGATCGACCTCGCGGTGATCGGCGGCTATCTCGGCGCGGGCAAGACGACGGTCGTCAACGCGATCCTGCAGGCGCCACACGGCCGGCGCATCGCAGTGCTCGTCAACGATTTCGGCGCGGTGAACATCGATGCGCGCCTCGTGCGGGCGCGCGGCGACGACGTGATCGAACTCGACAACGGCTGCATCTGCTGCACGATCGGCGGCGCGCTCGTCGATGCGCTGACGCGCGTCGCGACGCGCGACGCGCGGCCCGACCTGCTGCTCGTCGAAGCGAGCGGCGTGGCCGATCCCGCGAAGATCGCGCAGATCGGGCTGCTGAACGGTGCGTTCCGGCTGACGTCGGTGCTCGTCGTCGCCGATGCGCTCGCGTGGCGCGACACGCTCGCCGATCCGCTCGTCGGCGCGATGGCGCAGCGACAGCTCGACGGTGCGGGCGCGATCGTCGTGACCAAGCTCGACTGCATTGCGCCGGACCGGCGCGACGCGGTACTCGACGACGTGCGCGCGTGTGCGCCGACCGACATCGTCGTCGCCGCGCGCCATGGCGAGATTCCGCTCGCGCTGCTGTTCGATGCGGCGGTGCCCGAGCGTGGCGCGATGCCGGCGGGTTTCGCGCGTGCGCACCGGGTGATCGGACATGACGCGATGCCGGCGTTCGCGAGCGTTACCGTCGCCGCGCCGGACGTGCTCGACAAGGCGCGGCTGCGTGCGTGGCTGAAGGCGTTGCCGCGCACGATCCTGCGCGCGAAGGGCATCGTGCGCGTGGCCGATGCGCAGGGCGCGGTCGCCACGCGCGTGTGCCAGGTCGCCGTGCGGCGCATCCGGTTCTCGTCGATGGAAGACGAAGGGCTGGCCGCGCACGAAGAAGATGGCGTAATGGTGTTCATTGGGTTCATCGATGCCGCAGTGGAAGCCATATTGCGTGACGGCATCGTGCAATGCCGCGCGGCCACATGAACGGTTGCGCTGACATCGACCATCGATTGATCGGCGCCGCGCATTCGGGTTAGGCTTCGGCGAGCAACGGCATGCGCCGCATGCCGGGCCGGACGTTTTTACCTCGAATGCCGCGTGCAGGTAGCTTCTACAGGCGCGCGATCCTGCGACGAGCCAAGCCGATGACCCTCCACAATCAAAAGAATGCGCGCGGGCAAGCCGCGATTTCCGCCCGTGCCGTGCGGCACACGCACCTGCGATCCGTCGCGGCCGCCGCGTTGCTGACCCTGCTGCCGTTCGCCGCGCAGGCCGCCGGTTTCGACTGCGCGAGGGCCGCGTCGCCCACCGAGAAGGCAATCTGCGCGGATACCGCGCTGTCGAAGCTCGACGGCGACCTGGCGACGGCGTGGAAGCAGGCGCTCGCAAAAGGCGGCGATACGGCCGCGCTGAAAGCCGCGCAGCTGAAGTGGCTCAAGCAGCGCGACCGGTGCGGCGGCGACGCGCAGTGCCTCGGCGATCGCTACCGCGAACGGCTCGCGAGCCTGAACGGCAAGCCGCTGGCCGCCGACCGCTGGCAGCAGACGTGGTACATGACGAGCGACAACCCGTCGTTTGGCGGCGTGCTGACGTTTACCGGCACGGCGCCGCGCCTGCATTTCGAGCTGAGCGGCAACAACGGCGCGAATACGGGCGGGCTCGATGGCGACATCGTGCTGCACGGCGACAGCGGCACCTACCGCAACGACAAATGCCGGCTCGATTTCGAACGGAAGGGCGGGCGCATCGGCGTCACGCAACACGGCGCGGATGTCGATTGCGGTGCGGGCTCGGGTGTTGTCTATGGCGGCCGGTATGTGACCGCGTCGCAGTTCCAGGCCAAACCGGCGGCCGACCTGCTGAGCCTCAAGGTCGTCGACGACGCGACGCAGAACGCGGCCGCGCACAAGCTGCTCGGCGCCGACTACCAGACGCTCGTCGACAACGTCAATTACAGCGCCGACGAGAAGGATCTCGACGGGCTGAACGTGCATGTGGCGTCGTACTGGGTGCGCGGCATCGCGACGACGAATGCCGCGATCGTGATGCGCCGTGGTAACGACCTGTGGATCGGCCTGCTCGTGTTCGACGCGAAGAACAACGTACGGATGCGCTATTACACGAACGTGCCGGCGTGGAAGAAAAACGTGCCGAAGACCATCCAGGCGTGGCATGACAATCTCGACAAGACGCTGCCGGTCGACGTGATGCAGTGACGGGCGGGACGGGCAGCCGAAGCTGCCCGGCGCGTCTTTATTTTTTACGTCCTGCGCGAACCTGCGCCGGCGGCGCAGCCGATTCCCGCATGCGCAACTCCGGCAGCACCGCGTGCCCCGGCCCCGTTGCGCCGTTCTCGAGCGCGTCGAGCAACGCCTGCGCGGCCTGGCGCCCGATCGCGTGGGTGTCGACCCACATCGTCGTCAGCGGCGGCTGGATCTCGCGCGCGAGCGCGATGTCGTCGAAGCCGGTGATCGACAATTGCGCGGGCACGTCGATGCCGAGCGCCTGCGCCTCGAGCAACGCGCCCAGCGCGAGCGCGTCGTTGCCGCAGATCACGGCGGTCGGGCGCGTGGCCGCGTCGCTGTCGGCGATCGCACGCAGGCTCGCCCGCCCGAACGCGATCGTGGCCGCGCCTTCGTGCTGATGGACGGGGCGTACCGCGAGCCCGCGCGCGGCCAGCGTGTCGTGAATGCCGCGCAGGCGCGCCTGCACACGGTCGTTGTCGGCGGACGGCTGCATGATGATCGCGAAATCGCGGTGGCCGAGGTCGAGCAGGTGGGTGGTGAGCTGCGCGAACGCCGCGCGGTTGTCGAAGCCGATGCAGCAGTGCGGGCTGTCGTCGCGATACGCATAAGTGACGACGTACGGCACGCGGTGCATCGCAAGCAGTTCGAACAATTCCGGCGGATACGCTTCGCCGACGAGCGACACGGCTTCCACGCCGCGCGACAGCATCGCGCGCACCTGGTCCAGCGCCTGCGCGGGATCGTAGTTCGAGCAGCCGAGGAACAGCGTGATGCCGTGCTCGGCCATGACCGTCTGCATGCCCGCGACCTGCGAGGCGAACACCTGGTCGTCGAGCGTCGGAATGATCGCGCCCGTGATGTGGGTGCGCGTGGACGCGAGCGCGCGGCCCGCCGCATTCGGAATCCAGTTCAGCGCGCGCGCCGCGTCGCGCACGCGCTGCTGCACGTCGGCCGACACCTTGCCGGGATCGTTGTACACGCGCGAAACGGTCGCGGTCGACACGCCGGCCAGCTTCGCGACATCGCCGAGCACCGAGCGGCCGCTGCCGCGGCGCGCGCGGGGCGCGCCGGCGCGGGACGGAGGCGAGCTCATCGGCCGGCTCCCGGCGTAGCGGCGGTGCCGGCGCGGTGCGTTGTCAAATGCGTCATTGTTTACCCTCGGTTCGTGGTGGCGCCGCTTGCATTCTCGCTCGACCCTGTGAGAATGTAAGCGCTATCTTGACGTGCTTCCGTATTATGTCAGACGCATATTCTATCCATATCGTGAAATTTTCATCGACGACGGCCATTCCGGCCTTTTTGTCCGTCGCAAATGTAAGCGGTTACATTCGGAAATGAGAGACACCCCTTCCCCGCGCATCGCCGTCGTCGGCAGCGTCAACATCGACCTCGTCACACGTGCGCCGCGCCTGCCGGTGCCGGGCGAGACGCTGCTCGGCACCGATTTCCAGACCGTCCATGGCGGCAAGGGCGCGAACCAGGCGGTCGCGGCTGCGCGCCTGGGCGCGTCGGTCGCGATGATCGGCTGCGTCGGCGACGACGCGTTCGGCGCGCGCCTGCACGACGCGCTGTCGGCAGAGGGCATCGACGTGACGCACCTCGACCGGATCGCCGGCACCGCGACCGGGGTGGCCACGATCACGGTCGATGAAGGCGGCGCGAACAGCATCGTCGTCGTGCCCGGCGCGAATGCGCGCCTCGATGCCGGCCGGATCGATGCGGCGCGCGAAACGATCGCCGGCGCGGCGATGCTCGTGAGCCAGCTCGAAGTGCCGGTCGCCACCGTGGCGCGCGCCATTGCCTGCGCGTCGGCACACCGTACGCCGGTGCTGCTCAATCCCGCGCCCGCGCAGCGGCTGTTCGACGCGCTGCTCGCACGGGTCGACTACCTCGTCGTCAACGAAACCGAAGCCGAGTCGCTGACCGGCATCGCCGTCGGCGACGATGCGTCCGCCGTGCGCGCCGCCGATGCGCTGTGCGCGAAGGGCGTGGGCAACGTGCTGGTCACGCTCGGCGCGCGCGGCGTGTGCTGGCGCGGCGGTGCAGGCAACGGCCGCCTGCGGGCGATGTCGGTGGTCGCCGTCGATACGACCGCGGCCGGCGACACCTTCGTCGGCGGGTTCGCGGCCGCTCGCGCGGGCGGCGCGTCGATGGACGACGCGATCGGCTTCGGCCAGCGCGCCGCCGCGATCAGCGTGACGCGCCACGGCGCGCAGACCTCGATTCCGACGCGCGACGAAGTGGCATGCCTGGAACCTTGAATTCCGCATCAGACGGACAGGCCGGAACCGGCCGATATCACTGACATGGAGACAACCGCAATGAACGAAACCCCGACCGTTCCGCCCGCCCCGCCGCGTATCCGGCGCGGGCAACGCATCGCGCTCGCGCTGTTGATGGTGAGCGGCATCGTCAACTACCTCGATCGCGGCACGCTGGCCGTTGCAAGCTCGGCGATCCGCGCCGATCTCGGGCTGTCGCTCGCGCAGATGGGGCTGCTGCTGTCGGCCTTCTCGTGGAGCTACGCGCTGTGCCAGTTTCCGGTCGGCGGGCTGGTCGACCGCATCGGGCCGCGCCGGCTGCTCGGGATCGGCCTGATCGTATGGTCGATCGCGCAAGCGGCGGGCGGCATCGTGTCGACCTTCGGCTGGTTCATCGCCGCGCGCATCGTGCTCGGCATCGGCGAGGCGCCGCAATTCCCGTCGGCCGCGCGGGTGGTGAGCAACTGGTTTCCGCTGCGCGCACGCGGCACGCCGACCGGCATTTTCAACGCCGCGTCGCCGCTCGGCACCGCGCTTGCGCCGTTGCTGCTGTCGATCCTCGTCGCGTCGTTCGACTGGCGCTGGGCGTTCATCGCGACGGGCGCAGCCGGTCTCGTCGTCGCCGTCGTCTGGTTCGCGCTGTACCGCGATCCGGTGCGCGCGCAACTGACTGCCACCGAGCGCAACTATCTCGACGCCGACGCGCAAAGCACGGTCGCGGCGCCGAAACTGACGTTCGCCGAATGGCGCGGCCTGTTCTCGCACGGTACGACCTGGGGGATGCTGATCGGCTATTTCGGTTCCGTGTACCTGAACTGGGTGTACCTGACCTGGCTGCCGGGCTACCTGACGATGGAGCGGCACATGAGCCTGATCCGCACCGGTTTTGCCGCGTCGGTGCCGTTCCTGTGCGGGTTCGTCGGCTCGCTGCTGGCCGGCTGGCTGTCGGACCTGGTCACGCGCCGCAGCCGTTCGCCGGTCGCGAGCCGGCGCAATGCGGTGGTGGTCGCGATGCTCGGGATGGTCGCGTTCACGATTCCCGCCGCGCTCGTGCAGAGCAACACGGTGGCGCTCGCCTGCATTTCGGTCGTGATCTTTCTCGCCAACGCGGCGTCGGCCTGCTCGTGGGCGCTCGCGACGGCAGCCGCGCCGCCGAGCCGCATTGCGTCGCTCGGCGCGATCCAGAATTTCGGCGGTTTCATCGGTGGCGCGCTCGCGCCGATCCTGACGGGCATCATCGCGCAGAAGTGGTCGTTCGTGCCGGCGCTGCTGGCGGCCGCGGCGATCGCGTTCGCGGGCGCGATGGCGTACCTGCTGCTGGTGCGCAAGCCGATTCCCGAGCAGGCCGCGAACGCCGCGCCCGGGCCGTTGCCGGCCTGAGCACGCGGCATGCGCCACGCATTCACTGAAGCAAGGAGAAACAGATGCAACACCCGCAGCAATCGAACGTGACCATCGAGGGCATCGTCCCGGTGATGCTGACGCCGTTCGACGACGCCGGCGCGATCGACTACGCCGGGCTCGAGCGGCTCATCGAATGGTATCTGGCGCACGGCGCCGATGCGTTGTTCGCGGTCGCGCAGTCGAGCGAGATGCAGTTCCTGAGCCTGGCCGAACGCGCGGCACTCGCGCGCTTCGTGGTCGAGCGGGTGGCCGGGCGCGTGCCGGTCGTCGCGTCCGGGCACATCAGCGACGATCTCGACGCGCAGGCCGACGAGCTGTGCGCGGCGGCCGAATCGGGCGCGCAGGGCGTCGTGCTCGTGACCAACCGGCTCGATCCGCAGCGCAAGGGCAGCGCGGCGCTGCTCGACCACCTGCACCGGCTGCTCGCGCGCTTGCCGTCGGATCTGCCGCTCGGGCTGTACGAGTGCCCGGCGCCTTACCGGCGGCTGCTGTCGGATGACGAACTGCGTGCGTGCATCGACACGGGCCGCTTCGTGATGCTCAAGGATGTGAGCTGCGACCTGGAGACGGTGAAGCGGCGCGTCGCGCTCGCCGAGGGCTCGCCGCTGAAGATCCTCAACGCGAACGCCGCGATTGCGTGGGACGCGATGAAGGCGGGGTCCGCCGGCTTCAACGGCGTGTTCACCAACTTCCATCCGGACCTGTACCGGTGGTTGCGCACGCAAGGGGCATCGAATCCGGCGCTGGCCGACGAGCTGTCGACGTTCCTCGTCGTGTCGGCGGTGTCGGAGGCGCTGGGGTACCCGGCGCTCGCGAAGCTCTATCACCAGCGAATCGGCACCTTCGCGTCGATCCGGTGCCGCGTGATCGACTACGACGTGCGTGAGCGGTTCTGGGCGCTCGATGCGGTGCTCGACAAGATCGTGGCCGGGACCGAGCATTTCCGGCGGAGGATCGCCGCGTAATCGTGCGCGCGCGGGCGGCCGAGGTTGACGGTGCCGGACGGGGAACCGAACCCGGCGCATGCTCGCGCACTGCCGGGCGTGCGTGAGCGAGGCTTCCACGCGGGACACCGTGCGCGGCGGCGCGAGCCGGTCGATCCATTGACCGGCGGCCGCCGCCACGATCGTCGGTCGGCCCGGACGCGCGTCACTTGTTCGCCAGTGTGCCGCTGCTGTTGGCCCCGCCGAACAGCCGCGTCAGGTACTGCGTGTTCGAGTTCATCTTGGCCATCAGCGCGTTGAGTGCCGTGAACTGCGCCTGGTACTGCTTGGTCAGTTGCGCGGCGTAGTCGGCCAGATTCGTCTGTTGCTGCGTGACGCGCTTCAGGTCGGCGCCCAGCGCGTTCGTGCGCAGGTCGATCATCCCGCCCGGCTTCGTGAAGGTCGCGATCTGGTCGGTCAGCTGCTTGCCGACCCCGTTCGTCGCGTTGAACAGGTGCGCGACCCCCGACGGGTTGTTGTTCAGCGCACTGTCGAGCTTCGCGCTGTCGGCCCTTAGCGTGCCGTCCTTCTCGAGTGACACGCCGATCGCCGCCAGGTTCGTGTGCCCGTCGCCGTTCTTGTTGGGAACGCCGCGCGCGATGGTCGACGCGAGGGCGTTGCGGATCGTGTGCAGCGTCGAATCGCCGATCAGCGCGCCCTGCGCGCTCGCCCCTGGCGTGTAGCTCGACAGCGCGCCCATCGTCTTGACGACGGCGTTGTACTGGTTCACGAAATTCGTGATCGTGGCCGCCTGCGACTTCGTGTCGGGGCTGACCGTCAGCGTCTGCGTATCGGTTGCGCTGACCGCGGCCGCCGACAAGTTCAGCGTGATGCCGTTCAGCACGCCCGTCACCGTGTTGCTCGCGCTGGTCGACGCGATGCCGCTGACCGTGAACTTCGCGTCCTGCGCCACGGCGCTTTGCCGCCACGCGGCCGCGCCGTTCGCCGAGTCGATCTTCGACGGGCCGCCCGTCGTGTCGGCCGTCGACGTGACGCCGAGGTTCGACAGCCCGTTGTCGTTGGCCACGTTGCCGACCGCGACGCTGATCGTGCTCGCCGAGCCCGTCTTCGACGACGCGAGCATGAGGTGCGCGCCGTCGGTGCCGTTGATGACCGTCGCGCTGATTCCCGGGTTTTTCGCTGCGGAGTTGATCGCGGCCGCGATGCCTGACAGCGTGTTGTTCGTGCCGTTGACGTCGACTTTGAACGACTGGTTGCCGAACGACAGCGTCAGGGTACCGGTGCCGAGCGCCTTCTTTCCGTCGACGCCCGACGAAGCCAGCGACTGCGCGGTCGCGATCTGCGTGACGCCGATCGTGTAGGTGCCGGCAACCGCGCCTGCACTCGGCGTCGCGGTCAGGCCCTTGCCGCTCGCGACCGCGGTGAACGTCGACTGCAGCGCGCCATTCGCCAGCGTGGCGAGGCTCGCTTCGAGCGCGCCCAACGCGGACGACAGCGCGCCGAATGCGGAAATCTGCGTGGTGCCGGTCTGCTGCGACGCGGCGAGCGCCGCGGCCCGGCCGGCCGTCTTCGCGTTCACCATCGTCGTGACGAGCAAGCCGACATCCATCGACCCATTGCCGGTCGAGCCGTTGATGATCGATTGCGCTGCCTGTTGCAACAGGCTGTTCGGGTTCGCGCTGCTGTTCACGGACATGTTCGTTGCCATGGGGGTCTCTGGTTGAAAAGCGTTCCCGTGACGAGCGGCTGTCGACGGCCTGCGTCGAGGCGCAGGCGGGCCGCGCCCGGAGCGCCGCGTTCCGGGCGTCAGGGGAATGTCGGGAAAACGTAAGGACGTGCGCTATCGTATATTTAAATCTGCATTAATTAGTAATTTTTTGTAATGATTGTTGGGAAAATTGTGGGCGGAAATGCGGTGGTGGAGTGGGGTTAAAGGTTTGCGATTTTTTGCCGTTAACGGCGTACCGTTTTTATTGTATTTATTAAGGGTTTTTTGCTGGAATTTAGAACTTGCGGGGAGCGTGAATGTTTGATTGGCTTTTTCGCTTGCTCGGCTAAACACCGGATCGATCGATAGTGCGAGGAAGGTGTTCTTCCCGGCCGCTATCGGGCTGAAATCCTTGTCCACCGGACGGCATCCTCCGCGGACGACATCCACCTGCTTGCCCGAGAAACGTTTTCGTTTGCCAATACGCATTTCCAGGCCAGACGTCTTTGCCCCGAAGGGGGGCTTCGCAGATTGGAAAGAAAGTCGAGTTTGAAAATTCATTCACTGATGGCAGGTTTTTGCACATAAAGTTTCGTCGACTCGCGATCGAGATACTCCGATGCGGCCGGTTATCACTAGTGGCGCTTCAATATCGACTGGATACGGAAGCCGGAGATGAATGGGCCGTTTTCATGTCGTTGAAACGTAAGGGCGGATTCATTTGATCGGATTCGTGGCGGCTGCCTCGCGGCCTTGTTGCGCCCTATTGTCCACTTGATCGTGACAGCTAATCTTGTTTTGGCGGATTGATGATTCGTGGGGAGACAGTAGACTGCATCCGTGCTTCGCCAGAACCGATCCGGAGCGCGCCGGGAGCGGCGTGACCGGGCGGATTCTTCGGCGGCGGGCCAGCCGGCTCGCTGTCCGATCGTGCGAGGAGTGGTTCGTTGCCGACCTGGCGCGCCGATTGGCGCGTATCGGCACCGGACGCATCAAACCGTCAATTCAAGGGTGATTGTCATGCGTTACGTTTCGCTGGAATCGAAGAAGGACGAGCTGTTGCTGGCGGCTCGCGTGCTGTTGATGATCCTGTTCGTGCTGTTCGGCTGGCAGAAGCTGAGCGGCTTCTCGGGCACGGTCGCGTACATGGCGTCGACGGGCAACCCGGCGCCCGAGCTGGCGGCCGCGATCGCGGTGGCGGTCGAGCTGGCCGGTGGCCTGCTGATCGCGGTCGGCTTCTACACGCGTCCGCTCGCACTGGTGTTCGCCGCCTATACGCTCGCGACCGCGTTGATCGGCCATCGCTACTGGGCGCTGCAGGGGATGGAGCAATACATGGCGATGATCAACTTCTACAAGAACGTGAGCATCATCGGCGGGCTGCTGTTGCTCGCACTGACCGGGCCGGGGCGCTATTCGCTCGACCGGAAGTAACGCGGGGCGCGGTTTTCCGCAGAGGTGATGGCCCGGTGCGTGCAAGCGCACCGGGCTTTGCTTTTGGGCGAGGTGCGTGAGGTGGCGGCGCCGCGGATTGTCCGCGCGCAGGGGCGGCGGCGCGCGTGATTCACGTGACGCGGGCTCGTCGCGGGGTTGCCGATCTGTCGCCACGATGTAGCGGCTGTCATACTCGGCTATGCTCCCCGCGACCCGAGCGCGAGCGTCGAACGCGACCTCGTGCACTTCCCAGTCATCCGAATGACCGCCCATGCCAAATCCGACCTCGTCGACTGACCTCCCGACCGTCCTCCTCATCGGTGCCGCCGGCCTCCTCGGCCGCGCGGTTGCCGCATCGCTGGCCCGCGAATCGTCGCTGAACCTCGTCGCGACAATCCGGAACCCGCAAAGCGCGGGCGCCAAACGCCTGGCGCTGCCTCCGGAAAACCTCGCCGAACTCGACGTCCTCGACGAGCCGGCCCTCGAACACCTCTTCGCCACTTGCCGACCGGCCGCCGTGATCATCTGCGCGGCCGAGCGCCGACCGGATGTCTGCGAACGCGATCCCGCAGCCGCGCGCGCCATCAACGTCACGGCCCAGGCCCGTATCGGTGCGCTCGCCGCGCGCTACGGCGCATGGACGCTCGGCATCTCCACCGACTACGTGTTCGACGGCAAGGCGGCCCCATACCGCGAGGACGCCGCACCGAACCCGCTGAACATCTACGGCCGCACGAAGCTGGAAGGCGAGGCGGCCCTGCTCGCCGCGTCGCCGCTGTCGTGCGTGCTGCGCCTGCCGCTGCTGTTCGGCCCGATCGTCGACTGGAGCGAATCGGCCGTCACGAGCCTCGTGCCGGCGATCGTCGCGTCTGCGCAGCCAGGCGCCGAAGCTGTCGGCATGGACGCATGGGCGATCCGTTACCCGACGTATACCCCGGATGTCGCGGACGTCATCCGCGACCTGACGCTGCGCCATCTCGCGGGTGCGTCGATCACGGGCCTGCGCCACTGGTCGGGCGAGGAGCCGATGACGAAGTACGACATCGCGCAGCGGATCGCGGCCGCGCTCGGCATCGACGCCGCGCTCAAGCGAATCGACCAGCCGACCGACGCGACACCGCGCCCCTATGACTGCCACCTGGACGCATCGCGCGTGCGCGCCGCCGGGATCGACCACGCGACGCCATTCGATACCGCGCTGCGCGCCGTGCTGCGCGATGCGCCGCAGGGGCTGTAGGTGCTGCAGGTGCTGTAGGGTCGGGCGCCGTTCGCGGGCCGCACACGTGCGCCCATGGCGTCGCGGCGAGATCGTGTCTCGTGAATTCGCTGGCGTGCGGCGAAACCGAGATCCCAGGCATCGAGCGGCCCCCATCTTCTCGTCGCCATTGAAGATCATTCAATGGCGAAGCCAATTATCAAGACCGACCGACGTGCGACAGAATGCGTACCAGGCTTTCCCGCATGGACACGAAGCATGCATTTCGACCACGCCACCATCGTCACCGATGACATTGACGGTACACGCCGCTTTTTCGATGAGGTCGTCGGTCTCGATACCGGGCCTCGACCGCCGTTCAGGGTGGATGGCTACTGGTTGTACCTCGATGGCCGCCCGATGATTCATGTCACGCGCGCGACGCTACCTGCGCACGCAGGCCGTAGCACGCCGCGCATCGATCACATTGCGCTTCGCGTCGACACACACCGCGAATGGGCGACGTTGATCGATCGACTATCCGGCAGTCGGATCGACTACTCGCTGAGCGAAGTACCGTTGTCCAATGAGCTTCAGTTGTTCGTGTCCATTGCGCCGGGGGTTTCCGTCGAATTCGTGACGACGCTCGCGGCCGATGAGCAGCCCGGGATTGCTAACGGATGACCGGATCCGCCGAATCGTCTCGCGAGACACATGGTGTTTGGCGGCTTCGCCGGCGACAGCGGCGATTCGGCGATTCGGCGATTCGGCGTGAGCGGCCGATGATCCTCGGCCGCAAGCGGTATTCAGCATATTTGACGCGTGCGACGGGCACGGCTTCATGCTCGGGAACACGCTTTTGATCGGAGGAAGCGAACGATGCAATTCAATGGACAAAACGTGCTGGTGGTCGGCGGAAGTTCCGGGATCGGCGAAGCGGCCGCGCGGGCCTTTGCGGCGGGCGGCGCACACGTGACGATCGCGTCGCGCGACGCGGCCAAGCTGGCGGCGAGCGCAGCGAGGATCGGTCACGGCGTGCGAACCGGTGTGATGGACACGACCGACGACACGAGCGTACGTGCATTTTTCGATTCGGCGGGCGAATTCGACCACGTCGTCGTGTCGGCCGCGCAGACACCCACGGGGCCGGTGCGTGGTCTCGCGCTCGCCGATGCCTACGCGGCGATGGACAGCAAGTTCTGGGGAGCCTATCGCGTCGCGCGGGCCGTACGCATTCGGCAGGGCGGGTCGCTGACGTTCGTGTCGGGCTTCCTGAGCGTGCGGCCGAGCAAGACCTCGATCCTGCAAGGCGCGATCAACGCGGCGCTCGAATCGCTGGCGCGGGGGCTCGCGCTCGAGCTGTCGCCCGTGCGAGTGAATACGGTATCCCCGGGCCTGATCGCGACGCCGCTCTGGTCGAAGCTCGATGCGCAGGCGCGGGACAGGATGTACGAAGGCGCCGCGGCGCGCCTGCCGGCCGGCCGTGTCGGTCAACCCGAGGACGTTGCGAACGCCGTGCTCTACCTCGCGTCGACCCCGTACGCGACCGGCTCGACGGTGCTGGTCGACGGTGGCGGTGCAATCGCGTAGCGGCCGGGTCGGTTGAAGACCCGGTCGATCGCCGCAGCCGGAAGTTCCTGAACGGACACGTATCACTGCGGGTGTCGCGCGAGCAGGGCCGATATCGTCGGCATGACGAGCGATCGTGCGTACGTGTCGATCGCACCGATTGCCGCTGTTTTGGCACCTGCCGACCATGCGATTGACCGGCCCGGCCGAGATGGCGGGGATCGCGACGATCAATTGATTCGGATGCCTTATCGGTTTTGCGGGGCCGATCGTGTTCGGATGGTCGAGGGATCGCCATCACGATGCGACGGCGCCGACGTTGCTGCCGGCGCTCACCGTCATTTACCGAAGGGTATCGGCGCATTGAAGCGCAGCAGGCCGAGCGGACATGCCGTATCCGGACGGAACACCGATTTTTTGGTCTGGATTGAAAGTCTATTCATTCCAAGGCCCATTTTCAAAGCGGGGCCGCTTTCCGACAATGGGTTGTACGCGCACATATCTGCGTGACATTCCATACCCGTTCATTCGTCATCATGCATCGCGTTGCGGTGCGAGCGACGCGCTTGCGCGTCATGAGGAGATTGTCCATGGCAATTCAAGTCGATCACGTGGATCGTGATCCGGCCGGGCAGGCGCCCGATCAACCGACGCGCCGTTCGTTCCTGACCACGGCCGGAGCCGGCGCGGGCGCGTTCGCCGTCGGTGCGATGCTTCAATCCGCCCAGGCCGGTGCGCAAACGGGCAGCCCACGATCGACGCCGGTAGCCGCGCCCGGACAGGGTGAATTCTGGCCGAACGGTGCACGGCTGGTCATTTCGATCTCGATGCAGTTCGAGGCGGGCGGACAGCCGCCGAAGGGTGCCGACAACCCATTTCCGAAAGTCGATTTCCCGGCGAGCGTGCCCGCCGATCTTGCCGCGCAAGCGTGGTTTGCGTACGGGTATCGCGAAGGCATTCCCCGAATGCTGGATCTCTGGGACCGTCACGACGTGAAGGTGACGAGTCACATGATCGGCGAGGCGGCGAGGCGGCATCCGCAGGTAGCGCGCGAAATCGTGGCGCGCGGCCACGAAGCGTCGGGCCATGGGCCGACGTGGAACTCGCAGTACGCGATGTCGCGACCGCAGGAACGCGAGTTTCTGATCCAGGCGCGATCGATGGTGGAGGAGGTGACGGGCCAACGTCCGATCGGCTACAACGCGAACTGGCTGCGACGCGGGCCGAACACGCTGTCGCTGTTGCAGGAGCTGGGGTACGTCTATCACATCGACGATACGAGCCGCGACGAGCCGTTCATCGAAAAGGTCAACGGCAAGGATTTCGTCGTGATTCCGTATACGCTGCGCAACAACGACATCCTGCTGGTGGAGGGGCGCAATTACTCGCCGGACAAGTTCCTTGAACAGATCAAGTTCGATTTTGATCAGCTGTACGAAGAAGCGGGAACGCGTCGGCGCATGATGTCGATCAGCGCGCATGACCGTATCAGCGGCACGCCGCAGATGACGCGCGCATGGGATGCGTTCCTGCGTTATGCGAAGAGCCATCCGGGCGTTGCGTTCATGCGCAAGGACGACATTGCGCGGTTCGTCCTGCAAAGCCCGATTACGGTACGCGAAAGCGAGACGATCTAGCGGGCTGCCCGAGCGCCTTCGCACCGGTTCGATCGTGCGAAGGCACTCGACGCCTCTTCACTTGTCGCCCGTCGTATCGGAGAAGCGGCGCTGACCCTGTGCGCGCATCCGGATGACCTGGTGGCCAATCCGACGATTCGTGCGGTTGACGATTTGCGGACGCATCGCGTCATTGCGTTTCGCATGCCGACCACGGGTCGCGACCGGCCGCTCGAGTTCATCGAACACGAGCGAACGGTCGCGTCAGCCATCGAGTTCCGCTTCCGCATCAACCACGGTGAAGCGCTCGCCGAAGCGGCCGCGCCTGGCGCAGGCCTCGCATGGTTCCCCGAATTTCTCGCCAATGCCCACCTGCGCAGCGGCACGCTCGTGGCCGCCGCGGTGTCGCTGATGGCGTTTGCGGTGACCACTTTCGCGTTCCGGCTTGATCGACGCGAGACCGCACAAGCGAATCGCACCGCCCGCTTTGCAGCCTGAATGACCCAAGTCGCACCACTGTCGGATCCAATCCGTTCATCGAGCATCGAGTACTTACTCAAGGAGCACGTCATGAAAACCCGCACCGTCCTTTCCGCCGTTTCCCGCATCGCATTGGCCGCGGCCGCCGCTGCTACCGCGTTGCCTGCCGTCGCCGCGCCCGGCGACGATCTCGTGCAGCCGAAAACGCTGATCGTCGACAAGAGCCTCTCGAAGCAGCAGGCCGAGCAACAGATTCGCGCGGCACGCCTTTACGACACCTTCTGGAGCACGGGCGACGAGGCCCAGGCCCGCGAGGCGCTGGCGGCCGATTTCACGGACCGCACGTTGCCCGCCGGTCGGCCGCAGGGCATCGCCGGGCCGCTGGCTGCATCGCAAGGCTTCCATCGCGCCGTGCCGGACGTCCACGCCGACGTTGAACAGATGATCGTCGCCGGCGACCGCGTCGTCACTCATCTGCACTTCACCGGTCACTTCACCGGCACCTTCAACGGCGTGCAGGGCAAGGGGCAGGTGGTCGACTTCATCGCCACGGACATCTATCGCATTCGCGACGGCAAGATCACCGACAACTGGCATCTCGAAGACAACCTGACGTTCCTGCAACAGCTCGGCGTGGTCGCCAGGTAAGCGGGCCGGGGGCCGATCCTGCCGGTCGGCCTTTTCCTCGTCCGTCCGCATCGCGTTACCATGCCCGGTCCCCGCGGCGCATCGCGCGGCACACCCCAACATTCCTTTCGCGCGACGCGACCATGGACAATCTCGGTGACATTCGCCTTTTCGTCGAAGCAGCAAGCCAGGGCAGTCTGTCGGCGGCCGGCAGAAAGCTCGGACTGTCCCCCGCAGCGGCGAGCGCCCGGCTCGTCAAGCTCGAGGGAGAACTCCACACTCAGCTGTTCGAGCGTTCGACCCGCAAGCTGCGCCTCACGGACGAAGGTCGTCTGTATCTCGTACATTGCCAGCATGCGCTGCAAACGCTGGACGATGCGCGCGCGGCGTTGCAGGCCGGACGTGCATCGGTGAGCGGGGCGTTGCGCGTATCGGCCACCTCCGATTTCGGGCGCACCGTGCTGCGTCGATGGCTCGACGCATTCAACGAACGTCATCCGAACGTCACGCTGACGCTCGTGCTCTCGGATTCGCTGTCGCACCTGCTGCAGGACGATATCGATCTCGCGATCCGGTTCGGCGTGCCGGCGGACAGCTCGATGGTCGCCAAGCGCATGGCCGACAATCGCCGCGCGCTTTGCGCGTCGCCCGACTACATCGCCGAGCACGGCATGCCGAACCATCCCGACGATTTGCGTGAGCATCGATGCATCGTCCTTTCTTCGGCGGCCGGCGCGGCGAACAACTGGCGTTTCGCGCGCGACGGGGAAACCGCGTCGTTCACCGCGCCGCTCGACCGTTCACGTCAGACCAACGATGGTTCGCTTGCCCGCGAATGGGCGATCGAGGGGCGCGGAGTGGCCATGAAATCCATCTGGGACATCGGCGCCGATCTTCAGGCCGGGCGGCTCAAGCTGCTCCTGCAGGAGTGGCGTTGCCCGGACGTGCCGGTGAACGCGCTGTTTCAACGAACGCCGTATATGGCGCCACGCGTGCGCGCATTGCTCGACTTTCTCGAGCAGCGGTTCTCCGAAGCTTCCGACGCGCTGGCGCCGTTTCTGCGGTAGCTTCCCGCGATCGCGGGCTTGCTGCGTTCGTCGGGTCGGCGCGCCCTGGCGGGCGCCGGCGGTGGTCGGGATGAAAAATACCCGACAACGTTCGGCTCGTCGCGGCAAGCACGGCTACTCCACGGATACCGGAACGGGAGTGGGGCGGGCCGCGGGTGTGGTGTCATGACGCGCAGCGTCGACACCACGGCCCGCGATGGCGCTGGATTCGGAATGTCAATCCAGCCCCGTGCTCCACGTATTGATGATCGTCGAGCGTTAAGGTCGATTAGCGAATGGCAAAGCGGGTTGCCGGCGAGCCATTCGCACAATTATTGCCATAGATAAACAGGTTTCTGTTCTCCGAATACACCTGGTAAATAATTGGATAAACTTCCTTCGCGCTGAACGAATAGATCCCGTCGTTAATGGTCACCAGCAGGTTGCCGGTGGCGTCGGTTTCGAGCTTGTCGATCTTGCCGGCCTTGCAGAGCGCCTGCGCAGACGCGCACGTGGAGGCGAGCAGCAGTGCTGAAAACAGCACGGTTGCAATCTTCTTCATGACTTTCCTTTCGTATTGAATGATTTAAAGCGATTTGACAATATCGGTCACGCCCGGAAAGACGGATATGCCTTTCCGGATTGCTGATTCACAAATGCCGGGAAATCAACGGTGGCCTGACAAGGTGGAAACTTTGCGACAAAGCACGAATGAAGCGATTCGTGCTGCGCCACCGTATCTCGTTGATCTTTGAATCACGGTGTTGCGGCGCACAACACAGACTATTTATTTGATTTTGAGGGCGCCAATCGTATTAATTTATCGTTTATCGAATTCGATAATTTTTTGTTTGAATTTGATTTTCCTGAATTCTGCGGGCTGTTGTTTTTGTTTTTTGATTGTTTCGATATTCAAATAATCGACGGCGAATATTGATTCGCGGGTTGATGGTGTGACGGGCATGGCAGGCGAAGCGCATGGGCGTTCATGAGGGTTCGAGCGTTCGGGCGTGTGGTTCGACCGGTGCGCGAACTGCGCGGCGCACATCCGTCGATGCTGCAGTCGGCGCCGGCCGAGTTGAATCGTGCCGACCCGGAAAGACGCTACACTGCGCCAGTTTCCGACCACAGCGGGAACGTCAGGACACCGGCCCACGGATTGCAAACACGTGACGATGTAATCGCCTGCCCCCTGACGCATTCGAACAAATCACGAGGGAAAGAGAGGGCCCATGCTGACACGTCTTCGTATCGGACTCGATCGCGCGCGCGACCTGCGCGAAGCGGGACGACCGTCTCCCATCCAGCCGCGGCCGCTGCCGAGCGAGCTGGTCGACCTGAGCGCGCAGCGCGCGACGTGGCGCGTCGTCGTTCCCGGCCAGGCCGACTGCTACATGGCGGCAACGCCCGCCGAAACGGAGCGCTTCGTCGTGCATCTCGACGCCCAAAGGTTCTACGGCCTATGGCTCGGCACGAGCCCGGCGTTTCCGCAACTGAATTCGCAGGACTGCGTGCCGCGTCGCGTCATGCCGCTCGACAGCAAATACGCGTCGGCCGCCGCCGCGTTCCGGGCCGGCCGCCTCGAACCGGTGGCGCTGCCGCCGGTCGGCTAAGACTCGAAGGAAGCGGGTACGAAGTCGCGATGAGTAACGGCATGACGCGCACCTTCTGGCTGCTCGCCAACCGCGTGCGATCGTTTCCGGTCAGCGGCGACAACGCGACCTGGGCCACGATGCTGAACAACATGGCCGGCATCGGCGTCGCGCCGATCGCATACCGCGAACTGTTTTCCCGGCACGCGTAAGTCGTTCGCCGCGATCCGGCACGCCGCGGCGGCGCCGGATCGCCACCCGGTTTGACACGCCGCGTTCGCGGCCATTAAAGTCGCATCGCGGGCCGGTGGGTCAAGCACACGCCCGGAACAGGCAGCCGATGTTCCCGGACTACGGGGCTACCCCGTGGATGAGATTGACACCCCGATGCGTCGCAAGGGGCCGGGTTGCGCGTGGCGTAACGCCTCCCCTCGCAGCACCAGTCACGTTGGCTCATCGTCCCGCCCATCTTTCTCCATGCATTCATCCCTGCGCGATACCACCCGCACGATTGCCGAGGCGATGCTCGCCGGGTCGCCCGAGCGCGACGGCGTCATCGCGCGTATGGCTGCCGTGCTCGGCGGCGCGCAGCCGTGGGCGCACGAATGCGCGGACGCCGCGCTCGTCCGCTTCGGCGCGAACTGGGACGACGTCGGCATCGACGTGCTTGCTGAGGTGCTGGCCGATGCGGCCGCGTTTGTCCGCGCCTGGTATCGCGAGGATCGGCCGGCCGTGATCCGCGTCGTCCGGCGTCCCCCCGTCCAGCGGCCATTGCCGGCGCCGCTCGCCGGCTGCGACGTGCCGCAATGGGCGGCGCCCGGCGATCTTGCCGGCTGGCTCGGCGTGAGCGCGCCGGCGCTCGACTGGCTGTCCGACCACTGGCGCGTCGACGCGCGCAGCAGCGCCACGCCGTTGCATCACTACACGTACGTCGCGCACGACAAGCGCAGCGGCGGCAGCCGCCTCGTCGAAATCCCGAAAGGCCGGCTGCGCGACGCGCAGCGCCGCATCCTGCACGGGCTGCTCGATCGCATCGCGCCGCACGGCGCGGTACACGGCTTTCGCAAGGGGCACGGGATCGTGTCGTTCGCGGCGCCCCACGCGGATCGCGATGTCGTCGTCCGTTTCGACCTCGCGGATTTCTTCGTATCGATACGCGCCGCCCGCGTGCACGCACTGTTCGTCACGCTCGGGTATCCGGCCGAAGTCGCGCGCACGCTCACCGGGCTGTGCACCAACCGCGTGCCGTCCGCACGGCTGCTCGCGCCGGACCTGCGCGACCGGTTCGACTGGATCGGCCGCCAGCGTTATCGCGAGCGCCATCTGCCGCAGGGCGCGCCGACGTCGCCGGCGCTGGCGAACCTGAGCGCGTTCCGGTTCGACATGCGGCTCGCCGCGCTCGCGCGTTCGCTCGGCGCAACCTACACGCGCTATGCCGACGATCTCGCCTTCTCCGGCGGCGGCACGCTGGCGCGCGACGTCGAACGGCTGCAGGTCCGGGTCGCCGCGATCGCGCTCGAGGAAGGCTTTGCGCTGCAACTGCGCAAAACCCGCGTGATGCGGCGCGGCATGCGGCAACAACTGGCCGGCGTGGTCGTCAATCGTCATCCGAACCTGGCGCGCGATGAGTTCGATCTCCTGAAAGCCATCCTGACCAACTGCATCCGCAGCGGCCCCGCGTCGCAGAATCGCGATGCGCATCCGGATTTCCGCGCGCATCTCGCCGGGCGCGTCGCGCATGCGGCCGCGCTGAACGCGGCGCGCGGCGCGAAGCTACGCGCGCTGTTCGACCGGATCGCGTGGGACGCCGGCGACACCGGCCTGTAATCGGACGTATCCGCATCGACGCCTTCTGTAATACGACGCCGAGCACTGCTATCATTCGCGCCATGCCGCGCCAGTGCCATGGTGCGGCGCTTACTTGTCGCAGCCGTTCGCCGTGCCTTCTTACATGGCGGGCTGCGCGTTGCCGGCCGGTCCTGTCTCATTGATTGACGCGCGGCGTCGTTTAGTGCGTATCGCGCAAGCCATGCCGGCTCAGGCAATCGATGCACCCATTTGACAGCCCCCGTCGGCGGAACTTCGTGGTAGGTTCCGCCATCGGAGCTTTTTGCGAAAACATGCCCAAAGAGGATGAATACATGACCCAGGCCCTGCAGGAACTCGAAGCACAACTTCGGGACCTGAACATCAAGCTGTCGGATGCGAAGCAGAAGGAGAAGCAGGCCGCGCTCGCGGCATTCAAGGAACAGGTCGAGCTTTTGGGAATTTCGCAGCAGGAAGTGCTGAGCGCGCTCGGTTACATCGTCCAGCGAAAACGCAAGGCGCCTGCCAAGTACTACGATCCGTCGACCGGCCGCTCATGGTCGGGCCGCGGCCCGCGCCCGAAATGGCTCGAAGGCAAGGATCTCGCCGCACTCGCCGTCGACCGCGAGGCCAAGACCTGGTGGCCCGGCGACGATCAAGGCTGAAGCCGGCCGGGCCGCGAGGCCGCCCGGCGCCGACCGGTTCGCGCCAGCGGGCCGGCCGGTAACACTCCGCCATCATGCTGCCTTTCATCCGGTGTCCGGCTTGACCGTGACATTACCGGCTTCGCCGTCGACACCGGATCGCCGTTTTTCTCCTCCCGTTCATTCCCCGCCCATTCCCGCTCGCCGTCCTGCAAGCGGGCGCCGACGCGCGCGCGAACCCTTTTCACCGGCGGGGCGGCCGGCCCGTCGCTCACGGCTACAGGCTTTAAAATGTCGCCGGACAATCGTGGCAGGACACCATGGCAGCAAACATAGAATCTTCGTCGCTCGGCGGCCCGCCGGCCCCGCGCGTGGAGCAGGTCGGCGCGTACGCGTGGAAAGCGCTGGCCGGATCGGCGATCGGCTATGCGATGGACGGCTTCGACCTGCTGATCCTCGGCTTCATGCTGCCGGCGATCACGGCGGCGCTGCATCTGACGCCCGGGCAGGGCGGCGCGCTGGTCACGTGGACTCTGATCGGCGCCGTCGCGGGCGGCATCCTGTTCGGTGCATTGAGCGACCGGTACGGGCGGGTGCGCGTGCTGACCTGGACGATCCTGCTGTTCGCGATCTTCACCGGGCTGTGCGCGTTCGCCCAGGGCTTCGAGGATCTGCTCGTGTACCGCACCATCGCGGGCATCGGGCTCGGCGGCGAGTTCGGGATCGGCATGGCGCTCGCGGCGGAAGCGTGGCCGGCGAGCAAACGCGCACGCGTGTCGTGCTACGTCGCGCTCGGCTGGCAGGCCGGCGTATTGCTGGCGGCCCTGCTGACGCCGTTCCTGCTGCAGCACATCGGCTGGCGCGGAATGTTCGTGGTCGGCGTGCTGCCGGCGCTGCTCGCGTGGGCGATGCGCAACAGGCTGCACGAGCCTGAAGCGTTCGTGCAGCGCGCAGCGCAGCCGAAGGCCAACGCGTTCCGCCTGCTCGTCGCGGACGGCCGCACTGCGCGCACGAGCGTCGGCATCGTGATCCTGTGTTCGGTCCAGAACTTCGGCTACTACGGGATCATGATCTGGCTGCCGACCTTCCTGTCGAAACAGATGGGCTTCTCGCTGACGAAGTCGGGGCTGTGGACGGCGGCGACGGTCGTCGGGATGATGATCGGCGTCTGGGTGTTCGGGCAACTGGCCGACCGCATCGGGCGCAAGCCGACGTTCCTGCTGTACCAGCTCGGCGCGGTCGTGACGGTCCTCGCGTATGCGCGGCTGTCGGACCCGACCGCGATGCTGTGGGCCGGTGCGCTGATGGGCATGTTCGTCAACGGGATGGTCGGCGGCTACGGGACGCTGATGTCGGAAGGCTATCCGACGGCCGCACGCGCCACCGCGCAGAACGTGCTGTGGAATATCGGCCGCGCGGTCGGCGGCTTCGGCCCGGTCGCGGTCGGCGCGCTGGCCGCGCACTACTCGTTCCAGACGGCCATCGCGCTGCTCGCCGGCCTCTACGTGCTCGACATGGTCGCGACGCTGTTCCTGATTCCCGAGCTCAAGGGCGTCGAGCTCGAATGAGCGCGGTCGGCGCGCGCAACACAAAGACTTCGTTGAAAATTTCGATGCAACAGAAGAACAGGACGATCGGCGTGATGGGCTCGGGCAAGGAGCCGTGGCTCGCGTTTTCGGCGCCGCTCGGCGCCTGGCTCGCGCAGGCCGGTTTCAACCTGCTGACGGGCGGCGGGCAGGGCGTGATGCTGGCGGTCGCGCGCGCGTTCGCCGGCGTGCCGGGGCGGGCCGGCCGGTCGATCGGCATCCTGCCGACGCAGGCCGATCCGCTCGCGGGCTTCGTGCCGCTCGACGGCTATCCGCATCCGTTCGTCGACATCCCGATCCTCACGCCGCTGCCGCGCCGCGAGCCGGGCGCCGCCCCGGATACGATCAACCGCAATTACGTGAACGTGCTGAGCAGCGACCTGATCGTTGCGCTGCCGGGCGGCCACGGCACGGCCGAGGAGATCGCGCTCGCGCGGCGCTGGCGCAAGCCGCTCATCTGCTTCGGGCCGGACGGTGCGTTTCGCGAGCTGGCGGCGGGGGCGACGTGCACGTCGTCGTTCGACGACGTGATCCGCTTCGTGGAGCACGCGTTTGCGGCGGAGCAGGCGCTGCGATAGTTCGCGCAACCGGTTCGACGACTGTCGTTGCGATGCGCGCGTGGCAGGTCGGTGCCCTGGCACGTGATGTCCCCGGTTTCGATGCGACGGCGTGCCGCCGGCGCGCGGTTCAGCGCCCCGTCTTCAACTGCGCCCACAGCCGGTTCTGCAGCCGGCGAATCTCCGGCGGCATCGGCTTGAGCAGCGTCATCTTGCTCAGCACTTCGTCGGGCGGATAGACCGACGTATCGCGCGCGATCGCGGGCTTCACATACTGGCGCGCGGCCTTGTTCGCGGTCGGATAGAACACTGCGTTGGTGATGCCGGCGTTGACCTTCGGATCCTGCACGTAGTTGATCCACTTCAATGCGGCGTCGCGGTTCGGCGCGTCTTTCGGGATCACCATCATGTCGAACCACAGCAGCCCGCCTTCCTTCGGGTTCGCGAAGCCGATCTGGTATGGGCGCTTCGCTTCGGCGGCACGGCGGTGCGCGATGCCGACGTCGCCCGAATAGCCGAACGCCACGCACAGGTCGTTGTTCGCGAGATCGTTGATGTAGCCCGACGAGTTGAACTGCGTGATGTACGGGCGCACCTTCTTCAGCACGTCGTACGCGGCGCGGTAGTCGGCCGGGTTCGTGCTGTTCGGATCCTTGCCCATGTACTGCAGCGTGGCCGCGAACACGTCGACGGCCTGGTCGAGGAACGACACGCCGCAGCTCTTCAGCTTCGCCATGTTGGCCGGATCGAACACCAGCGCCCAGCTGTCGACCGGCGCCTTGTCGCCGAGCGCCTTCTTCACGGCCTGCACGTTGTAGCCGATGCCGTCGGTGCCGTACGCCCACGGCACGCCATACTGGTTGCCCGGATCGGCATCGGCAACCATCTTCATCAGCAGCGGATCGAGGTTCGCGAGGTTCGGCAGCTTCGACTTGTCGAGCGGCTGGTAGACGCTCGCCTGGATCTGCTTGGCCATGTAGTTCGACGTCGGCACGACGACGTCGTAGCCGGAATTGCCCGACATCAGTTTTGCCTGCAGCGTGTCGTCGCTGTCGTAGTTGTCGTATCGGACGTGCAGGCCCGTTTGCTTCTGGAAGGTCGGGATCGTATCCGGCGCGATGTAGTCGGACCAGTTGTAGATGTTCAGTTCGCCGGCCGCGTGGGCGGTCGTGCCGGCAGCCGCGGCGGCAGACAGGATGGCGGCCGTTGCAACGGCGCGGCGAAGCGTGCGGATTCGCATGACTTGGTCTTCCATTTCGGTGCGCGTGTCGAGCCGCGAGGCGCGGGTCGTGGCGCGATGGTTCATTGGATGAAGCGGGCGTGCGCAAGCGTCGTTCGAAGGAAGCGAACGCGATGCGAGACGATCAGGAGTCCGTTCGACTGTGCGCGCAGCGCGTTCGAAAACGCAGCGCGAGCCGATCCCGTCACCGGTCGGGTGACACGGCCAATGGGTCGAACGGAGTCGGGGAAAGTGGCGGGGCGCTAAGGCAGCAGCGATGCCACGTCGTCGGTATGGATCGCGACGTATGCACGCGCGGCGACGGCGTTGTGGCGGCGAACGGAGCGGCGGGACAGGATGGTGTAGATCGACAGCGGCTGGCGAGGGCTTTGCCCGCCGCCACCGTCGTCGGAGGACGCGATCGCGGCGCGCAGGTTTCGCGCATCGCCTCGTCTCCACCGCACCAGCGGGCCACGGAATCTCACGATTACTCTCGACCGGGTTGTTGAAAGTATTGAACACCTGACGATTCGCCGGCGGCTGCCGTTTCAGGTTTCGGTCATCGCATGTGCCGCGCGGCGGCATCGGTTGCGTGACGCGAATTGAAAGCTTGGTGGACACCTGAATCGCCGAAACATGACGCTTCCATGAATCATCAGGTAAATCGCTGTAAGGATGTCTCGGGATTTTCCCTAGGGATTTGAAGGCCGATGAACGCGCCGGGGGTGATGACGAGGGTGGACGACCGGCGCGTGTGAGGCCGCTTTGCCGGTCGAGACAGGCTCGAAGTGATGAGAATATTCGACGGTTTGCAGCCGCGATCGTCGGACATCACGGATGCGGACATGTCGGTCACGGCCGTTGGTTCTCCGATGGAAGTCGCCGCGCACCGCCGGATTGCCTTGCACACGCCGTTGCTCGTATTGCGGCATCCGTCGCGCATGTCGGATGGCCGCACGTGCGAATCCACGGTATTCCCTATCCGCCAGGAGCGTTTCGATCTCGTTGTGCGAAGCGAGTGGAAGCGAAGTTCGTCGGTTGGGGGACCGTCGCCCTGGCGTTCTCCAAACTCAACAGACGCCGGATTTCGAGGCCGATGGTTGAGTAATCCTCGCCTCAGGCACGTAGGGCAGCGGCATATCTTCCGATCAGATATCCATCGAAAAAATAACCATTTGGTACACGCATCGGCAGGCACTAAAGTCACGCATCCCGATGCCGGTGCAACACCGGCGATGTCGACGTTATCCGAGAAGTCTGCCAAATGAATCGCTTGAAGCCCTCAACGGTCCGCCGTGCCGCGGCCGCACTGTTCGTAATCGGCCTGTTGCCGGCCGCCCACGCGGCGCAACCGACGCTGCGCGTCGGCATCGACGCCGAGTCGTACCCGCCGTTCTTCTCGAAGGATGCCACCGGCAAGTGGAAGGGCTGGGAGGTCGACCTGCTCGACGCGGCATGCAGCAAGCTCAACGTACGCTGCGAACTCACCGACATCGCATGGGACGGGCTGATCCCCGCGCTGCAGAACCGCAAGATCGACGTGATCTGGTCATCGATGACGATCACCGGCGAACGGCAGAAGGCGATCGACTTCAGTCGTGCGTACTATGAGTCGCCGACCGTTTTCGTCGGCGCGAAAAGCGATCGGCGCCGCGTCGATTGCGCGGTGCCGGCCACCTTCAAGGATCGCGTGATCGGCGTGGAGGCGGGCACGAACTTCTCGGCGTTTCTCGATGCACGTTTCAAGCGCGACGCCCAGATCAAGGCGTTCGACAAATTCGACAACGCGCTCGCGGATCTGGTCTCGGGCCGGGTCGATTACGTGCAGGAAGCGAAGGGCTTGTTTACGGCCTTCCTGTCGTCGCGTGACGGCAAGGATTTCGAGGTCAAGGCCACTTGCGCGGACAATCCCGTGCTGGGTCTCGGCATCGGCGCGGGCGTGCGTCAAGGCGATGCATTGCGCGGCAAGTTGTCGACCGTGATCGCGCAACTGCAGCAGGACGGCACGTGGGATACGATCACCGCTCGCTATCCGAACCTGAAGGGTACGATCGAGAAGGGGCGCTGAGCCGATGACCGCGGACGATTCGCTGCTGGCATTGCTCGCGTTCGGTGACGGCGGTTACGGGCGGATCTTCGCCGGTGCGTTCGCACTGACGCTCGGCGTCGCGTCTGCGTCGTTCTGCGCCGGGACGCTGCTCGGCATCGCGGGCGCGCTCGGCAAGCTGTCGCGACACGCCCCGCTCGCATGGCTGGCACGGCTTTACACGACACTCGTGCGCGCGCTGCCCGAACTGTTGTGCCTGCTGCTCGCGTTCTATGCGGTCGCACCTGCGCTCGAGTCCGCGTTGCACGGCAGCGGCCTGGTGCCCGACGGCTTCGCATTCGATCCGTTCATCGTGGCCGCGTTGTCGCTCGGCTTCATCCAGGGCGCCTATCTGACCGATATCTTCCGCGCGGCGCTCGTCAACGTGCCGGTCGGGCAGATCGAGGCCGCGCACGCGTACGGCATGAGCCCGTGGCAAACCTTGACTCGCGTCCGGCTTCCGGTCGCGGCGCGGCTCGCGCTGCCCGGCGTCGGCAACGTGTGGTTGAACGCGACCAAGGATGCGTCGTTCATCAGCGTGCTCGGGTCTTTCACGGATCTGCTGAAGGCGAGCCAGCTCGCCGCCGGTGCGACGCGGCATTACGTCTTCTTTTACCTGGTCACGGCCGCGCTGTTCCTGTTGTTGAGCGTCGCATCGACGGGCCTTTTCGCGATGCTCGAACGGTACGTGAATCGTGGTACGAGACGCGCCTGCGCATGAATTTTTCGCTGACGTTCCTGCTCGACACGGTGATGCCGAAGCTGCTCGCCGCGGTGCCGACCACCCTGGCGTTGCTGCTGCTGTCGGGTATCGCCAGCATGGTGATCGGCATTCCGCTCGCGCTTGCGGCGGGTTCGCGTCACGCATCCTGCCGATGGCCCGCGCGCGGCTGGATCATGCTGGTGCGCGGTACGCCGCTGCTGGTGCAGCTTTATCTGCTGTATTACGGCTTCGGCCAGATCGTCCCGCGCGAATGGATGCGCGACAGCTGGGCGTCGCCGCTGCTGCGCGACGCGTTCTGGTATGCGGTCGTCGCGTTGAGCGTGAACGAGGGCGCCTATGTCGCGACGATCCTGCGCGGCGCGATTGCCGGGGTGCCGGCCGGCGAAATCGAGGCCGGCTATGCGTACGGAATGACGCGGGCGGGTGTACTGCGCCGGATCGTCGGCCCGCGTGCGTGGCGACTCGCGCTGCCGGCGCTCACCGGCGAAGCGATCCTGCTGCTGAAGTCGACCGTCCTCGCGTCGACCGTCACGGTGTTCGACGTGATGGGGACGGCCAATACGCTTCGTTTCGAAACCTTGCGAGTGTATGAGCCGCTGGCCGGCGCGGCGATCGTTTATGTCGTGCTGGTCGCGCTGCTGACGATTCCGGCCGCCCGTCTCGAGACACACCTCAACCGCTACCTGACGCGCGAGCCCGACGATCGCCCACCCGCCCGGCGCCGCGGCGCATCGTCCGGCGCGTGGGCGGCACCCAACTGATTCCAGCTTTTGCACTGAACACGACGATGTCCGATCCTCGCCCCTTGCTGTTTTCCCTTTACGAACAGGCCAGCGTCGGCTGCGGCGGTGCGCCGAGCCTGTGGACCCATCCCGCCGACGAGCGGCTGCGCGCGAATACGCTCGCGTTCTGGTCGAACCTCGCGCGCACGGCCGAGCAGGCCGATCTCGACATGCTGTTCTTCGCGGACGTGCTCGGCCTGTACGACGTCCATGGCGGGTCGGCCGACGCGGCGGTCCAGTGGGCGGTCGAGGCGCCCGCGAACGATCCGATGATGCTGATTCCGGCGCTCGTCGCGCAGACCGAGCGGCTCGCGTTCGGGGTGACCGCGAGCACGACGTATGAACATCCATTCGCGCTCGCGCGGCGCTTCAGCACGCTCGATCACCTGAGCAACGGCCGGATCGGCTGGAACATCGTGACCTCCTACCTGACGAGCGCGGCGCGCAACTTCGGGCTCGACCGGATGATTGGCCACGACGAACGCTACGCGCGCGCGGAGGAGTTTCTCGACGTGGCCTACAAGCTGTGGGAAGGCAGCTGGGCGGACGACGCGGTCGTCGCCGACAAGCGCGAGCCGCGCTACGCGCGCGGCGACCGTGTGCGGCCGATCGCGCACGAAGGCACGCATTATCGCGTGCATGGCCCGCACGTCTGTGCGCCGTCGCCGCAGCGCTCGCCGGTGCTGATCCAGGCCGGCTGGTCCGGGCGGGGGCGCGAGTTCGCGGCGAAGCATGCGGAAGTGGTGTTCGTCGCGAAGTCGAATCCGCACGAGATTCGCGCGGGCCTCGATGAAATCCGGCGGCTGGCGGTCGAAAACGGCCGGGCAGCGGAAGATGTGAAGGCGCTCACGGTGCTGCGGATCGTGACGGCGCGTTCGTCGGCCGACGCGAAGGAGAAGTACCACGCGCTGCAGCAGCACTATCACCTGCAGGCTCAACTCGTCAGCTATGCGGGCGACACCGGCATCGACATCGACCGCTATGCGGACGACGAGCCGTTGACGACGCAAACGGAAGGGCTCACGTCCTACGTGGTGCGGCCGGACGGCAGCGGCAAGCCGCTCACCGCCGGCGACGTGCGGCGCAAGTTCGCGAATGTCACGCGCGGCACCGACCTGATTCTCGTCGGCTCGCCTGACGAAGTCGCCGACCAGCTCGCGGAGCATGCGCGGCAATCGACGACGAGCGGCTACATGCTCAATCCATTGATCAGCCGGGGCACGCTCGACGATTTCGCCGAACTGATCGTGCCGGAGCTGAAAAAGCGCGGCCTGTATCGAGCGACGCCGGCGAGCGGCACCTTCCGGTCACGGCTGAGTGGGCGGGACCGCCTGCCGGACACGGCCTATGGCGCTTCGTTCCGGTTTCCCGTGGCTGAAGCCGGCTGACCCGCCGACCAAGGCCGGACGACTTTCATCGGAGTGGCGTGACATGATCGATGACGACCTGTTCCTGCTGCAACCGCGTCGTGCCGACGAGGCTCGTCCGGCATGAGTCGCGCGACGAACGAGACGATGGACGTGACGCGCGACGATCGGCCCCATCGATCGACGTTACCGCCTGTCCTGAGCGCCACGGGCGTCGCGAAACGCTTCGACGCGACCGTCGCGCTGGCGGCGCTCGACCTGTCGATCGGCGCCGGCGAAGTCGTCGCGCTGATGGGCGCGAACGGTGCGGGCAAGTCGACCTTCGTCAAGATCCTGAGCGGCGCGCTGCAAGCGGACGGAGGCACGCTGACGCTGCGCGGCGAACCCTATCGGCCGGTGTCGCCGCAAGCGGCCAAGCGGCTCGGCGTCGCGACCGTGCACCAGTCGGTGGCCGACGCCGTCGTGCCGACGCTGTCGATCGCCGATAACCTGCTGCTCGACCGGCTGTGCGACCCGGCCTCGCCGTGGCGCGCGCCGCCGGCCGCACGGCGCGCCGCGGCGCGATCGCTCGCCGCGCGGGTCGGGCTCGATGTCGACCTGGCCGCACCGCTCGCCTCGCTGTCGCTGGCCGACCAGCAGCGCGTCACCTTGGCGCGTGCGCTGGCGGGGCAGCCATCGTTGCTGATTCTGGACGAACCGACCGCGAGCCTGTCGGCGGCGGAGGCCGAGCGGCTGTTCGTGCTGGTGGACGCGTTGCGCCGCGATGGCGTCGCCATCCTGCTGGTGTCGCATCGGCTCGGCGATTTGCGCCGCATCGCCGATCGCGCGGCGATCGTCCGCGACGGCCGGATCGTTGCCGACCTGGCCGCACCGATCGATTTCGACGCGGCGGTGGAAACGATGATCGGCCGGCCGTTGCCGCGTACGCGTGAACCGGTGCCGGCGCGTGCCGGGCAGGCCGGAGCCGGCGCAGGTTCAGGCTCAGGCCCGGGCCCAGGCTTCAGCGTGCGGCAGATGCGGCTGACGCCGACCAGTACACCGTTCGACCTCGACGTGCAGCGCGGCGAGATCGTCGCGATCGCGGGCCCTGTCGGCGGCGGCAAGTCGCGCCTCGCGCGGACGATCTTCGGCGCGGTGCGCGCGGCGGCCGGCGAGATGACGCTCGACGGGCGGCCATGGCGGCCACGAACGCCCGCCGATGCGATTCGCGCCGGCGTATTCCTGGCCGGCGAGGATCGCTGGCGTACGTCGTTGTTTCCCGACAGCGTTCCGTTCGCGTCGATCGCGGGCACGATCGGCTTTCCGTTCCTGTCGCGCTGGTTCGCGAGCGGCGCGGTGCGCCGAACGCGCGAACGCACGGCCGCCGCGGCGGCGATCGCGCGGTTCGGCATTCGCTGCGACGGGCCCGACGATCGCGTCGCCCACCTGTCCGGCGGCAACCAGCAGAAGGTCGTGCTCGCGCGCTGGCACGCCGAACCGGCGCGGCTGTTGCTGCTCGACGAGCCGTTCCAGGGCATCGATGCGGGTGCGCGTGCCGACATCGTCGATACGCTGCGGCGTCATGCGCAGGAGCGCACGACGATCGTGTTCGTCAGCGATCTCGAGGAAGCGGCCGAGATCGCCGATCGTATCGTGCGATTCGACCGCGCGACGCTCGATTGCCCGCCTTCCACTTCTTCCATCGTGCGTGCCTGCTCATGAAACCCGTGACTTCTCCCGCTGTCCGCCATGCCGCCTCCGCCGAACGGTCGTCGCGCGGCAGGCCGGCGCGCATCCGCGATGTGCTTGAACGGACGGGCATCCTGCTCGTGCTGGCCGTCCTCGTGGTTGTGTTCGCGCTCAGGGAGCCCGCGTTCCTGAACGTCGACAATCTGTTCAGCATCCTGCAGGCGGTGTCGATCGTCGCGTTGCTCGGCATCGGCGTAACGGTCACGCTCGCGGCCGGCGGCTTCGACCTGTCGGTCGGCAGCGTGGCCGCGACCGCGCAGATGGCCGCGAGCTACGTGCTGGTCGTCTGGCACGGCAGCGCATGGGCGGCCGTGCTCGCGTGCGTCGTGCTTGGCGTGGCCGCCGGCTTGTTCAACGGCTTGCTGATTACGCGGCTGCGCGTGCCCGACCAGCTCGCGACGCTCGGCACGCTGTTCCTGCTGGCCGGCCTGCAGTTGATCCCGACCGGCGGCCGTTCGCTCGCGACCGGTTCCGTGCTGCCCGACGGCACAGATGCGACGGGCGTGTTCCCCGACGCCTTTCTCGCGCTCGGCCGGCTGCGCGTGTTCGACGTCGTACCGCTGCCGGTCCTGCTGCTCGCGGCGGTGACGGTGCTGGCCTGCGTGACGATGGAAGCGACGCGCTGGGGCCGCGTGATCTATGCGATCGGCGGCAACGAAACGGCCGCGCGGCTGGCCGGCGCGCCGGCCGCGCGCTACCGCGTCGCCGCGTATGTCGTGTCGGGTGCGATCGCGTCGCTGGGCGGCGTGCTGATCGCCGCGCGGGTCGGCCGCGGCGACGTGAGTGCGGGCCACTCGCTGCTGCTCGATGCGGTGGCGGCTGCGCTGATCGGTTACGCGGTGTGGGGCGCGAAGCGGCCCAACGTATTCGGCACGGTCGTCGGGGCGGTGTTCGTCGGCGTGCTGCTCAACGGGCTCACGATGCTGAACGCACCCTACTACATGCAGGATTTCATCAAGGGCGTGCTGCTCGTGCTGGCCCTTGCATTCACGTTCGGCATCGGTCGCCGTACCGATGCCCGCGCGTGATGCGTGAGGTCGCCGAGACCAGGCTCGGGCACCTGCGGTTCGAATCATCTTCAGGCAAGACCGTTTGTTATCCAAAGTAATATCGATTGCCGAATCGGTCGGTTTGAATTCGCGTGGCGCGCTGATAGATTGAGCCGATATCGTCCTTGTTGGGAGACAGACACGCCATGCGCTCGTTGCTTCGCCGAAAGTCGCGTATCGAACTGAAACTCGGTGCACTCGCGCTGGGCACCGCGCTCGTGCTCGGTGCGCCCATGGCCCACGCCGGCCCGCTCAAGGGGGCGCCTGCGCCGTTCGACAAGGGCGGCGTGAAGATCGCGCTCGTCAACTACCTGTCGACCGGCGATTTCTTCCAGGCCTACGAAGCCGGCGCGCAGAAGCAGGCACGCGCGCTCGGCGTCGATCTGCGCATCTACGAAGGCCGGCAGGACGCGGCCGAGCAGCGCGAGCAGATTCAGCAGGCGATCAGCATCGGCGTGTCGGCGATCATCGTCAATCACGGCTTGCCGGAATCGCTGAAGGACGTCGTTCAGCGCGCGCTCGACAAAGGCATCAAGGTCGTCGCGTTCGACGTCGATCTCGCCAATCCGAAGGTGCCGCAGATCGAGCAGAACGATCGCGACCTGGCGAACCTGCTGCTGGATCAGGCGGTGAAGGACAACGGCGACGCGTTCGCGGCAGGGTACGTGTACGTGGCCGGATTCGCGCCGCTCGACCGGCGCGACGCCGCGTGGCGCGATTTCAAGCGTGCGCACCCGAAGGTGCAGGAAAAGGCGCGCTGGGGCACCGTCGACAATCCGATCGCGCAATCGGTCGCGAACCAGGCGGCGGCCGTGTATCGCGCGAATCCCGACATTCGCGTCGTGTTCGCGCCGTACGACGAGTTCGCGCGCGGCGCAAAGCTCGCGGCGGACGAGGCCCGGCTCTCGTCGAAACTCCGCATCTACAGCGCGGACGTGTCGACGGCCGACATCGAGGCCATCCGCGCGCCGAACAGCGCGTGGGTCGCGACGGCCGCGACCAATCCGGCGGTCGTCGGCGCGGTGTCGGTGCGGGCCGCCGCGCTGCTGGTCGCAGGGCAGGACCCGGGCGCGCGCATCGCGGTGAAGCCGACGCTGATCACGCGCGACGATCTCGTGAAGAACGACATTCATACCGTGGCCGAACTCGCCGCGAAGTTTCCGGCGTTCCGCGCGAGCGGCGCGGCGACCGCCGCGTGGATTCCGGCGGTCGACTGAGCGCCTCGGCACGGAGTGCGCGACGATCACATTCCCGAGACGCGGACGCAGAAGGTGACCGCGCACGCGCCCGGTCGCAGCGGCGTGCGCGGGATGCGGCTACTTGGTGAGGTCGAAGGCCGGCTTTCTGCGACGTCTGCGGATGATGGCGGAACTGCCGTGCCTGTCGTGGCCGGCAACGGAGGAACGGACGTTTTTGCATGCCCAGGCGATGACGGGAAAATCGCGCAAGCGGGGTTGCTTTTGCTGGCCATGATGTATTCGAAGTGATGGGACTATTCGACGGTTTGCCGCCCGGATCGCCACCGAACGATCATCGGAAAGCCAGTCGAAAGACCGGGGTGACAAGGTTTGTAAAGTCGGACAAAATGCGTCGGCCTGTCGTGCGTTGGTGAAAGTCGTTCCGAAAAAGACAAACATCCGATCATCCCGACTGGGGGCCCGCGTTATGTCCCATCCCGTGTTTCTCGAGAGCCCGCCGTGGCCGCGCATGCCCGAAGGGCGCAAAGGCGAATTGAACGCCTATTTCGCGGCGGGCGGCCCGTCGCTCGAAGCGAATGCGTTCATTCCGCTGTTCTGGCGCGTGCTGTTCGGGCCCGACGACGTGCGCTTCGCGTATCGCATCGACGATTTCGATCCGGAGGACCAGGCTGACGAACTCGACGAATATCTGGAAGGTGCGACGCCCGAGGAGCGCGACGCGCGCTATCCGTACCTGGTCACGACGAAGGCGAACGCGCTCGCGCGTGCGGCCGCACGCCGCGACACCCTCGTCGATCTGCTCGGCGAGCGCTACCGTTCGATCTACGATGCATTCGTCGACTACGTCGCCACCGCGTTCGGGGAATTCGTGCTGGTCCGCACGAGCGGATTGCCGGACGTGTGTGATATCACGGACGCATTTGCAACCGAACTTGCGCAGGTCGCGTTGCTGGAGCGGCAGAAGGATCCCGATGCGGGCCTGGCCCGCGAGATCCAGGAACTGCGCCGCGCGCCGGATGCCGACGCCGTCTGGCGAGTGACGGGATCGGGCGACGCGCATGCCGATGCGCACCCGTGGCCGAGCCGTGCGCTGGTCGAGGCGTTTCCCGCTTGCGCGCCGCGCGCGCGGCAGGCGGCACCGATTCCGCGCGATCCGTCCGACAAGCCACGCTATCGATCGAGAAACCGGCTGGACAACGTGCTCGAATGGGGCGCGGCCTGCATCTTTGCCGCCGCATTCATCGGGACGTGGATCACGACGAAGTCGATCTGGCTCGCGAGCGGGGTGACCGCCGTCGTTACCGCGATACTCGTCTGGGGCATCGCGCGCGTGCAGCGCATCAAGTGACGCGCCGGCCGCGCGCCGTGTGGTCGCTCGCGTGCAGTTATCCTGCGCGTTCGTCTTTTACATCGAGAAATCAAGAACGTCTTCGATTCGCTCTTCGGGATGGGGTAGCGCGACGGAGCGGTCCCATCGACCCTCAGCCGCCCGATGGCCCTGGCCGGCTGAAGCGTTGCTCGACCACCTCGGTTCCCCAATGCGTGCCCGCGGATTCGCTGGTCAACGCAAAACCGAACGACTCGTACAGATGGCGCGCCGAGTCCAGCCCCTTGAACGTCCACAGATAGGTTTCGCGAAACCGCTGCACGTCGACGAAGCGCATGGCTTCCGTCATGAGCCGGCGCCCGATGCCCGACCCGCGCAGCGCGTCGTTCACGATGAACCAGCGCAGGTGCGCGACGCCGGTTGCCGGGTCGCCGTCGATCGCGAGCGACGCGAGCGTTCGCCCGTCTTCCTGGCATAGCCAGAGCGCCTTGCCGTCGGCCGGCAGCGCACCGGCGAACTCGGCCAGCTCGGTCGCCACGCGTTTTTCGAAAAAGGCGCCGAAGCCCCAGTGTTCCGAATAAAAGCGCGCGTGGAGGCCCGCGATATCGCCGATGCAGCCCGGTTGGTAACCTTCGCGGATCGCCGGCGCGTCGAGTGCCGCGACGGGCGCTTTCGCGGCGTTGTCTTGCGCGAGCGCATCGGCATACATCGCGAGCGAGCGCAGCAGCGCCTGCTGGTCGGCGGGCACCATGCGGCGCAGCGCATTCGACACCTGGTCCGTCGCGAACGTGTCGATTCTCTTCTGGAGCTTTTTCCCTTCGGCGGTCAGGTACAGCTCGATCGCACGCGCATCGTCGCTCGACACGCGCCGCTCGACGATACCGGCCGCCTCGAGTCGCGCGAGTTGCCGGCTCGTGTTCGATTTGTCCAGCCGCAGGATGTTGCCCAGATCGCGGGCGTTGATGCCGGGCGCCATCCCGATCTCGAGGATCGCGTGGACGGCCGACGGCGCCCAGTCGCTGTCGGCCAGCGTCGCGCGCATGAAGCCGAGCTCGCGAACCAGTTTGCGGGAGAAGTCGCGCAGCTCGAGGATCGTGGCTTCGCGAGGCTTGGCGGGAGCGTCGATGAGGTCCATGGCTGGCCTGGAATGGTTGCGGATCGCAATCAATAATAGTTGCGGATCGCAACTTGATCAAGGCGGATTTTCATGGGGGCGGGTTGCGCGCCAGGAGGTGTTTCCAGGGGCCGGTGTCGCCGCAAACCGGGGCGGCGACGAGTGGTACTGACGCGGATGGCGGCGTGCCGCGAAGCGGACGCATACTGGGTGCATCCGGCCTGCCCGCCATGCGAGCAAGGGCGTCGGCCGGCCATCGATCCGCGGCGGCGGACAACGGAGCGCACCATGAACCCTCTGAAGCCGATGACGATTGCGTTGCTTGCCGGATGCGGCATCAGCGCGGGCGCGGCCCACGCGGCCGGCAGCATGGATGCGCCGCCGTGCAGCGCGGCGCATGCGGCGGACCCGGGCGGTGTCGCCGCGATGCCGGGCACGTCGGTACGCAGCTTTTCGAGCGCCGGCTGCTCGGGCGCCGTGCTGCAGGGCGAGCGGGCCACCGCGACGGTCAACGGCGACCGGGTCGAGCTGCGGGACGGCATCGTCTATGTGAACGGCCGTTCGTACGGCGCCGTCACGCCCGCGCAGACGGTCGAATACGAAGCCGCGCACGACCGGCGCACGCTGAAGGTCGACGGAGTCGTCCGCGCGCCGGTGCGCTGACCCGCACGCAGTTCAGGCTCAGGCGGACGGCCACCGCATCGCGTTCATTCGACCAGCGTCAGCTGGCCGTCGCTGAGCCGCACCTCGCGCCCGACCCACGCCGCATCGACGCGCGGCAGCACGGCCGACGGCTTGCGCAGCTCGCGCAGCAGTGTCGCGCCGTGCGACAGCCGGCCGCCCATGCGCGCGATCACGGCGCGCGCGGCCTGGTACTGCGCGTGCCGGCCCGGATCGAGCGTGTCTTCCAGCAGGATGTCGTAGCCGAGCACGCCTTGCGTGTGGCCCGGATAGATCATGAAGCCGGCCGCCTCGTCGGTGCCTTCGCTGCCGTCCTGCCAGAAGCTGCCGTTGCGTTCGCGGCGCTCGGGATGCGGCGCGAACCACGTGTCGCGATCGGCGGCCGGCATCGCATGATGCAGGCGGAAGAACACGCGCATCAGGTTGTCGCGATACCACTCGCGCACCTGCAGATACCAGCCGCGCATGCCGCGCGCGCCGAGTGCGTGGAGCACGCGAACCGGCAGCGGCCAGTCGGGAAACGCCTGCAGCGGGAGATCGGTAGGCATGGGCCGCGTGGTGCCCGGATCGGTTTCCCACGGCAGGCGATGCGGGCTGTCGTCGAGCTGGCCGTATGCGGTCGGCGGACGGCCCCACAGTGCGCCGCCGCTGCTGGCCAGCGATGACGCGATGCACAGGTTGCCCTGCACGACGAACACGTAGAAGCGTGTGAACCAGTCGGCCAGTTGCTGGCCGTCGGCGTGTTGCTCGACGAGCGTCGCGAGTTCCTGGTCGAAGCGCTGCAAGCCGCGCTCGAGCGTCGGCAGGTGCCCGCGCGCGACACGCAGCATGCGCCAGAACACCGGCAGCGAACGCAGCAGCCGCAGCGGCCGCCAGCGCAGCGGCGGTGTCGCGCCGCCGATCTCGCCGCTGTAGTTGCCGGCCGACACGCCCCAGTCGGCGAGGCGGGCGAGGAACAGGTCGTTGTTGATGTACGACGCGCCGCCATAGAGTGCGGTAAATGGTTCGTTATCCTGCAGTACGCGTGCATCCCAGCGCGCCATGATCGCCGGGATGCTGCCGGCCGCGCGTCGTTGCGCATACTCGACCAGCCGGCTCGGCTGCGGCGGCAGGATCTCGGCGATGTTCGCGGCGGTCAGGTGGCGATGCCAGCCGTAGCTGCTGATCGGGCGGTACTGCAGCAGCCACAGCTGCCGGCCGTCCCACGCCCATTCGACGTCGCCCGGCACGTAGTGGAACGCGCGCAGCACACGCTGCAGGAAGGCCCACAGCTGCGTCGCGCTCAAGCCGTGCGCGGTCGGGAACGTACCGCGCTGCCACGGCTCGCCTAGCCGCGACAGGATCGCGCGTTGCGGGCTGGCCTGTCCGTCGGCGAGTGTCTCGAGGTGGCCTTCCACCCATTCGACTTCGACGGCCAGATGCCGCACGAACGCGATGCCCGACAGCACGGGCGTGATGAAGCGCTGCACGACCGCTTCCTCGAGGCCGCCGTCGAGCAGCTCGGCCACGCGCGCGGCCACTTGCGCGGCCGGTACGCGCAGGAACGTCGTATGGAGGCCGGCGTTCGCCGCATCGGCCTGGTCCTCACCGTGGCTCGACGAGCGGACCGCCCACTCGGCGTCGGGCTGGCTCGCGAGAAAGCCGGGCAGGCGCGAATCGTCGGCGCGGGTCAGCGACAGCGCGGGCGGCACGGGCAGGCCGGCCATCGTCGCCAGCGCCAGGCGCCCGCCCTTGGTATGCGCGACGAAGCCGACATCGCCCGCTTCGAGCCAGTGCACGAATGCCGCCGGCGCGTCGATCCACGGATAGTGTCCCCAGCCGGCCTGCAGCGTGACGGTGAGGTCCGCGCGCGCGAGGATGGCCGACCACGCGGCGGCCTGGCGCACCCCGAGCACGTTGTCCTGGTCGCCCCACACGAGTTCGATGCGATCGGTGACCCACTCGAGCAGCGGCAGCGCGGTATCGGCGCGCACGAGATCCCAGTGCGGCAGGAACGCACGGCAGCGCGCATAGCCGGCGCCCATGCGGCGGTACTGCGCGCGCGTCCAGGTCAGGTTCGAGAACTTGCGGGCGAACAGCGTCGGGTAATGCGCAAGCAGCCAGTGGATGGTCTTGCGCAGCGGCTTCGGCGCCATCAGTTTCGGCAGGCGCCGTTCCCACAGAAACGCACCGACGGGCGCGAGCAGCACGCTGCGGCTGAAGTAGCCGGGGCGTCGCTGCAACGCGTGCAGCACCAGCAGTGCATTCACGCCGACCGCCATGATCGCGTGGCCCGCCTCGGTCATGTCGAGCAGCGCTTGTGCATAGGCGGCGAGATCCTCGCAGGGCGGCGCGGGGTTGTCGCCGAAGCCCGGCAGTTCCAGCGGCACAGGCTGGTAATGCCGGAAGTGGGGCAGCGCATCATCCCACCAGTCGGCCGCGCTGCCGTTGCCGGCGAGGAGGTACAGGATCGGTTTGCTCATGGAGGCGTGGTCGGCGGGCGATCGTCGTGGCGGCCCACGCCCGGTCGGGTCGGCGCCGCCGGTGGATGCCGCGGGTCTTGTTCGTGTTGTCGTGTTCGCGTTGCGCCGGTGCGAGTGGAATGGAGGCGTGGCCCCGCTCGGCTTGATGGTTGCGGGCATTTTACTCGAGTCGGTTCCGTTCGAGGTGCATTCCGGGATCAGGATTATTCGATGCGCGATCGATATGCATTGTCGGGTGTTGGTTGGTCGAAATAGTTTGAGGAAAATTGGAGGCGTGTATTTAAATGAAAATTTTTGTGTAACCGGAGAAATTGGAATCGGGTAGATGGAATTCATGCAACCGTATTTAAGGAATGAAAATTTAAATCAACCTGGCGTAGGTGGTTTGATTTTTTTGATCTTCGAAAGCGTATTGGTCATCCCGTTCGATTATTCACATGCAAGGTTCTCGATGCATGTCAATCAGACGAATATGATTCATATTGCTTCGTAGTATTTATGAAACGATTTCGGTTTCTCGAAATCGTTTCTAATATGGTTCATCACTCTGAAAAGTGCCTGCAGAATAACGATGAACAGAAAGACCTACCGCCTGGTGTATTCCAGGTCCCGGGGGATGGTGGTGGCTGTCGGGGAAACGGCTTCCGCCGCGGGGAATTTGGCCGGTGGCGAGACGTGCCCACAACGGCGCGGCGCGTCGCGCGGCGTTGTCGTGACGGCGATGGCCGCGATGCTCGGCGCGGCGCCAGCGATCATCCAGGCGCAGATCGTACCGACGCCCGGCACACCGACGCACGTGATCCCGACGCCGAACGGATTGCCGCAAGTCAATATCGCGAAGCCGTCGGGCACAGGCGTGTCGGTGAATACGTACAACCAGTTCGACGTACAACGCAACGGCGCGATCCTGAACAACTCGCCGACGATGGTGCAGACGCAGCAGGCCGGGATGATCAACGGCAACCAGAACTTCGGGCTCGGGCAATCGGCGCGCATCATCGTCAACCAGGTCAACAGTACGGCCGCGAGCCAGATCCGGGGCTATGTCGAAGTCGCGGGAAACCGCGCGGAAATCGTGCTCGCGAACCCGGCCGGCATCGTGGTGGACGGCGGCGGCTTCATCAATACCAGTCGCGCCACATTGACGACTGGCCAGCCATACTACGGCGCGGACGGCTCACTCGCGGGCTACCACGTCAATCGCGGGCTGATCACGGTTCAAGGTGCGGGTCTGAACGCATCGAACGTCGATCAAGTCGACCTGATCACGCGTGCCGTACAGGCCAATGCGGCAATCCATGCAAAGAACCTGAACGTAGTCGCCGGTACCAATCAGGTCGATCGCGCGACGCTCGCGGCCACGCCGATTCAAGGCAATGGCGCCGCGCCGGGCGTGGCGATCGACGTGAGTCGGCTGGGGGGCATGTATGCCGACAGGATCCTGCTGGTCTCGAACGAACATGGCGTCGGAGTCGCTAATGCCGGGACGATTGCTGCGCAGTCGGGGGACCTGGCGCTGCAATCGAATGGCCGTCTGGTGTCGAGCGGCAAGACGAATGCGTCCGCCAATCTCACGATCACTGCGCGGGACGGCATCGAGAACAGCGGCACGACCTACGGGCAGCAGAACGTGTCGGTCTCGACAGCGGGTGCGCTGACAAACAGCGGCGCGCTGGCAGCGCAGCAGAACCTGAACATCGCCGCCGGCAGCGTTGCATCGACGGGTTCGCTGGGTGCGGGCATGAATGCGGATGGCGAAGTGAGCGGCAGCGGGGACCTGAGCGTTGCGACAACCGGCCAGTTGACGGCGACGGGCCGGAACGTCGCGGGCGGTGACGTCGTGCTGACGGGCATCGCCATCGATCTGTCCGGCTCGAAGACGGCCGCGAGCGCAAACGTTTCGCTGCGTGCCCGGGCAGGCGACCTCAACCTGGCCAACGCAACGACCAGCGCGCAACGCGCGATCGACGCGCGTGCCGCGGGTAGGCTCGCGAACGACCACGGCACGCTGTCGAGCCGGGCAGGCACGACCCTCGAGGCAGGCGCTCTTTCGAATCGGGGCGGGCAGATTTCCGCAATCGGGCCGCTCGCGATCAACCTGTCGGGCCAGTTCGCGAATCACGACGGCACGCTCGTCACAGACCGCGCATTAACGCTGAACGCAGGCGAGATCGCGAACAACGCCGGCACGATGCAAAGCGGTGGCGGGCTGTCGGTGACGGGCACTTCGCTCGACAACACGGCGGGTCGGATGGTGTCGCTGAGCGCGGACGGTCTGTCGCTGTCGCTGAGCGGCCAACTGACGAATGCCGGCGGTACGACGGCGACCGGTGCACAGGGTGGCGTGATCGGCAGCAATGGCGACGTATCGGTAAAAGCGGGCACGGTCGTCAATCACGGCAGCCTGACGGCGCAGCAGGCACTGCAGGTCACGGCTGCCCTGCTCGACAACCGCGAAGGCACGATGGCGGCGGACCGGCTGAACGTGAAGGCAACGGATCTGCACAACATGCGCGGCACGCTTACGCAGTATGGCAGTCAGGATACGGTGCTTAATGTGAGCGGCACGCTCGACAACGCGAACGGCACGATCCAGACCAACGGCGCGAATTTGACGCTGGCACCGTCGATGCTGAACAACGCAAGCGGCACGATCATCCATGCTGGTACGGGCGCGTTGACCCTGATGCCGGGCCTCGGTTCCGGTCTGCTGGCGAACGCAGGCGGCTCGATCGCGAGCCGCGGAATGGTGACGTTGTCCGCGGGCGCCTTCGACAACATGGGCGGCATGCTGACCGCGCTCGGTTCGGTGTCGGCCCGGATCGGCGGCGAACTGAACAACACCGGCGGCTCGCTTGCTGCCAACGGCGACGTGACGCTCGAAGCGGGTTCAGTGACCAACACGCAAGGCGGCCAATTGAGCGGCGCGAACGTGCGGCTTCGTGCGAATGGCCTGAGCAACGACGGCGGCCGGATTACCGGCGCGAACGGCGACGTCAGCGTTGCGACGACCGGCGCGGTGTCCAACTCGGGCGGCCGGATCGGTGCGACGCGCAACCTGTCGGTCAGCGCGAGCACGCTTTACGGTGGTGGCGCATACAGTGCAGGGAACGACCTGGCGCTGTATCTGCAGGGCAATTTCACGAACACCTCGGATTACCGGTTCAATGCAGGCCGGAATCTGGCGTTTACGCTGCCGGGTACGTTCAGCAACGCCGGCGGGCTGCTGGCCGTCAACGATCTGAATCTCGATGCGGGCGACATCGTCAACAGCGGCGCGATGTCGGCCGGCGGCTTGCTGCGCACGAAATCGAACACGCTGACCAACACCGGCGCGCTGGTGGGCGGCAGCGTGTCGCTGTCGGCTGCGTCGACGCTCGCGAACGTCGGCCCGACTGCGTTGATCGGCGCGTCGGACAGCAGCGGTGTGCTTGAACTGCTCGCGCAGACCATCGAGAACCGCGACGACACGACGTCGACCGATACCCCGGCGCTGACCGCGATCTACGGCCTGGGGCGCGGGGTGCTGGCAGGGGGCAAGGATGCGGCGGGCCGATACACGAAGGCGGCACGCATCCTGAACCAGTCGGGGCTGATCCAGTCCGACGGCGACATGGCGCTGCATGCCGAGCTCGTGACGAACACGCGGCGCGAGATGCAGACGGCGTGGACCTCGCAAGTGGATGCCACGCTGCTTGAAAGCCTCGGCATCAGCCTGAGCGGGCAGATCGGCGAAGTCAACGTGAAGGATCCGGCGAACATCGGCGGTGTGTATATCGAGCCGCCGCACGGCGGCAAGGACAACAGCGATTACCTGTACACGACCTACACGGGTACGCTGCTGGCAAACCTGGTCTCGAAGATCAGCCCGGTGGCGCAGATCGTCGTTGGCGGCAATCTGGATGCCTCCTCGGTCGACACATTCCAGAATTACTGGAGTCGCGTGACGGCGGCGGGCGACATCGCCATGCCCGGCACGCTCGATCAGGATAGCTGGAAGGGGCAGCTCGCACCGCAGATCAAGGTCACGTACACCGGTCAGTACTGGTACCGAACGTACAAAGGCAGGATCTGGAGCTACTCGTTCTGCGACGCACCCGGCTGCAATGCGCCAGGGGATTCGCGTGAATATGCGTTGCCGAGTGACGAATCGAGTTTCGTCGCGAACGGCACGCTCTCCGGTACGGGAGTGAGCATCGACAATCCGGCCGGCAACGCCGGAATTCCGCCGATCGGCTTGCCGCCGGGCATCGATGTCGGCGCGATCGGCGGCGGCATCGACCGGGTGATCGCCAGCGCGACGGCGGTCGATGTGCTGAAGAACCTGACGATCCCGCAGGGTGGCCTGTTCCGCCCGAGCCCGGCGCCGGATGCGAACTACCTGATCGAGTCGAATCCGGCGTTCACGAACACGCGGTCGTTCATGTCGAGCGACTACTACCTGCGACAACTCGGGCTGAACCCGGACCAGACGGAAAAGCGCCTGGGAGACGGGTTCTACGAGCAATGGCTGGTGCGCAACCAGTTCACGTCCCTGACGGGCAAGGCCGTGCTCGGGCCGTACACGGACATCGAATCGATGTATCAGGCGCTGCTGTCGTCCGGGGCGGAGCTTTCGAAGTCACTCAATTTGCCTCTGGGGATGGGGCTGTCGGCCGAGCAGGTCGCGCAATTGCAGGGCAACGTGGTGCTGATGGAGACGCGCGTCGTCGACGGGCAGTCGGTGCTGGTGCCGGTCGTGTATCTGACGCGGGCGAGCCAGCAGGACATGAGTGGCGGCCCGTTGATCGCAGCCGGCAACATCGACCTGAAGGACGTGCAGTCGTTCTCGAACAGCGGCACGCTTCGCGCAACGGACAGCCTGTCGATCGGTGGTCAACGCATCGACAACCGCTTCGGCGCACTGCAAAGCGGCGGCCGGATGACGCTCGCGACGACCGGAACGGTCGACCTGACCTCCGCGAGCGTGAAGGCGGGCAGTCTGGCGCTGGCGGCCGGTGGCGATCTGATCCTCGATACCGCGACGCAGACTCGCCAACAGACGAACGCAGACGGCGCGACGCGCATCTCGACGGCGCTCGGACCGCAAGCGAACATCGATGTCGCGGGCAACGCGGCGATCGCGACGGGCGGCAACTTCCAGCAGAACGCGGGGAGCCTGAGTGTCGGTGGCGATCTCGGGATGCAGGTCGGCGGCGACTGGACACTCGGCGCGCAGCAGGTCGGCGAGCACAAGGTGGTCAAGCGGGCGAATGGCGTATCCGATACGGACATCAATCGGTCGGTGGGCAGCTCGGTCAAGGTCGCCGGCAAGTCGGCGATCGCGACAGGTGGAGACCTGACCGCGAAGGGGGCGCAAATCGAGCTTCGTGGTGGCGGTGCAATCGTGGCCGGCGGCACCGTGACGCTGGGCGCGGCGAGCGCGACGTCGACCGTGAACAGCAACAGCTCGGGCAACGAAGGGAACCGCAGCTATGCGGAAACCTACCACTCCTCGGATCAAGTCCTGACGGGTACGACGCTGACCGGTGGCGACAGCGTGGCGATCTTGGCCGGCAAGGACCTGAACGTGATCGGTAGCGCGATCAGCCTGGACCAGGGCAATGCGACGCTGGCGGCGGCTGGCGACGTGAACATTGGCGCGGCAACCGAAACGCACGAACTGAATGCGCACGAAACGCATAGCCGTAGCGGCATCGTCAGTGGAACGAAGGTCGCGAGCGGGGTCGACCAGACGATGACGCTGAACCAGGGCAGCCTGGTGTCGGCGGATAGCGTGACGATTGCCGCCGGCCGGGATTTGACTATCCAAGGCAGCACAGTCGTCGGCACGAACGACGTCGCACTGAGCGCGGCGCGCAACGTGACGGTCACGACGTCGGAGGATACCTTGGCGTCGTCGAGCTACTACCGGAAGAAGGAAACAGGGCTGATGTCGGGCGGCGGCCTGTCGGTATCGGTCGGCAGCAGTTCGCTGAAGACGACCAGCCAGACGAGAGAGGTGTCGAACAACGGCAGCACGATCGGTTCGTTGAACGGCAATCTGAGCATCACCGCCGGGAACGACCTGCATGTGACGGGCAGCGACCTGATTGCCGCGAAGAACATCAGCGGCGCGGGCGCGAACGTGATGATCGATGCGGTGCAGGATACCGCTCATCGCACGCAGACGCAGGAAATCTCGAAGAGCGGGATGACGCTGGCGCTGAAGGCGCCGGTGATCGATGCAGTGTCGAACGCGGTTGGCCAGTCGCGTGCGGCGAGCCAGAGCCAGGATGGCCGAGCGACGGCGTTGCGCGGGATGGCGGCAGCGAGTGCGGCGTGGGACGCGAACATGGCTGCTGGCGATCTGGTCAAGACACTGGAGACCGGCGGGACGCCCCAGTTCAAGCTGGAGGTCAGCGTCGGCAGCAGTCGCAGCAAGAGTGCGTTCAGCGAAGACAGCGTGACGAATCGCGGTTCGAGCGTAAACGCAGGTGGGACGGTTGCATTTGCCGCGACGGGTAATGGGCAGCCGGGTAGCGGCAACGTGACGATCGCAGGCTCGGATGTGAACGCGAACGACGTGATCCTGGCGGCGAAGAACCAGATCAATATCGTCAATACGACGGATACGGATTCGACGCGCAGCACGAACGAATCGAAGAGCGCGAGTGTGGGCATGTCGATGGGCACGGGCGGCTTCGGCGTGTCGGCGGCGATGTCGAAGGCCAATGGCGACGGCAACAGCGATCTGGCCACGCAGAACAACAGCCATGTGAAGGCGGCGAATACGGTCACGATCATCTCGGGCGGCGATACGAACATCGTCGGCTCGAATGTGAGCGGGAATCAGGTGAATGCCGACGTGGGCGGGAACCTGAACATTGCGAGCGTGCAGGACACGTTGTCGAGCGCGGCGCATCAGTCGAGTACCGGTGGGGGCTTCAGTGTCAGCCAGGCCGGCGCCAGTGCGAACTTCAGTCAGAGCAAGGGCAACGCGACGGGCAGCTATGCGGGCGTCGCCGAGCAGGCCGGGATTCAGGCGGCCGACGGCGGCTTCAATCTCAACGTCAAGGGCAACACCGACCTGAAGGGTGCGGTGATCGCGAGTGACGCGGATGCATCGAAGAATTCGCTGACGACCGGATCGTTGTCTTTCTCGGATATTCAGAACCAGTCGAGCTACGACGCGAAGTCGAGCGGGTTCAGCGCGGGTGCGACGACGGGTGATGGCGGGATGAACTACAGCACGCACGGCAGTGGAGCGGGCAAGAACATGGGCGGCGCGTCACCCATGCTCGGTCAGCACGACAGCGGCAGCGATAGCGCGACGACGAAGAGCGGCGTGAGCGAGGGGGCCGTCACGATCACGGATTCGACGAACCAGAAGCAGGACGTGGCGAGTCTGAACCGCGATACGACCGAGACGAATGGCACGGTAGCCAGGCTGCCGGACATGCAGAACGTGCTGAGCAAGCAGGCGGACATGATGTCGGCAGCCAGTGCGGCAGGCGAGGCCGTGTCGCGCCGGATCGGCGACTTTGCCGACCGGATGAAGAAGAACGCTACGGAGAATGGCGATCAGGCCGGTGTTGACGCATGGAAGGAAGGCGGCGTGAACCGCGCGCTGATGCAAGGCGCGGGCGCGGCGCTGGTGACGGGGCTGGCGGGTGGGAATGCCGTCGGCGGTGCGGCGGGCGCAGCGATTGCGTCGATCGCCGCAGGCAAGCTGAACGACCTGAGCAGCGCGATCGCGGGAAGCGATCCGACCGGTGACGCCGATATGAACAAGGCGTTGGGCAATATCTTGGCGAATGTGATCGCGACGGGGGAGGGTGGGGTTGTGGGCGGCGAGTCGGGGGCGTTCTCGGGGTACAACGTTGATCGGTTTAATCGGCAACTCCATCCTGATGAAAGGGCGCTCGCAAAGGAATTGGCCAAAAGGAGCGATGGCAAGTACACACTAGAACAAATCGAGGATCAGATGCGGATCATGAGCGGCTCGATTGTCGGAGACCGAGAGTTAGGCACCCCTGATACTTTGGTCGGACAGATGCCTACTGATTCTGGAGCGCGGTGGCAATACGCTGGTACGACTGACGATGGCAAGCCGATACTGACGCAGATCACGGTGCAGCCAAGTTCGGAGTTGCAAAGCTTCATTCTGAAAAATTCCGGGGCGGCACAGGATGGCGTGCCGAACATCACGTATGACCAGACTGGAAAAAATGGTTCTAGTGTCAAGCTGACCGGACCATTTACGAAGTTCGACACGTCGGATGCGAACTCTATGAGGAACACGACGGCGGATGCGACGTCGGTTGTTTCAACGAATGCCGCGAGGTTTGGTGCGACTGTTGCTGCTATGGCGGCGATTCCATCGCCATACTCTGGTGGTCTTTCAGCAGCAGCTTATGCGGCTACAGTTGCTGGATTTTTTGCCGATGCATTAGGTCAAATTGTTAAGCCCGACGTAGGCCAATATACCGTATCCGGAATCGCCGGTTTGATCGCAGGAAATTTGTCAGATCGAGTGCCGGGATTCGGTCCGGCGATAAATGAAACGGCGAACATGTTCAACAGCAGCAGCGCAGGTCGGCAGATGCAGGATTTTATGAATAAATACTGGAATAATTTCGTTAATTATTGGGGAGATAAATGAAAATTCGATTTATCGAGGATGGAAATTTTTCAGGATGGGTTCGGACTATCCTGCTTGTTATCGGTCTTCTAATAATTTTTGTCGCGTGTAAATACGTGCCACCAGCACCGTATGGAGGATTTCTGGTGCTGCTTGGGTTGGGAGTTGCGGCAGTTGGCGGGTATGCGAGCAGAGCACATTTACTAAAAATCAAACCTTTCGACAATAGCTGCAAGAGAGCTCGCAAGAGCTACGAATCAGACTGCAAAGAAGGGGGAGTAAAGAAGTGAGTGAAGTATGGTGGCATTCGTAGCGAACATGATCACGATGGGTAGATTGGTGGAGTTGTTGGTGGTGAGTTGGGAGTGTTCTCGCGTACAACGTTGACCGGTTCAATCGGCAGTTACATCCGAAGGAAAAGTCGCTCGCGAAGCAACTGGTTGAAAGGCGCGGCTGTAGGCGCCCGCTAGAAGAGGTCGAAGACAGATACGGATTACGTGCGTGCCGAGTATAGAAAGCCGAGAATCTGATGCGACTCATACATTGATTGAGCTGTTTGTGGCTGATTTGGAAATCGGCTTTCAATAAAAATCCAGTTTTTTGCCTTGGTCTGGCATGGGGTTGAGAGTGATGGGGGTGAGTAATGGTATTTAATCGTAGGCCGGAATTTAAGCGGCCACGAGTAAGCGCATATCGTAAAAATACATTTAATTTGTTTGCGCTTGAGGTGTTAGGGTTTGTTGTGTGTGCTGTGAAGTGGGTTTTCGTTGTTGTTTCAATTATATTGCAAGCGCTGATTGAGTGTGTTGGTGGTTCGACTTCCGCGCCTTTCAATCGAAGGAGTTGGTTTGTTTTGTTTGGGACGTTTGGGCTAGCTGCAATGCTGATATTTTTGGGTATCTATTTAAGGGATTGATCTCTCGATCAAGGTGGTTTGGGGTTCTCGGAGAGTGGCTGGCTATGGTTGTCAAAGTAATATCGCTTTGAAAAATATCATTCCAAATTTCATTCGACTAAAGGTTGATTAAAGGGCTTGGTATAAGAAGTATGTAAAGGAAATATAAGATGAGGGTCATTTTTCCACTCGTGGTGTTGCCACTCGCCTTTGCCTCGCATGTAGCAATTGCGCAGCAGCAAAGACCGACGGCCACCGACGCGGCGGCGGCCGCGCGCGCAAACGCGGAACAGATACAGCAGTTGCAACAGCTACGCGAGGCGCAACAACGCGAGACCGCCGTCCACGCGCCGACGGTGCGCCCAGATATGCATGACATCGAGGCTCGCCCTGCGTTACCGGAGGAATCGCCTTGCTTCCGCATCGACAGCTACGTGCTCAAAGTTCCAGAAGCACTGCCTGACGCGGTGAAGTCCCACGCCGCATCGGCACTCCCCCAGGACCGCTTCGCCTTCGCCCGCAACTGGCTCGATCACTACGCCGGCGCCTGCATCGGCAAACAAGGCGTCGACATGCTCGTCAAAAGCCTGTCGCAAGTCATCCTGTCGCGTGGCTACGTCACGACGCGCGTGCTGCTGACGGAACAGGACCTGTCATCCGGCACGCTGACGCTCGCGCTGATCCCCGGCGTGATCCGTCACGTGCGCTTCGCCGACGAGAAACTGCGTGGCACGTGGAAAACCGCCTTCCCGACCGGCAATGGCGCGCTCGTAAATTTGCGCGACCTCGAACAGGGCCTCGAGCAGATGAAGCGCGTGTCGAGCCAGGACGTCACGATGCAGATCGTCCCTGCCGACACGCCCGGCGAAAGCGACGTCGTGCTCGACGTGAAGCGCGGCAAGCCGTGGACGGTGGTCGCATCGGTCGACAACTCGGGCACGCGCGCGACCGGCAGGTTGCAGGGAAACCTGTCGCTCGGCATCGACAACCCGCTGGGGTTGAACGACATCTTCAACATCGGTGCGAGCCAGGACCTGGAACTCGGCGACAAGCGCCTCGGCTCGCACGGCTGGAACGGCTTCTATTCGATCCCGTGGGGCTACTGGACGGCGACGCTCTCCGCCTACACGAACACCTACTACCAGCGGATCGCGGGCGTGAACCAGACGTTCGTCGCGAGCGGCAACTCGAAGACGGTCGACGTAAAACTGCACCGTGTACTCGCACGCAGCCAGAACGACGTACTCGGCATGCAAATCCGCCTGTCGCGTCGCTTCGGCCAGAGCTTCATCGAAGACACCGAAATCCCGCAGCAGCGCCGCAACAACACGTTCGTCGAACTGGGCCTGACCGACCGCCACTATTTCGGCGGCGCGCAGTTCGACGGCACGCTCGCGTACCGCCAGGGCATCGGCGCGTTCGGCGCGCAGGACGACATCCTCGTGTACGGCGGCGGTCCGACCTATCGCTACCGGATGGCGGTGCTGGACGGAAACCTGTCCGTCCCCTTCGCGCTCGCGGGGCGGCCGTTGCGCTACGTGACGACGGTCCACGGCCAGTACACGGGCAACACGCTGTACTACGTCGACGATCTGACGATCGGCGGCCGCTACTCGGTGCGCGGCTTCGACGGCGAAACGATGCTCGCCGCCGCGCGCGGCTTCTACTGGCGCAACGAGCTGCAGGCGCCGATCGGGCAGACCGGCCACGCGGTCTATGCGGGCCTCGACTACGGCCGCGTATGGGGCCCGCAGCCGGTCGCGCTGGTCGGCACGCAGTTGGCGGGCGCCGCGATCGGGATCAAGGGCAGCGTCGGGACGCGGTTCGGCGCATACGCGTACGACCTGTTCGCCGGCACGCCGGTCTACAAGCCGTCCGGATTCGACACCGCATGCGCGACGGTCGGCTTCCAGCTGACTGCGCAGTTTTGAGTAATTGGCACACGATCAAGGAGGGAATGAAGTGTTGAAACATCGTCATATCTACACGGTAGCGTGTGCGGCCATCGTGACGGGATTGAGTGCGTGCGCAACCGAATCGTCGCGCACGCTCGACGTGCCGGTCGTCAGCAGTGCAGCGAAGCCGTACGCGGGCAAGCCGATCGCGATCGCGGTCGGCAAGTTCGACAACCGCTCGAGCTACATGCGCGGCATCTTCTCGGACGGCATCGATCACCTCGGCGGCCAGGCGAAGACGATCCTCGTCACGCGCCTGCAGCAGAGCAAGCGCTTCAACGTGCTCGACCGCGAGAACCTTGACGAAATCAGGCAGGAAGCCGGTTTCCTGAAGAAAGCGCCCGCCGTGAAAGGCGCGGGCTACGTCGTGACGGGCGACGTGACCGAATTCGGCCGCAAGGACGTTGGCGATCACCAGTTGTTCGGCATTCTCGGCCGCGGCAAGACGCAGGTCGCCTATGCAAAGGTCAACCTGAACGTCGTCGACACGACGACATCGGAAGTGATCGCATCGAGCCAGGGCGCGGGCGAGTTCAGCCTGTCGAACCGCGAAGTGATCGGCTTCGGCGGCACGGCTGGCTACGACTCGACGCTCAACGGCAAGGTGCTCGATCTCGCGATTCAGGAAGCCGTGAACCATCTCGTCGATCAGGTCGACGCAGGCGCGCTGAAGGCGGCGCAATAAGCGCGACGTGCTTCGGCATTTTCTATCGCACAACGAGGAAACAGACCATGAAACGGAGTATCTGGCTGCCGACGACGGCCGCCGCGATGTTGCTCGCGGGCTGCGCGGCACCGACCACGCCACCGCTCTATCAGTGGAACGGCTATCAGCCGCAAGTGTACGAGTACTTCAAGGGGAAGGCGTCGCCGCAGGCGCAGATCGATGCGCTCGAACAGGCGCTGCAGGCGATTCGCGCGAAGGGCGGGACGCCGCCCCCGGGCTTCCATGCGCATCTCGGGATGCTGTATGCGAGCGTGGGCAACGCGCAGCGAGCCGGACAGGAGTTGCAGGCCGAGAAGCAACTGTTTCCGGAATCGTCCACCTACATGGATTTCCTGATGAAGAAGCAATCCGCTCCGCAGAAAACCGCTCAACAGTGACGTGCGCATCATGCTCAACAAACTCTCATTCAAGCTGCTGTCCGTACTGTCGATCGCCGCGCTGCTCAGCGCTTGCGCGCAGCCGGTAAAACGCCCCGACTACGCGGCCTTCAAGCAGAGCCGGCCGCGCTCGATTCTCGTGCTGCCGCCGGTCAACGACACCACCGATGTGGGCGCGACCTACGGGATGCTGTCGCAGATGACGCTGCCGCTCGCCGAGGCCGGCTATTACGTGGTGCCGGTCGCCGTGATGGACGAGACGTTCAGGCAAAACGGGCTGACGCAGGCGGCCGATATCCAGGGCACGCCGCCCGCGAAGCTGCGCGAGATCTTCGGTGCGGATGCCGCGCTGTATTCGAAGGTCACGCAGTACGGCTCCGTGTATCAGGTGGTGGACAGCACGACGGTGGTCGCGGCGTCGGCGAGGCTCGTCGACCTGAAGAGCGGCGACGTGCTGTGGCAAGGCGAGGGTCGTGCAACCGGGAAGGAGGTCGGCAACAACCTGAACATCAACGTGTTCGGGATCGTGGGCTCGCTCGTGCAGGCGGCCGTTAAGCAGGTCGCGCATGCGCTGACGGACGAGGCGCATGACGTGGCCGGGTTGACGAGCAGCCGGCTGTTATCCGCCGGGCCGCCGAATGGGCTGCTGTACGGGCCGCGCTCGACCCGGTACGGAACGGACTGAACGCTCGCCCCTTACGCATCGGGGGCGTCGCCGGCGCGCGGCGTGCGCCCAGTCCAGCGTCGATACGCATGACGAAAGCTGCGCGGCTCGCTGTAGCCGAGACGTTCCGCGATGGCCGCGACCGTCAGCTCGGGATCGTCGAGCATCCGCACTGCTTCGTCGCGGCGCACATCGTCGAGCAGCGACTGGAACGTGAGGCCCTCCTTGTCGAGCCGCCGGCGCAGCGTGCGCTCCGTCAGGTGCAGGGCATCCGCGAGCGACGTCATCGACTTGAAGCGCGCGAGGTCGCGCGCCATCAGCTCCCTCGCGCGATCGGCGAAGCGCGTGCCGACCGACGCGGCCCACTGCCGTTCGAGCGCCTCGCACTGGCCATGCAGCGCATTGAAGCTGACTTCGTTCGCGAGCAGCGGCATCTCGGTGCCGTTCACCGACGAGAATACGAGCCGGTTGTCGCCCGCATTGAACATGACCTTGCAGCCGAAGTGGCGCGTGTAGTCGGCCGCATTGCGCGGCGTGCGGCGCGCGAGCTGCACCTGCTCGGGCCAGACCGGCTTGCCGACGAGATCGGACACGATCAGCCGCAGGCTCGACAGGCACATGTCGACCTGGAACACCTCGAGATCGGGTTCGCCGTTGTAGCGGCTGATGGTCACGCTCATGCCGTCCGCGTGCGTATCGATACGCACATCGAAATACAGCCCCATGAACAGCGGAAACTGGCCCATGCACCGGAATGCCTGCATCACCGAGCCGCTGATCAGCATCGCGTAGCCGGCGAGGCCGAGCGTCGACACGTGCAGCCGCGCGCCGATCGACAGCCCGATCGACGGCACGCCGCTGCATTGCAGCAGGTTGTGGAAGCAGCGCTGTTCCTGGCCGCGATTCACGTGCAGGTTCGGCGACGCGACTTCGTCGGCGCCTAGCCCCGTGCCTTCGAGCAGCGCGGCACCGTCGATATGCCGCACGCGGCATTCGTCCAGTGCGACCGCGATCGCGTGGACGGTGGCGGGAATGTCCTCCTGGCGCCCGGCCGGACGCGTGAGGCCGAGCGACGAACGCAGGCTGCGTTCGGCACGGCTCTGGTTTCGGTCGGAAGGGCTTGCCATGGTGCGGATGCGGCAGTGGAGGCGCGTAGAACATAGCCGGAATGTCCGCAAAACGCCAGTACCGCACAGCAGCATGCATGGCTCGCGGGCGCGACACGCGGCGACGTGTCCGAAAATATCCCCTGATTACGTCCGTATTTCTCATTCGTGGCCGATATTTTGGCGCACCACACTTTCCCCCAGTCGTGCGCCGCCGGCCGTGCCGGGCGAACGAGAGTTGAAGCCGTGAACGCCACCCACGTGAGGACAGCATGGACAACGACAGCCCAGGTCGATACGCATCAGCCGCCGCGACGCATGACTTCGGCGCGCACGCGATGCGAGGCGACGCGGACGAGCGCCGCAAGCCGCATCTGCTCGGGCTCGCGACGCTGGTGATCTTCGGCCTCGCGTACATGCTGCCGATGACGGTGTTCACGACCTACGGGATCGTCACGAGCGAGACCAACGGGCATCTCACGGCCGCGTACGCGGTCACGCTGGTCGCGATGCTGTTCACCGCACGCAGCTACGGCCACATGGCGCGGCTGATGCCGAGTGCCGGGTCTGCCTATACGTTCGCGAGCCGCAATTTCGGCACGTCGGCCGGTTTCATGGTCGGCTGGGCATTGCTGATGGACTACCTGTTCATCCCGATGATCAGCTACCTCGCGATCGGCATCTACATGAAGCAGATTTTCCCGGGTGTGCCGGCGAGCGTATGGATCGTCGGCAGCATCGTGCTGATCACCGGGCTGAACATCGTCGGCATCCGGCTCGTCAATCGCGTGAACCTGATCCTGATCGCGAGCCAGCTCGTGTTCATCGCGATCTTCTTCATTGCATCCGCGCGGGTCGCGTCGGGTGAAGGGCTGTCGATGGCCGTCGCGCTGCCGTCGTCGGGCGATGCGCGGGCGATCTTCGCCGGCTCCGCGATCCTGTGCCTGTCGTTCCTCGGTTTCGATGCGGTCACCACGCTGTCGGAGGAAACACGCGAGCCGAAGCGCACGGTGCCGCGCGCGATCCTGCTCTGCACGCTGGCGAGCGGCGTGCTGTTCATGCTGGTTGCGTACGTCGGGCAAGTGGTGGTTCCCGACTGGCACGCCTTCAAGGATCTCGATTCGGCCAGCCTCGAACTGATGCGACGCATCGGCGGCGGCACGCTGTCGGCGTTCTTCGTCGCGGTGTACGTGGCCGGCTGTTTCGCGAGCGCAATGGCGGGCCAGGCGAGCGTGACGCGCGTGCTGTTCGCGATGGGCCGCGACCGGGTGCTGCCGGAACGCGTCTTCGGCCACCTGCATGCGCGGTTGCGTACGCCGGTGCGCGCGACGCTCGCGGTCGGCATCGTGTCGCTGTCCGCGCTGTTCATCACGCTCGATCTCGCGTCGACGATGATCAGCTTCGGTGCGCTCGTCGCGTTCGCGGTGGTGAACCTGTGCGTGATGCGCAGCTATCTGTGCCGGCCCGAGCATCGCCGCTTCGCGGGCTGGATCGCGTTCGGCGCGATGCCGGCGATCGGCTTCGCGATGAACGTGTGGCTCTGGTCGGGCCTGTCGCGCCAGACGTTCTACGTCGGCACCGGCTGGCTCGTGCTCGGACTCTGCCAGCTCGTGTGGCTCACGCGCGGCTTCACGCGCCCGGCGCCGACGCTGTCGATGAATTGAATGACCGGTGGCCGGCTGACGGCCACCGGCTCTGAAACCCTGAAGGAGGAACGACCCATGAACGCTGTTGACGTCAATCTCGATGCGGACCTGCAGGCCATCGGCAAACGCCACCTGCTGATGCATTTCACGCACGCCGATGCGTATCGCGACCACGCGCTCACCGTGTTCGACCGCGGCGAAGGCTGCTGGCTCGTCGACCGCAACGGCAAGCGCTACTTCGACGGGTTGGCCGGGCTGTACTGCGTGCAGGTCGGCTACAGCCACGGCGCGGAAATCGGCGACGCGATCCGCGAGCAGATGGTGCGGCTGCCGTTCGCGACCAACTGGGGGGTGGGCCACGAGCCGGCGATCAGGCTTGCGCACAAGCTCGCAGCGCTCGCGCCGGACGGGCTGAACCGCGTGTTCTTCACGTCGAGCGGCTCGGAGTCGAACGAATCGGCGATCAAGCTGGTGCGCCAGTATCACCAGTCGCGCGGCGAGCCGCAGCGGCGCAAGTTCATCGCGCGGCGCGTCGCGTATCACGGCACGTCGTTCGGCGCGCTCGCGCTGAACGGGATGACGAACTTCCGCAAGCATTTCGAGCCGCTGATGTCGGGTGTGCGGCACGTGGGCAATACGAAGCGCTACGGCCGACCGGTGGGCGAGACGGAAGCGCAGTTCACGCGCCACCTGCTCGACGAGATCGAATCGCTGATCGTGCAGGAAGGGCCGGATACCGTCGCCGCGATCGTCGTCGAGCCGCTGCAGAACGCGGGCGGCAGCCTGACGCCGCCGGCCGGCTATGCGGCCGGGCTGCGCGACATCTGCGACCGGCACGGCGTGCTGCTCGTCGCCGACGAAGTGATCTGCGGGTTCGGCCGGCTCGGCGAATATTTCGGCTCCGCGCGCTACGGGCTGAAGCCGGACATCATCACGTTCGCGAAAGGCATCGCGTCGGGCTACGTGCCGCTCGGCGGCGTGATCGCGAGCGACGCGGTGGTCGACACGGTGCTCGACGGCCCGCAGCAGATGTTCCTGCACGGCGCGACCTATGGCGGCCACCCGGTCGCGTGCACGGCCGCGCTCGCGAACCTCGCGATCATGGAGCGCGAAGGCGTGCTCGAGAACGTCCGCAGCAACGAAGCGGTGTTCCGCCAGACGCTCGACGGCCTGCTCGAACTGCCGTGCGTCGGCGACGTGCGCGGCGACGGCTACCACTATTCGCTCGAACTCGTGACCGACAAGGCCGCGCGCCGCTGGGCGGCCGGCATCAGCGCGCAGGCGTTCGTGTCGACGCTGCTCGCCCCCGCGATCTTCGATGCAGGGCTGCTGTGCCGCGCGGGCGTCGATCACGAAGGCACGCCGATCGTGCAGTTCTCGCCGCCGCTCGTGATGTCGCGCGACGAGATCGTGTGGTTCGTCGCGAAGATCCGCGACATCCTCGTCGACACCTATGCGCGGGCGACGCACTGAGCGCGGCGTCCTTCATTTCAGGAGCATTCGATGAGAACGTCACAACAGTCCTATATCGACGGCCAGTGGCTCGATCCGGCCGATGCACGATCGATCGACGTGATCGATCCGAGCACGGCGCGGCCGTATGCGCAGCTCAGGATCGGCGATGCGGCCGACGTCGACCGCGCGGTCGGCGCGGCGAAGCAGGCCTTCGACACGTATTCGCGCTGGCCGGTGGACGAGCGCGTCGCGCTGCTGCGGCGCGTGCTCGACATTTACCAGCGCCGCTACGAGGAGGTCGCGCAGACGATCAGCCAGGAGATGGGCGCACCGATCGCATTTGCGCGCGCGGCGCAGGCGGCCGTCGGCACCGCGCACCTCGAACAGACGATCCGCGCGTTGCAGTCGTTCCGCTTCAGCACGCAGACCGATTCGCTGCTGGTGTCGCACGAGCCGATCGGCGTATGCGCGCTGATCACACCGTGGAACTGGCCGATCAACCAGATCGTGTGCAAGGTCGCGCCGGCGCTCGCGGCCGGCTGCACGATGGTGCTCAAGCCGAGCGAGATCGCGCCGTTCAGCGCGATCCTGTTCGCGGAGATCCTGCACGAAGCCGGCGTGCCGCCCGGCGTGTTCAACCTCGTGCACGGCTACGGGCATGAAGTGGGTGATGCGCTGTCGCGGCACCCGGATGTCGACATGGTGTCGTTCACGGGTTCGACGCGCGCGGGTGTCGAGGTCGCGAAGGCGGCGGCCGATACCGTGAAGCGCGTGCACCAGGAACTCGGGAGCAAGAGCCCGAACGTGATCTTGCCCGATGCCGATATCGAGGATGCGGTCACGCGCGGCGCGCGCAGCTGCTTCAGCAACAGCGGCCAGTCGTGCAATGCGCCGACGCGCATGCTCGTGCATGCCGATCATCTGGCGCTGGCCGAGCAGGCCGCGCGGCGGGAGGCGGAGCGCACGGTCGTCGGCGATCCGCGTTCGACCGAGACCGGTATCGGGCCGGTGGTCAGCCGCACGCAGTTCGACCGCATCCAGCACTTCATCCGGCTCGGGATCGAAGAAGGCGCGGCGCTCGTCGCCGGCGGGCCGGGGCGTCCGGACGGGCTCGGCGACGGGTTCTACGTGCGGCCGACGGTGTTCTCGAACGTCACGCGCGACATGACGATTGCGACCGAGGAAATCTTCGGGCCGGTGCTGGCGATCATGACCTACCGGACCGAGGATGAAGCCGTCGCGCTCGCGAATGATTCGGTCTACGGGCTCGCGGCCTACGTGCAGTCGAAGGATATCGAGCGTGCGCGCAGGGTGGCGGCGCGGTTGCGGGTCGGCAACGTCCACATCAACTACCCGGCATGGAACCCGGCCGCGCCGTTCGGCGGGTACAAGCGCTCGGGCAACGGCCGCGAGTATGCGGAGTTCGGCCTCGTCGAGTATCTGGAGACGAAGGGCACGACGGGGTACGCTTGAGCGACGCGCGGATGCGCTGAAAGGGCGGCGTCCTGATCGACGCCGCCGTGCCTTTCCATCGATGAATCGATGGACCGATGGATCGATCGGGAGGATGTCGACGATGCAGATGATGGACACGACCGAAGACCGGCGCGGTGCGATGGCGCGCGCGGAGGGCCGCGCACGATGAAGATCCTGATCGCGCGGATGAACCACGAGACCAACACGTTCTCGCCGGTGCCCACGCCGCTTGCCGCGTTCGGCCGAAACGGCCCGGACTGGGGCGACGACGCTTATCGCGCGAATCGCGGGATGCGCACCGCGATGGCCGCGTTTCTCGACGCGGCCGAGCGTGAAGGCGCCGACATCGTGACGCCCGTCTCGGCGGCCGCGAACCCGAGCGGGCCGGTCGCGGCCGACGCGTATGCGGCGATCTGCGACGCGATCGTCGCGGCGGCGCCCGGTTGCGATGCGGTGATGCTCGATCTGCACGGCGCGATGGTCGCCGAGCAGAGCGCGGACGGCGAAGGCGACTTGCTCGAACGCGTGCGCGCGGCGCTGCCCGGCGTGCCGATCGCGGTCGCGCTCGACCTGCATGCGAACGTCACGCAGAAGATGGTCGATCACGCGGATGTGATCGTCAGCTTCAAGACTTACCCGCACGTCGATATGGTCGAGACGGGCGAGCATGCGGCACGCGTGCTGCTCGACCGGCTGCACGGCCGCGCGCGGCCCGTGCTCGCGTGGCGGCAGCCGCCGCTGATGACGTCGACGCTGCGCAGCGCGAGCGCGGAAGGCGCGATGCGGCGCGCGGTGGAGGCCGCGCGCGCGGCCGAGGCCGACGGGATGCTCGCGGTATCGGTGCTGCCCGGCTTCTCGCTCGCGGACATTCCCGCGCCGTGCATCAGCGTGGTGGTGGTGGCCGATGGCGACCGGGCCGCCGCCGACGCGGTGGCCGAGCGCATCGCGCGGCAGATCTGGGACGCACGCGACGATTTCGTGTATCGCAGCGCGCCGCTCGCCGAATCGGTTGCGCAGGCCGCTGCGCTCGCGCGCGGCGCGGATCGCCCCGTGCTGATGCTCGATCATGGCGACAACTGCATGTCGGGCGGCCCATGCGACACGATGGACCTGCTCGAGGCCGCGCTCGCGCACGGACTCGACGGCATCGTCAGCGGGCCGTTGTGCGACCCGCAAGCCGTCGCGACGCTGATCGACGCGGGTGTCGGCGCGACCGTCACCGTATCGGTCGGCAACCGCATGCCGTCACACGGCGGCGTGCGGCGCGAGCCGTTTCGCGCGACCGGCGTCGTGCGCGCGCTCACCGACGGCGAATACGTGATCACGGGGCCGACGTACACGGGCCAGCGCGCATACATGGGCCGCACGGCCGTGCTCGACATCGGCGCGGCCACGCTGGTCATTACCGAGCGGACGCAGGAGCCGTGGGATCTCGGCGTGTTCGAGAGCGTCGGCGTCGATCCGCGCCGTGCGCGCTTCCTGCTGCTGAAGTCGCGGATGTATTGCCGGCCGGTGTTCGTGCCGATCGCGGCTGCGCTGGTCGAGTGCGACAGCCGCGGCGTGACGGGTTCGGACTACGGGCTGTTCCGTTACGAGCGGCTGGCGCGGCCCGTGTATCCGCTCGATGAGGTGGGCGAATGGCCGTCGTCCGGCACGCGACGGATGGCGTGACGGATGGCGTGACGGAAGCGGACCGGGCGCGAGACGCCGGATTTGCCGGCTTTCGGGCATCATGCGATGGCACCGACCCGTCGAGCAGCAGGGTCGATGCCATCCATTGTGTCCGCAACCGATCCGGAGAATCGACCGACATGCATTCGAATCCTTTTCGCCCGCGCAGCGCGCGCCTGCTCGCCGCGCTGACCCTCGCCACGACGGCCGTTGCCGCCCACGCCGCCGACTGGATCGTGTCCGGCAACGACGGCAAGTACCAGCGCGTCGAGGGCCGCGACACCTATCTGGCGTCGCCGCCCGCCGACACGCTGACGTTGCTCGACGCCAGCACGTTCCCGCCGAAGGTCGCGCTGCAGGTCGACGTCGAGAACGGCATCCAGGGGCCGCCGCAGGCCGTCGCGATCACGCCGGACGCGAAGCTTGCGCTCGTCGGCGCGCCGACACGCTACGACGCGGCCGCGAAGCAGCTCGTGTTCGACACGTTCCTGCAGGTCGTGAATCTCGACGCCGCACCGCCGTCGATCACGCGCATCGAGCTCGGCACGCATCCGCAAGGGATCGCGATCGACCGCTCGGGCAAGCTCGCGCTGGTCGCGAACGTCGACGGCAGCGTGTCGATCCTGCGCATCGACGGCACGAACGTGACGCTCGACGGCAACCTGAAGGTCGGCAAGAAGCGGCTGGCCGGGATCAGCTTCACCCATGACGGCAAGCATGCGCTCGTGTCGCTGCGCGACGAGCAGGGCATCGCGGTGCTGAACGTCGACGACGGCAAGGTGACCGACAGCGGGTCGCGCCTGAGCACCGGCGTCGCGCCTTACACGATCGACGTGTCGAGCGACAACCGCTGGGCCGTCGTCAGCAACGTCGGGCTCGCGGGGTTGCCGGGCTATACGGGCACGCTGGCGGGCGACGCCGATTCGGTTGCGCTGATCGACGTGTCGCGCGTGCCGTTCCGCACGGTTCAGTACCTGACGGTGCCGTCACTGCCGGAAGGCGTCGCGATCTCGCCGAACGGCAAGTGGATCGCCGTGCAGGCGATGGACGGCTCGAACCTGACGGCCGACAACCCAGGCCGCCACAAGATCGGCAAGGTGCTGCTGTTCGAGATCCGCAATGGGCAGGCCGTGAAGGTGAGCGAATTGCCCGGCGGCGAAGCCGCGCAAGGCATCGTGTTCACCGCCGACAGCCGGCACGTGATCGTGCAGTTCAACGTCGAACGGCAGCTGGCGCTTTATTCGGTCGAAGGTGGCAAGCTGCGCGATACGGGCAAGCGGATCGCGCTGACGGGCGGGCCGTCTTCGTTGAGGACGTTGCCGCGCTGACGCGCACGGCCTCGACTCGTTCAGTTTCGCAGGTTCATGCGGCGCCCGGGTTCGCCGGGCGCCCGTCAAAGCACACCTCCTGTGCGCCGCCGTTGCAACGCAACAAATGGCGGAACTTTGTACCCAAAGCCACTTAACCCCGGATTGTTTAGTTAAACAAACTGAAAATTCGGGAAACTTCCTGTAGTGAATAAACAGTCGTTGCGGCACTGTAAGCCCGTGGGAAGCATGTGACGTTCCGGGAGTCAGGGCGGTGGAGGCGACGGTTGCGGCAGCAACGATCGTCGCCGGCTGCTCGCATGTGAAAGTCAGCGTGACGTCGCCTGGGGGGGGCCAGCCGACGTCGCGCCGCGCGGCATCGATGTGCCGCGCAAGGCCGCAAGCCGGGCGGCGTGCCGGATGATCATCGGCGCCGGATCCATCGTTTTAATTAACGGTACTAAACGAAAATATGAAAAATCCACGACTCTTGCTCGTCGCCGCACTGGCTTGCGCGGCATTGGCCGCGTGTGGCGGCGACGACGTGAACAGTGTCCAGGCACCCAGCAGCGGCGCAGGCGACACGCCGTCGACCGTGCCGCCGACGGCGGGGCCGTCCCAGCCGTCCCAGCCGGATCAACCGGCCCCGCCGAAGCGCACCGACATGGCGTTGACGCAGTTCGTCAATCCGTTGATCGGCACGCAGGTCAATGCGGATTCCGGCTACGCGGGCAACGTGAGCCCGGGCGCGCTGGTGCCGTTCGGGATGGTGAATTTCGGACCGAACACGCCGCGCTACGACTTCAACGGCTCGGGCGGCTACCTGTCGTCGGGCGGGTCGGGCGGCACGATCGACTTCTTCAGCGTGACGCACCTGAGCGGTGTCGGGTGCCCGGGGCAGGGCACGGTCGCGATGCTGCCGACCGACGCGGCGACGGCCGTGGCATCGGGCGGCCGGCCGATCGGCATCGGATACCGCTACGCGGATGAAACGGCTGAACCCGGGTACTACAAGGTGCGTCTCGCGAACGGCATCGTGACGGAGCTGAGCGCGACCGCGCGCACCGGCATCGCGCGCTTCACGTACACGAGCAAGGACAAGGGCTTCTTCTCGATCGACGCGAAGCTGAACGGCAACAGCGATTCGGGCAGCACGAAGGTCACCGCGAACCACGTCGCGCTGGCGCTCGCGAGCGACGGCAAGTCGATGAGCGGGCAGGCCGTGGCGCCCGCGTTCTGCACGCCGTACGGCACGGTGTGGAATGCGCCCGTGTATTTCTACGCGACCTTCGACAAGCCGCTGCGCAAGCAGGCGGGCACCTCCGCGGTGAATACGGCCAGCAACGGTGCGGCGACGCTGCAGTTCGACCTGACCGACGCGGACCGGACCGTCACCGTGAAAGTCGGGGTGTCGTCCGTCAGCGTCCGGAATGCGCAGGCGAACCTGAAGGCCGAGGGCGAGACGCTCGCATTCGACGACGCACGCAAGAATGCGTCCGGCCTGTGGAATGACCGCCTCAACACGATCCAGATCGACCAGGCCGCGACGCCCGCAGCGCTGAACGCGACGCAGAGGGCGAACCTGACGAAGTTCTACACCGCGCTCTATCGCGTGTTCGGCACGCCGACACTCTACAGCGACACGAACGGCGAATTCCGCAGCATGCGCCAGCCCAGGAACGCGGATGGCAGCTATCTGAAGTCGGTCGACCAGACCGGCACCATTCCGCCGCGGGCGACGGCGAAGGTCAGTGATTACGCATTCCGGCGTGCCGACGGATCGCTGGGCGGCGCGGGCAACCACTACACGGGTTTCTCGCTGTGGGACACGTACCGGTCGCAAGCGCAGTTGCTGGCGCTGCTCGCACCGAAGGAGTCGAGCGACATGATGCAGTCGCTCGTCGTCGACGGGTTGCAGTGCGGTGCGTTCCCGCACTGGGTCGACGGCAGCGACGACTCCACGCCGATGGCGGGCGACAATGCGCTGAACGTGATTGCCGGCGCGTACAAGTTCGGCGCGACCGATTTCGACCTCGTATCGGCTGCCCGCCTGACGAAGCAGTCGGTGTTCGATCCGTCCAGCGCCTGCAACGACCGCACGAGCGCGGCGGGCCTCGCCAATTTCCTGACGGCCCACTACCTGTCGCAGGGCGATGACGGTCACTCGTCGTCGGCGACCATCGAGCGCGTGCTGAGCGACCGCTCGGCTGCTGCGTTCCTGCAGGCGCTGCCCGCGAGCGTGCTGAACGCGCCGTCGGTCGGGGTAACGCCGGACAACATCGGCACGCTGTACACGCGCGCCGGGTGGTGGCGCAACATCTTCGACTACACGAACAAGGTGATCGCCGCGCGCAATGCGCCGCCGGCCGGCTCGGCGCCCGGCACGCTGGGCACGCTCGTGCAGGGTTCGTTCCACGAATCGACGGAACCGAACTACTTCTGGACCTTCGCGCAGGACTGGAGTGCGCTGATCGATGCGATCGGCGGCAAGCAGGCGGCCGTCACGCGGCTGAACAACCTGTTCGCGATCACGACACCGTTCTCGACCGTGCCGTCCTCCAGCAGCCTGAACGGCGGCGAATCGTCGAACACCCTGTACATCGGCAACGAACCGTCGTTCCAGTCGCCGTGGGGGTACAACTGGGCCGGGCAGCCGAGCGGCGCACAGTACGTTCTCCCGATCATCATGTCGAAGGCGTTCACGACCGCTCGCGACGGGCTGCCGGGCAACGACGACATGGGCGCGACGTCGAGCTGGTACGTGTGGGCGGCGCTCGGGATGTTCCCGGTCATTCCGTCGGAGGCGGGGCTCGCGCTGTCCACGCCGCAGTTCAGCGGGATCACGGTGTGGTTCGGCAACGGCAAGACGCTCCGGCTCGAAAGCGACAAGCAGGTCGCGATGGACAGCGCGGGGCGCCCGTCGTTCGCGTATATCCAGTCGCTGAAGGTCAATGGCGCGGATTACGCGGGGTCATGGCTACCGCTGGGCAAGATCGCCAATGGCGGGACGATGAACTACACGCTGTCCGCGACGCCGACGCAATGGGCGGCCGCCGACAACCTGACGCCGCCGTCCGGGCCGAACGCGGACTACACGCAGATGACAGCCGGCGGGTCGGCAGCGGCGATGCGCATGCGCGAGGGCGGCGCGCGATAAACCCAAGCGGGCACGACGCGCAGGGGCCACCCTGCGCGCCCGTCGAGACAACGCCATCCGGGAGCACGACACCGTTCAATCGACATCGCGCCGGAAATTCCTGTCATACAGCGCAGCGCTCGCCGGTTATTCGATCCGTCGACCGGCGCGCGCGTGCTACCGGCGTTCTACAGCGACAACTCCCTGAACCCGATCCCCGGCGGGAAGCGGCAGATCACGATCGACCTGCCGCATGCGAGCGGCGCGCCGGTGTCGCGCATCGCGCTGCGCGTCGACGGGTGGCGGCTCGATCGCCCGAACTGCCGCCTGGGGTCGGCCGGCGTGCCGGTCTTGTTCAACGAGCGCGCGCTGGCGGTCGCGCCGACGGTGCCGACGTTCGCGGCCTGCTGACGGAGGCGTGGGTTGCGTGAAGGCGCGCCAAGCGGGAGCGAGCCGGTGACGCGCCGGGTCGAAAGCCCGCGGCGTTCGCTTCAGGCAGGCCGGCCGTGACGGATCGAGAAACGTGTCGAGCCCGCGCGCTTACGGGCGAAGCAGATCGAACCCGCCGAATACGACGACACCGCTCAATACGATCATCGCGACGGAGTGCTGGCCGAAGTAGAGAATCGCGGCGGCAAGCCACGTCGTGATGCAGAAGGCGCCGATGCGGGCCATCGTGGGTTCCTCGAATGCGTGATGAAGTGCGTGCGCGCCGCATGGTGCTCGCCGCTCGACAGGGCGAGCGAGGCACACCGGCGGACGAAAAAGGCGACCCGCGCAGCCGCGACCGCGGCGCCGGCACGTGCCGCGTGCCGCGCCCGGAAGGGCGGGAGTCGAAGCCGGCGGCGTTGCGCACTCGTGCCCGGAGGCGATCGGCGCGCGGATCCCGCTGGCGAAGCGGCGATTTTACCAGCGCCGCCGGGCCGTCAATCTGGCCCTTTCGTGGCTAAACCGGTCGATCTTCGGTTAAATCAGTCCGTCCCCGATACTCAAGTTTCGTGTGACGAATGCCGTAAACGAGTTGGAAGGCAGTTTCATCCCAGTCACGATTCGCTTACCGACATACGGACCGACACGATGCAGATCGATTTCTCCACGACCACACGCTTGCCGCTGGCGGACAGCAACCTGAACGCGAATGCTTCGTCCGGCGCTGCGGCGACGACGTCCGCCGCGCCCGCTGCAACGTCATCCACCGATGGCGCGACGAGTACCTCGGGTGCTACGAGTGCGACCGCCACCGCTGGCACGAAGGATGCGGCCGGCGCCACCGGCGAAACGCTCGGTGCATCGGGTGCGTCGTCGGACGATCCGGCGGTCAGTCAGTTGAAGGCGCTGATCGAGCGGCTGCAGAAGCAACTCGCGGCACTCGAGCAGCAGATGGCGAGCGCGAGCCAGCGCGCAAAGGACGACCCGGCCGGGGCGATCGAACAGCAGTCGTTGAGCGCGCAAGCCAGCGCGATCTCGGGGGCGCTGTCGACCGCGATCTCGCAACTCGCGGCGGCGATCCAGAAATCGGGCGGCTCGCAGGCGGGCGGGCTGGTGTCGACGCAGGCCTGACCGGTCGCGGCCAGGTCGGCCGCACGCATTACAATCGCGAGCACGTCTCCCTCGACAGGACGGCTGAACGATGCATGCGGAATTCAACGACGACGATCTCGCCCGCTTCGAGTCGCAAGGCGGCACGCCGCTGCCGGCGGCCGATGAACAAGGATGGCTGGAACACGACGGCGCGCGCATCTGGCACGCGTCGTTCGGCCATGGCCCGGCGGTCGTGCTGCTGCACGGCGGCCTCGGCCACAGCGGCAACTGGGGCAACCAGGTGCCGGCGCTGCTCGCGGCCGGCTACCGCGCGATCGTGATCGACAGCCGCGGCCACGGCCGCAGCACGCGCGACGACGAACCCTATTCCTACGAACGCATGGCCTCCGACGTGCTGGCGGTCCTCGACGCGCTGCACGTCGACCGTGCGCGCTTCGTCGGCTGGAGCGACGGCGCGTGCATCGCGCTCGTGCTGGCCGACCGCGCGCCGGAACGGGCGGCCGGCGTGTTCTTCTTCGCGTGCAACATGGACCCGGGCGGCACGAAGGAGATCGTGCCGAGCCCGCTGCTCGACCGCTGCTTCGCACGGCACCGCAAGGACTACGCAGCATTGTCCGCGACGCCGGACCAGTTCGACGCGTTCGTCGCGTCGGTCAGCGAAATGATGCGCACGCAACCGGATTACCGCGCGCAGGATCTCGCGGCGATCGCCGTGCCGGTGACGATCGTGCTGGGCGAGCACGACGAATTCATCCGGCCCGAGCACGCGGCGTACCTGGCGCGCACGATTCCGGGCGCGACGCTGACGACCCTGCCCGGCGTGAGCCATTTCGCGCCGCTGCAGCGGCCCGAGCGGTTCAACGCGGCGATGCTGGCATTTCTCGACCGGCTGCCGGGGTAATGCGCGGGACGACCACGGGCTGACCGTCCGGTCGAGATTCGGACGGCGCGCGCGGCCCGGCCGCGGGCGCGCGCATTTGCCGCCCGGGGTTCAGACCATCGCGTTGTCGGCGCCGGGAATCTCGTGCGCCTTGATCTGCTTGCGCTGCATCTTGAACCGCAGCCTCGAGAGCATGCCGTCCTCGTAGCTGATGCGCGTGATGGTGCGCACGAACTCGTCGTCCGGTGCGATCGCCTGGGCGCCCATGATCCAGCGCACGCCTTCGCGATAGTCGTAGAGCGACTTGTCGCCGATGTCGGCGAGGCAGAACGACAGCGTGGCCATCGCGGCCGGATGGCCCGCTTCGGCATGCTGGCGCAGTTCGTCGAGATAGCGATGGCGCGACGCATGATCCTCGATGTCGCTGATGAACATCAGCATGCTCTCGAGCGCATCCGTATGCCCCATCTCGTGCGCCTTGCGCGCGGCCTCGACGGCCTCGACCTGCATGCGCGCGCGCTCGGCCCGATCCGTGCTGGTCTGGCCGATGTGGTGGTACGTGTATCCCAGTTTATAAGCGGCCACGTTGCCGCCGGCCTCCATCGACTCGCGGAAGAAGTGGGCGGCGCGGTATGGGTCGGCCTCGACATGCGTACCGTCCCTGTAGAAGCAGCCGAGCAGGTAGCCGCATGAATTTCCGCCCGCCTCGTAGCCGAGCTGGCAGATTGCAAAGGCATCGGCCGGGCGCCGGTTTCCATCCTCCATCGCGGTGGCGAGCTGGTTCCATGCGAGCGAGCCGGGCTCGTTCAGGCGCGCGGCTTCCAGCCATGCAGCGCCGCGCGCGTCGTCCTGGGCGAAGCCGAACGTGCCGGTGCGATGCGCGTAGCCGCGCAGGATCATCGCCGCCGTGCAGGCGCGTGCGTCCGACGCACGCTGGATCGCGCCGGTCAGCCAGTCGCCGTGCGGATCGAGGGCGAGCGTCAGCCGCAAACCCATCGCCATCGCGCGGTTGTCGTCGATCGGCTCGTTGCGTTCGGCTTCCTGCAGGCGGGCGTACGCCTGTTCGTCTTCGTTGCGCATGAAATGGCTGCGCGCGAGCCAGTGCAGCGTCTCCCAGCGGTGATACGGATGCAGCGCGGCGTTCGCGCGGGCGAGCGTCGCGGCCATCGCGCGGCGTACGGTGTCGTCGTCGTCATCCGAATCCAGCGTCTCGCCGTAATACTCGTCGCGCCAGATCTCGTGGCGCAGCCGGTCTTTCTCGACCGCGTCGAGGTGCGCGCACGCATCGGAATCGATGAAGGCGCGGACGTGGTCGTGCGAGCCGCCCCAGCGCGGCTGCATGTACCAGATGAACGTGCGCATCGAGAAGTACTGGGTCGGGTGGATGTGCAGCGTCGCCTCCATCCAGTACCACTTTTCCTTGCGCAGCTTCTTGCCCTGGACGGGGCCGGGCAGCGCGTCGGGAAATTCCGCCGGGCAGGCGACCGGCTCGTCGGGATTCAGTCCCGAGCGCGCAAGCATGCGCTGCAGTTCGGCGCGCGTGGCTGCGTCTTCGGCGCCGACGTTCAGGTGCAGTTCGGTGACGGGCCAGCGGCGCTCGCGTACGAGCTGCGTGAGCCACTCGGGCTCGCCGAACGACGACACGCTCGTGAAGATCACCTTCGGCGCGCTCCACATCGTCGGCGCAAGCACCAGCGCGCGCAGCGCGGCGACGATCGTCAGCGCCGCGCATGCATGCGCGCCGATCCAGCCGGCTTCGGTCACCGTCTCGGCCCAGCCGCCGCCGCGATACTCGTACGCCCAGTGGTGCCAGTAGTGCGCTTCGCACAGCCACGCATGGGCGGAGCGTGGATTCGCGGCCTGCCATGCGCGCAGGCGCGCGAGGCCTTCCGCGCCGGCTTCGATGCAGGGTTGCACGTCGGCCGGCAGTGCGTCGACGTACCGCGCTTCGGCGGTGCGGTCGGTGAAGCTCGCGGCGAGCGCGGCATCGAGCTGCGTGTCGAGCGCGGCAAACTCGCCTGCGTGCAGCAGCGCGTCGACGTCGCAGATGAACCAGCGGGATTTCGCGGGCGGAATCAGGTCGGCGGGAACGGAGGACATGTCGGTGTCGGCGGTCATGACGAAACGGGTTGGGGGTCGAAGATGCGGTAGCGCTTCCACGGCAGCGAAAGCCAGTTTCCGGACGGATTGCGCAGGTGCTCGCGCACTTCCTGGGTCGCGCGCGACGACGCGGGGCCGTCCTGGCCGCTGCCGCGCAGCCAGTGCTGGCGCGCGCGTGCATACGCGAGCCCGAAATCTTCCCAGCTGTCGAAGCTGTCCTGCGCGCGCTGGGCATTGAGCAGCAATACCACCCACGCATGCTGTTCGGACGCCCAGCCGAGCAATGCGATGCAGCGCACGAGAAACGCGGTACGCGCGCAATCGAACGCCAGCGCATCGCGCACGCGGCCTTCGGCGGCGAGCTGTTCGTAGAAGCCTTCGTGCGAGCGGCCGACGCCGCGTATCCAGCCGACGAGGATGGCCGGCACGCGCTGCACGACCTGCCACTCGGGCAGGTCGGCCGGCAGGTCGAGCTCGCGCCGCAGCTGGGCGGCGAGCTTGCCGCGCTGCGCATCGGGCAGTGCGTACACGAGCGCGTCGCAATCGCAGCGCAGCCCGTTGCGGATCAGCAGGATGTCGGCGAGTGCAAGCGACCAGCGGCGGCGGTTCGGCGGCGCCTGCTCGGCCAGTGATTGGGCGAGCTTGACGGCGGCAGTCTGCCGGACCGTGACCGCAGCGTCGGCGCCCGCGACCTGGTCGGCGTCGACTTCGCGCACCATCCGCGCCGCGACCCGGACCGACCGCCACACGTACCACACGACCCACAGCACGGCTGCGCCGATCAACCATTTCAGCATGGCGCGCTCCCGCCTGCCGGCGCAGGCAACGCGAACGTCGCGCACAGCGCGGGATCGATCGCGATGCCTTCGATCTCGAACGCGGTGGTGACCGGCGGTGCGCTGCCGGGCGTTTGCACGGCCGGCAGCGCATCGGCCGGCAATGCGTGGCGCGCGGCCGCTGCAACGGCCGGATCGATTTGCCGAAGCTGGCCAAGCGCATGGGGCGCGTTGCGCAGCAACAGCCATTGGAGTACCGCCGGCGGCTGCGGGAAATGCTCGATCAGGTGGAAGTTCTCGCTCATCACGCTCAGCAGATGGTCGGGCGAGCGCACGTCGGTGACGAAGGTCCATTCGCCGGTGCCCGCGCCCGGCGTGTCCGGTTCGAACACGAGCCCCATGCCTTCGCAATCGGGATGCCGCTCGCCGCGCGGCGCGAGCGCGCGCAGGAACTGGCGGACGTCGTCGGCGTAGCGGCGCACCGGATGGCGGTTCTGCTTGCCCTTGATCTGGTCGATGCGCAGGCCGTTGCCGGTCACCTGCAGGCTGATCGTCACGTGCGGCTGGTTGCCCGCGCCGCGCAGCGTGAACAGGCGCAGCCGGCCCTCCTGCGCGGCTTGCGCGTACTGTTCGCCGTAGCCGCCGCGCAGCCGGCGGCGATCCGCGAACTGGCCCAGGCAGTGCTGCATGTAGTACGACTCGTAGGCGAGTTCCTCGCGCAGCGCCGCGTGGTCGCCCGCGAATTCGAACACGATCCCGTTCGGCGTGCGCAGCACCTCACGCAGCGCGAGGCCGCTGCTCGGCACCCAGCCCTTGTCGCGACGCGCCTGCATGCGCTGGTGCTCGCGCTCCCACATGTCGAGCGCCATGGCGCACGTGATGCGCTGCAGCTTCTGCGCGAGCCGCGTGCCGGCGCGCGAGCGCAGGAATTCGACCAGCACGCGCTCGCGGTCGGTCAGCAGCATGTGCTCGGGATCGATGAAGTAGAGCGGCTTGGGTTCGACGGCCGGCAGCGGCGCCGGATCGGCCGCCGCGCTGGAGGCCGGTTGCGGACGGAACCGGCGCACGAGCCAGTCGGGCGCCGGCCGGTCGGCGCCGGCGAGCGCGCGGTAGTCGGCAAGCGAATCGAGCGGCTGCGCCTGCTCGAACGCGCCGACGACCCAGCGGAAGAAGTGGTTGCCGAGCCACGCGCGGATGTCGGCCGGATCGCCGCGCTCGGCGCTGCGGCGGGCGATGGCCGCCTTGATGTCGGGCGCATTGACGACATCGCGCGGCCGATAGGCGGACGCGGCCACGGTTTCGGTCACGGGGTTGCTCTCCGGTCAGGCAGGGCGTGCGCGGGCCATGCGCGCGGGACCCTGGCGGTTCTTTCGGCTGGCGGGCGATGCAGCGAACGGGCGCGCACGTGGCGCGCGGCGGCGTGGCGTGTACCCGCTGCGGAGCGGTCGATGCGTGAAAATCACGCGACCGGGCGACAGCCCATGACGCGGGAGCAGGCGATCAGCGAATGGCGATTCATTGGTTCTCTCAGGATGGATCTTATTTTTTGCTTCCGCGAGTCTACTGCGATCCGCGCGGGTGAATCAATCGCGCGATGCGCCAGCGCATCGGGATCTGACAAGACTTATCTCTTTTTCACCGATTTTCGATGCGGTGCGATTCGGCCGCCGGATTGCATGCTGTTAAAACCGACAGGTTTTTCCGGCAAAACGACGAGCGGTTCGGCAATGGCATCACGCCAAAGCAGTCCTTCGCGTATCTCATAAGATTTTCTTTAGTCTCGCGCAACATATCGTCGATTGTTGGCGGCCGATCGACAGCGGATAGTCCTGCTTCGGCTGGCCGGCCGCTGCGACTACCGCACGGCACGGCCGGATCCGTTGTCCACGCAACCATCAGAACTAGAAGGAACCGCAACCATGCGATTCAACGCGACACGCTTCGCCGCGACCCTGTTCGTCGCCGCGTGCGCTACCGCCACGGCCGGCCGCGCGGCCGCCGTCACCCAGGACGAACTCCACGACACCGTCACCCGCCACATCGCGCCGCTGATGAAGCAGTACGCGATTCCCGGCATGGCGATCGGCATCGTCGCCGACGGCAAGCCTTACGTGTTCGACTACGGCGTGATGTCGACGCAATCGGGCAAGCCCGTCACCGGCGATACGCTGTTCGAAATCGGCTCCGTCAGCAAGACGCTGACGGCGACACTCGCGGCCGATGCGCAGGAGGGCGGCGAACTGTCGCTGGCCGACCCGGTGGGCAAATACCTTCCCGCGCTGCAGGGCAAGCCGTTCGGTGTCGTGACGCTGCGCGATCTCGGCACGCACACGTCCGGCGGCATGCCCGTGCAGGTGCCGGACAGCATCCGCGACGACGCGGGCCTGATCCGCTATCTCGGCGCGTGGCGGCCCGCACACGCGCCGGGTACGTACCGGACGTATTCGAACGTGTCGGTCGGCATGCTCGGGTGGCTCACCGCGAAGGCGATGCACAAGGATTTCGCGGTGCTGATGGAGCAGCGGCTCTTTCCCGCGCTCGGGATGACGCACACGTACATCAACGTGCCGGAAGCACGCCAGGCCGATTATGCGCAGGGCTATACGCAGGACGGCAAGCCGATCCGGATGACGGGCGGCATGCTGTGGCAGCCGGCCTACGGCGTGCGGACCACGGCGGCCGACCTGCTGCGCTTCGTGCAGGCGAACATGGGGCTGATCGAGACCGCGCCGCGCCTGCAGCGCGCGCTCGAACGCACGCACACCGGCTACTTCCGCGCGGGGCCGCTGACGCAGGACCTGATCTGGGAGCAGTACCCGTATCCGGTCGCGCTGCCGACGCTGCTCGAAGGCAATTCGATGAAGATGCTGCGCGACGGGTTGCCGGCCGCCGCGATCAAGCCGCCGCTCGCGCCGAGCGCGGATACGTGGATCAACAAGACGGGCTCGACCAACGGCTTCAGTACCTATGTCGCGTTCGTCCCGTCGAAGCGGATCGCGATCGTGATGCTCGCGAACCGCAGCTATCCGAACGAGGACCGCGTGAAGGCCGCGTACGGGATCCTCGGCGCGCTCGACGGCGGGCGGTAACGTTTCCGACGCCGGGGCCGGTGCGGCTTATTCCTGCGGCTGCGCTTCGTACGCGACGAAGATCTTCCGCGTGTGCTCGACGACTTCCCACGTGCCGCGAAAGCCCGGCGGAATGACGAAGCGATGGCCGGCGCGCAGGGTTTTCGCGTTGCCTTCCTCGTCGGTGATCACCGACGTGCCTGCCAGGATCTCGCAGTATTCCGCTTCGGTATACGCGACCCGCCACCGGCCGGGCGTGCTTTCCCAGATGCCGGTCGAGAAGCGGCCGCACGGGCTCGTGAAGCCGGGCGTGAGCGTCTGCAGCGGGTCGCCCGCCAGCAGCTTCTCGGGCGGCACGCGGTATTGCACGGGTTCGCCATTGGGGGTGAGGGCGTCGGTGATGGTGGAAATGTCGAGCACGGCTGGCATCCTGAGTCGTTGTGCAGAGTCGTTGTGAAATGAACGCGCCGACGGCGCGTTCGCATGATTCCATACTTGCGGGTGGGTTGGGTGGTAGCCGGCGCCGCGTCTCGTGTCGCGAACGCACGGCCGTGACGAGCGCTTATGATGAGCGGACGACGCGCCGGCCGGATGCGCGAGAGCCGAAAGGAGAAAGCGATTGAGCATCGCATGGGATGGAATCACGGGCGTCGGCGTGCTCGACGACACGCAGGTCGCGAGCCGGCACGCGTTGGCCGACGCGGCGCGCAACGGCGACTGGGCGACGATGCTCGATTGCATTGCAAAAGAGCACAAGCTCGTCAACGCGACACGGCTTGGCGGGAAGTCGCTTTATACCCCGCTGCACCAGGCTGCATACAACGGTGCGCCGAAAGAAGTCGTCACCGAACTGTTGCAGCTCGGCGCATGGCGCATGCTGCGCGATGCACAGGGTGCGCGCCCGGTCGATCTGGCCGCGCAGCGCGGGCATCGGCATCTGATCGATCTGCTGACACCGCAGCCGCGACGCTTCGTGCCCGACGATACGCTGCGCGACATCCAGCGCCACTTCCACGAGATGATGCTCGGCCGCATCGCACACCTGCGCGTCGACGCGCTGCGCCTGCCCGAACTCGAGCCGCTGCTTGAACTCGACGCGCAGGCCGGACGCGTATGGTTCGCGGTGCCGGGCATGTATGGCGGGTTCGACTATGCACTGCACGCCGACGGCGCCGCGGCCGTACTCGTGTCGACGAGCTGGAGCCGCGTGGTCGACGGCTCGGGCCAGCGGCACGAGATCACGGCGCACGGCTGCACGCTGGTCGAAGAGGGTTTCGTGTGACGGCCTTGCGCCGTCACGTTACCGCTCAGGCGACCACCGTGGCCGCCGCCTTGACTGCCGTCGCACCGTGCGCGGCCGCCGCCCGCGCCGCCGCCGCGCCCGCCAGCCGCCGATAGCGCGCGAGCGCCCACAGCGGGAAGTACGCGGTATAGCCGTGATACTTCAGGTAGAAGATGCGCGGAAAGCCCGGCGCATTGTGCGAGCGGTGCCACCAGAAGCCGTCTTCCTGCTGGACCGACTGCAGATACGCGATGCCGCGCTTCACCGAATCGGATTCGCAGTCGCCGAACGCCATCTGCGCGAGCAGCGCCCACGCGGTGAAGTTCGACGTGCTCTCGCCGCCATTGGTGCCGCCCAGCTTCGGGTCGATGTAGCTGTCGTTCGTCTCGCCCCAGCCGCCGTCCGCATGCTGACGCGAGCGCAGCCATTCGATCGCGCGTGCGATGTACGGCTGCGACTTGTCCTCGCCGGCGAGCGCGAGGCCGGCCAGCACGCTCCACGTCCCGTAGATGTAGTTCGTGCCCCAGCGGCCCCACCAGCTGCCGTCGGGCTGCTGCGTGCGCTTCACGTAGTCGATGCAGCGCGCGACCGACTCGCGTTCGTCCGCGCGTTTCGTCACGCCGAAGCACAGCAGCACGCGGCCCGACACGTCCTCGGTCGGCGGATCGAGCAGCGCGCCGTGGTCGGCGAACGGGATCGCGTTCAGGTACATGCGGTCGCAGTCGGCGTCGAATGCCGCGAAGCCGCCGTTGCGCGATTGCAGCCCGCGCATCCAGTCGAGCGCGCGCGCGACGCGCGGTGCATACGGGTTCGTGCCGTCCGCGTTGGCATGCGTGCGGCCGCGGCGATCGAGCATCGCGGTGACGACCGCCGTGTCGTCGATGTCGGGGTAGTACGGGTTCGCGTACTGGAACGCCCATCCGCCCGGCTGGACCTCGGCCGGCGCGTTCTCGATCCAGTCGCCGCGCAGGTCGTTCACCTGGCGTTCGGCCAGCCAGTCGTACGCGCGTGCGATGCGTTCGTCGAGTGCGCGCCGTGCGTCGCCCGGCTCGCCGTCTTCCGCCACCGCCACGCCGCGCGCCTGCTCGAGCGCCATCGTGCTCCACGCGGTGTCCCACACCGGCGACAGGCACGGCTGGCAGTACATGCTGCCGTCCGGCCGCGTGACCAGCAGCTTCTCCAGCGCGTTGTCGCAATCGCGCCGCAGCGGATGGTCGTCCGGGTAGCCGAGCACCTGCATCATCTGGTTGGCATACACGATCGGCGGGAAAATGCCGCCGAGCCCGTCCTCGCCGTTCATGCGCTCCGCGCACCACGCCTCGGCATGGCGGATCGCGCGCTGCCGCAGCCCCTTCGGGATCAGCGGCTCGACGTGGCGCACCGTGCGGTCGAGCGCGAGGAACAGCCTGCGCATGCCGCGCGCGGGCGGGAAGTACTGGCGTTCCTCGTCCGGCGGCGTGACGAACAGCTCGCGGATCGAGACGTTGCGCGGATTGCGCGCGCGCGCCTTCAGCGAGCACAGCACGAGCAGCGGCACCATCGTCGTGCGCGCCCAGTACGCGACCTTGTACATCGAGATCGGCACCCACTTCGGGAACAGCACGAACTCGATCGGCATGAACGGCGTCGCGCGCCACGGCACCTGGCCGAACGTCGCGAGCAGGATGCGCGTGAACACGTTCGCGCGGGCCGCGCCGCCGAGCTTCAGGATCGCGTCGCGCGCGCGGACCATGTGCGGCGCATGTTCGCTGTCGCCGGCCGCCTTCAGTGCGAAGTACGCCTTCACGCTGCACGACACGTCCGGATCGCCGTCGACGTACAGATCCCATGCGCCGTGCGTGTCGAGCCGCTGGATCGCGCGCAGGTAGCGCGCCATCTTCTCCTGGCGCACGTCGTCGATCTTGTCCATGAAATGCATCATCAGGATGTATTCCGCGGTGATCGTCGCGTCGGATTCGAGTTCGAAACACCAACTGCCGTCGGGCTGCTGGAGACGCACGAGGGCGTCGCGTCCACGGGCGATGGCGGTGTCGAGCGCGGACCAGGGGGAGGGGGTGGCTGTAGTCATGCAGCGGATCATACCATCCGGACGGAATGTTTATATCGAGACGCCGGGTGCTACCATCCGCACCATGAAAAAACACCTCGAACCCGCGCCGCACGATGCGTCCGTGCCCGTCGAACCGGCTGGAACGGCCGGTGCGCGGGCGCCTGACGCCTCCTCGGCGCCGGCCGTCCCCACCGCCGGCGTGCGCCGGAAAAAAGCGCCGGATCAGGTGCGTGCGCAGTTGCTGGCGGCTGCATCGGAAATCGCGACACATCACGGCGTGGCCGCGTTGACGCTCGATGCGGTGGCCGAGCGGGCCGGCGTGACGAAAGGCGCGCTGCAGTATCACTTCGCGAACAAGCAGGGGCTGCTGGATGCGCTGTTCGGCCAGGCGACCGAGCGGTTCGCCGCGCAGATGGCCGCGCGGGTGGCGGCGGATGCCGAGGGCGCCGGCGCGGTGGCGCGGGCCTACATGCATGCGGTGCTCGACGAGTCGCATGCGGTCGCGAGTACCGACGTGCTGCGCGTGCTGGTCGCGTCGATGATTACCGACCAGGACACGCGCGCGCGCTGGTCGGTGCCGATGCGGGAATGGACACGGCCCGACCCCGTGCCGCTCGAGCAGGCCGCGACGCTGATGATCTGCCGGCTCGCCGCCGACGGGCTGTGGATTTCGAAACTGCTCGACAGCCTCGAGATCTCCGCCGAATTGCGCGCGGAGATCGGGCGGCAGCTCGATGCGATGAGCCGTGGCGTGTTTCCGAAGGGGCGCGACGGGGCCGGGTGATGCGTGCTGCCGGCGTCGGACGACTGCACCGCGAACCGAGCCGGCGCGATGGCCGTTGTCGACGCACTGGATGCGCACACCGAAGGGGTTCCCGACGGCAATTCGATCGCGGTCCGCAATGACAGCGGCCCGGTCGCGAGCGCCGTGCGTCGCAAACGGACGGGCGCCAGGCTGTTCATCGTCGATTGAAGCGGCAGCGGGTTCCCGCGCAGCGTCTCGTCGCCCCTTTACCGACAGAAAGCGCCCGGCGCACAATACCCGCCGGAAATCTCTTCGGAGGCTGCCCGACATGGCCAGGTTCCAGCCCGATGGATGGCACACCGTCACGCCCCGCATCGTCGTGCCGGATCCGCAAAACCTGATCGAATTCATCCGGACGGTATTTCACGCACAGGGCGAGTACCGCCCGGGGCTGCCCGCGGAAATCAGGATCGGCGATTCCGTCGTGATGATCAGCGGGGAAGATGGCCTGCGTGAGCCGATCCCGGCATTCCTGTACGTGTATGTCGAGGACGCCGACCAGACCTATCGGCGGGCGCTTGCAGCGGGTGCGACCATGCTCGAACCCCCCGCCGACATGCCGTACGGCGACCGGCGGGCGATGGTGAAGGATCCGTGGGGGAATCGATGGCAGATCGCGACGCATCAGCGCGACCTGTCGGTTGACGAGATTCGTTCGAGGCTGACGAACGGCGGCTAGATACGCGTCCGGGGGCGTCGAAGTGATCAGGATGCCTGTCTTCCTGCCCAGGTGATCATCGGCACGGCTTCGCGCACCCGTCACGTACCGCTTCGCTTCTGCCCCTGTCGCAATCGTCAAGATTCGCGTCGCGTATCGGTAAAACCTCCCCGTTCCCCCCGCCGTTAACCCGTTCGCAGCCCATGCGCCCCGTGTTGCGACACGGCGCGCGTCTTTCGTGATCCGGAATCCACATCCGCCGCTGGCCGCGCCCGGCCGGCGCAAGGGAACGTCATGCGAAAACAACTCACTATCCGTGGTGGCCTCGTCGCGACCATCGCCGGCTATACCGTGCTGCTCGTGCTGGTGGTCGGCGCGAGCATCGCGGCGCTCTATATGGGCAACGGTTCGCTCGAGGCGATGTACCGCGACGACACCGCGTCGCTGCTGCACCTGAAGACCAGCTCCGAGCGGATGCTCGTGTTGCGCGAACGCATGAGCGACGTCGCGCAGATCATCAGCGCCGGCCACTCGGGCAAGGAAGAGATCGCGAAACTCCGCACGCTCCTCAAGCAGAGCAACGACGAACTCGATGCCTATGCGGGCCTGCACGCACGCAACGCCGACGAGCAGGCGCTGTTCGACACGTTGCAGAATCGCCGTCGCGCGTTGCTCGACCGCGTGTTCCTGAAGGCGCTCTCGCAACTCGACGGCGACGACGGCTTCGGTTTCCTCGACACGCAGCGTACCGCGCCGCCCGAGCTGTTCGCCGCCTACCAGGAGGCGATCGATGCGCTCGAGTCGTTCCAGGTCGCGCGCGAAAAGGCGCGCTATGACGCGGCCGGCGTGCAGTTCCACCGGATCGTGTGGGGGATGGCGGCAGTCGCGGCCTTCGCACTCGTCGTCGGTTTCCTGGCGCAGCGCGTGCTCGCGAAGGCGATCATCGAGCCGATCAAGCTCGCGGTCGGCCAGTTCGAGAAGATCTCGAAAGGCGACCTGACCGGAACGGTCGTCGTGCCCGGCGAGAACGAGATGGCCTATCTGCTGCATGCACTGAAGCGGATGCAGGACGGCCTCGTCGTCACCGTGAACCAGGTGCGCGCGAGCACCGAGACGATCGTCGGCGACGTCCGCACGATCGCGAGCGGCAACGTCGACCTGTCGGCGCGCACCGAGCAGCAGGCCGTCTCGCTGCAACAGGCGGCGGCGAGCGTCGAGCAGCTGACGGCTGCCGTGCGCCAGAACGCGGACAACGCGCGCGATGCGCGCACCTATGTCGAAGGCGCGGCCGGCATCGCGTCACGCGGCGGCGAGGCGATGCAGCGCGTGGTCGAGACGATGTCGTCGATTTCGCTCAGTTCCACGCGAATCTCCGGGATCGTCGGCGTGATCGAAAGCATCGCATTCCAGACCAACATCCTTGCATTGAACGCTGCGGTCGAAGCCGCGCGCGCAGGCGAGCAGGGGCGCGGCTTCGCGGTTGTCGCGACCGAGGTGCGCGGGCTCGCGCAGCGCTGCGCGTCGGCGGCGAAAGAGATCCGTGAACTGATCGGCCATTCCGCGCAGCGCGTCGAAGACGGCAGCGGCCTCGTCGCACTGGCCGGTTCGGCGATGGCCGAGCTCGTCGCGGCGGTCGAGCGCGTCAACATGATCATGAGCGAAACCGGCCAGGCGTTCGAGGAGCAAGCGTCGGGCATCGAGCAGGTGAACGCCGCGGTCATCCAGATGGAGCAGACGATGCAACGCAATGCCGCGCTGGTCGAGGAGGCCGCGGCCGCCGCGCTGTCGCTCGACGAACAGGGCTCGCGGCTGAGTGCGGCAGTTGCGCAGTTCCGTCTGCGTGACGAGGCGCTCGCCTGATGCACCGATGCCGGTGGCGGTGCTGGATCGTCGGGTCGGACGGATGGCCGACGCGGTGCATCGGTGTCGAAGCGGCACATTTCCGGTGCGGACGTCTTGACCGCAGAAGTCGACGCGATCCATGCACCGGCACGGTGAAGCAAGACGATCGGAGACGATTGCCGAACGCGATGCGATGGGGTCTGCGTTCAGGGCCCACGAGGCAGCACGGCGTCGCCGCAATCCTTACCGGTCAAGGCGGACGGGGAATTTCACCAACGTTCTCCACAGGGTTATGCACGGAAATTGTGGATAACTCGAGGGGATGAACGACAGCCGAAAATTGCCGAGCGCGCGTGCCGCAATGCGACATCACATCCTGCGAATTGCTTTGCTGGATTGATCGTTTCGTGGCAATCGGGGAAGGGAATAGCATGAAGCTCCCTCTCGATTGGCCGCGGTATGCGCGGCCGGTCATTGCGACCGTATCGGCCCGACATGACGACACTGAACGACTATCTCGAACAAAAGCGCGACGCGTGGCTCGCGAAAAAAGAAGCTGCCCGTAACAATCCCGAACTCAAGGCGACCCCGCTGAAAGCGACCGTGCGCGCGTTGGGCCGCAGTGGCGTGCGGGAGATCCGCATTCGCGACTTCCAGGTGATCAGCGACAGCCCGCCCGACTTCGCGGGCTACAACCTCGGGCCGGCGTCGCCGGAGCTGCAGCTCGGCGTGCTCGGCAGTTGCCTGACGCACATCACGCTGATCCAGGCCGCGGAGCGCGGCCTGAAAATCGACTCGATCGAGGTCGAGGTGACCGGCGACCAGCATCCACTCGCGCAGCAGCCGGGGTTCGAGCATGTGCCGGTGTTTCCGCACAACCTCCGCTATACGCTCGATATCGTGTCGCCCGAACCGCCGGACACGATTCGTGCGCTGCATCAGGCGGTCGAGGCCATCTGCCCGATCTTCAACCTGCTGAGACTGCCACAGACGATCGACGGCGAGTTGCGGCATACGCACGGTTGAAGTGCGCCGGTGGGTTGCAGCATGTCACCTCGCTGAGAGGTGAGCAGGCGTGCGATACCTCGCGCACCCTGGCGGCGCTCCTATACGACTGCGATCCTGCCGCACCGGTATTCGATGACGGATGCGTCGTTCCGGTGCAGAGCGCGTGCCGAATCGGGGCCGGGCGATGCCGGTCGTGAATCGGCCGGCGCGAAGTCAGGCTTCGGACGACTGAAGGTCGCGCGTTCGGCGCGTCGTCTCGTCGGCACGATCCTGAAGCTGCTGGAATGCGTCCAGCAGCCGCGCGCGCAGCACGGCCAGCGTCGGGTCGCGCCGATCGCGCGGCCGGGCGACCCCGACGTGGATCTCGTCGTCGATGCGGCCCGGATTGGGCGCGAGCATCAGCACGCGATCGCCGAGATACAGCGCTTCGTCCAGATCGTGCGTGACGACGATCGCGGCCGTCCGGTGCCGCGCGACGACGTCGAGCAGCAGCGTCTGCAGCCGCATCCGGGTGATCGCATCGACCGCGCTGAACGGTTCGTCGAGCAGCAGCAGGTCGGGCTCGCCGAACAGCCCGCGCGCGATCGCCGCGCGCTGCGCCATCCCGCCCGACAACGTGGCCGGCAGTTGCCGGGCGACCCCGGCCAGGCCGACTTCGTCGAGCAGCCGTGCGACGGCCGGCTCGCGCCCGCCGCGCGGGCCGGCCGCAAAGCCGACGTTGTCCGCGATCGATAGCCACGGCAGCAGCCGCGGCTCCTGGAAGATCACGCCGGCGCGCGGGGACGGGCCGTCGAGCGCGACGCCGCCCAGCTTCACGCTGCCGCGGTAATCGGTGTCGAGACCGGCGACGATCCGCAGCAGCGTGCTCTTGCCGCAACCGCTCGGGCCGACCACGCAGACGATTTCGCCGCGTGCGACCTGCAGCGGGACGTCGGCGAGGATCGTGCGATCGCCGTAAAGCTTGCGGGTGATGCGCAGGTCGAGCAGCGGAGTCGCGGTGCGGGCCGCCGTGGGTGAGGAAGCACGTGTGCTCATGTCGACCCTTTACGTGGCGTGGCGTCGAATGCGTCGCGCCAGCCGAGCCAGCGCGACTCGATGCGCGCCATCGCGCCGTCGGTCAGCTTGCCGAGCAGCGCCAGCAGCAGGATCGCCCCGAACACGAGATCCGGGCGCCCGGTTTCGCGGCCGTCGCTCAACAGGAAGCCGAGCCCGCGCGTGGCCGCGATCAGCTCCGCGGCGACCATGAACATCCACGCGAGGCTGAGGCCGGTGCGCAAGCCGGTGACGATCTGCGGCAGCGCGGCCGGCAGCAGGATGCGGCGGAACAGCGCGAACGGGCCGAGCCGGTACACCGCGCCGAGTTCGACGAGCTTGCGGTCGACGTCGCGTATGCCGGCGACCACCGCGAGGTGGACCGGGAAGAACGCGCCGATGGCGATCAGCGTGATCTTCGGTGCTTCGTCGATGCCGAGCCACAGCAGCAACACCGGCACCCACGCGAGCGACGGAATCGCGCGCAGCGCCTGGAACGTCGGCTCGAACAGTGCGTCGATCCGGCGGCTCAGGCCCATCGCCGCGCCGACGACGAGCGCGAGTCCCGCGCCCGCCGCGAACCCCGCCGCGACCCGCAGCGTACTCGCGCCGACATGGCGCGCCACGCGTGTGACGCCGAGGCGGGCGAGCGTGTCGAGAATCTCGCTCGGTGCGGGGACAAGATGATTCGGCAGCCAGCCCTGCCGCACGACGACCTCCAGCAACGCGAGCGCCGCGAACGGCAGCGCGAGGCCCGCGATTCGCCATCTGCGCAGCGGATCGCGCCGGCCGGCGGTTGGCGACGCGGGGCGGCGGGGCGCGAGCGTGTCGTCGCGGGCGGCGGTGTCGGTCATGGGCGGCAGCTCAGCGCGACGCGTCGACGAGCGGGCGCGCAAACGACGGATCGATCAGCGTATCGACGATCTTCGCGGGATCGACGCCGGGCTTGGTCAGCTGTTCGGCCGTCAACACGGGGGCGGCCGCTTTCAGCGCCGCGCGCTGGGTGTCGCCCGGAACGGGATCGCTGAAGTCGTTGCGCTGCAGCTGCAGCTTCGCCACCGGCAGCGACACCTTCGATTCGTCGGCGACGATCTGCGCGGTGTCGGCCGGATGCGCGACGATCCACTGGCGCGCGCGATCGTAGACCTTCAGCACGCGCGTGACCGCCTGCGGGTACTGGCTGGCGAACGCGTCGCGGACGTTCAGGAACCCATAGGTGTTGAACGTGACATTGCGATAGAGCAGGCGCGCGCCGTCGTCGAGCTGCGCCGCGGCCATGTGCGGATCGAGGCCGGCCCACGCATCGACCTGGCCGTTCGCGAGTGCGGTGCGCCCGTCCGGATGCTGCAGGTTGACGATTTCGACGTCGTCGCGGGTCAGGCCGACCGTGTGCAGCGCGCGTAGCGTGAACAGGAACGGATCGGTGCCGCGCGTCGCGGCGATCTTCTTGCCCTTCAGGTCCGCGAGCGATCGGATCGGCGAATCCTTGCGGACCACCAGCGCGGTCCACTCGGGGCGGGAGAACACGTAGACCGTATGGATCGGGTTGCCGTTCGCGCGCGCGAGCACCGACGCGAGGCCCGCCGCGGAACCGAAATCGACCGCACCGCTGTTCAGGTATTCGAGCGCGCGATTGCTGCCGAGGCTCAGCACCCAGCGAATCGACGTGCGGTCGGCCTTGAATTCGTCCTCGAGCCAGCCGAAGTGGCGGATCACCAAGCTCTCGGGCGAGTAGTACGCATAGTCGACGCGGATCTCCGCGGGCGTCGCGGCGCGTGCATGCACCGAAACGAGGCTGGCGAACGCGGCAACGACGAGGGCCGCGGATTGCCACGCGCGGGACCAGGACAGCTTCATCGGGGATTCTCCGGAAGGGCGGCAAGATGCCGCGAACAGGCAGGGTGACCGGTCAATGTAGCGAAGCATCGGCGCTCCGTGAACGAAGAATTCCGCGATTGAACATGCACGCTGCTGCTAAGCGTGGGCGGCGAGCAACTTTATGACGCGGGCCGATTAATTTATCGATTTATATCGCTTGGGATAACGGAATCGGGAGAACAGAATGCGTGCTGCCGGAACGTGATGGCGTCGCGTGGCGGGAAGCGCTCGGCTGCCTGGGTTCTCTGCGGGCCGCGATTGAATACGCCCGACTTCCGGCTCCATGCGGACCTCGCCGGTCATGCGGCGAAAAACTAAGGAATGCGATGAGTTCGATCGATCTGAACGCCGTGACACCGGTATCCTCGCCCATTCGCTCGGCAAGCGACGTCGCGCGGCTGATCAACACGGTGGACAGCTCGGTCAGCCATGCCCGGATGATCGTGCTGCTGGCGCTGGGCGGCGTGTTTCTCGATGCGTACGACCTGACGACGCTGTCCTACGGGATCGACGACGTGGCGCGCGAGTTCGGCCTGACGCCGGCGCTGACCGGGCTGGTCGGGTCGGCGATCATGATCGGCACGATCTTCGGCAGCCTGATCGGCGGATGGCTGACCGACAAGATCGGCCGCTATCAGGTGTTCATGGCCGACATGCTGTTTTTCGTGGTCGCGGCAATCGCGGCCGGGCTGGCGCCGAACGTCTGGGTGCTGATCGGCGCGCGCTTCGTGATGGGGCTCGGGGTCGGCATCGACCTGCCGGTCGCGATGGCGTTTCTCGCGGAATTCTCGAAGTTCAACGGGCGCGGCAACAAGGCGTCGCGGCTCGCGGCGTGGTGCCCGATGTGGTACGTGGCGTCGTCGGTCTGCTTCCTGCTGATCTTCGGGCTGTATTTCCTGTTGCCCGCCGAGCATGCGGGGTGGCTGTGGCGCGCGTCGCTGATCTTCGGCGCGGTGCCCGCCCTGATCATCATTCTGTTCAGGAACCGGTTCATGAACGAATCGCCGCTGTGGGCCGCGAACCAGGGCGACCTGGCCAACGCCGCGCGGATTCTGCGCGAGTCGTACGGGATTCATGCGCACGAAGCGGAAGATGCCCGGCGCGCGCCGAGCCAGCCGCCCGTGCGCATTCGCGTGCTGTTCCAGCGCCCGTACCTGGGGCGCACGATCGTCGCCAGCGTGATGAACCTGTGCATCCCGTTCGAATACACGGCGATCGCGTTCTTCCTGCCGTCGATCCTGTCGCAGTTTCTCGGCGCGGGCGTGTTCGAAACGATCGCGGCGTCGCTGGCGCTGAACGTGCTGTTTGCGTTCACCGGCGGCTTGCTGGGCATGCGTCTCGCCCATCGCCATGCGTCGCGCCATGTCGCGATCGCGGGCTTCGCGCTCCAGTTCGTCGCGCTCGTGGCGCTCGCGCTGGCAGGGCATCCGCATGGCGCAGTCGCGATCGGCTTCGTGCTGCTGATGCTCGGCACCTGGCTGTTCGCGGAAGGGTTCGGGCCGGGCGCGCAGATGATGATCTATCCGACGCTGTCGTATCCGGCGGCGATCCGCGGCACCGGCGTCGGTTTCGGGCGTTCGCTGTGCGGCATCGGCCAGGCGCTCGCGCTGTTCGTGCTGCCGATCCTGCAGGCGCGGCTCGGCACGGACATGTTCTGGGTGGTCGCGATCAGCGCGGCCACGCCGATCGTGTTCCTGCTGATCGTGCGTTACGAGCCGACGGCGCGGGATATCGATGACGAGGAGGGCATTGCCTGAACGCAACCGGGCGCGCAACCACCGGTATCCCGTGTTCCGGTATCGGAACACGTGGATCGCGACTCCACGCCTTCCGTTCATGCCACCGGTAACGCGCGAAGGATCTGATCGACGCATTGCTCGACGGACTTGAACGCTGTATCGATCTGCAGGTGCGGGCGGTCCCACGCGTTGTAATCGCGATCAACGACTTCCTGCCAGGTGGGCAACACGAGCCCTGCAATGGTGGACTGCCGTGTTTCGACACGCTGTCGATGCTGCTGCCGATCGGAACATACGATCTCGATTTCGAACACGGGAACACCGATGTGCGCCGCGATGTTCCTGAATGCGTTTCGCGTCACCTCGAGCGGGTTGACGGAATCTGCGACGACGGTGGTTCCGATCGCCAGATTATCGGCCGCCACGCTGTAGCAGACCGCATAGCCGGCGCCGCCCATTTCAGCGCCCTCGTCCAGAATGCCCGAAGTCCGGATCGCTTGTTCGATGGAGTCGACGCGAAGATAGACCGCTCCCAGGCGAACGGCGAGTCGGCTCGCAAGCGTACTCTTCCCGGTGCCGGGCAAGCCGCTGAAAGTGATCAACATGAGCTTGCCCTTTCTTGTCGACGTGCGTGGGTCCACGCCGACTTCCCGGTCAATGCCGTCGTTTTGCATCCGGCCTCAAATGCACGCCGGAGGGAGGAGGGCGCTCGCACGCGCGGCGTGGCGGGCGAGCGTCGTGGTGCACGGGGCACCCGGGCGTCATGAAGCCGGCCCGCACGCTGGCCGACGAGGCGTCACATTGAAGGCACGCTCAGGCAGCCACCCGCTCCGCATCGCGCTTGACCTGCTCGATGTCGCGATACTGCGCGGCCGGATGTTCGTCCGGCAGCCGCGCCGACCCGCCGAACAGTTTCTCGCGCAGCGTGCCCGGCGCATAGCCGGTCGGATACACGCCGCGCCGCTGCAGCTCGGGGACGAGATAACGCACGACGTCCTCGAAGGTTTCGTGCGCCACCGCATACGCGAGGTTGAAGCCGTCCACGTCGGTGGCGGCGACCCATTCCTGCAGGATGTCCGCGACGGTTTGCGCCGACCCGACGAACACCGGCCCCAGGCCACCGATGCCGCCCCAGGCTGCCAGTTCCTCGATCGTCCACGCGGTGTCACCGCCCGCGAGGTGCTCGACCGCCGACACGATCGCATTCGTTTCGACGCGCCGGACGGGATCGTTCGGCGCGTACTGGCCGAAGTCGATGCCGGTCCAGCCGGACATGAACACCAGCGAGCCGTCGTACGACACGTACTTGCGATACTCGTCGAACTTGGCCTGCGCCTTCTCGTCGGTTTCGTCGACGATCACGGTGACGAGGTTGTAGATCAGGACCTTGCTCGCATCGCGCCCGGCGGCCGTGGCCTGCGCGCGCACGTCGGCCACGTAGCGCGCGAGCTGCGGGCGGGTCGGCGCGGCGACGAACACGCATTCCGCGTGCTGCGCGGCGAACGCCTTGCCGGGGCCGGACGCACCGGCCTGGAACAGCACCGGCGTGCGCTGCGGCGACGGCTCGCACAGGTGGTAGCCGGGCACGTCGAAGAAGCGGCCCTTGTGGCCGATCTCGTGCACCTTCTCCGGATGCGTGAACACGCGGCCGTCGCGATCGCGCACGACCGCGCCGTCTTCCCAGCTGCCTTCGAACAGCTTGTACAGCACCTCGACGTATTCGGCCGCGACCGCATAGCGGTCGTCGTGCGTGCGCAGGCCGTTGTCGCCGACGTTCTTCGCGCCGCTTTCGAGGTAGGACGTGACGATATTCCACGCGAGCCGGCCCTTCGTGTGATGGTCGGCGGTCGACAGCCGGCGCGCGAACGTGTACGGATGCTCGAACGTCGTCGACGCGGTGATGCCGATGCCGAGATGTTCGGTCGCCATCGCGATCGGCGCGGCGAGCTGCAGCGGATCGTTGACCGGGATCTGCGCGGCCTGGTGCAGCGCGTGGTAATTGCTGCCCTTGTAGACGTCGTAATAGCCGATCACGTCCGCGATGAAGATCGCGTCGAAAATCCCGCGTTCGAGCACGCGGGCGAGGTCGGTCCAGTAGTCGAGATCCTTGTATTGCCACGACCGGTCGCGCGGATGGGCCCACAGCCCGGGCGACTGGTGGCCGACGCAGTTCATCTCGAACGCATTGAAGCGGATGGTCTTGCTCATTGGGCGGCTCCTGTTTCTGCATGCGTGCTCGCGTCCGTACGCGCCCCCGGGCCGTTGCCGATCTGCCAGACGAACGGCGGCGTGCGCCCGTTGATGACCCAGTCGCCGACGATCCGCGCCTTGTAGACGAGCGGATTGTGCGACGACACGGTGCGCGCGTTGCGCCAGTGACGATCGAGCGCCGTCGTGCTGCGGGTCGCCGACGCGCCGAGCGCGTCGAACAGGCGTGTCGCCGCGCGCAGCACGAGGTCCGACACGACGAGCTGGCTTTGCGCGGATTCGATCTCGGCCGCGACGTTCGCATCGTGCTCGGCCGCCTCGTCGCCATCGAAGTGCGCTTCGTAGGCCCGTTGCAGCGGCTGCGCGGCGCGCAGCGCGAGCGCGTCGGCCGCATAGGCCCACGACGCGATCTCGCCGATCACCTGCTGCAGCTGCGCGTCGTCGGCCGCGCGCGGGGCGTTGCCGTGGCTGTACACGCGGGTGCGGCGGCGCACCAGGTCGCCCGCGTCGCGCACGATCGCGTGGCCGATGCCGGCCAGCGTCGCGACGTGGAAGAGCTGGTAGAACGCCGTCTGGTACTTGAAGCGTCGCGCGAAGTCGATCACGTCCCGTGCGTCGACCGCCGCGTCTTCGAAGCGCGTGGTGCCGCTGCCGGTCGTCGTCTGGCCGAAGCCGTCCCAGTCGTCCTCGCGGATCACGCCGGGCTGTGCGGTCGAGACGGCGACGATCACGTCGCGGCCGTCGTCCGCGCGTTGCGCGAACACGTCGATCCAGTCGGCGAACAGGCTGCCGGTGCTGTAGAACTTCCGGCCGTTCAGCACGAGACGGCCATTCTTTTCGGATACCTTCGTGATGGTCTGGCCGAGCGCCACGTCGCCGGTTTCCGTCCATGCATTGCCGACGAGCTGGCCGCTCGCGAAGCGGTCGAACCAGATCTGGCGATCGGCGCCGGGCGGCGCGTTCAGCCAGTCCTCGACGAATGCGAAGTGCCCGCGCAATGCCTGCGGCAGATTGGAATCGGCAGTCGCGAGTTCGGTCAGCAGCCGGAACAGCTGCGGCAGGGACGCGCCGGCGCCGCCATCGCGCACCGGCAGCCGCACGGCGCCGAAACCGGCGGCCTTCAGCCAGCCGATCGCCTCGTGCGGCAGCTCGCGGTGGCGTTCGCGTTCCGCGGTGCCGGCCGCGATGCGTTCGAAGATGGGCCTGAAGCGGCTGGCAAGCGCGTCATAGTCGGTGCCGGTGGAAAGTTCGGTTGCTGGGGGAGACGAAGTCATGCGGTGATCCTTGAAAGGCAGGGCCGTCGATGCCGGCAGGCTAGGGCCTGTTCACGCTAATAACGGGCTTGCGCTGGCCACCAGAAGGGCCGAGCGCGAGGATTGCGACGAAGCGAATACTCAACGTATTCGCGAGGAGCATGACGCGGCGATCGGCCCTTCTGGTGGCCAGCCCCACGAATGAATTTTTCCGAACAGGGGAACGCGCCTTGCCGGCCGTATTGCGGCGTCGATCGTCGCTTGTTTGGCTCGGCCAAACGGCGCTCCTCACTCCTTGCACTACGTCCGGCAAGGTGCGTTCGCAAGCCCGTTATTAGCGTGAACAGGCCCTAGTATAGGAAGCCGGCTTCGGACGATCCAATAACGGATTCATACATCGTTATCGCCATCGGGCATTACGCGGGCGAGGCGGTGTGGCGTCGATGCCAGGGCGTCGATTTCGTCGCTGACGCGCGGTTTATTACGGCCCGCACACCGCATCGTTTGTCATGCGAAGGAATATCGTTGTGCGAATCGCTCGGTTTGCCGGCGTGCGGGGCGCTGCTAGATTGAATGCTTCCGTCAATCAGCAGGAGAGCCCGATGTCAGAGACGAGCGCCACGATCCAGGAACGGCCGGTCGAAACGCAACCGCAAGCGGCACACGTGATCGCCGACGACGCGCAGGCCATCGCGGCCGCGCATGCGCTTGCGAAGCGGCTTGCGGAAGGGGCGGCGGAGCGCGACCGGGAGCGCCGGCTGCCGCGTGACGAGATCGAATGGTTCTCGCAGTCGGGACTGTGGGCCATCACCGTGCCGAAGGCATACGGCGGCGCGGGCGTGTCGCACGTGACGCTCACGGAGGTGGTGAAGATCGTCGCGGCGGCCGATCCGTCGCTCGGGCAGTTGCCGCAGAATCATTTCGGGCTGGTCGACGTGATCGCGCTGACCGGCACCGACGCGCAGAAGCGTCACCTGTTCTCGGAAGTGCTGAGCGGCAAGCGGTTCGGCAACGGCTTTTCGGAGAAGGGCACGAAGCACGTGCTCGACCTGAAGACACGCGTGCGGCGGGACGGCGACGATTACGTCGTCGACGGCACCAAGTTCTATTCGACCGGCGCGCTGTTCGCGCACTACGTGCCGGTGCTCGGCCTCGACGACACGGGCCACGCGTGGCTCGCGTACATTCGCCAGCCCGCGCCGGGGCTGACCGTGATCGATGACTGGTCGGGGTTCGGGCAACGGACCACCGCGAGCGGCACCGTCGTGCTCGACAACGTGCGCGTGCCGGCGTCGCATGTACTGCCGGCGCAGCGCGTGTCGGATCTGCCGACGCTGAACGGCCCGCTGTCGCAGATCATCCAGGCCGCGATCGACGCGGGCATCGCGAAGGCCGCGCTCGACGATACGCTGGCGTTCGTGCGCTCGCGCACGCGGCCGTGGGTGGACAGCGGCGTCGAGCGGGCGGCCGACGATCCGCTGACGATTCGCGAGGTCGGCCATCTGCACATCCAGCTGCATGCGGCGGAGGCGCTGCTCGAGCGTGCGGCGCGTACGCTCGACGAGATCGCGGCGCGCGGCGACGTGACCGAGGACGATGTCGCGCGTGCATCGGTGGCTGTGGGAGAGGCGAAGGTGCTGACGACGGAAGTCGCGCTGCTCGCGGGCGAGAAGCTGTTCGAGCTGGCCGGCACGCAGTCGACGCTGGCCGAGCACAACCTCGACCGGCACTGGCGCAATGCACGCACGCATACGCTGCACGATCCGGTGCGCTGGAAATATCACCTCGTCGGCAACTACTACCTGAACGGTGTGCGGCCGGCGCGCCATGCGTGGAATTGAACGCGTGACGATCGTGGTGTCATGGCGCGGTGACGGGTGAGTGCGTCACCGCGGTCGAACGCATCCGCGTGTTCACGATCGAAACCGGTAATGCTATTCGTCGAAGCGCAATTGCCGGGTATCGGGCAAGTGAATGCTGCATGGAGGGCGTCATTGCCCCGGCGCGGCGACCACACGAAGCAGCCGTATCGGCTGCATGAGCCGGCTTACCGAGGCGATTCCGGCAACGTGTAGTCGAAGCGGTACGAATGCAGGCCGTTGTCGATGGTGATGATCATCGAGCCGGCGAGCCCCAGCAATTCTCCCGTGCCCGAATCGGGCACGACGGTGATCGACTGCTGCGGCTGCCCGCGGGTCATGGTGGAGCTGTGCTGCAGGACGAAACTGCCGTGGCGGCCGCCCAGCGCACCTTGCACGGTTTCCATCGCCACATAGCCGGCGGAGCCCTGGACGCTGCTTCGAAACGCGAGCATCTCTCCGTGGCCGACGGCTTCCAGGTCGCCGTGATACTGCTTGTCCAGCGACATGCGGCCGAGCCGGGTCTGTTCCGCGACGGCGCTCAGGGATTCCGGATTCAGCTTCACTTCAAACGCACCATTGGCCAGCAGTGTCATTGCAGCGCTCCTCGTCGAATTGGCAACCCGCACTATAAGCCAACCGGGTGTTGCAGGAGGTAACGGTTTGCCTGATCGGTCGGAATCAAGGGCGCATCGGATTGCGGATCGTATGCCTCGCGGTGCTTGCGGCGATAATCGGCATCCCGACCTCGACCGCTTTCCCCGATGACTTTCCCAGCGTTCACACCCTTTCAGGATCTGGCCAACGCGTTGCTGGCTTGACGAAGACTCCACGGTTCCATTGTTTCGAATCGCCGTGACCCCTTTGGCGCGCAACGCGAAGCTTCAATCGTCACCTGCCTGATAAAGCGCCTGCACCTGCGCCAACTCGTCGATGAACTGATCCTTGAGCGCTTGCGGCCCGAGGATCTTCACGTGTGCGCCGAACCCCAGCAGTTTCCGCGCGCCGTGCTCGATCGATTCGATCGGCATCAGGAACGCCTTCCATCCCGGCGGCACCTCCGTGTTGCCTTTTTCATGCGCGACCGGCTCGGCCTTGATCCGCGCGTTGGCCAGCCAGGTTTCGCCGCGCGGCGAAACGGCGATATGGGCGGTCAGCCGATCGAGGTCGGCTTCGTACCGGCTCATCGCGTCGCGCCAGTGCGTCGCGAGGTCGAATCGCGCGGGCCGCTTGAAGCGGCGGCGCGATGCATCGAGTTCGAGGATATTCGCGAGCCGGAACGTGAGTGCGCCGGGCTTGCCGACCACCTTGGCAACCAGGTACCACGCGCCGCCCTTGAGCACGAGGCCGAGCGGCTCGAGTTCGCGGCGGGATACACCGCGCCAGCTCTGGTATTTCACGTCGATACGATACGAACCCCACACCGCATCGGCCACTTCACGCAGGAAAACCGGCGTTTCCTGCGCGCGGTACCAGTCGACGGTGTCGACGTGCAGCCGGCTGGCGACGCGATCGGCATGCTCGCGCGAGCCGGGCGGCAGGCTCGCGATCATCTTCAGCCGCGCGGAAGTTGCCATGCCGTCGAGGCCCAGTTCTCGCGCCGGCCCGGGCAAGCCGGCCAGAATCAGCGCGTGCGCTTCGTGCTCGGTGAGCCCGGTGAGATCGGTACGCCAGCCGTCGCTCAATTGAAAGCCGCCGTTGCGGCCGCGATCGCCCCAGATCGGCACGCCGGCCGTGGAGAGCTGGTCGATGTCGCGCAGGATCGTGCGCTCGGATACTTCCAATGCTTCGGCGAGCGCCGGTGCGGTCATCCGGCCGCGCGCTTGCAGCATCATCATGATCGACAACAGGCGGCTCGCTTTCATGAGCGACACGTTACCTCAAATACCTGACATGAGGTGTCATGTTTTTGGGCTTATGCTTTCGCGCATTCCCGATCCGTTTCATCGACGCGGGTTGCGCATCAGGACACCACAGAGGATCAAACGATGAAGATCATTTCCGGGCCGCTGAGCATGTTTGGCGCGAAGGTCGAGATAGCCGCGCACGAGAAGGGCATCGAGTTCGAGTTGGTGATGGTGCCGTTCAGCCAGCGTCGCGGCTACGATCCGAAGCATCCGGACGTGCTGCGCATCAACCCGAAGCGGCAGGTGCCGGTGCTGATCGACGGCGATCTGGAACTCTTCGATTCCACGCAGATTTTCGAGTATCTCGAGGACCTGAAGCCCGATCCCGCGCTGTGGCCGGCGCATCCGGCGGCGCGCGCGATCGCGCGTCAGCTCGAGCACTGCAGCGACGAACTCTATTTTCCGCACGTCATCCGGCTGATGGGGCTGGAGGAGACACCGGACGATCCGGCGGCACAGGCTGCGCGCGCCGCGGCAGCCGAATACTATCGGCGCATGGAGCACGTGCTGGCAGATCGCGCGTTTCTGGCCGGAACGTATTCCTATGCCGACATCGCGTTCTACATGGCGCAGCTGTTCGGCGCGCGCAAGGGCGCACCGATGACGGACGAAACGCCCCGCCTGCTCGCGTGGCGTGAACGGATGACGGCACGTCCCGCCGTGCGCAAGGTCGCCGGTGCGATGGCCGGCTATCTTGCGTCGATCGGTGAAGACGTTCCCGACTTTCTGCGCGGGCTCGACTAGCCGCGTTCGAGCGCGGGCGGGAGGCGGCCTTCGGATGCAAGGGCAACCGAAGGCCGCACGGGCGCCGTCGGTGTTCAGCCGCGGATGAACGCGAGCAGATCGGCGTTGATCGTCTCGGCGTTGGACGTGGGCATGCCATGCGGGAAGCCCGCATACGTCTTCAGCGTGCTGTTCCTCGCCAGCTTCGCCGACAGGAGCCCGGAATCCGCATACGGGACGATCTGGTCGTCGTCGCCATGCATCACGAGCACGGGGATCGTGGTGCTTTTCAGGTCTTCGGTGAAGTCGGTCTGCGAGAACGCGACGATGCCGTCGTAGTGGGCCTTCGCGCTGCCCATCATGCCCTGCCGCCACCAGTTCCAGATGACGCCTTGCGATGGCTTCGCGCCGTCGCGGTTGTAGCCGTAGAACGGGCCGGCCGGCACGTCGTAATAGAACTGCGCGCGGTTCGCCGCGAGTTGCGCCTGGAGGTTGTCGAACACCGCTTTCGGCAGGCCGCCCGGATTGCTGTCCGTCTTGACCATCAGCGGAGGAACGGCGCTGATCAGCACGGCCTTGGCCACGCGGTCTTCGCCGTGACGGGCGACGTAGTGGATCACCTCGCCGCCGCCGGTCGAATGGCCGACATGAACGGCGCCTTGCACGCCGAGGTGATTCACGACCGCGGCGACGTCATCCGCGTAGTGATCCATGTCATGACCGTCCCAGACCTGGCTGGAGCGCCCGTGGCCGCGACGGTCGTGTGCGATCACGCGATAGCCCTGTGCCAGGAAGAAGAGCATTTGCGCATCCCAGTCGTCGGCGCTGAGCGGCCAGCCATGATGAAAGAAGATGACCTGCGCGTCGCGCGGCCCCCAGTCCTTGTAGAAGATGTCGACGCCATCCTGCGTTGTGACGTATCCCATGTCTGCTCCTGTTCGGTGGGCGATATCGATCCGTGACGGTCCTGCCGGTCGCGAGGGTCGCCGGGCCGGCGCTGCGCATGCGGTGGCATCCGCTGCCCGCCTGCCTTGGCGATGCGCTCACTCTAGGTTTAAAGTTAGGTTTAATGTCAACACGCTGGAGAGGCAGGTATGCGAATCGGGGAGCTCGCGAAGCTCAGTGGCCTGACGGCCTCGCGGATCCGTTTCTACGAGGCTGAAGGGTTGCTCACAGCCGTCGAGCGCGGTGCGAATGGTTATCGGGACTACGGCGAAGACGCGGTGTGGATGCTCGAGATCATCGCCGGCGCGCAGAGCGCCGGGTTCTCGCTGGAACAGATTCGCCATCTGCTGCCGTTGAAAGCGGGCAACTGGCAGCATGACGGGCTGGTGGAGGCGCTCGAACGGAAAGTCGCCGAGATCGACGCGATGCAGAAGCGCCTCGAGGAGAACAAGGCGCAACTGCGCGTCGCGATCGACAGCATCAAGAACCGGCCGACCGAACTGACCTGCTCGGAGCGTACGCGCTGGGTGATGGACCGGTTGCGCAATCCGGGCGAGGTGTCGACATCCGGCAAGGGCCGTCGCACGACCGCCAAATGATCCGGCACTGGCATGCTGAGCGCCTGCCGGTCGCCCGGATGCAATCCGACGTGCCCCTCTATTCGGGGCCTTGACCTTAAAGTTGACTTAAATCTTAGAGTGCTTGCTGACGGCGGTGAGTCAGCGGGCATCGGGTGTTGCCTGCCACGGTCGATCATCGACGAGAGGCAACGAACATGGACAGGCGTTTTACACAGGTCGAATTCGGTCCGCACAAGGTCGACGTGCCCGAAGGCGGGTACTACGACCGGTTCCGGATGAACCCTGACCTCGACGAGGTAGCGCGCGATCCCGCGGCGGGGAACATCGATTTTTTCCGTCGGATTCCGAAGCGTCAGGTCGCGTCGCGGGTCGGCCCGACCTGGGCGCCGAATTTCTACTACCGTTCCAGCAGCATTCAGTTGCTGTTCCTGGCGCCGCTCGAACGCCTGCGGACCACGCTGCCGGTGCCGCTCGAGCCGCTGCGCGCGCTCCCCGGGTACGGGCTGGTCGCGCTGACCTTCTTCTCGTATTCGGTGTGCGACAACGATCCGTATGACGAAGTGTCGGTCGCGGTGGTGATCCGGCGGCCCGGCGCGACCGGGTCGCACGCGCTCGAGCTGCTCGATTCGATGCGGCGCCGGAGCTTCTTCGCGCACGTGCTCGCGCTGCCGGTCACCACGGAAATCGCGCGGGTACGCGGCGTGCACGGCTATCAGCTGCCCAAGTGGCTCGCCGATATCGACGTGAACCTCGGCGCCACCGCCAGCGCCCGCATTGCCGGTCCGGGCGGCCGGCCGGACCTGAGCCTGAGCGTACCGATGCCCGCGCTGACGAACGTCGCGTCGCAGTCGCACATGGGCACGTCGACGATGATCAACCGCATCGACGGCGAATGGCACCAGACGTTAGTGCAGACGAATGCGCTATCGTTCGCCCAGCGCCTGCTGCCGCGCAACGTCGAGCTCGTGCGGCACGGCGGCCCGCTGAGCCAGTTGCTCGACGGGTTGGGCGCGTCGACCATCCTGCGTCTGGACGTGGTGAAGGACGCGCAACTGGTGCTGAACCTGCCGACCCCGTTGAAGGCCTTCGATGAACCCGGAAAGCCACGCTGACGCCACGCCACTTCACGGCACGCCCGCGCCGAAGGAATCGCCCATGACCCGTCCGACCCACGATCTCGTCGTATTTGGTGCCACCAGTTTCGTCGGGCAGATCCTCGCCCGCTACCTGGCCGAGTACCTGTCAGGCAGCGGCGAAACGCTGCGCTGGGCCATCGCCGGCCGCTCCGAAGCGAAGCTCAGGCAGGTCAGGGATACGCTGGGCGCGGCCGGGCAGTCGGTGCCGATCATCGTCGCCGACGCGGCCGACGGAGCGCAGCTTCGCGCGCTCTGCGCGCAGACGCGGGTGGTCGTGTCCACCGTCGGCCCCTATGCGCTTTACGGGGAGCCGCTGGTCAGGGTCTGCGCGGAAACCGGCACCGACTACTGCGACCTCACCGGCGAGACGCAATGGATCAAACGGATGATCGACAGGTACGAGCCGGCGGCCCGACAATCCGGCGCGCGCATCGTCCATTGCTGCGGCTTCGATTCGGTGCCGTCGGACATGGGCGTGTTCTTTCTGCAGCAACAGGCGCGGCAGCAGTGGGGCGTGCCGGCCGAGCAGGTGAAGATGCGGGTGAAAACGCTGAAGGGCGGCGCGTCGGGCGGCACGGTGGCGAGCGTGATCAACGTCGTCCGGGAAGCGGCGGCCGATCCGGCGTTGCGCCGGGAACTGCTCGATCCGTATTCGCTGTGCCCGAAGGGGCATGGCTTCACGATGCGCCAGCAGGCGGTGCGATCCGCCGCATTCGATCGCGACTTCGACGCGTGGATCGCGCCCTTCGTGATGGCGGCGATCAACGAGCGCGTCGTGCATCGCTCCAATGCGCTTGCCGGCAACGCGTACGGCAGCCGCTTCACGTATGACGAAGCGGTGATGACGGGCACGGGCCTGAAGGGCCGACTGACGGCGGTGACGATGGTGGCCGGTCTCGGCGCGTTCATGGTGGGTGTCGTCGTCAAGCCGGTGCGCAGCCTGATGGAGCGCTTCCTGCTGCCGAAACCCGGCGAGGGGCCGAGCGCCGCGGCGCAGCTGGCCGGCCGCTACGATCTGCGCTTTTTCGGCCGCACCGACGACGGGAAGACCCTGCGCGTGAAAGTCACCGGCGACCGCGATCCCGGCTACGGCTCCACGGGAAAAATGCTCGGCCAGGCCGCGATCAGTCTCGCGCTGGATTGCGTCGGCGACGGCGTCAAGACCGGCCGCGGCGGCGGCTTCTGGACGCCCGCGACGATGTTCGACGCGCGCTACATCGAGCGCCTGGAGCGCCATGCGGGGCTGCGTTTCGAAGTGATTTGAGCGCGCATCGTCCGCGCGCCATTCGACAGGAAGCCGATAAAGATCGGATTGCAAATCAACATCGGGAGACAGCTGACAGTCACGACGACACAGATGGCACAGATGGCCGGACGCGATCCGGCCGGGGAGTATCGGAACATGAAGATCGGGGAACTGGCGGAACGCACCGGCCTGACCCCTTCGCGCATCCGCTTTTACGAACGCATCGGTCTGTTGACGCTCGTCGAGCGCGAAGCGAACGGCTATCGCACGTATCCGCAGGAAGCGGTGACGGTGCTCGACCTGATCACGGCCGCGCAGAAGGCGGATTTCAGTCTCGACGAGATTCGCACGCTGATGCCGGCCGACCTCGCGCAGTGGCCCTGCGCTTCGTTGCTGGACGCGCTGTGTGCCAAGGTGCAGGACATCGAGGCGCTGGAGGCGCGGCTCGCGCAAAGCAAGGCGCAGATCGTGGCACTGATCGCCGACATCGCCGCGAAACCGGAGTCGGTCGATTGTGCAACCCATGCGAAGCGGTTACTTTCGCGCATCCCATCGGGGAGTGCGGTGGAGGGCAGTAGTGGTAAGGCGACGACTGCCGCCGCCGATCTCGATGAAGCAGTTGTGCGCCGCCGGTCGCCCCGCGCCTAGCGGCGTCGCACCGGCGCATCCCGTCACAGCAACGCGACGACCTGTTCCGCGGTCGCTTTCGCCGATTGCGGATTCTGGCCGGTCACGAGCCGGCCGTCGACGACTACATTCGACGTGAACGGTAGCAGCGCCTTCTCGTAGCGCGCGCCACGCAGCTGCATCTGCTCCTCGACGTTGTAGGGCACCTTCTTCGCGACGCCTGCCAGGATTTCCTCGACCCACGAATAGCCGGTGATCCGGCGGCCGGCCACCAGCAGCGAGCCGTCCGACAGCTTGGTATTCAGTAGTCCGCAGTAGCCGTGGCAGACCGACGACACGATACCGCCGCGCTCGTAGATCTCGCGCGTGAGCCGCTGCAGCCCCGCATCGTCCGGGTAGTCCCACATCACCGCATGGCCGCCGGTGAAGTAGATCGCATCGAAATCGGCCGGATCGATCTCGTCGGGGCGCGCGGTGGTGGCCAGCAGCGCTTCATTGGCCTTGTCGGCGCGCCACGCTTTCGTGGCGGCGTCGGCGTGCGGCCATTTGAGCGAGCGTGGCTCGAGCGGCGACACGCCGCCCTTGGGGCTCACGAGCCGCTGCTCATAGCCTTTCGCCGCGAAGATGTGATGGGCATGGGTCAGCTCGGACAGCCACAGGCCGGTCGGTTGCGACGGATCGGCGTAGTGCGCGACGTTACTCACGACGTGAAGGATGCGCTTGCTCATGATGCGGTTCCCTTTCATCGGCCACGGGCGGACGTCGTCGACGCGCCGCCGGATTGTCGGATGGCAGTACCCATACCCATGGCCTCGATACGCTGCCGAGGCAAACCATAACCTTTAAGTGAAGTTGAAGGTCAAGGCCTTTTCGTCTTCGCTGACCGCGCGGGGCTGGCGGGTAGCACGAGACCGTCCAGCAAGGTGGTCAGCGCATCTTCGATCGCGTGATCGCCGACCTTCTCGCGCACCAGCCGCCCGTCGATCGCAAGCATCGTCAGGCCATGCAGATGCGCCCAGCAGGCCGTCGCCTGGCCGAGCGCCGGGCGCGGGCGGATCGTGCCGGCGCGCTGGCCGCGTTCCAGGATGTCGACGACCAGCAGGAACGGCGCCTGCACGCGCGGATCGAGATGGATGTCCGTCGGCTCGCCGGCATCCGCGGCAAACATCAGTCGATAGAGATCGGGGTTGCGCTGGCCGAACGCCAGATGGGCGTAAGCGAGCGCGCGCAGCACGTCCGGCGCGTCCGCTACGGGATCGACGGACGCGGCGAGGTCGTCGTTCAGCCGATCGAAGCCGATCAGCGCGAGCTCGTGCAGCAACGCGGCCTTGTCCGGGAAATGCCGGTACGGCGCCGAATGGCTGACGTTCGCTCGCCGTGCGATTTCGCGCAGCGTGAACTGCCAGCCCTGTTGTTCATGCAGCGTGTCGAGCGCCGTTTCGATGATCGCGCGACGCAGATCCCCATGGTGATAAGTCTTTTGCCCGGCGTCCGCAGCCCCATCCGACGACATCGCGTTGCTCCTATGTTGACAGGGAACACATTGTGAGCCTATGATCCGCCGCATGCAAGTTGACAGTGTCTACATCGACGCAACCTCGTGAGGTGCACCATGGCCGTTTCCGCAGAATCCAGCTCGAGCTTCGACCCGGCGGCGTTGCTGGCTCGCCAGCGCAACGCGTTCGTGAGCGAGGGGCCGCCGAGCGTGCAGCAGCGCAAGGCGCGGCTCGCGCGGCTGCGAGCCGCGGTGCTCGCGTATCGCAGCGAAGTGGAGGAGGCGGTCAGCGCCGATTTCGGGCACCGCTCGCGACACGAGACCGCGATCATGGAACTGGTCGGCGTGATCCAGGCGATCGACTACCTGACGCGCAACCTGCGCCGCTTCATGAAGCCGCAGCGTCGGCACGTCGGGATCTTTTACCGGGCCGGGCAGGCGCACGTGGAGTACCAGCCGCTGGGTGTCATCGGCGTGATGGCGCCGTGGAATTACCCGTTCGCGCTCACGTTCATTCCGCTGGCCACCGCGCTGGCCGCGGGCAATCGCGCGATGCTCAAACCGTCGGAACTGACGCCGCGCACGAGCGAGGTGATGCGGCGGATGCTCGCGGAAACCTTCCCGAGCGAGGAAGTCGCGGTCGTGCTCGGCGGTCCGGAAGTCGGCGCCGCCTTCAGCGGCTTGCCGTTCGATCATCTGCTGTTCACCGGCAGCACGCAGGTGGGCCGCAAGGTGATGAAGGCGGCCAGCGACAACCTGGTGCCGGTGACGCTCGAACTCGGCGGCAAGAGCCCGGCGATCGTCGCGAGAGGGCACGTCAATGGCCGGACGATGTCCAGCATCGTGTTCGGCAAGCTGTCGAACGGCGGGCAGACCTGCGTCGCGCCCGACTATGCGCTGGTGCATGAAGACGACCTGGACGCGTTCGTCGCGCAATACGATGCGGCCGTCGCGCGCTTCTATCCGGGCGGGCCGACCAGCCCCGACTACACGTCGATCGTCAGCGACCGGCATTTCGATCGCCTGAAAAGCCTCGTCGACGAAGCGCGCAGCAAGGGCGCGCGCGTGATCGAGGCGGGCGTGAACCCGCAGCAGGCGGCCACCCGCAAGCGGACGCTCGCGCCCACGCTGATCGTCGGGGCCGGCGACGACACGACCGTCATGCAGGAAGAAATCTTCGGGCCGATCCTGCCGGTGCGCACGTATCGCACGATCGACGAAGTCGTCGACTACGTGAATGCGCGTCCGCGGCCGCTCGCGCTGTATTACTTCGGTGCGCAGGACAGCGACTGCGAGTCGTTGCTCAAGCGCACCACGTCCGGCAACGTCGGCATCAACAACACGCTCCTGCATGTCGCGCAGGAAGACTTGCCGTTCGGCGGCGTTGGCCCGAGCGGGATGGGCGCGTATCACGGCATCGAGGGATTCCGCGCGATGAGCCATGCGAAGGGCGTGTTCGTGCTGGGGCGCTGGAACCTGCCGAGCCTGCTGCGTGCGCCGTTCGGCAAGCTCGCGGATCTGTCGCTGGCGGCGCTGCTCGGGCGCAGCCGGGAACCGGCGGGCGTGCGGGCGGGATTGAGCGCGAAGCGCTGAGACTGACGACGCACCGTGACCGGCGCGCGGCTGCTTCGCATGCAGCGCGCCGGTGTGGTCGACGGCGCGGCGCGTCAGCGCCCGCCGCGCGCGATGGCGAGCGCGACGCCGAAGCCCACGAGCAGGCAGCCGAAGGTGCGGTCGATCCAGTGCCGCAGCGCCAGCAGGCGATCGCGGACGGCCGTCGCGGAGAAGCACAGGGCCACCAGGCTGAACCAGCCGGCATGCGCGACGGCGATGAACGCGCCGTAGCCGATCTGCACGATCAACGGCGTGTCGGGCCGCACGGCCTGCATGAACAGGCTGACGATGAACACCGTGGTCTTGGGGTTCAGCGCATTGGTCAGGAAGCCGGTGCGCAGCGCGGCCAGGTCGGACAGCGGGGCGGCCGGTGCATCCGTCTGCCCGTTGCCGGCCTTCGTCATGAGCATCTTCACGCCGAGGTAGACCAGGTAGATCGCGCCGACCAGCTTGACGGCATTGAAGAGCCACAGCGACTGGCGGATCAGCAGGCCGACGCCAGCAGCGTGTAGCTCACGTGCACCGTTACGCCGAGCCCGATACCCAGCGCGGTGAGCACGCCCGAGCGGCGCGACAGCATCAGGCTGTTGCGCGTGACCATCGCGAAATCCGGCCCCGGGCTGATCACGGCCAGCAGCGTGATGGTGACTACAACTATCAGTTCGGTCATCGTCTTGTCCTTGCGATTGATGGCTTGATGGCGCAATCTTAAGGGTCATGTTCCAGCGGGAAAAGCGATGATTTCTGACCAGAATGGTGAGATTGACTCACCATCGGTTCGCACGAACCTGCCATCGCTGATGGCGTTGCGTTGCTTCGAGGCGGCGGCGCGTCACGAGAATTTCAGCCGTGCGGCCGACGAGCTGTGCCTGACCCATGGCGCGGTCAGCCGCGCGGTGCGATTGCTCGAGGACGACCTGGGCGTCGCGCTGTTCCAGCGGCGCAGCCGTCGCGTGTTCCTGACCGATGCGGGCCGCAAGCTGGCGCAGGCCGTCCATGACGGGCTGGGGCTGATGCGTCACGCCGCGCAGGCATTGCGTACCGAGGCTGCCCGGGCACGGCGCTGGGTGCTGTCGTGCGAGCCGACGCTTCTGATGCGCTGGCTGATTCCGCGCTGGCCGGATTTTCAGGCGCGGCATGCGGGCGTCGACGTCCACCTGGCTGCCGCGGGCGGTCCGTTCTCATTCGACAGCGGCATCGACATGGCGATTCGGCGCGATGACTTTGCGTGGCCGGCGGGTTATCACGCGCAGCGGCTGTTCGCGGAGCAGGTGGGGCCGGTCTGCCGGCCGGATAAGGTCGATGCGTGGTTTTCCGCGCGTCGTGGCAGTCGTGCGTTGAAGGCGGATGTTCCGCGACTGCACACGCGGACACGGCCGGACGCGTGGAAGGAATGGGCGGTGGCGGCGAATCAGCCGGCCGCGAAGGGGCGGGGGCAGACGTTCGACCATTTCTATTTCAGTCTGCAGGCGGCGGTTGCGGGGCTTGGTGTCGCGATCGGCCCGTGGCATCTCGTTCGCGATGATATTGAAAGCGGGGTGCTGGTCGCGCCGATGGGGTTCGTCGAGGATGGTTCGCATTACTGCTTGTTGACGCCGGAGCCGGTGGTGGCGGGGAGTGCGCAGGGGGATGTGCTGGGGTGGTTGAGGGCGGTGGTTTGATGGGGCGCGCGTGTGTGCAGATGGGTGGTTGACGCCGCGCGCCCGCAAGAAGGGGCGTGGTGAAGCTCGGCGCAGGCATCGCGATCGATCCCCGCGCCTGGTATCGCATGCCACGGCGATGGCCGTCGCTACTGCCGCGAATCCGGCGCGAAGGTCCTGCCCGTCACGTCAGCGATGAAGTCGATCGCCGCGCGAATCGACGGCGAATGCCTGAGATCGGCATGCACGACCAGCCAGATTTCGCGGTAGTACGGTTCCCCGTCGAACGGCAGGCGCTGCAACCCCGGATCGTCATCGCCCATGAACACGGGCAGGCCCGCCACGCCGATGCCCGTCCGGGCCGCGACCTGCTGCGTTGTGATATCGCTGACTTCGCACGCGATGCGGCGACCTCGAGCGATCGACTCGAGCCATTTCTGATGCGGCATTTCGGCGAATTGCGCGTCGTAGCAGATGAACGCCCAATCGTCAGGCGTCGACGCGTGCGCGTAGTCGCGACTCGCATAGAGCCCGAAAGCCATCTCGCCCAGCTTGCGCGTCACGTTTTGCGGCTCCTCGGGGCGGAACAGGCGCACGGCAATATCCGCTTCACGGCGGGCGAGCGAGACGCTTTGCGCCTGGCTGGCCAGCGACAGCCGAATGCCCGGATGCATTTGCGCGAACGCATACAGATGATTCGCGTAGAAATTGTTGGCGAGCACGGGCGGCACGCTGATCGTCACGGTGCCGTGCATCGGCAGGTGTTCCGTGAGCGCGAGGCGCTCGATCGCAAACGCGTGCTCCTCCATTTTCCCGGCGAATTCGAGGATCTGCCGGCCGGCGGCAGTCGGCCGGCACGCGCGCGGCAACCTGTCGATCACGCGCATCTTCAATTCCGATTCGAGCGCGGCGAGGCGACGGCTGACTGTCGCGTGGTCGACGTTTAATCGCCGGGCGGCCGCGGAAAGACTCCCGGCTTGAGCGACGGCCACGAAGTAACGCAGGTTTTCCCAGTCGAACATCGGTGCATTTTCTCCAGGGTGCCGTGCTGTTTTGCGGAATATTCGCACAGAAGGCGATCCTCTACGCTTCAATTCTCCGAATGCGAAGGATTGCCGATGCAGACCTCATCCACCCCTCATCCGCGGCGGGTTCAAACGGCGGCGTGCCTCGGTTACGCGGTCGTCCTGATCGACGTCAGCGTCGTCAACGTTGCGCTCGATGCGTTGCGAACGGCGTTTGGCGCCGCGCTCACCGACCTGCAATGGGTCGTCAACGCGTATGCGCTCGTGTTCGCGGCGACCCTGCTGATGGCGGGTGCGCTCGGCGACCGGCTGGGGGCAAAGCGCATGTTCATTGCCGGTTACGCGATCTTCGCGCTGTCGTCGATCGGCTGCGGCACCGCGCATGCCATCGGCGCGTTGATCGCCTGGCGTCTCGTTCAGGGGATCGGCGCCGCGCTGCTGGTGCCGAACTCGTTGGCCGTGCTGCGTCTCGCCTTCGACGACGCGGCAGCGCGTAGCCGCGCGATCGGCTGGTGGGGCGCCGGCGGCGGCATCGCGCTGGCTGCGGGGCCGCTGGCCGGCGGGTTGCTCATCGCTACCGTCGGCTGGCGCAGCATTTTCCTGGTCAACGTGCCGGTCGGCATCGCCGGTATCTGGATGACGTGGCGGTTCGCGCCCGACACGCAAGCGCAGGGCGGCAGGCGCCTCGATCTCCCCGCGCAACTGACCGGTGCGCTTGCGCTGGCGGCGCTCACGTTCGCATCGACCGAGATCAGTGCGCTGGGGTGGCGCAGTCCGGTCATCGTGAGTGCGTTCGCGTTGTGCGTTGCGTTGGGCGTCGCGTTCGTCCGGCTGGAAGCGCGCAAGCCGGACGCGATGCTGCCGGCCGCGTTGTGGCAGGACCGGATCGTCCGCAGCTCGATCGTGATCGGCGCGATCGCGAACCTGGTCTTCTACGGCATCGTCTTTACATTGAGCCTGCTGTTTCAGTCGGTCTGGCATATGACCCCCGTGCGCGCAGGTGTCGCGTTTCTGCCGATGATGGGGGTGCTGATGATCATGAGTATCGTCGCCGGGCGGCTGACCGGCCGGCTGGGCGCGCGCACGCTGGCGACGGCCGGGTTGTCGATTTCGGCGGTCGGTTATCTGGCGATGTGGCCGGCGATTGCTGCGCATTCCAGCGGGTTGCTTGCGATACCGATGCTGCTTGCAGGCGGCGGCATTGCGTTGACGATACCGACCATCATGGACGCGGCGCTCGCGGCGGTGAGCGGCGCGCAGTCAGGTGTGGCGTCGGGGTTGTTGAATACGGCGCGACAGGTGGGCGGCGTGATGGGCGTCGCGTTGTTCGGCTTCTTCGTTCGTGAGGCAGGGGGCGTGGCGTTTGTCCTTGGAATGGAGCGGGCATTGATCGTTTCGGCTCTGTTGCTGATGGTGGGCGCGGTGATGGCCTGGCGGAATCTGGGGCAGGCGGCGGCGCGCGGGATTCGGGCTCGCGGGGCGAGCCCTCAACGTCAGTGACCTACCCGATAAACGCCGCCGCGCACACGCCTCCTCCCATCCCGGCATTCGGCGCGCCAAACCGATCACGGGCATCAGGTCGTCGTCGGCTTCTTGAGATCGTCGATGCACGGGATGCCTGCCTTCCGCTTGGGACGGAGAAATTTGGGCACCGAGCTGCCTTGCCCGACGCCCGCCTGGCTTTGACTGACCTTCGGCTTCAAGGTGGCCGTCTTCGCCTTGTGCGGCATCCGGCAACCGCCGGCCGGCAGGTCGGCGTACGGATCGTCTTCCACTGGCGCCGCTGCGGCCGGCATCACGGGCGCGGTCGACGCGACCAGCATCGGCGCGAACGGCAACGCGCGCATCCGCTCGCCGGTCAGGACGAACGCGCCGTTGGCGACCGCCGGTGCGATCGGCGGCACGCCGGCCTCGCTCAACCCGGTCGGGTGCGCGTCCGACGGGACGAAGAACACGTCCACCGGCGCCGCTTCCTGCATCCGCACCGGCGAGTAGTCGGCGAAGCCGGCGTTGCGGGCCGCACCATGCTCCACGTCGATCGCGAAACCCGGCTTGGTCGTCGCGAGGCCGAACAGCGCACCGCCCTGGATCTGCGCTTCCGCGCCGGTCGGGTTCACGATGCGGCCAGCATGCACGCCGGCCGTCACGCGGTGCACGCGCGGCTGCTGGCCTTCGATCGACACCTCGGTGACATACGCGACGACCGTGTCGGCGGTTTCGTGCATCGCGACGCCCCACGCGTGCCCGGCAGGCAGCGTGCGCGCGCCGTAGCCCGACTTGTCGACGGCCAGGGCGAGCGCCTGGCGATGGCGCGAGTGCTCGGGGCCGGACAGCCGCGCCATCCGGTACGCGACCGGATCCTGGCGGGCCGCGTGCGCGAGTTCGTCGACGAGCGTCTCCATCACGAACGCCGTATGCGTATTGCCGCCCGAGCGCCATGACTGGACCGGCACGTCGACGTCCGGCTGATGGACCGAGACCTGCATCGGGAAACCGTACGGGCTGTTCGCCACGCCTTCGGTGAGGTCGGGATCGGTGCCGCTTTTGCGAATCGTCGTGCGCTCGAGCGGCGAACCCTTCAGCACCGACTGGCCGACGACGACGTGCTGCCAGTCCCGCACCGCGCCGCTGCCGTCGACGCCGATGTCGACCCGATGCAGCACCATCGGGCGGTAATAGCCGCCGCGCAGGTCGTCCTCGCGCGTCCAGATGGTCTTGACCGGGCCCAGGTGGCCGGCTGCCAGGTACGCGGCGGACACATGGGCGGCCTCGACCACGTAGTCCGACGTGGGCGTCGAGCGCCGGCCGTAGTCACCGCCCGACATCATCGTGAAGATCTGGACTTTCTCGGGGGCGACACCGAGTGCCTTCGCGACCGCGGCGCGATCGGTCGTCTGCATCGACGAACCGCCCCAGATCTTGATCCCGCACGCGCAGCTCGGCGGCCCGACGTCGACCGTGCAACTGAGCGGTTCCATCGGCGCATGAGCCAGGTACGGAAATTCGTAGTCCTGCCGGATGCGCGTGGCCGCCGGCGGCGCGTTGCCGGCATCGGCCGTGCGCACCACGGTGCCGGGCGTGCCGGCGAGCTGCTTGTATGCCTGCATCTGTTCGGCGGACGTGACGGTCGAACCGGTGTCCTTCCACGTGACCTGCAGCGCATCGCGACCGAGCCTGGCAGGCCAGTAGCCGTTCGCGATCACGGCCACGCCGGTGCCGCCGCGATCGGTCGGGATTTCGACGACCTCGACCACCCCCTTGACGGCCCGGGCCGCCGCCGCGTTGTAGCTTGCAACCTGTCCGCCGAAGCGCGGCGGGCGCGCGACCACGGCCACCATCATGTCCGGCAGGCGCCAGTCCATTCCGTACTTGAGCGTTCCGTCGAGCACGGCGCGCGAATCGACGCGCGGGGTCGGCTTGCCGATGATGCGGAACTGGTCGGGCGACTTCAGCGGCACGTGCTGCGGCACCTGCATCGCCATCGCGTCCGCCGCGAGTTCGCCGTAGGTCGCGGTGTGGCTGCCGGACGTCACGACGCCCTGCGCGGTCCGGCACGTGGCCGGATCGACGTTCCAGCGCCGGGCGGCCGCGGCGACGAGCATCGCGCGCGCGGACGCGCCGAGTTCGCGGTATTGCGTAAACGAATGGTTGATCGACGTCGAGCCGCCCGTCATCTGGATCCCGGTCACCGGATCCTTGTACGGTTCGCCCGCCGGCGCGAGCACGGTGCGCACGTTGCGCCAGTCGGCGTCGAGTTCGTCGGCCAGCGCCATCGGCAGCGCGGTGCTGACGCCCTGGCCGGATTCGGTCCGGTTGACGGCCACCGTCACCGTGTTGTCCGGCGCGATGATCAGGAATGCTTGAGGCGGCGAGGTCCGAAGGGTCATGCCGGCTTGGGCGCCGGCGCGCGTCGGCTTGATGCCGAGCGCGAGACAGCCGCTCGCCGCCATCGTGAGTTTCAGGAAGTCGCGCCGGCCGAGCATCGGAGCACCGGCTCCGGTGACGGTCGAAGCGTCGGAGGCAGCGGCGGGGGCGGGGGTGTTCGCCGGGCGCCCGGCAGTGCGGATACGCATGGTCACAGTCTCCCGGCGGTCTCAGGCAAGCGCGCTGGCCGCGTCGTGAATCGCGGAGCGGATGCGCTGGTAGGTGGCGCAACGGCACAGGTTGCCGGCCATCGCGCGATCGATGTCGGCATCGGTCGGCGCCTTGTTGCCGCGCAGCAGCCCTGCCGCACTCATCATCTGGCCGCTCTGGCAATAACCGCATTGGGCGACGTCGTGGCGGACCCACGCGTCGAGGACGGCTTTGCCGATCGCATCGTCGGCGAGGTGTTCGGACGTCGTGATGCGCGCACTTCCTACCGACGACAGCGCGAGCGTGCAGCTACGCACGGCCCGACCGTCGACGTGCACGGTGCACGCGCCGCAGTCGCCGGTGCCGCAGCCGAACTTGGTGCCGGTCAGGCCGAGGTTGTCGCGCAGCACCCAGAGCATCGGCGTCGACGGATCGGCATCGACGTCCGCCGCCCGGTTGTTGATGTTCAACGTCACCATCGTGAAGTCCTCCCTTGGACACCGCGTTATCGTTCGCGAGACAAAACCGCAATGCGACGGATGTGAACCAATTAAAGCAGATTCGAGAAAAAATCAGCATCTCGAAAATCGGCTTTTTTGCCTTTCTTAATAATTCAGGCTAATTAGTTAAAATATAAAATTTACAAACAGTATACGAATGTGCGAATGTCGCAGAAAGAATGTTGAGTTTTGACAAAAACTCGCTGGCCCCATGGAAAACGTTTGCGAGTCGAGCCTATATTGGACTCGCGATCAAGGCGGGGAGTGCGAATCGAACGGTGGAGACAGGTGATTCCATATATGAAACAACAGTTCCCCGATTGAATGCCGGAGGGAGATTCCGGCGTTTGTTTTCGTGGCGCAAGGCTTGCCGCGCGGGCACTTTGGCTGCGTCTGCCGTTTGACCTGGATATAGAGGCGCGTAATCAGCGTGGGTTCTCCGGTCGCGTTTTGATCTGCCGGAAACAGCGATTTCTAATAAGTGGAAGATTTACCGGTCAGGGGGATTAAAAGTAAAAAATGCTGATTAAATAATGCCAGTTGATTAATTCTCGCCAGTTGTCAATCCGGTCATCCGTTTTGGTTTGATGACGGGGCGGCATTTATCCAGAAAAATCGAATAACGCATTCCGGTATTTCCTTTCCGTATTCCCAATTGCGGGAAGGATTCGGGTCGTCGATTCTCTTTATGGGAAGGTGTGATTATGCGTATGCGCATGGGTTCGAATAAAAAGCGCGCGGATGCACGTCCGAAATTCCTCGTTCCGACCGGCATGCTGGTCGCGCTGGTCGGCGCCGGGGTCATTCCCGCAGAAGCATTGGCCGCCTGCACCGGAACACCCACCGTCACCTGTACCGGCGCGACCTCGAGTTACGCGAACGGCACGAACGGCCTCAACGTCACGGTCGCCCAGGGCGCGACCGTTTCGGTGGTGCCGTTGTTCGGCGGGACCGCGATGTCGCTGACGGGCAGTGGCGTCACGCTGACCAACAACGGAACGATCGACCCTTCGCTGGCCGGCCTGAGCGTCGTGTCGAACGGCACGGTCGTCGGCAATGTGCTGTCCCCGAGCACGGTCAACGTCACGAACGCGAGCACCGGCGTGATGATGGGCTCGACCAGCGGGTTGCTGGGCAACGGGCCGGCATTGACCGTCTACAACGGCATCGGCGGGACGACGAACATCACGAATGCCGGCACGATCGGCACGACCGGCATTCTCGGCTTCACCGCGGGTCCGACCGCGCAGGTGGTTACGGCATCGGGGGGCGCGCAGGTCAATTTCACCAACGCGAGCGGCGGTGCGATCAATGGCTCCGTGGTGCTGGCCCCGAGCGGACTGGCCGGCACCGGCAATACGTTCACCAATGCGGGAACCGTCACGGGGAACGTGTCGCTCGGCGCGGCCGTCGGTACGTCGAATACGTTCAATGCGCTGACCGGATCGTCGGTCGGCCTCGGTGTCGATGCGGGCCTCGGCGGCAACAACACGCTCAACCTGCAGCTGAACACGGCTACCGGCAGCGCGGCGAACGGCACCGTCGCGGTCGATACGTTCGGCAATTTCACCCATCTCGCGGTCCAGGGCGGCACGTGGCACATCAACGGCGCATCGACCGCGTCGGACGCGTCGCTGACCGGCGGCACCGCGATCCTCAACAACAGCGGCGGGCTGGGGACGGGGACGATCGTTGCCGGCGGCGGCACCCTCGAGGCCGGCGCGGCCGGCGTGAACCTGCTCAACAACGTGGCGCTCGGCACGGCGTTGACGGTCGACGGCGCGACGGGCCTCGCGCTGTCGGGGGCGCTGAGCGGCGGCGGTGCGCTGAACGCGAGCGGCACCGGCACGCTGACGCTGAACGGCGCCAATTCATTCACCGGCGGAACGAATCTGACGGGCGGCGGCGGGATCGTCGTCGGCACCGGCACGGCGCTCGGCACCGGCACGCTGAACGTGACGGGCGCGGGCGGCACGCTCGGCACGAGCGTCGGCGGCACGGTGCTCGGCAATGCAGTGAATCTGGATACCGGCGTCACGCTGGGCCTGAACGGTTCCGCCAACCTCGGGCTGGGCGGCGCGATCGGCGGCAGCGGCAGCCTCGCGCAAACCGGCTCGGGCACCACGACGCTGCTTGGCCTCAACACGTTTGGGGGCGGCACGACGCTGAGCGGCGGCGGGCTGATCGCGGGCAACGGCGCCGCGCTCGGCACCGGCGCGCTGCATGTGAGCGGGGCGGGCGGCTCGCTCGGCACGAGCGTCGGCGGCACGCTGCTGGGCAACGCGGTGAACCTCGACGCCGGCGCGGCGCTCGGCCTGAACGGCGCGGCCAACCTGAGCCTCGGCGGCGTGATCGGTGGCGGCGGCAGCCTCGCGCAAACCGGCTCGGGCACGACGACGCTGCTCGGCGCGAACACGTTCACCGGCGGCACGACGCTGGGCGCGGGCGGTCTCGTCGCCGGCAACGGCGCGGCATTGGGCACGGGTGCGCTGAACGTGACCGGCGCGGGCGGTTCGCTCGCGACCAACGCGAGCGGCACGCTGCTCGGCAATGCGGTGAATCTCGGCGCGGGCGCGACGCTCGGCCTGAACGGCGCGGCCGACCTGAGCCTCGGCGGCACGATCGGCGGCAACGGCAGTCTCGCGCAAACCGGCGCGGGCACGACGACGCTGCTCGGCACGAACACGTTCACGGGCGGCACGACGCTGGGCGCGGGCGGTCTCGTCGCCGGCAACGGCGCGGCATTGGGCACGGGTGCGCTGAACGTGACCGGCACGGGCGGTTCGCTCGCGACCAACGCGAGCGGCACGGTGCTCGGCAATGCGGTGAACCTCGGCGCGGGCGCGACACTCGGCCTGAACGGCGCGGCCGATCTGGGCCTGAGCGGCACGATCGCCGGTGCCGGCGGCCTGGCGCTCGGCGGCGCGGGCGCCACGACGCTGTCCGGCGCGAACACGTTCACCGGCGGTGCGAGCCTGACGGGCGGCGGCAGCCTGATCGTCGAAGGCAACACGGCGCTCGGCATTGGCGGCGCGCTGAACGTGAGCGGCCTCGGCGGCTCGCTGAGCGCGGACCTGGCCGCCGGCGCGGCACTCGCGAACACGATCAACCTGAACGGCGCGTCGCTGACGCTGAATGGCGCGCACGACCTCGGCCTGAACGGCACGATCAACGGCACCGGCGGGCTCGTGCTGAGCGGCACCGGAACGACCACGCTGTCCGGCGCGAACACCTTCGGCGGCGGCACGACGCTGAGCGCCGGCACGCTGCTCGCCGGCAACAACGCGGCGCTCGGCACCGGTGCGCTGAATGTCGCGGGCGCGGGCGGTGCGCTTGGCGCGAGCGTGAACGGCACGGTATTGGGCAACGCGGTGAACCTCGGCGCGGGCGCGACGCTGGCGCTGAGTGGTGCGAACGATCTCGGCCTGAGCGGCGTGATCGCCGGCAACGGCGGGATCGCGCAAACCGGCAGCGGCACGACGACGCTGCTCGGTGCCAATACGTTCTCGGGCGGCACGACGCTGAGCGGCGGCGGGCTCCTCGCTGGCAATGGCGGCGCGCTGGGGACGGGCGCGCTGAACGTGACGGGTGCGGGCGGCTCGCTCGGCACGACGGTCGGCGGCACGGTGCTGGGCAATGCAATCCAGCTCGGCGCGGGCGCCGCACTGACGGTGGGCGGCGTGAACGACCTCGGGCTGGGCGGGATCATCTCGGGCACCGGCGGCCTCAATGTCACCGGTCCGGGCACGACGACGCTGACCGCGGCCGAGACGTTCACCGGCGGCACCACGATCGGCAGCGGCACGCTGGCAATCGGCGCGGGCGGCAGCCTTGCCGCGTCGAGCCCGGTCAACCTGACGGGCGCGGGCGCGCACTTCAGCGTGGCCGGTGCGACCACGCCGCAGTCGATCGGCACGCTGTCGGGCGTCGCGGGTTCGGCGATCGATCTCGGGGCGAACCACCTGACGTTGGCCGGTAGCGGCAACGGCGTCTTCGCCGGCAACATCGGCGGCGCGGGCGGGCTGACGCTGTCGGGTACCGGCTCGCAAGCACTGACGGGCAACAACACGTTCACGGGCGGCACGGCGCTGACCGGCGGCAGCCTGGTGGTCGGCAGCGCCACGGCGCTCGGCCTGGGCGCGCTCGACGTCAACGGCTCGGCGTCGCTCGGCGCGAGCGTGCCGGGCGTGACGCTCGGCAATGCGGTGAATCTCGGCACCGGCGTCACGCTGGGGCTGAACGGCGCGACCGACCTGGGCCTGGGTGGCACGATCGCCGGGAACGGCAGCCTTGCGCAAACCGGCACGGGCACGACGACGCTCACCGGTACGAACACGTTCTCGGGCGGCACGACGCTGGGCGCCGGCGGGCTCATCGCGGGCAATGGCGCGGCGTTGGGCACGGGTGCGCTGAACGTGACGGGCGCTGGCGGCACGCTGGCGACGAACGTCGCCGGCACTTTGCTCGGCAATGCGGTGAATCTCGGCGCGGGCGCGACGCTCGGCCTGAACGGCTCGGCGGATCTGAGCCTGGGCGGCGTGATTGCCGGCAACGGCGGGATCGCGCAAACCGGCAGCGGCACGACGACGCTGCTCGGTGCGAACACGTTCTCGGGCGGCACGACGCTGAGCGGCGGCGGGCTGATCGCCGGCAACGGCGCGGCGCTCGGTACGGGGACGCTGAACGTCGCGGGCGCGGGCGGCACGCTCGGCACGAGCGTCGGCGGCACCGTGCTCGGCAACGCGGTGAATCTCGGCACGGGCGCGACGCTGACGGTTGGCGGTGCGAACAATCTTGGGCTGGGCGGCGCGATCACCGGCGGCGGCAACCTGGCCGTGAACGGCCCGGCAACGACGACGCTCACGGGGCTCGGCTCGTACACCGGCAACACGACGATCGGCAATGGCAGCACGCTCGCGGTGGGCGCGGGCGGCGGCCTGTCGGCGGCCAGTCTGTTCGACCTGGCCGGCGCGGGCGCGACGCTCGACCTGAGCGCGGCCACGTCGCCGCAGGCGACGGGCGGGCTGGCCGGCGTGGCCGGCTCGGCGGTGAACCTCGGCGGCAACACGTTGACGCTGGGCGGCGCGGGCAACACCACCTTCGGCGGCACGATCGGCGGCACGGGCGGCCTGGCGCTGTCCGGCACCGGCACCGAGACGCTGACGGGTATCAATACCTACACCGGCGCGACGACGATCAACAGCGGCACGCTGGCGATCGGCGCGGGCGGCAGCCTGTCGGCGGGTGGCGCGGTGAATCTGGCCGGCGCGGGCGCGACGTTCGACCTCAGCGGCGCGACGTTGCCGCAGGTGACGGGCGCGCTGTCGGGCGTGGCCGGTTCGACGGTGAACCTCGGCGGCAACGGGCTGACGCTCGGTGGCTCGGGCAACGCGACGTTCGGCGGCACGATCGCCGGCGCGGGCGGCAGCCTGACGCTGGGCGGTACGGGCGCGGAGACGCTGACGGGCAACAACACTTATTCAGGCGGGACGAACCTGACCGGCGGCGGCACGCTGATCGCGGGCAGCAACACGGCGCTCGGCACCGGCGCGCTGAACCTCGCCGGTGCGGGCGGCTCGCTGGCGGCGAACGTCGCCGGCACCGTGCTCGGCAATGCGGTGAATCTCGGCGCAGGCGCGACGCTGGGCCTGAACGGTGCGGCCGACCTGAGCCTCGGCGGGCTCATCTCCGGCGGCGGCAGTCTCGCGCAAACCGGCAGCGGGACGACGACGCTCACCGGCGCCAACACCTATACGGGCGGCACGACGCTGAGCGGTGGCGGTTTGTCCGTCGGCAGCAGCACGGCGCTCGGCACGGGCACGGTCCACGTGAGCGGCACCGGCGGCGCGCTCAACGCGAGCACGGCCAACATCCTGCTCGCCAACGGGTTCGACCTCGGCGGCGGTTCGACCCTGAACCTCGGCGGTATCAACGACTTCGGCCTCAGCGGCATCATTTCCGGGGCGGGCGGCGTGGCGCAGTCGGGCACGGGCACGACCACGCTCGGCGGCTCGAACACCTACAGCGGCGGCACGACGCTGAACAGCGGCGGGCTGAGCGTGGGCAGCAATACGGCGCTCGGCACCGGCGCGCTGAACGTGAACGGCAACGGCACGCTGAACGCCAGCGTGAGCGGCACGACGCTCGGCAACGCGGTGAATCTCGGCGCGGGCGCGACGCTCGGCCTGAACGGCGCGAACAACCTCGGCCTGAGCGGCACGATTGCCGGCGACGGCAGCCTCGCGCAAACCGGCTCGGGCACGACGACGCTGACGGGCCCGAACACGTACACGGGCGGCACGACGCTGAACGGCGGCGGGCTCATTGCCGGCAACGGCAGCGCACTGGGTACCGGTGCGTTGAACGTCTCGGGTGCGGGCGGCTCGCTCGGCACGAACGTGGCGGGCACGACGCTCGGCAACACGGTGAATCTCGGCGCGGGTTCGACGCTGACGGTTGGCGGTGCGAACGATCTTGGCCTCGGCGGTGCGATTTCCGGCAGCGGTGGCCTGTCGGTGAGCGGCCCGTCGACGACGACGCTCACGGGTGCGAACACGTACACGGGCAACACGACGATCGGCGGCGGCAGCACGCTGGCGGTGGGCGCGGGCGGCGGCCTGTCCGCGGGCAGCGCGCTCAACCTCTCCGGCTCGGGCGCGACGCTGGACCTGAGCGCGGCGACCTCGCCGCAGACGAGCGGGATGCTGTCGGGCGTCGCCGGCACGAACGTCAATCTCGGCGGCAATACGCTGACGCTCGCCGGTGCCGGCAACGGCAACTATGCCGGCACGATCGGCGGGTCCGGCGGGCTGACGATGTCCGGTTCGGGCACCGAAACGTTGACGGGCAGCAACACGTACACGGGTGCGACGACAATCAACAGCGGCACGCTGGCGATCGGCGCAGGCGGCAGCCTGTCGGCGAGCAGCCCGGTCAACCTGGCCGGTGCGGGCGCCACGTTCGACGTGAGTGGCGCGACGACCCCGCAGACGACGGGCACGCTGTCGGGCGTGGCCGGTTCGACGGTGAACCTCGGCGGCAACAACCTGACGCTGGGCGGCACGGGCAACGGCACGTACGGCGGCACGATCGCCGGTGCGGGCGGCAGCCTGACGCTGTCGGGCAGCGGCACCGAGACGCTGACGGGCAACAACACGTATTCGGGCGGCACGAACCTGAACGGCGGCGGCACGCTGCTCGCGGGCAGCAGCGCGGCGCTCGGCACGGGCGCATTGAACACGAGCGGCGCGGGCGGCACGCTCGGCACCAGCGTGGCCGGCACGACGGTCACCAACGCGATCAATCTCGGCACGGGCTCGACGCTGACGGTTGGCGGTGCGAACAATCTCGGCCTCGGCGGCGCGATTGCCGGCAGCGGCAACCTGTCGGTGACCGGCCCGGCAACGACGACGCTCACCGGTACCGGCACGTACACGGGCAACACGACGATCGGCAGCGGCAGCACGCTCGCGGTGGGCGCGGGCGGCAGCCTGTCGGGGGGCAGCGCGGTCGACCTGTCGGGCACGGGGGCGACGCTCGACGTCAGCGCGGCCACGACGCCGCAGACGACGGGCACGCTGTCGGGCGTCTCGGGCACGACGGTGAACCTCGGCGGCAACACGCTGACGCTGAACGGTTCGGGCAACGGCACGTTCGGCGGCACCGTGGGCGGCACGGGCGGGCTGACGCTGTCGGGCACGGGCACCGAAACGCTGACCGGCAACAACACGTACACGGGCGCAACGACGATCGGCGGCGGCAGCACGCTGGCGATCGGCGCGGGCGGCAGCCTGTCGGCGAGCAGCCCGGTCAACCTGACCGGTGCGGGCGCCACGTTCGACGTGAGCGGCGCGACGACCCCGCAGACGACCGGCACGCTGTCGGGCGTGGCCGGTTCGACGGTGAACCTCGGCGGCAACAACCTGACGCTGGGTGGCACGGGCAACGGCACGTACGGCGGCACGATCGCCGGTGCGGGCGGCAGCCTGACGCTGTCGGGCAGCGGCACCGAGACGCTGACGGGCAACAACACGTACACGGGCGGCACGAGCCTGACCGGCGGCGGCACGCTGGTCGCGGGCAGCAATACGGCACTCGGCACGGGCGCGCTGAACACGAGCGGCGCGGGCGGCACGCTGACTGCGGGCACGCCCGGCACGACGCTGGGCAACACGGTGAACCTGGGCGCGGGTTCGACGCTGACGGTCGGCGGCGCGAACGGTCTCGACCTGGGCGGTGCGATCTCGGGCAGCGGCAACCTGGCGGTCACGGGCCCGTCGACGACGACGCTGTCCGGTGCGAACACCTACACGGGCGGCACGACGATCGGCGGCGGCAGCACGCTGGCGGTGGGCGCTGGCGGCAACCTGTCGTCGGGCAGCGCGATCGACCTGTCGGGCACCGGGGCGACGCTGGACCTGAGCGCGGCAACCTCGCCGCAGACGACGGGCGCGCTGTCCGGCGGAACGGGCACGAACGTGAACCTCGGCGGCAATACGCTGACGCTCGGCGGGTCGGGCAGCGGCACGTATGCGGGTGTGATCGGCGGCACGGGTGGACTGACGCTGTCGGGCACCGGCACCGAAACGCTGACGGGCAGCAACACGTACACGGGGGCGACGACGATCAACAGCGGCACGCTGGCGATCAGCGGTAACGGCAGCCTGTCGTCGAGCAGCCCGGTCAGCCTGACGACGTCCGGCGCGACGCTCGACCTGAGCGGCGCCACGTCGCCGCAATCGACCGGTGCGATCTCGGGCGTGGCGGGTTCGACGGTGAACCTCGGCGCCAACGACCTGACGCTCGGCGGCACGGGCAGCGGCACCTATGCGGGCAACATCGCCGGCACGGGCGGCGTGACGATGACCGGCACGGGCACCGAAACGCTGACGGGGGCCAACACCTATACCGGCGCGACGACGATCAACAGCGGCACGCTGGCGATCGGCGCGGGCGGCAGCCTGTCGGCGACGACGCCGGTGAGCCTGACGGGTGCGGGCGCAACCTTCGACCTGAGCGGCGCGACCACGCCGCAAACGACCGGCACGTTGTCGGGCGTGGCGGGTTCGACGGTGAACCTCGGCGCCAACAACCTGACGCTCGGCGGGTCGGGCAGCGGCACTTACAGCGGTACGATCGCCGGCAACGGCGGCAGCCTGACGCTGGGCGGCACGGGCACCGAAACGCTGACGGGCAACAACACGTATTCGGGCGGCACGAACCTGACCGGTGGCGGCACGCTGATCGCCGGCGGCGGTTCGGCACTCGGCACGGGGGCGCTGAACACGAGCGGCGCGGGCGGCACGCTCGCCACCAGCGTGGCCGGCACGACGCTCGGCAATGCGGTGAACCTCGGTGCGGGTTCGACGCTGAAAGTTGGCGGTGCGAACAATCTGGGCCTCGCCGGCGCGATCTCGGGCAGCGGCAATCTCGCCGTGACCGGCCCGTCGACGACGACGCTCACCGGCGCGAGCTCGTACACGGGCGGCACGACGATCGGCAACGGCAGCACGCTGGCCGTGGGCGCGGGCGGCAGCCTGTCGTCGGGCAGCGCGGTCGATCTGGCTGGGGCGGGGGCCACGCTGGACCTGAGTGCGGCTACGGCACCGCAGTCGACGGGCGCGTTGTCGGGCGTAGCGGGTTCGACGGTGAACCTCGGCGGCAATGCGCTGACGCTGGGCGGCACGGGCAGCGGCACGTATGGCGGCACGATCGCCGGTACGGGCGGCAGCCTCACGTTGTCGGGCACGGGCACCGAAACGCTGACGGGCAACAACACGTATTCGGGCGGCACGAACCTGAACGGCGGCGGTACGTTGCTCGCCGGCAACGGTTCGGCACTCGGCTCGGGTGCGCTGAACACGAGCGGCGCGGGCGGCACGCTCGGCACGAGCGTCGCGGGCACGACACTGACGAACGCGATCAATCTCGGCACGGGTTCGACGCTGACGGTTGGCGGTGCGAACAATCTGGGCCTGGGCGGCGCGATCTCGGGGAGCGGCAACCTGGCCGTGACCGGCCCGTCGACGACGACGCTCTCCGGTACGAGCACCTACACGGGCAACACGACGATCGGCAACGGCAGCACGCTGGCGGTGGGCGCGGGCGGCAGCCTGTCGTCGGGCAGCGCGGTCGATCTGTCCGGCACGGGCGCGACGCTCGATCTGAGCGCGGCCACGACGCCGCAGTCGACGGGCGCGTTGTCGGGCGTCGCGGGGGCGGCGGTGAACCTCGGCGGCAATACGCTGACGCTTGGCGGGTCGGGCAGCGGCACGTTCGGTGGGACGGTCGGCGGCACGGGCGGGTTGACGATGGCCGGCACGGGGACGGAAACGCTGACGGGCAGCAACACGTACAGCGGTGCGACGACGATCAACAACGGCACGCTGGCGATCGGCGCAGGCGGCAGCCTGTCGGCGAGCAGTCCGCTGAGCCTGACCGGTGCGGGCGCAACCTTCGACGTCAGCGGCGCGACGACGCCGCAAACGACGACCGGGCTGTCGGGCGTGGCCGGTTCGACGGTGAACCTCGGCGGCAACAACCTGACACTCGGCGGGTCGGGCAGCGGCACGTACGGCGGCACGATCGCCGGCACGGGCGGCAGCTTGACGCTGGGCGGCACGGGCACCGAGACGCTGACCGGTTCGAACACGTATTCGGGCGGCACGAACCTGACCGGCGGCGGCACGCTGGTCGCGGGCAGCAATACGGCGCTCGGGACCGGCGCGTTGAACACCGGCGGCGCAGGCGGCACGCTGGCAGCCGGCACGCCGGGCACGACGCTGGCCAATGCGGTGAACCTCGGGACGGGTTCCACGCTGACGGTAAGCGGCCCGAACAGCCTCGGCCTGACCGGCGCGATTTCCGGTAACGGCACTCTGTCGGTCACGGGCCCGGCGACGACGACGCTGTCCGGCGCCAACACCTACACCGGCGGCACGAGCGTCACGGGCGGCGGCACGCTGGTCGCCGGCACGCCGACAGCACTCGGCAGCGGCTCGCTGAGCGTCGGCGGTAACGGCGGCACGCTCGGCACCAGCGTGGCCGGCACGACGCTCGGCAACGCGGTGAATCTCGGCACGGGTTCGACGCTGACGGTCGGCGGCGCCAACAACCTCGGCTTGAGCGGGCCGATTTCGGGCGGCGGCAACCTGGCGGTCAGCGGCCCGTCGACGACGACGCTCACAGGGGCCAACACCTACACGGGCGGCACGACGATCGGCAGCGGCAGCACGCTGGCGGTCGGCGGCAGCGGCGGACTGTCGTCCGGCAGCGCGGTCACGCTGGCCGGCACCGGCGCGACGCTCGACGTGGCTCACGCGAGCAGCCCGCAGACGACGAGTGCCTTGTCGGGCACGGCGGGTTCGACCGTGAATCTCGGCGGCAACACGCTCACGGTGGCCGGCCCGGGAGGCGGCGCCTTCGGCGGCACGATCGCGGGCACCGGCGGCTTCGCGGTGCAGGGCGGCGGCACGCAGACGCTGAGCGGCGCCAATACTTACACGGGCGGCACGACGATCGGCAGCGGCAGCACGCTGGCGCTCGCCGGGGCCGGCAGCCTCGCGCCGACCAGCCCGATGATCCTCGCGGGCAGCGGCGCGACGCTGAACCTGGCGGGCTCGGCTGCGCCGCAGTCGATCGGCACGCTGTCGGGCGCGACGGGCTCGAACGTGAACCTCGGCAATACGCCGCTGACGGTCAACACCGCGGGCACCAGCACGTTCGCGGGCACGCTGTCGGGTACCGGGCCGCTGACGCTGGCCGGCACGGGCGCGCAACTGCTGAGCGGCACGAACACGTTGTCCGGGCCGACGACCGTGGCCGGCGGCACGCTCGCCGTCACCGGTTCGCTGGCCAGCTCGCCGGTGACCGTCGGCAACGGCGCGACCGTCACCGGGACCGGCACGATCGGCGGCCTCGTCGTGTCGGGTGGCGGGACCGCGTCGGTTATGCAGCTCGGGCAGCCGCTGAAGGTGGCGGGCAATGCGACGTTCCAGCCCGGTTCGACGCTGCAGGTCGGCGCCACGCCGCAGCAGAGCGGCGGTCTCGACGTCACCGGCACCACGACGCTCAACGGCGGGTCGGTGCAGGTCGTCGCGGCGACCGGGCAGTACCAGCCGGGCAAGCTCTACACCATCGTGAATGCCGGCGCGGGCGTGCAAGGGCAGTTCAGCGCGGTGAACTCGACGTATGCGTTCCTCACGCCGACGCTCACGTACAACCCGGCGCAGGTGCTGATGTCGCTGACACCGAACGGCACGCCGTTCTCGTCGGTGGCGACGACGCCGGACGGACAGTCGGTGGCCGGTGCGATCGGCACGCTCGGCGCCGGCAATCCGCTGTTCGACACCGTGCTGACGTCGGATGCGCCGACTGCCAACCGCGCGTTCGCGCAGCTTGACGGCGATCTGCATCCGAGCACGAGAAGCGTGCTGCTGTCCGACAGTCGTTACGTGCGCGACGCGGTGCTCGATCGCGCGCGTCTCGGCTCGCAGCCGGGCGGCGCATTGTGCGGCTGCGAGGCGCCGGTGTCGGCGGACGATCACGCGGCGTCGCTCGACCGGCGCCTGGCGTCGGAGAACGGCTGTACACCGGCCAAGTCGTTCAAGCCGGCGGTGTGGGGCCGGCTGTACGGCTCGCATAGCCGGTTCGACGGCGACGGCGTCGCGTCGGTCGATCGCAACCTGTATGGCTTCGTCGTCGGCACGGATGCGGAGGTCAGCAGCCACTGGCGCGTCGGTATCGCGGGCGGCGCGTCGCGCACCCTGCTCAATGCCGACCAGAACCAGTCGGCGAAGGTGAACGGCGAGACGATCGCGCTGTACGCCAGCGGCCGGTACGACGCGTGGAACGTGCGCGGCGGCCTCGCGCAGTCGTGGTACCGCGTGCATAGCGAGCGCAATCCGTCGTTCGGCGGCTTCTCCGACCACGACACCGCCAGCTACGACGCGAACGCGACGCAGGTGTTCACCGAGATCGGTTACTCGACGGCCATCCGCAACGTCGCACTCGAACCGTTCGTCGGACTCGCGTATGCGAGCCTGCATACCGGCAGCTTCAGGGAGAACGGTGGCGCGGCAGCACTGCAGGGCGATTCCAGCACGACCGGCCTCGGCTTCTCGACGCTCGGCGTACGCGCCTCGACCGATGTCGCGGTCACGACGAAGGGCAAGGTCACCGCGTTCGGCACCGTCGGCTGGCGGCATGCGTTCGGCAATACGCAGCCGGGTTCGACGCTGGCGTTCGCGAGCGGCGGCTCACCGTTCAGCGTGGTCGGCGTGCCGGTCGCGCGCGATGCCGCGGTGCTCGAGGTCGGGGTCGATGCGGCCGTCACGAAGAACCTGTCGCTGGGGTTGTCGTATAGCGGCCAGATCGGTGGAAGCTTCAGCGACCACGCGCTGTACGGCAATCTGCTGTGGAAGTTTTAAGGGGGCGGCCGCTCGCGATGTCGTCGTCGTGAGCGGCCGATGGTTGATCGATGGTTTCATGGTTGGTGGTTCGATTCGCATGACTGATGTTTCGTGATGCAGATCAATTGGCATGAAGTGTTTGTCGCGATGGTTGCCATTCCGCTGCACCGGCCTGTTCAAACCCGTTTCAACACGTGTCGTATCGGGCGATCCGCAAACGATTCGCGCCACCTTCGGGCGGCAGGTCCAGGCGTCGTCGTTCGAGCTGTTCCGCGGTTGTTCAACCGAAATGAGGGTCTTCATGAAAACGAAAATGAACGTGAAATTGACAGGCATCGCCTTGTCGGTCGCGGCTTTGTTCAGCGTGGCCGCCAGCGCGTCGGAGGCGGTGGTCGTGACGTCCGTGCCGGGAAGCCTGAGTAATGCCGATGGCGTGATCATCGGCGGCGGTTCGTCGGCGGCCGGGGGGCTCGTCGGCACCGTGGCGGGATGGGGGAACGCGATCGTCTCGGTTGGCGGCCCGACGAATGCCGGCGGTATCGCGATCGGGGCGGCAGGGTCGGCGGCGGGGAGTGCGGCCATCAGTCTGGGTGACGGATTGCTCGCGCCGGTCGCGGGCGTGGCCGGTTCTCTGACGGGGGCACTCGGCGGGATTGGTGGAGGCGGTGGCGGTGGCGCTACGGGCGGTATCGGGGGCGTGCTCGGTACGGTCACCGGTGCGCTGGGTGGCGTGGGCGGCAGTGGTGGATCGACGGGGGGGCTTGGCGGTGTGGTTGGTACGGTGACGGGAGCCTTGGGTGGCATCGGCGGGGCTGTTGGTGCAACGGGTGGCCTGGGTGGCGTCGTTGGCACGGTAGCCAATGCGGCAACTGGTGCGGTTGGTACGGTCACTGGCGCGCTGGGTGGCGTGGGTGGCAGCGGTGGATCGACTGGTGGTCTCGGCGGCGTGGTTGGCACGGTGACGGGACCGTTGGGCGGCATCGGTGGCATCGGCGGGACCGGTGGTGCAACGGGTGGCCTGGGTGGTGTCGTTGGCACGGTAGCCAATGCGGCAACCGGTGCGGTTGGCACGGTCACTGGCGCGTTGGGTGGCGTGGGTGGCAGCGGTGGATCGACGGGTGGTCTCGGTGGCGTGGTTGGCACAGTGACAGGAGCGTTAGGTGGCGTTGGCGGCAGCGGCGATCCGACTGGTGGGCTCGGCGGTGTGGTCGGCACGGTGACGGGAGCTTTGGGCGGTATTGGCGGCACCGGTGGTGCAACGGGTGGCCTGGGTGGTGTCGTTGGCACGGCAGCCAACGCGGCGACTGGTGCGGTTGGCACGGTCACTGGCGCGTTGGGTGGCGTGGGTGGAAGCGGTGGCTCGACCGGTGGCCTCGGTGGCGTGGTTGGCACGGTAGCTAACGCGGCAACCGGCGCGGTCGGCACGTTGACGGGTGCGCTGGGTGGCGTGGGCGGCAGCGGTGGATCGACCGGCGGCCTCGGCGGTGTGGTCGGTACGGTGACTGGCGCGTTGGGCGGTATCGGCGGGACCGGTGGTGCAACGGGCGGCCTGGGTGGTGTTGTTGGCACGGTAGCCAATGCGGCAACCGGTGCGGTTGGCACGGTCACTGGCGCGCTGGGTGGCGTGGGTGGCAGCGGTGGATCGACGGGCGGCCTCGGCGGTGTGGTTGGCACGGTGACGGGCGCCTTGGGCGGCATCGGCGGGACGGGTGGTGCAACGGGTGGTCTGGGCGGTGTCGTTGGCACGGTAGCCAATACGGCAACTGGTGCAGTCGGCACGTTGACGGGTGCGCTGGGTGGCGTGGGTGGCAGCGGCGGTTCGACTGGTGGTCTCGGTGACGTGGTTGGCACGGTGACGGGAGCTTTGGGTGGCATTGGCGGGACGGGCGGCGCAACAGGTGGTCTGGGTAGCGTCATTGGCACCGTAGCCAATACGGCAACCGGTGCGGTTGGCACGGTCACCGGTGCGCTGGGTGGCGTGGGCGGTGGTGATCCGACTGGTGGTCTCGGCGGCGTGGTTGGCACGGTGACGGGGGCTTTGGGAGGAATCGGTGGGGCGGGTGGCGCGACAGGCGGCCTGGGTGGTGTCGTTGGCGCGGTAGCCAATACGGCGACCGGTGCAGTTGGCACGTTGACCGGTGCATTGGGCGGTGTTGGCGGCAGCGGCGGTTTGACTGGTGGCCTCGGCGGTGTGGGTGGCACGGTGACGGGAGCTTTGGGTGGTATTGGCGGGACTGGTGGCGCAACGGGTGGTCTGGGTGGCGTCATTGGTACCGTAGCCAATACGGCGACCGGTGCGGTCGGCACTGTGACGGGAGCCCTGGGCGGCATCGGCGGGACTGGTGGCGCGACGGGTGGTCTGGGTAGTGTCGTTGGCACGGTAGCCAATACGGCGACCGGTGCGGTCGGCACGTTGACGGGTGCGCTGGGCGGTGTTGGCGGCAGCGGTGGATCGACTGGTGGCCTCGGCGGTGTGGTCGGCACGGTGACGGGCGCCTTGGGCGGCATCGGAGGGACTGGTGGAGCAACGGGTGGTCTGGGTGGTGTCGTTGGCACGGTAGCCAACACGGCAACCGGTGCGGTCGGCACGTTGACGGGTGCGCTGGGCGGTGTCGGCGGCAGCGGTGGATCGACTGGTGGTCTCGGTGGTGTGGTTGGCACGGTGACGGGAGCCTTGGGCGGCATCGGCGGGACGGGTGGTGCAACGGGTGGCCTGGGTGGCGTCGTTGGCACGGTAGCCAATGCGGCAACTGGTGCGGTTGGCGAGGTCACTGGCGCGTTGGGTGGCGTGGGCGGTAGTGATCCGACTGGTGGTCTTGGCGGTGTGGTTGGCACGGTGACGGGCACCTTGGGTGGCATCGGCGGGACTGGCGGTGCGACGGGTGGCTTGGGCGGTGTCGTTGGCACGGTAGCCAACACGGCAACCGGAGCAGTCGGCACGTTGACGGGAGCCCTGAGTGGCGTTGGCGGCAGTGGTGGTGCGATCGGCGGCCTGGGCGGTGTCGTCGGCACGGTAGCCAACACGGCAACCGGTGCAGTCGGTACGTTGACGGGAACCCTGGGCGGCATCGGCGGGACGGGTGGTGCGACGGGTGGCCTGGGCGGTGTCGTCGGCACGGTAGCCAATACGGCGACCGGCGCGATCGGTACCGTAACGGGTACCTTGGGTGGCATCGGCGGGGCGGGTGGCGCGACAGGCGGCCTGGGCGGCGTCGTTGGCACGGTAGCCAATACGGCGACCGGCGCGATCGGTACCGTAACGGGCACCTTGGGCGGCATCGGCGGGACTGGTGGCGGGGCAGGCGGCCTGGGTGGCGTCGTCGGCACGGTAGCCAACACGGCAACCGGAGCAGTCGGCACGTTGACCGGCGCACTGGGTGGCGTTGGCGGCAGCGGGGGTGCGATCGGCGGCCTGGGCGGCGTCGTGGGCACGGTCGCCAACACCGGCACGGGCGTCGTCAACGCCGTCACCGGTGTCGTGGGCAATGGCGGCGCGCTGATCACGCCGATCACCAGCATCGTCGGCACCCTCGGCGGATCGCTGCCGATCGGTGCAGCCAACGGCGCAATCGGTGCGGCGTCCGGCGCGGTAACCGGAATCGCCGGCAGCGGCACGGCCGCGATCACGCCGATCGCATCGGCCGTCACGTCGCTGATCGGACCTGCAACGAGCGGCGTCGGCGGCATCATCGGTTCCGGAACCGGCGTCCTCAACGGCGCAAGCGGTGCAGCCGGATCCCTCGCGACGGTGACGACCGGCGTCGCGAGCACGCTGGCGAACACCGTAACCGGTACGACCGGCGCGATCGCCGGCACGTTGCCGGCACTGAGTGTCGCACTCAACGGCGGCACGGCAGCGGGTGCAGTCGGAGGTGCGACCAATGCAGTCGGCACGCTTGTCTCCGGCGGCGCGACGATCGTCAACGCGGCGGTGCATTCTGTCGGTTCGGCAGTCGGCTCGGTGGCCGGCGTAGTCCCGGCACTGGCTGTCTCGCTGAACGGCAATTCCGGGCAAGGGGGCGGCGCTGTGACGGGTGGCGGTCTGCTGGCACCGGTGACGGCGCTCGTCAGTTCGCTCACCGTTCCGGTGGTCAAGAAGTAGGCGACGTCGCTTCCGCGGCCGCCGCATGGATTGGGCGGCCGCTACGTTTCATGTTCGACACGATCGACGGTCGCAGGATGGCGGTCTCATCATTTGCGACGCCCCATCTCCATTCCCCGTTTTGAACAACCTGTCGAGGGCGTCATCCTCAACGCAGCTGACGGGACGTGGGCGCATCCCGGAATGGCGCGTGAACGCTGACCCTTGCACGTGGCGATCCAGGCAATGACACTGCGTCGACTTTGAAGATCCAACGTTCCGGATTAGGTCGGGGGCGCGCCAGCGTCCTGTATCCCTCATTGCATTGGGCAATCCCGTGTCCCGAATAACCGCAATGCATTCAGTGAGAAATTCGCTTCGGTCTCCGATGCGAACCGTTTAGCCGACGCCGCTTCGAGCGTCGCGTCCGTGCCGGCGTTCGGCGTAGAAGACGCGCATCAGCGCAATGCCAACCTGAATGGCGATGCCCCGCGGCCATTTCGGGAGCGACGCGATATCACGGTAGAGAACGTCTGCCACTCCCGCCTGGCGCGCCCGTTCCGCACGAGATCTTTGTCCGACGGCTCGGTTTTTCCAACACTTCATCCCGGTGCCAATTCCTATCAGGGAAATCCCGATAGTCCGCAAGGGTATCAAACGCGATTAACTTATATCAAACAAATTTTGACGACGATTTATGTTCCTGATATGGTTTTTCGCACCTGCAGAGCGCGTCCCGGTTGCGTGGGTGATTGGCGAAAAGGTCGCGTGCTTCTCCAGCGGCTGAACCGGACGCTCGACCAGCCTGCGACGGCGGTCGGCATTTCCATGCCGCTTGTTGTCGTGGGTGGAGCGTGGCCCGGTTTCGTCTTCGCCGACCTCGCTCGTGGGTATGGCGTGCGTGTGGAACGTGACGACCCAATGCTTCTTCGAATTGCCATCGAAGAAACGTTCGGTTCCGCGCGGTGATCCGCTCGAGTGTTTCGGTTTCGCGGATTCGACCCGTCTGCTCGTCCGGATGGCGAATTCGATAGCAGCTGGAGCGACAACGGCAGCAACGCAGCGGCTTCGTCCAGGCGGGACGTCGCGGTGGTTCCAATCGAGGGAATGCCGGATAGGTCGAGATGCGAGGCGCCTTCCCGCATGAAATTTTGAGGATAACGAAATGATCGAGACGAATATGCCGATCTGGAGAACATGACGCCGGCTGTTGCAACCTGAGACGACGCGCAGGCCGTGCGCCGTCATCTGCATTCGAATACAACAAAACCCGTTTCAAACAATCCCGCAACCCCTCCTGACAGTGAAATACAGATGAAAAACAAGAAAATCAAGGTCAGCGTTATCGCTGTTGCCGCCTTCGCCGCATCGTCGGCAGCAATGGCACAGTCGTCGATCACCCTGTATGGCATGCTCGATGCAGGTATCGGCTACACGTCGAACATCAATGGCCACAAGCGGTTCGGCCTCGATGGTGGTGCCGCAGGTTCGAACAAGTGGGGCCTCAGGGGGACGGAGGATCTCGGTGGCGGGCTCAAGGCGATCTTCAAGATCGAAAACGGCTTCAACATTGGTACGGGCGGCATAGGCGGCCAGGGGCCCATCGGTTCCACGCGTTCGTTGTTCAACCGCCAGGCATACGTATCGCTCGCTTCCGATCAGTACGGTACCGTGCGCCTGGGGCGCCAGCTCGACGCCGTGACGGAAATGGTTCAGGTGCTGACGGGCGACGCCATTTCGGCGTCGACGTTCTCGACCCCGGGCGACGTGGACAACAACGACAACACGACGAACCAGAACAGCGCCGTGAAGTACATTTCGCCGCTCATCCATGGCTTCCAGGCCGAAGGCGCGTACTCGTTCGGCGGCGTGGCCGGTTCGATGGGTTCGGGCCAATCGTGGTCGGTGGCGGCGAACTACGCTCAGGGCGGTCTGACGGTCGCCGGCGGCTATTTCCATGCGGCAAACCAGGGTGAGAACGGGTGGACGAACGCAACGGCGCAACCGAGTTTCGGTGGTGCGCTGGGCTATCCGAGTTCGGGCTACAACGGCGGCAATGCGTTCAAGAGCGCGGGCATCGCGCAAGTCGCCACGCAATATCAGATTGGTCCGTACACGGCCGGCTTGCGCTACTCGAACGCGCAGTACCAGGGCAACGCTGGCCAGCCGTCGATCCACTTCAACGTACTGGGCGCGCTCCTGCAGTACCAGGTAACGCCGGCGCTGTCGCTGGCGACCGGATACACGTATGTCTACGGCTCCGCGGCCACGCCCGCGCTGGCTGCCGAGGGCCGCACGATGGCGTCGATCAACCAGGTGTCGCTGGGTGCGACGTACTCGCTGTCGAAGAGCACCGCGCTGTACGCGATGGGCGGGTACGTTCATGCCAAGGGTGCGCAGGCTTCCGTTGCGGACTTTGGCAACACCGCATCGGGTGGCAACCAGGTTCAAGTCAACATCGGTATGTACCACGGCTTCTGATCGCCGGCGTGGAAGTCCGGAGTAGTGGCTGCACTACTCCGGCAAACGCATTCTTCCGGCAGCACCCCCCTCGAGCGGGTGTCGTGAGCTGAAAATTCCCCTCCTGGATCGTTCGTTGTGCAGACAGTGACGAAGTTGCTGCATGGCGGGACGATCATCCCGCATCCGCATTGCGTTCAGCGGCGAATGACGGTTGCTGGGGTTTCCAATGATCAACGGGCCACTTCTGGCGAACATCAACCGCCGCGTCGCGCTCAGATTCCCATCCGCTCCGCGACACCGTCCCGATCGACGAACTTGTGTTTCAGCCCGGCCGCGACGTGCATGACCAGCAGCAAGCCCAGCGTCAGCACCAGCGCGCGATGCAACGTATCGGTCAGGAGTCGCAGCGGTTCGTCGCGGCCAACCAGCACTGGCAATTCCGTGATGCCGAAGAAACTGACCGGATGCGCGCCAGCGAGGCGGTGCACGTAGCCGGTCAGCGGCACGAGACACAGCAGCAGGTACAGCACGCCGTGCAGTGCGCCGGCGATTCGCGCCTGCCAGGCCGGAACACTGGCCGGCAGCGGCGGCGGCGTATGCGTCGCACGCCACGCGAGGCGCGGCACGGTCAGCATGAAGATCAGGCTGCCGATCGACGCGTGATAGAACAGGATGCCGTTGAACTGAGACGAGTTGTGCGGAAAGGTATCCATGTAGATCCCGATCATCAGGTTCAACAGGATCAAGATGGCGATCGACCAGTGCATGGCGATCGCGAAGCGTGTGTAGGTGACGTGGTTGGGGTGTGACATTGCGGTCTCTCCGTTTCGGTTGGGCGTCGTGCACCGGCTCGTTCGGCGTGGTGAGCGGCCTGACGCCCCGATATACCGGAGCCGGCTTGGTTTTATTCCCGCGGCACGGATCGATCGCCATTCCTTTCATGTGGAAGGCAATCGAGATGTATTGAAAGGAATCGGTGTCCTTGGCGGCATCGCACCGGCCGCAATACTCGCGACGCATGAGGTGCGGCTCGTTCCGGCGCGACCCTCACTGATGTCCGACGGCCATGCCAACGGTCGCTTTCCGTCACGGCATCCATCTTTCCGCGACCGTGCGCGTGACCGTTGCGACGGACCCGCAGACATCGATGCCGAAACGGTAACGCCGTCAGCCTGTAACGTCCGCTCCAGACATGCCGAACAGCCGGGCGACGACCGAACGCAGCCAGCGATTGCCGGCCTCCTGGTGGTAGCGCGCGTGCCAGTGTTGCCGGACGGCGAAGCCCTCGACGGGAATGGGGCAGGGATGTACCGAAAGATCGCTGGCCTGAGCCAGCGTCTCGCCGATATGGCGCGGCAAGGTCGTGATCAGATCGGTGGTCTGCACAATGGCGCCGAGCCCCAGAAAACCGGGCAATTCAAGCACCACCTGCCGTTCAATGCGCTCGCGCACGAGCGCCTGATCGAGCAGCGCCGTGCCCGTTCCCCCCGTGATCGCCACATGGCCTTCGGTGCGATACGCGTTGACGCCGAGCCGCTTGCGAATACGCGGATGATGGCGATTCGCCAGGCACACCCAATCCTGCTCGTAAAGCTGTTGCTGATAGATGCCGCCGCTCAGCCACGGCACGTAGCCAATCGCAAGATCGGCTTCGCCGGATTCGAGCGCGCGCTCCGTGTTGCCGTCGATCCGCGCGGCTTCCAGGCGCACGCGAGGCGCTTGTGCGCGCACGTAGGCGAGCAGGCGCGGCAGCAGCGTCACGTGACTCGCATCGGTCATGCAGATGCGAAAACGGCGCTGCGCGGTCGCCGGATCGAAGGCGATTTCCCACGCCGAGAAGCGCCGCAATGATTCGAGAATTTCCCGACACGGGCCGATCAGCGCATCCGCTTGCGGGGTGGGCGCCATGCCGCCGGGCGTCCGGATGAAAAGGGGATCGTGCAAATGCTCGCGCAACCGCGCGAGCCAGATGCTGACGGTCGGCTGGCTCTGGCCGAGTTGTTCGGCCACGCGCGTGACGCTGCGCGTGTCGTAGAGCAGGTCGAACAATTGCAGCAGCTTGAGGTCGGGCAGATCGGTCGGGATCATCGCAGGTCTATGTTATTGCTTGATGCAATGATGTCATTGTATCCATTGTATTGCGACATGATACGGCGGCTCCTATCGTGACGTCACACATTAAGGAGACGCACTTGAAAATTGCCATTCTGGGTGCCGGCGCGCTGGGCTGCGCGATTGGCGCGACGCTCACCGAAGGCGGCCACGAGACCTGGCTGATCGACCGCTCGCCCGATCATGTCAATGCGATGCGGGTCCACGGCCTGCGCGTCGATGACGCAAGCGGCACGCGCCAGGTGCAAGTTCGCGCGACCACCCGGCCGGACGAAGCAGGGGCGGCCGAGATCGTGATCGTGCTCGTCAAATCGTTCCACACCGATGCGGCGATTCGCGGCGCGCAAGCGCTGGTGGGACCTGAAACGCTGGTGCTGTCACTGCAAAACGGCCTCGGTCACGAAGACATTCTTGCCGACGTGGTGGGCCGCGAACGCGTGCTCGCGGGCAAGACCTATGTGGGTGGCGTACTGCGCGGCATCGGGCATATCGAGTCGGGCGTCGCGGGCAAGCACACCATCATCGGCGAACTGGACGGACGCGTGACGGATCGCGTTCGACGTATTGCCGACGCATTCAGCCACGCGGGCCTCGACACGCAGGTCAGCGACAACATCGTCGGCACCATGTGGGACAAGCTGCTCGTGAACGTCGCGACGGGCGCGCTGACCGGCATCACGTCGCTGACTTACGGCCAGCTTTATGACGAGCCGCTGCTCAAGGCCACTTCGCTGGCGGCCGTCGCGGAAGCGATCGCGGCCGCGAAGGCGGCAGGCGTCATACTGTCGATGAACGATCCGGAGCAGGCGTGGTCGCTTGCCGCCGAGGGTTTGCCCGCTGCGTTCAAAACGTCGATGCTGCAGAGCCTCGAAAAAGGTTCCGTGACAGAGATCGACTTCATCAACGGCTCGGTCGTGCGCTGGGGCGCGCGTTACGGTGTGCCGACGCCTGTCAACGCCACGCTGGTTGCGTGCATCAAGGGCATCGAGCGCGCGATGGCCGACCGCCGGAAAGCGGAGGCGCAAGCATGAGCCAACCGAAAGCCTATCTCGAACACGTCGCCGTCTTCGTGCGCGACATCCACTGGCACATCCGTTTTTTCGAGGAGGTGTTCGGCATGACGATGCGCGAGGTCGACGGCACGACCGAAGCGCCGCGTCAGTACTGGACCCTCGGCGGCATGCAGTTCATCCACCAGCCGGATTTTTCGGGCCCCGAAGGAAGGCTTGGCCATCTCGGCATCATGTGCGAGGACGTCGAAGCGTCGCTCGCCGCCGCCCGCCGCCACGACGTGCAGCCCATGCCGCAAGGGGCGAACTGGCTGCGTTTGCCCGATGGTCTTGCCATCGAATTCATTCAGGCGAAACCCGCGCGCTGCGTGGAGCAGGCGCTCGCCATCAATCCGCGCGCGGAGGCATGACATGACCATCGTCGAAAAATACTGGGACGACGCACGCGAAGGCGACGAATGCGTGAGCCCGCACTACACCGTCACGAAGGAACGCATTCTCGCGTATGCCGATCTCACGGGCGATCACACCCCTGTGCACGTCGATGAAGCGTATGCGAACGCGAGCCACTTTGGGTGCCTCGTCGCGCATGGATTGTTTGGTCTTTCGATTGCCGACGGCCTGAAGACCCGGAGCGATTATCGCTTTGTGCCGGGCATGTCGCTGGGCTGGAGCTGGGACTTCGTTCTGCCGATCAAGGTCGACGACGTGCTGCATGTGAAGTTTCGCATCGGCGCGATGCGCCCGAGCAAGAGCCGCCCGGACTGGGGCATCGTGACGCTTCCGTCGGAACTGATCAATCAGCACGGCGAAGTCGTGCAGCGAGGCGAGCATCGCCTGATGGTGCCGCGCCGGCCGGGAGCCGAACGATGAAACAGGCGCGTCCACTCGAAGGGATTCGTGTCGTCGATTACAGCCACTTTCTCGCGGGTCCGTACGTGGGGCGTTGCCTTGCGGCGCTGGGTGCGGAAGTGATCAAGGTCGAGCGACCGGGCAGCGGCGATGCGGGACGCCAGCACGCGACCGTGCTTGACGATCGCTCGAGCGGCTATTTTCTGCAGCTCAATATGGGCAAGCGCGGCGTCAGCGTGAACATGAAGGACCCACGCGGAAAGGCCTTCATGGAGCGGCTTTGCGATTCGGCCGACGTATTCGTGGAGAATTATCGGCCCGGCGCGCTCGACAAACTCGGGCTCGGCTACGAAGCGCTTTCCGCGCGCAATCCAGGGTTGGTCTACTGCTCCATTTCCGCGTATGGCCACACGGGGCCGGACGCCCATCGCGCGGGTTTCGGACTGATCGCCGAGGCCAAGAGCGGCATCATGCAGATGGTCGGCACGCCGGGCGACCGTCCACCGCTGCTGCGTATTTCGCTCGGGGACATGTACACGGGCATTCACGCGGTCGCGGCCATCAATGCGGCACTGCTCGGCCGCGTGAAAAGCGGGCGAGGGCAGCATATCGACATGGCACTTTACGACACGCTCGTCTCGATGCACGAATATGCGGTCCAGTGCTACACGCTGGCCGATGTGCTTCCCGAACAGACCGGGCACGACATGCCCGGCTCGACGCTGTATGGGGTGTTTCGCGCGATCGATGGCGATCTGGTGATCGCCGCGCAGGTGGACGATGCGTGGAAGCGCTTCGCGTCGCTGATCGAAGCGAGCGGCGGGCCGCGCGGCTTTGGTACCGACGAGCGGTTTCACCATAGCGTGGGTCGCAATACGCATCGGCTGGACATTCTCGGCGTGGTCGAGCCGTGGGTCGCCGCGCGCACGGTGACGCAGATTCTCGAACTGCTCGACGGTATCGATGTGCCTTGCGCGAAGGTGCAACGTATCGACGAAGTGATTGCCGATCCGCAAATCCAGGCCCGCGGCATGATCGTCGAACAGCAGCATCCGCGTTACGGCACGCTGCGCCTGCCGAATCTGCCGTTCCGGTTTTCCGAGTGCGATACCACGATCCGCGAGGTGGCCCCCGATCTGGGGCAGCACAATAGCGAAGTCGCGCAATCGCTGGGTTTCACGCCCGCTGAGATCGATGCGATGCAAACCGACGGCGTGCTGTTCGACAAGTGAGACGACGATGAGCGATACCTATGCGGTGATCGGCAATCCGATCGGCCATACGAAATCCCCGCTGATTCATGGTCTTTTCGCCGAAGCGACGCAACAGGCGATGCACTACACGGCCATCGAGGGGCCGCGCGAACCGGATGACGCGTTCGCGGTAGCGGTGCGGAAATTTATCGCGGCCGGCGGCAAGGGCATGAACATCACGGCGCCATTCAAGCTTGCGGCATTCGACATGGCCGATGAGCGCAGCGAGCGCGCGACGCTTGCAGGCGCGGCGAACGCGTTCAAGTTCGAGGGCGGCCGGATTCTCGCAGACAACTTCGACGGCATCGGCCTGCTGCGTGATATCGAGGTGAATCTTCACACGCCGTTCGCGGGCAAGCGTGTGTTGCTGCTCGGTGCCGGCGGCGCGGCCCGCGGTGCGTTGCTTCCCTTCCTGGGCGCGCGCCCCGCACAACTGGTGGTGGCGAATCGTCATGTCGAGAAAGCGCAAGCGCTGGCATCGCAATTGGCTTCGTATGGCCCGATAACGGCGTGCGCTTACGGGGAACTCGAGCGCATGGGGCGCTTCGATCTGGTGGTCAACGCGACGTCCGCGAGTCTGACGGGCGATTTGCCGCCCGTGCCGCCCGGCGTTTTCAGCGCGCACGGCACGGCTTATGAACTGGCCTATGGCAAGCGCCTCACGCCGTTCTTGCGACTGGCGCGCGATGCGGGGGTCGCCGGTGTGGCCGACGGCGTTGGCATGCTGGTGGAGCAGGCGGCGGAAGCCTTTGCGTGGTGGCGCGGCGTGCGCCCCGAGACGCAAGCCGTGATCGACCTGCTTACCGTTCCACTGGATCGCGTGTGAACGGGAGACGGTATGAAAGCATGCTGATGTAGTCGGCCTCGATCACGACACGTTCGGCGGTATGCGAAACGCTATGATGCACTTTCCGGCGAAACGAGTCGGCGTCAATGGTGATCGTTGGACTGAGGTGAATATTCCCCGTCACTCGATGCGCGATTCTTTCCCCCGGCGATCATCGACGAGGCCACCCCAATGCAACTTCAAACCGGCAATCTTTTCACCACCGACGGCCAGCGCGGTAAAGATGAACAAATCGACCGCCTCGTCACCGGGCAGCGTCTGAACGTAGAGCGAATCGTGTCGATGGGGCACGCGAGCCCCGATGGCTTTTGGTATGACGACTCGCGCGCCGAATGGGTCGTATTGCTGTCGGGCGCAGCCGTACTCGAATTCGAAGAAGGTCCGACGCGCCATGAAATGCATCCCGGCGACTACGTGCTGATCGAGCCGCATTGCCGACATCGCGTTGCGTGGACGCACGAAACAACGCAATCCGTCTGGCTTGCGATTTATTACGAACCTTGAATCAGGAAAGTTCGGGCGACACGAAATCCGGCGCGTAGCGTGCAACCACGCGCCGGATGGCGCAAATCTTCACCACACCGGAACGGCTTTTAAATGCCGCCGGTATCGATGCCCAAATAGCAGGGCGGCGCGCTAGCGCGCGCCGGTGCGCGTCGAGAATCCTATTCCTGGATCAGGAATCGATTGCGATTCTTCGCGTCCTTGATCCATGCGGGCGCGCGACCGCGGCCCGACCAGGTTGCCCCGGTCTTCGGGTCGCGATACTTTGCCTGCACGGGGGCGGCCGCTTGCTTGGCCGGTCGACCACGACGCGTACCGAAAATGTCTTTCTCGGTAATGCCGAATTCCGCAACCTTGGTGCGGATGTCGTCGACGATCGCCTGGAATTCCGCGGCACGTGCAGCTTCGGCTTTCTCGGCCAAAGCTTCCATTTGAGCTTTCAATTCCTTGTACGTTGCCATGTATCACTCTTCAGGTTGAGTACACATATGATAGCGGTTTCAGCGGAAAATTTTGAGCAAATTCGCTTCGACTACGAGATTTGTCATCGATAAAGCCATGCTGGACTGCTTCGAACACCTGAAAAGTGTGTCATGTATGAGAAAACATAGAGGATTACCCGGAAACTTTTAACGGCGGCGGCACGTCGCTTTGATCGTTCACGGCGGCATTTCTTCCTCGAGACAAGTGAGCGAGAATTAATTATTCTTTACATTTTTCTGAAGTATCGGGGAATTCACCAATGAACAGAGACGATAAGCTGACGCAGGTCGCCGCCGAATTCGGCTTCAATCCGGACGAGGAAATCAGGATCGGCGGAAAGTACACGCCCATTCTGGTCGACGGGAACACGGCCTACATTGCCGGCCAGATTCCGCGGATCGGCGACGTGGTGCATTTCGTGGGCGTAGTGGGGGAATCCGTTTCGCTCGACGAAGGTCGTCGTGCCGCCGGCGTATCGGTGCTGCGTGCGCTGTCGCTGATCAGGAAGCACTGCGGCACGCTCGACGCGATAGCGACCGTGCCGCGCATCACCGTGTATGTGCGAAGCGCGCCCGGCTTCACGATGCAAAGCGAAGTCGCCGACGGCGCATCCGACATGCTGTACGCAGTGCTTGGCGACGCAGGCGTTCATACGCGTACGTCGGTCGGTGTGCTGCAATTGCCCAAAGGGGCTTCCGTGGAAGTGGATTTCATTTTCGGGTTGAAGCATGGCGATGTCGGTATCTGACTTCGGTGGGCCCCGTCTCGCAAGTGTGTAGTTGTGCGAAACATTCCTATAGCCGATGCACGATGCGCCTGCTGGTGGAAGCACGCGCCAGCAATACGGAAAGCAAAGCACGCAATTACCGCGAAAGGACTTCGACAGCCTGCTCGCCGATGAGGATCTCGCGAAGCTTCAGGCGGCGTTCGATATCTGCGATTTGAAGGTGCGTGGCGAATTGGGCAAATGGGCTGTGTTGTCGCTCGACCTGTGTCAAGGCGATCTCGCACACCGATTTGTTGAGCAGGGCGCGCAGGTCGCCCGCGATCCACGGCGCAGCGTTGCATGCTCGCGTCGTGCTTGCCGGCTAGTCATGTGCCGGACGCGCGTCGTCGAGTTAGTCAACTGATCGCGATTTTGTCTTCGGCCGGCAACCGCATGCCTTCCGCACACCGCCCGATGACCGGAAAATTCCGAAATCCCCGCCCCGCCAATCTCGCCCCGTATCTCCATTTTGGGAGATGTCATTGCCCAACAGTCAGCCTACGATTGACCACAGGGCATCGGGGCCGGAAGTCGTCGGAGCAATCGGACAGGCGCCCCATTCCGTATCGAAATCAGCAAATGCCCGTGCGGTTTACTGACACAGCTTCTGCGTACGATGGCGACTGACGTGTGCGGTGAATGCTTTACACCGCAACACGATGGCGCGTTGATGACGGAAGGCCTGCTGTCGTATTTCGGGGAATTTCAATCAATATGCTGGCACGAGACTATGCGGAACGAGAGCTCTCTCACATTCAGAGAATGGTGGCTCTCCTGGACAGCGAGACGAACGCTGACGATGTGTCGATGTCGGGTGCGGGGCGCGTGCGGCATCCGAGCTACTGGCGCGGGCGAATCGAGGAGCTGCTGTCGGCGCCCGACGTGCCGCGCCACGTCAGAACGCTCAGCGAAGCGGTGCTCGCGAAGATCAACGCGATGGAAATGCGGTTTTCGACGATGAAGTAAGCACATCGTCGGATACGGCGCGGGCATGCGCTTCATCGTGTCGTCGACCGGATGGCCGGTCGCTTATTCGAGCGCCATCACGTCGAGCAGCGCCGCACGAAACGCGGCCATCTCCGCGCCGGTGCCGATCGACACGCGAAGATACGCCGGCGGGCCGGACTCCCGAATCAGGACCCCGTGGCGCAGGAGGCCGCTCCAGATCCGGTGTCGATCCGCAAACTCGCCGAACATCACGAAGTTGGCATCGGAATCGGCCACCGTGAGGCCCAGGCCACGCAGCCAGTCGACGGTCGAATCGCGCTCGGCCTTGATCGCGTCGACTTGCGACAGCATCTCGTCGCGCGCGACCAGCGCCGCGCAGGCCGCCGCCTGGGTGAACGCGGACAGGTGGTAGGGCAATCGAACCCGCTTCAGCGCGTCGACGATCGCAGGCGCGCACGCGCAATACCCGACGCGGCCGCCCGCGAACTTGAACGCCTTGCTCAGCGTGCGGGTGACGATGAGCCGGGGATGCTCCGGCAGCAGCGTCACCGCGCTGGGGACGCCGTGACGCCGGAACTCCGCATAGGCTTCGTCGACGACGACCATGCCCGGCGCGACGTCGAGTATCGCGCGGATATCGTCGACCGGCAGCGCGGTGCCGGTCGGGTTGTTCGGCGACGTCAGCAGGATGACGCTCGGCTGGTGCGCGCGGATGCTGTCGAGGGCCCGATCCCGATCCAGCGCGAAATCCCGGGTGCGCGGCAAGGTATGCAGGCGCGTGAAAGTCGTGCGGCAGTATTCGTCATACATGGGATACGCGGGCGTGAAGGCCAGCGCCGATCGGCCGGGGCCGCCGAATGCCTGCAGGATCTGCTGGATCACTTCGTTCGAACCGTTGGCCGCCCAGACGCTCGATGCGTCGACCGTCACGCCGGTGTCGTGCGTCAGATACGCCGCGAGATGCGCGCGTAGCTCGGCGAAGTCGCGGTCGGGATAGCGGTTCGCCGCGCGCGCGGCGTCGGCCACCGCGGTCGCGATGCGCGCGACGAGCGCGGCCGACGGCGGATAGGGGTTCTCGTTGACGTTCAGGCAGACCGGCACATCGAGCTGCGGCGCCCCGTACGCATGCTGCAACTTGAGATCCTCGCGGAGCGGTAAATCCGACAAGGCGATGTCTTTCCACGGCTGTTGCATTGAAAACACTCCATACGGGTTCGATTGATCGGCGCGGTCCGCTTTCAAGGCCGCAAAAAACAAAAAAGGCGCCGGAGGCGCCTTGGTTGTCGTCTTGATCGGGCATTCACCCGATGCAATTGCTAGATGCGAAACGAGCCACGGCGCAACAGCGGGCGTCCGTGGTGATGGTGCAGCGAGAGCGTGGTGTTTCGAATCGTCATGCGCTGCATCATGGCATACCGTGATCCGGATGAAAAGCCGGCGGCACCGTGCATGCCGGAATAACGGCCATTACGTCTGACGATAAACGCTAACAAACGTGGTATTTCGATCAAACGCGAACGAGTGATTTAAACGTGGGCGCCGATTGACTAAGATGCGCAGGAGACGTTCGACAAAAACGCACGGCGCGGGGTGGCCAGATGCCAATGAACGGGTTGATTCCATCCGCATGGATCGATGACGTCTACGCTGCGGCGCTGGGCGATCAACGATGGGAAACGGTGCTGGACGGGCTGCGATCGTGGGTCGGCGTGCGCATGGTCACGCTGCTGTCTTTCGACGACGCGGCGCGGGTGCCGGCGATCGAGCAGGCGGCGGGTGACGACGCGTCATGGGTCGCCGCATGTTACGACACCTACAACACCGAGTTCTATCGGTACGACCCGGTTGTGCCGGTCGCCGCCGACTGGCCGGCGGGCCGCTGGTTCGAGGACGTCAAGCACCTTTCCGCGCACCAGCGCGCGCACAGCGCGTTTTATCAGGAATTCCTTCATCCTTTCGGGCTCGGCAGCATCTCGGGCCTGTACATCCATCGCAGCGAGGGCTCCGGCGCATTCCTCAGCGTCCAGGGCGGCCTCGAATCGCAGGGGCTGTCCGACGATCAGCGCCACGCGATCGAAAACATGGGGATGCACATCAGCCGCGCGCTGCAGATCCAGGCGCGGATCGGCGAGCTCGAGGCGCGCGTGGCCGCCGCCGAATCGGCGCTCGATGTGCTTCCGGTGCCCGTCTTGCTGCTCGGCGCGCAGCGTGAGCTGCGCTACACGAATCGCGCGGCCGATCAGTTGATCGCGGCGGAACCGGCGCTGCGGGTCGTGAACGGGCGATTCGCGCCGGAAGGGTGCGTCGACGATGCGCAATGGCGGCAAGCGCACGCGCGCGGCGGGCTGTTGTTACGGCGCACAACGGGCGAACCGTTGCCGCTGGCGCTGATGCCGGTGCCCGAGCAATCGCGCCTGATGCGCGAGCGGCCGGGCGTCGCGACGCTGATGACGGCCGCCGACCTGAGTTCGCCGTCGGCCCGTGCGCAGCGGCTGCGCGTGTTTTACGGGCTGTCGTCGGCCGAGGCTGATCTTGCGGTGCTGCTGTGTTGCGATGGGCTGTCGCCGCAGGAATGCGCCGGGTTGCGCGGTGTGTCGATCGGGACGATCCGCACGCAGATCAAATCGATCTATGGGAAGACGGCGGTGGCGCGGGCGGCGCAGTTGACGTCGCTGGTTATGCAGACGTGAGGGGGCGGGCGGAGGGGCGTGGTCGTAGGGGATAGGTTATCGGCAACTGCGTGCGCAGAAAATAAGTGACTTGCGGCCAGTCGCACCACCGATGCTCGGGTGGTGTGTCGGAGTTTGTGCGATTGGTTTGCTGCGGCGCCAACGCAGTGGCATTTCGTTATACGCCGTAGACTGTAGCCGACCCGATACAGACATACGCTAGGGTATTTGAGCGGCCGAAATAATGACGTTCCGGGCAGATGACCGCAAACTCTTACGAGGGTCACGTGGGTAAAATCATCTCTGCGGCGTTGCAGTTACTTCCTGACCATGGTGAAGCACGCCGCTGTCGCCGCGCCGCAGACCTTCACAGCGACTTCTTATTACAAGAGACGGACCACATGAGTGCAAAATGGGAACAACAGCTTCAACGTACGAAGCGTTATTTGCAGAAATTTCGACAAGTGAACGACGGAAGGCCTCACGATCAGCATGCAAGCAATTACGACGACGTGGTTATTACGTTTTTTCAGCACTGCTACCACGTAAAGGACTGGATCAAGAACGATCCTGCGTGCGGCAGTTGGTCGAGTGTCGAGTCGTTCATTAATGCGACCCTCGAGCTTGCGATTTGCGCGGACATCTGCAATGCCACAAAGCATCTGACGTTAAAGACGCAGCGATCGGGTTCGACTCCCCAAATCACGGGAAGTCACTTACAGTTGAACATTGGCGGAGAAATCCCCGCGATCTCGATTAAGTATGAGATCGATGCCAGCGATGGCCCCATGGATGCGTTTGAACTGGCAGAAAAATGCGTTGCCGCTTGGGATCAATTTGTGGCGAACAACATCTAATCCGATCTTCGACGGCTACACCTAAAGGCCATTGGCCTTAAGCCGATGACAGATAAAACACAAATGACGGTCATTCTCGCTCGGAGGGTGTTGCAAGTAGCACAATAAATTCCTCAACCACGATTGGTTTGCTGCTTTGGACGTTCAGCTGTTGGTCTGGGGTATAAAAGCCAGTCTCAATCACGTATGTAACGCCGTCGTGATTGCGACGAACGACCCGGTCGGAAGATGATAAGTCTCCAACCAAGGCGCAGAACCGATCCGATTGTTCCGCGATTATCTTGTCGCAAACGAAAATCGCCATTTCAGCTTCGCGGTTGATCCTGAGCAAGCCTTCCCAAGGAAATGTTTCCAGGTCTTCTAAAACATGACGTTGAAGATGACGCAAATCTTTGTTGAATAATTCCGACGGGATGCTTTCCTTGGGCGATGCGAACGATGCCGTCTTAAGCTCAATTCGTTCACCATCTCGCTCTACAATCACGTCCGAGACAACCTTCGGATTGTCTCTTTCTCTAGGGAAACGCTGATTTATTCGGCTCGGCGGTCATCGCAGACGTAGCCGAGGACGTTTAGAAGACAGCTCACGGAACGGACCCACGACGATGAAGAGGCAGATCGGCTTCGCGGAAGCGGAAATTGCAGGCAAGAAGCGAGTGACGAGGCGCCAACGCTTCCTGGAAGAGATGGAGAAGGTCGTTCCGTGGCAGCGCTTGCTGTCGGCCATCGAACCGCACTATCCGAAGGGCACGCGAGGTCGCCCGCCGATTGGCCTTGAGCGGATGCTGCGAATCTACTTCGTGCAACAGTGGTACGGACTGTCGGACGAAGGACTGGAAGACGCGCTGTATGACAGCATCACGCTGCGAGCCTTCGCCGGCATCGATCTGGCGATCGAGAACGTGCCTGATGCAACCACGCTGTTGAAGTTCCGGCGCCTGCTGATCGAACACGAACTGACACGGAAGTTGTTCGACGAGATTGGCATCTCGCTGTGCGAGCGTGGGCTGATGATGAAGGAAGGCACGCTGGTTGACGCGACGATCATTGAAGCGCCGCCGTCGACCAAGAATGCCGGGAAGAGCCGTGACCCGGAAATGCATCAAACGAAGAAGGGCAACGAATGGCACTTTGGCATGAAAGCCCACATTGGCGTCGACGCCGACTCGGGCCTGATTCACAGTGTGGTTGGCACGGCGGCCAACGTGTCGGATGTATCGCAAGCTCATGCCCTGCTGCACGGGCATGAAGAGCAGGTGTTCGCCGACGCGGGCTACATTGGCGTCGACAAGCGCGAGGAAATGGCGGGCAAGGCCGTGAAGTGGCACGTCGCTGCCAGGCGGGGAAAGATCAAGGCGATGCAAGAAGGAGCGCTGAAGGACCTGGTGATCGCGCTCGAGCGAACCAAGGCGCAGATCCGTTCGCGGGTTGAGCATCCGTTTCATATCGTCAAGAATCTGTTTCAGCATCGCAAGACCCGATACAAGGGCTTGGCCAAGAACACCGCGCAACTGTTCAGCCTGTTCGCTCTGGCGAATCTGGTGATTGCGCGAAATCTGTTGCGATCGGTCCATGGGAGCAGTCCGTCATGCGTATGAAAAATGCGAGCAGGGGAGGCTCGCTTACGCGCCAAATTCACTGAATTGAGCGCCGATTCGCTTCGTCATCCAGAAAATTTGAAGCCATCTCGCCTGCAACTTCGGAAGTTGGTCCATTGATCAGCGTTTCCCTAGGAACCTTCATCGCGACGGCTTTCCCGTTATCGTCTAATCCATGCAGGTAGTCGCTTCTATGGGAATCACCAATCCTTACGAAAAAGCCTGCTCTTTTCAAAAAAGTGACGATTGAAGAGTTGAGCGCCCCCTCCATGCGCAATAGGTCACGATCGAACGAAACCGTTCTAAGGCAATGCTGCAGAATGCTTTCGCCAAGTGCGCGGATTGATTGCACTGATTTGTTGTGTTGCTGCGTAATGGCGTCTCGTGCCGCCTGCCGTTCAATCTGCTCTATAAAAATCAGAGACTCTGGAGTTGGTAAGCCATCTTCGTCAAAGTCCATGTATTCCTCTGTTTTGTTAATTATTAGGCAGCAGAACGCCAGACGCTTAGATATGTTTTTGCGCGGACGCACCTTAGACACCAAACTAACCGACTTACCGTTCCATCATAACAACACGAACGAAGCTGCGCTATGGCCGGCTGCCGAATGGTCCAGAACTGTGTCGCGATACGAAGCGTGATATTGATCGGTGTCGGCAAATCTTCGCCATGCAACAGCGCGTGAAACGCAGCCCGACGATGCTGTTCCGAGTTCGCTTGAGAAACTGTGCGTCCGCAGCCCACAATTCCGCTATGTTGGAGATACCCGCCTCGATCAGCCGGTCTTGCATGCGTGGGCCAATGCCGCACATGTAACTCTTTCTGTGGCCGTGCGGCGGTTTGTGAAAGCGGAACAGGCTATTAATCTTCCGAGCAGCCGGCATTCCGAATGACTCTTAGTGGCCGCAAGCGCCCGTTCGTCGGGCCGCTCACACACCGAAGAGCGCCAACCCTGTCAGTACGACGCCGATCGCGGCAGCCCCCATCGACAGGTGTTGCATCCATTTCCGCCGCGTGAGAATCGTGATCGCAGCAAGCGCGATCGAGATCTGGATGATGGTAGTGGCCTGCGCCCAACGATGATGTCGGTGTAGCCGCTCCTCGCTTGCAGCATTGCTCTTCACGACTTCTTGCTCGAGCGCTTCGGCGCGCTTGCGGATCGGCTCCTTCTCTTCGCGATACCGCGCCGCGTCTGCTTCGAAACGCTTTCTTTGCGGCGACGCTTCCTGACTCAACGCCGCTCCGAGCTCGGCCAGATTCTGCTTCTCGCCCTTTGCCTGGTAATAGGCCCACAGGTTAGCTGCCTCCGTTTTCTGTATCGCGGCCTCGTTCTTGTGCAGCAACGCTAAATTCTCGTCCGCACCGCTCTGGTACGCGGAAATCGCGCCGAAGCAGGCGAGGACAGCAGTCATCACGGCGATGCGCGCCGCTCCGTGGCTTTCTTCATGCGCCGCAGGGTGCTCTACTGCATGATCGTGCGGGCCGTGAACTTCGAAGTCTTCTGGCATAACAAGAACGTTCGCATGAGTTGGAGGGCTTGCACGCGGTTCCCACGCACGTGAGGACGTGTAGCAAAAGTGGTGGCACTATCGCTGGGTCGCAGCTCAATTGGGGCAGTCCGTTCGTGCGAAAGTATGAACGAACAGACATGGTCTGCGGAACCTCACGCGATTTGAACGCCGACTCCCGCCAAAAGGGCGATGGTTCGACATTGTGCACGAATTGCCATTTCCCCAGTATGAGTCGACAGCAGTCGACCCGGAAACGACATTCGTCGCGGCTCTTTCAACGGCCCTTCGTCGCCGGCAAGCGGTCGTTCGTACGACATGCGACGAACTGCAAAGCAGTTGGTTAATTGCGGCACATGCAAAGCTCGAACTCGTGTCCGTCCGGGCTGCTCAATACGATGCTTTTCATGGACTCGACCTTCAATCCGTCCAACACGACGGAGGCTCCGTTTTCCGTAGCCCGCTTCACGAATTCGTGAAGCGCATTTTCTTCGAACTCAAAGACAGGCACGGAGCTGCTACCTTTTATCTCATCTCCGAAATCGTTTAACAAAAGGCCCAGTCTGTTTGTGCCGACCATGAATTCAGTCCACTTGCCGGACTGCTTAAGCGGTTCATATCCGAGAAGTCGCTCCCAGAAGGAAGTGGACTTCCCCATATCACTCACCTTCAAATACACGGTACGAAGCTTCATGACGTATCCCCGATATGGATTCCAACTGAATGTATCAGACGCCAAAATAATTGGCTCACAGCAGCGTCCGCCAGACTCATGCAGTGATTGACGCTTACGCATCATGCAACAGGCATGACCGTCCACACGCGGACGTGCGATTGTTACGTCGGAACGTCGCTTCCTATCTCCTTTCAATTGAAGGGAGATCCAGTCTGAACTCGGTATCAGCAGGCGCTGTCCGACCCGTTCCTGCCCTTCGGCCTTTGAGGGGCTCAGCGGCCGCTTTGGGTACGATTTCTGCACGTACAAGCGGGCACCCACAGTCATGGGGAGCGGTTGTCTGTGGTGGCTCAGTTCGCTGGAGAGGGTTGTCTGCGCTCTCGCTTTCCCTCGCATATGCCGAGCGTAAATACGGCAAGCACGCCACTCGCGATCGCAAGCGGCCACATTAATGCGTCGTTTCCGAACATCTTCATCGCAGCACTAGCGACGAGCGGCCCGACGATCGAGCTGGCCGTGAACGCTAGCGACACTAGCCGCATGTTCCTTACGAGCGCAGTCTTCTCGCTGCGTGCAGCCGCGTACATGCCCAGTGTGATGAACGCGCTATTCATGCCTCCGACTACGAGGCCGCTCGCCGGAAACAACCACGTCATTGGCGTGGCGAGCGCGAAGGTGACGAGTGCCAGCGTGCTCGTCATCGCACACACGATCACCGTGAATCCCAGACCAGCGCGGTCAGCCAGCCAGCCGACTGGAAATTGCAGCAGCATCCCGCCCAGGCCGAGGCAAGACAGCAGCAGGGTTGCCTGTGTGCCGCTCATTCCACGCGCACCGGCGTAGAGTGGGAAGAGACCATATAGCGCGCCGTCGATGATTCCACCAACAGCCACCACTACCATGCCGAGGCATACAAGTGCGCTCACTGGCCCGGTCGGGACGCCTCCGTGAGCGGTCGCCTCACGTGCAACGAGATTTGGCGGATGCCCCGATGCGGTCAACCAGAGTGGGATAGCTGCCGCAGATGTAAATGACAGGCCGGCGACAACCGTCGCGGAACCGTCTGGACCGCACCAAGCGGCCAGTGCCGGCGCGATTACGCCAGCTGTCGCAATGAGCGTCTCATGTACGCCGACCACCCGGCCACTCAACTCCTCGGGAACGAGACTATACAGACACGACTCGTTAGCGATCCAGCGCAGGCCAATGCCCAGTCCGGTCAGGATGCCTGGCACGATCCAGAGCGGCCACGACAACCAGCCGATGGACGAAAACGCAACGATACTGGCCGCGAGGCCGAGCGATACCGTTCGCCTTGCGCCGATGCGAGCAATCAGCACCGGGGCCGCCGCCAGACCCACGAGCATGCCAGCCCATTGCGACGCGGCGAAGAGGCCAGCGCGCTGCGCGTCGAGGCCTTGATGAGCGAGCCAGACCGGTAGCACGATGAAGCCAATGCCGAACTGCCCGATCTGCGCGAGCATCGACACGGCGGTCAGTGCGGCGATGGCTGACCAAGGCACCCCTGCTGAAGGTTTCATGGCGCACTCCGGGCCGGCATGGGTAACCCTTCTTCGCGGCATTCAATCGGGCAGCCTGCCTTGAGGCATGGCCCGTCGTCGCAAAAGCGACATAGCTGCATCGCTTGGGCAGGGTCGCGCGTCTCGTGCCAGAGCATCTTGATCATCAGGTCTTCGAGCACTCGGCGCTCATCGCTATCGAGATGGCCCACGATGCGCATCAGGATATTTTCGCGCGCGCTCTGCAAACGCTTTACTTCCCGTCGGCCACTGGCAGTCAGCGCCAGCGCGACGGAACGTTTATCGACACCGGCTCGCTTCTCAACGAGGCCGGCATCGACCAGACCGGCTACGGCGCGCACAGCTGCGGGATGCGATAGTGCGACGGCATCGCGCAATAGTTCGATAGAGGCGTCTGGATATTGGCCGATTGCATTGAGCATCGCCCGCGCAGTGGGGCCGGCGAGAGCTGGAAGGGAGTGCAGCGCGAACATCTCGTCCGTGACGAGCACGGCGAGTGCGCCGAGTAGATTTTCCGTACGCTGTGTCATAGGGCACCCCAATACATGCATCATGCACATATGCAGTCTGCACATATTTGAGTGAAAACACAAGGGCGGCAGGTTTAGATACAGCCTATTGCGCGTCCGCGCACCGAATGACTGTTGACCGCTGTAGAAGAGCCATCTGGATGACCAAAGAGCAATATCGGCGATCGGCTGCTCCCGGCCGGCCGCCGCCCCCGGCGTTGCGAGCCAAGCCGGCTACATCGACTGGGTCGAAAGTCGCAAAAGCATGGAGTGAGCCGTGCACCCTACGCGAACTTGCGACCTATTAGGTACGACTCCGGACGTCGACATCGCGAGGTGTTGTCGGCAATGCGTAGGGCAGTCGCAGTAACTTGGGCACGCAGAGTCGCGAACCCGTGGCGCAAGTCACGCGTACTCCGGCGCCTTACGGCGGGGTAGACGAGGGCGCCCGCCGCTGCCCGGATTCCTTTTCGTTTCTTCCGGTCGTGCCGCTCGCGGCGGCGCATGGCCGGAGTGCGCTCCTGACATCGCGTTGACCTGCGAATTTTGTGATCAGTCATCCTACAACAACTGAAAACGAAGCGAAAGTTTGGTTTCCAGTGCCGATGGAAGCGGCCAGCCGACCACCCAGATCGAACACGCCCCCCTTCCCAGAAAACGTTTCGCCCAAATTCATATAAACAGAGAAAACGATTCCCTGAAATATACCCAAAACCCGCCATGACAGCCGCTCTACGGGTATGCACCAAGTGAGTTAAACGATTAACCGACGTACATTCGCGTCAACACGTCATACGACGTATGACTCTGCGGTCAGCGAGCACGGCGCCGAAGCATGCGCATGCCGACGGATCGTCGCGCCACAAAGAGCACAACCATCAAGGAGACTGACGATGAAGCACCGATTCAACCGCTCCCGTATCGCCCTGGCCGTCGCGCTGATGGCCGGCTTCGCGATGTCCGCCCAGGCGCGTGTGTTCCGCTCGGCGGACGTGCACGGCGACAGCTTCCCTACCAACATGGCCGTGAAGTTCATGGGCGACGAGCTGTCGAAGCAGACGGGCGGCAAGGATTCGATCAAGGTGTTCGGCAACAGCGCGCTCGGCTCGGAGAAGGACACGGTCGACCAGGTGCGGATCGGCGCGATCGACATGGCGCGCGTGAACGGCGCGTCGTTCAACGAGATCGTGCCGGAATCGCTGATCCCGTCGTTCCCGTTCCTGTTCCGCGACGTCGATCATTTCCGCAAGGCGATGTACGGCCCGGCCGGCCAGAAGATCCTCGATGCGTTCACCGCGAAGGGAATGATCGCGCTGACGTTCTACGAGAGCGGCGCGCGCTCGATCTACGCGAAGCGTCCGGTGCGCTCGCCGGCCGACATGAAAGGGCTGAAGGTGCGCGTGCAACCGTCGGACCTGATGGTCGACGAGATCAAGGCGATGGGCGGCACGCCGACGCCGATGCCGTTCGCCGAGGTGTACACGGGCCTGAAGACGGGCCTCGTCGACGCAGCCGAAAACAACATGCCGTCGTACGAGGAAACCAAGCACTACGAAGTAGCGCCCGACTACTCGGAGACGCAGCACGCGATGACACCGGAAGTGCTGGTGTTCTCGAAGAAGGTTTGGGACACGCTGTCGCCGCAGGAGCAGGCGGCGATCAGGAAGGCGGCGGCCGATTCGGTGCCGTATTACCAGAAGCTTTGGACGGCACGCGAGGCGTCCGCGCAGCAGCTGGTGACGAAGGGCGGCGCGAAGATCCTGCCGGCCGCGCAGATCGACCGCGCGGCGTTCGTGAAGGCGATGCAGCCGCTGTGGACGAAGTATGAGAAGACGCCGCAGATGAAGCAGATCGTCGACGAGATCGAGGCCACCAAGTGACACGCCGCACTTCCCTGAACGGCGCAACCGCCGCGGGCGGCGGGGCCGCCGCCCCGGACGGCGCAACAGCGCCACGCCGGCATGCCGCGCCGCTGTTGCGTTGCGTGAACGACGTGCTGTTCCGCGTGCTGGCCGTGATCGCGTCGGCGTGTCTCGCGGTGCTGACGGTGCTGGTGTTCTACGCGGTCGTGATGCGTTACGTGTTCGAGAACGCACCGGATTTCGTGGAGCCGATCGCGCTGCTGCTCGTGATCGTGATCGCGATGTTCGGTGCGGCGATGAAGGTGCGCGACGGCGGCCATATCGGCCTCGATTCGCTGGTGCGCCGGCTGTCGCCAAAGGCGCGCACCGTCGTCATCGCGATCCAGCATCTGAGCCTGGTCGCGTTCGCGATCATGATCATGATCGGCTGCGGCAGCATGGCCGCCGAGACGATGGGCGACCGCATCCCGATCATCGGGCTGCCCGAGGGCGTGCGCTACCTGATCGCGATGCCCGCGGCGATCGCCATCATCCTCTTCTCGCTCGAGCACCTGCTCGCGCTTCGTCGTTCTACGCCGGGACAATAACGCCATGGAACTCGCGATCCTGTCCGTCAGTTTTCTGATTTTCCTCGTGCTCGGCGTGCCCGTGTCGTTCGCGCTCGGCATCGCCTGCGTTCTGACCTATCTGGTCGAAGGCTTGCCGATCGCGACCGCGATGCAGGCGATGATCTCGGGGATGAATGCGTTCTCGTTTCTCGCGGTGCCGTTCTTCATCTTCTCCGGCGAACTGATGCTGCATGGCGGCATCGCGGACCGGATCCTGCGCTTCGCGCAGGCGACCGTCGGCCACTTCCGCGGCGGCCTCGGGATGGCGAACGTCGTCGCGTGTACGCTGTTCGGCGGCGTGTCGGGCTCGCCGACCGCCGATACGTCGGCGATGGGCGGCGTGGTGATTCCGCTGATGAAGCGCGAAGGCTACAGCGCCGCGTACGCGGTCAACGTGACGACGCATGCGTCGCTCGCCGGCGCGCTGATGCCGACGTCGACCAACATGATCATCTATGCGTTCGCCGCGCAGGGCATCACCGGGATGCTGCACGGCCAGCCGGTGAGCGGCGTGTCGATCGGCGACCTGCTGTTCTCGGGGCTGCTGCCGGTGTTGTGGGTGATGGGCTTCGTGCTGGCCGCTGCGTACTGGCAGGCCGTGCGTCACGGCTATCCGCGCCGTGAAGACGGCTCGTCCGCACTGCCCGCGTTCCCCGGCTGGTATGCGGTGCTGCGCAGCTTCGTCGGCGCGGTGCCCGGCCTGATGGTGATCGCGATCATCCTCGTGTGCGTCGCGAAGGGGATTGCGACCGCGACCGAAGCGGCCGCGATCGCCGTCGTGTACTCGCTCGTGCTGACCGCGGTGGTCTACCGGACGCTGACGGCCGAGAAGCTGCGCCGCGCGCTGTCGCATGCGGCGCGCACGACGGGCGTCGTGCTGCTGCTGATCGCGGTGTCCAACATGCTGCGCTTCCAGATGTCGTACCTGGAGATCCCGGATGCGATCGAAGGGCTGCTGAAGCAGTCGACCGCCGCGCCGTGGCTGATGCTGCTGTACATCAACATCATCCAGGTGTTCCTCGGCACGTTCGTCGACATGGCCGCGCACATCCTGATCACGACGCCGCTGTTCCTGCCGATTGCGATGGCGTGCGGCGTCGGGCCGGTGCAGTTCGGGATCATGCTGCTGCTGAACTGCTCGCTCGGCCTCGTGCATCCGCCGATCGGCTCGGTGCAGTTCGTCGGCTGCGCGATCGGCAACGTGTCGATCGGCGAGACCACGAAGATGGCGTGGCCGTACTACCTCGCGATCTTCAGCGCGATCAACATCGTCACGTACCTGCCGTTCTTCTCGACGTGGCTGCCGAGCCTGATCAGCGGGCACGCGGTGTTCTGATTCTCCAGTCGTATGCTGCTCCCGACGCGGCGCCGGACGACCTAGGTTGTCCGGCGCCGTTGTCGTTTCTGCGGTGGCTTTTCAAGGCATCAGAACGCACATCGATGCTCAATCCTGCCGCGCATCCGGCTCGCCGTTACCGCCCGCAGACCGGTCGCCTCGCCAATCCTCAAGCTCGCGCCACAGCGCCGGGCGCGCATGATCGCGCGGCGGCAGCTGGATCACGTACGCCACCCCTCGCACGTTGACCACGACCCCCGAGTCGGGCAGCGTGGCCGGAATGCCGGACAAAGGCGGTTCGTCATCCGGTTCGGAAACGGTACCCAGGCCGGGTGGGTGTCGAAGGATCATGCGAATTCTCCGTGGCGCCGCGTGACGGCGCGTCAATAGCGGACACGCCCGATCAGACCCAGCGGGTCGACGGCGTGCTGGATGGCGGCGGCGACCTGCCGTTGTGCGGCCGGCACATGCTTGCGGTAGTACGCGACGTTGACCGGCCCGACGCCATGCTCGGCGCTGAAGCAGCCTCCGGCCCGCACGACGCGGTCGTACAGTGCGCCGCGCAGCGCCACCTGCTGCAGCGGCCCGTAACGTTCCGCACACGCGTGCGGGATCGACACGACGAGATGGCAGCCGCCGTCGCCGAAATGCCCGAACGTGTGACAACGCAGCGACGGATGCACGGCCGCGATCCACTGCTCGGCGTCGGCGACGAACGCGGCCAGCGCACCGCGCGGAAACGACACGTCGAACGACAGCGGGATGCCGTCCTGCGCCACCGCGGCCGGCAGTGCGTCGCGGATCCGCCAGAACCGTTCGGCCGGCGCGCAGGCCGCGTCGAGCACCACGTGCTCGCCTGCCAGCGTGTCGAGCGTCGCGACCGTGCGTTCCTCGAGCAGCGCATCGAGCCCCGGCATGCCGGTCGCGATCTCGACGAGCGCATAGCACGCGGCAGCGTCGGCTTCGAACGGAACACGCGACGCCGGATACGCGGCCGCGACACAGCCGACGGCTGCCGCCGACATGAATTCGAATGCCGACAGCATTTCGCCGAACGCGCGCTCGAACGCGAGCAGGCCGGCGAGCGCCGCGTCGTACGACGCGAACGCGACGAACGCCGCGCACGACGACCGTTCGAGCGGCGCAAGCGCGAACGACACGGCCGTCACGAGCCCGTTGGCGCCGTTCGCGCCGATGAAGCATTGCGTGACGTCGAAGCCCGCGTTGCGCTTGCGCAGCGGCGCGAGCGCGTCGATCACGGTGCCCGCCGCGTCGGCGAGCACGACTTCGACGCCGAGCACGTTGCGGCGCACGTCGCCGTACTTGATCAGGCGGCTGCCGCCCGCATTCGCGCCGACGAGGCCGCCGGCCGTGGGATCGCTGCCGAGATCGATCGGCAGGCAGAGCCCGGCTTCGGCCGCGACGCGGTTGATGTCCGACAACCGCACGCCGGCCTCGACCGTGATGCTGCGATTCGCCGCGTCGAACGCGCGCACCGCGCGCATCCGGTCGAACGACACCACGCATTGCGTGCCGCTGCGATCGGGCACGGCGGCGCCGACGAGCCCGGTGCGCGCGCCCTGCGCGACCAGCGCGATGCGGTGCGCGACAGCGACTCGGGCGAGTGCGCTCGTGTCGGCGGTCGACGCGGGCCGCGCGACGCCGAGCGCGATGCCGCCGTGGAGCGTCACATCCGTTACATACGATGAACACTCGTCGGAAGATGCCCCGTCGAGCCAGCCGTCATCGAGCGTCGCGGCGAGCGCGTGCCGCTGCGCGGCGCGGTCCGGCAGCGCGCTCATCGTCAGCCAGCCCGCACGAGCTGCTTGCGCAGCCGGCCGCGCACGACGACCAGCGCGATCAGCGGCACGACGCCGCCCCACAGCGGGCTGTGGCGCATCGCGATCGACACCGCGAGCGCGACGACGGTCACTGCGAGCAGCACGATCGACAGCGAGCGTGCGCGCGCATGGTCGACGAACGTGCCGTCGACGAACCCGCCGTCCGACCACGCGGTATGCACGATGCCGACGACCAGCACGCAGACGAGCATCGCGGCCGGCCCGAGTTCCTCGCCCCACAAACGGCTACCTGTCGGCGACACGAGCGCGAGCACCGCGCCGATCACGAGGAACAGGTCGACGCCGATCGCGATGCTGTTGCGGTCCGCGCGGCGGATCAGCCACGCGCCGTGCACGAGCGCGAGCACGCCGCCGATCAGGAACGCGTGCGTCCAGCGCACGTCCGGCTGTTCGGGGCCGAGCCGGCCGTAGAACAGGAACACGATCGCCGGCAGGAAGTTGCTCGCGTGCAGCAGGTAGTCGGTAATGGGATTGCTCGATTTCATCGGGGGGATTCTCCTTCGTCGAAACGTCGAAACAGCGAAACATCGAAACAGCGGGCGACGCGTCAAGCGTCGTGCCAGCGGAACAGCCGCGCGGCGGCGAACAGGAACAGCGCCGTGCTCACGGTCATGCCGAGCAGTTGCGGCGCGAGCTGCGCATACGGGGCGCCGTCGACCAACGCGCCGCGCAGCGCGACCGCGAACTGGTTGGTCGGCAGGAACGCGAGCACCGCCTTCAGCCAGGCCGGCGCGTCGTGCATCGGGATCGTCAGGTCGCTGAAGAACAGCAGCGGGTAGTAGGTGACGTTGCACGCGAGTTCGGCGGCGGCGAGCGACTTGGCGCGGCTCGCGAGCAGCACGCCGACGCTGAGCACCATCGCCGCGCCGAGCAGCACGATCGGCAGCGCGCGCAGCCCGTCGGGCGTCGCGATCGGCAGCGCGATGCCGAACGCGACGCGTGCGACGGTCAGCAGCACGAGCGCCGACAGCGCCATCATGATCATCCGCGCGACGATCAGCGCGGCGAGGAACACGCCGCGCGAGACCGGGAAGCACACGTACAGCTTGAACGTGTTGCGTTCGCGCAGCGACGCGATCGCGGTCGTCGTCGAGTTGAGGCCGATCGCCATGAACGCCATCACGAGAATGCCGGTCGCGAAGAACGCGCCGTAGTCGAACGGGCGGCGCGCGGGCGCCGCGTTCTCGAAGCGGGCCTGCGCGGCGGGTAGCCCGAGCCGCTGCGCGGCGCAGCGTGCGAGCGCGATCTCGACGACGCGCGACGCGGCCTTGACCGCCAGTGAGCCGTTGAAGTCGTAGCGGATCGTGGCCGGCGTGCGCTCGTCGTTGCCGAGCACGACGGTCACGCGATCGGCCGCCGCGCCGCGGCCGTCGAAGGTCGCCTTCACCGTGTCGCTGTGCGTGAGGCTGTCGACGATCTGCGCTTCGCAGGCGCGGCTGAACGGGGTCGCGCCACCGGGGACGGCGAACGCGATGTCCGCGGTGCCGAGCGACCCCGAGCCGCCGAACGCGAACAGCATCACGCTCAGCAGGAACACGGGGAACACGAGCGTCCAGAACAGCGACGAGCGGCTGCGCAGATAGCCGAGCAGCTCGTTGCGCACGAGAATCAGGAACACCTTAGTCATGGGTGGGGCCCTCGGTACAGAGGCGCAGCAGGTCGCCCGGCGTGCTCGGCGCGAGCGCGAGATGCTGGATGCCCTGTTCGCCGACGATGCGGTGCACGTTCGGATGCAGCGTCGCATCGCCGAACACCTCGACGACGTGTGCAGCCGACACGCGCACGCCGGTCACGCCAGGCAGCGCCGCGAGCCGCTTGCGCAGCGCGCGTGCGTCGGCTTCGTCGCGGCAGTGCAGGACCGCGCGCGCCTCGCCGACGAGCTCGGCGCGCAGCGCGTCCTTGTCGCCCTGGTAGCGCACGCCGCCGTCGCGCACCCACACGAGATCGTCGACGACGGCCAGCTCTTCCTCGGCGTGGCAGATCATCGCGACGCTCGTGCCGCGCGCACGGTGGCGCAGCAGGTCGATCACGACGCCCGCATAGCGGCGGTCGAGGCCGGTGAACGGTTCGTCTAGCACGGCGAGTTCGGGCCGGTGCGCGAGCGCCACGTAGAGATCGATGCGCTGGCGCTGCCCCTTCGACAACGCGCGGCACGGCTTGTCGAGCAGTTCGGCGATGCCGAGCGCATCCGTGACCGCGGCATCCGCGTGCACGTACATCGCGCGGTGCAGCGCGACGATCTCCGACACGCGGAGATGGTCGGGATACTCGACCTTCTGCAATTGCGCGCCGATGCGCCGCAGCGACGGCGTATCGCGCATGAAGCGCGCGGCCGGCACGTCGAGCACGCGCACGTCGGTGCCGCCGCGCCGGAAGCCGAGCAGCGTTTCGAGCAGCGTGGTCTTGCCGGAACCGTTCGGCCCGACGATCGCGGTGACGGCACCGAGCCGGAACCGCACCTGCCGCGCGGAGAAATGAAAATCGCCGGCCGCGACGTCGATCGCGCGCGCGCCGAGCGCCGCACCGGGCGCGTGGGCATCGGGCAGCGGCTGCGTGGCCGTGCGCAGCGGCCGGTCGAACGCGGTGTGCGGGCCGAACAGCGCGCGCACGGAGGCGAGGAACGAGTCGCTCATCGTCGGCTTCCTGTCAGTCGAACAGCATGACCTGCGTGTCGCGCGCGCCCCGGTACGGGTTGCGGCCGTGCGCGACCAGCATGTTGTCGACGACGAGCACGTCGCCGGCCTGCCACGGGAACGCGCGCTCCTCGTCGTCGAACGCGTCGTAGATCGCGACGAGATCGTCGAACGGCATCGGCGACCCGTCGCCATAGCGGATCTCGTACGGGAACGCCGCGCGCCCGCCGTACATGCGTTGCAGGTAGCGGTAGCTGAGCTCGCCCATCGAACGCGGATTCGGGTGCTGCGCGGTTGCCTGGTTGAACCACACGGTTTCGCCGGTGCGCGGATGCGTGCGCAGCGCGCTGCCGACGTGCGACACCGTCACGCTGCCGTCGTCGAGCCAGCGGCAGCCGACGCCGCGCTCCGCGCAGAGCCGCTCGACCTCGTCGCGCTCGGTCGTGCCGAACGCGTCGTCCCACGGCCGGTGGTATTCGGCGAACGGCATGCCCGGATGGGCGGCGAGGCTGTCCGCGCGCGCGCCGGGCGCCGCGAAATTGCGCAGGTACATCACGCCGCGCTCGGCGAACCGTTCGCGCAGCGCGGCCGGCACGCGCGCCGTCACGCGGCGCATGTCGCAGATCGGCGTCTCGCCGCCCGCGTCGGCCGGCTGCCGGCAATAGAACGCGACGAGGCGCGGGAACGCGGGCATGTAGGCCATCTCCTGATGCAGCCCGATCTTGAACGGCGGCGGCATGCGGGTCGACTCGTACACCTGGCCGTCGATCTGCTTGCGCGGCGCGGCGCCGGCCGTATAGCCGTTCGCGTGCGGCGGATACAGCGCGCCGAGCTGGCCGAACGCGGCGGTGTCGGGCACCGCGAAGCCGCGCCACAGCAGCGCGCCGCACGCGTCGAGCAGCGTGTCGATCGTGTCGAGCCGCGAGCGGTACCACGCGACGAACATCTCCGGCGAGGTCGCGAGTTCGGCGCTGCGCGGCGTCACGCACAGCGGCAGCGTCGCGCCGGGCGCGACCGCCGCGCAGTGCACGTCGTCGGCACCGAGCCGCGCGGCGGCGTGCGCGGCAAGGAAGGCGAGGTCGGTCATCACTCAGGCCAGCGCCGGTTTCTTCAGCAGGATCTCGAAGCCGAGCGCGCCGAGCCCGGCGCTCGGGCTGTAGATCGACGCGACTGCCGCGAGACCGGCTTCGGCGACGAGCGCATGCGCCTCGTCGAGCGTGATCTTTTCCTCGACGTGGGTCGGCGGATAGTCGGCGGCGGCGCGCATCTCGGTGAAGCGGTCGAGCAGGTGCTGCGGCGCGTCGCGGCGCATGTCGTGCACGAGCGCGATGCCGCCCGGTTCCAGCACGCGATACATCTCGGTGAGGCTCAGTGCCTTGTTCGGCAGGTGGTGCAGCGTCGCGCGGCCGACGGCCATCGTCAGCGTGCCGTCGTCGAACGGCAGTGCGAGCGCATCGCCGACGCGCATCTCGATCGTGTCGTCGAGGTCGAGTTCGTGGATGCGCGGGCGGCCTTCGTCGAGCATCGCCGGATCGAGGTCGATGCCGACGTAGCGCCAACCGCGCATCGCCGGGTCGGTCGCGAGCCGCACCGGCACGACGCCGGTGGCCGTGCCGATGTCGGCGATCACGCCGGGCGTCATCCCGCGTGCGAGCTGGCGGATGCGGCTGATGAACAGCAGGTCCCACGGTTCGAGCGTTTCGGTGGCGAAGCGATCGTAGTCGTTCGCCGGGCGCAGGTTCTTGAGCAGCATGACGTTCCTTTTGCAGAAGGGTGCCGAAGGGATAAAGGGTTCACAGCCAGCCGACCGGCACGGCGGCCAGCAGCCGTCGCGCGGTCGCGCTGTTGACACCGAAAGCCGGGCGGCGGCGCCGTTCGACCGCATGCGCGGCCATCGCCGCGATGCGCGCGCCGAGCCCGACGCCGACGCCCCACGACGGCGCGGCGACACCGAGTTCGAGCAACGTCGCGGCCGTCAGGAAATCGATGTTCGGGCGCAACGCGCGGCGGGCGTCGGCTTGCGCGCAGCACGCGTCGAACAGCGTCACGTACGCGCCGTCGAAGCCTTGCGCCGCGAATTGCGCGCGCATGTGCGGCGGACGCGGATCCGCGACGAACAGCGGATGGCCGAAGCCGTACAGCGTGCGTTTCGCGTCGAGCGTGGCGTCGATCGCCGCGCGCCCGGTTGCGTCGAGCGCGGCAGGCGGTGCGCCGGTGCCGCTCGGCACCGACTGCACGAGCGCGGCGAGCCACTGCATCGCTTCGAGCGCCGCGCCGACGTGCGACGGCCCGCTCGCGAGGAAACCGGACGCGATCGCCTGCGTGAGCGTGACGCCGGTGCCGATCGCGACCCGCGGCGCGAGCACGGTCGGCGTGATGTAGCCGAAGCCCGCGTGCCACGCGACGAGCAGCATGTCCATTGCCGCTTGGGCCGCTGCGTCGCTACGCGTCGCGCCGGTCAGCACGAGCATGCGTTGCGCCTGGCTCGACGTGCCGGCGAGCGATGCGCCGATCGCGTCGTGGCGTGCGGCGAACGGGCGGCCTTCGATCGCCGCATGCAGCAGGAACGGCGCGGCGGACGCGCACAGCAGCATCGTGTCGAGATCGGCGTCGTCCGGCGCGTCGCCGTGCATGCGGGCCGTCACGTCGTCGAAGCCGCGCAGCAGGCCGGACGCCGCGGCAAACACCGGCGCGACACCCGCCGCGCCGAGATCCGCAGCGACGGATTGCGCGGCGCTACCGGGTGCCAGCGCATCGGCGAACGCCGCGAGCCGCGCGCCGATTGCCGCTTCGTGTGCGCGATGTGCGGCGCTGCCGGGCGCGACGTCGAACCACAGGTGCGCGAGCGCGCCTTCGAACGTCGTCGTGCCGATCAGCGCGTTCAGGTCGAGATCGCGCACGCGCAGCGCTTCGGGTTCGAGCGTCGCGCCGTCGATGTCGGTGCCGCGATGGCGTGTCGCGGGGCGGCCGAGCAGGTTGCGCGGCGCGTCGCCGGCCGAGGTGGTTGCGGCAGTCGAAGCGGACGTACCGGAATCGAGCGTCGTCTCCATGTCATTCCACCTGCGCGAGTTCGTCGCTGCTGACGCTGATCGCCGCATGCGCCATCGCGGCGATCACGGCCGCGTGCTGGTCGACCACGGGCAGCACGTTCGCGAAGTAGTAGCGCGCGCTTTTCAGCTTGCCGCGATAGAACGCGAGTTCGGCCGGCGTGTCGGCGGTGTCCGGCGCGTCGAGCCGGCGCGCGGCGATCGTCGCCGATTCGAGCAGCACCCATGCCGACGTGACGACGCCGAACATCTCGAGAAAGCGCGTGTAGAACTGGCTGCTGCGGTGCGTGTGACCGTCCTGCACGTCGCGCGCGATGTCGTCGAGCGCGGTGGCGATCCGGTCGGCGCCCGTGCGCAGCGCGTCGAACAGCGGGCGCAGCTCCGCATGCGTGCCGGTGTGATGCTGGCGCGCGAGGAACACGTCGAGTTCGTCGCGGTAGTACTGGATCAGCCGCGAATGGCGGCCGAAGCCGAGCTTGTCGCGCACGAGGTCCTGCGCCTGGATGTAGTTCGTCCCTTCCCAGATCGACAGGATCTTCACGTCGCGCGCGTTCTGCTCGACGGGGCTCGCATCGGTATAGCCGAGCCCGCCGTGCACCTGGATCGCGGTTTCGCAGATCCGCCATGCCTGGTCGGAGATGAACGCCTTGCAGATCGGCGTCAGCAGCAGCTGCAGCTTGCGGTGGCGCTCGATCTCGGCCGGGTCGGCGTCGGGCGTCGCTTCGAGCATCGCCGCGCGCGTGGCGGTCGCGGCGAGCTTGCCGAGCAGGCCGCGGCAGCCGTCGACGCGGCTCTTCATGTCGACCAGCATGCGCTGCACGTCCGCGTGCTCGACGATCGCCACGCGCGCTGCGTTGGTGTTCGACGCGCGTTCGATCGGCCGGCCCTGAAGCCGGCGGCCCGCATATTCGACCGCATGCAGGTATGCGCTCGACGCGACGCCGACGCCGAACATCCCGGTGCTCATCCGCGCCTGGTTCATCAGCGGCATCAGCTGCAGCAGGCCGACGTTGCGCCGGCCGCCGAGCAGCCAGCCTTTGGTCGTGCCGTTCGAACCGAACACCAGGTGCGTGTTCGCGCAGCCCTTGAGCCCCATCTTGCGCGGCAGGCCGATGCAGTCGACATGGTTCGACTGCAGCTCGCCGGTTTCCTCGTCCGGCCAGAAGCGCGGCACGACGAGGCACGACAGCGAGAACGAGTCCGGCGACGCGGTGTCGATGCGGCCCAGCACGAAATACAGCGTGTTCTCGGTCAGCTCGTGCATGCCGGCCGAGATGTAGACCTTCTCGCCGTCGATCGCGTAGAGGTCGCGTTCGAGCGGCGTCGCGCGCAGCGCGACCGCGGTGAGGTCGGTGCCGGCCTGCGGTTCGGTCGCGCAGAAGCACGCATCCCAGCGGTACGCCTCGAGCGGTGCGATCAGCGCCTTCTGATGCGGCGTGCCGTGCATCTGCAGCAGCTTGATCGCGGGGCGCGTGAAGCCGCCGTACGTCATGAACGACGGGTTCGCGCCCATGAACATTTCGTAGATCATCTGCGTGACGATCGGCGGCAGCCCGTGCGCGGTGCCGAACAGCGTGTTCGACCATTCGTCGCGAAAGCGTGCCCACAACGCGTGGAAATGCGACGGAATGCGCACCTGGCCGTCGTCGAGCAGCGTGCAGCCCTCGACGTCCGCCTGCTGGTAGCTGCGCCCGAGGTCGAGCGCGAAATCGCGTGCGCGTTCGAGCAGCGCGTCGATCGATGCGCGGTCGTGCGTGCCGTACAGGCCGTGCTCCGCGAGGAACCGCTTGTCGGCTTCGAACAGTTCCCACAGAAAGAAGCGCAGCTCGCGCAGGCTCACCTTGTAGGCGCTCATCACGCGTCTCCTTCGATATCGAGCGCGGCATCGAGGCCGCCGGCGAGGTCGACGACGGCCGCCGCCGCCGCGCCGTGCAGTGCCGCATCCCACACGAGCACCGTGCGGCGTTCGCCTTCGTCGAGCGCGCCGGCGAGCCGGATCAGCGCAGCGGCCGATTCGGCCGACGACAGGTGGCCGGCCGCTTCGTGCTGGATGCGGGCGGCGACCGGGATCGACGCGGCGTCGGCCACGCGCGCCGCGAAGCCGGGATCGAAGCCGGGCGGCACGCACCAGTCGATCTCACCGGCGCGCAGCCCGGTCAGGTCGAGCGCGCGGCGGATCGCACGCGCGGCGACCGGCGCGAGCGTGTCGCGCAACGTGCCGGGCGCGTCGGCCCACGGATCGGCGATCGACGGCCCGAATTCCATCGCGACGGACCGCACGCCGCCCCAGTCGGCCGGCTCGGGCGCCGGGCCGGCGCGCGACACGAGCAGCGCGGCAGCCGCGTCGCCGTAGCCGACCAGGTCGCCGAACTGGCGGAAGAACGGGTAGAGCCACTTGTCGCTGAGGATCACGAGCGCCTGGTCGCCTTCGTCGAGCAGCCCGTCGAGCAGCATCAGCGCCGAATACCAGCCGAGCGTGCCGTTCTGGCCGAGCGCGAACGGCGTCACGCGCTGCAGCCCGAGTTCGTACTGCATGCGGCCGACGACCGAATCGCCGATCCCTTCGTTGAGCGCGCAGCTCGCGACGATCACGTGGGTCGTGCGGGCCAGTTGCCCGGAGCCGAGCTGGTCGCGCAGGTCGAGCGCCGCGTCGGCGGCGAGATCGGCGAGGCTGCGCCCGGGCGGCGCGACCCGCAGCGTGGGGCGGCCGCCCGGCGCGAGGCGCGTGCTTTCGTCGGGCGTCAGCGCGCCCATTCCGCGCGGCCGCGCGAAGCGCGCCTGCGGCAGCAGCAGGTGCCGGTAGCCGGGATGGCGTTCCTGCGCCTGGATCGCGCTGAACACGACGGCGGGCGGCAGCACCACGACGCCGCCCGACAGGGCCAGCGTGCCGGGCTCGGCGATGCGGCGCGCGCCGAGGCAGGTTTCATCGAGCGTCGACAGGGTCATGCGGCGGTCTCCTCGTTCGTGGGTGCGAACGCGTCGCGATACTGGTTTTTCAGCGCGGGGCGGTCGATCTTGCCGTTCGGGTTGCGCGGCAACGCCGGCAGCGGCTCGACGACGAGCGGGCTCATGTAGGTCGGCAACGCGTCGCGGCACGCGCGTGCGATGTCGGCGCGGCAGGCGTCGGCGTCGAGCGTCGACACGACGCATGCGGCGATCGCCTCGCCGAGCGACGCATGCGGCACACCGAACACGGCGGCTTCGCGGATATGGGGCAGTGCGAACAGCACGTCCTCGACTTCGGTCGGGCTCACGCGATAGCCGGACGTCTTGATCATGTCGTCGCCGCGTGCGACGAAATATAGGTAGCCGTCCGCGTCGCGCCGCACGATGTCGCCGGACCACACGGCGACGTCGGGGCGCGGGATCTCGCCGTGCCGGCGCGGCAGCGGACGAAAGCGCTGCGCGGTCAGCTCGGGCCGGTTCCAGTAGCCGAGCGTGACGAACGCGCCGCGATGCACGAGTTCGCCGGGTTCGTCGGCCGCGCATTCGCTGCCGTCCGCGCGCAGCACGAGGATCTCGGCGTTCGGCACCGCCTTGCCGATCGACGTCGGCCGCAATGCCGCGTCGGCCGGCGGCAGGTAGGTCGAGCGGAAGGCTTCGGTCAGCCCGTACATCAGGTACGGCGAAGCGTTCGTGAACACCGCCTGCAGGCGGTGCAGCAGCGGCGTCGCCAGATGGCCGCCGGTGTTCGCGAAGCGGCGGATCCGCGTGCGCGCCGTGTCGCTCCAGCCCGCGGACGCGAGCTGCATCCACAACGGCGGCACGGCGGTGATCGACGTCACGCCGAACGCGTCGCAATGGCGCGGCACTTCGGCCGGCTGCAGGAAGTCGAGCGGCGCATAGCACGCGCCGGCGGCCAGCGCGGTCGTGAGCTGGCTCAGGCCCGCGTCGAAGCTGAGCGGCAGCACGCCGAGCACGACGTCGTCGTCGGCCAGCCCCTGGTACGCGGCGACGCTGAACGCACCCGACACCAGGTTGCGATGCGACACGACCACGCCTTTCGGCTTGCCGGTCGAGCCGGACGTGTAGAGCAGGGCGGCCGGATCGTCGTCCACCGGCCGGCCGGCGGGGGCCGGTGTCGGTGCCGGTGTGTCGGTGCCGGGCGCGTGGATCGCGTCGGCCAGTTCCTCGATCAGCATCGCGCGTGCGCCGACGAGCGCGGCGAGCGCCGGCAGGCGCTTCAACCGCTGCGCGCCGGTCATGAACAGCGCCGCACCGCTGTCGGTGACGATGTGCTCGATCTGCGCTTCCTTCAACTGCGGATTGACCGGCACGAAGATCGCGCCGAGCGCGTTGGCCGCCAGCATCGCGACCACGGTTTCGATGCGTTTCGGCGCGTAGATGGCGACGCGCTCGCCGGGCTGCACGCCGCGCGACGCGAGCGCGGCGGCCGCGCGGCGGACCGCGCGTGCGAGCTGTTCGTAGGTCATCGTGCCGCCGCCGTCGGCATACGCGGGATGCTGCGGCCAGCGTGCGGCGCCGTGTTCGAGCAGGTCGGCGACGCTGATCAGGGCGTTCATGATCGGCTTCTCTCTCAGGTGGGTCTAGGCAGGCCGCACGTACACGTGCGCGGCTTCGTGGGACAGGAAATGCGCCATCGAGTACGTGCGGTGATACGCGCCGCAGCGCGCGAATACGGCGATGTCGCCGACCTGCGGCGGCGCGCCCGTGTCGTCGCGGCCGATCACGTCCGCGCGGCTGCAGGTGCTGCCGACATAGATCGTCGGCACGCCGCGCTCCGGCGGTGCGGGCTTGCGGCGCACGAGCGACGGCGCGGCCAGCCGGCGCATCACCGATTCGGTCTGCGCGAGCAGGAACGCATGCGACAGCCCGCCGTCGCAGACGGCGATCGTGCGGTCCTGCCACGTCTTGACCGCGACGACGCGCGTCGCGAACACGCCCGCATCGGCGAAGATCGCGCGGCCCGATTCATGTGCGAGCGAGTACTGGCCGGCGAGCGGCGCGAGCGCAGTTGCATAGCGCTCGAACGCGGCATCGCCCGGATGATCGTCGGCAAAACCGCCGCCGAGGCTCAGCGACGCGAGCGGCGCGCCGTTGGCGGGCGCGAGATCGCGGGCGAGCGCCGCGAGCCGCTCGGGCAGCACGAGTGTGTCGGGTTGCGTCGCGTCCTGGCGGATGAACGAATGCGGGCCGGAGAACACGTGCAGCCCGGCCACCGGCAAACCGGCGGCGGCGAGCGTGCGCACCGCGTCGTGCGCCTCGTTCGGCGTCATCCCGAAGTGGTCGTGCCACAGCGCGCGTGCATCGTCGCCGGCCAGCGCGCCGGCATTCACGCGCAGCAGCACGGCGCCCGGCGTGCTGCCGCCGGCCGCCGCCTCGCGCGCCAGCGGCACGAAGCGTGCGACCGCGTCGGGGTTGTCGAGCACGAAATGGCAGCGCGACGCGAGCCCGGCGCGCATGAACATCTCGTCCATCGACGGGTTGTTCAGGTAGCGCGGCGTCTTGATCCGGCCGATCACCGCGTCGAGTTCGCCGCGGCTCGCGAGCTCGACGCCATCCTCGTACGCATGCGCGCAGCGCGCGAGCATGTCCTGGTTCGGGTTCGCCTTCAGCGACACGATCAGCCGCGTGCCGAGCCGCGCCTTCAGCGACCGGTAGCGCGCGATCGCGACTTCCGGCTCGTACACGTAGCACGGCGTGCGCAGGTCGGCGATCCACGCGTGGTCGCCGGCGGGTGGGAGCGGGTGCTCAGGCGTCATGGCGGCCCACCGGATGGAGCGTGGCGGCCGCGTACGCGCCGCAGTTCGACTGCATCACGCCGAGCACGCGCTGGCCGCGCGCGACCGCGTCGAGCCCGACGTCGGCCAGGTTGATCGGAAAATCCGAACAGCACGCGTGGCCGCGCGCGTGGATGTTCTCCGCATAGAGCCGCTCGGCCGGCACGCGCATCGCGCGGCACAGCGCGTTCCAGCCGGGCAGGTCGGCGTTGTGCGGCAGCACGAGTTCGTATGCGTCGAGCGCGTACGGCTCGAGCGCGACCGCCGCGTCGATCGCCTTGCGGGTGTATGGCCACTCCATCATGATCAGGTCGGCCTCGTTCGCAGCGACGGTGTCCGAGCCGCGATGCCATTTCGCATGCGTCTCGATCGCGACGCCGCCGAGCCGGTTCTTCGTGCTGTTGCGCGCGATCAGCATCGCGGCCGCGCCGTCGCACTGCACGCCCGTCATCTGGCGCATCCGGTAATCCTCGCCGTACACGCGGTCGGACGACACGACGAGCGCCGCGTCGAGCTGCGGATAGCGGCGCATCAGCGCGCGCACCGTCTCGATGCCGGCCGCGACCGACACGCAGTTCAGCTGTGCAACCGAGCCGAGCCACAACGGCTCGATGCCGAGCTGCGCGGCCAGCTCGTGCGGCAGGCTGCGCGGCGCGGGCGGCACGCTGAACTGCTGCGTGTGCACGTGCACGATCGCGCCGATGTCGGACGGATGCACGCGCGCGGTGTCGAGCAGGCGGCCGGCCGCCGCGATCGCGAGATCGGTCTCGCTCGTGTCGAGCGCCATGTGGAAATAGCGGCTGCCCGACTGCGCGATCGCCGCGGCCCGCTGCGCCGGGTAGTCGCGCTCGGCGGCCCAGGCCTCGATGTCGACGGGCAGGCCCGGCAGCTCGTAGGCCACCGCGTCGATACCGATCCAGAAATCGCGTGACGCTTGGGAGGAGGTCGTCGTCATGGTTCAGTTGAGCGGCATCGCCGCGTAGTCGAGGACGTCGAGTTTTTCGAAGGTGGCCTGCACGGTCGGCGTGAGCAGGCCCATCTCGCGGATCGTCGGCACCAGGCGCCGGAAGATCGAGCGGCGGATCGAGCTGGAGACCGGCGACTCGCGCACCATCGCGCTGCATTCGCGCTTCGACAGCCCCATCGGTTCCCAGATGTCGTCCGCGCACAGGTGCTCGTACAGCACGGCCGCGCCTTCGCAGACGAACTCCTCGCGCTCGCGCAGCTCGACCGCGCTCATCTCCGAGTACACGCGGCACAGCGTGATCCGGCCGACCGCGAAGTGACGCGATTCGTCGCGCTGGATCCGCACGAACAGGTCCTTGATGAACGGATCGGTGCTGTACGCGACCACGCTCTGGAAGATCGACAGCGCGATGCCCTCGACGAGCACCTGCATCCCGAGGTTCGTCATGTCGAGCGCGCTGCTCGTGATCGTGTCGTGCAGCAGCCCCTTCAGCGAGCGGCTCATCGGGTAGCTGACGTCGAGCTTCTCGTTCACGAGCTTCGCGTACGCCTCGACGTGTCGCGCTTCGTCCATCATCTGCGCGGCCGCGCACAGCCGCGCGCTCAGGCCGTTCTCGGCCGATGCGAGCTTCGACGCGCAGATCAGCGCGGCCTGCTCGCCGTGCAGGATCTGCGACAGCAGCCAGCCCTGCGCGTGATGGCGCACCTCGCGCTTGTCGGTGTCGGACAGCTTGCCCCACAGCTCGGTGCCGTAGATCAGCAGCGTCGGGTCGGGCATGCCGAGCGGGTTCGCCGGATCGAGATCGTGACTCCAGTCGACGTCGGTCGCGACGTCCCACTGCGCGGCCTTCGCCTTTTCGTACAACCGGTTCAGCGCCTCTTCGCGCAGTGCGTAGTCGTTCGACATCAGGGCGTCGACGGGCATCGACCAGCGGATGTCGGCCGTGTCCTGCATTACGGTGAGCGTGTCAGTCATTTCAAGGTCTCCCCGGCCGCGCGGCGGCGCCGGAATGATGGGCGGAATCGGTAAGCGTCATGGCGGCGGCGCGCGGCGCGGCCGGGTGCGGGTCGAGGCGGATCGCAAACGACGGCCACGGGCCGCGCAGCTGCGCGTCGAACGCGTCGGCGAGCCGCGCCGGCCAGATCGCGCAGCACACGCGGTTGTCGCCGGCGAACTCCGCGTCGCGCAGGATCCGGTCGCCGATCCACACGACCGGGGCGCCGCGCGCGGCATCGCGCAACGCTTCGTCGTACAGGTGCACGCCGAGCAGCACGTGCGGCGCGAGCAGTTCGGCCGGCAGCGCGCCGAAGTACGGCGCGCAGACTTCGATGAACACGCGGGCGTCCGGATGCACGTCGTTGCGGATGCGTGCCGTGATTTCGGCAAGGAATGCGAAGTACTGGACGTGATCGAGCAACACGCGGCGATCGCCGCCGAGTGCATCGCCGGCGTCATAGACGTCGCCGGCTGTTTCCGCGAGCGCGGCGCGCGCGTAGTCGGCCGGCGTGTCGAGCGGCATCCGGTACGCGCTCGCGGCAACCGCGACCGGCTGCCGCGCGTCGCGCTCGATCCGGTAGGTGAAGTGAACGGGTCGCACCATGTCACGCCTCGTCGTCGAGAGAGAACGTCGCGTCCGGCGCGAACGCAACGTCGGCGATCGCGTAATAGCCGTTCAGCGCGAGCGAGCAGACGGCCGCGCGGCGCGGCGTGTCACCGTCGCGATGTGCGAGCAGCACCGACAGCCACGGATCGCTGCCGAACGCATGCCCGAACTGCCCGTGACCGTCCGGCAGCAGCGGCGTCTTGCCGACCGACGCGAGCAACGCGCGGCGCGACGTCGCCGGAAAGAACGGCAGCGCCGCGTGCAAGCCGGGGCGGGCTGCGCAGAAGGTGCGGATGTCGCGGCCCAGCCGCACGACTGCGCTGGCCGGCGGCGCGGCCTCGGCCAGCACCGACGGCGCCGACGATGCCGCTTCGCGGCCGACATCGACGAGCAGCGAGCACACGCCGAAACCCGAGCGGCCCCATGCGGGGTTGCCGTGCCAGTACGTGAAGCCGTGCACGTCGATGTCGACGATCTGCAGCAGCAGCGTGCGCGGCCCGGTCTCGGCCGCGGTGGCGAGCGAGCGGCGCAAGACGTAGCCCCAGCCCGCGCATTCGTACGAGCAGGTCATCCAGTCGGGCGTGTAGTCGTTCGCGCCGGCCAGTGCCTGCGCGAACACGCGATGCTGCGGCGAATCGTTCATCAGCAGCATCGACAGGATCGTCGAGCTGACCACGTAGTCGTCCGCGCCGACCGCGCCGCACAGCCGCTCGCGTTCGGCGCACGCGAGCGTGCCGATCGCGCGGGCCGTGTCGTCGAGCGGCACGGCCGCGCCGTCGCGCGACGGCGCGACGCGCCGATACGCGAGCGCCTGCACGGTCAGCGCAGTGGCCGGGGCCGGCTGGGCGGCGGGGGCCGCCACGGTCGCAAGGGGCGCGAGCATCGTCGGGTCAGGCAGCGTGCTGCTGGCGGCGCAGCTGCGCGTCGAGCTGCTGCAGCGTCGTGTACTGCGTGATGTTCAGCGCTTCCGGGTCGATCGAACCGTAGAGCTGTTCGCAGAACACGATCAGCTCGACGATGTTCAGCGAATCGATGCCGAGTTCGCCGATGCCGGCGTCGGTGTCGACGGTCTCGACGTTGAGGATCTTCGCGACTTCGCGGGACAGGATGTCGAGCGCGTCGGCCGGAACGTTCTGGGTCGTCATGAGAGGAGCTCCTGATAATGAAGTGGGTTGATCGGGATCGATCGGCCTGTCGCGTGGGTCAACTGCCGGCTTCGCAGCGCAGGCTCTTGCGAAGCTCGTGATAACAACGGTACGAACTGCCTTCCATCTTCGAAAACGCCAGCAGGTCGCGCTGGTCGTCGAAAGTCGCCACCCTGCCGTCGCGCACGAGCGCGGTCAGGAATTCGTTCGACAGCAGCTTGATCGCGAGCACGCGCTGCACCTTGCCGAAGCTGTAGTGCGCGTCGTCGGTCTGGCTGCGCGCGGCGTCCGCGATGAACCGGTGGACGGCGCGTGCGTCGGCGTCGAGTTCGATGCGGCCCGTTTGCGCGAGCCAGCCGACGTGCGCCATCAGCGCGCGGACGAAGTAGGGGCGCACGACGGTCAGGTACTTGTTGAACACGGTCGGGCCGCCGATGCGCAGGCGGTCTTCGGCATGCGCGCGCACCTGGCCGCCGACGTTCGCGAGCTGCAGGTTGCCGGCGAGGAACGGCGCGCCGCAGGTCGTGCGCTTCAGCTTGCGGTACTCGTCGGGCCATACGAGGTAGGCGGCCGGGAACATCACGCCCGGCAAGCGCGCGGCGACCACCGCCATGCAGTCGCGATGCGCTTCGATGCCCCACACCTTGTCGACAGTGAGCGCGAGGCCGTTGTCGTCGCTACGCACGACGGTGCGCCACGCGGCGAGCGTCGGCCCACCGCCGTCGCTCATCAGGAATGCAAAGTTATGACCGCTGTCGATGCAGTCGCACGCGCGACGGTTCTGGTCGTCCGAGAAGAACAGCCCGAACATGATGCGGATGAACGCGCGCATGAACGGCTTGAACAGGTGATGAAACCCTTCGCTGCTGATTTGTTCGAGCAGCGCTTCGGTGAGCGGCGCTTCCTCGTGACGCAGCGGCGTCGACGCGGACGAATCGGGCAGCACGTCCGGCGTGGCCGCATGCAGCGCGATCACCATCTCGCTGTCGAGCAGCCGCACGGCAGCGGCTTCGACGAGCCGGGCCGCCGCGCGCGGCGGCGTGCCGAGCGACGCGATCGTGTCGAAGTGGCGCAGCACCGGATACGCGGCCTGGTCGGCCACGCGCAGCAGCAGCGGCGCGGGCGCGAGCGGGGCGGCGGACGAAGCGGGAGCGGAAAGCGTGGACATGGGGCTGGGTTCCTGTCAGAAGCGCACGCGCACGGCGGCGTCGATACGGGTGCCGAGACCGACCATCCGGTACTCGGAGTTGCTGTCGGAGAACGCGCGGGTGACCGCGACATCGACGCTCACGCGCTTGTTCACGTCGGCGACGACCTGCGCGATCGCGAGCAGGCCCTTGTCCTGCGGCGAATAGACGCCGCGCAGCGAATATTCGACGCGGCCGATCTTCTTGCCGAGCCGCGCGAACAGGTAGTCGCGCAGGTTGCCGTCGACGCTCACGAAATTGGCCGTGCCGCCGAGGCCGCCCAACGCGGCGCCGGGCGCGACGGGCAGCAGCGCGTTGTTCGCGCGGACCGCGCCGACCATCTGGCGCCACTGGTTCGCGTCGTAGCGCGCCTCGTCGTGCGACCACTCGACGATCAGCGAGAAGTTGCCGGGCAGTGCGCTCTGCATGCCGACCGCGCTGCGCCACATGATCTGGCGATCGTTGCGGCGATCGACCGCGTCGTACGCGGCCGGCGAATCGAGCGGCGTGCCGTTCGCGATGAAGGCGGGCAGCGGACGCGTCGTGCCGCGCTCGAGCCACGCGCTTGCATAGACGGTGTTCGAGCGCGCGACGTCGAACGACAGCGTTGCGCCGGCGCCGCCGCGGCCTGCGTGCCGGCCCGCGAGCAACGCGGCCGAGCCGCCCGACCAGTTGTACGCGCCGCGAACGAGCTGCGTCGCGCCCTGCACGTCGCGGTTGTCGACGTCGCTGCGCAGCGTGCGGTTTTCCCCGGCGATGAACTGCAGCGTGGTCTGTTCGCCGGCCCATTTCGCTTCGACGAGCGGCGTGCCTTCGACATCGCCGTAGCGGTCGTAGATGTCGGCCGTCGCGGCCCGCTTCTGGAAGAAGCCGAGCGGGAAGAACGCCTGCGACGTATCGAGCGGATCGATCCGCTTGCCGGCGGTGAGCGTGATGCCGTTGTCGAATGCGTAGCGCACGCCGGCCTCGTTGAAACGGGTGGCCTGCCCGCCGAGCGAGTGATTGCTGGCCACGGCACGCGCGTTCATGAACAGGTTCTCGCCGTCGATGCGCGCGAGCAGGCCCGCCTCCTGCAGGTTGCGCGGCTGGTCGCCGATCAGGTTGCCCAGCAGCGCGTGCCCGTCCATGCTGTCGACGGTGCGTGCGTACGCGATGCCGTTCAGCGTGCTCAACTGTTCCATCAGCGATTCTCCGTGCGCGAGCGTGCAGCCGAGCGCAAGCGGGACGGCGAGCGCGGCGGCGGGCCAGAGTCGGCCGGATGATGGAAGGCGGCGGTCACGATGGGCGTCGACATGGGCGTGGTTGTCACTGGCCATCGGCAAGCGTGTCGGGGTTGAACCAGCCCGACGGAATCTTGCGCGGCTGGCCGTCGAGGATGTCGACGACACTCGCGCGCTGCTTTTCGATCTCGTTGCGATACGTGATCTTGCGGATGACCTTGCGCCCGTTCGCGTCGACCGGTGCGGAGAAATCGGCGCTGCGGAACAGCAGGCCGCTCGCGAGGAAGAACTGCGCGCGCACCGGCACGTCGGTGTCGGGCGTGACCCACAGCTTGATCGTCGGGTAGACGTTGTCGGGATCGGTCGCGGTCAGGTCGAGCTCGGTGGCCGGCTTGCCGGCGATCGTCGTCGCGCCCGGCGCGGCCGATGCGCGATAGCTGTCCGCCCAGTGCGTGCGCGTGATGTCGCTGATCACGACCTCGCCCTGCAGCCGCTGCATCCCATTGATGCGCACCGCGCTGCGCGTGTTCGGCACGTAGAACCAGTGGCCGCGCGTCGTCGCGAGGTATTTCTGGCCGTCGTTCTCGCCGCTGCGCGTCAGCGCGAGCGTGTCGCCGTTGCCGCGCGTATAGACGAGGTAGCGCGTCGCGTCGCCGGACTGGCCGCCCACTTCGTTCGTGATCTGGATGTTCGTCTGCGTATCGGCGGCCGTGCTGCGGTACGCGTCGGCACGGGCAAGCATGGTCTGGGCCGTCGGGGCGTCGGCGGCATGCACGAGCGGCGCGCACGCGACGAGCGCGGCGGCCAGGTGGCGAATGCGAATCATGGGGCGAGTCCTTCGAGGATGTTGCGTTTGGCGAGGCCGAGCGTCGCGAGCAGCGCGGCGGCCACCCCGAGCACGACGAACGCGCCTTCGACGGCGGCCACGGCGGCCGGCGAGACCGTGAATTCGAGCACGATCGACTTCACGCGGCCCGGCGGCGGGGGCAGGTGGATCTGCGCGTGATTGAGCGCGACCATCGTCAGCAGCGCCACCGCGATGCCGGCGGCGGCGCCGAGCAGGCCGAGGAAGGCGGTCTCCTGGATCAGCACGCCGCGCACCGTCGTGGCCGGCACGCCGAGCGCACGCAGCGTCGAGATCTCGCGGCGGCGCTCGACGATGCTCATCAGGATCCAGTTGCTCATCGACAGCAGGATGGTCAGGCAGAGAATCGCGCCGAACACCGAGAACTGGTTCTTGTACAGCGCGACGACCTGGTGATAGAGCGACACGAGCTGGTCCCAGGTCCTCACGTCGAGCGCGGGCAGCGCGGCGCGCAGCGTCGCGGCGGCGGCCGGCGTGTGTGCGGTGTCCGACAGGAACACCGCGATGCGCGACGCGCGGTCGGTGCGCAGCAGCGCCTGCGCGGCCGTGAACGTCACGTTGACGATCCGTTCGTCGACGTCCTTGTTGCCGGTGCTCATCACGCCGACGATTTGCGCATCGGTCGCGTTGATGCCGCCGTGCGCGGTCGACGCCATCAGCTGCACGACCGAGCCGACGTGTACGCCGAGCTTGCGCGCGAGTTCCGCGCCGACGACGACTTCAGTGCCGGGATTCGTCGGCGACAGGTAGCGGCCCGACAGCACCGTGTGATAGTCGAAGAAGCCGGGCGGCTCGCGGTTCGGCTCGATGCCTTCGCCGACGAAGCCGTAGCTGAGATCGCCGTTCGAGATCAGCCCGTCGAAGTCGATGCCGCGCGCGGTGGTCGCGACACCGGGCAGCGCCGCGATCGCGCGCGTGGCGGTGGCCTGCTCGTCGGCGGTCAGCCCGTACTGCAGCGGCCGTTCGCCGATCAGGTCGAGATAGCCGTGGTGCAGCACTTGCACGTGGCCGACGCCGCTGTCGATCGACCCTTCGCGCACCGCGTCGAAGGTCGCGATCACGTAGCCGAGCGCAAGGCTCGACGCGAACGCGGCGACGCCGATCATCGCCATCGTCAGCACGGTGCGGCGCTTGTTGCGCCAGAGGTTACGCCACGCAAACGTCGACCAGTTCACGATTCACTCCCGGTACGCCGTCGCGCATCTCGATGCGGCGCGGCAGGTGCGCGCACAGACGATCGTCGTGCGACGCAATCAGAAAGGCGGTGCCCAGTGTGCGGTTGGTGTCGAGGATCAGCTCGGCCACCGCCCGTGCATTGGTGCTGTCGAGGCTGGCGGTCGGCTCGTCCGCGATCACGATCGCCGGCTCCTTGGCGAGCGCGCGCGCCAGTGCAACGCGTTGCTGCTCGCCGCCGGACAACTCGCCGGGGCGATGACGTTCACGCGCGGCGAGTCCCACTGCGTCGAGCATCGCGCGGGCGCGCTCGCGCCGTGTGCGCGGCGTGCCCCACGCGAAGCAGCCGAGCTCGACGTTCTCGAGCGCGGACATCACCGGAATCAGGTTGAACTGCTGGAACACGAAGCCGATGCGTTCGCGGCGAATCCGTTCGAGCGTGTCCGGCGCATCGTCGATCCGCCGGCCTTCGAGCCAGCGTTCGCCGCTGCTTGGCACGTCGAGAAAGCCGGCCAGGTTGAGCAGCGTGCTCTTGCCGCTGCCCGACGGGCCGACGAGCGCGACGACGTCGCGCCGGCTAATCGAGATCGTCGCGCCGCGCACCGCGACGACGCGGCCCGCGCCCTCGTACACGCGCGAGACGTCGCGCAGTTCGAGCACCGGCGTGAGCGTGGCGGTCGTCATGCGTACGCTCCCTGGCCGGCTTCGACGGCGGCCGTCGCGTGAATCACGGACAGCGCGCCGCTCGCATAGAGGTCGCGGCACTTCAGGCGCTGCAGCTTGCCGCTCGTCGTGCGCGGCAGCGAGCCGGGTTCGACGAAGCACAGATCCTGCGCGGCGAAGCCGATCCGCGACGCGAGCAGCTGCTGGCACTCGGCGCGCGTCTGCGGCGTCGCGTCGACGGGTCGCGCCTCGATCGCGACGACCAGCCGCTCGGTGCCCGTCTCGGGATCGGGCAGCCCGAACGCGATGCAGGTGCTCTTGCGCAGCGTGCGATGGGCGGCCAGCGCTTCCTCGATTTCATGCGGGAAGTAGTTGCTGCCGCGAATGATGATGACTTCCTTCTTGCGCCCGAGGATATGTAGCTGGCCGTCCGCGACGTAGCCGATGTCGCCGGTGCGGAACCAGCCGTCGGCCGTCAGCGGCGCGGCGATCGAGCCGTCGTCGGGATTCAGGTAGCCGAGCATCAACGACGTGCCGCGGATCGCGACTTCGCCGACCGCGCGGTTCGCCAGCGCGTGGTCGCCGTCGTCGAGAATGCGGAACGCCATGCCCTCGATCGGCGTGCCCATCGCGAGCACGGTTTCGGTGTCGGCGTCCGCGCCGTCGTTCGCGGCGGCCGGTTGCGCGTCGCGGCGCTCGATCAGCGCGCGACGGTCGAGCGTGTCGGCGATCACGTACGGCGCGCCGTCAACGGTGCCGTCGTGCCACGCACGATGCATCGATACCGCGAGCGTCGATTCGGCCATCCCGTAGCACGGCTGCAGCGCCGATGCCGCGAGACCGTACGGCGCGAACGTCGCGGCGAAGTCGCGCAGCGTCGCGTCGTCCACGCGTTCGCCGCCGATGAAGATGTTGCGGCACGCGGACAGATCGACGCCTTCCATCGCGGCGGCGTTGAAACGGCGTACGCAGTAGCGCAATGCGAAGGTCGGCACCGACGTCGTCGTCGCGCGCGCCGACGCGATGCGCTTCAACCAGCCGAGCGGATTCCGGATGAAGCTGTTCGGTTGCATCATCAGCAGCGGCGCACGGTAATGCATGTTCGACAGCAGCGTGAGCAGCCCCATGTCGTGATAGAGCGGCAGCCACGACGCGGTGCCGTCGCCGGCCGCGACGTCGAAACGCACCGACCCGCCGATGCCGAGCACGTTCGCGATCACGTTCTCGTGGCTGAGCACCGCGGCTTTCGGATGCGACGTCGAGCCGGACGTGAGCTGGACATGATGCGGATCGCGGCCATGCTTCGCGCTGATCAGTGCGCGCGCGCCGGCATCCGCGACGAGCGACAGCGTGTCGAGATCGACGACGCGCGTGGACGCAGCGGGAAACGCGTCGTCGCGCCAGGCGGCCGACTGCGCATCCGAGGCGATGACGAGGCGCGGCCGGTACAACTCGCAGGCGACGTCGATCACCTGCCGCCCGGCGGTGGCGCGGCGCACGGGAACCGGCACGGTGCAGGGCAGTGCGCCCGTCATCACGCAGGCCATCATCGCGGCCGCATGCTCGACCGACGCGGGCAACGCCAGCATCACCATGTCGTTCTCGCGCACGTCGAGTTCGCGCAGCGCGCCGGCCTGGCGAAACACTTCTTCAGCGAAGCGCCGGTACGTGATGCTCGCCTCGTTGCCGGCATCGTCGACGAACGTCATGCGATGCATGGCGCCCGGGACGTCCTCGAGCGATTCGATGAGGCGATGAATGGTGGATGCGCACTTCGTCACGAGGATTCTCCCCTTGAGGAACACGGCCGCTCGCGCCACGGTGCCGGCGGCGCCGTTCGTCGAGTGAGGGGGATTCTTGCCGGATCGACATGGCACGACAAACGGAATATTTGCAGGCTATGCATGAGCGGCACGCATCCACTCGGCACGGCCATGGGTATACGTGCGAGCCCGTGCGAGGTGAATGGTCGGTACGCATTCGACCGGTCGTCTAGTTCACGATGTGGTGCGCTCATGCGCGGGCGTCATGCAATGCGTTCGGAAAATTCGTTTGTCCGAAGCATCGACTCACAGAAGAATTGCAACCCGGCAGCGCGCCAGTGTCGCCGCGTCATCGTGCCGGGCAGGGTCCGGCCAAGGAGAGCATTTTGTCCGTCACCTCATCGCTTCTCGCTCGTCAGAAACCGGTTGCAGACATGAAGAGCCGCCCGAGCGGCGTCGTCTTCTCGCTGAAGCTCGCGGTCTACGTCGCGCTCATCGCGCACGGCATGCTGTTCGCGCTGTCGACGGTGGTGGTCCTGAAGATCGTCGGCATCCTGCTGATCGGCGCGATGTACGCGCACGGGGTCGAGCTGCAGCACCAGGCGCTGCATTACCAGGGATTCAGGAGCAAGCGGCTCAACATGGTGTTCGGCGTGCTGCTCGGCATGCCGATGCTCGTGTCGTTCCATGCGTACCAGGACAGCCACCTGCGCCATCACCGGCTGCTCGGCACGCCCGAGAACAAGGAGTTCTTCGATTACGGCGACCAGTACGGCGCGAGCCCCGTCGTGAATCTCGGCCTGTGGGCGTGGCGGCTGTCGATGGCCGCGCACTATATCCAGTTCGCGAAGAACGTCGCGAAGCTCGTCGTGCCGGGCGCAAGCTTCGGCGACAACCCGCTCGTGTCGCGTGCGATCCGCCGCGATCACCTGCTGATGGTCGCGGCGATCGCGCTGCTGGCCGGCGTGTCGTTCGCGCTGCACACGTGGTTCGCCGTGTGGGTGTGGGTCGTGCCGCTCGTGTTCGTTGCCGCGCCCGTGCATGCGCTGGTCGAGATGCCCGAGCATTACCGCTGCGACCTGACGAGCACCGATCCGTTCCGCAATACGCGGACGATCGAGAGCAACGCATTCATGACGTGGTTCACGAACGGCAACAACTATCATGTCGAGCACCACATGATGCCGAACCTGCCGATCGAGCGGCTGCACGATCTGCATGGCGCGATCGGGCCGCGCATCCGCTACTACCACCGCACCTATCGGCAGTTCTATTACGCGCTGCTGCGCGGCAGGCTATCGCCGCGCACGGTGGACGACGACGCGGACGACCATGCGCCCGACGCCGAAGTGGCGGCGCCGGCGTCCACGCAATCGGCATGACCGGGCCGGTGCCGGGCCCGAATGCCTTTCAACGACGGTGACGACGATGCTCTATCCGGAACTTTTCAGGTCGCTGGAAGCGGTGCGCTGGGACATGGAGAAGGACATTCCGTGGGACCGCTTCGACGCGTCGCTGCTCACCGACGAGCAGGCCGAGACGATCAGGATGAACGCGATCACCGAATGGTCGGCGCTGCCCGCGACGGAAATGTTCCTGCGCGACAACCGGCACGACAGCGACTTTTCCGCGTTCATGAGCGTGTGGTTCTTCGAGGAACAGAAGCATTCGCTCGTGCTGATGGAGTATCTGCGCCGCTTCAAGCCGACGATGGTGCCGACCGAAGCGGAACTGCACGCGGTGCGCTTCGAATTCGACCCGGCGCCGCCGCTCGAGACGCTGATGCTGCACTTCTGCGGCGAGATCCGCCTGAACCACTGGTACCGTTGCGCGGCCGACTGGCACACCGAGCCGGTCATCAAGCAGATCTACGAAACGATCTCGCGCGACGAAGCGCGCCATGGCGGCGCATACCTGCGCTATATGAAGAAGGCGCTGAACGATTGCGGCGACGTCGCGCGTGCCGCGTTCGCGAAGATCGGCGTGCTGATGGCGTCGGCGCGACGCACCGAGAAGCCGCTGCATCCGACCAACCTGCACGTGAACCAGGCGCTGTTCCCGCGCGACACCGTGCAGTCGCGCTTGCCCGATCCGGAATGGCTCGAGCGCTGGCTCGACGAGCAGATCCGCTTCGACGGCGAATGGGAAAAGAAGGTCGTCGAGCGGATCCTGCACAACCTGTCGATCCTGTTCGAGCGCCCGTTCGCGACCGCGCAGGAACTGAACCGCTATCGCCGCGAAGTGACCGCGCGAACGCCCCATGTGACGGACGACGTGGTGGACAGCGTATAGCGACGCGCATCCCGTCCGGTAAAGGGCGGAACCGATTCCGGACAATTGGGCCGCGTCATGCACGCGCGTTGCCCTTTCCGGTCGGTGAAATATTCATTGCCGGACATAATTGGTTCATCAATTGCGGAAATTGAATGGCGCAATTCAATTTCATTCGTTTAGTATGTTTTCGTAAACATGAAAACGCGAATTTAAATGGTATTCCGCGTGTATGTTGAAGTGCGTTTTCTTTTCGTAATACGGTAAATGAATAAAATTGTCTGGTAATTGAAATTTGATTGTAGGTATGCGAATGGGCGTCTGTTGTAGCACCGGTACGGTTGACGTGACGCCGAATTGTGCCTGTCATCCCCTGTTTTTATGCCACTTCGCCGATCATCTTTCGCGCCGTTTCGACTGCATGGTGATTTACAAAATCACTACTCGATAAGGTTGATGTAAGAATATCTGGCCGATGAAAATCGATAGATAAATACGAGTGTCACGATTGAAAATAAGAATGATCCGCATCCATGCTTCAATATAAAATCGTTTCCGAATCCAATAAGGAGAAACGAATCAGGGAGACGAACGGCGACTTGTCTGTCGGTGGGTGCAACTTTGAGGCGGCGGTATGGCTAATGTGAGATTGGCAAAGCGATTGAGAAGTATGCCTTCGCTGGATTTCCTGAGAGGCTTCGAATGCGCGGCGCGCCATTTGAGCTTTACGCGTGCCGGGCAGGAACTGAACGTCACGCAATCCGCCGTGAGCCGGCAGGTCAAGGCGCTCGAGGAGCAGCTCCGGATCGAGCTCTTTCACCGGCACATTCGTTCCCTGACGCTGACCGACAAGGGGCGCGAACTGTACGACGCGATCTCGTTCGCGTTGTCCGACCTGGAATCGGTGATCGGCAAGCTGTCGTCGAGCGTGGGCCAGCGCGCGATCTCGTTGTCGACCACCGTGTCGTTCGCGGCGCTGTGGCTGATTCCGCGCCTCGGTTCGTTCCGCGCCAGCTACCCCGACATCGACGTACGCGTATCGGCCACGAGCGAAATTGAAGATCTTAAACGCAAACGTTTGCACCTGGCCGTGCGATATGCCGGGCCGTATACGTCGACGGACGAGACGGACGTGCTGTTTCGCGAGCGTGTCGTGGCGGTCTGCAGCCCGAGCCTGATGCCGGCGCCGGGCGACGTCGCGTCGATGAAGCCGGAGGATCTCGACAAGCACGTGCTGCTGCATCTCGACGATCCGCGCGGCGAGTGGCCGTGGCACGGATGGAGCCATCTGCTGAAGGAGCTGGGCGTGCCGCGCCTGCGGCCCGCCGGCGCGCTGCATTTCAGCCAATACGACCAGCTGGTGCAGGCCGCGGTCGACGGGCACGGCATCGCGATCGGGCGGCGGCCGCTGGTCGACGGGCTGCTGAAGCAGGGCCGGCTCGTCGAACTGTTCCCGCACTGCACGGTCGCATCGGGCAGCTACGTGCTGGTGCAGAACCCGGATGCATGCAACGAGTTCGATATCGCGGTGCTGACCAACTGGCTGCTCGAACAGGCAAGTCAACCGCTCGCGTCGGACCCGGAAACGGCCGGCAGCAACGTGGTGCCGATGTATCGCGTCGGATAGTACGGTCGCGCTACGCCGTCGGGCGTGCGTGTCGAAGGGGCATGCGGCAGGGTCGACGCGCACGCAGGTGCGAACCGTCATGCGCCGCGCCCGCAACCTGTGCGATGATGCGCCGCTTCGCCTTCGTTGCAGCACGCCGCCGAGCGCGGCGCCCGGTTCCGGGCCGCTGCCGATCGCACCGACACCGGAGACGACATGCCCGCAGTGAACATTCATGGCAGCACCCTGCATTACCAGGATCACGGTACCGGCTTCCCGGTGCTGCTCGGGCACAGCTATCTGTGGGATTCAGCAATGTGGGCGCCGCAGATCGACGCGCTGTCGCGTCAGTATCGTGTCATCGTGCCGGACCTGTGGGGACATGGTGCATCGGGTGCGATGCCGGAAGGCACGCAGACGCTCGACGATCTCGCCGCGCAGGCGAGTGCGTTGCTCGACGCGCTGGCGATCGAACAGTGCGCGCTCGTCGGGCTCAGTGTCGGCGGCATGTGGGGCGCGCGGCTCGCGTTGCGCGAACCGCAGCGCGTGCGCTCGCTCGTGCTGATGGATGCGTCGCTCGAGGCCGAGCCCGACGCGACGCGGCTGCGCTACTTCGGAATGCTTGACGCCATCGCCGCCGCGGGCCGTATCGCGCCGCCGCTGCTCGATGCGATCGTGCCGCTGTTCTTCCGGCCGGATGTCAATCTGGCGGGCCCGGTGCCGTCCGCGTTTCGCGACGCGCTCGCGAATCTGCCGGCCGACCGGTTGCGGCAATCGATCGTTCCGCTCGGCCGGCTGATCTTCGGCCGGCCCGACACGCTACCGGCACTCGCCGAACTGGACGCCGAACGCACGCTGCTGATGTGCGGCGCGGGCGACATGGCGCGCCCGCCGTCGGAAACGGTGAAGATGGCGAGCGTGATCGGCTGCACCCATGCGCTGGTGCCGGACGCCGGCCACATTTCGAATCTGGAAAATCCCGCGTTCGTCACGCGCATGCTGCTCGACTGGTTCGACGCGCAGCGGCTGTCGGCAGGCTGACGCGGGGGGGCGCTGCCACCGTGCGAACCTGTTGTATCAACGAGTTCAAGGAAACGGGCGCAACCCGTTATCGGTCATGCGCTCCGCACCCGATTGAAAACGACACGGGTTCCGGGCAGTGCCGGTCGTACCGGAACGGGCGTCGGCATGATGTGAGTGGTCATCTCGCCGTGCGCCGGCTCGCAGAGACGAGCAACGCCACGAACGCCGCTTCGTCCACGCGCAAGCCGCGCGGCGTACGCCGGATCGCGAGCGCGGCGAGCGTGCCCGCCTCGAACGCGTCGAGCACGGCCGGATGGATGTAGCAGCGCCGGCACACGGCCGGCGTGTTGCGCAATAGCTCGGCCACCGCACGCACGGTCTCGACGATCTGCTTGCGCGCGTGCGTGACGCCGCGATGCTCGGTGCGCCGCAGCAACCCAAGCGCATGCACGCTGCCGGCCCAGGTCCGGTAGTCCTTCGCGGTGAAATCCGCGCCGCCGGCCTCGCGCAGGTAGTCGTTCACGTCGGACGACCCGACCGGACGGCGTACGCCGTCGTCGTCCACATACTGGAACAGCTCGTGCCCTGGCAGCTCCGCGCAGCGCCGCACGATCCGCGCGACCCGCGCGTCGTCGACCGTCACGTCGTGTTCGATCCCGCTCTTGCCGGCGAAGCGCAGCCGCACCTGGCCGGGCTGAATTTTCACATGTCGCTTGCGCAGCGTCGTCAGCCCGTACGAGTCGTTTTCGCGCGCGTATTCCGCATTGCCGATCCGCGCGAGCGTCGTGTCGAGCAAGCGAACGATCGTCGCCACGACCTTGTCGCGCGGCATGCCCGGCAACGCCAGATCGCGCGTGACGCGCGCGCGGATGCGCGGCAGCGCACGCGCGAACGCGGCCATCCGCGCGTACTTGTTCGCGTCTCGCGTCTCGCGCCACAGCGGGTGATAGCGATACTGCTTGCGCCCGCGTGCATCGCGGCCGGTTGCCTGAAGATGACCGCGCGGGTCCATGCAGATCCACACATCGGTGTACGCGGGTGGAATCGCCAGCGCGTTGATACGGGCGATTTCGTCGGCATTGCGCACTCGCACACCGTCGGGCCCGTAATACGCGAAGCCGTTGCGGAGCGGCCGGCGCGTATAGCCGGGGCGACGGTCGTCGACATGACGCAGCGGCCCGGAGGGCATGCGTGCATTCGGCTGCGACGGGGCGCGCTGCTTCATGCTGCGGCGCGGCGATCGACGTCGGTGCCGATCCGCGTATCGTCGGGCTGCGTTCCGCTCGGACATCCTGCGCGCACGGTTTTCTCCTGTTTATGCGTACGTTCCGGCGTCGCGCAGCAAGAAACGTGCGCCGTTCCTGGCACGCGCGAGGAGGCCCGGCGCGAGCGCGCGCCGGACGGGCGTTCGGGCGTTTGTTACCGCTGCATGGACGAAATGACGCAACGGCTTCGCCCGGGCAAGATGACTGCGGCCCGGTGCCGGCATCGGGCGGATCGTGTCGATGCCGTGTCGCGTTCAACGAACCTCGACGCTGCCGCACAGATCGTCGATGTCGGCTGGAACGAGCGTTTGACGATGCCGCGAGGCCACGCGCCGGTGGTGCGCGTGGCGCGTGCAAAGGCCGTGCAAGGCCGGCTAGAACGGGTCTACCCATATGCTTAGGTGTTTATACGTATGCCGAATCCGATATCGCCCCAATCCAATATTTCATTAGAAGGTTATCGGACTTGTTTCTAGACTGATGCGGGGCATGCAGACCGGGCCGGCGCGAAGCCCTCGGCCGGCTTACAACCCCGATCCGCGCCTGCGCCACGCAGAAACAGAACAGCGCAGCGGCACACAACGACATCATCGGAGACGAACCATGACATTCATCAGGAAGCTGACGGCGGGCGCGATCGTTGCCGCGGCGACGGTGCTGGCCGGCGGCGCGCACGCGCAGCAGAAACCGATCACGCTCGGCTTCTCGCAGGTCGGCGCGGAAAGCGCCTGGCGTACCGCGAACACCGTGTCGGTGAAGGGCGCGGCAAAGGACGCCGGCATCAACCTGAAATTCTCCGACGCGCAGCAGAAGCAGGAGAACCAGATTCGCGCGATCCGCTCGTTCATCGCGCAGAAGGTCGACGTGATCGCGTTCTCGCCGGTCGTCGAATCGGGCTGGGAGCCCGTGCTGACCGAAGCGAAAGCCGCACACATCCCGGTGATCCTGACCGATCGCGGGGTCGACGTGAAGGACCCGTCGCTGTACGTGACGATGATCGGCTCGGACTTCCTCGAGGAAGGGCGGCGCGCCGGCCACTGGATGGAAGAGCGCTACAAGAACGACCCGGGTCCGATCAATATCGTCGAGCTGCAGGGCACGGTCGGCTCGGCGCCGGCCAACGACCGGCGGGCCGGCCTGCTCGAAGTGATCAAGAGCAATCCTAAGTTCAAGGTGATCGCGTCGCAAAGCGGCGACTTCACGCTGGCGGGCGGCAAGCAGGTGATGGAAGCGTTCGCGAAGACCTACGGCAAGCAGATCAACGTCGTCTACGCGCACAACGACGACATGGCGCTCGGCGCGATCCAGGCGATGGAAGAGGCGGGGATCAAGCCCGGCAAGGACGTGAGCGTCGTGTCGTTCGACGCGACGAAGGGCGGCTTCCAGGCGATGGTGGCCGGCAAGATCAACGTCGACGTCGAATGCAGCCCGCTGCTCGGCCCGCAGTTGATGACCGCGGTGAAGGACGTGGTCGCCGGCAAGCAACTGCCCAAGCGCATCGTGACGAACGAGACGGTGTTCCCGATGAACGTCGCGGCCCAGGTGCTGCCGACCCGCAAGTACTGAGCCACATACGACGATCCGGCGCGGGCGGCGGCGTGGCGGCCGCCCGGGCGCCAACCGCTTCGAGGGAGGATGCATGGAGAGTGCGCCGGTGGTCGAGATGATCGGCATCGACAAGTCGTTTCCGGGCGTGAACGCGCTGCAGCGCGTGAACTTCCGGCTGTTTCCGGGCGAGATCCACGCGCTGATGGGCCAGAACGGCGCGGGCAAGTCGACGCTGATCAACGTGCTCACCGGCGTGCATGCGCACGATGCGGGCGAGATTCGCGTCGGCGGCGCGCCGGTGAATTTCGCCGCGCCGCGCGAAGCCGAGGCGGCCGGCATCCAGACGCTCTACCAGGAAGTGAACCTGTGCGCGAACCTGTCGGTCGCGGAGAACATCTTCGCGGGCCGGCAGCCGATGCGGCGCGGCGCGATCGACTGGAACACGATTCATGCACGCTCGCGTGCGGCGCTGGCCGAGCTCGACCTGTCGCTCGACGTCACGCGCTCGCTCGACGCGTATCCGATCGCCGTGCAGCAGATGGTCGCGATCGCACGGGCCGTGTCGGTCGACGCGCGTGTGCTGATTCTCGACGAGCCGACGTCGAGCCTCGACGACGGCGAGGTCGCGCGGCTGTTCGACGTGCTGCGCCGGCTGAAGGCGTCGGGCATCGCGATCCTGTTCGTCACGCACTTTCTCGAGCAGACCTACGCGGTGTCCGACCGGATCACCGTGATGCGCAACGGCGAGCGCGAAGGCGAGTATCTCGCGCGCGACCTGCCGGTCGACGTGCTGGTCGCGAAGATGACCGGCCGCGAACGGATGTCCGACACGCTGCAGGCGGGCGCGGCGGCGGTCGAACGCACCGCCGGCGACGCGGAACCGTTCCTGTCGATGCAGCAGGTCGGCCGGCGCGGGATGATGAGCCCGCTCGACCTCGACGTGCGGCCCGGCGAGATCGTCGGGCTGGCTGGGTTGCTCGGCTCGGGGCGCACCGAAACCGCGCAGCTGGCATTCGCCGCGGAGCGCGCCGACACCGGCGCGATCGAGGTCGACGGCGCGCGCACGCGGCTCGCGTCGCCGCACGACGCGGTCCGGCATGGCATCGCGTATTGCCCGGAGGATCGCAAGAAGGAGGGGATCGTCGCCGCGCTGTCGATCCGCGAGAACATCATTCTCGCGCTGCAGGCGCGGCGCGGCTGGTGGCGGCTGATCGGGCGCGCGCGGCAGCGCGAGCTCGCCGATACGTACATCGCGCGGCTCGGCATCAAGGCGCGCGACGCGGAGCAGCCGATCGGGCTGCTGTCGGGCGGCAACCAGCAGAAGGTGCTGCTTGCGCGCTGGCTCGCGACGGAACCCAAGCTGCTGATCCTCGACGAGCCGACGCGCGGCATCGACGTCGCCGCGAAATTCGACATCATGGAGCGCGTGCTCGCGCTGTGCGCGCAAGGGCTCGCGATCCTGTTCATTTCGTCGGAGATCAGCGAAGTCGTGCGCGTCAGCCACCGGATCGCGGTGCTGCGCGACCGGCGCAAGGTCGCCGAACTGACCGGCGCCGACGCATCCGAGGAGCAGGTGTACCGGCTGATCGCGGGAGGCCAGTCATGACGCGGCTGCGCACGTTGTTCCGTCATTCGCTCGTGTGGCCGGTGCTGACGCTCGCGCTGCTGTTCGCGCTCGACGTCGCGTATCGCCCGGGCTTCCTGTCGATCACGCTGCTCGATGGTCACCTGTTCGGCGCGCCGATCGACATCCTGAACCGCGCGGCGCCGCTCGTGATCGTGTCGCTCGGGATGACGCTCGTGATCGCGACCCGCGGAATCGACATCTCGGTCGGCGCGATCGTCGCGATCGCAGGGGCGGCCGCGGCGATCGTGCTCGACGCGGACCCGTCGCGAATCGGCGTGGCGCTGGCCGCCGCGCTCGGCGTCGGGCTGCTGGCCGGCGCTTGGAACGGGCTGCTGGTGGCGTTCGTCGGGATGCAGCCGATCATCGCGACGCTGATCCTGATGGTGGCCGGCCGCGGCGTCGCGCAACTGCTGACGGGCGGCCAGATCATCCCGATCGGCGCGCCCGGCTACCTCGCGCTCGGCGGCGGCTATCTCGCGGCCGTGCCGTGCGCGGTGTGGATCGCGCTGGCGACGATCGCCGCGACCGCGCTACTGGTGAACCGCACGGCGCTCGGGCTGTTCATCCGTGCGATCGGCGTGAACCCGGTCGCGACCCGGCTCGTCGGGCTGCGCTCGGGGGCGATCGTGTTCGGCGTGTATCTGTTTTCAGGCGTGATGTCGGCGCTCGCGGGCATCCTGGCCAGCTCGAACGTGCGCAGCGCCGACGGCAACAACGCGGGGCTGCTGCTCGAACTCGACGCGATCCTCGCGGTGACGCTCGGCGGCACGTCGCTGCTCGGCGGCCGCTTCAGCCTCGCCGGCTCGGTGCTCGGCGCGCTGATCATCCAGACGTTGACCTACACGACCTATTCGATCGGCGTGCCGCCGGAGGCGACGCTCGTCGTCAAGGCGGTGGTCGTGATCGTCGTGACGCTGATCCAGTCGGAGGCCGCCCGTGCGTCGGTCGTCCGGCACGCGTCGCGGCTGCTGTCTTCCGCGCGTTCGCGCGCCACTTCCGGAGCGACGCCGCGATGAACCGATTCCTTGGCCGGCTCGCCGACCCGCGCACGCTGCCGATCGTCGTGACGATCGTGCTGTTCGCCGCGCTGTTCGGCTTCGGGTCCGTGACCTACACGGGCTTTTTCTCGATGCAGGTGCTGACCGGGCTGCTCGTCGACAACGCATTCCTGTTGATCGTCGCGCTCGGGATGACGTTCGTGATCGTGTCGGGCGGGATCGACCTGTCGGTCGGCTCGGTCGTCGCGCTGACGACGATCTTCTGCGCGGTCGGCGCCGAGCGGCTGCACTGGCCCGTGTGGGTGATCGTGCCGCTGGTGCTCGCGTTCGGCGCGCTGTACGGCGCGGCGATGGGGGCGCTGATTCATTATTTCCGGCTGCAGCCGTTCATCGTCACGCTGGCCGGGATGTTTCTCGCGCGCGGCGCGTGCTTCCTGATCACGACGCAGTCGATCACGATCAACGAGCCGGTGTTTCATGCGATCGCGGGCTTCAGCGTGCCGGTGGGCGGCGGCACGCTGAGCGCGGGCGCGTTGATCGCGCTCGCGACACTGGCCGGCGCGATCTACGTCGCGCATTTCACGCGCTTCGGCCGCAACGTCTACGCGATCGGCGGCAATGAGCGTTCGGCGCTGCTGATGGGGCTGCCGGTCGCGCGCACGAAGGTCGGCGTGTACGCGCTGAGCGGCTTCTGTTCGGCGCTCGGCGGCGTCGTGTTCACGCTGTACGTGCTGTCGGGTTACGGGTTGCAGGCCCAGGGGATGGAGCTCGACGCGATCGCCGCGACCGTGATCGGCGGCACGCTGCTCACCGGCGGGGTGGGCTATGTGCTCGGCTCGGTATTCGGTGTCGGCATCCTCGGCACGATCCAGGTGCTGATCACGTTCGACGGCACGTTGAGTTCGTGGTGGACGCGGATCGTGATCGGCGCGCTGCTGTGCGTGTTCTGCGTGCTGCAACGGGTGATCGAGCGGCACGCCGCGCGGCGGCGCACGGGCGGCACGGGGCTTGGGGCGCCGCGGCCGAAACGCAGCCCCGCACCGGCGCGGCCAGCATCGCCCGACGAGGATGCCGCGCTGGTTTCGACGATGCGGCGGCTGTAGCGCACGCATTGGCCGGCAGGGGGGCGGCAGCGGCACGCAGCAACCTGGCGCGACGGTAGGCGGTGCCGATGCGCGGGCGGTCGCATCCGGCGGCCGGCCGGTGCCCGATCGGCGCGTGCGCGCCGCGGCGGCCCGTGCCGTCAGGCCGGGCCGGCCGCGTCGGCTTCGGCGTCGAACGCCGTCGCGGCGCGGCGCGCCTGTTTCAGCGAGCCGGCCAGTGTCCCGATCGCGTCCAGGTCCAGTGCATCGAGGTGTTCGCGCACGTCCCGCACGAAGGCCGCGTAATCCGGCTCGTCCGCATACGGGCCGAGCCATGCCTCGATATCGGTCAGCTGCCCGTTGCCGGCCAGCAGGATCAGCTGGTCGAGCGCATCGTCGGGCGGGCACGGCATCGTGGGCGTGGTGTCATCCGGCTCGGCCTCGCCGTCCGGATGAAACCGCCTGACGAGCTCCGACACCGGTACGAGCGCGTGCCCGACGGCCGGCGCGACGATCGAGAACGAGAATGCCGTGCCGACGCCCGGCTGGCTGGCGACGGCCAGCTCGCCCCCCATCGCGCCGACGATGCGCTGCGCGATGAACAGGCCGAGCCCGGTGCCGCCGTTCACGGCCTGCACCTGCTGGTACGCGCGGAAGATGTCGCGATTGCCGCTGATGTCGATCCCGATGCCCGTATCGGCCACTTCGAACAGCAGGCGCCAGCTGTTGCCTTCGCGCGCGGCATGAATCGACAGCGTGACCGTGCCGTCGCGCGTGAACTTCGATGCGTTGGACAGCAGGTTGAGCAGCACCTGCTGCAGCCGCATGCCGTCGATCGACACCGTGCGCGGCAGCGGCGTGGCCGGCCGGTAGACGAACCGGTTGTCCTGCTGCGCGCACAGCGCGAGCGCATAGTGGCCGATGTCGTCGAGCAGGCCGGGCAGGTCGGTCGTGTCCGGCGTCACGCCGAGCGGCTGCAGCTCGGCCTTCGTGAACGCGAGCAGCTCGTCGATCAGCGTGAGCTGGTAGCGAATGCTGCGGTCGATCGACCGGATCAGCCGCGCCTGGCCGCGCGTCGCGCCTTGCAGCAGCAGCTTCGCGTAGCCGTTGATCGTGGACAGCGGCGCGCGCAGGTCGTGGCTGACGTAGCCGAGCGTCTCGATCTTCTGCTGCATGTGGGTCGTCACCTGTTGCAGCGCGTCGTTGAGCGCGAGCGTGCGGCGTGCAACTTCGTCGCGCAGGCGATCCTGTTCGGTGAGCTGCCAGTGTTCGAGCCGCTTCCTCGCCTCGGTACGCTGGCGGCCGACGTGATGAATCCATGCGGCCAGCACCAGCAGGTGCGTGGCGAGCCCGACGACCGCGGTGACGGGGTTCGGGAAGATGTCGGATTTCAGCCAGGCAAGCACCGGCGGCAGCGTGTTCATGCCGTCGAGCACGCGGATCAGCATGTTGAAGGTGGCGATCGCGATGGCGATCAGCATCACGCGGCCGGTCGGCGTCCGGCGGATCGCGAGCAGTAGCGCGAGGCTGATGTTGACGATCGCGAGCACGGCGTTCAGCCGCAGGCAGAACCACGTGAACGTCAGCAGGTCGCCGCACGCGGCGCCGATCATGCCGATTCCTTCGAGCGCGAGGAACGCCATGTAGATCGCGCGCATCGGCAGCTTCGCCTGCTCGCGCCGGGCGACCATCAGGATGAAGACGACGAAGCACGACACGGCCAGGTACGCGAAGATCACTTCGCCGCGCGCCGACCATTCACGCAGCGCAGGCGGCAACGCCATCGCCAGATAGCCGCGGTACGCCGCTTCGAACAGCGTCGTGCCCAGCGCCACCGCGGCCAGCACGTGAAACACGCCGCTGCGCGAAAAGAACCCGATCAGCAGCGCGCACCACATCAGCGCGAGCAGCCCGCCGAAGAAGCCGAAGTCCCACATCGTCGCGCGCCGTTCCAGCGCATCCCACGCCGCACGCGTGAACGCGGCCGGCGCGAGCCGCATTTCCTTGCGCGACGTGACGCGGATCAGCACGGGGACGCTTTCGCCGGCACGTAACGTGACGTCGAGCGCCGGGTAGCGCGATGACGGTCGGGCGTCACTACCGGCGCCGGCGGCCGGGAAGCGGCTGTCGAGCGTCCACCCGCCGTTCCGGCCGAGATAGAAGTCCGCCTGGTCGATGCGGGCGTCGCGAATCACCAGCACCAGCGGGCGCGCGGCGCTGTCGCGGTTGGTCAGCGTGGCGCGAATCCACCACGCCGATCGCGAGAACTCGACGTTGAACGACGACGTGCCGGCCACCGGCGTGCCATGCGCCGGATCGGCGAGCCGTGCGGCGACCTGAGCGGCGGACATCGTCGTGCTCGCGTCCTCGAAGACCGACACGGCGTCCAGTTGCGCGGGGTTCGGCGTCGACGCGGCGTGCGCCGCCGCGCAGGTGACGGCCATCGCGAGCAGGAGCAGCAGCACCGCGCGACAGCCGGCTGCCCATGCCGCGTGGCGCTTACCCATCGTGATGGTGCGCCCCGGGTGCGGCGGGCGGGGCATTGACCGCATGGCGCTGGCGCCGCCAGTCGGACGGCGTGATGCCGAAGCGTTCGCGGAAGGCGGTGGCGAAGTTGCCGGGCGTGGAAAAGCCGATTTCCTCGGCGATGTCGCCGATCCCCATCGACGTCTCCGCGAGAAAGTGCATTGCGGCGCGCAGGCGCGTGTCGCGCAGATATTCGAACACGGTCTGGCCGAGATGGTCGCGGAATACGCGGGACAGGCGCTTCTCGTGCGTGCCGACCTGTCTGGCGAGATCCTCGAGCGCCGGCGGATGGCGCAGGTCGCGCAGCAGGACCTCGGACGCCGCGCGCACGAGGGCCGCATCCGGGTTGTCGGGCAGCTCGGGCAGATGCGCGAACGGCTGGCTGCGCCGCGCGCGTTTCAGGTGATTGCGGATCCGGGCCAGCACTTCGGTCGGCTCGAACGGCTTGATGATGTAGTCGATCGCGCCGGTTTCGAGCCCCGCGATGCGATCCTCGAGATCGCCCGCGGCCGTCAGGATGATGACCGGGATCGATTGCGTCGACGGCGTCGACGCCAGCAGCCGGCACGCCGCGAAGCCGTCCATGCGCGGCATGCGGACATCCATCAGGATCAGGTCGGGCGCGATCGCCTGCGCACGGTGATACGCCTGCAGCCCGTCGAACGCGACGCTGATCCGGCACCGTGCGGCACGCAGGATTTCCGTGAGAAGCCGCAGGTCGTTCGGGCGATCGTCGACGACAAGAATATGTGCGTCAGCAAGATCCGGCGTGGGACGAGGCGACGCCGGACTGGACGAGCGGGATGGCATGGTTGCGGAGGCGGTGGAAGGGTGGCCGGTCAGATGACGTGCATCGCGGTCTGCACGATTGTTGCGAAAAATTATATGCCGACAACAGGTCACATTGTGAGGATTCCGTGTGGCCCGTGGGGGCTTGTGCGGTGGGGTGTTGCGTGTTTGCCGCCACCGTGTCCCGCCGGAAGAAACGGAAGTGGAAAAACATGCCGAATCGGCTTTTGATAATCGGTCTTTATTGCCGGGTCAATTCTAAATAATTGGAATGAGCAGGCGCGGGAGAATCAGCTTGACATGCGTTCCGAAGTCGATGCCTTCTATGTGAAAATAATGAAGAAATTGTGGGTTGCACGATTAATTTTTTTCTGATGTCGGATCGGAATCGTGTTAGTCGTGAAAGCGCAATTGGCGTCGGAATGTATGAATGTAAATGCTGTCTGCTCGGGAAAAGGATTTTTCCGCTCGGGAAAAGGTTCGTTCTGAAGGATGCCAGCAAACTAGCCCCGGCGCGGCTGGAATCGGTTCTTTCAAACGGTCGGAATCGCGCGGATCGCACGCCGAAATTCTATTCCGAGGCATGCGATACCAATGAGACATTGATCGATGTCAGATCCCATGATGTGGGGCTGCATCGACGAACGAATAACTGGCACGAGGGTAATGCAGATTCCGTCCTTCACCGAATACGTTGCTATATAAGAGAAATCGGTAAGTTCTGGAATGCGGTTGGGAATGACGCACCGGTCGAGACGAAATCGTCAAGGAAATTCGATCGATTAATTCGGTGCAGGGGTCGTCCGGCAAGTCGTCGATGCCGTTCCGGGATTCCGGAAATGCGTTTGAATGCGGGACGAAAAAGGGTGAGTGGCTGCGCGTGGGCCGTCCGAGGGTTCGATCCATCGGGGGACGGTCGCGCGCGGCGCGCTCTCGAACCAGGCGGGTACGAAAACGATGAACACAACAGGCATGACAGGCCAACGCACCGGTTCGCACGAACCGGTGGCGCATGCTTCAGTCCCGGGGATCGCACGGCGCCATCCTCCTCCTGAATGAAACACGGCGGGCCGCCCCGGAGTGCGAGCCGGCTTCCGCCCATCCGGCGTCTGAATGACGCTTTCCCATGAGATACGAGGTCGTCGCGGGTTCGGCGCGATGGCGCGCGCGTGCGCGGATGAACCGCACGCCCAGCGTCGAGCCGCCGGGCTTGCCGTGTCGGCTTCCATGATTCGATAACCGGCGATCGTCGCCTCGCCTCGTGTCGACCGGCACGGGCGGCGCGCGATTGCGTGATCGCGATACCCATCGCGCGTGGCGTGCAGCGTTACCCGGCTGTTTAGTTAGTGATCCAAAGTGAGTGGCGGGCGTCGCGAGGCGGACGGGAACGTGCAGAGGACGTTCTCGCCGGCTGCCGTGTTCGCCGTTGCGTCATCCAGCACATGAGAACCGAGGGAAGACAAGATGAACAAGACGTTCAAGTCGATCTGGAACGAAGCATTGGGAGCCTGGGTTGCGGCTTCGGAGCTTGATCGCGCGCGCGGCAAGCGCGTTGCGTCGTCGCGTGGCACGCCGGAGCGCGACATCGAAGGAGCGGCCGCGGTTCGCGCAGGCGCGACCTCGGCCCCGTCGCTCAGGCGGCTCACCATGCTGATGGCGTCCGCGTATCTCGCGCTGTTCCATGTCGGTGCGCATGCGCAGTACAACCCGGATGGCGGGACGGCCACCGGCGGCGTCTCGTCGATCGCGATCGGCGTCGGGTCGAGCGCCGCGCAGACGAACTCCACCGCGTTGGGCAACCTGTCGACGGCGCAGGGCGTGTCGGCCACGGCGCTTGGGCCCGGCGCGCATGCGATGGGCGACGCTTCGACGGCCGTCGGCATCAATGCGCAGGCGACCGGCGTCAACAGCACGTCGATGGGCGTGCAGGCGATCGGTTCGGGCGATTACTCGGTTGCCATCGGCAACCTGTCGAGCGCGACGCAAAGCGGGTCGGTGGCGATGGGCAGCGGTGCGGCCGCAACCGGCGTGTCGGCCATCGGGCTCGGCAACAATGCGCTGGCTTCCGGCCAGTACGCGGCCGCGCTCGGCCTCGGGGCGAGCGCCGCCGGCGCGCAAAGCGTCGCGCTGGGCTATGCATCGCATGCGGACCAGACGGGCTCGGTGTCCCTCGGCAACCAGTCGACCAGCTCCGGCGCGGCCGCCGTTGCCGTGGGCAGCGGCGCGCTGGCTTCCGGCAATTCGGGCGTGGCGATGGGGGTGAACAGCGGTGCGAAGGGCACGTCGTCGATCGCGATCGGCTGGGGCGGGACGGCCGGCGTACCGGGCTCGGGCACGCAGTCGCTCGGCACCAGTTCGATCGCATTGGGTTCGGCCACGACGGCCGGCGCCGACAGCGCGATGGCGCTCGGCCTGAACGCGAATGCGTCGGGGGTCAGCTCGATCGCGATGGGCGTGCAGTCGACCGCGACGCAGCAGTTCGCGACCGCGGTCGGTAATCTGGCGCGTGCGACCGGCGTGTCGGCGAGCGCCCTGGGGCCCGGTGCGACGGCGTCGGCCACGAATGCAACGGCCGTCGGCATCAACAGCGTCGCGGCGGCGGGGTCGACCGTGGCGATCGGCGATTCGAACTCGGTCGCGGCGGCGGCGGGGGCGGGCTCGATTGCCGGCGGCAACAACTCGAAGGTGCTGGGCGGGATCGGCGCGGTCGCGCTGGGCCTGGGGCAGACTGTCAGCGGCAACGGTGCGGTGGCGATCGGCGACCCGAGCACCGCGATCGGCACCGGCGCGGTCACGGCCGGGTCGAACAACACGGCGAACGGCGACGGCGCGGTCGCGATCGGCAATTCGAACATCGCACAGGGCACCGGTTCGCTCGCGCTCGGCAACACGTCGACGGCGGCGGCGGCCGGTGCGCTGGCGTTCGGCGCGTCGGCCGTGGCGAACAATGCCGGCGACGTCGCGCTCGGCTCGGGCTCGACGACGGCCGCGCCGAACCCGACCGCAAGCGCGACGATCGGCGGCGTGACGTATACGTTCAAGGGCACGAATCCGACCAGCGTCGTCAGTGTCGGTGCAGCGGGTACCGAGCGCCAGATCACCAACGTCGCGGCCGGGCGCATCAGTTCGGCGAGCACGGATGCGATCAACGGGTCGCAGCTCGATGCGACGAATCAGGCGGTGAATTCGCTGTCGACTTCCACGGCGTCGAGTGTCAGTTCGTTGTCGACGGGGGTGTCGTCGCTGTCGACCGGGTTGTCGTCGGCTAACAGCTCGATCACGTCGCTTTCCACGTCGACTTCGACGGGCATCAGCTCGCTGTCGACGGGGTTGAGTTCGACCAATAGCTCGGTGACGTCGTTGTCGACCTCGACGTCGACGGGCATCAGCTCGCTGTCGACGGGGTTGAGCTCGACCAATAGCTCGGTGACGTCATTGTCAACGTCCACGTCGACCGGCTTGTCGTCGGCCAATAGTGCGATCACGTCGTTGTCGACTTCGACGTCGACGGGCATCAGCTCGTTGTCGACGGGGTTGAGCTCGACCAATAGTGCGGTGACTTCGTTGTCGACCTCGACGTCGACGGGCATCAGCTCGCTGTCGACGGGGTTGAGCTCGACCAATAGCTCGGTGACGTCATTGTCAACGTCCACGTCGACCGGGTTGTCGTCGGCCAATAGCGCGATCACGTCGTTGTCGACGTCGACTTCGACGGGCATCAGTTCGCTGTCGACGGGGTTGAGTTCGACCAATAGCTCGGTGACGTCATTGTCGACATCCACGTCGACCGGGTTGTCGTCGGCCAACAGCGCGATCACGTCGTTGTCGACTTCGACCTCGACGGGCATCAGCTCACTGTCGACGGGCCTGAGTTCGACCAACAGCGCCGTGACGTCATTGTCGACATCGACGTCGACCGGTTTGTCGTCGGCCAATAGCGCGATCACGTCACTGTCCACGTCGACTTCGACCGGCCTGAGTTCGACCAATAGCTCGTTGACGTCACTGTCGACTTCGACTTCGACGGGCATCAGTTCGCTGTCGACGGGCCTGAGTTCGACCAACAGCTCAGTGACATCGTTGTCCACGTCCACGTCAACCGGCATCAGCTCGCTGTCCACTGGCCTGAGTTCGACGAACAGCACGGTCACGTCGCTGTCGACGTCGACGTCAACCGGCATCAGCTCGCTGTCCACCGGCTTGAGTTCGACGAACAGCACGGTCACGTCGCTGTCGACGTCCACGTCAACGGGCATCAGCTCGCTGTCCACCGGCCTGAGTTCGACGAACAGCGCGGTCACGTCGCTGTCGACGTCCACCTCGACGGTGGTCGGATCACTGTCCACCGGCCTGAGCTCGACGAACAGCACCGTCACGTCGCTGTCGACCGCGACCTCGACGAGCATCGGTTCGCTGTCGACCGGGCTCAGTTCGACGATGAGCTCGATCGCGTCGCTGTCGACGTCGACCTCGACGACCGTCGGATCGCTGTCCACCGGGCTGTCGAGCACCAACAGCAACCTGACGTCGCTGTCCACCGCGACGTCGACGGGCCTCGGCTCGCTGTCCACCGGTCTCAGCTCGATCGCCAGCAACAACACCAACCTCGGCAACAGCACGGCGGGCGCGATCGGCGGCGGGGCCACCTACGATCCGACGACCGGCACGATTTCGGCTCCGTCGTACGTGACGTACAACAGCGACGGTTCGGCGACGATCAACAACAACGTCGGCTCGGCGATCGACAACATCAACGCGCACGGCATCAAGTATTTCCACGCGAACTCGACCGCGCCGGACAGCCAGGCGATCGGGCTCGACAGCGTCGCGATCGGCCCGAATGCGATCTCGAAGGTGGACGGCAGCATCGCGCTCGGTGCGGGATCGGTATCCGACCGCGCGACGACGCCGGCATCGGGCATCCTCCGCAACGGCACCGCATCGATCCCGTTCAACACGACGGACCAGACGCTGCTCGGTGCGGTATCGGTCGGCGACGCGACCGGCAAGACGTATCGCCAGATCACCAACGTCGCGGACGGCACCGGGCAGCAGGATGCGGTGACCGTGCGGCAGCTGGCCGGCGCGTTGCAGTCGTTCGCGGTCACGGGCCAGAAGTATTTCCACGCGAATTCGACGGCGGCCGACTCGCTCGCCGTCGGCGCGGAATCGGTCGCGGTGGGGCCGACGACGGTCGTCAACGGCGATAACGGCGTGGGCATCGGCAACGGCGCGATCGTCGACCAGACCGCGCCTGGCGGCGTCGCGATCGGGCAGGCGGCGAGTGCCGCGCAGGCCGACGCGCTCGCGCTCGGCAGCGGCGCGACGGCGCTCGGCGCGCAGTCGGTCGCGCAAGGCGCGAATGCGAAGGCAGTCAGCGTGGGCAGCGTCGCACTGGGTTCCGGCGCGCTCGGCAACGCGACCGATGCGCTCGCGCTGGGCGCCGGTGCGTCCGCGACGTTCGCGAACAGCGTGGCATTGGGCGCCGGTTCGCTGACGACGGTCGGCGCGCTGACGAACTACGTCGCGTACGGCCTGAGCAGCCCGCAATCGTCGGCCGGCGAAGTGAACATCGGCAACCGGCAGATCACGGGCCTCGCGGCCGGCAAGAACGGCACGGATGCGGTGAACGTGTCGCAGCTCGACTCGGTCGCGAACCAGCTGACGACGCTGATCGACCAGCGCACGACCAACCTCGGCGGCCAGTACACGACGAACCCGAACGGCGCGAACGTGCCGCCGGGCTCGACCGGCCCGAATTCGTCGGCGGGTGGGTCGGGCGCGGTGGCATCGGGCTCGAACAGCACGGCGGTCGGCAACAATGCGCTCGCATCGGGCAACGGTTCCACCGCCTTCGGCGTGGGCTCGACGGCGTCGGGCAGTAATTCGACCGCGATCGGCACGGGCAGCAACGACGGCGGGCGCTCGAACGTCGTCGCGGTCGGCTCGGCGGAATCGGCGCGCCAGGTGGTCAACGTCGCGGCCGGTACGCAGGGCACGGATGCGGTGAACGTGAACCAGCTGAACGCGGTGTCGAACCAGTTCACGCAGTCGCTGAACACCGTCAACAACCAGCTCACGCAGATGCAGCAGCAGATCCAGCAGACCGATTCGATGGCACGCGAGGGGATCGCGGCCACCGCCGCGATGGCGTCGATCCCGCATATGGACCGCGACTCGAACTTCGCGATGGGGGTCGGTACGGCGACGTTCCAGGGGCAGAAGGCGATGGCGGTCGGCGTGCAGGCGCGAGTCACGGAAAACCTGAAGGCGACGCTGAACGGCGGTTTCGCCGGCAGCCAGCGCGTCGTCGGCGCGGGCATGCTGTATCAGTGGAAGTAAACGCGCGCAGCGGTTCGCGCCGGCATGCAGTGCCGGGGCGGACCGCGTCGAACGCACACGCACGCGGAGGCGGCTGCGCCATTGCACCGCCCGCGTTGCGCCCCTCGCATTTTCGGAGTCCTCAAGTGAAAAACATTCATCTTGCACTGCTGGCGTCCGTCGTTTCCCTCGCGGCCTGTTCGAGCGCATCGGGGCCGACGTACAACGCATACGAACTTCAGCCGCGCGACGGCATCCGGACGTTCCGTGTCGACTGTCACGGCATCCTGTCGAGCGCCAATACCTGCACGAAGGTCGCGACGCGCATGTGCGGCAACGAGACCGTGCGCAAGGTCGATTCCACGACGCCGTACCGCGACGGCGCCGATCCGCACTCGATCGTGTTCCAGTGCGGTGCGGCACCCGCGCCGGTCGCCGCGGCGGCCGCGCCGGCGCCCGCCGCGGTCGAGAAGGTGAGCCTGACCGGCGATGCGTACTTCGCGACCGACTCCGCCGTGCTGACGCCCGCCGCCACCGCTGCGCTCGACAGTTTGCTGAGCCAGCAGGGCGACAGGCATTTCTCGCGTGTGGAAGTGGACGGTTATACCGACGCGACCGGCTCGGATGCCCACAACCAGGCACTGTCGAAGCGTCGCGCCGATGCGGTCGCGGGGTATCTGCGCGAACACGGGCTGAAGGCGGATGCGGTCGCGGCGACGGGGCATGGAGAAACCAACCCGGCGGCGTCTAACGAGACCGCCGAAGGGCGGGCGCGCAATCGCCGGGTGGAGATCTCGTTGCAGAAGTAGGGCGTCGCCATCGGCTTGACGCAGGCGTGGCCGTCGAGAACCGACGGCTCGCTTGCGACAGCGGTGCCGTCCGGGGGCGCAGGCGGTCGAGTCAGGCGATGCGTCGCGACGAGCGAGTGCGGTGCCGCCATCGCAGCGGATGTCGGCGTGTTCACCGAATGCCCTGCGTGCGTGGCGATCAAAGTCGGCACCCGCCCTCCGCAAACCAGCCTTCGGTATCGAGCGACCTCGATTCGGCTACGCGTATTTGTCGCCCACGGTACTGCGAATCGGATGGGTGTCGTAGACGATGATCATCCGCTCGATGCGCCCATCGTCGTCGAATTCGAAAACATCGACGCACTCGAAACGCACCGCGGACCCATCTTTCAGCGCCCAGTCGTAGACGAAGTAGCCGGCCGCACGTCGAGCCCCCGTCGTGCTGACGCAGATGTCGATGGGCGTTATTTTGCTCGCTCCGGACGCTGCATTGACCTTCGCGAAGAAGGGCGCGGCGTTCATCCAGCCGAGAAACGGCGAGAAGACCTGGGCGTCCGGCGTGAACAACGCACAGATCGCCGCGACGTCGCCACGCTCCAGCTCCGCGAGATAGTTGCGAACCTGCCGGGTGTATAGTGCTTCCGACGATGAGACCATCTTTTTTCTCCGATCATTCGTTGACAACGCCGCGCATTCGAACAGACGCGCATCCGGTACAGGCAAGATAGCGATGCACCGATGACCGAACAATCGAAAAATCCGCAACCCGGGTATGCAACGCATGCATATCCATTGGGCGACCTGACACGGCCGCTGCCGCCGCTGACGGCGTTCCAGTCCTTCGTCGCCGCGGCGCAACTCGGGAGCATCAGCAAAGCCGCCGACCATCTGTGTCGAACGCAGGGCGCGGTGAGCCGTCAGGTCCAGCAACTGGAATCGCACTACCGGTGTGCACTTTTCGTACGCCATGCGTCAGGGTTGACGCTGACGGCGGAAGGAAGCGAACTGTTGACCGTGGCCGTCGGCGTACTCACGCAACTCGTTCAGCATGCGGACGTTCACGCCAAGACAGCGCCCGTCGTCACGCTGCGGTTGCCCTCCACGTTTGCGCTTCGCTGGTTGCTCCCACGGCTGGCAGACATCAATCACGCGTTGCCTGGAACAGAATTTCGCATCTCCACATCGGCGGACGACACGCCGGATTTCACGACCCCTGACGTCGACGCCATCGTTGTGCGTGGAACCGGGCAGTGGCCGGGTATGGACGCGGTTCCGTTGTTTGGCGAGCAACTCACACCGATGTGTACACGCGCAATGGCCGCATCGCTTGGCTCGGCCGCCGACCTTGCTCATGTCACATTGCTCCATCCCGGACACGGCCACGAGGAGTGGCGATGCTGGCTGGAAAGCGTTGGGGCTCGGCAAATCGACGCGAGCCGTGGACTCGTTTTCGATACCCTCGAATTGACGCTCTCCGCTGCGGCGGAAGGGCATGGCGTGGCAATCGGCGATCCTCGGATGGCGAGGGACCGCCTGCAGGCAGGGACACTGACGACACCCTTTGCCGACGTGGCGCAAAACGGCTTGTCGTACTACGTCGTCTATCCATCCCAACGAGCCGCACAGTCCAAGATTCGCGCGCTCGCTGACGTCTTGTTTCGGCTTGCGCAGGATCACTGAGGGTTATCGGGGAAGCACCCTGTACCGCGGGTTCGCCGTTGGCAGGTGACGCGAGCGCGAACACGGCCCATGCCGGCGTTCAAATTCTCGATGACCACGTGACGCATTGCCAATCGGGCCGCCTGTCGAGCCCGCACGTCTGATCTGCCGCAAGCGCGCAGCGATTATGGCTCCCGCGTTCCCAATGGCGAGTACACTGACAATGCCCTGGAAGCAGGAGAATGCGATGATCGACGCTGGCCCCCAAAGCACCTTTCGAGGACTGCCGCTGACCGTGGAGCAGGACGCGGAAGTGCGGCACTACATCAAGGATCGGACTCGGCGTGGGTTGCCATGGGACACGTCGGAGCTGAGCGCGATGCTCAAGGACATGCTGCATCCCCCGGGCGACGGTGATGGCGACGACGATCGCGAAGGCGACGGTGATTTTGCCTCACCGGCAGACGAAGCCAGAGCGGCCGCCGAGCGCGCGACGGCCTCGGTCGACGAAGCGATGGATCCGATCGAGGCGAATGAGGAATGGCATGCGGCCATGGAGTCGGAGGGCATGAAAGGGCCCAGACGATAACGCGGAGCCGCGACGCGCCGAATTCCCGCAGCGCCGCCTACGAGGCGCGCGCGCCGGATGCCGGGCATTTCAGGGAAGGCGCATAGCGTCGGACCGTACACAGCGGAGTTGCCGACGCGCGCGGCGATCCCGGCGTGAGAACCCCGACACGCAATCCATCCGTTGCCAGGTCATTCCGGGCACAGCTCATCGCGCCAACGGAATGGCGAGCCGCATCGCGTCGCCGGGCGCCCGGCAGCGGGCGCCCTGTCAGTGCCTGATCACGCAGACGGCCACGATTTCGTATCCGGGGTCGGCATGCACGTGCGCCGCCTTTTCTGCTTCTTCATACGAACCAAACGACGTGGCATCCTCAACCGCCGGTGCCATGCCGATATCGCCATCCTCGGCGGTGCAGAGGAACTGCTCGCCGGTTTTCACGACGTAGACGGACAACATGATTCCCTCCATCGTGTGCAGGGGGAATTCCAGTCTAGCAGGCGAGAAAAGGGGCGCAGGCGGTTCGCCCAGTCCTTTTCGCGAGATCTGCGACAGGACCGAAAAGCCGGGCACAATACCCGCATGCAAAATCCAGACCTCGAACAACTCGTCACCGTCACCATGCCCTTCGGGAAATACAAAGGCCGGCTGATTGCCGACCTGCCCGGGCCTTACCTCAACTGGCTGGCGCGCGAAGGGTTTCCGCGCGGCGAAATCGGCCGGCAGCTCGCGCTGATGCACGAGATCGACCACAACGGCCTGCGGGACTTGCTGGCGCCGTTGCGAAAGCGCGGATAGCGCCCATCGGGGCCGAATGTCCCGGCCCCCGCATCGTTCGTCCGTGGTCGACAACGACCACCGCGCATCCACCCGCACCGGCCACGCGTGGCCGAACGCTCGCATGCGACCCCGTCCGCGGTTCGCATGCCACTAGCGTGTCGCCGAGGCTGACATAGAATAGAAAACAGTCCCTTGGACGCGTTGATGGCAAGAAAAGGGGTGCCAACATGAGACGCCTTTATTTCCTCGTACCCGATACCCAGATGGCGAAGGCCATCGTCGACGATCTATTGCGCGCACGCATCGTCTGGCGCCATATCCACGTTCTCGCCGACCACAGCGTCACACTCGATCAGTTACCCGAAGCATCGTTGCTGCAAAGCAGCGACGTCGTGCATGCACTCGAGCGCGGCGTCGCGCTCGGCGGCGCGGCCGGTGCGCTGATCGGCCTCGTCGCGCTCGTCTTTCCGCCGGCGGAGCTCGTGATCGCGGGCGGCGCCGTCGTCGGCCTGACGCTGGCCGGCGCGGGTTTTGGGGCGTGGACCGCCGCGATGATCGGCATTGCCGAGCCGAACGCGCGACTCCAGCGATTTCGCGAGGCGATCCAGGCAGGCCAGATCCTGATCATGGCCGACGTGCCGGCATTGCGAGAGCAGGAAATCGAAGAAATGGTCGCCCAGCATTTTCCGAAGGCAGACCTGGAGGGCGCCGAACCTACGTCACCGATCTTCCCCTGACACGCGACAGCCAATCGGCCTGCCCGACAAACGCGTCGATTGACGCGTTTCGCCGAGCGCACAGCCGCGGCCGCGGGCCGCGCGGGGAGCGGGGCGTGCGCTCGTTGCGCAGGCAACTCATGTCCGCCATGCCGAAGCGCGCAAGAGACGCGGGGCCGACGCGCGTGATGCCTTGGGGGAATCGAAGTGCCAACGTCGAACCGTCGGCAAGGAGGCCGTATGGAACTGCACATTCAATCGCACCATTGGGCGCGTCGTACGCCCGACTGGGTCGCCGCTGCCGTGGCCGGCCTCGCGGGCGGCGCGCTGGTGATCGCGCTGGAATTCGTCTGGTCGACGCTGGTGCTCGGCTCGAGCCCGTGGCAACCGACCCACAAGATCGCGGCGATGGTGATGGGCCGCAGCGCGCTCGGCCAGATGACGCAATTCAACCTCGAAATCGTCGCGATGGCGCTGCTGCTGCACTACGTGCTCGGCGCGATCATGGGGATGATGCTCGCCGCGATCATGGCGCCTTTCCGCTTCGATTCGAGCGTGGGGATGGAAGCCGTCATCGGGCTGGCGTTCGGGATCGTCGCGTATGGGTGGAACTTCTACGTGATGACGGCCGTGTTCCCGTGGTTCGTCTCCGAGCGCGGTTCCGGGCCGTTGCTGGCCAACCTGTTGTTCGGCGTGGTGGCGGCCATCACCTACGGCAGGCTGGAGCGATTGCGCAAGCAGAACGTGGACGATTGACCCAGCGCGCTTCCCGCCGCGCCGCGCTTGACCACGCGGCGCCCACGGGAAACACGGAACCGGGTGTCGGCGGCGCCGGCGAGTGAGATGCAGCGAGGCGGCCCATGGCCCTTGCGATTGCCCTGGTCCTGATCATCGTGTTGGCGGTGGGGTTTCACTTTGCCAGTCCGTGGTGGATCACGCCGATCGCGTCGAACTGGGTGCGCATGGACGACATGCTGACGATCACGCTCGTCATCACCGGCGCATTCTTTATCGCCATCAACCTGTTCATCGTGGTCGCCCTGGTGCGCTATCGCCACCGCAGCGGGCACCGCGCGGCCTACGAACCGCACAACCGGAAACTGGAATGGTGGCTGATCGGCCTGACCATCGTCGGCGTCGCGGCGTTGCTGGCGCCGGGCCTGTTCGTCTACGCGGATTACATCCGGCCGCCGCGCAACGCGTTGCAGATGGAAGTGCTCGGCCAGCAATGGCAATGGCGCTTTCGCTTCGCCGGGCCCGGCGGCAAGCTGGGGACGACCGACGTGCGCTACATCAGCAACGACAACCCGTTCGGCCTGAACCCCGCCGACCCGAACGGCCGTGACAACTACCTGATCGACGGTCCCGAAGTGCACCTGCCGCTCAACCGGCCGGTCCAGGTCCTCACCCGGTCGCGCGACGTGCTGCACGACTTCTACGTCCCGCCGTTCCGCGCGCGGATGAACATGGTGCCGGGCATGGTGACCACCTTCTGGTTCACGCCGACCCAGGCTGGGCGCTACGACATCCTGTGCGCGCAGCTCTGCGGGATCGGGCATTCCGGCATGCGCGGCGTGGTGGTGGTGGAAGACGAAGCCGCGTTCTCGCGCTGGCTGGCGCAGCAGACCACGTTCGCGCAGCAGCAGATGGCCCACGTGCAGGCCGCCCCCGCCGCCGCGGGCGGCAGCGCGCAGGCGCTGGCCAACCTGGGCAAGACGCTCGCGGCGGCCAAGGGCTGCGTCGCCTGCCATACCGTGGACGGCAGCCCGCTCGTCGGCCCGACCTGGAAGGGCCTGTACGGCAAGACCGAAACGATGGCCGACGGCAGCACCGCGAAGGTGGACGACGCCTATCTGCGCGCGTTCATCCGCAATCCGACGGCCCGCGTCGTGAAGGGTTTCTCGCCGATCATGCCGCACTTCGACCTGAGCGAGCAGGAACTGAGCGCACTGGTGGCCTATATCGAGGCGCAAGGCGGGACGCCCGCCGGCACCGCGGCCCAGCCCTAGCGGAACGGACGAAGCAGACGGAGCAGACGCCATGACCTACGCGCACACCGACCACGGTCCGCACAGCTTCTGGACCCGCTATGTGTGGAGCCAGGACCACAAGGTCATCGCCGTGCAGTACGCGCTGACGGCCATCGCGATCGGCCTGGTCGGCCTCGTCCTGTCGGACCTGATGCGGCTGCAGCTCGGCTTTCCGGGCAAGTTTGCCTTCATCGACGCGAATCACTACTACCAGTTCGTCACGATGCACGGAATGATCATGGTGATCTACCTGCTGACGGCGCTGTTCCTCGGCGGCTTCGGCAACTACCTGATCCCGCTGATGCTCGGCGCGCGCGACATGGTGTTTCCGTTTCTCAACATGCTGAGCTACTGGGTCTACCTGCTGGCCGTGCTGGTGCTGGTAGCGAGCTTCTTCGTGCCGGGCGGGCCGACCGGCGCGGGCTGGACGCTGTATCCGCCGCAGGCGATCCTGCCGGGCACGCCGGGCGTGGAATGGGGCATCGTGCTGATGCTCGTGTCGCTGGCGATCTTCATCGTCGCGGCCACGATGGGCGGCCTGAACTACGTGACCACCACGCTGCAGGCGCGCACGCGCGGCATGACGCTGATGCGCATGCCGCTCACCGTGTGGGGCATCTTCATCGCGACCATCATGGCGCTGCTGGCGTTTCCGGCGCTGTTCGTGTCGGCGGTGATGATGCTGTTCGACCGGACGCTCGGCACCAGTTTCTTCGTCCCGGCCGTGGTGTCGATGGGGCAGACGCTCAAGCACGCCGGCGGCAGCCCGCTGCTGTTCCAGCACCTGTTCTGGTTCTTCGGGCACCCGGAGGTCTACATCGTCGCGCTGCCGGCCTTCGGCATCGCGTCGGATCTCATCAGCACGCACGCGCGCAAGAGTATCTTCGGCTACCGGATGATGGTGTGGGCGATCGTCATCATCGGCGCGCTGAGCTTCGTGGTCTGGGCGCACCATATGTTCATCGCCGGCATGAACCCGTACTTCGGCTTCTTCTTCGCCACCACCACGCTCATCATCGCCGTCCCGACCGCCCTCAAGGTCTACAACTGGGTGCTGACGCTGTGGCGCGGCGATATCCACCTGACCGTGCCGATGCTGTTCGCGATCGGCTTCATCAGCACCTTCGTGCTGGGCGGGCTCACCGGGCTCTACCTCGGCAACGTGAGCGTGGACATCCCGCTGTCGAACACGTATTTCGTGGTCGCGCACTTCCATATGGTGATGGCCGTGTCGCCGATCCTCGTGGTGTTCGGCGGCCTGTATCACTGGTACCCGAAGGTGACGGGCCGCCTGCTCGACGACACGCTCGGGCGCGCGCACTTCTGGATCACCTTCGTCGGCACCTATGCGATCTACTTCCCGATGCACTATCTCGGCATCCTGGGGATGCCGCGGCGGTATTACGCGTATCAGGGCTACAGCTTCATTCCGCATTCGGCGCAGACGCTCAACACGTTCATCACGATCGTCGCGCTGATCGTCGCGGCGGCACAGCTGCTGTTCCTGTTCAACCTCGCGTGGAGCCTTCGCCACGGCCGGCGTGCGGACGGCAACCCGTGGCGGGCCACCACGCTCGAATGGCAGACGCCGCAAACGCCGCCCGTACACGGCAACTGGGGGCCGACGCTTCCTGTCGTCTACCGCTGGGCATACGAATACAGTCCGCCGGGGCAGGAGGAAGACTTCGTGCCGCAGAATCAGCCGCCGGCGACGGCGCCTGAATCCAAGGCGCGCCATCCGACGCTGCACCCGGGCGAGGCACACGAATGACCACGCTGCCGCGCCCCTTCGTTCCCGATGCGCCACCCGGCTTGCCGAATGCGGGCCGCACCGGCCTGGCCGTGTTCATGGCGGTGGCGACGACGCTGTTCTCGCTGCTGCTGTTCGCCTATGCGATGCGCATGCGCGAACCCGACTGGCAGCCGATCCCGCATCCGGCGCTGATGTGGTGGAACACCGGCGCGCTGGCGCTGGCCAGCATCGCGATGCAGCGCGCCCGGCGGATCGGCCCGTCCCGCACGGTGTGGCTGTTAGCCGGCGGCGTGCTGGCGGCCGTGTTCGTGAGCGGGCAGCTGGTTGCGTGGCACATGCTGTCGGCAGCCGGGGAGACGGTCACCGTCAATCCGTCCAACAGCTTCCTCTACCTGCTCACCGGCCTGCACGGATTGCATGTGCTGGGCGGGCTGGCGGCGTGGGGCGTGACGATCGCGACGCTCCGGCGCGCGGACCCGTTCCGCGCCCAACGGGCCATCGCGCTGTGTGCGCGCTACTGGCATTTCCTGCTCGCGGTCTGGCTCGTGCTGCTGGCGGCGATGCAGTGGCTGACTCCCGGGATCGTCGCCGCCATCTGTGGGCCGCTGTATGGAGCCGCGCCATGACCGCGCCCTCCGTCTACACCGAATCCGATGCCGAATCGTCTGCGGTGCCGCCCGCCGACGCGCGGCCCGACGGCTGGCGCGGCATCGTCACGGACTGGTCGTCCGACCGCGAAGCCTTCAGGGTGCCGTGGGGCAAGGCGATGATGTGGATCTTCCTGCTGTCGGACACCTTCGTCTTCAGCAGCTTCCTGATCGGCTACATGACGGTGCGCATGTCGACCACCGCGCCGTGGCCCGATACCGCGAAGGTGTTCGGGCTCAGCGTGGGCGGCGTGGAAGTGCCGCTGCTGCTGATTGCGATCATGACGTTCACGCTGATCAGCAGCAGCGGCACGATGGCGATGGCCGTCAACTTCGGCTACCGGCGCAACGCGCGGCCCGCCGCCGCGCTGTTGCTGGCGACCGCGCTGCTGGGCGCGACCTTCGTGTCGCTGCAGGCGTTCGAATGGAGCAACCTGATCTTCCGTGAAGGCATCCGCCCGTGGGGCAATCCGCTGGGCGCGGCGCAGTTCGGCGCGTGCTTCTTCACGATCACCGGCTTCCACGGCTTTCACGTGACCTGCGGCGTGATCTACCTGCTGCTGATCGCGCGCAAGATCCTGCAGCCGGGATTCACCGAACACGGCAACTTCCAGATCGTCGAGATCGCCGGGCTGTACTGGCACTTCGTCGACCTGGTGTGGGTGTTCATCTTCGCGCTGTTCTATTTGTGGTGAGGCAGCCATGGACCACACCGATCCCGCCGATCCCGCCGATCGACCCGACGCCGCGCACGGCCAGCAGCATCCGATCGGCCTCTACCTGAAGATCTGGGGCCTGCTGTTCGTGCTGAGCACGTTGTCGTACCTGGTCGACTACTTCAACGTGCAGGGCCTGATGCGCTGGGTGCTGATCGTCGTGCTGATGATCGCGAAGGCCGGGCTGATCGTGTCGATCTTCATGCACATGATGTGGGAGCGGCTGGCGCTCGTGTACGCGATCCTGATCCCGCCGCTGACCCTGCTGGTGCTCATGGTGTTGATGGCGGCCGAAGCGCATCACACGTTCGGGATGCGGGAGCTGTTCTTTCGCTGATTCCGTCATTGATCGTGCGTCGGTGTGATGGGCGCGATACGTGCGCGATCGACGGGCGCTGTTTCGGAGGGGGCGGCGTTTCGTCATCGGGAAATGGCGCATTCCGGACATCCGTTCACGCGAACCTGAAGGGAGGATCCATGAAATTTTCTCGTCGACGTTTCATTGCAGTCACCACCGTGCTCGCCTCCGCGCTCGCCGTTGGACGCCGCGCGACGGCGGCGGATGCCGGGGCCGGTGTCGTGCAGGAAACCGATGCCAATGCCCAGGCGCTCGGCTACAAGGCGGATGCCGGCCGCGTCGATCATGCGAAGTACCCGAAATTCCAGGCAGGCGAGGCCTGTGCGAATTGCCAGTTCTTCCAGGGCAAGGCCGGCGCCACGACGGGGGCGTGCGCGATTTTCGGCGGCAAGCAGGTGAGTGCGAAAGGCTGGTGCAACGGTTATACGAAGAAGGCGTAGCAAGGGAAGGATGGGCTGACGGCCGTGCAACTGAAACGCCGTCGTCGCCGGGGTTGTCGCCCGCGCATTTCGTCGCCGTCGTCGAGCCCGCAGAACGGCGACGTCCAGATCGGCCACGGGCGCCATGGCAAACGTCGGCGCGATACGCCGGATCGAACACATACAATGTGAGCGTCCGCCGGCCTGCGCGTCGCCCTGACTACGGTGACGCGCAGGCCGATCCCACCGCGATCCTCCAAGGCCGATATGGAAATCAAATGGATCGAGGATTTCCTCGCCCTCGCTCAGTATCAAAGCTTTTCCCGGGCGGCGGAGTTCCGCAACGTCACGCAGTCGGGTTTCAGCCGCCGCATCCAGTCTCTCGAACAGTGGATCGGAGCCGAACTGATCGACCGCAGCAGCTTTCCGCCGGTGCTGACGCCGGCGGGCCGCCTGTTTCGCGAGACGGCCGAAGATGTGCTCAGCCGCCTGTTCGACACGCGCGCGATCATCCGCACCGAGCAGCGGATCGCCGGCAAGAGCCTGCAGATTGCCGCGGGCCACACGATCGCGCTGAGTTTCCTGCCGGCGTGGCTCAAGGCGCTCGCGCCGCATTTCGGTGAAGTGCGGGCGCGTGTCATTCCGACCAATGTCCACGATTCGATCCTGATGCTCGTCAACGGCAACTGCGAGCTCATGTTTGCGTATCACCACCCGGAACTGCCGCTCCATCTCGATCCGGTGAAATACGAACATCTGACCGTGGGCCTCGATACGCTGATGCCGGCATGCAGGCCCGACCGTCGATCGGCGCCGGCCTTTCGTCTTCCCGGGACGAAGCAGCATCCGCTGCCGCTGATTTCCTATACGGAAACCAGTTACTTCGGGCGGTGCCTCGCGCTGCTGCTCGGTCGCGCAACGGATGCGCCGGCCTTGCAACTGCACTACGAATCCGACATGGCCGAGGTGCTGAAGAAACTCGTGATGGAGGGCGAGGGTGTCGCGTGGCTGCCCCGGAGCGCGATCACGGCGGAACTGGCGGCCGGCGAACTCGTGCCGGCCGGGCCGGCGGCGTGGAACCTCGACGTCGAACTGCGCGTGTATCGCGACGTGTCCAATCGGAGTGAATTCCTGGACACGCTCTGGCAGCACCTGCGCGCGGCGCCTTCGCAGCTCGGCTGAGTCAGGGTTTTCCCGCCTTATGCGGCGCTCGCATACCGCCATGTTGCACCGGCATCACGGTTTTATCGACGATCCCTACCATTCGTTCCAACGGCAGATGTGATGCGTGACCCGCATCGCGCTGCCTGCATCGCAGCGACGGCCCGCCTTCCGGCGGCCGGGTGCCACCACGGACGGATGGACATGAAAAATCGCCTTACCTTAAGCATCGCAGTCGGCATGATTCTCGGGGTCGTCGCCGGCTATCTCTGCCACACCCACATCGCGGACCCGGGCGCGCTCAAGACGACTGCCGGCTATTTCTCGATCGTCACCGACATCTTCCTGCGCCTGATCAAGATGATCATCGCGCCGCTGGTGTTCGTGACGCTCGTGTCGGGCCTGGCCGGCATGGACAGCGGCGAGGACGTCGGGCGCATCGGCCTGCGCTCGATCGGGTGGTTCATCTGCGCGTCGCTGATTTCGCTGAGCCTCGGCCTCGTCATGGCCAATGCGCTGGAGCCGGGCGCCGGCCTGAACCTCACGGCAACCGCCGGCGAAGTCAATATCGGCTTGAACACGGCCGCGCTGAACGCCCGGGACGTGATCACGCACGCGTTCCCGACCAGCCTGCTCGACGCGATGGCGCGCAACGACATCCTGCAGATCCTGGTGTTCTCGGTCTTTCTCGGCGTCGCGCTGAGTGCGCTGAAGCACGACAGGCGCGTCGGCGTCGTGATCCAGTCGATCGACGGGATGGTGCCGGTGATGCTGCGCCTGACGAACTACGTGATGCGCGCGGCGCCGCTCGGCGTATTCGGTGCGATCGCGTCGTCGGTCACGCTGCGCGGGCTCGACGTGATCTACACGTATGGCAAGCTGATCGGCGCGTTCTATCTCGGCTTGCTCGTCCTCTGGACGATCCTGATCGGCGCCGGCTATGCGTTTCTCGGGCGACGCGTCGTGAGCCTGCTGAAGGCCGTGCGCGAACCCGCGCTGATCGCCTTCTCGACCGCGAGCAGCGAGGCCGCCTATCCGCGCCTGACCGAGCAGCTCGAGCGGTTCGGCGTCGACAAGAAGGTGGTGGGTTTCACGTTGCCGCTGGGTTACGCATTCAACCTCGACGGTTCGATGATGTACCAGGCGTTTGCCGCCATCTTCATCGCCCAGGCGTTCGGCGTGCATATGCCGCTGTCGGAGCAGGTGTTCATGCTGCTGGTGCTGATGTTGAGCAGCAAGGGCATGGCGAGCGTGCCGCGCGGCTCGGTGGTCGTGGTCGCGGCGGTCGCGCCGATGTTCCATCTGCCGGTGGCCGGCGTCGCGATGGTCCTCGCGATCGACCAGATCCTCGACATGGGGCGCACGATGACGAACGTGATCGGCAACAGCGTGGCGACGGCCGTGATCGCGAAGTGGGAGGGCCGGCGAGCCGTGAAGTCGAGCGGCGCCGTATTCGACGAGCCGGAGCTGAATGCGTGATGGGCACGGACAGCGTGAACACTCGAAGAAAATTCGGCGTGGTCGGCGGCCTCGGGCCGCTGGGGAGCGCCGACGTGTTCTTCAAGATGGTGAAGGCGACGCCGGCGTCTTCCGACGCTGAGCATGTCGAAGCGATTTTCGAGCAATACCCGTTCAATGGCGCGGGGTCGGGCAGTGCCGCGACCATCGAACGCAAGCTGTACGTGTTCGACATGATCCGGGCGTTCGAGGCGCGCGGCGTGACGACGGTCGTGCTCCCGTGTTTCCTGAGCCACACGTTCATCGACGAGCTGAAAGCGAATACGAGGCTGCCGATCGTGGATATCGTCGAAGCCGTTCGCAGCCACGTGCAACGCAAGTATCCCGACGCGACGCGCATCGGCGTGCTCGCGTCCGATTACGTGCGGGACAAGCGGCTCTTCGATGCGTATTTCCCGTCGCCGCCATTCGACATCGTCCATCCGCGTACGCACGAGGGCGTCGATCTCGTGACGGAAGCCGTCTACGGTGCCGACGGCATCAAGCGCGGCACGCTTCGAGGTCGGCCGGTCGAACTGTTGCGCCGCGCCTGCGAGGACCTGGTCGATCAGGGCGTGCAGGTCATCGTTCCGGGGCTGACCGAGATTGCGCTGGTCGCGGATGAAATCGGGCCGTTGCCGGTGCCGTTGATCGATTCGAATCTCGCCTACGCGCAGTACGCGGTATCGGCGCCGCACGGCTCCCGTGCATCGACGTTCAAGATCGGCGTGGTCGGCGGCGTGGGTCCGGCCGCGACAGTCGATTTCCTGGACAAGATCGTGCGCAACACGCCGGCGTCGCGCGACCAGGACCATATCAAGCTGCTGGTCGAACAGAATCCGCAAATCCCCGATCGAACCGAGAATCTGGTGGGTGCCGGCGTGGACCCGACGATCGCCTTGTACGCGACCTGCAAGAAGCTCGAGGACGGCGATGCGGACGTCATCGCGATTCCGTGCAATACCGCGCATGCATTCGTCGAGCGGATCCAGCTGTATCTCGACGTCCCGATCGTCAACATGCTGACCGTCACGGTCGCTCACTTGCGCGACACCTACCCGGCGCTACGCGACGTCGGTGTACTGGCGACGTCCGGCACGATCGAAAGCGGTGTGTATGAAAGGGCGCTGGCGCAGCAAGGACTCCGGCAAGTCGCGCCCGCACCGGCGTTGCAGGCGCGCGTGATGGAAGCGATCTACGGCAAGGCGGGTGTCAAGGCGGGCTTCACGGCCGGACAGTGCAAGGAAGATATCGACGCTGCCGTCGACGCGCTGATTGCCGACGGCGTGAACGTGATCGTGCTCGGATGTACCGAATTGCCGATCCTGCTGCCGGGGGGCGAATACGTCGCCCGAAACGGTGGGCGGGCGACGCTGGTCGACCCGACCGACGTGCTGGCGCGCGCGTGCGTTGCCCGCGCGATGGCGGCGGCGGGCTGAGCCCGCTCACATGTCGCCTGCCGCGCGTCGATCAGCGGCGACGAAGCAGGCTCGCGTGAGCGCCGGCCGCGCGCCCGCGATGCCAGCACGCCCGCTTCAGGCGGCAGTCAGGCCTCCTGATCCTGCACGCGCGCCGTTTCTTTCCGGCGCGCCGCGGCATTCGTGGGCATCACCACCGCCGTGCCTTCCACGACGACGAGGCCATCGACTTCGCAGCGGGTTTCCAGCACGACCCGGCGCCGGCTCGCGAGAATCTCCTCGACCGTCACGGTCGCGCGAACCGCCTTCATCAGTGGCTGCATGGAGATACCGTATCGTGTCAGCCGAAAGCAAGCCGTATCTAAGGCGATCGCTTGCCCGCGCTTTCATCCGGTACGTCACCTCCGCCTCACATCGACTCGAGTCAGTGGTGGAGCAGCGGGAACGCCACGAGTCCAATGACGGCGGCTGCCGTCACGATCACCGGTTCCTGGAGCTTCTTGAAACGCCACAGCAGCAGCACGGTTGCAACGGCGAGCAGCGCAGTCGGGATATCGACGATCGATCGCTTCGCAATGACGAGAACGGAACCCGTGATCGCACCGACGGCCGCCGCCGTGATGCCGTTCACGAACGCCTTGACGCCCGGCCGGTGCCCGTATTTCTTCACATAAGGCGCGGGGATGACCGTGAACAGATAACAAGGCAGGAACGTGCCGAGCGAAGCGACGAGTGCGCCCGGGAATCCCCCGACCAGATATCCGATGAAGCCGACGGTGATCACGACCGGGCCGGGCGTGATCATCGCGACCGCGACGGCATCCACGAACTGCTTGTCGTTGAGCCAGTGATGCTCGGTGACGACGCCGCCATAGAGGAACGGCACGATCGCGAGCCCGGAGCCGAACACGAACGCACCGGCCTTCATGAAGAAGGCGCCGAGCTGAACGAGCTGCGGCAAATCGATGCCGCTCAGCATCCCGCTGGCCGCGGGAAGATTGGCAGCGGCAACGGCATTCAGGCCGCCCTTGTGCAGCCACTTGGGTGGAGCGCGCCACAGCCAGCCGATCAGGCCGGCAGCGACGAACAGCCACGCGATTTCCGATTCCGTGATGAAGGTCACCGCAGCCAAGGTCAGGAAGATCGCCCAAAGGAGCTTGTCGTTGCCGACGGTCTTGGTCGTGAGCTTGTACGCGCTCATCGCGATGATGCCGACCACCGCGGCGCCGACGCCGTAGAAGACGGCCTGCATCCACGACAGCCCGCCGAAATGCGCATACGCGAACCCGAGCGCGACCACCATCAGGAACGACGGCAGCACGAACGCGAAACCGACGAGCGTCGCGCCGAGGAGGCGGTAGTGGACGAAGCCGAGATAGATCGCCAACTGGGCCGCCATCGGCCCCGGTGCGAGCTGGGCCAGCGTGAGGCCTTCCTTGTAGTCGGCCTCCGTGATCCAGCCGCGACGCTCGACCAGGTCGCGACGCATGTAGCCCGCGAGCGCGACCGGCCCGCCGAAACCGAATGTGCCGAGACGCAGCATGTAGGCGACCAGTTCGCCCAGCGAGTAGGTCGGTTCGGTGGTGGCGATGGTAGTCGTCATGATCTGGCGGTGGTTGGGTTCTTGCCGTTCGACGTGAAGTGCGCATACAGGGCGTCGAGCACGGCGCCCATCTGCTCGAGCAACTGGTCGTCGGTCTCCGTGCGCTGGCGCGTGCCGGCCATCACGGCCTCGAAGCCCACCGCTTCAGGCGCGGCGGGGCCGCCTACGTCGAGTGCATGCACGATCTCGCCGAGCCGCGTCAGCGCGGCGTCGTTTTCGAGCCCGAAACTGGCGAGTAGCACCTCGAATGTCACGCGCTCGCCGACGTGCGTGAACGTCGCACCGTCGAAATCGAAGCCGAGCGCGTCGGCCGGGCAATCCGCCGGCGACGCCAGCCAGATGAAGCGGGCGCGCGCGTCGATGAATCGGTGGATCAACCATGCGCTCGCGACGCGATCGACCCACATCCGCTGCCGCGTCGCCCACGTGCGACCCTGGTACTCGCCAATCGTCAGCGGACGAATGGCGCGGTCCGCGGCGTGCGGCTCGCCCGGCGACAGCACGGTGTCGACCCGCGTGACGAAATCCTGCAGCGCGACTTCGGCGCGAGTGGCCGAATCGCCCGGGAAATAGTCGATCGCCCGGATGGCGTCGAACTCCTTGCGCAGGCGACGCAGCAGGCGGGTGAGTTCCGTGGGGGACTGCCCGGCCAGGGTCTTGCGCGCATCGACGAGGGTTCGCGTGAAGGTCGCGTAGTCGGCGTCGCGGTCGAACAGCGCGCGGAATTCCTGTTCCTGTGACGTGTCGAGACTGGGCGCACGCAGCAGGTAGGCCGTGCCGCCGCTGTCGGCGATCGCGTCCGCGAGCTCGCGCAGGGTCGCCTCGTGCTCTGCGGTGTACGGCAGCAGGTAGATGCCGTCGCGCAGCACCGCGCATCCCTTCGCCTTCAGCGCACGCCAGAACCGCATGCGGGCCGTCGCGTTTTCTGTCGGAAGGGTCAGAACGAGGAGTGACCAGATCGATAAAGTGTTCATGTAGAAAATGCTACTAATACGTCACAACTTCTACAAGTTAACTTTTCGAGCGCTGCACGCAGGGGAGGGCTGCACCAGTCAACAGTCAGCCGGAGACGGGGGGGAAATGGTTGGCGGGACGCGCCCATGACCGCTGCGCACCGGCATGCCGCGGGTCGCCTGTTCGGCAAAGGCGTCTCGCTTCCTCGCCAGCCGTCTGCCCATGACGGCGCCAGGGTCGTCATGGAAAACTGTATGAATATACAGTATAGTGTCCGTCGCAATCGAGCCGCGCACGTGTCACCGTGGCGGCCCGTGCGCCGCGCCTGCGGGCATCCGCCGCAGCGTTCCGGCACCGAGCACTCTGGCTAACTCATTCAGACGGGCAGGCAAATTGTCATCCAGCAATCTGATCCGCATTCGCGGAGCACGTCAGCACAACCTCAAGAATCTCGATCTCGACCTGCGCACCGGCGAGATGACGGTCGTCACCGGCCCGTCGGGCTCCGGCAAGTCGAGTCTCGTGTTCGACACGCTGTACGCGGAAGGCCAGCGGCGCTACGTCGAGACGTTCAGCGCGTACGCGCGGCAGTTCCTCGACCGGATGGATCGCCCGCAGGTCGAACGTGTCGACGGCGTGCCGCCGGCCATCGCGATCGACCAGACCAACCCGGTGCGCAGCTCGCGCTCGACCGTCGGCACGATGACCGAGCTGAACGATCACCTGAAGCTGCTGTACGCGCGCGCGGCCGAGCTGTTCGACCGCAAGACCGCGCGGCAGGTGCGGCACGACACGCCGGAGACGATCTACGCGGAGCTCGTCGCGCGCACGCAGGCGGACGACCCGCGCGTCGTCGTCACGTTCCCGGTCGAGCTGCCGGAAGCGGTGTCCGATGAAGAAATCGCGCAGTGGCTGTCGGCGAGCGGCTATACGCGCGTGCAGGCGCAGCGCGAGGTCGCGTCGCCCACCGGGCCGCGCAAGATGCTCGACGTGGTGGCCGACCGCTTCCGCGTGCAGGGTGCCGACAAGGTGCGCGTGGTCGAGGCGATCGAGGCGTCGCTGAAGCGCGGCGGCGGGCGCGTGAACGTCTATGTGCTGCCGGCCGACGCCGAGCACGCGGTTGCCGAGCCGCAGGTATGGCGCTTCTCCACCGGGCTCCACGATCCCGACAGCGACCTGCGCTACGCGGAGCCGCAGGCGGCGCTGTTCTCGTTCAATTCGGCGTACGGCGCATGCGAAACCTGCCGCGGCTTCGGCCGCGTGATCGGCGTCGATCTCGGCCTCGTGATCCCCGACGCGCGCAAGACGTTGCGCGGCGGCGCGATCAAGCCGATGCAGACCCCTGCCTGGAAGGAGTGCCAGGATGACCTGATGCGCTACGCGGCGAAAGCCGGCATCCCGCGCGACACACCGTGGTCCGAGCTGTCGGACGCCGAGCGCGACTGGGTCGTCAACGGGTCGCCGGACTGGAACGGCAAGTGGCAGAGCCAGTGGTACGGCGTGAAGCGCTTCTTCGGCTATCTCGAGTCGAAAGCGTACAAGATGCATATCCGCGTGCTGCTGTCGAAATACCGCAGCTACACGCCGTGCGACGTGTGCGGCGGCGCGCGCCTGAAGACGGAATCGCTGCAATGGCGGCTCGGCTCGAAGGAAAACGCCGACGGCGTGCTCGCGCCGGCCGGCCGCTTCATGCCGCGCGGCGTCGAGTGGAGCCGCGCGCAGCTCGAAGCGCTTCCGGGCCTGACCGTGCACGACCTGATGCTGCTGCCGATCGAGCGCATTCGCCGTTTCTTTGATGACATCACCTTGCCGAGCGCGCTGCTCGACGATGCGCTGAAGCTGCTGCTCGCCGAGGTGCGCACGCGCCTGAAATACCTGTGCGACGTGGGGCTCGGCTACCTGACGCTCGACCGGCAAAGCCGCACGCTGTCGGGCGGCGAGGTGCAGCGGATCAACCTGACGACGGCGCTCGGCACGTCGCTCACGAAAACCCTGTTCGTGCTCGACGAACCGAGTATCGGCCTGCATCCGCGCGACCTCACGCGGATCGTCGAGGCGATGCAGCGGCTGCGCGACGCGGGCAACACGCTGGTCGTCGTCGAGCACGATCCGTCGGTGATGCTCGCGGCCGACCGGCTGATCGACATGGGGCCCGGCCCGGGCGAGCGCGGCGGCACGATCGTCTATGACGGCACGCCGGGCGATATCCGCTCCGCGCACACGCTGACGGGCGAGTATCTCGGCGGCCGCAAGCATGTCGCGCATGCGTCGAACTGGGCGCGCCGGGTGGTCGACGCGAACACGCCGCGCATCGTGCTCGAAGGCGCGAGCGAACACAACCTGCGCGACGTGACGGTCGAGATCCCGTTGCAGCGGCTCGTCTGCGTGACGGGCGTGTCGGGGTCCGGCAAGTCCACGCTGCTGCAGGACGTGCTCTATCCGGCGATGGCGCGGCACCACGGCAAGGCGACCGAGTCGCCGGGCGCGTACCGCAGCCTCACGGGCGCCGACCAGGTCGGCGACGTCGTGTTCGTCGACCAGTCGCCGATCGGCAAGACCACGCGGTCGAACCCGGCGAGCTACGTCGGCGCGTTCGACGAGATCCGCAAGCTGTTCGCGAAGGCGCCGCTCGCGCTGCAACGCGGCTACGGCGCCGGAACGTTCAGCTTCAACTCGGGCGACGGCCGGTGCCCGACCTGCGGCGGCTCGGGCTTCGAGCACATCGAGATGCAGTTCCTGAGCGACGTCTACCTGCGCTGCCCGGATTGCGACGGCAGCCGCTACCGCGCCGAGATTCTCGAAGTGCGCATCGAGCGCAACGGCCGCGCGCTGAGCATCGCCGACGTGCTTGACCTCACCGTCAGCGAAGCGGCCGCGTTCTTCGCGACCGACGCCGAGGTGCTGCGCGTGCTGCAGCCGATCGTCGACGTCGGCCTCGAATACGTGAAGCTCGGCCAGCCGGTGCCGACGCTGTCGGGCGGCGAAGCGCAGCGGCTGAAGCTGGCAGGCTTCCTCGCCGAATCGGCGGCGGCCGTCAATGGGCGCCGGGTCGTCACGGAAGAAGCGCGCATCGCGCGGGCGAAGCTGTTCATGTTCGACGAGCCGACCACCGGGCTGCACTTCGACGACATCGCGAAGCTGATGCAGGCGTTCGGCAAGCTGCTCGCGGCCGGCCATTCGCTGATCGTGATCGAGCACAACCTCGACGTGATCCGCGCGGCCGACTGGCTGATCGATCTCGGCCCGGAAGGCGGCGACGGCGGCGGCCTCGTGCTGTGCGCGGGTACGCCCGACGACGTGAAGGCCTGTGCCGAATCGCATACCGGCGTGGCGCTGCTGCAATACGACCGCGCAATGGACGCCGAGCTGGCGCTCGCCGATGAAGGCAAGCCGCTGCAGGCCGTGCTGAACGCGGCGCGCGAGCGGCGTGCGATCGAAGGCGAAGACGTCGTGCGGATCGTCAATGCGCGCGAACACAACCTGAAGGCGCTCGACGTCGACATCCCGCACGGCAAGTTCAACGTGATCACCGGCGTATCGGGTTCCGGCAAGTCGACGCTCGCGTTCGACATCCTGTTCCATGAAGGGCAGCGCCGCTACCTCGAATCGCTGAATGCGTATGCACGCTCGATCGTGCAGCCGGCGGGCCGCCCCGAAGTCGATGCGGTGTACGGCATTCCGCCGACCGTCGCGATCGAGCAGCGGCTGTCGCGCGGCGGGCGCAAGAGCACGGTCGCGACCACGTCCGAAGTCTGGCACTTCCTGCGGCTGCTGTACGTGAAGCTCGGCCTGCAGCATTGCATCCACGACGGCACGCCCGTCACGTCGCAGTCCGTCGAATCGATCGCCGCGCAGTTGCTGCGCGATCATCGCGGCGAGCACGTCGGGCTGCTCGCGCCGCTGGTCGTCAACCGCAAGGGCGTGTATACGGATCTCGCGAAGTGGGCGAAGGCGCGCGGCAGCACGCATCTGCGCGTCGACGGCGAGTTCGTGCCGGTCGATCCGTGGCCGAAGCTCGACCGCTTCCGCGAGCATACGATCGAGCTGCCGGTGGCCGACATCGTCGTGTCGCCGGACAACGAGGCCGAACTGCGGCGCGTGCTCGACGAGACGCTCGAGCTCGGCAAGGGCGTGATGCATCTGCTCGCGCCGCTCGACGGGCTGCACGCTGCGATGCAGAACGCGCATTCGACCGCACGCGTCGGCACGGTCAAGGTGCTGTCGGTCAAGCGCGCGTGCCCGGTGTGCGGCACGAGCTACCCGGAGCTGGACCCGCGGATGTTCTCGTACAACAGCAAGCATGGCTGGTGCACGACTTGCGTCGGCACCGGCGTCACGCTTACGCGCGAACAGCGCGCCGCGTACGACGATACGGTGCTCGCCGGCGATGACCGTGGCCGCGAGCAGACGCTGCCGTCCGACGAGCAGGAGCCGGAAGGCGTGGGCAACGAGCCGTGCCCGGATTGCCATGGCACGCGGCTGAACCCGTCCGCGCGCGCGGTCACGTTCGACGCGCATCCGATCGTCGAGGTCGCGCAATGGACGGTGTCCGACACGCGGCGCTGGATCGACGGGCTGGAACTGACGGGGCGCGACGCGCAGATCGCACGCGACATCGTCAGCGAAATCGGCAGCCGCCTCGCGTTTCTCGAGGAAGTCGGGCTCGGCTACCTGAGCCTCGATCGCGCGGCGCCGAGCCTGTCGGGCGGCGAAGCGCAGCGGATCCGGCTCGCCGCGCAGCTCGGCAGCAACCTGCAGGGGGTCTGCTACGTGCTGGACGAACCGACGATCGGCCTGCATCCGCGCGACAACCAGATCCTGCTGGACGCGCTGCGCAAGCTCGGCGACAAGGGCAATACGCTCGTCGTCGTCGAGCATGACGAGGACACGATCCGCCGCGCCGATCACATCATCGACGTCGGCCCGGGCGCCGGCAAGCGCGGTGGCACGCTGGTCGCGCAGGGCGCGGTCGCGGATCTGGCCGCGCAATCCGATTCGGTCACGGGGCGCCTGCTCGCGCAGCCGATGACGCACCCGTTGCAGCCGCGCCGCAGCGTGAGCCTGCCGGGCAAGAAAGGCGGCGCCGCGGTGCCGGAGGCCTGGCTGACCGTGCATGGCGCGCGGCTGCACAACCTGCGTGACGTCACGGTCGGCATTCCGCTTGCGCGGCTCGTCGCGGTGACGGGCGTGAGCGGCTCGGGCAAGTCGACGCTCGCGCGCGACGTGCTGATGACGAACCTGCTCGACGCGGTGGGCCGCTCGGTGCTGTCGTCGCCGGCCACGCGCCGCGCGCGCAAGGCCGCGCAGCAGGACGCGCCGGCCGCCAACCGTCGTTCGAGCGTGCTCGCGCGCAGCGCGCCGCGGCCGTCGCTGAACGTCACGCATGCGTGGCAGGGCTGCGAGTCGCTGAGCGGCTGGGAGCAGATCGACCGCGTGCTGGAAGTCGACCAGACGCCGATCGGCAAGACGCCGCGCTCGTGCCCGGCCACCTATATCGGCGTGTGGGACACGATCCGCAAGCTGTTCGCCGATACGCTGGAAGCGCGGGCGCGCGGCTACACGGCGTCGCGCTTCTCGTTCAATACCGGCGACGGGCGCTGCCCCGCATGCGAGGGGCAAGGCGTGCGCACGATCGGGATGAGCTTCCTGCCCGACGTGAAGGTGCCGTGTGACGTGTGCCACGGGCAGCGCTTCAACCCGGAGACGCTCGCCGTCACGTGGCGCGGCCGGAACATCGGCGACGTGCTGACGATGGAGATCGACGAGGCGGTGGAATTCTTCGCGCCGATTTCGAACATCGCGCATCCGCTGCAGCTGATGAAGGATGTCGGGCTCGGCTACTTGACGCTCGGCCAGCCGTCGCCGACGCTGTCGGGCGGCGAGGCGCAGCGCATCAAGCTCGTCACCGAGCTGACGAAGGTGCGCGACGACATCACGCGGCGCGGCCAGAAGGCGCCGCACACGCTGTACGTGCTCGACGAACCGACGGTCGGCCTGCACATGGCCGACGTCGCGAAGCTGATTCGCGTGCTGCACCGGCTCGTCGATGCGGGGCACAGCGTCGTCGTGATCGAGCATGACCTCGACGTGATTGCCGAGGCCGACTGGATCATCGATCTCGGGCCGGAGGGCGGCGTGGGCGGCGGCACGATCGTCGCGGCGGCGCCGCCGGAAGCGCTCGCGCAGGTGAGCGCAAGCCACACCGGGCAGGCGCTCAAGCCGGTGCTGGCGCGAACGAGGTCGGACGAAGGGGAAGCCGAGCGCGAAGGAGAAGCGCGGGTAGGGTGAGCACGACGCTGCGTCTCGACGGCCCCGGCACCGGGCGGTGATTTCCCCCAGCTGACTTGCCATCGGCTGGGGGCGTACCGCGTTCCGGCTCATGCACCCCTCGTCGAGGGGTGTTTTCTTTTGGTGCTGCGACACGCGCCCGGCCGACCGGGTGCCTCCATTGTTAATCCGGCTCGAATAGAGAGTTGGAAGCAGGGGGCTAAGAGAAAACGCGCCCGATGGTTAGGATGAGTGCCGTTGTCCGGCGGACGATCTCCGGATCGGCCCATCATTCTCGAACGCATCAGGAGCGCAATCTTGGCGACCTATATCGTCTTCACGCATGAAAGCACGCACGATCAGCAGGAACTCGATCTCTACCAGGACAAGGTCGGCGCGACGACCGCCGGCCACCCGTTGAAGGTGCTGGCCGCGTATGGCCCGCAGGAAACGCTCGAGGGCGAAGGCCCGGAAGGGGTGGTGATCGTCGAGTTTCCGTCCAGGGACGCCGCGCACGCGTGGTATGGCAGCCCGGCATATCAGGCCATCGTTCCGCATCGCTTCAAGGGCGCACGCTTTCGGGCCGTGCTGGTCGAAGGCGTCTAACCGGGGGGCGAGCCGCTTGTCGATCGTCGCGGCGACTCCGCCTTCGGCGGGACCGTCGTGTCGCTGTTCAAGGGCGAGCTGGGCCTCCCGCCCGACGGCTTCCCGGCAGCGCTGTCACGCAAAGGTGTCGAAGTGCGAGGCGTCGGCGCCGGATCTCGTCGGCACCTCGGACGGAATCCTGGAGCGGCTGCTGGCCGATCCGGTGGTCGGCCAGGTGCGGGAGTTGCGCGTCGAACTGCCCTACAACCTGCCGTTCGAGAATTATCTGCAGATTCTCGACGATGTCATCACGCATATCGCGCCGGCACGCGGCTGGCGGCCCGCCGATCGGCGCGAACCGGTTGCGGCCTGAGCGGCGGCGCGGATGCGGGCCGATGGAGCGCGCCGCGTAGTCGCGATCGATTATTTCCGCGTACCGGCGATGATCGCCTCGGCCGCCCGGATCACCGGGAGATCGACCATCCGGCCGTCCAGGCTGAAGGCGGCGCCGCCGTGCTTCGCGGCTGCGTCGATCACGCGGCGCGCCCACGCCTGCTCGTCTTCCGAATAACCCATCGCATCGTTTACGCCGGCGACCTGCGCCGGGTGGATGCACAGCTTGCCGCCGAAACCGAACGCGCGCGCACGCCGCGCATCGGCTGTCAGACGCTCGGCATCGTCGGTGCGCGTGGTCACGCCGTCGATTGGCGCGGGCAACTGCGCGCGACGCGACGCGGCCACGATCGCATTGCGCGCAAAGGCCAGCTCCGGCTCGTCGGGCGTCGCGCGCATGCCGAGGTCGAGCTGGAAATCCAGATGCCCGAACGCGACGCGCACGACCTGTGGGTCGCGCGCCAGCGCATCGGCCGCGTCGAGCCCGGCCAGCGATTCGATCAGCGCAACGAGTTGCGCATGCTCGCCGAGCTGCGCCGCAACCTTGCGCAGCGCGCCCGCCTCTTCGGACTTCGGTAGCATCACGACTACGCCTTCCGCGACCCAGTCGCGTAGCAGCGCGATGTCCGCGTCGTGCCACGGCGTGCCGACCGCGTTCACGCGCACGACGGTGCGCGCACGCTGCTCGGCCGTCAGTAGCGGCAGGTGCTGCGCAAGCTGCGCGCGTGCGTCGTCCTTGCTGTCGGGGCTAACGGCATCCTCGAGGTCGACGACGATGCAGTCGGCACCCGAATCGAGCGCCTTCGCAAAGCGCTCGGGGCGGGTGGCCGGCACGAACAGCAGACTGCGTGCGTGATGGGCGGGGGAAAGGGGCTTGGACATGGCTCAGATCACGCCGGCGGCGCGCAGTTGTTCGATATCGGCGTCGGTGCGCCCGAGTTCGCGCAGGATGGCCGAGCTGTGTTCGCCCAGCGCGGGCACCGCGTCCATGCGCACGTCGAAGCTGTCGATCGTGGCGGGCGGCAGCAGCGCCTGCAGTTCGCCGGCCGGCGAGTCGATCGTGCGAAAGCGCTGGCGCGCGTGCAGTTGCGGATGCGTCCAGAGATCGCCGATCTGGTTCACGGCGGCGTTCGCGATCTGCGCTTCGTCGAGCCGCGCGATCACGTCCTGCGCGGTGAGTGTGGAAAACGCCTGTTCAATCACGGCCTTCAGTTCCGCACGGTGTTCCGAGCGGTGCACGTTGGCGTCGAAGCGCGGATCGGTCGCGAGCGCCGGGTCGCGCAGCACGACATCGCAGAAAGCCTTCCATTCGCGCTCGTTCTGCAGGCCGAGCATCACGACGCGGCCGTCGCCGGCCTTGAACGGGCCGTACGGATAGATGGTCGCGTGCGCGGCGCCGTTGCGGCCCGGCTGCTGCTGGCCGTCGTACGCGTAGTACATCGGGAAGCCCATCCACTCGGCCAGCGCCTCGAGCATCGAAATTTCCACGTGCGAGCCGATGCCCGTGACGCCGCGCTGCAGCAGCGCGCTGAGGATGCCCGTGTACGCGTACATGCCCGCCGCGATGTCGGCGATCGAGTTGCCGGCTTTGCAGGGCTCGTCGGCCGTGCCGGTGATCGACAGGAACGCCGCCTCGCTCTGGATCAGCAGGTCGTACGCTTTCTTGTCGCGGTAGGGGCCGTCGGCGCCATAGCCCGAGATGTCGCAGACGATCAGCCGCGGGTGCTTCGCGTGCAGCGCATCGAACGACAGGCCCATGCGCGCGGCCGCGCCGGGCGCGAGGTTCTGCACCAGCACGTCGGCCTGGGCCACGAGTTCGCCCAGCACCGCCTGCGCGGCCGGTTGTTTCAGGTCCAGCGTGAGGCTTTCCTTCGACCGGTTGGTCCACACGAAATGCGACGCGAGACCGCGGGTGCGGTGATCGTACGCCCGCGCGAAATCGCCGACGCCGGGGCGCTCCACCTTGATGACGCGCGCGCCGAGATCGGCGAGCTGGCGCGTGCAGAACGGCGCGGCAATCGCGTGTTCGAGCGTGACGACGGTCATCCCGCTCAGCGGGCCGGGGTGAGCTTTGCGAGCTTGCATGGTCGGATCGTTATTCCAGTTCGGCGCTGGCCTGCATGGCCAGCTGCCCTTGCGGGCCGCGCGCCCACAGGCGCGCGGCAGGTTCTTCGAGCTTGCCGTTCACCGTGAACGGCGCGGTGTCGAACAGCGGGCTGACTGCCTTGAAGTCAAAGGTGCGGACGGTCTTACCGGGGTGTGTGCGGCGCAGTTCCTCCAGCAGCAGCATCGCGATCAACGGGCCGTGCACCACGAGGCCCGGATAGCCCTCTTCCTGCATCGCGTAGGGCCGGTCGTAGTGAATCCGATGGCCGTTGAAGGTGAGCGCGGAAAAGCGCATCAGCAGCACCGGATCGGGCAGGACGATGCGCGAATACTGTTCGTCGGTCGGCGCTGGGGCCGGCTGCGGTGCCGGTATGCCGGCAGTGGCAGGAGGTGGCGCGTCGCGATACACGATGTCCTGTTCTTCGCGGATCGCCATGCCTTGCGCGTCGCCGATCTCATGCAGCACAGTCACGAACACGAGCCGGCCGCTGCGGCCGGACTTGCTCTGCACGCTCAGGATCGTCGACCGGCGCTGCACGGGCGCATCGACGGCCAGCGGGCGCATGAACCGCAGCCGTCCGCCGGCCCACATGCGGCGTGGCAGCGTGACGGGCGGCAGGAAGCCGCCGCGCTGCGGGTGACCGTCGACGCCGATGTTCGACTGTCGCTCGCCCGGCAGGAAGTACAGCCAGTGCCACAGCGGCGGCAGCGTCGCGGGGAGTTCGGATGGGTATGCGTAGTCCAGTGCCGCCTGCAGCAGGCGGATGGGTGCCTGGGTAATCCGGTCGGCGCAGTCAATGCTGTGGCCGATCCACGCGTCGAAGGATTCGGAAGGCGCGACACTCATGGTGTTTCGTGCTCGATGATGGAAGTGTCCGGCAGGCAGCCGGCGCCTGTATTTCCGGTGCCGGCTCCCCTGGCCGTCACCATGCGTTGACCCGTTCTGGCACGGCCTCGAACAGGCCGGTTTCGAGGCTGTAGTCGATCACGATGAAGATCGGTGCTTCGGAATCCTTGTTGATCGCGACGATCACCGCCGAATCCTTCATGCCGGCCAAACACTGGATCGCCACCGAGATACCGACCGCGACGTACCGCTGCGGCGCGACGATCTTGCCGTTCTGGCCGATCGGGGACGAGCATCTTCATGGAGAGGAATCCTTCCGGAATCAGTAGGAACGGGGCAGCTGCAGCACGTGCTCGGCCACATGCCCGAGGATCATGTTGGTGGAAATCGGCGCAACTTGGTAAAGGCGCGTTTCGCGGAACTTGCGCTCCACGTCGTATTCGCAGGCGAAGCCGAAGCCGCCGTGCGTCTGCAGGCAAGCATTGGCCGCTTCCCAGCTTGCCTTCGCCGCCAGGTACTTGGCCATGTTGGCCTCGCCCCCGGCGTTCTGGCGCGCGTCGATCTTCTCGCAGGCGCGCCAGCGCATCAGGTTCGCGGCCTCGAGCTCGATGAACGATTCGGCGAGCGGAAACTGGATGCCCTGGTTCTGCCCGATCGGGCGGCCGAACACCTTGCGCTCGACCGCGTAATCGCGCGCTTTCTCGAGAAACCAGTAGCCGTCGCCGATGCACTCGGCCGCGATCAACGTACGCTCGGCGTTCAGGCCGTCGAAGATCACCTTCAACCCTTTGCCTTCAGTGCCGAGCAGCGCGTCTTCCGGCAGCTCCAGGTTGTCGAAGAACAGCTCGTTGGTCTCGTGATTGACCATGTTGAGGATCGGGCGCACCGTCAGCCCGTTGCCGATCGCCTTGTCCAGCTCGACGATGAAGCACGACAGCCCGTCGCTCTTTTTCTGCACCTGGTCGAGCGGCGTGGTGCGCGCGAGCAGGATCAGCAAGTCGCTGTGCTGAACCCGCGAGATCCACACCTTCTGGCCGTTGATGACCCAGCGGCCGTCCTTCTTCACCGCCGTGGTTTTGAGCTTGGTGGTGTCGCTGCCGGTGGTCGGCTCGGTCACGCCCATCGACTGCACGCGCAGTTCGCCCGCCGCGATGCGCGGCAGGTAGCGCCGCTTCTGCGCGTCGGTGCCGCTGAACACGATGGTGTTCATCACGTACATCTGGCCGTGGCACGCGCCCGAATTGCCGCCGGAGCGGTTGATCTCTTCCATGATGACCGACGCCTCGGCCATCGACAGCCCCGGGCCGCCGTATTCCTGCGGAATCAGCGCGGCCAGCCAGCCGGCCTGCGTGAGGGCCGTGACGAACGCTTCGGGGTAGCCGCGCGCCTCGTCGATCTTGCGGTGGTAGTCGGCCGGAAACTGATTGCACAGGCCGCGTACCGCGTCGCGGATTGCCTGGTACTGGTCGGGGGCGGAAAAAACGGAGGCGCTCATGAATCGTGTCTCGTCATTGGCATGGGTCGAGTCCATAATAAGTTTTGATGGATTTCTTAAACAATAGAATTTCCTGATCGTCGAATCAGTTTTTGGTATCGAGGTATCCGCGATGGATCTCAAGCAATTGCGCGCGTTCGTCACCGTGGCCGAAACGGGCAACGTCACCCGGGCATCGAGCCTGTTGAATCTCGTGCAGCCGGCCGTGTCGCGCCAGCTGCGCCTGCTCGAGGACGACATGGGGACGGAACTGTTCGACCGCAGCCGCCACGGCATGCAGCTCACGCCGTCGGGCAAGACGATGCTCGAATACGCGCGCCGCATCCTCAACGAGGTGGCGCGCGCCAAGGCCGAGATCCAGCCGACCGACGGGCCGGTGGCGGGCAACGTGAGCATCGGGCTGCTGGCCAGCACGTCGGACCTGCTGGCCACGCGGCTGGCGGGCGAGGTGGCGCGGCGCTACCCGCACATCCGGCTACGGCTCACGATCGGCTACGCGGGCCACCTGCAGGACTGGCTCGAAGCGGGCGATGTCGATGCGGCGCTGCTGTACGGGCAGAAGGAGACGCCCGCGCTGCACGTGAAGGCGTTGATCGACGAGAGTCTGTGGGCCGTCGCCGCGCCATCGGCCAAGCTGTCGCACAAGCGGCCGGTGTCGCTGGATCGGGTCGCGCGCGAGCCGTTCATCCTGCCTTCCGCGCCGCAGGGCCTGCGCGCGGCGATCGGGCACGCGGCGGCCGAGGCCGGCGTGACGTTGCAGGTGTTCGCCGAAACCAATGCGCTGAGCGTGCAGAAGGAACTGGTCGCGCAAGGCCACGGCTGGACGATCCTGCCGGCCGTTGGTGTGACGCAGGAGGTCGAGCGCGGCATCCTGAGCGCGGCGCCGCTCGCGTCGCCGGGCGTCCGGCGCACGATCGTGCTCGCGGCGCCCAGCAGCCGGCAGGCCACGGCGCCGGTGCGGTGCGTGGTCGGTGTGCTGCTCGATTGCGTGAAGGCGACGTTCGACCAGGGCGACTGGCCCGATGCGCGCTGGCTGGGCTAGGGCGAGCGTGTTGTCGGGGTGAGCCGCCTCGGATGCGGTCCTACCCCGGCGGGACAGGCCGGCGCGCCGAAGCGGCCGGCCACCCGTGCACCGGATGTGCCGGGCCGGGAGAGCGGGGGAACGGCCCGTTTGACGGGCCCGGATGCAGTCGAGCGTGCGCCGTCAGCGAGTCGGATTCCGTCGATCGAGATGGGTGTTCAACGTTGCCTGAACGCGTTCCCGCGCCTGGGTGTTGATCCTGGCATCCAGCAGCATGATCACGGCGGCGACCAGGAAAATCACCAAGCTGACCGTCACGACGATACCGGCCAGCCACGGCGCGGGGAGATTGGCGAGGGTCGCCGTCGCGTCGCTGCCTCGTTCGAAACTGGCCGCTGCCATGCCGCAATAGTGCATCCCGCACACGGCCACGCCCATGACGATGGCCGAACCGATCTGGCGTGTCCTGCCGAATGTGCTCGGCCTGCGCAGGTCGAAGGCCAGCAACAAGGCGGCGCCGCTCGCGAGGATCGCGATGATGACGGACAGCACGACCAACCAGGGCTGGTATCGAATACCGGCGCAGATGCTCATGGCCTGCATGCCGAGATAGTGCATGCCGGCGACGCCGAGCCCCATGACGATTGCGCTCACGATGAGTTGCGGCCAGTGCAGGGCGAAGCGGGCGAGCGGGACGAAGCCGACCGTCGAAGCCGCAATCGCGATCAGCAAGGACGCGACGGTGGTGGGAATATCGTATCCGACGGCCACCGGCAGGTGAAATGCCAGCATGGCGACGAAATGCATCGACCAGATGCCGAGGCCCATGATGCACCCGCCGAACGCGATCCAGGGCCAGATCGAACGATTCCCGATGAGATTCAGGCGGTCGGAGATATTGAGTGCCGTGAACGATGCGAGGATCGAAAGCAGGCAGGAAAGGACGACGAGCGTCGGGTCGTAGGTGCCGGACATGATCGTTATTCTCGGTTATAGGCTTTTTGGTCGTTTGAGGGCGCCCTGTTTTTGCGAGTGCGCCATCCCCTCGTGTGTCCCGCAAATATACCGAAACCCGGCATCGAATCAAGGGCGCCGCTGCCGACTCAGGGGGGCGTCGGGGCGACGGACATCCCGGGATCGTGCCGGTTTTGCGGTCCCGGGCGGACCGGATCGAATACGCCGTGCGCGCATGGGGCGCGCGGGGGTAGTCCGGCTGGCCGCCGTCCGCGCCGGCCTCATCACGACGTCGCCGATCTGCGATAATGTCGGCCGCCTTGGCGGACGGCAGCGTACGATTTCGTTGCCCGCCCGCCGTGAATTCGTAACAGGAGAGTCCCGTGCGCGACATCATCGACGGCTTCCTGCGCTTTCAGCGCGAGGTCTATCCGCAACGTGTCGAGCTGTTCAAGCAGCTCGCCACCGCCCAAAATCCCAAGGCGCTGTTCGTGACGTGCTCGGACAGCCGCGTGGTGCCCGAGCTGCTGACGCAGCGCGAGCCCGGCGAGCTGTTCGTGATTCGCAACGCCGGCAACATCGTCCCGTCGTACGGACCGGAACCGGGCGGCGTGTCGGCGACCGTCGAGTATGCGGTCGCTGTGCTCGGCGTGCGGGACATCGTCATTTGCGGGCACTCGGATTGCGGCGCGATGGGCGCGATCTCACGGTGTACGTGTCTCGACCATATGCCGGCTGTCGCGAACTGGTTGCGCCATTCCGATGCCGCGAAAGCGATCAATGCCGCGCATCAGTTCGACTCCCCTCGGGACAAGCTGGACGGTCTGGTGCGCGAGAACGTGATCGCGCAGCTCGCCAACCTGCGCACGCATCCGTCGGTTGCGCTCGCGCTCGAGCAAGGGCGCATGAATCTGCACGGTTGGGTCTACGACATCGAGATGGGGCGCATCGACGCACTCGACGGCACCACGCGCCGCTTCGTCCCGTTGAGCGAGTCGCCGGCCACGGTGGCGGTCAAGTCGTACTGAGCGCCGGCGCTTCGTTCCGGCCGGTCGTATCCACCCGGCCGAGTCGGACAATCGAAAGCGCCGATCAGCGGTCCGATCTGTATAGGCAGTCGCGAAGGTCGGTTCCGCCCATGCCCGACGTCTTCATCTCGATCACGGCTTCCTGCACCCGACGCGGCCGCGCGAAGTCGGGCGGCCGTAAAGCGGGGCGATCGCAGCTGTAGATCGCTGCGCAACGCCCCGTGCCGTCACGCTTGCGGCGCGACGGATGCGCCCGAGATGCGATGCCGCCGCAGCGAATCCGCGACGAAGCCTGACGCCTTCATTTCCTCGACGAACGCATTCAATGCCGCCGCGGCCGCTTCGCCGCGGCTCTTCGGCACGCCCATGGCCTGCCGGATCACCATGAACCGCTCGTCGAGCAGGCGCAGGCCGGGCGTTTTAGCGGCGTCGGCCTCGAGCTGCTGCTTCACGCCTGCGGCCACTTCCAGTTGCTGTTCGACGAAGGTCTGCACGACGGCTTGCGACGTCGGCGCACGCACGATCTGCGCGGCCTTCAGTTCGCGCGTGAGGAACAGGTCGTAGGCGCTACCCTTGCCGACGGTCACGCGGTTATCCGGCTGGTCGACGTCCGCGTTCGTGCGGATCGGCGACGCGTCCCGCACCAGATAGAACCCTTCGATCAGCACATACGGCGCCGTGAACGCGACCGTTTCGCCCCGCAGCGGATCGACCGCGAAGAAGCCGAAGTCGGCGCGCTCGTCGGTCAGCGCCTGCACCGATTTGCCGGCAGTGTCGAACACGACCAGTTCCAGCTCGGCCGACAGGCGCTCGGCGAACGCGCGCGCGAGGTCGATCGACACGCCGAACGGTTCGCCCGTCGCCGGGTCGCGGTTCGCGAGGATCGGGTTGCCGAGGTTGATCGACGCGCGCAGCTTGCCGGTCGGCGTGAACGCGGAGAGGACGGAAGGGGCGAGGGGCATGGGAGGCTCGTGGCAGTCGTAGGGGCAGGGTGTGGCGCGCGGCGATGCGCAACCGTGCGTCGGCATCGAGCTTATCACCTGGCTTTCGTCATCGAGCGGCGTCGGGCGGCGCAAGCGTGCCTTCGGCGCCCATCTGGAGCCGCGAGACAGGTGCGTTCCCGTCATCGTGCAGCCCCGACAGCGATGGACGGGCAATGGGATTACGTGGCTGCGAGAGGCGATTTGAAGCGGGAAGAGGGGGCGATTTGCTTGCTTCGCGCCAGCGGCGGCTGTCGGCTGGCTGTGGCGTGGTTCCCTGTCGACGCCGTCCCGCCGGGCGCAGTGGGCCTTGATTCGCCCGGCAACCGCTAGAATTGCGGTTTTAGTCCGGAATACGTCCATGTCTTTTGCCTCGCTCGGCCTGATCGATCCCTTGCTGCGTAACCTGCAGGACCTCAATTACCAGGCCCCTACGCCGGTGCAGGCCAAGGCAATTCCTGCCGTGCTCGGTGGCAAGGACGTGATGGCGGGCGCCCAGACCGGCACCGGCAAGACGGCCGGGTTTGCGCTGCCGCTGCTGCAGCGGCTGGTGCAACACGGCCCGGCGGTGTCCAGCAACCGCGCACGTGTGCTGGTGCTGGTGCCCACGCGTGAACTGGCTGAACAGGTGCTGCAAAGCTTCATCGCGTACGGCAAGGGCCTCGATTTGCGGTTTCTGGCCGCTTACGGCGGCGTGAGCATCAATCCGCAGATGATGAAGTTGCGCAAGGGCGTGGACGTGCTCGTGGCCACGCCGGGCCGTTTGCTGGACCTCAATCGCCAGAACGCGGTGCAGTTCGATCAGGTGCAGACGCTGGTACTGGACGAAGCCGACCGGATGCTGGATCTCGGCTTTGCGCGCGAACTCAACGCCGTCTTTGCCGCGCTGCCCGCGCAGCGTCAGACGCTGCTGTTCTCGGCCACGTTTACCGACGATATCCGCGCGATGGCGGCGACGATTCTGCGCAGTCCGGTCAACATCAGCGTCAGTCCGCCCAATGCCACGGCCAGCAAGATCAAGCAGTGGGTGGTGACGGTGGACAAGCGGAACAAGCCCGATCTTTTCATGCACCTCGTGGCCGAGAACAAGTGGGAGCATGCGCTGGTGTTCGTCAAGACGCGCAACGGCGTGGATTACCTGGCGGCGATGCTGGACGAAGCGGGCTATGCAGTCGACACCATTCACGGCGACAAGCCGCAACCGGCGCGCCTGCGTGCGCTGGAGCGCTTCAAGACGGGCGAAGTCCAGATGCTGGTGGCCACCGATGTGGCGGCGCGCGGGCTGGATATCGACGACCTGCCGCTCGTGATCAACGTCGACCTGCCGATCGTGGCGCAAGACTATGTGCACCGCATCGGCCGTACCGGCCGCGCGGGCGCCAGTGGCGTGGCGGTGTCGCTGGTGTGTGCGGATGAAGCGCCGCAACTGGCCGCGATCGAGGCGCTGATCAAGCAAACGCTGCGCCGCGAGGAAGAGCCGGGTTTCGAGGCCGAACACCGCGTGCCGGAAACCAGCGCGACGGGCCAGATCATCAAGAAACCCAAAAAGCCGAAGAAGCCGAAAGTGCCGCAAGCTGCGTCGGCGGCCATGCCGGTGGCGGGTAAGAAGCCGCGTCCGCAAGGCGGCGAGAACAAGCGCAAGGCTGCGGTGCCGCACGCGAAGCCGGCCAGTAACGGACCGGACTACACCATCGGCAGCCCGTTCAGCGTGCAGAAGCCGCGTGGCAAATCTGCCGGCAAGCCGGCGGCGGGCGCGCGCAAGCCGGCTGGCAAACCCGCGGGTGCCCGCGGGAAACGTCCGTCCTGATGCGTGGGGATGCCGCTCGCCAGCCATTGAGTCTGGCTGGCGGCTCGGCGGCTGAAGGCAGCCTCGAGCGTGTGACGTCGTCGGGTTGAATCTGCAGCCAATTGCGATCCGTCGGCGCAAATTTCAGGACTACCGTTTCAGGCTGAAACGGAAGGTTCAGGAAAGTCCGCCGGGACGAGCGCCTGTTGCTGATGCCAGGGCGGCGGTGAGGATTCGCGCTGCAAAGGCGGATCGAGAGACTGGACGAATTGCCGGGAAACCTGTTCGACTGTTTGCTGCGGCGACAGCGGGTGCGAGCATCGCCGGTGAAGCCTGGGTCCTGCAATCCGCTCCCCAGCCTTGCGGCATTCTGCCCCGCTATTGGTGCGGCCTTACTGCCATTCACCGGGATGACAGATCACCCAACCGGGAAGATAGCTATCCATGTCCGTATGGCCCCAGCACCAGTTGTGCTGGTGGAGGGTCTTCATCAGTTGTTCGCGTTGTGCGCAGGCGCTTCCCGGTGCATATTGCCCGTCAGGCAACAATTTGGGTGCCGGGCCGTTCCGGCATTTGTCATTGGCGACTTCTTCCTGATGCATCAATGCCTGGACGTCGGCGGGAATGGTGCGCGCCAACGTGGCCTTGTATTCGATGCAGGCTGGCGCCTTCGGATCGTTGGACTTGCGGGCACATTGGGACTGAAGCTTGTCGATACTTCTCGATACTTCGGGTGGATACGTCTCGGCGTGCGCCGCAGCAAGACATCCAGCCATCAGCAGACAGGCGGCAAGTGATCTGATCAAAATCATTTCGCGTATGACACGATGTATCCGGTAGCTCGGGAACGGGCGAATTATGGCATGTGCGTGCGGTCCGTATTCGAGGCGCTTGCCCGGGTGCGACCCGTGCGATGATGTGCGTTGAACGACATGAGAGATGGAATGACGACACCATTCGACGAGGCGACAACGGCGGCGATCGCCGCGTTTGCCCAACTGGATTTCTACACGGCGTTGCAGGCGATGCGCGCCGAGGCCGACTACGACCGCGAACGGGACCAGTGGATCTCGCGCTATATCGACGAGCACGGCGGCGGCGCGGACGATGCCGAATACGACGCGTTGCACGCGCGGGCCCAGGCAACCCCGGAATACGCGCAGTTCATCGACGCGGCTCGGCGGGAAATCCTGGAATACTTCGACGTGACCGACGATCAACTGGACTGGATGGTCGTGCTGCGCGACGACGACAGCGATGAGCTTTGGGCGGAGGTCAACCGGCAGCGGACCGCGCTGGGAACCGGTGAAGTGCGCGGAGATCTCTGATCGTTGCTTGCCATTGGAGTCGCAGGTCGTGCCGGGCCGGCCACCGGCAAGCTGCCCCGCGTGCAGGCCAGCGACACGCTGACGGCGACTGGCAAGTGTCCGCGTTCGCCGTCCAGTAAACCGGATTGACGCCGATGTTCGACAGCGAAGCCGGCATGAAAATTCAGGATGCGTCGGGCGTCATTCGTGACGGACTAACGGAGCGGCTCTTGTCATCACCTTCAGTGTGAATGAGACGAGCCCTCCGGGACAGTGAACGTCACCGTCTTCCTGCACTCGGTGCATCCGGCGAACAGGTGGTGTTGAGCGTCGACCAACTCGACAAGCATCTTGTGCTGACCGGGTGGCAGACCCGCCACGCTGATCGTATTGACATTGTTCGCTTCTACCCAACCCCAGGGCAGGTCGTCGATGTGTACGTGCAGATGCCCGATTCGGGGAGAAACGTTGAGGGCGCCTGGCCCGAACACCGGAACGATATGCACGTTCTCCACCCGGTATCGGATCCAGACGATGCCGTGAGCCAGTCCTGGAGCAAGCGGCGTGGGATCCACCATCAGTCTGGGTGGTGGCTCGTTATCGATGGCGACGTACGGTGAGGCCACGCCTACCTCCGCCGCGCTCTGGGCGAAGGCGTTCGTCGCGAGCACGGTAGTAGCCGCGACCGCGGCAAGCGTCTTGATCAGCTTGTTCATTTTCGTTCTCACTATCTGATCCCCAAGGGGACGGTTTTCGGTCAACCTGGCCAGAATTCGCCGAGGGTGTCATGGCGGGTGCACGCGCGGCCCCGAGGTCAAACCCAGCGGCAGATCCATGTGAACGACATCGCATGAACCCGACCAGCACGATTACATCGAGGAGCGCTCCGACGCACGCGTGTCGGAGCGCTTCGCCCTTCAGGCGCGTAACGGCCTCAATCCCGCGCGCACTTCGTTCGCGAAGATCGTCGGTTCTTCCCATGCCGCGAAGTGCCCGCCCGTTTGGGGTTTGTTGAAGTAAATCAGGTTGTGATAGGCCTTTTCGGTCCAGCTCTTCGGCGCCTGGTAGTTTTCTCCTGGAAAGGCGCTGATCGCGGCTGGCACGTTGACGTCGGCCGCGAGGAAGAAATTCGCGTGCGACTCCCAATAGAAGCGCGCCGCCGAGATGCCGGTGTTGGTCAGCCAGTAAAGCGTGATGTCGTCGAGTATGTCGTCTCGCGTCAGCGCGCCTGCTGAATGACCGTTGACGGGATGGCCGAGCACGGCTGCGCTCAACGCCGCCGCGGGCTGGCCGTAGCCGTCGCCGTGGTCGAGTAGCCAGGAAGCCAGCGCGACGGGAGAATCGGCGAGTCCGTACAGCGTCTGCGGGCGCGTGCCCATTTCGAAAGCGTAGCCGCGCTTCTTTTTGAAGTTGGCACTCAATTGCTCGTACGCATGCTGTTCGTCGTCCGACAAGCCGGCAGGCATCGCGTCGCCCGCGGCCAGCGACTTCAGGATGTCCGGCGGAACGGAGGCAGGGAAGTTCACATGAATGCCGATCAGTTCGGGCGGCGCCTGTTTGGCCATGATGTTCGTGACGATCCCGCCGAGATCGCCGCCCTGCGAAGCAAAGCGCTGATAGCCGAGGCGCTTCATCAATGTGACCCACGCGCGCGCGGTGCGCTCCGGTCCCCAGCCCGTTGTGGTTGGTCTCGCCGAAAAGCCGTAACCGGGCAATGACGGGATCACGAGATGAAAGGCATCCGAAGCCGGCGCGCCGTACGACGTCGGATTGACGAGCGGGTCGATGATCTTGAACTGTTCGATGATCGAGCCGGGCCAGCCGTGAGTCACAATCAACGGCATCGCGTTTTCGTGCTTCGACCGCACGTGGATGAAATGGATATCGAGTCCGTCGATCTCGGTGATGAACTGCGCATACGAATTCAGACGCGCTTCGCATTTGCGCCAGTCGTAGCCGGTTGCCCAATATTGCGCGAGTCCCTGAATCGTGGCGAGCTGAATGCCCTGTGACTCGTCGGGCACCGTCTCGCGATCCGGCCAGCGCGTGGCCTTGATGCGGCGCCGCATGTCGACGAGCTGCGAGTCGGGGACATGAACGCGGAACGGCCGGATCGCCGTCTTGTCGCCGTTCGCGGGTTCGGTGATCTTGCCGAGTGCGCGGGGCGTTTCCGCGAGGGCAAGCCGGCTCAGCGAGGCTGCCGCGAGCGTCGCGGCCGCCATACCGACAAAGTGCCGGCGCGATGAGGATTGGGGCGTGTCTTTTGACATGGGATCGGTCTCCTGCCCTGGATCAGCGTGTTGTGTTGCGCGTGAACGCTGCGATGTGCAGATTCACGAAGTCGTACATGCTCATGGGTTTGCGGCCCGTGAGTTCGAACAGGTCGTTCGTGATGCGGTCATACCGCCCCTGAACGTGCAGGTCGGCCATCACGGCCAGATGATCGACGACGTGAGCTGGAATGCCGAGTTCGCGTAATTTGTCCGACCATGGCGCGACAGGCACATTCCGGTAACGGATGGGCCGGCCGAGCGCGTGCGAAAAGACGCGCGCGGCGTGCTCGAGATCGGTTGATTCGAGACCCGTCAGGTTATAAATCCTGCCGATATGCGGCGCCGGGTCTTCGAGAATCACCGATACGGCATGTGCGACGTCAACGGCTGAAATGGGCGAAGTCCTGCTATTGCCGAGCGGCAGTGCGAGTTCGTCGTTGTCGCGCACGCCGGTTGCGCCAAGCGTCAGGAAGAAGGTTTCGAGAAACGCCGTGGGCCGTACCGTGACGACGGGCAGCCCCGACCACTGCAAGACCTGCTCGGCGAGCCAGTGCAGCTTGTGCTGGGGACTGTCGGTGGTTTCCGTGATGCTCATTTCCGTGACCGTCATCTGCGACATGTTCACGATGGCTTCGACACCATGATGACGTGCAACCGCGGCAAAATTGACGGTCGCTTCGAGATAGGCTGGAGAGACGGACATGCCGAAATAGACGCGCGAACAACCTTCGATCGCACGGTGCATCGAGGCGAGATCGGTCAGATCGCCGACCATGACTTCGGCGCCAAGGCGGCGCAACTCGTCCGCTCGTTCGTCCTCTTTGCGGACCAGCGCCCGCACTTTATAGCCCTTCGCAAGCAATGACGTCGTGACGTTGCGGCCAATGCCGCCAATTGCGCCTCCGGCACCCGTCACGAGAATGGGCCGATCATGGGCAGGTTTCGTTGTCATATCACATCCTTTCAAGGAAAAACTTCATTCCATTTATGTATGCATGTACACATTTCTGTATGAAAACATGCGTGTGCATACGTTGACCAACGCGACGATCGAGTCGTTATTCGCGTGTGCCTTCCAGAAAGCCGAGCATGGTCTTCGTCACCAGCTCGGGCTGCTCTTCCTGGATAAAGTGTCCGCTGTTTTCTACTTCGCGGGCGCTCAGATTGACCGCCTTTTCTCCGACGACCATTTTCATCCACCTGTATGCGGGACCGCCCATCACGAGAACCGGCATTTGCAACTGGCCATAACCCTTGTTGTCGCTGACGTCCTGAGGGAAGGCCTGATACCACGCATTGCCTGCACGGATCGCGGCGGCGCTGTCATACGCGTGCTCGTACACGGCGCGGTCGCGCGCGTCGACAGCATTCTCATTCACGAGAAAGTAGTGGAAGAGCCAGTCCTGCTCGAGCCGGACGCGGCCTGCCAGCAGCTTCTCCGGCAAACCTCTGACCTGATTGAATGCGAACCACCACAGGTTCGGGCGCGCCGAACCCAGTCTGTCGCCATATGCGCCTTCGGCGGGTAGAAGCGGAAAAGTCTGCAGGCTATTGTCGGGATGCGGAAACTCCATCATCACCAGCTTGTCGGTGGCTTCCGGATAGTTCTCCGCGTAGGCGAACGCCACAGCCGAGCCGATGTCGTGTCCCGCGATCGCAACCTTGTCGTATCCAAGCGATTGCGTCAGTTCATGGATATCAGCGGCCATCGTTTTCTTGTCATAGCCATCAACGGGTTTCGACGATGCGCCCATGCCGCGCAGATCCACCGCGATCACGGTGTAGTGCTCGGCGAGCGCCGGCATGATCTTGTGGAAGGTCCACCAGGTTTCGGGCCAACCGGGCAGCAACACGAGCGGCTCGCCCTTGCCGCCGACCACATAATGCAGCCGTACGCCGTTGACGGTTGCATGGCCGTTTCTGAATCCGGGTAGCGACTTCACCAGCGCCCTGTCCGAGACGTCGGTCTTTGCGGCCGCCTGCCTGCGCGAATGCGTTGCCACTGGCGTATCTGTTGCGGACGTCTGCGTGTAGCCGGGGGAAGCGGCCGCCATCAGCGCCGCAACGACCATGCTCGCGCAGCCGGTCCTCATCATTGCTTTCAAGGCAAATTCTCCATCGATAGGGGGCAATTCAAAGTTCGCAGGTCATGCCGCCTGGGCGCGCAGATCGTCGGAGCCTTGATCGTCGACGATCATCGGGTGCGAAGCGCGTTCGTGAACATGCGCGGTCGGCGCGCGGTCGATCATCAGGCTCAGCAATTCGGGGCGGTTGTAGTGGCCGGCCGAGTCCATCAGCAGCTTGCGGCGATCGATTTGCGTGAAGTCGAGATCGACGATCACCTCGCCTTCACCCGAGCGAAGCGGCTCGGCCATCAGCATGCCGTCAGGCGAGACGATCGTGGTGAAGCAGCCGCCCGAGATCGGACCGATTCCGCAGCCGGTGTCCTTCATGATTTGCGCCTGCTGGTCGCTATCCAGCCACGCCGTCGCGTTGACGACGAAGGCCCCGGACTCGAGCGCATGCTGGCGGATATTGATTTCCATCCGCTGGGCGAAGCCTTCGCCAAAGGCCGAGCCCGGGTACATCGCCGAGTGGATCTGCTCGCCGTCGGCGATCATCGCGTAGCGGGCGAGCGGATTGTTGTGCTCGAAGCATGCGAGCTGGCCGATGCGGCCGACTGCGCTGTCGACTGCGCGCAGGCCCGAGCCGTCTCCCTGGCCCCAGATCATGCGTTCAAAATGCGTCGGCGTGATCTTGCGGCGGCGCTGGATCAGCGTGCCGTCCGCATCGAAGAGCAACTGTGTGTTGTACAGCGTGCCGCCGTCGCGCTCATTGACGCCAATGGACACGACCATGCCGGCCTTTCGCGCGGCTTCGCCGATCGCGTCGGTAGCGGCGGACGGCACAGTCACGGCCTGTTCGAGCAAGCGCAGATGTTCGGTGCCCGAAAGAAGCTCGATGCCCGTCTGGACGGCCGCAAAGTACGGGTAATACGGCACGACCGTCTCGGGGAAGGTGGCGAACTGCACGCCCTTCTGGCCCAGTTCGTGGATCTTCTGCACGACCTTGGCGACGGTTGCTTCACGGCTATATAGCACCGGGCTGAACTGGACGGCGGCGGCTTTGACGACTTTCATGACAACTCCTTGACGAGGGGGGAAGGGGTACCAGACGTTGGTCAATCTTGCATATGCAACACCGACCGAAAATTTCAGACCATGCGCAGCGGCAATTTCCGCGCGATATTCATGAGTTCATGGGTGCAGCCTTCGCCGAGGAGGTGCGTCGCGTGGCGCTGCGCCGCCGACCACGCGCTCGCGGCGGTTTTGAGCAGCGCGTTGCCTTCATGCGTGAGCGAGAGCGGGCGGCTTCGACCATCGCTTGCCGTGACGCCCTCGGCGACCCAGCCCTGCGCGATCAGCGGTTGCAGATTCCTGGTCAGCGTCGAGCGCTCGTGATGATTTCGTCGGCCCAGATCCGAGCGGCTGATCGGCCCGAACTCCGCGATCAGCACGAGCAACGAGAACTGCGGCGCCACGATGCCGAACTGACGCAACGCATCGTCATAAACGGAGGTCAAGACGCGGGAGATCTGCCGGGCGCGCGTCAGCAGACAATTGCGCGCGATCTGGCTGCTCAGCGGTTCATTCGCAGTGCGATCCGGTTCAACGGTTCCGTTCGACTCGTGTTGCATATGCACTCCCTCGGTAAGCCCGGTTTCTTGCGGTGCGGTGTTTTGCTCGCGATGGGCGTATTTGAGCGGACGAACGTATCCCGCTTGTGTGCGAAAGTCGCTTGTGTGTAAGCGTGCGTATCCCTATCTGTTGCAGATACGTTGAGATACAAAAGGGCAGTGCGGGTAAAGAGGGAGGGAAGCGACGAGGGTTGCGGCGCGATGATCCCGCGAGGTCTCAGTCGCCGTTGCGGCCTGACCCGGTTTCCCTATTCTCGGCCGCGGCACGCGAGAACCGCATTTGATATTCACTCGGCGACAACCCGGTCTTGCGCTTGAACAATTGCCGAAACGTGCTGATGTCACCATAACCGACCCGCTGGCTCACCGCCTCGAGCCCGATTGGCCGCGTTTCCAGCAACCTTTTCGCGACCTCGATGCGCAGATTCTGCAGATACGCCAACGGTGCAAGCCCGACGGCTTCCTTGAAACGACGATTGAGCGTGCGTTCGCTGACAGCAAGCGACGCCGCCAGATCGCTCAACCGGAATCCCTGCTGCAACGTCGCTTCCATCTGCCGTTGGGCGCGCGCGACGAGCGTGTCCGTATGCCCATGTTCGTCGAGAAGCGTTGCGAAGGAAGCTTGCGAAGTGCGGTTCATGTCGATCAACAGCGCCTTCGCGGTCATCGTGGCGAGTGCTTCGCCGGCGAATGTTTCGACGAGGCGTACTGCGAGATTCAGATACGACGTCACGGAACCGCCCGAGATGATGCCGTCTTGCGCAATCAGCAGTTCCTGCGCGCGAACTTCGACACGCGGATAGCGGCGCGCGAAGTCCGCGGCTCTCGCCCAGTGCGTCGTTGCGGCGCGGCCATCGAGCAGGCCTGCCTCGGCGAGCAGGTAGTTGGCCGTGCAATAAGCCGCCAGCACGGCACCTGCCTTGCGTTGACGCCGCAGTGCGGAAGACAGCGCGTTCAAATGCTCGCGGCGGCCGATGAACTCGTCGATGTTCGAGATAAACGGTGCCGTCAGCAGAACGGCGTCCGCCCGTTTGCGCGGGTCGATCCTGCCGTCGACGTGAATGACCTGGCCCGACGCAGCCGTGACGGGTTGTCCGTCGAGAGATTCCACGCGCCATGCAAACAGGGGCGCGGATGTCGCGCCCGGTGCAGCCGTACGCGCATGGAACTGATTCGCCGCGCTGATGACGTCAACAGGGCCTGCGACGCCGGATGCGAGGATTCCGTCATAGACCCAGATGCGGACGATGGTCATGGCATGTCTGAAATTCCACGAATAATGGCGATGCTGCCACTTCCGGCCGCACGCGTAAACCCCGAAGATGGCCGCATCCAATGACCTGAAAGCAGGAGCAGCACCATGCCAATGATCGATGCACTGTGGCCCGAAGACGCCCTGACGCCCGAGGCCGAGGCGCGCCTCGTCAAGGAACTGACCGACATCCTCATCAAGGCGGAAGGGTACGACGCCTCCAATCCGACCGCACAGCGTGTCACCGTTTTCCATCTTCATCGGCCGGCTGCGATCTACATCGGGGGCGAACGCACGACCACGATACGCTACCGGATCATTCCGTCGGTACCGGAAGGTCAATACACCGACGAATCGCGTCGCTGGCTCGTCAGAAACGTCACGGAAGCGGTGGCGCGCGCGGAGGGCCGGCCGTTCGATGACGTCGCGACGCGCGTCTGGGTGTTCCCGACCGAGATTCCGGATGGCGCCTGGGGGACACGCGGCGCAATCTGGACGCTGCCCGATATTCACGCGCTACTGGCGGGCGAATCCGAGCGCGGCGCGGGCGTTGAACGCCTCGCGCGACGCCGTCTGGAGAAGGCGCGCATCACGCTCGAAGCAACGCTCGATGCCGCTCGCGCAGGCATGACGAGCAAATCGTAACTGGAGCGCCCAACATGAAATTCAACGACACAGCTCCCGTGCTGACGCCTGCAGGCGGTCCGCCGCTCTGGCTGGCGAGGCTCGCAGAAAACGCGACGCTCGAAGCCACCGTCCTGAAGCGCCCGATCGAGGGGCGAGCCGATATTCTCGCCGTGATCAAACACGCGGTTTCGCTCTACGAGTTCCAGCATCACAGCTACAAGGGCGAGATCGGAAACGGCTTGTATATGGAATCCTATCGGTCGCAGATCCAGGGCGTGCCGATCGAAACGGTGGTGATCGCGCACCTGAACGAACAGGGCGAGACGGATTCCGTGGTCATCAATCATCGCCCGCTCAACGCAGCGCTGCTGTTTTCGAAACGGATGGGGGAACGCGTCGATGAGCGCTTCCGCGATTGCTATCTGACGGGACCAGAAGCCGCCGCGCTGAATACCGCGCCGGGGGTGGACTCGCGCTAGCCGCCTTGTATTGAAGCATTGCGGTAACGAACGATCTATCGATCGAAGCGGTGAGGATTTTGCGTGGCCGGAATCGCCGCCGACACTTCGGTGCCGGACGTTGGATGAAACGGTTTCTTCTCAACTTCACCGACTCGCGCATGGGGCTTGCGTTTCGACTGACTCGTCAAGTGCCGAGCGGACGTTTGCTCTGCACGCGCGAGCCGTCCTCGCGTCCGAGCTTGCACTACCGATCGATGTGGGCCGATAACTGCCGACGCTGAAAGCAGCACCGATGTGAGAACACGACGCGCACCTTCCGACCAGCCCCCCGTGCCCGAAACAGCAGTCGTCAGTTTTCGCCAACGTGAATCCATACATCGCACCGATCTGGCAATATGCATCGACCGACCTCAGCCAGGGCACCCCATGCACATCGCCATTCTGACCTTCCAGGGTTTCAACGAACTCGATTCCCTCATCGCGCTTGGCGTGCTCAATCGAATCAAGAAGCCCGACTGGCGGGTGACGCTGTCATGCCCCGAGCATTTCGTCACATCGATGAACGGTGTGACCGTGCAGGCGCAGTCGACGTTGGCGGACGCTCGCGCGGCGGATGCCGTCATCGTCGGGAGCGGTATTCAGACCCGGGATGTCGTCAACGATGCGACGTTGATGGAGCAACTGAATCTCGATCCGACGCGGCAACTGATCGGTGCCCAATGTTCGGGCACGCTGGTTCTGGCAAAGCTTGGCCTTCTCGACGACATTCCGGCGTGCACGGACCTCACGACCAAACCCTGGGTCGTCGAGGCGGGCGTCGAAGTCCTCAATCAGCCATTCTTCGCACGAGGCAATGTCGCAACGGCAGGTGGCTGCTTTGCTTCGCAGTATCTGGCCGCGTGGATCATTGCGCGCCTGGAGGGCGAGGAAGCCGCGCGGAGCGCACTGCACTACGTGGCGCCGGTCGGGGAGAAGGAGGCGTACGTTTCTCGTGCGTTGTCGAACATCACGCCTTACCTGCCGTAGCGCGCAAAAAAATCGCGCTGCCTCCATCGCAGTGAGCCGGGTTCGGCGGTGACGTCGGGTTCCCGACGCCGGCTTCTCCCACGTGCCCGGTTTCGACGTCGTCCGGCTGCCGCATGGAAGAGGGGGCGAGAATGTTCGATGACTCGTTCAGGCAGAGCCATTCGGTGGCGCCGGACCGCAACGGATCCGACTCCACCAGCCAGTTCGTCGTGCAAAGGCGGCAGCGATACTGTCGCACGACGATTGCAGGCCGACCCAGCGGCCGCAATTTCGTGGGCTTGTGCAATTCCACCAGTCCGCGATGTGCGACGGGATCGGACATCATGCGCATGTTCGTGCAGGCTTCGCAACGCATGTGCGTCAGCCTTTCAGGAACGCGTCGGCGCGGTGAATCACTTCTTCGCTCATCGTTCAAATTGTCCGCTGATTGCAACGTGAGCGGCAGTGCGCTCGTCCCATGCTTGAATCAGGCCCGCTCGCCGTCGCGGTGTGCGCCGATCGGCGGTCGTGACGAACCTTCCGGCAGGTAGTCATCAACGGGGCGTCCTCCTGCGCTGCGCGGCGAATGTGCGCAATTGCGCGTCTCGTCCGGACCCGTCAGTTCGCAATCGGCTTACCGGACGCATCCTTGATTTTCGCTTTCCATTGCGTGCGGATTTCGGACACCACCGATTCGGGAAGCGAGATGTAGTCCAACTCGGTGGCGGCCTGGTTGCCGTTGTGGAACGCCCAGTCGAAGAACTTCAGCGTTTCCGCACCTTGTGCCGGTTTCTCTTGCGTTGCGTGCAGCAGCACGAACGTCGCGCCGACGACCGGCCACGCGTCCTTGCCCGGCTCGTCCGTCAGGATCTGATAGAACGACTTCGACCAGTTCGCGCCTGCAGCAGCGGCCTTGAACGTTTCCGTCTTCGGCTCGACCACCGTGCCCGTCGAGTTCTTCAGCGCGGTGTAGACCATGTTGTTCTTCTTCGCATACGCCCATTCGACGTAGCCGACCGCGCCCGGCAGGCGCTGCACGAACGCTGCGACGCCGTCGTTGCCTTTGCCGCCCGTGCCCGTCGGCCAGTTGACCGTCGTGCCTTCGCCGACCTTCGACTTCCATTCGCCGTTGACCTTCGACAGGTAGTTCGTCCAGATGAAGCTCGTGCCCGAGCCATCAGCGCGGCGAACCACGGCGATGTCCGTGTCCGGCAGCTTGACCTTCGGATTCAGCGCGGCGATTGCCGGGTCGTTCCACTTCTTGATCTTGCCGAGGTAGATGTCGCCGAGCACCGGCCCCGACAGCGTCAGTTCGCCGGCCTTCACGCCCGGCACGTTGACGACCGGCACCACGCCGCCGACCACCGTGGGGAACTGGAACAGGCCGGCCTTCGCGAGCTCGTCGTCCTTCAGCGGAGCGTCCGAACCGGCAAAGTCGACCGTCTTCGCGTTGATTTGCTTCAGGCCGCCCGACGAGCCGATGCCTTGATAGTTGACCTTGCCGCCGCCCGCCTTCTGGTACGCATCTGCCCACTTTGCATAAATCGGTGCTGCGAAAGTGCTGCCTGCGCCGGTGATATCTGCCGCATGAACATTGAGGGCAACAAGAACCAGGGTGCAGGGCATCAAAATCCGGATGTTCATGTAACGCCTCCTGTCTGCTATCGGCATGTCGGCCCGCAAGCAGGCCTCGGTTGGGAAGTCTGACGGGTCGGGTCGGGGCTGTCGGCCGGCTTTCGGCAACGCCTGTCGATTGACCGCGGCAATGATCGTCTCTCGATTGCTTTCGGGCACGTTGCGCCGTTGCTTGGGGGCAGCCGCCTCCGTGCCGCATTTTTCTCGTATGACATCCGCCGGGAGGTTGATTGCACCGTACCGCAACCGGGGCCGCAGGTAGCGACCGGCTGGCCTGGATCGTCACTGACGATCGGGTAGCTCAGGCGAGTGGCGAAGTCCGTCATCGTGTGCGGTAAGCGGTCTCGCAACGAAGGGTGTTAGGAGTATTGCAGTTGGCTGTGAAAATTCAAGGAAGGCGCAATGGCCCGATCCGTCAGATTCAATGCACGTCGCGGGCGACGATGGAGGCCAATGCCCGATCGCCATCGCGTTGTGCGGTGTCTTCAGTGGAAAAGATGTCGGTACTGAATGCGATCAGTTTGAAGCCGGATCCCGCGGAGCGAGGAACCGTGATGCCCCAGTGCCAGCCGCCATCTTGCTGGAACACGTGGAGCGCAGGGGGTGCTGGGTTCAGTGCTGGTGAAGAAGTCGTCATCGCGTGCTCTCCCGTCATGGGACGACTGCGGGCAACTACATCGGACGCGCGAACCCAGTCTACGAGCACTTTTGCTGCGGCGCAATATTCGAGTTTTACGAAAATGCCCATGTGTGAAACGCCACAATTTTGAAATACAAATATGCAACGTCGGCGATGGCTGGCATATTGATGTGACGATTGGGATTTTCCGGAGGCTTTATGGATCGCAGTTCGCTTGTGTGGGCGGGGGTGCCGCATAGCAGCGATGGCGTCGTGTTTCAGGTTCGGGTCGGCAACGGCCTTCAGCGTTTTCATATCGCTCGATCGATTCTCGAGAAGGCGTGCGACCTCGAGCGACTGGCGTCTGACGCACGACAGCTCGAATGCTTTTACGAGCATCTGACGCCGATCCTGGCAGTCGCGCGGAAGACGCGCTCAAAGGCGAAGGCCGATACGGTTTCGCTGAATGTTTCGGATTTTGTTCGAACGGGGAGCGCTCGGGGCGAGCAGGGGGCTTGGGCGGTGATGCGCTGAGCGCCGCAAGGCGTTTGAGAAGAGCGGCGGCGTTCCCGGTCTTGAAACGGACGGGCGTGGGGCTTGGCGTGCGTCCCGCGTTGCGTCTCGTCACGTGCGGCGCAGGGTCTGCTGCAGTGTTGGCGGGATGTTTTTTGCGGGCTCCCGCGTAGTCTCGTGCTTGAGCTTGAGCCTGAGCGTCGCGATGAAAGGGCGTCGCTCGATAACCGAATACCCATGAATGAAAAGTGCTGGCCGGTGAACTGGCCAGCAAAATGGTCCTGGCGATCCGAGGTTGAGTGTGCCAGAACCAAAGGCACTGAACGGCGTGCGCGCAGCCGGACGAACATGTCAAACGATCGGCCCCGAAAGTCGGGGCTTATCCGGCTCGACCTTGCGCAATAATCTGTGATCGCAGTTTAGGCTGGGCTAACGGATGCGACCAGACGTGCACGCGCGCTCGGAAACTTGAAGGCATCGCAGGGCTGCTTCGGTACTGTCCATGTTGCGATCATCGCGGCGGTCGGCAGATAGTCGGGGTCGGCCGACGCGACGCCGGCCCACATGCCGGGAGACACCTGTCTGCCGTGGAGATAAAAGTGCAGCTCCCGGCCGGCGCGGTCGCAAATGCACCTGATTCTCTCGACCGATTGGCCCAAGGCTCTAATCCGTGCGATCTGGTTGCGATCCAGCTCGAACAGGGCACTCACCACGCCGTCACAATCGCCGATGCCAATCATGTTGCTGTCATCAGTCAATGCCCATGTCGGATGCGGCGTGCCTAGGCGCAGCATGAAATACTCTGCGGACTCTGAACCAACCATACTGTTTCTCCTGCAAAAGATCTGTCGTTCTGCGAACTGAAGATCAACGAAACCGAACGTTCATCCAATCCTGTTCACTTCGCCGTACCAATGGGCGGGCGCAACAGTGAAGCGCCCTGTGCCCGCCGCTTCCCAAACCCTACACGCTCGCCTGACGCGTCACGGATTCGGCGGCGATACCGTCCTCCGAACCGGAAAGTCTCACCGCGACAGCCGCCGCCGCCGTGCTCCCGTAGACGTTCAGAGCGGTTCTCCCCATGTCGAAAAACGCGTCGACGCCCAACAGCAGCAGCACCGCATCGGCCGGCAACCCGATCGACGTCAGCACGATGGTGATGGCGACGATCGCCCCGGACGGCACATTGGCGGCTCCGTCGATGGTGATGATCGTCAAAATCAAAATCGTGATCACGAGCGGCCAGGACCAGGCGAGATGATAGGCGTCGGCCAGATAGCCGACCGCGAGGGCCGTGTAGAGGACCGCGCCGTCGCGATTGAAAATATAGGCGAGCGGCAAAATCGTGGACGCCACGCCGTGGGGAACGCCGAATTCGACCAGCTTCTTCAGGTGCAACGGGTAGGTAATTTCGGAGGACCGCGTCGTGAAACCGAGGATCAGCGGTTCCTTCACTTTCCTGAGAACGGCGAGAGGCGACTGACCGGCGACGCGGATGACGACGGTGAGTACCACCGCCAGCACCGCCATGCCGAGATAGGCCACGCCCAGGAGCTCGACGAGCGAGTGCACGCCGCTGAAACCCTTGGCCGACAACAGCTGCGCGATCGCGGCGAAGATCGCGAGCGGCGACCATGCGATCACCCACTGGGTCATCTTGAACAGGCCGGACAGCAGCGCCTCGAAAACGGCAATCGCGGGCTCGGCACGCTCCGGGGCAGCCGCCAATGCGGCACCGAGAATGACGCCGAAAACGAGTACCGGGAGAGAATTCCCGGCAGCGAGCGCAGCGACGATGTTCGCGGGGATCAAGTCAACGAGAAATTTCGTCCAGTCGATGCTGGATGCGAGTGCTGCGGGCATCGATCCGGAGGGAGTGAGGCTCGCACCGAGACCCGGCCGAAATGCGAAGTTGAGCAGCAGGCCGAGCGACGCAGCCAGGCCAGTCATCAAAACGAAGAAGACGATGCTGGCGAGTGCGACCTTTCCGAGCCGTTCGCGCAGTCGGCCCGCACGAAAGACACCGACCGTGACCGACAGGAAGATCAACGGCATGACGACCATCTTGATCGCATGGCCGAACATCGCGCTGAGAAAGCCCAGTTTCCCGGCAAAGCCGGGAGCAAATACGCCGCAAGCGACGCCCAGGACGAGCCCGCCAAGCATTTGCAGCGGGAGGGAAAGGCCCTTATTTTTCGTGTTCATGCCGCGCCTTGAGTAGTTTTATCCGTGCGGGCGTACCGTCAACGATGTGATTCCACATATGCTGACGCGCAAGCTCGCCGTCGTTCGCTTCGATTGCGTGAAAGATTTTCAGGTGCTCGATCGTGCCGCGCCGAACGGTTTCGGCATCGCTACGCGGAAGTTCGTTTAGCGCCAAGGTTTGGGCGCGCAACAAACTATACGCGGACGAGATTCGGAAGTTCCTTGCTGCAGCAAATAACGCTTGATGAAAGACCCAACCGACGCGTTGCTCGAGCATGATGTCCGCGACGTCCTGGTCGATCAGCACCTGCATTTTCTCTGCCGCGTCGCGAAGGTCTGCCGTTACGCCCGACTTGGCTGCAAGAAACGCGGCTGTACTCTCGAGGGCCAGCCGCATTTCAAAAATTTCGCGGAGATCGCTCGTAGTCGGCGACGCGATATAGGTCCCACTCTTTTCGATCACGACGACCAGCCCTTCGGACTCGAGCAAATGCAATGCGCTGCGCACCGGCATTTGGCCGAAACCGAGTTCGTCCGACAGGCCTCGATGCGATACTTTCTGTCCAGGCGCAAGGCGGCCGTCAAAGATCCTCGATCGGATCTCGTCGTAGGCAAGCTCCGCATCTGTCGAGACTTTCGACGTCATCTGTGATCGCAGTTAGCGTATGATTGAAAAAGAGATAACGGATAGAAAATTACCCTTACTGGTAACGCCCGGCAACTGATAATTTTGCGAGTGGGTATGCTGAAAGCGAACCGGAAGATTATTTGCGTCCAGAAGCGAGCCGACAATTAGATGACTTCACAAGATGTGCGCTTTACCATCTGCGCCGTTCGCGCGGAAGAAACCTATCCCCTCAGGGCCGCGATCTTGATGGCCGGAGATGAAGAAGGGAGTGCGTTACCCGGAGACCTCGCCCCGACGACCATGCACTTTGCCGTGCGTGATAACGACGGCATTGTGGCTGTGGCGTCGGTGTGTCAAGAAGGACAATCCGGTGTTTTGAATGCTGAAGCCTGGCGCCTTCGCGGCATGGCTGTCCATCCATCGGTGCGTGGTCTGGGATTCGGACGCCTTCTGGTCAATCTATCCATTCGTTATGTCCGCGAACAGCGTGGATTATTGCTCTGGTGTACGGCGCGGGAATCGGCATACCCATTTTATGAAATGCTCGGCTTTAATCGCGATCCGAAACCGATTTCAATGAAAGGTCGCGACGACATGAGGTTCTATCTCATGCAGCGCCAGATCGAGGGTTGATTTTCGGTTGCTAACGACGTCTGACGACTAGATGGTTTATGCGTGGTCTAGTCCAGGGCCATTCGACCTCTCAATCTCAGTGCCTATTCGTGGCACGTTGACCGATGGGTTTGTCGCGCCGCAAAACCGCTCATTGATAGACGATCTGCGCTGCAAGGTCACGCTTGATCGATGTCGCCATTCTTCCGAGCTCGGGATATTCGTCCGGCTGCAAATACGGCACTTTCGATGTCAAATCAAGCGTTCGGGTCACGTTGATGGTTCTGCCTTCCATCGCATAGGACGACGTATAAGTGCCGAACGGCGAAGTAACGGTGACGGGCTTGGGCAGGCTCAACACTTTCATCGAGGCCGGCAATTCCAGTTTCGTGATTTCGCTGAAGTGTCCTGCCTTGAACAGGAACGGAGTTTTGCGCCTGGCCGAACCTACCCCGTCAATGGCACTGGATATCGTGTTGAGGCCGCCCAATCCTCTTGGGACGCGCATCGCGCCGGGGCCGGGGAGAGCGGCGTAGTCCGGTAGTTCGAACACACTGGAAAACGAAAACGCCATCCAGAGATCATTGATGTCGCCATGGATGTAGCGGCCGGTGCCGTCCAACCCGCTCGCAGTCAGAAACGCCTGCGCAAACACCGGTTCCGAACCCGCCGGCAGCCGGGAGAATATGGAGCGCGCGACCCAGTCGTATTCGCCGCCGTTCTTGACTTCGCTATCGCCACGAACGGTGCCGAGTTTGTCGAGCGCGACGTGCGTCACGACCGTCACCGTGTCGGCATCGGGGCGTGCAACGGGAAGGACGACCAAGCGAGACTGCTCATTGCCGCCGCCGGTCAACAACGCCTGCTTTCCCTGCTCGTTGAAAGGAAGCGTGCCGAATCGCGCCGTGCCGGCGGTCGAGTCAAGGTAGACATCGAACTCGGGAACGTAGGTGATCGCGTGATTGAACACGGCCAACGGACTGGCGGCCGAAGGCAGCCAATAGCGGCTGTCCGCGTTCACGAGCACCGTGTCGCTCGCGATGCCTTTGGCTGCCAGCAGCGCCTGCAGCAGCGTCGTATGGTCCTTGCAGTCGCCATAGCGTGCATGCAGGACGTCTTGTGCGCTATGCGGAACGACGCCGCCGAAACCGAGGAACACTGCGACGTAGCGGATGTTTCGGCTGACCCATTGATAGAGCGCATCTGCCTGATCGCGCCGGCCGGCGATTCCCTTCGTGACCTCGTCGGCCAGCGTTTGCACGTCGGGCGTAATGGTCGTCTGCGGCTGCGCACGGGCGGCGTATGCCTGCCCGAGCGCCGCGTAACCCGGGAACGTCGTGACCACGATCCGGGGGCTGCGATCCTCGATGCTCGGCGCATTGGCTTCGAGTGGCTGCGCAGTTGCACCTTTTATCGTCCAGCGCCATGTCTGCCGGCCGTCGACATCCGCTGCAACCCGTCCGCCCTGCATATCGACCACATCGGTATACAGTTTCATCGAGGATGGCGCATTGATCGTAATGCTGGCGCTTTGGATCGGCTTGTTGTTCGGAAACGTGTCGTCGGCCGAGAAGTTGCCGGGGAAAAGCGGCGTGACCTGCGTCTCACGCGTGTGCATGGTCACGGTCGCGCCAGGTTCTACGCCGGGAAAGACGATCGTCTTGACGAGGTTGTCGTCGACGGTGGCGGCGTGGATGCTCGACGCGCTTTGACGAGTGAAAATTGCATTGGACGGGACGTCGATCCGTACGCCGTCGCGCGTGGTGGTGTAAGCCTCGATCACGTCGAACTTCTGCAACTCGGGGCTATATCGATACGAAACCTGACCGTACGACCTGACGCCCTGTTCCGTCTCTATCCGGATCGACCTGGATTGGTCACGAATCGACGAACTGTCGCGATTCACCGTGTAGACCGTGTCGTCGGACAAGACGGTAGCGGGTGGAGAGAAATCAGCGGAAAAAGCGGCAGCAGCGTGCATGGCGACTACCGCCACCGCGAGGTGTGACAGTCGCATGCAGCCGATTGAAATGGATCGGCCGTCTCGTGCAATCAGCATGTGGATTGCCCTCGTGGTTTCTTATCTTCCTCTTGCGAGGAGGGAAGCAAGAAACTACCACGACGACGAGCATACCGCTACGAATCGCGGTGCGCGTGCGAACTTGACTTGCGCGTGTCTTGTCTGCATCGACAGGAAGTTGTCGGTTGATTGCAAGCCATGTCGCCAGCATCCGCGACATGTCGTTGCCGGGTACACTCAGTGCCGCCAAAACGGCGAGACGGGTTCATCGGCGCGCAATCGGAAGAGTCAGTACGTCTATTCAGCAAGAAGCGTTCGCCACGCCCGATCTCGGCAGCCTCGATGTCGTCTCGCGAGCGTTGGCGCCTCGATTCCCATGCAGCAACAGGAGAACCCGATGATCAAAGTCAGTGTCATGTACCCGTACGCCGCAGGCGCACGATTCGATCATGCTTACTACCGCGACAAGCACATGCCAATGGTGAAGCAGCGGCTCGGCGCGGCATGTCTGTACTACACGGTCGACAAGGGCATCGCAGGCGGTGCTCCGGGCACTGAGCCTGTCTACGTGGCCAAGTGCGACTTCGTCTGCACGTCTGTCGAAGCCTTCCAGGCGGCGCGCGACCCGCACGCGCAGGAGATCATGGCCGACATCGCCAATTACACGGATATACAGCCCGTGCTTCAAATCAGCGAGGTGGTCGTAGAGCGTTCGGAAGTCTGACCAAGGCTCGGATATCGCCACGCACCGCATCCGCTGATGGCGTACCCCCGCAACGGGGCGATGCTTATGCGGCCATTCCGCCGTTGTATCGAAGCCTGGCCTTTCCAGGTCGCCTGTCGGACCCCACGGTCCGCGCCTGCAAGCATGAAGTTGACCGTTCGCAGTAGGATAGGGCTCTGCTACGCGCAGATCACGAGCGTCGATTACGTGCCTTCGCTGACCGACGTCCAGGGTTTTCCAATGAACGCGATACACCGCGATTTCCGCGGCTCGCCATCAATTTGATCCATTGAAGGATGAAGACATGAGCACGATTTACGATATTCCCGTCAACGCCATCGACGGCGCGCAAACAACCCTGCGCGCGTACGAAGGCAAAGTGCTGCTGGTGGTGAACGTGGCGTCCAAATGCGGGCTGACGCCGCAATACGAAGGTCTGGAGGCGCTCTACGAAGGCAAGCGCGCGGAAGGTCTCGAAGTGCTGGCGTTCCCCGCCAACAACTTCAAGGGCCAGGAGCCGGGCACCGATGCGGAGATCCAGTCGTTCTGCACCGGCACCTTCGGCGTGAAGTTTCCGTTGTTCTCGAAAATCTCCGTGATCGGCGACGACAAGCATCCGCTCTATCGCTCGCTCACCCAGGCGCAGCCGCAGGCGACCGGTGACGGCCCGTTCCGTACGCGCCTCGAAGGCTACGGCATCCAACCGAACCCGGCGCCCGAGGTGCTGTGGAACTTCGAGAAGTTTCTCGTGAGCCGCACGGGCGAAGTGGTCGCGCGCTTCTCGCCCGATACGACCGCGGACGACCCGAAGCTGGTCGCCGCCATCGACGCGGAGCTGGCCAAGGCCGCGTAAGCCGGCGCGCGTGACGCGTGCCGTGCCGGGACGGATTGCCTGACCTGCACCCGTGGTCGAGGGTGCCAGGACGGGGCAATCCCACACCATGTCTGCCGATATGCCACTCGCGCATTGAAAACGGAACGCGCCGGGGTGCCCGCCTTGACTGGCGAACCGGAGAATGCGTCAGACCGACAAGTCGTTCAACGGCCTGTCGACGTTGCACGACACCGTTCGGGAATTGGGCCATTGACCGGCAACTCAACCCTTGCCGAGATCTCCCGCCGCAGGCGCCTGCGCCCAGTCGAGCGCGAAGTCGGCAACCTCCTCCCAGCCTTTCTCGCCACAGGTGTAGTGGCTGCGGCCGTTGAACAGCTTGTACGCCGAGATGGCCCGCGAACCCTTCGCATTCCTTTCGAAATTCTCACGCTGCACGGCAGGCGGCAGGATGTTGTCGTTGCCGCCGGCGATAAAGAGCAGCGGTGCGCGCTCGTCGTTCGCGAAGTTGTAGCGCGTCGGGGCATTCGGGTTGACGTTCGCGAACGCGCCTTGAAACAGGATCCGCCCCGACACGGGCACCGCGTAGCGGTCATAGACCTTCTTCGATTCCTCGAGGCTCAGGTTGTTCGTGAACGCGTAGTGAAACGCTTGCTCGGTGATGGGCACCGTGCGATGCACGTTGGCCGGGTTGCGCAGGACCGGGAACGCCGCCTTGATCTGGCTGAACGGCAGCGCCCATACACCCTTCACCCCGGCGCCGTCGATCGAGACACCGGCTGAGCCATAGCCCGCGTCGAGAAGAAGCTGGGCGAACGCGCCGCCGAACGAATGCCCCATGATGATCGGCTTCGTGTCGAGTGCCGCGATGGTCCGGGCCAGGTGGTCGAAGATCTCGCGCACGCCCAGATTCACCAGCGGCGACGGGTCGCGACGCAGCGCCTCGACGCCGGCCGTGCCCGGCTGGACGCCCGGATACCCCGGCGTGATGACGCGCATGCCGCGCTGCTCGTAGCGCGTGACCCAATGTTCCCACGACAACGGTGTCATCCACAGACCGTGAATCAGTACAACCGTGTCGGTACGCGTTTCCGGATTCACATCCCTGCTCCTGTGATCGCTGAATGACGAACATCACGCCCACGACACCGCGGTATTTCCGGAGCCGTCTGCCCCGTGCTTGCCAGCAACGAAACAAGGGGTACTACGCGATTGCCGTATGCCGCGCACCTCGAGAATAGTCTTTGACACCGGCGTCATTCAGCGTGAATGATGTGCCCATCATAAAGACCATCCGGGTACGCGACATGGCCAAAAAGCCGGGATTCTTTGCTCAAACGCCGACGACGCTGGACGATGGAGCAGATCCGTTCGCCTTCAAGCGGGATGCCTTTTCCGACGTGCTGGAGCTGATCCGCATCCGCGGCAATACGGTCTTCACGTGCGCGGCCTCGGCGCCTTTCGGGTTGCGCTTTCCTGCCGGCAAGTATCGTCTGCACATCATCCGTAGCGGCAGCGTGGCGATCGAAGTGGAGGGGCTCGACGAGCGCTATCACGCGTCGCAGGGAGACCTGGTCATGCTGATGCATGGCCACGGCCATGTCATCTCCGACCGGCCGGGCCGCTCCGCGAGTCTCGTCACGGATCTCGCGCCAAAGTACTACGATCGCGAGCGCCTGACGATCGGGAGCGGCGACACCACGTGGCTGTGCGGCGATTTCGGATTCGACGGCGTGCTGTCGCAACGGTTGCTGTCCGTGCTGCCGCCGGTGCTGGTGCTGAAGGGGTTGCGGGAGCGGCCGTTCGAGTGGCTGGAGCTGAGCTGCCATTTCATCCTCGACGAGGCGTTGAGCCCGCGCGCGGGCGCCGCCGCGATGATCTCCCGATTGCTGGACGTCATCTTCGTCCAGTTGCTGCGCACCTGGGCGACGGAGGGCTCGGCAGGGCACGGGTGGCTGTCCGGCGCGATCGACAGCCGGATCAACCCGGCGATGTCGGCCATTCATGCCGATCCCGGGCGGGCGTGGAGCGTGAGTGATCTTGCCGAGTTGTCGAATCTGTCGCGGTCGGCTTTTGCGGACAGGTTCCAGCGTGTGGTGGGGCAGGCGCCGTTGAGCTATCTCACGACCTGGCGCCTGGATCGGGCGGCGGAGTTGTTGCGGTACAGCCGTGCGCCGATTTCGGATATTGCCGGTCGGGTTGGGTACACGTCGGAAGCGGCGTTCAGTCGCGCGTTTCGAGGGCGGTACGAGATGTCGCCGATGCAGTGGCGGAAGGTGAATGCGGAGTAGGGTGGGCGTGACGGCCATCCCGGCCCGGCAGATGCCGGCGGTTAGACATACGGACAATCGATCACGACGTAAACGACGTATTTCCCTCATTTCCGGCTGAATGGCGCTATTTGAGGGTTCCTTGTAAAATGCGGCTTTACGGGATTTTCAGTTAACGACTTCGTCATGCATCGAATCGGATTCTTCGTTTGCCGTGGCTACGATGCGCTCGATCTGGGCGGGCCGCTGTCGGCCTTCAATCAGGTCGCCACGGCGGCGGGCCACGCGCCCTATGATCTCCACGTCATTTCGCAGTCCGGCGGCCCGGTTCCGGGCAATACGGGCCTGTCGGTCGACACGAAGCCGATCGGAAGGCGCACGTTCGACACCGTCATTTTCGTGGGCGGCGACATCGATCCGATGCAGACGCCGGAGAACATTGCCGTCGCCAAAAAATTGGGCGCCAGGGCTGCGCGGGTCGCAAGCGTGTGTACGGGGGCGTTTCTGCTCGCGGAAACCGGCTTGCTGGACGGCGTGAGGGTGACGACGCACTGGCGATACGCGGCTCAATTGCAGTCGCGCTTTCCGCGCGCCAAGGTCGAGGGCGATAGCATTTATATCGAGGAGGGACGCATCTGGACATCGGCGGGCATTGCGTCCGGCATCGACCTGGCGCTCGGCCTGATTGAAAAAGATCTGGGCGCGGAGGTTGCGCGCGCTGTCTCCCGGCTTTTGGTGGTTCCGTATCGTCGGCCGGGCGGTCAGTCCCAATTCTCGGCGATGTCGCAGATGGAGCCGGAATCGGATCGCATCCGCATCGCGCTGAATTTTGCGCGGGAACATCTGGCGGAAGCGTTGCCTGTCGAGCGGCTCGCCGAGGCCGCAAGTTTGAGTCCGCGGCAGTTCGGGCGCGCATTTCGCCGGGAAACCGGAGAGACACCAGCGAAGGCGGTCGAGCGCTTGCGTGTCGAAGCGGCACGGCTGCGCCTGCAGGGGGGCAGCGAACCGATCGAACAGATTGCGCTGGCGGTCGGGTTCACCGACCCGGAGCGGATGCGGCGGGCCTTCATCAAACTGCATGGGCACCCGCCGCAAGCGATTCGACGCGAGAGCCGAGCGAACGGCGCGCGCTGATCGACTATCCTCAGCCGGCGCGATCCGCGCTGCCTGGGCGAGGTCCCTCTCACGGTCTAGCGGCGCGTTGGGTAGATCGCCAAGCGTTTCACCAGACGCTCAATGGCCATCCGCCGTCAGCGGGCCGTCATCGTTCCACATGTCGCGATGCAACTTCCACGCGCCGCCCTCTTTCAGAAAGACAAGGGTCTGTTTGCCGCGGAATTTGAGTTGTCCGTCGTGGTCGCGGACCTCCACATCCGACACCTCTGTCACGACCCGGTCGTTACCGTAGAACTCGTCATTGCTGAACGATACGGTGGCGGGCTTTGATCCGGCATACCCCTTGGTGAAGTACCCGACGATCGCGTTGCGTCCCGTGATCTTGTTGCCGCCGGGCGGCAAGAGCGTGCCGTCGCGGGTGTAGAGGCGGCCGATCGCCTCGTAATCCCCTCGCGCAAAGGCATCCGCCCACCGCGCATTCTCGGCCTTGATGGCCGCTTCGGGCGGACGTGGCGAACCACCGGCAGTCGCGGGCGCGGCGAACGCGAAGAAAGTGACGCAGGCCGCAAGGGCAGCCGTGAAAATACGAGTCTGTGGCATCGAGTGATTTCCGTGCATGGTTTTAATGTAAAGGACTGCGAAAGTTATAGGATGAAACAGGCAATGTCGGTCGCAGTGTTCATCGCAGTCTTTCGATGGGTTGGCCCACATTGCCTGCAAGCGATTCAACGAACGCCCGGGACGCGTGCGAGCCCCCTGGATGCACCGGGCAGTTTCTTGTCGACCATCGCGATGACTTCCGGCCGCGCCTCTCTCGGATGGCCGGAGTGGAACGGCGGCGCGGGATCATATTCGATCACGAGCTGCGCGAGTTCGGCGGCCTGTTGACCGCGCAGCTTCGCTGCCACGCGAAGGGCGAAGTCGATGCCTGCCGTCACGCCGCCGCCGCTCATGAACCGGCCGTTGTCGTCTTCGACGAAGCGATCGGGCACGGGAATGGCGCCGTATTCGGCCAGCTTGTTGACGAAGGCCCAGTGGCAGGCGCTTCGCTTGCCGTTGAGAATGCCAGTTGCGGCCAGCACGAGCGATCCGTTGCAGACCGACGTCACATGCTTGGCACTTTCCGCCAGGCGCCGGATCTGCGCCTGATACGCGGGGCGCATCGGCGCCGACAGATTCGATCCGCCAGGGACCAGCAGCACGTCTGTCTTGTCGATATCGGCCAGCCGCTCGGTCTTGCCGTACACGACGCCGAATTCGAGCGTCACGTTGCCGCCATCGAGGCTCGCGTAGCGAACGTTCGTATTCGGTAGCCGATGGAAGACCTCGCTGGGGCCGGCGAAGTCGAGCAGCGTGCCGCCGTCGTAATTGACGATCAGGATATCGAGCGGGTCGTTCGGGGCAAGTGCGCCGTCGCTGCCGGGCTGTGCAAGCGCAGAGGGGGCGTTTCCAAGCAGGGCGCCGCCGCCGAGGACGGCGCCGAGCGTCGCGATGCTGCCGAACTTGAGCACATCGCGGCGTGATTGGCCAGCTCGGGTGAGTGGCGATCCGGGAGTACTGTTTTCGCTACTGTCGGTCAAGATTATTTCTCCTTGCGGGGCGGCCCTGCTAAGAGTGCTACCAGGCTGGGCCGCATGAAATCGCCGCCGCGATTCAAAGCGTGGCGGACGTGAGATCAGACAGGTGGATGAGCCGCGATGACACGCAGGGCGCCGGAATCGGGCGCCGCAGGCTCAAAGCTGCGAGGCGCCGCCGTCGACGACCAGTTCGGTGCCGACGACGTACGCGGATTCGTCGCTGGCGAGATAGAGTGCGGCGTTGGCGATGTCCTCGACGTTGCCCATGCGGCCCACCGGAATGGCGTCGGCGAACTCGGCCTTGCGGTCGCGCACCCATTCGTCCGGCATGCCCCACTTGGTCAGCAGCGGTGTGTCGATCGCACCGGGCGCGATCGCGTTGAAGCGGATTTTCCGGTCGAGAAACTCGTAGGACCAACTGCGGGCGAGCGATCGCACGGCGGCCTTCGCGGCTGCGGTCAACGAGATGCCATGCTTGCCGGTCTGCGCGACGAACGAGGTGTTGAGAATGAAGGACGAACCCGCTCGCAAGTGCGGCAGCACCGCTTGAAGCGTGAACACCACGCCTTTGACGTTGATGTCCATGATCTCGTCGTAGAGCGCGTCGTCGATATCGTTGACTGCGGACGGGAACGCCCAGCCGGCGTTCGCGAACACGATATCCAGGCCGCCGAACTGCTCGCCGACTTCAGCGGCAATCGCCCGCATGTCGTTGATCGAACGCACGTCGCCCTTGAGAACGAGCGCATGCTCGCCGAGTTCGGCCCTCACGCGCTCGAACACCGCCTCGTCGCGGCCCGTCACTGCGACGCGGGCGCCTTCCGCAATGAAACGCTTCGCGGTGGCAAGACCGATGCCACTGGTACCACCGGTGATTAACGCCGACTTGTCTTTAAGCCTCATCTTCTGCTCCTTTCTACGTCGTGATTGATCGGGCCGAAAGCGCAAGACGCGATGGCGTTTGTGTTTTTCGCTGCTCGATCTTCCACGTGCAGTATGGAACGCGAAGTGGATGGCGCAAAGGTCGTATAACCCTCAAAAAACGCCATCTGGATCAACGAGTGACTCATGCATGTCGGCGTGAGGTGGCGGCATCGCACATCTGTACACGTGTGGCTTCAGCCTTCGTTCTCGTAAAGCAACTCATAGCCGCCGCTCGTCCGCTTGATACGTGCGAACCCGAGTTCCCCCAGATGCATCCCCGCGATCAGAAGACCGTCCGCGCTGACCTGATCGAGAAGGCGTGACCGTGTCGCTGCTGCCAGCGACGCATCGTGATCGAACGCAATCGATACGTCCGGCCGCTGAATCTGGATATGCGGGAAATGCACCACGTCCCCCCACACCAGCAGGCCTTGATCGCGGGATTCAAGGACATATCCGGTGTGTCCATCGGTGTGTCCCGGCAGCGGCAGCGCGCGGATACCGGGGAGCACGTGTCCGTCTTCGAACAGGCGAAGTCGGTCGTCATAGGCATCGAACACCTGACGCGCCTTCGCAAAGTTGCCGCGAGCCCGCTCACTCGCGCGACTGAGATTTCCGTCGTCCTGCCAGAACTGGACCTCTCGCTGATGCACGACCAGTTCCGCATGCGGAAACGCGGCCTGTCCTGCATCATTCACCAGCCCGCCGACGTGATCGGGATGCGCATGGGTCAGCAGGATGGTGTCGACCGCAGCGGGTTCGATGCGGGCAAGCACCAGGTTCGTTTTGAGCTGGCCGCCCCATTGCTTGAACCCGCCAGCCCCACCGTCGATGAGAACGGTGCGGCCCGCTCCGCGTACGACGTAGCAATTGACATGAACGGCCGCGGGTTCTTTCTGTCCGGCATCACGTTGCATTTTTGATGCGTCATCCGAATCGATATTCGACAGGAAGTCGAGACTGGCAGTGAGATATCCATCGCTGATGGCGGTAATCGTGAAATCCCCGACTTGCTGAACAGGAAAGGTAAGGGTGGACATCGTGTTGCTCCGAATCGGCTAATTGCGAGCGTGAATGGTCGACGCGGTGTAACCAAAGCACCGAATGCGTGCGGTGAGGCCGGTGCGGCGAACGATCGCCTGATCCAGCGCGTCCATGAACCGGTTCATGACCTCCGGCGTGCGCGGCGTGCCGACGCGATACCGGATGTCGGCGAAGACGGGATGTCCATGCCCGTGCCGAACCGCCAGGAAAATGACATGGACGTTCTTGAGTTCAGCCTCGAGCACCTGCGTGCAGAGTTCGACGCAATCGCGCGACAGCGCGGCAAGGCTTTCATCAGCCGGCATCCGCGTCGCATCGATCGAGAAAGTGACGTTCGGCATCGCGGTCTACTCCTGCGCAATCGAAAGGGTGCGTGTGCTCGTCAACTGCGCCGTCATCGGCGCGTAAAGGTGAATGCCTTCCGGGAGCACCTCGACAAACTGCGCACTGTTCCGTGGCACGACGGCGAGCCAACGGCGCGCCGGACACTGCTCCAGCGCAACGGCCTGCATGGCCAGCGGGTGGAGGCCCAATCGAATCAGCGAATCGGGGCCGCCGGCGCTCAGGGCGAGAAGTTCATCGTCGTTTACCGCCGGCGCGAAGCCGATATCGCCGTAGAGATTCCGGTGCCAGTCGGTGATGTGTCGTTGCCACTTCGCGAAATTGCCGCCGCCTTTGCGGCGATATTCATCGCCGGTCAGGACATCGAGGCCGTCGATCGTGTGGATCGCCAGATAAACCGGGCAACCGCCGGTGATCGCCTTGAACCGCTGCGACGTGTGAAACCCCGTGACCGAGATCAGCGCGGGCAGCTTTTCAAGGCTGTAGAAGTCGTTCCATTCGGCTTCGCTGTCGAGGTCGGCGAAGCTGCATTCCACGGTATAGATCATGGGATCGTCCTTTGGGCAGGAGGCACATTCATCTGGGGAGGTGTGATGGTCAGTGCGGTAACGTAATGCTAAGCTCGCGATACCGTGCCATAAAACGAAATAAAGTCAGCCTTCAGTGACATTTGCTCAAGCTGATGGCGAACACACTCCGACCAACGAGACGTCCATGTCCCGCAAGATTCCAAGCAATTCCGCGCTCCAGGCGTTTGAGGCCGCGGCCCGACACGGCAGCTTTGCCCGAGCCGCCGAGGAACTGGCGCGGACCGAAGGCGCCGTCAGTCGCCAGATCGGCCGGCTGGAGGCGTTCCTGGGCGTCACGCTGTTCGAGCGGATCGGCAACCGGGTACGGCTGGCGCCGAACGGTGCGCGATACGCGGTGCAGGTTCGCGAGATCCTGGATCGGCTCGAACGGGACAGCCTGTACCTGATGGGGCAGCCGATCGAAGGCGCGAGCCTCGATATCGCCGCCATCCCGACCTTCGCGACGCGCTGGCTGATCCCGCGTCTGAAACGCTTTCAGGACCGGCATCCGAACATCACCGTGCATATCGCCGAGCGGATGGAGCCGTTCCTGCTGGCCGGGAGCGGTTTCGACGCAGCGATTCATTTCGAGCATCCGGCATGGGCGGGGATGCATCCGCATCCGCTGCTGGAGGAAGTGCTGGTGCCCGTCTGCAGTCCGGCGCTGCTCGCCGGCGCCGGGGCGAAGCCGTCGCTGGACGCACTGCCGCGTCTTCATCGGCGACAGAATCCCGACGCGTGGCAGGCCTATGCGCAGGCGGCCGGCATCGTGCTGACCAATTCAGCGGTGGGCGCGCGCTACGACCTCCATTCGATGCTGATCGAAGCGGCGCTGGCGGGCCTGGGCGTCGCATTGGTGCCACGCCTGTACATCGACGCGGAGCTCGAGCAGGGGCGGCTGGTTGCGCCTTGGCCAGAGGGCAAGACGGTGACGAAAAACTTCTGCCTCGTGCTGCCCGAACCGATCGAGCTGGCCGACGGGCCGTTGCGGGCCTTCGCGACCTGGATGCTGGATGAAGCGCGGGGATCGGAGCCGGGCGGTGGTGCGTGACGGGCACCGGTGAATGTGCCGGCCTGCGCAACTGGCGCATGGCGCAACGCCTGAACCTGGCAGGATGCACAGTGCAATATCGGTAAGCGAGACGGGATGCGTTGATGCTCGCCGCTCCGAGAGGGCTTAATCCGGCAAAAGTGCCCCGCTGACGCGCCCCGGAACTTGGTCCTGTCCCGCGATCATTGCAATCCGCTGGCCGGCAAGTACAAAGTGGACATGCATGCGGGCGACGAGCATGCCGTCGATGCTTGCTCGCACCACCGTGCGTGACTCGGCCTGGCCGTCCGTCAAAGCGGTTATCGCGCCGATCTCCGCTCCTCTGGCGACGAAACTGCCGACGGGCGCGCTCCACGTGACGATCCCTGTTCGCGTTGCCTTCAGGTGATCGACCGCCTCGAGGGCAGATATGACAGGAGGCTCGCGGTGCGCCGGTGGTCGGCCGTCGACGACGAAGCCGTCGATTCTCAGGAAGTCGATGAGCGCGCCTGCGTCGCAAGCGGCGAGTGTGTCGGACACGTCCCGCTGGCCCCGTAGTTCGACGACCGCGGCGAAACCCTGTCGCGATCCGCATTGCAGGCCGCATCGCCGGAGAGCAGACCATGCGTCATGAAACGACTGGTCGAACGTGCTGCCACCGGCGCTGTCCTCGAGAAGCAACACGGGAGCATTCAGGCACCGAGATAGCGAGACCGCACGTTGTTCGTGCGCCCAGTTGCCGTACACGTGCATCACGGCAGTTTTGTCGCAGTGCAGATCCAGAACCATGTCGTGCGCAAATGCGCGCCACAGCAAGATCGCCTTCAGATACGCGACCGGATCGCTTCCCTGTTCGGCAGGCCTGGCCAATTCCATCAACCGGTATTTCGCGTCGTCGCGATTCGTCGGGTAGCTTCCGCCTGTGAATTGCCGCACGACTTCCGAACCGATATCGGGGAAGCGGCGATCGAAATTGCCGCTGCCCGCCCAGTCGAACCGACCGGTCAGCGTTCCGCCGACGAACTGTTGCATGCCGACCGGATTGGCCCATGTCATGACGGTGACGCGCCCGGCCAATGCCCGGTCGAATTCGAGCGATTCCAACCTCGCCAGAAGATGCTGGATCACGAGAAGCCCCGGCACTTCACCGGCATGCAAGGCCGCCTGGAAATAGACGGAATGTTCCGCATCCTTCGGGCCGAACGTGTACTCGCGCAGTGTCATCCGCGTCCCGGGCGAGAGATCGGGAAGCGGGAGATCCATGATTTCCATGTTTGGTCCTGGCCTGAGACGAATGGGATGCGTGTCGACGAGCGGTCAGAAATCCAGCAGCAAATTGCCGGGATCGCGACCGACGAGCGGGACATCACCGGCAATCAGTGCCGCGCGTTGTCCCGGACGCACGAGTTTCTGGAGTTGACGCACAACCATCACGCCGTCAATCGGGCTGACAACCGGAACGCGCGAATTGATCTCCGGACCGTCGAGTCGAACGATCTCGGCAAACGTCTCGCCCGCCGCAATCCGGTCCCCAGGGGCGCGCCGATACACGATCACGCCGGCGCAAGGGCAACGAACGTGGGCCGCGCCTTCCAGCGGAAACGCTTCGGGTGACGCGAGTCCTGCGCAGTCGTCGAACGGGTCGGGAAAGGACAGGACACCTTCGGATTCGGCGAAGCGCAGCAATCTTGTGGCATCGGTCGACGCGAGCGCGTCGTTGACGTCCGACTGGCCGCGCAATTCGATCGTCGCGGAAAAGCCGCTCGCCCCGCCGTCGAACAGGCCTGCCCGCTGCAGTTCGCCCCATGCGCCCGAATGGCTCTGATCGAACGCGCCCCCTCCGGCGCTGGCGGGTTCCAGCAGAACGACCGGGGCGTCGACCCACCACGCCACCTTCATTGCGCGTTCACGCTGGAGCGTCGATGCGTAGACGTGGGCGATGGCATCGGTGTCGCAGTGAAGGTCGATGACGATGTCATGCTCGATCGCCAGCCTGGCCAATTCAAGCTTCATCGCGGCCGCCGGGCTCATTGCGTTGCCGCCGTCCAGCAGGCCGCGAAAGAAACGCTTCCACTCGGAACGCTTGAGGCTCGATGCATCGCCTTCGCGCAAACGCTGTGCGACGGCTCGCCCGAGTGCCGGGAAGTTCCTGTTGAAGTTCTCACCGTTCTCGAAATCGAAGCGCCCGACGACAGGGCCAAAGAGCCGCTGCGACAGACCGATCGGATTGGCAAACGGGACGACCGTGACGCAACCGTCGATGCGCCCGTCCCGGTCCAGCGCGTGCAGTGCCTCGAGCATGTGTTGCAGGACAAGCAGGCCGGGATGCTCGTCCGCATGCAGGCCGGCATGGAAATAGATGCTGCGGCCGTGATCGATATTGCCGAACCGGTGCGCCGTCAGGCTGAGCGCAACCCCTGGCGCCGGCGACGGCAGGGGAATCTCGATGCGTCGATAGGTCATGCGTGGTTTCCTCTCGTGTGGTTCGGTGCCGTGGGAGAGCGGGCACCGACCGGGTGCTCGTTCGTCGATCCCCGGCTGGATCCGGGTTCCATGATTGAAAAATGGATTTTTCAGTCTACTATGGACATTTGAGTTTAGGAAGCGGATACTTTGGGCAGGTTGTCCCACAGGAATGTCGGGTCGCAGTGGAATTCGCGATCGGGCAACAGGCGGAAGCCGCCTGCAACGGAGATGTCGCGCCGGCTGGAGTGCTGACCTACTCGTTTTCTATACACGCGGCCGATGGCAGACCGCGCAATCCATATCAAAGGAACGGACTGACATGAAAATCAAGGAATTCGGTGTCGAGCGCTGGATGGATCTCTACGAGCACCACTGCGCCTACAACCTTGCGGAAACGTGTGTCGAATCGCTGACCGTCGACCAGTTGCTCACGCTGACCGGTCGTCAGGAGTCCGTACTCGACGACCTGCGGCCGATGAAGCTGACGTACGGCGCGATCGAAGGGACATCCCGGCTGCGCGAGGCGATCGCTCGCACGTATTCGAAGCAGTCGGCGGCGAACGTGATCGTGACGCACGGTGCAATCGGCGGAAATGCATTGATCTACGAAACGCTCGTCGAACCCGGCGACACCGTCGTTTCAGTCATGCCGACTTATCAGCAGCACTACTCGATTCCGGAGAGCTATGGCGCAAACGTCAAGGTCCTGAAGCTCCGCGAAGAGAACGGCTTCTTGCCGGATCTTGCCGAACTCGAGTCGCTCGTCGACGGAAAAACGCGCCTCATCGCCATCAACAACCCGAACAACCCGACAGGATCGCTGATGGACGAAGCCTTTCTGAGCAAGGTCGCGGAGATCGCTCGCCGTTGCGATGCCCATGTCCTTTGCGACGAGGTGTATCGCGGCACGGATCAGGAGGGCAGCGGGTATAGCGCGTCGATCGCGGACCTCTACGAAAAGGGCATCAGCACGGCCAGCATGTCGAAGACCTATTCGCTTGCGGGGTTGCGTCTGGGCTGGATTGCCGGTCCGACCGACCTGATTCGGGCAGTCGCCGTCCATCGCGACTACAACACCATCAGCGTGGGGATGATCGACGACTACTTCGCCACCCTGGCGCTCGAGCACCGCGATGCGATCATGAAGCGCAATCTCGATATCGTCCGCACCAATCTCGCGATCCTCGAGGCGTGGGTCGACCGGGAGCCCGCGATTTCCTGGATCAAGCCGAAATCGGGCACGACCGCGCTGCTGAAATATGCGTTCGACATGCCGTCGCGTGAGTTCTGTGTTGAATTGCTGGAGGCGACGGGTGTGATGTTCACGCCGGGGAGCGCGCTCGAGATGGAAGGTTACGTCCGGATCGGTTATGCAAACCACCGCGATGTCCTCGAGAAGGGGCTGGCACGCGTATCGGATTACCTGCGTACGAAGGCAAGCTGACGGGCACGGGTATCGACCCGCGGATACCGGTGCCGAGGCGGCGCCGGATCCTTCATTCGAGCCCGACTAAAAAGTACATGACGATCAATCGACGTCGACGGCAAGGCGGTCGGTCATTCCGGTCGCTTGCCTGAAGACGCGACGTGCTCGCTGCACCGATCGTTGCATGGACCTAACCTGGTGTGAGGAGACGGTGATGAGGAAGCAAGGTGTTCGAGCGGTGTTCGGGGTTGCGCTTGCGGCGATGGCGATGTGGGGAGAAGGGGTTCAAGCGGAAGGCGTCAAGACCATTCGGTTCGGCCTGGAAGCCGCGTACCCCCCGTTCGAATCAAAGGCGACGTCCGGACAGCTCGAGGGCTTCGACATCGACCTCGGGAATGCGCTCTGCGCACAACTGAAGGCGAAATGCGTGTGGGTGGAGAATGCCTACGACGGCTTGATTCCCGCGTTGCAGGCGCGCAAGTTCGACGCAATCGATTCGGCGATGAACATCAACGCGAAACGGGCCGAACAGGTGGATTTCACGGTGCCGCTGTATCTGACGCCGGCCCAGCTCGTCGCGCGCAAGGGCAGCACGCTGCGGCCGACGCCCGAGGCACTCGCGGGGCATAGCGTCGGCGTGCTGCAGGGGTCGATCCAGGAACAGTACGCGAAACAGATGTGGGCGCCGAAGCATGTGAGCGTCCAGAGCTATCAGACCCAGGACGAGGTGTATGCGGACCTGGTGATGGGGCGTATCGACGCGACGTTCGTGGACGCGACGGCGGCGAGCCTCGGGTTCCTGAGCAAACCGAACGGAAAGGATTTCGCATTCGCCGGGAACCCCGTCAATGATGCGAAAATCATCGGCACGGGTGTCGGCATTGCGGTGCGCAAGGGCGACCACCCGCTTCGCGAGGCGCTCAATGGGGCATTTGCCGAACTCAAGCGCAACGGCACCTATCAACAGCTTCTGAAAAAGTATTTTACGGTGGACCTGGCAGTGCATTGACCGGAGACGGACGTGTACTGCGTCAGGTCTGCATCGATTTGGAAAAACAGACATGAGCAGAGCACCATCGCCCGCCAACGGATCCACCGGCAAGACGGGCGATCGAACCAGGACGAGCGCGACGAAGCGCGGCAAACGGCAGGCGGGTACGGGGCAGGTCGCCCCGCACCACGCGGTTGCCGATGCGATCGCGCTACTGTTCCAGCCTTATACGGAAGTCGTGCTGCACGACCTCTCGACGCAAACGGTCGCATACGTTGCGAACAATTTGTCCAAGCGGGAGGTGGGCGACGATTCGGCACTCGAGGAAATCGGTTTCGACGAACAGGAGAATGTGATCGGCCCGTACGAAAAGCTCGGCTGGGACGGTCGCAAGATCCGCTCGATCAGTGCCGTGTTGCGGACCGAGTCGGGTGAGCCTGTCGGGGTCATGTGCATCAATTTTCACCAGGCCGCGCTCGATCAGGCAAAGCAGGCACTCGAACTATTGCTGTCGAGCGCGGTGCTGCAGCCGCAACCGGAGAAGCTGTTCCGCGACGATTGGCAGGATCGGGTGAATGTCTTCCTCGATCACTGGCTGCAGGAGCGCAAGCTCACGTTGTCGATGCTGACACGAGAGCATAAGCGTGAACTCGTCGCGGCGTTGTATGCGGAAGGCGCATTCAACGGAAAGAGCGCCGCGAACTATGTCGCAAAGGTCCTGGCGTTGGGGCGCGCGACGATCTTCAACTATCTGAAGGAGCTCAGAGGTGAAGGGTGACGGAGCGTTTGTTTGACCGGATCGAGAAAGCACATCGCGCGATTCGCCCTCAGGCGGCGGTGACGCCCCTGGCGTTCAGCCCGATGCTGTCCGCGGTCTCCGGGCGTCGCGGATATCTGAAGTGCGAGCACCTGCAACATGCAGGCTCGTTCACGTTTCGCGGCGCCACGAACCCGGTGCGGCTCCCGGATGCGAAGACGCGGCGGAACGGCAAGACCGCTGAGGCTTCACCGGGAGCGTTTTCATCGGTCTTCCCGTGTCCTGACGAAAATCAGTTCGACGAGTCAGTCAGCATTCTCCATTAAACTCGCCGGCACCGAAGCGCGTCAGCCACACGGATTATGTCGTTGGCGCGCGACAAATGGCATTGTTCCGGTAAGCAAGGGGATTCGCGATGAAACCGATTCCGGTGCTCGTGTGCCGATCGCCGATTATTCACGTTTCAAACGGATTCACGTGCTGGCGGCCCGTGCCGCGCGGTTCCGGCCGGTGAGCGCGAGGGTGCCCGCCTCGTCGTGTCCAGACAGGGGATTCATGGATTGAATGCGCGCCGATTCAAAAGATAAATTTTGGAAAGACTCTGGCACGGGATATGCTTGACGGGTTTTATCCGCTCGGAACCTGCGCCGGATATTCGTCAGCATAATCAGGCAGGAGCATGAACTGGTTTGCCCTGACAACACCATCGATTAGAGGATCGATCGTTTGTGAAATTCGCGCGGGAGTGCCAAGCTGCGCGCGGAGCAAGGTCGTACACGGATTGAGTTGGGTGACGTGAAACGCAGGCCGTAATTCCTCGCGACGGCCACTACTGACAGTTCAGGATATGACATTACAGATTGGGGTCCCTCTGGAGACGGCCCACGAGGAGCGGCGCGTAGCGACCGTTCCCGACGTGGTCGAAAAGCTGATCAAGCTCGGGTTCTCGGTGGCCGTGCAAAGCGGCGCCGGCACCGGCGCGAACTTCAGCGACGACGACTACCGCACGGCCGGCGCCGAAGTCGTGCCCACGGCCGCCGATCTATGGGGCCGCAGCGACATCGTCCTCAAGGTGCGCCCGCCGAGCAGCGATGAAGTCGCGCTGATGCGCGAGGGCGGCACGCTGATCGGCTTCGTCTGGCCGGCCCAGAACCCTGAACTGATGCAGCAGCTGGCCGCGAAGCGGGCCACGGTGCTGGCGATCGATTCGCTGCCGCGCACGCTGTCGCGCGCGCAGAAGATGGATGCGCTCACGTCGATGGCCGGCGTGAGCGGCTACCGCGCCGTCATCGAGGCGGCCCATGCATTCGGCCGCTACTTCAACGGGCAGATCACGGCCGCGGGCAAGGTGCCGCCGGCCAAGGTGTTCATCGCCGGCGCGGGCGTCGCCGGCCTCGCGGCGATCGGCACGGCCGCGGGCCTCGGCGCGATCGTGCGCGCCAACGACACGCGCGCGGAAGTGGCCGACCAGGTCAAGTCGCTGGGCGGCGAGTTCGTCAAGGTCGACTACGAGGAAGAAGGCTCGGGCGGCGGCGGCTACGCGAAGGTGATGAGCGAAGGCTTCCAGCAGGCGCAGCGCGCGATGTACGCGCAGCAGGCCAAGGAGGCGGACATCATCATCACCACCGCGCTGATTCCCGGCAAGCCGGCGCCGAAGCTCATCACGGCCGAGATGGTGCAGTCGATGAAGCCGGGTAGCGTGATCGTCGACATGGCCGGCGAACAGGGCGGCAACTGCGAACTGACGGTGCCGGGCGAAGCCGTGGTGCGTCATGGCGTGACCATCGTCGGCTACACGGATCTCGCGTCGCGCCTGGCACGACAGTCGTCGACGCTGTATGCGACCAACCTGCTGCGCGTGGTCGAGGAGCTGTGCAAGGGCAAGGACGGCACGATCAACGTCGACTTCAGCGACGACGCGATCCGCGGCCTCACGGTCATCAAGGAAGGCAACGTCACGTGGCCGCCGCCGCCGATCCAGCAGCCGGCCGCCGCCCCGAAACCCGCCACGCCGCCGGTCGCGGCAACCGCGTCCAAGGGCCACGGCCACGGCAGCGGCGCGCCGATGTCGGCGAAGTCGCTCGCCATCACGTTCGCGGTCGGCGCACTGTTGTTCCTGCTGGTCGGCCAGTTCGCGCCGGCCACGTTCCTCGCGCACTTCACGGTGTTCGTGCTGGCCTGCTTCGTCGGCTACATGGTGATCTGGAACGTCACGCCGTCGCTGCATACGCCGCTGATGAGCGTCACCAATGCGATCTCGTCGATCATCGCGATCGGCGCGCTGGTGCAGGTCGCGCCGCCGTTGGGCGACGCGGCGGCGGAGGGCCGTCCGTCCGGGCTGATCCTGGGCCTGGCGGTGGGCGCGCTGACGCTCACGGCCGTCAACATGTTCGGCGGCTTCGCGGTGACGCGACGCATGCTGGCGATGTTCCGCAAGTAAGGAGACGATAACAATGACTTCCAATCTGACTACCGTCTCCTACATCGGCGCGGCGATCCTCTTCATTCTCAGCCTCGGCGGGCTGGCCAATCCCGAAACCGCACGGCGCGGCAACCTGCTCGGCATGATCGGCATGCTGATCGCCGTGCTCGCCACGGTGCTCGGCCCGCGCGTGTCGGCCGAGGGCATTCCGTACATCGTGGCTGCGCTGGTCGTCGGCGGCGCGGTGGGGCTCTACGCCGCGAAGAAGGTGCAGATGACGCAGATGCCCGAACTGGTTGCGCTGATGCACAGCCTGGTCGGCCTGGCGGCGTGCCTGGTGGGCTTCGCGAGCTACATCGATACGTCGGTGCAGTACACGGGCGCGGAGCACGCGATCCACGAAGTGGAAATTTATGTCGGCATCCTGATCGGTGCGGTGACCTTCGCGGGCTCGGTGATCGCGTTCGGCAAGCTCTCCGGCAAGATCGGCGGCAAGCCGCTGCTGCTGCCGGCCCGGCACTGGCTCAACCTGGCCGCGCTGGTGGTGGTGATCGTGTTCGGTCGCGCGTTCCTGCATGCGGAGACGGTCCAGGACGGCATGACGCCGCTCATCGTGATGACGGTGGTGTCGCTGCTGTTCGGCATACACATGGTGATGGCGATCGGCGGCGCGGACATGCCCGTCGTGGTGTCGATGCTCAACAGCTACTCGGGCTGGGCGGCAGCCGCCACCGGTTTCATGCTCGGCAACGACCTGCTGATCGTGATCGGCGCGCTGGTGGGCTCGTCGGGCGCGATCCTGTCGTACATCATGTGCCGCGCGATGAACCGCAACTTCATCAGCGTGATTGCCGGCGGCTTCGGTACGGGCAGCGGTGCGCCCGCGGCGGCCGGCGGCAGTGCGCAGCCGGCCGGCGAAGTGGTGGCGGTGAGCGCGCTGGAGACGGCCGAGCTGCTGCGCGATGCGAAGAGCGTGATCATCGTGCCGGGGTACGGGATGGCCGTGGCGCAAGCCCAGCACACCGTGCATGAACTCACGAAGGTGCTGCGCGAGAAGGGCGTCGACGTGCGTTTCGCGATCCATCCGGTGGCCGGGCGCATGCCGGGGCACATGAACGTGCTGCTCGCCGAAGCGAAGGTGCCTTACGACATCGTGATGGAGATGGACGAGATCAACGGCGACTTCCCCGAAGCCGACGTGTCGATGGTGATCGGCGCGAACGACATCGTGAACCCGGCGGCGCAGGAAGATCCGGCCAGCCCGATCGCCGGCATGCCGGTGCTCGAGGTGTGGAAGGCGAAGACCTCGATCGTGATGAAGCGCAGCATGGCGTCCGGCTATGCGGGCGTCGACAATCCGCTGTTCTACAAGGACAACAACCGGATGCTGTTCGGCGACGCGAAGAAGATGCTGGACGAGGTGTTCGGCGCGTTGAAGGCCTGACGGCGCGCATGGCCCGGTGCGTGCGCGGGGCGAACGACAACCGGCTGCGGTGTTGGACAGTCGGTTGATCGGGGCCCGGCGCGCCGGGTAGGCGCATCGCGACGGTCACGGAAGTGCGGGGCGGGTGGGTCCGTTTCGCACTTCCTTCCATAAAATGACGGCGATCGATTGTCGATGCGCCGATCTCCCTCCGCCAGCCACCACGCTGGATCCTTCCCCGCGATTGCGCCCGCGACGCTACCGTCTATCCCGCGAATCCAAGCTCCGCAAAAGTGACGACCCTTGCGTCGCACGCGCGCGCCAACGCCGGATCGTAAGTCGAAAAAAAGACGACACGGTCTGCAGCCAGTGTCTTGAACAGATCGATCAGCACCGCACGCGACGCGGCATCGAGCCCGCTGTCCGGATCGTCGGCGATCACGACGGCGGGCGCGCCGAGCGTCGTCGCCGTCAGGAACAGTTTCTTGCGCGTGCCGAACGACATCTGCTCGAAGCGCTTCTCAAGATGCGGGCCGAGCCCGAATCGATCGGCCAGCTCGAGCGTGCGGGCGTCGACGACGGTCTTCCTGCCGGCCGCCACGAGATCGAGAAACGCGCGCCCGGTCTGGAGCGGATAGGCGAGGCAATCGTCAGGCACGTATGCCAGCGCGGATTTCGCATCGTGCGGCGCGGTGCGCAGCGAATGGCCGCCGATCCACACCTCGCCCTCGTCCGCGTCGAGCGTGCCCGCGAGCATGGCGAGCAACGTCGATTTGCCACTGCCGGTTTCGTCGCACAGCGCGACGCATCCGGCGCCGGATGCGTAGTGGAGTCCGTTGAAGATGACGCGCTTGTCGTAGCGCTTGCCGAGATTGTCGAAGCGGAGCATGGGTCGGTAGTCAAACGAAAATTCGCCGGGTGAGCGCGACCGACATCACGGTCGGCAGCATGCCCGGCAACACGGAGGGTCGGGACGCGTAGCGTGGCGGCCGATAGTGTAATGCGACACGCGACGCGCCCGCGGCCACGTGCCGTCAGTGAAGAACAGCAGCGGGCGATTCCTACTTGCTCTCGTCCAGCGCATCGTTCCAAATCTTCGCGCCCTGCTGATGTGAAGCAATGCCGTTGAAGAATGAGTCAATGGCGGCGCCGATATCAAAGTCATCACACTTGTCCCACAAGATGAGTTTGGGCTTGTGTACACGGAAGTTGCCGCTGCTCTTCGGTGTGTATGCCACCGCAATGGCCGCCTTTGCCCACGGGAAAGCGTAGGAACGCGCTTCCAAAATGATCGCGTCAACCTTTTTGCCCTCTGGCGTGGCGATCCGGCCGTCGTATGCCAGCACACCGTCATTTGCATTGAACGGGTCGCTCTCGAGCTGCTTTCGGCCGTGCTCGACTGCCTCGCCTACGTCATCGAACACCAGCCGCTCGAATTTTCGCTGACCATCGTCAGTCTGAAATGCCATCATCGGGACAAGGCCATCTGCGTCGGAGATACACCAGACGGCATGCGCAGCAACAAAACCAGCGAGTTCAAAGGCGGTGAGCATGTTGGTGGGGCGGATAGGTTGGGGGTTGGGCGCTCATGTGACTGCGAAAGGTTGCCTTGGCGGCCCGAGTTCGCCCGCGGCCCGCAAGGGTGCACTCGACGTCGGCCATCGAGTCAGTTGCAGGCGATCTCGGCCAACAGCCAATTGTAGAACGGTGCCGCCTGCAAGCAAATTCAGGCGCATCCCCCAGGATTGGGCGATCGTTTCCCAACCCGCACGTGCTGTTACGCCGAAAGTCGAGGCACGCGCGTCATACGGCTCGGGTATGCTGGATGAATGCCGTTCGGACGACCGACCCGCACGGCAAAACTGCACACAATCACCGCGATTGCATCGCAATCACCGGCCGCACCGGGCCGATTTCAACTTCGGAACAGGAACTCGACATGGCAGAACTGGACAACGCGCTGTACGAACGGATCGGCGCGCTGAGCGACGCGGGCGATGCATTGATGGAAGAGGGCGACTACGCAGGCGCGCTCGAGAAATTCTGGGCGGGATTCGACCTGCTTCCCGAACCCAAGACCAACTGGGAAGCCGGCACCTGGTTGATGGCCGCCATCGGCGACGTGAATTTCCATCAAGCGAACTACGCGGCCGGACGCGACAATCTCGCCCAGTCGATGCATTTCCCCAACGCGATCGGCAACCCGTTCCTGCACCTGAGGCTGGGTCAGTGCCAGTTCGAGCTGGGCGATCTCGACCGCGCGGCCGACGAGTTGATGCGCGCCTATGCGAGCGGCGGGCCGGAGCTGTTCGAGGACGAGGACGGCAAGTATCTGCGATTCCTGGCGACGCGAGCCGACGGCATCGAGACGCCCTGACGCGCGTGGTTCGTGCCGCCTGCCCGCCGGCCGGCGTCGCGAGCAGGCTTCGACGCCCGCGCCGGGATGCTGGGCGTTTCTCCGCATGAGCGCAACTTGCCAATGAACCTGACCTTTCCACTCGTCACCCGATCCGACGCCGAGACGCTGGTCGCCATCCGCATCGCCGCGATGCGCGACAGCCTCGAGCGCATCGGCCGCTTCGATCCCCAGCGTGCGCGCGACCGGTTTCTCGCGTCGTTCGATCCGGCGCGATGCCGCTTCATCGAAGTCGACGGCGTGAACGCGGGCTTTTTCGTGGTGCGGCCGCAGGACGATCACTGGCTGCTCGACCATCTGTACATCGTGCCCGAGCATCAGGGACAGGGGATCGGCGCGGCCGTGCTGCGCAGGATCCTGGCCGACGCCGACTCGCAGCGCATGCCCGTTCGCGTCGGCGCGCTGCGCGGCAGCGATTCGAACCGCTTCTATGCGCGGCACGGCTTCGTGCAGGCCGACGAAGCGGAGTGGGACATCTACTACGTGCGCGCACCGGGTTCGGCGACGGGGTAGCTCGCAGCCGCGGTGCGATCCGGGCGAGCACATCAGCGTTTTCCCGGATACGGAATGCGCGGCGCATGCCGTTGATGCAGAGAGACTATAAATACATGGTCCGAGGCCATCATGACGACATCTGCAACAAACGGACTGAATGCGGTATCGCCTGAAACGACCGGGGCGGCAGCGACATCCGACGATGCGGGTGGCGTACCGTCGATCCTGCTGGTCGACGACGAGCCGAGCGTGCTGTCGGCGCTCAGGCGCGTGTTCCGTCCCGCCGGCTACGCGATCCTGACCGCGGAAAGCGGCGAGGCGGCCCTCGAGGTCCTGGCGTCGACCGAAGTCGACCTGATCGTGTCCGACATGCGGATGCCGGGCATGAGCGGCGCGGAGTTCCTGGCCCGCGCGCGAGCGCTCTACCCGGACACGATGCGCATCCTGCTGACCGGCTATGCGGAAATCGCGTCGGTCATGCAGGCCGTCAACGACGGCGGCGTCTATCGCTACCTGAACAAGCCGTGGGACGATCACGACCTGCTGCTGACCCTCGAACAGGCGCTGGAGCAACGGCGCCTGCGGCGTGAAGCGGCCCGGCTGGCCGCGCTGACGGAAGCGCAGAACGAAGCGCTGCGCCGGTTCAACACGGAACTCGAAACGCAGGTGCGCGCACGCACGGAGGAGCTCGGCCAGACCGTGATGTTCCTCGAAGCCGCGGAGCGCGACCTGAAAAGCAGCTTCACCGCGATGGTCCAGGTCTGCGCGAGCATGATCGAGATCCGCTGCGGGTCGGCCAGCGGTCATGCGATGCGGGTCGGCGAGATCGCGCGGCGGCTCGCGTTGGCGTCCGGGATGAGCGAGCTGCATGCGCAGGACGTCTATTTCGCGGGGCTGCTGCACGGCATCGGCAAGTTGTCGCTGCCGGACGAATTGCTGCGCAAGCCGCTCGCGAAGATGACGGCGGAAGAGCACGGCCTGTTCCTGCAGCATCCGCTGCGCGCGCAGATGGTGCTGACACCGGTGGCGCAACTGCACAAGGTCGCGTCGATCGTGCTGCACCAGTACGAGCGCTTCAACGGACGCGGCACGCCGGACGGCCTGGCGGGCGACGCGATCCCGCTCGGCTCGCGAATCCTGGCGATCGCGCGCGACTTCGAAGGGCTGCGCAATGGCGACATCGGGGCGCCGCATTCGGTCGAGCAGGCGCTCGACGCGTTGCGCTCGCAGGCCGGCGTGCGTTACGACCCGCGGATCGTCGACGGCCTGATCGAACTGATGCGGGACCCGGCGAGCCTCGGCATCGCGGCGTCGGTCGCGGAGATCAAGTCCGCGCAGCTGCGCGAAGGGATGCAGCTCGCCGACGATCTGCGCACGCATCGCGGCGTGCTGCTGATGACCAAGGGCAGCGTGATGTCGGCGCACCAGATCGAGCTCGTGCGCCGCTTCGAGACGCGCGAGGGGACGTCGTTCGACATCCTCGTGCTGGCCGGCCAGGCCGCGGCGAAGCCGGCGCCGGGCGCGCCGACTGCGGGCGCGGCGCCGGCCTGAGCCCGGCCGCGCGGCCTGATGGCCGCGGTGCACGACGGCGCGCCGCGGCAACGCACTCACCTCGATCCGGGTGCTCGATCATGCACGGCACCTACCATCTCCCGCTCGTCCTGCTGTCGCTCGCGATCGCGACGCTGGCCTCCTATACGACACTCGACCTGGCCGCCTTCATTGCGCTGCTCGACAACCCGAAGCTCAAGCATGCGTGGCTGGGCGGCGGCGCGGTGGCCATGGGCACCGGCATCTGGTCGATGCATTTCGTCGGCATGCTTGCGTTTTCGCTGCCGATTCCGCTCGGCTACGCATGGCCGGATACGGCCGCGTCGCTGGCGATTGCCGTGCTCGTGTCGTACTTCGCGCTGACCGTCGTCACGCGCGCACGGCTGGGCTGGCGGCGGCTGCTCGTCGGCGGCGTACTGATGGGCGCCGGGATCGCCGGCATGCATTACGCGGGGATGGCCGCGATGCACATGCAGCCCGGCATCCGCTACGATGCCGTGCTGTTCACCGCGTCGATCGGCATCGCGGTGATCGCGTCGACGGCCGCGCTCTGGATCGCACAGGCGTTGCGCGCGCAGCAGGCGCGCCATGCGACCGCCCAGCGGGTCGGTGCGGCTTTCATCATGGGTGTCGGCATCACCGGCATGCACTACACGGCGATGGCGGCCGCGCATTTCGCGCCGGACGCGCGGTGCGGGGCCGCGAACGGGGTCGACACGCCGTGGCTCGCGACGACCGTCGCGCTGTTCACCACGGGAACCCTCGTCGTCACGCTGTTGCTGAGCCGCTTCGATGCGCGCACAACCTTTTTGCGCGGGATGACTGATACGCTCGAGCGGCTCGTGCGCTTGCGCACCGTCGAACTCGAACGCGCGCTGCACCGCTACGAGCAGACGACGGCGATGCTGCAGCGCACGCGCGAGAACATGGCGACCGAGATCGACGAACGCAAGGCCGCGCAGGCGCGGCTCGAACAGGAGAAGGACGAGCAGCGGCGCTTGCTGCATGCGCTCGAGGAAACCCACGTGCAGCTGCTGCAGTCGGAAAAGCTCGCGTCGATCGGTCAGCTCGCGGCCGGTGTCGCGCACGAGATCAACAATCCGATCGGCTTCGTCAGTGCGAACCTCAACACGTTGAAGATATGGGTGCGTAGCCTGCTCGACGTGATCGCCGCGCATGAAGCCGCGCTGCCGCAGCTCGGCCCGGCCGCGCGCGACGCGCTGGCGGCGACGGGCCGCGCGGCGGATCTGGACTATGTGCGCGGCGAGATCGGGACGCTGATCGACGAATCGATCGACGGCGCGCTGCGCGTGCGGCGCATCGTGCAGGACCTGCGCGATTTCTCGCGTCCGGCCAGCGACGAGTGGAGCGTGGTCGATCTCCGCGCGGGCCTGGAAAGCACGCTCAACGTCGTCCACAACGAACTCAAGTACAAGGCCGACATCGTGCGCGATTACGGCGACGTGCCGCAGGTCGAATGCCTGCCGTCGCAGTTGAACCAGGTTTTCATGAACCTGCTGGTGAACGCGGCGCACGCGATTCCCGAGCGCGGCGTGATCACGATCCGCACGTCGAGCGACGGCGAGCAGGTGTCGATCGCGATCAGCGACACCGGGACGGGGATGACGCCCGACGTCGTCCGGCGGATCTTCGATCCGTTCTTCACGACGAAGCCGGTCGGGCAGGGCACGGGGCTGGGCTTGTCGGTCTCGCACGGCATCGTCAAGCGCCATCACGGCACTATCGACGTGACGAGCGAGCCCGGGCGGGGCACGACGTTCTGCGTCCGGATACCGATACGGCGCGCCGGCGATCGCGAAAACACGGCGGAGCTGGCGCACCGGGCGTGATGCCACGGGCCGGCGCGGTGGTTGCACGTCAGCGCAGCCGCTTGCGGCGTTGGCGACGAAAGAAATGCCAGAACATCGCGGTGGCGTCCGGCCCCGTGGCGGAGTGAAACGGCTCGCGCGGGTCGCCGCCGCTCCACGCATGCGGCAGCCGGCGGACGATGCAGACCCTGACGACGAGACGCCCGGCCTTGAGGTAGTCGACATAGTCGGCATCGTCGCGCGCATAGGTGCGCTGCTCGCCCACCCGTATCGCGCCGTGCTCGTCGACGAGCCGGTTGAGCCGCGCGAACGCGATGCCGAGCTGCGTCGCGTTCCGGTCGGTCACGACCGTATCGAGTGCGCCGTGCATGACGAGGGCCGGCATGCCGGGATAGGACGCGACGTCGGCGCAGGCCTCGACCGCGCGGATCGCGTCGTCGCGCAGGCCGCGACGCATCAGGTTCATCGCCGCCAACGCCGACGACGGCGGGGCGATCGCCGGGCCGGAGTGCAGGCCGACGGCCGCGAAGCGGTCGGGATACCGGATCGCCAGTGCCGCGGCGAGCCCGGCTCCGGCGGACATGCCGGCCAGGTAGATCCGGTCGCGGTCGAAGCCGTGCTGTCGCACGATGGCGTCGACCAGCGACGTGACGGCCGCGGCTTCCGACTCCGTCGCGTCGCCATGCCAGTGCCAGCAGCGGTGCGCATGCGCGGTCTTGGCTTGCTCGGGGAACAGCACGGCGAACCCCGAGCGCTCGGCGAGACGGCACATGCGCGTGCCCGCGGCAAACGATTCCGCACTCTGCTTGCAGCCGTGCAGCATGACGACGACCGGCATGCCGGCTGTCGTCGCTGGTGCGGTGGGGAGATACAGCGCGTAGGCGAGATGGTTCACGTAGCGGCCGGCGCTCGGGCCGGCGGAATGAAACGAGCGGAGCCACGTGCCGGGCGCCTTGTCCGCCGGGGCGCGAGCGGGATGCGCGGTGCCGGTGCCGGTGCGTCGGGCGGGACGCACGGTGACGGCCGGCCGGGCGACGGGCTTGACCGCCCGCTTGGCGGCCGGCCGCGGCTTGCTCGTGCGCTTCGTCGGGCGCGCGCCGGCCGCGACGGAGAGCAGTTCGAGGGGCCGCAACCAGAGGCTGGTTTTTTTCCTGGGCATGTACAGTTTCGTGCCGGCGGCCGACCGTGGCAGGAAGATGCGGCCGACTCCGCCGTCGCGTTGACAATCGAAAGGAGGCGCGGAGCAAGGATCGTGCTGCCGGCCGCGTGCACATCGAAACCGGTCGGCCGGTCGAATGCAACGGAACGCGGGTTGCTGCGTACGCGTGGCGATTCGAGCCGGCCATCGGCGATGCTAACCGTCCGATGTGACGCGCCCGCGAATCGAAGCGGGCTTCGACCCTGTCGCGCGCGCGGCTAGCGCCGATCCAGCAGTGTATCGCTCAATACGCTGAACGCCGCGCCCGGCAACTCGTGCAGATGCTCGACCACGCTGCTGACCGGATAGAAGGTTTCCACCGCATCGTCGAGAATCCCGACACCGATCAGTTCGACGCGCCGCTCGCGCAGCGCATCGACGCGGGCACGCAGGTCGGTGCGCAGGATCGCCGGGTTGCCGTCGCCGGTGGCCGGATAGCCGTCCGACAGCACCATCAGGATTCGCCGCCGCGCCCGCTTCGCCAGCAGCCGTTCGGCGGCCCAGCTCAACGCCTCGCCGTCAGGATTCTCGTGGCCGCATTCGATGCACGCGAGGCCGCTCGGATTGTCGGAATCGAACCGCTTGTAGACGCGCAGGTCGAGCCGTTCGACGAACCGGTTATAGCCGAACGTGTCGCGGCCCGCGTCGATCCAGCGCTGGTAGTGCGCGCGCATCGCCGCGTCCTCGACGGAGCTGTAGCCGAGCACTTCGCATGCGAAGCCGAGCTGCGTCAGCGCATCGCACAGCGCTGCCGCGCACAGCGTGGCGAGTTCGATCTTCCTGCCGGCCATCGACCCGCTGCAATCGATCAGCAGGCTCACAGCCGCGTCGCGCCCGGGTGCGGCGCGCCGGACGCGGAATGGCGTGCGATAGCCGGGCGACGTGACGAGGCGGGCGAGCGACATCCGGTCGAGCTCGCCGCGTTCCTGTTCGCGTTTCCAGCGCGTCTGCTCGTCCACTTTCAACGCGCGTTCGAGTTTCAGCTTGAGCGGCTCGGTCTGCGCGCGGGCCGCGCTTCGCAGGCGGTGCCAGCGCGCCGGTTCGCCGTTGCCGGTGAAGTCCGTCACCGTGTCGAACGCGGTGGTCAGCGGGACCGACAGCAGCGGCCGGTTGTCCGCGGACAGGCGGATCGTGCCGGGCGGCATCGCGTCGCCCGGCGTCGGTGCTTCGGTGGACGATGCCGTGTCGGCGATCGCCCCGGCGCCCGATTCGGCGGAAACGGGCGCACGGGAGTCGTCCGGCGCGTGCTGGCCGTCCGATTCGAATTCGGCGGCGATGCTGTCGCTGTCGATCGTGCTGCCCGGATCGGCGGTGAACATCATGTTGTTCGCACCGGCCGACGCCAGCGCGCGCACGCGTTCGACGATCCGGTGCGCGGCGCGGATGCTGTCGGCGGTCGATGTGGCTGCGCGCGCTGCGTCGATGAGATCGCCCGCTGCGGCCATCGTCGCGTCGAGCGACGGCACACGCTCGATGGCAGGCAGCGGTTCGTCCCAGAGCGCCCGTTCGATGCGCCACACCAGCTTGTCGCGCCACGCCATGCGCGGCCACCGATGCAGCGTGTCGGCGGCCGTCGTCGCGCGCATCCGCCGCAGGAAGGTCATCGCGCCGGGATAGAGCGCGGCGAGGCGGCCGGCCGCGCGCCGGTCGTCGATCGTCTGCGCAATGGCCCGCACCGCGGGCGACGACAGTGCGGCAATGTCATCGATCGCACCGAAGCGGATGCGCGCCGCGTAGAGGTCGACGAGGCCGGTGATCGCATCGTCGTCGACGTCGTCGTCGCCGGCAAGCAGCGTGTCGGGCAGCACCAGCAGGTCGCGCTGCGCGACGGGCGCGTGACGCGCGAACCGCACCTCGAGGCCGTGCCGTTGAGCGAGCGTGCGGGCCAGCCGGGTCAGGTGGAGCGACCGTGCGTCGTCGTCCCGGTCCATCGCGTCAGGCCTCGACGTCGATGTAGTGGCGGATGATGCTACGGATCAGGTCGGCGTCTTCCGTGCCGACCTTCGCATAGATCGTCGGGCCGGCGGCCGATTCGGGATCGCCGGTGCGCAGCATCAGCTCGGCCCAGTCGATCAGGCGCCGCGTCGAGAACGCGCTGGCCAGATCCTCGCGGACGAACGCGGCGCGGCAGTCGGCCGCGATGGCCGCGAGCGTGTCGGCCATCGCCGCGGTCATGGCCGGGCCGAACGTGCGCTGCAGCACGCGCGCCTCGTCGGGCGGCGGCAGGTAGTCGAGGCGGTAGACGCGCCAGCGGTCGAGAAACGCCTCGTTCATCACGTTGGCGCCCTGGTACAGATGGCGGAACTGCCCCATCGCGCCCACCGCATTGGCGGTCGCGAACAGCCGGAACGACGGATGCGGGACGACGATCTCGTTGCCCTTCTCCTTCAGCAACAAGCGGCCCGCCGGTTCGAGCACGGCGGTCAGTACCGCGAGGATCGCCGGTTCCGCGAAGTCGATCTCGTCGACGATGAGCCACAGCCCGTCACGCATCGCGGTCGGCAGCACGCCGTCGACCCAGATCGTCTCGCCGCCCTTGACGGTCCAGAACCCGACGAAGTCGCCGACCGTCGTCTGCCCGTTCATGTTCGAGCGCAGCACGCCGTGGCCGGTCAGCGCGGCGGCCTGCTCGATGAGGCTCGTCTTGCCCGTGCCGGTGTGGCCGATCAGCAGGATGCGCCGGTTCTCGACGATGTCTTCCAGCACGTTCGTCACGCGCGCGGTGAACAGGTAGGCCGGGTTCAGCGGCGGCACGAGCGGCCCGCCCGGGCCGCGCGGCATCGGCACGCCGCCCACCTGCGCGACGTGGGCCGCGTCGCCGGCTGCCGCCGGTCGCGACGCGTGCGCGCTTCGCAGCGCCTGCATGAACGCGCCGCGATGAGCGGGCGCCGCGCGATCGCCGGCTTCACGCTGGACGAAACCTTCCCGGATCCACTTGTGCAGCTTCGCATCGAGGTTGTCCGCATCGACGACCGTATCGACCGAGGTGCTGCCGTCAGGCCGGTGATGCTGGATGCGGTACAGGTGCGCGCGTTCGGCGCGGCTGACGATCCATTGCCCGGCGGACGGGTCCGCCGGTTGACGATAGACGCCGAGTACCGACGGGGCGGAAGAGGTGGAATCAGCGGGTGCGTTCATGGTGGCGAGCGAGAGTGGACGGCTGGCGCTTCATGCCTGCGATGCATCGCGTCGATTGTATATTTTTGCCGTGAACGGCGACATTCGCGCGGGAATCGATCCGCTGCGATCCGGGGCGGAGCAGGCGGCGGGTCGTTGCGCCAAATCGGGGGCGCGCCGGGGGCAATGCGCTGCAGCACGATCTTTCGGTTTCCTTGCTACGCCTCGAACCACGTTTGCCGTGCTGATTCGTCTGCAGCGGAGCGGCTCGTTGGTAGGGGGCGGCCACGCTCATGCATGCGAAGGTCGATCGACCCCGTTCGGCCTTGCGCCGATCTCCCGGGTTTTTCACGAAAACAACCCGTCATGTCGAATCGCGTTCCGCCACACCTTGATCAATCGGGTGGAATGTCAGTACCGTAGCAGGCTTGATCGTCGAGCTACCATCGCGTGTCGCTGGGCAGCCCGGCATGACATCCCATTGCGCGCCGGCTGATGACGCTGGCGAAGGAGTGTTGAACGTGACGGCGACAGGCGTGGACAAGGTGACGATTCGTCGTGCCAGCGCACTCGATGCCCCGGCCGTGCTGGCGATCTTCGACGACGTGATTGCGTGGTTCGTCTCCATCGGCAACGACGGGCAATGGGGTCGCGAGCCCTGGTCGACGCAACCCCGGCGGATCGCGCTCGTGACCGACGCCTGCGCGCTGCCCGACGCGTGGGTGGCAGAAGATCAGGACGGCCGCGTCCTCGGCGCATTGATCCTCGGCGAGTCGATGCCCTACGTACCGCCCGCGACCGAGCCGGAAATCTACGTGCGTGTGCTGGTGGCGTCGCGCGATGCGCGGGCGCGGGGTATCGGCCGGCGCCTGATGGCCTTCGCGGACGAGCGTGCCCGCGCGGCCGGGGTCGCGCGCTTGCGGGTGGACTGCTATGGCGGCGGGACCGGCGCGCTGGTGCGTTTCTACGAGTCGTGCGGCTATGAGCGAATTGCACCCTTCGACGTGGAAGGGTGGCCGGGGCAGTTGCTGGGGCGTCGTTTGTGACGGTGCCTGACCGAAGCCACGCGGCACGGCGGCTTGCGGCCGAGCCCGGGAAGGCATCGAGTCGATCGACTTACGCCTGGCCGGAAACGGTGGGCTGCCCGACGGGCTGCCCGTGGGCCGACGAACCGGAATGCGCGGGCGCACCCTCCACACCGTGCGCGACCGGCAGCGCCACCCGCACATAAAGAAACGCACGCCGCTCGCGATCGGGCAGCACCTGCGGCCCGTAGCTGATCGTGACCGTGCCGTCGTGAATCTCACCCGCCTGCGCGAAACGCCACGCGCGGGGATCGCTGTCGAGCAGGAATTCGGCGCGCGCATACGCATGCGGTTCGAACAGCACGGGAATCTCCACCGGGCGTCCGTCGAGCTTGTCGAGCAACGCTTCGGCCACGTTGAAGCCATAGGCGTCGCGCACGATGTCGCAGATGAAGCTGCCCGCGATGCGCGGATTCAGTTCGATCACGTGCGGCACGCCGTCGTGCACGATGCAGTCCAGGTGCACCGGCCCCCAGGTCAGCCCGGCGGCCGCCGTGGCGCGCGACCCGACGTCGATCAGTGCGCGCAGCGTGCTTGCATCGAGGTCGAGTTCGGACGTATAGCCGCGCTCGAGAAAGCCCGCCCCGTGCCGTTTCAGCTTGCGCAGCGCGCCGACGTACCGGCCGTCGAAATACTCGACGCAGTATTCGCTGCCGCTCAGGAATTCCTCGATCACGACGCGCTCGGTCGCGCGCGCTTGCGCGTCGGCTTGCCCGGCGGCGAGGGCGTCGAGCTGCGCACGGACCTCGGCGATGCTCTCGCAGCGCCGCACGCCGTCGCTTGCCGAGCCTTCCGACGGCTTGACGACGACCGGGAAACGCAGCGGGTCGGCCGCGGCCGCGAGCGCCGCCGGCGCGGCCAGCGTGCCCGTGACGAATTGCGCGGCGGGGATGCCGTGCGCGGCGAGCAGCGCCTTCTGGTTCGACTTCGACACCGCGTGCGCGACGTGGCGCGCATCGGGGCCGGGCAGGCCGAGCGTATCGGCGACCCACGCGGCGGTGCGCGCGTAGGTGTCGTGCGCGGTCGTCACGCGCAGCGTGTCGAGCGCGTCCGGATAGCGCGTGCGCAGCCAGCCGGCGAGCTGGCCGGCATCGGGTTCGAGGTTGATCGTCTCGACGCCCGCCGGAAAGACGCCGTCGAGACGGTGCCCAGGGGCGGTGATCACGGTCACGGCCACTTGCCGCGCAAGCGCGCCACGCACGAGCGCGAGGCTGCTGCCGGTGGCGCGGGCGCCGATCACGATGAGTCGCTTCATGCTGGATCCTTGATCGAAGGCGGAAGAAGGGAGCGGCATCGCGTGCCGGCTAGCGCGCACGGCGGCGCAGGCGCTGTGCTTCGAGGCGCGGCAGCAGATGCTGGACGACGCGCGGCAGCGTGTAGATCGGCAACTGCGCGCAGGTGAACACGAGCGCCATGGTGGGCGTCGCGGCGAGCCCGAGCGCGGCCCACATCAGGCCAACGTTGCGATTGGCGACGATCAGCGCGACATTGAGCCGCGTGCGGACATCGCCGGGCGTGAGCCCGTACGCGATGACCTGGAAGCCCGCGTTGACGGCGAACGCGAGGGCGATCGCGCTCAGCGCGCGGTGCGGCGCATCGATGATCGATTGCTGCATGCCGGCCATCGTGCCGAGCGCGAACACCAGCAGCGCGGCGACGACAGTCGCATCGATCGGCGTCGCATAACGATCGAGCCGTGAGCCGGCGAAGCGCCGCACGAGCAGTGCGACGCCCTCCGCGCTGCCGATCAGCAGCGCGAGCCGTAACGCGAGCGTCAGAGGGGAAATCGACACGGCCGCATCGTGGCTGAACCAGGCCGTCAGCAGCGGCGCGGTGAGCGGCACGAACACCATCGACGCGAGGGTCGCGACGAGCGCGACGCTGGCATCGAGCGACAGCATCCGCGCGATCGTCGACGTGCCGCTCGACGGCGGTGCGCAGTACGCGATCACCAGCGCGACGACCCAGTCGTACGGCATGCCGGCGAGCCGTGCGGCGATGCCGAGCGCGACCGGGCACGCGATCATCGTCGCGGCGGGCAGCAGCAGCGACACGGCCGGCCGCCGCGCGACCGCGCGCACCGCGCTGGGCTCGACGCGCAGCAGCGTGCCGAGCACGAACAGGAACACGGTGACGGGCATCAGCGGCCGCGCGAGATCCGCGAGCGGCGGCACCAGCAGCCCAAGACAGACGCCGCACGCGAGCACGGTCGGGCCGCGCCGCACCAGCGCGGCGATCAGCGTGCGCACGGGCACGCCTCGGAGCGACGGCGGACGGTCGTGCGACCTGGGCAGGCGGAGAAGGGCATGCGGATTCCTCGGGAGCGGGCCGTCGGGCACCGGGTATCCGCAAGGCTAATCCGGAATTTTGGCGAAGTAAAATGATATTACCGCGATCAGTAACAAGAGAAAGTGATATGAACATCCCTCTGCTCGAAACCTTCCGGGCCGTCGTTCAGGAAGGCAGCGCGCTGCGCGCGGCCGAACGGCTCGGCTGCACGCAGTCGAACGTCACCGCGCGGCTGCGCCTGCTCGAAGCGTCGCTCGACGCGCCGCTGTTCGACCGGCACGGCAAGCGGCTGGTGCTGAACGACGCCGGGCGCCGGCTAATCCCGTATTGCGACCGCATCCTGCGCCTCGTCGACGAAGCGACGCAGGTGGTGCGCGAAGCACCGGTCGCGCGCAGCTTCCGGCTCGGCTCGATGGAAAGCACGGCGGCCACGCGGCTGCCGGCGCTCGCCGCTGCGCTGAAGGCGCGCGACCCGGCACTCGGCCTGGCGGTGCAGATCGGCAGCGAACCGGATCTGGCCGACGCGCTGCTGCGCGGCCGGATCGACGCCGCGCTCACCGCGCGCGCGGTCGTGCGCCCCGGGTTGCGCTACGAGCCGGCGTTCGCCGAAGAGATGGTGCTGGTGAGCGCGACCACGGCCACGCGGCGGCAGGTGCTGGCCGACCACCCGGTGCGGCTGCTCGCGTTTCACGACGGCTGCCCGTATCGCGCGGTCGCGGAGCACTGGCTGAAGGCGCGCGGCATCGCGATCGAGTCGGTGGCGTCGTTCGGCACGTTCGGCGCGATCCTCGGCTGCGTGGCGGCTGGCATGGGCGTCGCGATCCTGCCGAAGCGGATCACGACCGAGCACGTGGCGCGCAAGGAACTGCGCGCGCATGCGTTCGACGATCTCGACAGTGTGACGACTTATCTCGTCACGTCCGAAGCAGCGCCCGAGCTGCCCGAGCTCGAGACATTGCGCGCGGTGCTGGGGCGTCAGGCGGGGGCGTTGCTCGGGCGCTAGCGGCGCGCAACTCGGCGCGCGCCTCGGCACACCGCGCGCGGCGCCGATCGCGCTACGCCGGCGCAACCGCCCGTTCATCCGCGAAGAATTCAGCCTCGATCTCGCGAATCCGCCGGCAATCCTCCAGCAGCCGCTCGAACGTCGGGCTGTAGAGACCGACCGTGCCGAGCGCCGTCTGCAGGTCGGTCGTCACGCGTAGCGTGTCGCCCACCTTCGCCCATTGCTTGAGCCCGACGAACGACGGCAGCGCCTGGATCGCCTGCCACGTGAAGTCCTGCCGCAGCACGCCGTTGCGCGACGACAGCAGCAACACGTGCCCGCAGTAGCCGCGAAAATCCGTCGGCGCGTTGACGTCACCGAACAGCCGCTCCGGATGCAGCACCGCTTCCACGGCAGCCGACACATGATTCTCGCCGCTGACCGCGCTCGTCAGCCGCGGATCGAGGCTGCCGTGCAGCCGCGCGTTCAGCTCGACGATCGTCGGGCCGTCGGCCGTGTCGAACAGTTCGAGATGGGTCGGCCCGAAGCGCACGTCCAGCGCGTCGAGCACGGCGGCCGCGTAGTCGAGCAGCGGCGCGTAGCGCGGATCGGCGTGATTCAGCACCAGCATCTTGTCGAGCCGCGGCGCATGCGTGCGGTCGCGGTGCACTTCCCACAGGCTGACCACCCGGTGGCGGCCTTCGAACGACACCGAATCGACGATGTATTCCTGCCCCTCCGAATAGCTCTGGATCACGATGTCGTCGTTCGGCTGGTTGTACAGCGAACGGGTGGCCAGCACGTCGCGCGCGGCGGCCTCGACCTGATCGAGCGTGCGGCAGATCTTCACGCCGGCCACGCCGGCGCTGCGCGCCGGCTTCACCACGAGCGGCAGCTTGCCGTATGCGCGCGCCCATTCGAGGGCGGCGTCGACCGACGTGCTGTGGAAATGAGCCGGCGCACGCAGGCCGGCCTGACGAATGCGCTCGTTCATCGCGTACTTGTCGCGCCGCGCGGCCGACGTCGCGAGCGGATTGCGCGTCGGCACGTCGAGCCGTTCGGCGAGCGTGTCGGCCAGCTCCAGCGCCGCGTCGAGGCCGTGCAGCACCGCGCCGATCCGCAGGTCGCTCAACTGCGCGAGCGTCGCGTCGATATCGCCGTGATGCTGGACCTGGCGGATATAGTCGGACGGGACGAACTGGTTCCGGTAGATCTCCGGCAGGTCGGGGTCGCTGATCACGTGCGCGCAACGGATGCCGTAGGCGCGGAACGCGGGCGCCAGATAGGCGGCGGTCGACGCGCCGTCGACGATCAGGACGGTATCGATGAAGCGATGCGGCATGGATTCCTCGCTGGGCTGGGGGATCGGTTGAAGGGGGCTCGGGCTCAGGCCCGCGGGCCGCTATCGGGTGCACCGCGGGGCGCATCGCCGGGCCAGCGCGCGGCCAGCACGATGCAGAGGGCGACGAGCCCAGCCGCGACCGCGAACCCGCGTGCCGCGCCGGCCACGATCGCCGCGCCCTGGCCCGCGACCAGTGCGCCGAGCGCCGCGACGCCGACGGCTGCGCCCACCTGGCGCGCGGTATTGAGGATCGCCGACGCGGTGGCCGCGCGGCCGGCCTCGACGCTGCCGAGCATCGTCGACGTCAGCGCGGGAATCGCGATGCCGCCGCCGATCGCCATCGCCGCGAGCCCGGGCGCCAGCCGCGCATACGGCGTGTGCGCGCCGAGCGTCTGCCACAGCCACACGTAGCCCGCGAGCGACACGGCGAGGCCGACGATGACGGTCGCGCGGAAGCCATGGCGGACGGCGAGACGCGCGCTCGCGATGTTGGCGAGCATGATGATCGTGAGCGGCGCGAGCGCGAGCCCCGACTCGGTCGCGGTGAAGCCGCGCGCGTTCTGGAAATAGAGGCTCAGCGAGAAGATCAGCCCGTAGAACGCGGCATTCGTGATCGCGCCGATCGCGAGCACGCCCGGCACGCGCGCGATCCGGAAGAAGGCGAGCTGCAGCATCGGCGCGGCCACGCGCCGCTCGATCGCGATGAACAGCGCGCCGAGCACGAGCGACGCGGCCAGCGCACCGGCCGCATACGGATCGCTCACCCCCTGCGCGCCGGCCCGGATGATCCCGCCCGTCAGCAGCGCGAGCACGAGCATCGCGACGATCTGGCCGGCCGGATCGAACAGCCGCGTGCGCGCGGCGGCCGAATCGCGCACATGGCGCAGCGTGAGCCACAGGCCGCCCGCACAGATCGGCAGATTGATGAAGAAGATCGCGCGCCAGCCGAGCGAGTCGATCAGCAGGCCGCCGAGCGTCGGCCCGGCCGCGCTGATCGCGCCGCCCGTCGCGCTCCACCACGCGACGGCCCGCACCCGGGCGGCCGCATCGTTGGCGCACGCATGCGTGATGAGCGCGAGCGACGTGGGCAGGATCATCGCGGCGCCCACGCCCTGCGCGACACGCGCGGCGATCAGCGCGGCCAGCGACGGCGCGAGCGCGCAGCCGAGCGATGCCAGCAGGAACAGCGCGAGGCCGTACGCGAACAGCCGGCGGCTGCCGAAGCGGTCGGCCAGCGTGCCGGACGTCAGCAGCAGCGCGGCGAACGACAGCGTGTACGCATCGACGATCCATTGCAGCCCGTGGACGCTCGATCCGAATGAATGGCCGAGGCTCGGAATCGCGACGTTGACCACGGTCACGTCGAGCTGGACGATCGCGAAGCCGAGGCTCGCGGCCGCGACGGTCGGGAAGATCGCGCGCAGCGAAGTGCGGTGCGGCGGCACGCCGGCGGCCAGCGTGCGCTCGAGTGCCGGTGCGCGATCGCTCATCGCGCCCTCCGCACCGCGTGGCGGGTAGGGCGGAACGCAGCCAACGGCGCGTCGTTTCCGGGCGTACTGCGCAGCGGATGGAATCGGTTCATCTAACGGGTATCCATGGGGCGGAGGAAAGGCGCCGGCTGCCGATCGACGGCCGGCGCATCGTCGAATCCGACAGAAAACTAGCATCGACCCGTTAGCGAATACAAATAATAACCGTCGATTATTTAACAACCATTCGTGTTAAGCGACGGTGCGAACGACGCGGCCCGCCGCTCGCCGCGTTGCTGAACTTATATCGAAAATTTTTGTTTGCAATCGAATTAATATCATTTCGAAATGCAATGACGGTCTCCTAGTCTTGTCGAGCGCCGGGCCCCGAGGATGGCCACGCGCGGCGGTAGTGCCATACCGCTTATCGACCTCCGATCTTTATACGAGAGACCTATGACCTATCTCGCAGATGAACGCATCGTTTTGACGGCAGCGGAATCCAGTCACATCCGCACGACGCTCGGCGCACTGCCCTATGATCCGGCGGGCGGCGCGGGCTACATCAGCGCGGTGCGCAAGCTTGCCTACACCGCGTTTCCCGACCGGGTCGTCGACGCGTTCGATCGCGCGAAGGCGCCCACCGCCGATGCGCACGGCTCGATCGAGATCGACAACCTGCCGATCGACGACGACGTGACGGGCAGCCCGCGGTTCGAGGAAACCGGCCGCTCGTTCAAGGCCGGCGTGTTGAGCGAGAACGTGCTGGTCGCGTTGAGCACGCTGGCCGGCGAGCCGTATTCGATTGCGCACGAAGGCCGCGAGCTCGTGAACAACCTCACGCCGCACAAGGCGACCGCGCGCGACTATACGGGCCTGGGCTCCGAGGTCGAGCTCGATTTTCATATCGAGAACGCCGCGCAGGCGCACATGCCGGAGGGCGATACGTCGCCGTTCGCGTTGCTGCTGCTCGGCGTGCGCAGCGAAGCCGGCGGCGGCCCGTACACGCGGCTCGCCGATGCGCGTCGTGCGCTGCAACTGCTGTCGCCGGACGATATCGCGCAACTCTACGGCGAGCACTACATCATCCGCGTGCCGTACCGGTGGCGCGGGGCGGCGCCGACGCCGCGCGACAACACCGACCTGAGCGCGGTGCTGTCGGGGCCGCTCGAGGCGCCGCGCGTGACGGTCGCGTTCTATCCGGACATGGTGCTGGCGGTCAACACGCGCGCGCAGGAGGCGCTGGCCAACCTGTATCGCGCGGTGCGCGAGGTGTCGTTCGGCGTGCAGATTCAACCGGGCAAGCTGGTGCTGATCAACAATCATTTCACGCTGCATTCGCGCGACCGCTTCGATCCGCAATACGACGAGAACGACCGCGCATTCCGCTGGGTGCAGCGCGTGTTCGTCGCGCGCAGCCTGTGGAACTTCCGCGCATTCACGCCGCTGCAGGCGCGCGTGTTCGATCCGAAGGCGCTGTATGCGGGCGAGTCGCAAGCAACGCGTCCAGCGCCGGTTGCGCAACCGGTGACGCAACGCGCGGCCGCGGCCGAACTCGAAGCGACGCCCGCCTGAGCGGGCCGCGAACGCCAGGCGGCGACGGACGGTGAAAATCGTTCTGTTCCGCCCGCGTTCCTCGCCCGCACCATCAAAAAATAAAGGAATCCATAAGACATGAGAAGAACAGCATTCCCCGTTGCGCACGTCGTTCGCGTGCTGGCCGCCGTCCTGATCGGCAGCAGCGTGGCCGCGCAGGCCGCGACGTTCGACCTGAGTCCCGAGCAGCCCGGCCGGCTGCGAGGCAGCTTGAACCCGGCGGTCGAGCAGGCGTTGCCGGCCGGCTTCCGGTTTGCGGAAGCGAACACATTGACGATCGGCATCGCGCCGAACCTGCCGCCGCTCAGCACCTATGCGACCGATGCGCGAACGGTGGTCGGCTTCGATCCCGATCTCGCGCAGCTCGTGGCGGACAGCATCGGCCGCAAGCTCAAGCTCGTGCCGCTTGCATGGGCCGACTGGCCGCTCGCGCTGCAGTCCGGCAAGGTCGACGCGGTGATCTCGAACGTGACGGTAACCGAACAGCGCAAGGAGAAATTCGACTTCTCGACCTACCGGAAGGATCAGCTCGGCTTCTACGTGAAGAACGGCAGCCGGATCGCCGCGATCCGCGAGCCGAAAGATGTTGCCGGGCTGCGCGTCGTGACCGATTCGGGCACGAACCAGGAAAAGATCCTGCTCGAGTGGAACCGGCAGAACGTCGCGCACGGCCTCGCACCGGTCGAGATCCAGTATTACGCGGATGCGGCCGAGCGCTGGGTCGCGCTGCAGTCGGGGCGCGTCGACACGATCTTCAGCGTGAATTCGATGCTCGCTTACCAGGCGTCGCTGCGCGGCGATGCGAAGCTGATCGGCACGGTGAGCGGCGGCTGGCCGCGCACCGCGGACATCGCGATCACGACGCGCAAGGGCAGCGGCCTCGCCGATCCGCTGACGGTCGCGATCAATGCGCTGATCGCGAACGGCAGCTACCGGAAGGTGCTCGGCCGCTGGAGCCTCGACGCCGAAGCGATCGAGCGGTCGCAGACCAATCCGCCGGGACTGCCGCGTACCTGAACCGCCCGCGTGCCGATTGCCGCGACGCTCACGTGATCGGCCACTGCAGGATCACGATGCCGTCGTTGTAGTCGGCATCGGCGCCGTCCTCGGCGCCCAGCCAGCCGAGCCAGACGGAGTCGCCCGCGGACAGCGGCGCGAGGCGCGCATCGGTCGCGGATGGCCTGCCGTTGGCCGACGCGTCGATCCGGATCTTGCCGCCCTTCGAGTTCAGCGTGAACATCCTGACGCCGTCCTCGCTGTTGCCGACGAACGATGCGGCGGGTTCCGGCGCATCGTCGACGAAGAGTTTCAGGTCCTGCCGGTCGGCGGCATTCGCGTAGAAGATCGCCTTGAACGCCGTATTCGGCGGCAGCGTGAAGTGACCATTGCGATCCGACGACGGCTTGAAACCGGGCTGCTTCGTGTCCGGCCCGCTCCCCGCGATTTCGATCGACGTTTCCCAGCGGAAATAGCCCGATACGTTGCCGTCGCGGTCGTATACGCCGAAGTCGGCCGTACACGTGGTGGCGCCCGCGGCCAGCACGTCGCTGCGCCAGTAGTGGTCCTTCATCGGATGGCACGGCGGATGCAGCAGGTCGTCGGCATCCGGCACGGGCGTGGCCGCGTCGCGCACTTCGGGTTCGATCGGCGCGACGATGCCCGCCTCCTTCAAAGTGAACCGGACGAACAGCACGCTCACCTCGGCGCGCAGGGCCAGCGCGGTTTCGCGCAGGCGCAGCTGGTCGCCCGGCGACAGGCCGGTAAAGAGGCGGCTGTCGTTGTGGCCGAGCTGCGCGCCGCCGCCGGGGCTCACCACATAGAGGTGCCGGCCGTCGATCACGGTCGGTGCGGCCGGGTCCCGGCTTGCCTCCGGGTAGGCCGACAGCAACGTGACGGCGTCGACGATCACCAGCACATCGCAACGAAGACCAGACATGAGCGCTTCCTCCGCAACAAGGGGATGACGCGGGCAACCGCCGCGCGGCCGCCCGCCTGCCGCGATCAGTTATGGATCGAGATGAACGGATCCCAGGAGAAGCAGCCCTGGCTCTGACAGTTGCGATCGATGATCTGGAACTGGAAGTGGTACGTCACGCGGCCGACTTTCAGGCATTCCGACGACCAGTAGTAGTTCGCGACCTTCTGGCAGGTCGGCACCTCGGGCTTGCTGGTGTTCGGCACCGGAATGGACGCCTCCGCGACGCGCGGCGTCGGCGTCGAGATCAGTTCGTTGCCGACGTTGCCGACGAACTTGTAGAACACGACCTGGTTCTCGAAGCCCAGCGACAGGCTCGTTTCACGCCAGCGGATCAGGTCGCCGACCTGCGCCTTCAGGTCGAGTTCGCCGCCCGCCTGCCCGGAGATGACGTTGTCCTGGTTGGTCACCATATAGACATAGCGCCAGTCGATCAGCGTCGGTGCGGCCGGGTTTTTGCTGGGATTCGGATATTTTTTGAGAATGGTTTCGGTGTCGAATGAGACGAGCACATCGGTAACGCGTGACATAGAAGCTCCCGTTTGAATGAATGGGACTTATTGTTGCGCGAATTTCTTCGTGCGGCCGCCATCGCCTTGTCCTGCAAGGCTTCGTGCCGATCAAGGCAAGTGCAGGCGAGATGGCGAATGCAGATTATCCCGTTCGGTTAATTCCGGAAGCTGTAAAGGTAAACAGGGTATTAATATTATTTCGGACGGTAATTTTGAAATCGGATTCAATCGGCTCGATGCGTTACATAAATATAGCGACATTGAACCTGTTAATGGAGCAGCCGATTAATTCCGGGCGTGGCGGAAAGGGCGCGGGATGGCTTACCGGTAGGTCCACAGCCGGTGCAGCGCGAACGTGGTCGGCGGAACCAGCAGTGCGATCGCGACGATGCTCATCCCGCGGGAGCTTCCGAGCGCTTCGGCCGCCCGCGCGAGCAGCATCGTTTCGACGAAGCCGGCCAGCGTGACCGCGAGAAAGCGCAGCGCGTTGCGCGTGCGCATCGTCGACGAGAAGCTCCACAGCGTATTCGCGAGATACGAGAAGGCCGTCGCGCAGAGGAAGGCGATCGCGTTCGCCGTCACCAGCGTCGCATCGGACCGCGCGAACAGCGCCGCGGCCACCAGCGTGTGGATCGCGGTCGAGCCGAGCCCGGACACGCCGAAGCGCACGAGCCGCGTGCGCTCGGCATGGAGCAGGGCGATCATGACCGTCGGCACGGGTCAGCGTGCGCCGATCCGCGCACGGGTCGGCTGCACGCGCCGGCGGGCGATCTGGCGGCGCGCATCGCGCGCGACCGGGAGTTCGATCACCTTGCCGTGCGCCTGGTAGCGGCGGCGGATCAGGTAGACGGGCCGCTGCTTCGACTCGTCGTAGATCCGCCCGACGTATTCGCCGACGACCCCGATCCCGATGAGCTCGATCCCGCCGATGAACAGCGTGACCGAGATCAGCGATGCGTAGCCGAGCACCGGATTGCCGAACAGCAGCGTGCGGACGATGATGAACGCGCCGTACAGGAACGCGAGCGTGGCGATGCCGACGCCGATGTAGGTCCAGCTGCGCAGCGGCACGGTGCTGAAGCTGGTGATGCCTTCCAGCGCGAAATTCCACAGCTTCCAGCCGGAGAACTTCGAGTGCCCGGCGCTGCGCGCGTCGCGCTGGTATTCGACGATCACGGTGCGGTAGCCGACCCATGCGAACAGCCCCTTCATGAAGCGATGCCGCTCGGGCAGGTTGCGCAGCGCGTGCACGACCTTGCGGTCCATCAGCCGGAAATCGCCGACGTTCTCCGGGAGTTTCACGTCCGACAGCAGGTTGTGCACGCGATAGTAGATCGCGGCCGCCGTGCGTTTCGCGTACGAGTCGCACGCGCGGTTGCTGCGCTTCGCCGCGACGACTTCCGCGCCGTCGCGCCAGTGCTCGATCATCACGGGAATCAGGCTCGGCGGATCCTGCAGGTCGGCGTCGAGCGGGATCACCGCGTCGCCGAGCGCTTCGTCGAGGCCGGCCGTGAGTGCCGCTTCCTTGCCGAAGTTGCGGGTGAGGTCGATCACGCGCACGCGCCGCTCGGCGCTGCTGATCCGGATCAGCCGGTCGAGCGTGTCGTCGCGGCTGCCGTCGTTCACGCAGACGATCTCGAAACGGATCGCGTCGATGGACGTCATCAGCGGCATCACGACGTCGAAGAAATGCTCGACGGCCTCGCCTTCGTTGTAGAACGGCACGACCAGCGAGATGAGCGGTGTATAGAGTGGTTCCCGCATGGTGATTCCCCTTGTGATGTCGTTTCACCGATGCGCGCCGATGGTCGGTCGGCCGGTGCGGCGCATTCCGTACGCCGGGCGGTGATGCGTTCGGGCCTGATGGGTGAACGCGGTTTCGGTCGAGTTGTCGTGGGTGTCCGGCATCGACGGCACGTCGTGTCGCTCCCGGGCGACCCGGCTGACGAGCAGCGCGAGCGACGCCAGCGTGACGAGCGGCATGAACTGGAACGACAGATGCGGCACGACCGCGAGGCCCGCGAGCGGCATCAGCCACAGCAGCAGCAGCCATTCGCGATCGAAGCGGCGCCAGCCGTGCGTCCACGCATAGCGCGCGTACCACGCGATCACGATGCCGTACCAGGTCAGGTCGTAGTCGTACAGATAGGGGCTGACGAGCAGGCAGGCGCACGCGAGGGTCGCGGCGCGCAGTGCGTACGAGCAGGCGCCGCGCCAGGTATAGATGACGGCGAGGGCCGCGGTCGCGGCAGACAGCAGCTGGAGGCTGGTGGCGACGGTGGCGGGCCAGCCTGCCATTGCGGCCAGCGCGAACACGGTCGGCATTCGCGGGAGCTTCGCATGGCCGGCGCTGACGACCTGGTACACGCCGTGCATCCCGTGTGCGAATGCGATCCACGAATCGACGCCGAACGCGAGCGTGGCGAGCACGACACAGGCGGCAATCGTCGCCGCCCATGCGGCCAGTGCGCGCCACTGGCCGGCACACAGCAGCGCGAGCGGAAACAGGATGGCCATCTGCGGCTTCATCATCAGCATGCCGAAGCAGATCCCGGCCCATACGGGGCGGCGATTCAGGAGCAGCAGGCCCAGGCCGCCGAGCGTCGCGGTAAACAGGCTGGTTTGCCCGACGACGAGGGTCACGAACGCGGCGGGGAAGGCCAGCGCGCACAGCCACGCGGTGCCGCGCTGCACGGTCGATTGAATGACGACGGCGAACAGCACGTACGTGACGCCGAGCCAGAGCACGACCGCCAGCGTGTACGGAAGCCAGCCAAGCGGCAGGACCAGCAGCAGCATGGAGGGCGGATAAAGCCACAGAAGTGCGCCGTCCTCGAGATTCATGCTCGGTACGGCGAGTTGCTGGACCGCAAACAACGCATTGAAATGCCAGACGTCGGCGGCGCGCCCGTGCGCGGCGAGCCAGGCCGCGCTCCAGATCGCGGAGAAATCCTGCGACAGCGGCACCAGTGCGGCGCCGTGCTGCAGGACCAGCCGCGCAATGTAGATACCGATGAACAGGAGTTCGGTCAGCAACACGCCGAAGGCATAGATGCGCACGCGATCGCGATTGAGCCAGTGAGGATAGCGGCGCGGGCCGGCGATCGGGAGTTCGGGATGCGCAGCCATTGAAGGATGGGCATGGCGAACGAAAAGGGGCACCTTCATTGCGAATCCCGGGGCGAGCGCCGGGCCGTGCGGCGAACGACGACGAACAGCACGGCAAGCAGGACGATCGGGCCGATCTGCGGCAGCTTCATCAACCGGTTCAGCATCTCGAAGATCGGCAGCAGCCACGCGAGCACGATCACGGCCTGGTCGCCGGGCAGCCAGCCTTCATCGAAACCATGGGCGATCAGGCAGAAGATCGCGATGCCGAGCCAGGTCAGTTCGTAGTGCCACAGATAGGGCGTAGTCAGCAAGGTGGCGACGGAGAGTACGGCGCTCCTCAAGCGCAGGTCGGGCGTGCGGCGCCACACGTCGACGGTCGCCGCGATGGCGAGCAGCGCGATTGCCGCCTGCGCGGCGAGTGCGGTCGGCACAGAGACGCCGGCGAGCCGCAGCGCGGCGAACGGTGTCGGCGACGCCAGCCAGTACGACGGCAGCATGAAATGCTGGTCGCGCACCGTCGCCACGGCCTGGCCGAGTCCATGCAGTGCGCCGGTACCGGTGAGCGCGACCCCGGCCGCCGCGAACAGCATCGCGGTGATGGCCGCGGCCCCGAACGCGCGCCACGCCCGCGCGGCGATCAGCGCGAACGGGAACACCACGGCGAGTTGCGGCTTGATCGCGAGCAGCCCGATCAACACGCCGGCCACGACCGGACGCTTGCCGAGCAGATGCAGCGCGAGTGCGGCGAGGCCGGCGGTCAGGATGCTGTTCTGGCCGAACAGCGCCGACATGCACACGGCCGAATACGCGGCCACGACGAGCGCCGCGGCACGCGGCACGGGAAGATGCGCGCGCAATCCCGACAACCGCGAGATGGCGAACGCGTAGCATAAAAGACTGCCCGCGGAAAAGAGGAAGTAAGCGGGCAGGAAAGGCACAAGGGCAACCGGCGCGATGAACAGCAACATCGTCGGCGGATAGAGCCAGGGAAGCGGCCGATGCTGCAGATACGCACCGAAGTGCGCGGTCTCGGCCTGCAGGAAGGAGGAAGCGTCGTAGGCCGATGGGGCATGGCCTTGCAATACGAGATGCGATGCGGTCCAGAAGACCGAGAAGTCCATGCCCGGACGGGTCACGTCGCTCGAGGTAAAGCCGTCGGTCACGACACCCCACACGATCACCAGGGCGACGAAGAGCATCAGCATGATGCAGCTGTACGGGACGATGCGGTCGGCTGTCAGCCATTGAGCACAGCGTATGGCGCGAATGCGCGTCCCACGATTGGCTGTGTACATGATTCCCCGTCTGTGTGTAGAGGCTGCCTGGCTTTATGCAGCCGTTCGATGTGGTCGTGCCTGCGGATCGATTCGCGCTCAAATGGCGCTGTCCGGTGAATTCATTGTTGAAGAAAAAATCGCGTGATGCAAACCGCCCGCTGAAAGCCGAGGTTTGGATTTCTCGGGACAGCGCGTAAAAACCGGATTTTCAGGTATGAGAAATGCGCAAATCCGGATTTCATGTTTCTGCTTTGAAACATTCGGGCATTTTGACCGGCTCCGAATCGCGGCGGTCGCGGGCAACGCAGGCCGCTTCGCGCGTTCGGGAAAATCCCGAGCAGAAATTTTTGCTCCTTGTCGCAGCGCGGCGGCGGGCATTCCGGCTTACAACGCTTGCGAAAAAACATAGATCAATTTTGAAACATTTTGCGTATCGGGCCCCGGGCCGGGCCGCACCGGCATCGCCGGAACCCTTGCTGCGCCTCGATTTCGCTCAAGGTGGCCTGCTCTTTGCGTAAGCGTTGGCACGGCAGTCGACGAGGTGACGACCGGGCGGTTCCGGCAAATGGACAAAAGGAACCGGCTTCGAAATCGCCTGCGGAAAGGACGGCCGGAGCGCGTCGAAGAACATGCAGCTCCAGGTCGATTCACTTCGCAAGCATTCGTCGAATGACCGTTGTGACCCGGTGTCTTCAGGGCAACAAGAAATCGGCATGACCGAATACGGGGAATAAAAATGAAAGACCACAGCGCACCGCGGCTCGCAAGCCGCGTTAAAGACATATTGCAGCTTTGCCGGGAGTTTGTTTCCCGTTCAACCGGATTCCATGCGTCGAACGGCCGTCGTGCCGTTCGGGTCGATCGGGGCGCCCGGTTCATCCGGCCGGTCGCGCCGTACACGACTCTCTCGCCTTCTGCCTCGCTGATACCCGTTCGCACGGACAGGGGTCTACATCCCCGTTCCCGCAACTGAGCGGAGCGTTCCGTTTTTCTCGAGTAGTGCCGGTGGTGCCCGTCCCGACGTCGTGAACGACGAAGGGTAATTCATAGCAGTCCGAAAGGAGATTACGGATGAAACGAGTCATCGAAAAGATCGCCTGGTTCGATCGGGATCAGGACGGCGTGACGGCCATCGAATACGGCCTGATCGCTGCACTGATCGCGCTCGGCCTCGTCGTCGCGTTGACGGCGGTCGGTACGGACCTGTCGACCGTGTTCAGCACGATCGCCTCGAGTCTGGATTCAGCAGTTACAGCACTTTGAAGGACGGTACGACGAACGGTGCATCCGAATCGCGCGTCGGCACCACACGGCATCAACACACCACCTCGACGTACCGATGCACGGTCATCCGACCAGCCGGCACGCGAGGGCTTTGAAAGTCACCACGCAAGGAGAACACCATGTCCAAGTTCATTCAACAAGCCGCCCGTTTCGTTCGCGATGAAGACGGCGTGACCGCCATCGAATACGGCCTGATCGCCGCGCTGATCGCCGTCGGCATCATCGTCGCCGTCACCGCGGTCGGCACGCAGCTCAAGACCGTGTTCACCACGATCGCTGCCGACCTGACCGCGGCCGTTTGAGGCCGCTGGAAAGCAGAGCGTGCGGACGGCTCGGCCGGTGCAGCGTTCGAGCCGCTCCCACGCATCTGATCACCCGGAACCGGAGACCATCATGCGAACCAGCGCGCGTGTCGCAAGCCTCGAGATCGGCGACGAGCAGGGCGTGGCGTCGATCGAGTATGCGTTCCTCGCCGCGACGTTCGTCGTCGCGTTGCTGGGCAGCGCAGTCACGCTGACGGGCTCGCTTGCCGATACGTACGCGGTGATCGCAACGGCCGTCATGGCTGCCGCGGCCACCGCACTGGCGATGGTTTCCTGATCCTTCGATTCGCTTCGCGAGGTTCGCCATGCTACCCGTTGCGCCGCCTTACCCGATTCCGCTGTGCGTGACGCTGCTCGCGGTCGCCGCGGCCGGCACGGATCTCGCCGCCCGCCGTATTCCGAATCCGCTCGTCGTGCTCGGCCTCGCCGGCGCGCTGGTCGCCCAGTGCCTGCTGCACGGTGTCCTGGCAGGCGCACTCGGCTGGCTTGCCGGCGCGGCGACCGGTTTCGCGCTGCTGCTGCCGTTCTACCTGTTGCGCGGGATGGCCGCCGGCGACGTGAAGCTGATGCTCGCGATCGGTGCGTGGGTCGGCGCGCAGATGACGGTGTACATCGTGCTGGCCACCTTCGTGGCCGGCGGGGTCGGTGCACTCGCGGTCGTGCTGTTGCGCGGGCGGATGCGCCAGATGTGGACGAATGTCCGCGCGCTGCTCGCGCGGCATGCGCGAGGCACGCGTGCGGAGGCCGCCGACGGCCCCGCGGCAATCACGTCGGTCGGCTCGCTGCCGTATGGCGTGGCGATCGCGGCCGGCACGCTGGGCATGCTGTTCGCGTCGTACGCGTGACGCGACGCATCCGCAACGAGGATGGAGCGACCATGAACACGAACCCTACCGAACCGAGACGCGACGCGCAGGTGGCCCGTCTGCCCGATCCGCTGCCGTCGCGGGAGGCGCATACGAAGCTGGGCGCGCAGCCGCCGGTGGCGCCGCGCACGCTCGAGGAAACGGGTCTGAGCAAGACGTTCGTTGCCGGGCTCGTGCTGAAGTCGACGCTGATGCTCGGCCGCCCGACCTACGGCGACCTGGTCGAGCGGCACTGCCTGCCGCTCGCGGTACTCGACGACGTCTTTGCGTTCCTGGTGCGCGAGCGCCTCGTCGAACTCACGCATCGCGGGGCGACCGATCTCGACGTGACGTTCCGCCTGACCGATGCGGGCCGGGTGAGTGCGCTCGAGGAGCAGGCGCGCAACGGTTACAGCGGGCCTGCGCCGGTGACGCTCGACGCATATCTCGCCTGCGTGGCCGCGCATTCGGTACGCATGCTGCACATCGGCCAGAACGACGTGTGGGCCGCGTTCGAAGGCATCGTGATCGACACGTCGGTGCTCGACGCGGCGGCCGCCGCACTGAATGCGGGCCGTCCGCTGCTGATCCATGGCCCGGCCGGTAGCGGCAAGACCTTTCTCGCCGAGCGGCTCGGCTCGCTGATGCACGGCTACGTGCCGGTGCCGCATGCGATCTGCGTGGCCGGTGAAGTGATTCAGGTCTACGACCCGCTCGTGCATGTCGACGCGGCGTCGCAACCCGGCGGCCAGGCGGTCGATCGCCGCTGGCGCCTGTGCGAGCGGCCGGTCGTGATGTCCGGCGGCGAACTGACGCTCGACGAGCTCGACCTGCGCCGCGATCCGGTTGCCGGCTTCTACCAGGCGCCGCCGCACATGAAGGCGAACATGGGCATGTACGTCGTCGACGATCTCGGCCGCCAGCGCGTCGAGCCGCGCGACCTGCTCAATCGCTGGCTGCGCCCGCTCGATCGCGGCGTCGATTTACTGACGCTCGAATCCGGCAACCGCTTCGTGATGCCGTTCGACGTCTGGCCGGTGTTCTCGAGCAACCTGTCGCCGGAGCAACTGGGCGACGACGCGTTCCTGCGCCGCCTCGGCTCGAAGCTGCACGTCGGTGCGCTGTCGATCGACGACTACCGCGCCGTGTACCACGCGGCCTGCGCATCGCTCGGTCTCGTCTCGGCGAGCGATGCGTTCGACTATCTGCTGCATCGGCTGCATCTGCCGACCGGCAAGGCGTTTCTCGCCTGCTTCCCGGCGGACCTGCTGCGTCTCGTCGCCGCCGGCGCGCGTTACCGCGGCGATCCGCCCGAAGTGACCCACGACGCGCTGTACGACGCCTGGGCGAGCTATTTCGGCACGGTGCCTGAACGGGACGGCGGCCATCCGCCACCCGTCGAGCGCGGCGGGCGCACCTACGTCACCGGTTGAGCGGTTTCTTTCACGATTCGTCGAGGAGCATTGCCATGAAAAACAGTCGAGCAATCCTGATGCTGGTCGTCGCGATGGTCGCGGGTCTTGCCGCGGTGGTGTTCGCGTCCCACTGGCTGATGCAGACATCCACGAGCGCGGTCACGCCGGTTGCGGTGGCGGCCACCGACCTGAACCTGGGCGAACCGCTCGGGCCGAACCAGATCCGCATGGTGAGCTGGCCGTCGGGCAGCGTGCCGACCGGCGCGTTCACCGATACCAAGGCGCTTGAAGGGCGCGTGGTCCGCACCAGCCTGTCGCGCGACGAGCCGGTGATCGAGTCGAAGCTCGCGCCGGTCGGCACGAAGGGCGGGCTGTCCGCGGTCATCGCCGACGGCAGCCGCGCGATCACCGTGCGCGTGAACGACGTGGTCGGCGTCGCGGGCTTCGCGTTGCCGGGCAACTACGTCGACGTGATCGTCAACACGCAGGAACAACAGGGCAAGACCGACGGGCAGAGCATCTCGAAGATCGTGCTCGAGCACATCCTCGTGCTCGCCGTCGCGCAGCAGGTGAGCCGCGACGACACGGCGCCGAAGGTCGTCAACGCGGTGACGCTGGAAGTCACGCCCGACCAGGCCGAACGGCTCGACCTCGCGCGCAGCGTCGGCACGCTGTCGCTCGTGCTGCGCAACCAGGTCGACCAGAAGACGCTGAACACCGACGGGGCGACCAAGCTGACGCTGCTCGGCAAGGAGCCCGCACCGGAAGCGCCGCCGGCACCGGCCCGTGTGAAGACGGTGCGCGTGCACGTCGCATCGCACGCGGGGCCGGAAGTACGGCGCGACTGCGTCGGCGTGCTGACGGGCGTGAGGGGCAGCGTCGAATGCTTCTGATGCAGCGGCACGCATCCAGATAAACAGAACGGCCGTCAGCGAGACACGGCGGCCTTGGAAGTCGATAACCGGCGCAGCGCCGGTCTCTCGGGGGATCAGACGAAATGAAGACCAAACCGCAATGCACCGGGTCCGGCCCGCTGCGTACACGCGTCGCACGGGGCACGATGATGGCCGCGATCCTCTGTTCGGGATGGCTGACCGTCTATGGCGCACTGGCTCAGGAAGGCGTCGAAGCGGGCGCACTGACGAAGGGCGGCGCCGGCGCGCCGGCCACCCTCGGCAAGGGGCCGATGCAGATGACGATCAGCATGGGGCCGGTGGCGGCCGCCGCACCCGCCGCGTCGGCGGGGCCGCTGCGCGGGCCGAACTGCGTCGGCGCCGTGCGTGATTCGACCAGTGTCAGCGTGCCGCTCGGCAAGTCGCTGCTGGTGCCGATGCCGGAGCCGGTGCGCAATCGGACGATCGGCAATCCGGCCGTCGCACAGGCGACGATGGTGTCGCCGCAGACGCTGTACATCCTCGGGCTGTCGGTCGGCACGACGAACATGATCGTGCAGGGCCGGAGCGGTGCATGCCGCGTGATCGACGTGGCCGTCGGTGCGGATGCCGGCGGCCTGCAGGCATCGCTGCAGCAGCTGATGCCGAACGAGCGCGACATCCGCGTGACGACCGCGGCCGGCACGATCGTGCTGTCGGGCACCGTGTCGAGCTCGCAGGCCGCGCAACAGGCCGTGCAGATCGCGCATGCCTACGGCGACAGCGCTGGCGGCGGCGATCCGGCCGCGGGCGCGGGCGGCAAGCAAAGCGGCGGCGGTGTGCTGAACATGCTGGCCGTCACCTCGCCGCAGCAGGTGATGCTCGAGGTGAAGGTGGCCGAGGTGTCGAAGACGCTGATGAACCAGATGGGCAGCGCGCTCAACATCCAGGGCGGCTTCGGTTCGTGGAGCGGCGCGCTGGTCAGCAACCTGCTCGCGGGGGTGGCGAGCGGGGTCGCGTTCAGCAAGGCGAACAACAAGCCGTTCAACCTCGCGGCCGACGCGCAGAACACCGACAACCTGGTCAAGATCCTCGCGGAACCGAATCTCGTGACGATCAGCGGCCAGGAAGCGACGTTCCTCGCCGGCGGCAAGATCTTCATCCCGATCCCGCAGAGCAGCGGCAACGGCACGTCGTCGATCACGCTGCAGGAAGAGGAATTCGGCGTCGCGCTGAAGTTCACGCCGACCGTGCTGGCGAACGGCCGGATCAGCCTGAAGGTGGCTCCGGAAGTGTCGGAGCTTTCGCAGACGGGCGTCACGTTGAGCGCGGCCAACATCGGCGGCACGTCGATCCTGCCGCTGATCACGACGCGGCGAGCATCGACGACGGTCCAGATGAGCGACGGCGAATCGTTCGCGATCGGCGGGCTGATCAAGGACAACGTGACGGGCGCGCTGAAGGCGATCCCGGGCGTGGGCGAAGTGCCGGTGCTCGGCGCGTTGTTCCGCAGCACGTCGTTCCAGCAGGACCGCACCGAGCTGATCTTTCTGATCACGCCGCACCTCGTGAAGCCGCTGCAGACCGCCGACGTGCCGCTGCCGACCGACAGCTTCTCGAAGCCGAACGAAGCCGACGTGTATGCGACGGGCAACATGGAAGGCCGTGGCGGGGTTCGCAAGCCTGCTGCGCAACCGTCGAACGGCGCGGCAGACGCCCAGCAGGCACCGGCTCAAGCGCCCGCACCGGCGCCGCAATCGGACGCGCCGGCCGGCCCGAGCGCCGTGCTGCCCGCCCCGCGCGCGCCGCAAGGGGCGGACGCGCAGCCGCCGGTACCTGCCGAACCGCAGAAGGCGCCGGCGCCGGCCGCGGTGTCGCAATCCGGCGCAGCCGACGCGGCCCGCATCGCGTCCATCGAAGCCGCGGCCGCGCGCCTGGCGGCGACCGGCCCCGACGCATCGGCCCAGCCGGCTGCGCCGGCGCGACCGAAGCACCGGATCCCGGCGGCTGCCCACGCGCAGATCGCGCGCTCGGAACCCGAGTCCACCGACCGTTGATGCCATTCCAAGGGGACACTCATGAAATCCGCCTACCTCGTATTCGTGCGCCGCGCGGCGCTCGCCGCACCGCTCGCGTTCGCGCTTGCCGGCTGCATGTCGTCCACGCCGGTGTGGGACACCCGCTTCGGCCAATCGGTCCGCGCCGTGACGCAGGCCCAGATCATCGATCCGCATGCCGTCGAACACGCGGCCGCGACGACGGTGGTCAGCGGCAGCGCGGCCGCGTCGGCGCTCGACAACTACGACAAGTCGTTCAAGCAGATCGATCCGCCCGCCAATGCGTTCGTGATCGGCGTCGGCAAGGCTACCCAGTAACGACGGCACGCTCAGGGAGAACGCCATGAACCGCGCAGTTCGTCGTCCGAAAGTCATGCGTCGCAGCCTGCATCGCCAGCGCGGTGCCGTCGCGATCGTCGTCGGTCTCGCACTGGCGGTGATGATCGGGTTCGTCGGTCTCGCGCTGGATCTCGGCAAGCTGTACGTCACGCGCAGCGAACTGCAGAACAGCGCCGATGCGTGCGCGCTGTCGGCTGCGCGTGACCTGACCGGGGCCATCAGCCTGTCGGTGGCCGAGGCCGACGGCATTGCCGCCGGCCACCTGAACTTCGTGTTCTTCCAGAACCAGTCGGTGCAGATGTCGACGAATGCGAACGTCACGTTCAGCGATTCGCTCACCGACCCGTTCGTGACGAAGGGCTCGGTCACGACGCCGGCGAACATCAAGTACGTGCAGTGCACCGCGTCGCTGAGCAACATCGCGAACTGGTTCATCGAGGTGCTGAACGTGCTGCCGGGCACGAAGCTCGCGAACGCGGCGACCGTGTCCGCCAGTGCGATCGCGACGGTGGGCGGCGGGCAGACGACCTGCGCGATTCCGGTGTTCGTGTGTCGCGGCCCGTCCGATCCGGTCTACAAGGTCGGCGACTGGATCGCGTCGCCGTCCGGGTCGTCGTCGACGTACGGGCCCGGCAACTTCGGCTGGGCGGCGCTCGACGGCTCGACGAACGAACCGACCCTCGCGAGCGAGCTGTCGGGCAACACCTGCAACATCACGAGCCCGCCGGATCTCGCCACCACTGGCCTGAAGTCGGCGTCGCTGCGGGCCTGGAACACGCGCTTCGGCATCTATACGAACGGCGCGAACGGCTCGAGCGGCCAGCCCGACTTCACCGGCTATGCGTATGTCGGCCCGAACTACGGGCCGCCCGGAACGGCGGGCATCAAGGGCGACGCGTACACGCAGTTCGTGGCCGACCGCGCAGCCTTCAAGTCCTACCAGGGCGACGGCGCGCCGCCTTCGGGCAGCGGGATCAACACCAACGGCACCGCGACGGCGAGCAACTACCAGACTTACGGCAGCGACCGCCGTGTCGCGCTTGCGCCGGAAGGCGACTGTTCGACGCTGAAGGGCAGCAGCGGCAAGGTGCACGTCACGCAATGGGATTGCGTGCTGATGCTCGATCCGCTGCCGTTCAGCGCGGGCAGCGGCGCTATCGTCGCGCATCTCGAGTACCTCGGCTCGTCGGTCTCCGGCAACAACCCGTGCGCGACGCACGGCTTGCCGGGCAGTGGCAGCGCGTCCGGGACCCAGGTCCCGATGCTCGTTCAATAGCGGAGAGCGGATCATGAACAAGCCCCCGTCTCGCCGTTCGCGCACCCGTGGCGTCGTCGCCGTGGAATTCGCGATCGTGCTGATGCCGATGATCCTGCTCGCGACCGGCGTGGCCGAGTTCGGCCGCGCGATCTACCAGTACGAGACGCTGACCAAGGCGACGCGCGATGCGGCGCGCTACCTGTCGGTCTGGCTGCCGACCGATAGCGCGTACCCGGTGTCGGCGGCGCAGTGCCTGGTCGTCTACGGCAGCACGACGTGCGGCGCGGCCGGCACCGAGCTGGTGCCGGGGCTCAAGACGTCGATGGTGACGATCTGCGACGCGCAGCGCACGACCGGCTGCAGCGACCCGTCCGACCCGTCGCAGTTCGCGAACCTGCCGACCTACGACGCGAACAACAACGCGGCGAGCGGCACGGCATCGGGCGCGATCAACGTCGTCGAGGTGAAGATCAAGGGCTACAGGTATCAGCCGATCCCCGTGTACCCAGGGCTCTCGTCGATCACGTTCGGCAACATCGTCACCGTGATGAGGCAGGTGTCATGAACGCGCGCCATTTCCCGCTGTCGCGCCGGCGCGGCCAGCGCGGCTCGGCACTCGTCGAGTTCGGGCTGATCGCATCGGCCCTGGTCATGCTGCTGATCGGCATCTTCGAATTCGGCCGCGTGCTGTTCTACTGGAACACCGCGAGCGAAGCCGTGCGCCTCGGCGCACGCACTGCGGTGGTGTGCGACGTCAATGCCGCCGGCGTCGCGAAGCGCGTGACCGCGCTGCTGCCACTGCTGTCGAGTGCGAACGTGTCGGTGAACTACACCCCGGCCAACTGCACCGTGAACACGTGTTCGTTCGTGACCGTGAGCGTCACGAACGTCACCGTCAAGACGATGATCCCGTTCGTGAACGTCACGGTGACGATGCCGCCGTTCACGACGACACTGCCGCGAGAAAGCCTGACCTCCGCGACCGGCGGCGCCAACTGCAATTGATCGAACAGGCGAGGCACACGACATGATCAACATCCTCGTAGCTTCCGACGACACCGCGCGACTCACGCAGATCGCGCGCCTCGTGGCCGACTGCGGACGCTATCGTGCAACGCGCGCGACCGGGCGCCCATCGCAGATCGAACATCGCACCGACGGGCTCGACGCGTTCGACATCCTGCTGGTGGACGGTACGTCGTTCGACGCGCCCGAGCGGGCGGCGATCGAGCGGATCTGCCGTGCGCATGCCGGGCTGACCTGCATCCTCGTGACGGCCGACACGTCGCCGCACGTGCTGCTCGACGCGATGCGCGCAGGCGCACGCGACGTGCTGCAGTGGCCGCTCGACACACAGGTGCTTGGCAATGCGCTCGAACGCGCGGCCGCGCAAAGCACGCGGCGCGACACCGACGACACGCGGATCGTGTCGTTCATGTCGTGCAAGGGCGGGGCCGGCACGAGCTTCGCTGCCAGCAACCTCGCATTCGAGATCGCGGAAGGCTTCAAGCGCCGCGTGCTGCTGATCGACCTGAACCAGCAGTTCGCCGACGCGGCGTTCCTCGTCAGCGACGAAACCCCGCCGTCGACGCTGCCGCAGCTGTGCGCGCAGATCGAACGGCTCGACAGCGCGTTCCTCGATGCGAGCGTCGCGCACGTGACGGAAAACTTCCACGTGCTCGCGGGCGCCGGCGACCCGGTCAAGGCCGCCGAGATGCGCGAGGACGCGCTCGAATGGATCCTGGGTGTGGCCGCGCCGCGTTACGACTTCGTGATCTTCGACGTCGGCGTCTGCATCAATCCGCTGTCGATGGTCGCGCTGGATCGCAGCGACCAGATCGCGCTCGTGCTGCAGCCCGCGATGCCGCACGTGCGGGCCGGGCGCCGGCTGCTGGAGATCCTCGTGTCGCTCGGCTACTCGACCGACCAGATGCGCCTGATCGTGAACCGCGCGACGCGCGCGAGCGACCGCACTCGGGCGGCGCTCGAGGAAGTGCTCGGCCTGCACGCGGCCTGCACGATTCCCGACGATGCCGACACCGTGCTCGACGCGATCAACCAGGGCCATCCGGTGTCGCGGGTCGCGCGCGGCACGGGGGTCGTCCGTGCGTTGCAAGGGTATGCGAAGCAACTCGTCGAAGGGGAGGTGCGCGCGGGGCACGGCGCGACGCACAGCGAACCGCTGATGTCCCGGCTGTTCGGCCGCAAGGCCACGCCGAAGCTCAAGTCCATGTAAGTCTTTCGGGGAACCATCATGTCATTGCGCGAACAGATGTCGTTGCAGCGGGCCCAGCCGCCACTGGCGACGGGCAGCGAACCGACCGGCCCGGCCCATTCGTCGGTGCGCGACGCATACCAGAAGCTGCGCCGCGAAATCCACCTGGCCGTGCTCGAACGTGTCGAGCTCGAGCGCCTGTCGCGGATGCCGCAGGAATCGGTCCGCACGGAGATCGGCCTGCTGATCTCGCGCATCCTCGACGACGAACGGATGCCCGCGAACGACATCGAACGGCGGCAGCTCGCGATCGACGTGTACGACGAGATGTTCGGTTTCGGCCCGCTCGAAGCGCTGCTGCGCGACCCGACCGTTTCCGACATCCTCGTGAACACGTACCGGCAGGTCTATGTCGAGCGCTTCGGCCAGCTCGAACTGACCGACGTGACGTTCTACGACGACGCGCACCTGATGAAGGTGATCGAGAAGATCGTGTCGCGCGTCGGGCGCCGCATCGACGAATCGAGCCCGATGGTCGATGCGCGGCTGCCTGACGGCTCGCGCGTGAACGCGATCATCCCGCCGTCCGCGATCGACGGGCCGCTGATGTCGATCCGGCGTTTCGCGGTCAATCCGCTGAAGATGGACGACCTCGTGCGCTACCACAGCCTGACGCCGCCGATGGCCGAGCTGCTCGACGCGTTGTCGCGCGCGAAGGTGAACGTGCTGGTGTCGGGCGGCACCGGCAGCGGCAAGACGACGCTGCTCAACATCCTGTCGGGCTTCATTCCGCGCAACGAGCGGATCGTGACGATCGAGGACGCCGCCGAGCTGCAACTGCAGCAGCCGCACGTGCTGCGGCTCGAAACGCGACCGCCGAACATCGAGGGCAAGGGCGAGATTACGCAGCGCACGCTGGTGCGCAACGCGCTGCGGATGCGCCCGGACCGGATCATCCTCGGCGAAGTGCGCGGCGCCGAGGCGCTCGACATGCTCAACGCGATGAACACCGGCCACGAAGGCTCGCTCGCGACGATCCACGCGAACACGCCGCGCGATGCGCTGACGCGGCTCGAGAACATGGTCAGCATCTCCGGCCTGACGTTGCCGCCGAAGACGATGCGCCAGCAGATCACGTCGGCGATCTCGGTGGTCGTGCAGGCCGCGCGGCTGACCGACGGCAGGCGCAAGATCGTCAGCATCCAGGAGCTCACCGGGATGGAGGGCGACATCATCAACATGCAGGAGATCTTCACGTTCAAGCGCACGGGCGTGGACCGCGACGGTACGGTACGCGGCCACTTCTGCGCGACGGGCGTGCGGCCGAAGTTCGTCGAGCGGCTTCAGGCATTCGGCATCAACCTGCCGGATTCGCTGTACGACCCGTCTCAGCGGTACGAGACGAACTGACGACAGGGCGCTGGCTGCCGGGAGGCCTCATGAACACGATCTTCTACGCCTTTGTGATTCTCACGTTCGTCGCGGTCGTGCTGACGATCGAAGGCGCCTATCAATGGTGGAACGCGCGGCATGGCGCCGCCGCGCGCCGGATCGAGTCGCGCATTCGCGCGATGTCGGCCGGCGGCAACGTGCAGCAGGAGCGGTTGTCGATCCTGAAGAAGCGGATGCTCGACGAGTCGAAGCCGTTCGATCAGTTGCTGCTGCGTGTACCGCGTGTGCATGCGCTCGATCTCATGATCCAGCAGTCGGGCCTCGACTGGACGCTGCCGAAGCTGATCGTGCTCAGCGCGGTGTTTCCGGCGCTCGCGTGGCTGGCGCTGAGCTTCGCCACGTTGCCGCAACTGGCCGCGCTGCCGATCGCGCTGTTTGCCGGTTGCCTGCCGATGATGTACGTGATGCGCTGCCGCCGGCGGCGCATGCGCAAGCTCGAACGGCAACTGCCGGACATCTGCGACATGATCGCGCGCGCGCTGCGCTCCGGCCATGCGTTCACGAGCACGCTCGGGATGGTGAGCGAGGAGTTTCCCGATCCGATGGGCGGCGAGTTCCGGGTCACGTTCGACGAGGTCAACTACGGCGTGTCGCTGCACGACGCGCTGATGAACCTCGCGACACGCGTGCCGGTGCAGGATCTGCGCTACTTCGTGATCGCGGTACTGATCCAGCGCGAGACCGGCGGCAACCTGGCCGAACTGCTCGACAGCATCTCCGCGCTGATCCGCGAGCGCTTCAAGCTGTTCGACAAGGTGCGCGTGCTGTCGGCGGAAGGGCGGCTATCCGCATGGATCCTCGGGCTGTTGCCGTTCGGCACTGCGGGGATGATCGCACTGGTGAACCGCGAGTTCCTGTCGGTGCTCTGGCAGGATCCGGCAGGGATCAGGATGGTCGGCGTGATGCTGGTGTCGATGGTCTTCGGTCTGCTCTGGATCCGCCGCATTGTCCGGATTCGCGTCTGACGCGCGAACCGAATCACGAACCGTTGCGAGGGTGTCATGCAAAACCTGAGCGTTGTCCACGCCGTGATGCTGGGCGGCTTGTTCCTCTTCGTGGCCGGCGGCGCGCTCGCCGCGATGCTGCTGTTCGCGCCGCGTAATATCCAGCGGCGTATCCAGCAGGCCGGCGGTGGTGGCGCCGGTGTCGCGTCCGGCGACGGCGACGACATGGCGTCGCGCTGGGTCGCGAAGCTGGTGGAATTGTCCACGCCGATCTCGAAGCTGTCGGTGCCGAAGGAGGGCTGGGAGAGTTCGCCGCTGCGCATCCGGCTCATGAATGCCGGCTGGCGCAACCAGAGCGCGGCCGCGCTGTACTTCACCGCCAAGACGGTACTCGCGCTCGCGCTGCCGTGCGCGACGCTGCTGGTGCTGATCACGACCCGGCTCGGCGACGAGCGCGCCATCCTGTCGGTGATCCTCGTCGTGCTGGCCGGGATCGGCTATTACATCCCGAACATCGTGCTGTCGCAGCGGATCAAGGTGCGCCAGCAGAAGATCTTCGAGGATTTCCCGGACGCGCTCGATCTGCTGACGGTGTGCGTCGAAGCGGGGCTGGGGCTCGACGCCGCACTGATGAAGGTGAGCGAGGAACTGCGCTTCAGCAGCGAAGTGGTATCGGGAGAGCTCGACCTGCTGCTGCTCGAGATGCGCTCCGGCTTCACGAAGGAAACGGCGCTGCGCAATCTCGCGCTGCGCACCGGCGTCGAGGATATCGAGTCGTTCTGCGCGATGCTGATCCAGGCCGATCGTTTCGGCACGGCCATCAGCGAATCGCTGCGCGTGCTGTCGGACCTGCTTCGCACTCGACGCCGGATGCGCGCGGAAGAGCGGGCCGCGAAGATCGCGCTGAAGCTGCTGTTTCCGCTGATCTTCTGCATCTTTCCGTCGTTGATGCTGGTGCTGCTCGGGCCGGCGATGATTCACGTCTATCGCGTGTTGCTGCCGACGTTCGTCGGGATGTCGCCGTGAGCGGCGAACAGGCGTCATGCCCGGGGGCGACGGGATCGTCCGGATCGTCTGAATCGCCGATCAAGGTGTTGCGTGCTGGACGGCCACCCCCGCCGGCCGGCACGATAACAGGCTTCATGGAGGCTCCCTCCCCAGGCGGCGCCGCGAGACAGGTTGACCATAGCGGCGTCAAGGCATCCTGGACCCATGGTCGGCCATGGAACGAGCCGTAGTCCACCGCCTCAGCGGCTGCCCCCTACTGCTAACCTGCATGCCGGCGAAGTTTGCCGGCATCGCGTTGTGCGCTCGATTGAAACGGCACGGCGATACCTCGCCTGATATTGAAAGACGGCAATGATCCGCGGGATTGTTGACTTCGTTGTTTGTGGCAATGGCTTCTCGTTCGTTTTTTGCGCACCGCTGCGCGCCATCCGAAAATCTCCTTGAAATACCCGGTTCGAATTTCTACATTATTGAAAATCATGCCTGCATCACGGTACTGACGAAGCAAACGTTACACGTGCCGCAAATACCGAACAACAACACTTGAAAATCAAGCGACTGCCCGACAATACGGAAAACAGGCCAGTCACGCACGATCAAGGCCGGGGGAAACATGAACAAGCAAGCAATGGCAAGCAGGCGGCCTGACGCTTCATCCAGCAGACATCCGCGCTCCCGTGGCGCCCGCGCGAATCCGCCGCGCACGTTCCCCGGTCCGCTTCCCCCCGATTCCTGACCACCGGCACGCGACCGCGTCCGCAAGACCGATTCCGCACCGACATCCCGCACGACGAAGCACACGCGAAGCGGCCCGCACACGGCCGGCGTCGTGTCGCGCGTCGGCCGTGCCGGCACGACTATTCGAACGAGGGACCCAGCATGGCCATCGATGTGCCTGTGACACGCCGGACCTTTCTGAAGCTGGCCGGGAGCGGCGCGCTCGTCGCGATCTCGATCACCCATTTGCCGGCGCTGGCGCTCGGCGCCGCCGGGCAGGCGGACGACGATGCGGCCGGGCCGAGCTGGGCGCCGGTGCCCGGCAAGGCGCGCTGGCGCATCGACGGCATCCCGAAGGTCACGGGCCAGAAGATCTACGCACGTGACTTCAAGTCGCGCGACTTCGCCGGCTGGCCGCAGCAGGAGAACTGGCTCTATGCGTTGCGGTGCGATCGGGTCGACGCCGTGTACGAAGGCTATGACCTCGGGGTGCTGCCGGCCGAATTGCGGCCGATCGCCGTCGTCGACAACGCGCTGCTGAGCGCGCGCCGGATTCCGCTGGCACCCGAGGCCGATCCGATCGCGAACCAGGACATCTACTGGCTCGCGCGCACCGGCCACCCGGCGGATTGCTACGGACAACCGGCCGCGCTGCTGGTGTTCGAGAACTTCGATGTCTATCGTCGCGCGAAGAAGCTGCTCGATTTCAACCGCGGCGTGATCCGCTACGGCGCGCCGGTCACGCGCCCGACGGCCGCGCAGGCCGTGCCGTTTTCCCCCGTGACGATCTACGTGCGCGATGACGAACGCGGCTTCAACTACGTCGACAACTACCAGACCGACGGCAGCGGCAAGCCGACCGCCGAATACCTGAAGCAACGCGAAGAGGCGGTCGCCAACATCGATGCGACGATCGCCCGCAACGCGGCCGCCGGCGCGTGGATCGGCGTGCGTGCGACCGGCAACGAAGGATTCGAGACGCCGGCGATGGACCCGATGTTCATGGAGCCCGAAGCGGGGCTCGCATGGTACGACGCGTCCAGCGCGAAAATGAGCCTCGTGCTCGGGACGCAGTCGGCGAACGACGATGCGACCGGCGCGCTCGCGCTGTTCCAGGGCAGCGACGTCGCGGCCAAGGAGGCCCACGTGATCGCGTGCTATCCGGGCGGCGGCTTCGGCGGGCGCGACAAGTCCTATTTCCCGCTCTATCTCGCGCTCGCCGCGCCGTTCGCGAAGGGTGCGCTGCGTTGGCAGCAGTCGCGCTACGAGCAGTTCCAGGTCGGGTTGAAGCGCTGCGAAACGCAGTTCTCCGAATCGCTGTGGTTCAACCGGCGCGGCAAGCTCGAAGCGATCACGTGCGATTTCCTGATGAACGGCGGCGGCAAGAAGAACCTGTCGCCGTACGTCGCGCAGCTCGCCGCGCTGAGCGCGATGAACTGCTACGAGATTCCGCGCGCACGCGCGCAGGCGGCGTCCACCTATACGCGGGAAGTGTTCGGCGGATCGCAGCGCGGCTTCGGCGGCCCGCAGGCGTTCATGGCGGTCGAGACGCTGATGGACGAGGCCGCGCGCCGGCTCGGGCTCTCGCCGTTCGCGATCCGTCGCGCCAATTTTCTCGGCAGCACGCCCGGGCTCGGCAAGGGGCGCGCGATCACGGGCGCGCCGATCCTGTTCGACCTGCAGCTCGACGCGCTGCTCGACCGGCTCGAACAGCACCCGCTGTGGCGCGATCGCGAGCGTACCCGCGCGGAACGCGGTGCGCGCCATCTCCGCTACGGCGTGGGACTCGCGATGGCGAACGAAGCCTACGGCACCTCCGGCGACGGCATGTTCGGGATGGTGCAGATCCTGCCCGACAGCCGGCTGCGCGTGGTCACGCCGTACACCGACATGGGCAATGGCGCGGCCACGACGCTGGGGCTCGCACCGTCAGAATTTCTCGGGCAGAACGCGCAGACGATCGCCATGAGCGAGATCGGGCCGTTCAATGCACTCGGGCTCACGCGTTCGAGCAATCCGTCGGCCAATCCGAAGACGGTGCGCTACACGTACGGTTCGTCGAGCGCCTGTCTCGGTGCCTTTCACCAGTATCACGCGGTGAAGGGGGCGGCACAGGCCTTGTTCCTGCAAAGCGTGCTGCCGGCTGCCCGTGCGTGGTGGGGCGTGCCCGTGCGCGCCGAGGACGTGCGCTGGGCCAATGGTGCGCTCGTCGCGAACGGCCTCGCGCCGATTTCGTGGCCGGCGCTGCTCGGCACCATCACGAAGCTGGGCCTGCAGACGGTGGCGGCCGTTCATGCGAGCTATGCCGGCTACTTCTGGAAGGGCACCTATCCGTTCGCGTCGGGCAGTGCGCAAATCGACTACGACTACGTCGCGGTCGGCCTCGATCCCTACTTCCTGACGCCGCTGTACCGCACGCTGCAGCCGCCGCCGGTCGACACGAGCCTTTACGGACGCACGACCTATGCGCCGTCGGCGTCGCTCGTCGGCGTGTCCGTCGATCCGGCGAACGGGCGCGTGAAGGTCGAGCGCGTGGTGTCGGCGGTGAGCGTCGGGCGGCAACTATCGCCGGAGCTCGTCGAAGGACAGTCGCAGGGTGCGGTCGCGATGGGGATCGGCAACGTGCTGACCGAGACGTGTCCGCTGGGTTCCGACGGCCCGGGTGGCGGCCGATGGAACCTCGACCGCTACGAGGTGACGCGCCTGCCCGACATTCCCGAGCAGGAGCTGATCGCGCTGCCGCCGCCCGGCAACGATCCCGCGAATGCGCGCGGCATCGCGGAAGCGGTGATGTGCCCGATCGCGCCGGCGCTGCTCAATGCGCTGGCGATGGCGACCGGGAAGCGGTTCAGGGTCACGCCGGTCACGCCGGACAAGATTCGGGAGGCACTGCAATGAGCGATCCGGTCCGCATGGTCGTGAACGGCCAGCCCGTCGAGGCCCCCGCCGCCGACGCCGACATGAACCTCATCGACTTCCTGCATGAACGACAGGACCTGACCGGCACGAAGCTGTGCTGCGGCATCGGCGTGTGCCGGGCGTGCACGGTCGGCGTGCGCAACACGCCTGACGCGCCGATGGAAAAGACGCTGTCGTGCTCGACGCCGGTCAGCGCGATGGCCGGCATGCACGTGTACACGATCGAAGGGCTCGCGCAGGACGGCACGCTGTCGCCGCTGCAGCAGAGTTTTCTCGAATCGTTCGCGTTCCAGTGCGGCTACTGCGCGTCCGGATTCCTGATGGCCGCGACCGCGATGCTCGATCATCTGCGCGCGCAACCGGTACCCGCCGCCGAACTGGACGCGATGATCGAAACGTGGGTGGGCGGCAACGTGTGTCGTTGCACCGGCTACGTCAAGTACATCGAGGCCATTCGCAAGGTGGCGATGCGCTACACGAAGGAGGCGGCATGACGATCAGGACCTGCATCGCGGCGCTGGCGATGCTGCTGGCCGCGCCCGCCTCGTTTGCCGCGGAAGGCGCCGATGCCTCCCTGCACGAATACGCGCAGCAATGCACCGACGAAATCGGCGAGATTCCCGCGTTCGACTGCAACAGCGGCACGGACGTGCCGATTACCGTCAACGGCAGCGTGCCCGCGCGGTACACGGCTCACATGACCTGCGATCGGCCGGCGCTGTTGCCGTATGATGCGCCGACCGCCGGGCAATGCACGCCTTACTCGAAGATCCTCGACCTGTCGCACGGCGACACGCAGATCTCGGCGTTTTGCCGTCGCAAGCAGATCCGCGAGAACCGCAGCCCGTATTACGACGAAGTCGACATCGTGCTGCACCACGTGCGCAACGGCAAGACCTGCTGGTTTCATGCGGACAAGGGCGGCACGGGCGGCATGGACGCGTCGCGTGTGCCGCCGCCGAACGAGAAGACCCCGCCGCCCGGTCGTCCGTCGGCCGCGGAATTCTGGTGGAAACCGGCTGCGACCGCGACGAAGCGCTGTGTGTCGTGCCATGACGCGAGCCCGGTCATGTACAGCCCGTGGATCGGGCAGGTATGGAACCGCGTGCCGACCGATCCGTGGGGCAAGTACGTCAATCTCGGTGCCGACTTCGCATCATGGACGTCGCACGCGATCAGCACGCCCGGCAACACCTGCATCGGCTGCCACCGGATCGGCGACCAGAACAGTTGCAAGATCTACGTGCCGCTCGCCGCCGGGTTGCTGCCGCCGCCCAAAGGCAGCAACCAGCTGGCGAGCAGCTATCCGCTGACGCACTGGATGCCGATCGACAACAACCGCAGCCGCGACGAATGGAACGCGGCCAACGTGAAGTCGGTGAGCGACCTGCTCGAGTGCTGTTCGGCGCGGGGCAAGAACGATCCGAAGTGCTCGTTCACGCCGGCGGCGCAGGCGGCGAAGTAGGGGGCCGACGAGCGGCACCCTCCGCATGCCCGCATGCTGGCGATCGAGTCGGCCGCGGGCCGGCATCTCATCTGAATCCCGGACGATGCGCCGCGCCGGATATTGGCTGCGCACGTTGCGCGTAATGTGTCGGAAAGGTTCCACCCACACGACTGTCTCATCCGCCGAGCCAATCGCATCGATGCCTTGAGTTTCATCATCCGCCGCGCTACATTGCCGCTCGCAGCATTCCGCACGGACTCCTGCGCATCCTGTAACGCGTACGTAAGGAATCCCCGATGGGGCAACAGGCGGAAGGCAACGACGACATTCCCGGCAACCCGGCCGGCCGCGACGCAGTCGCGCCGGTCGCAGGCGCCGCCGCGTTGCTGGTCGCCACGCTCGGCGCGCTGGGCGCCGTCGACTTCCTGCCCGCCGACCTGCGCTGGTGCGCACCGCTTGCCAGCGCCTGGTGCAACGTACTCGTCGTCGCGATCGGCGTGCTGCTCGCCGGCCGCGCACGCCGCCATCCTCCCGACATATCGGCCGCCACGCTGCTCGGCGAGTGGCTGCGCGATGCCTTCAGCCGCAAGCACGAGCCGGAACACGACGCCAACCCGTGGCCGGCGATCGCCGCCGCGATCGACTGGCGGCCGTGGGCCGTTGCCGCGGGCGGCGTGCTCTCCGTCGCGCTTGCCGCGCTCGCGTGGCAGCCGCCGTCGCCCGGGATGCTGGTGCGCGCGATGGCTGCGCCCGAGCCGACGCTCGCAGCCGGCGCGGCCTGCATCGTGCTCGCCTTCCTCACACTCGTCGCCGAACGCCACCATGCGGCGGCCGCCAGCCGCTCGGCGGTGTCCGCGTCGCTCACGCGGGTGCTGCGCGTCGCGCTCGTCACCGCGCTCGCGGGTGCGCTGGCCGCTGCATGGTTCGCGTTCCGGCACCGCACCGCGGACGGGCTCGTGCAGGCGGTCGCGCTGCTCAATGCAGCTGTTGCCGCCGAACTGGCGCTGCGCGGCGTGCTGTCGTGGTTTGCGGTGCCGCGCGGCGCCATCGTGCCGACCAGCGCGATCGCCGGGCTGCTGAGCCGGCGCCCGTCGCCGTTCGCGTCGCTCGGCGCCGAGCTGCGCCATCGTTACGGCATCGACCTGCGGCAGAGCTGGGGCTGGCGCAGCTTCGTGCGGCTGCTGCCCGGCGCGCTCGCCGCCACCGTCGCGTGTGCATGGCTGCTTACCGCCGTCGTCGTACTGAACCCGGAGCAGCGCGCGGTCTATGAGCGCTTCGGCGCGCCGGTCGCCGTCTGGCAGCCGGGCCTGCACGTCGGCCTGCCCTGGCCGTTCGGGCGCGCGCGCATCGTCGACAACGGCGCGGTGCACCAGGTTGCGATCGCGGGCAGCGCGAACGACGGCAGCGCCGATACGTCGCCCGTGCCGGCCGACGGCCCGACACCCGAACGCCTCGACCGTCTGTGGGATGTGCCGCATCCGTGGGAAACCACCCAGGTGATTGCCGGCGCGAACGGCGACCGCCAGAACTTCCAGATCGTCAACGCCGACGTGCGGGTGGACTACCGGCTCGGCCTGACCGATGCCGACGCGCGCGCGGCGCTCTATCGCACGATCGACCCGGAAAGCACGGTGCGCACGAGCGCCAATCGCGAACTCGTGCACTACCTCGCGTCGCATACGCTCGAAGCGCTGCTCGAAACCAATCAGGCCGCGATGGCCGATCAGTTGAAGCGCGCGATCCAGCAGCAGCTCGACCGGCTGCAAAGCGGCGTCGACGTGATCGCGGTCGTGATCGAGAGCGTGCATCCGCCGACCGGCGCAGCCGCCGCGTTCCATGACGTGCAGGCCGCGCAGATCCGCGCGCAGGGCAGCGTCGCGCAGGCGCGCGGCTTCGCGGCCGGCCTGCTCGGCAACGCGCAGCAGCAGGCGCTCGAACGGGTCGCGCACGCCGAAGCGCAGGCCGGCGACACGGTATCGTCGGCGCGCGTGCAGCAGATCGATTTCGACGCCGACCAGGTGGCATACCGGCTCGGCGGCCCTGCGTTTCCGTTCGAGTATTACCTCGACCGGCTGCAACGCGGCCTGCGCGACGCGCGCATGACGATCATCGACGACCGGCTGGCCGACGGCACGCGGGCGACCGTCGATCTTCGCAATACGCCTGCCGGCGATCTCGCCGGCATCCATTGACATGTCGCGGCGATTTCCGCACGGACGGCGCGACACGGCAACCAGCCGTGTCGCCGCACCGCGCGCGGGCGACGCCGCACCCGGGGCGACATCGTGAGTCTGTTTCATTCGCACGCGCATGACCATGCGCACCACGGCCATGGCCACGGCCACCACCATCACGCGCACCACGGTGCGCCGCAGCCGCCCGGCGCGTTTCGCCTGCGCGTGGCCGTTGCCGTGCTTTGCGTGCTCGTCGCGCTCGCGGTCGCGAGCTTCGTGCAGGTGCGTGCCGGCGAGGCGTCGGTGATCACGCGCTTCGGGCGGCCCGTGCGCGTGCTGCTCGAACCCGGGCTCGCGTGGCGCCTGCCTGCGCCGATCGATGCGGTGACGCCCGTCGACCTGCGCCTGCACACCACGTCGAGCGGCCTGCAGGACGTCGGCACCCGCGACGGGCTGCGCATCATCGTCGAGGCGTACGTCGCGTGGCGCGTGCCGGCCGATGCGCGCGACATCGGGCGCTTCATGCGCGCGGTCGGCAACGAGCCGGACGAAGCGGCGCGGCAGATCCGCTCGCTCGTCGGCTCCGCGCTGCAGACGACGTCCGCCGGATACGATCTCGCGTCGCTCGTGAACACCGATCCGGCCCAGGTGAAGATCGGCGAGTTCGAAGAGGCGCTGCGCCGGCAGATCGATGCGCAGCTTTATGCGGCTTATGGCGTGCGTGTTGCCCAGGTCGGGCTCGAACGGCTCACGCTGCCGGCCGTCACGCTTGCCGCGACGGTCGACCGGATGAGCGCGGAACGCGAGACGGTGGCCGCGCAGCGTACCGCGGAGGGCAATCGCGAGGCCGCGCAGATCCGTTCCGACGCCGAGCGCGACGCGCGCATCGCGCTGGCCGACGCGAACGTGAAAGCGGCCGGCATCGAAGCGCAATCGCGCAAGGATGCGGCCGACATCTACGGCAAGAGCTATGCGGGCAACCCGCATCTGTACACGATGCTGCGGTCGCTCGACACGCTGAACGCGGTGGTCGGCACCAATACGAACCTGATCCTGCGTACCGACGCCGCGCCGTTCCGCGTGCTCGTGCAGGGCCCGGGCGACGCGTCGGCGCAGGCCGCGCCGGCGCCCAACGCGCACAAGGCCGCGCGATGAGCGAGCCGTCCGCACCGCCGCTCGGGCCGGGCGCGCAGGCCGTGCGCCTGTCGTTCTGGTTCGTCGCCGCGCTCGCGGTGCTCGCCGCCTGCGCGTGGGCCGGCTCGAACATCCGGCGGATTCCGGCAGACAGCCGCGCGGTCGTGATGCGGTTCGGCGCGCTCGTGCGCACCCAGGACGCCGGGCTCGTGATCGCGTGGCCGCAGCCGTTCGAATCGGTCCTGCTCGTGCCGGGTGCCGCCCGCGTGCTCGAGCAGCGGATCCGCTCGCTCGACCGCGATCCGCGGGCGCTCGCGCTGTCCGCGAAGGGCGTCGCGCGGTTGTCCGACGCGCTGGCCGGTTCCGGCTACGTGCTGACGGGCGACGGCGGCGCGGTCGCGTTGAGCGCGGTGCTCTACTACCGGGTCAGCGATCCGTACGCGTACGTGCTGCAGCAGGCTCGCCTCGACGCGGCGCTCGAGCGGATCGTGTCCGCGTCGGCCGTCGAAGTTGCGGCGACCCGCGATCTCGACGCGATCCTGGTCGCCCGGCCCGAGCAACTGGCCGCCGACCGGCAGATGGCCGCGCGTCGCGAACGGTTGCGCGGCGATCTCGCCGATGCGATCGCGCGGCACCTGCGTGCACTCGACGCGGCGCACGCGGGGCTCGGCGTCGAAGTCGCGCGCGTCGACGTGCAGCCTGCGTTTCCCGGTGCGGCCGCCGATGCGTTCAACGCGGTGCTGACGTCGCTGCAGGTCGCCGAGCGGACCATCGCCGAAGCCCGCACCGCCGCCGAACAGCGGCGCCAGGATGCGCAGCAGGACGCCGACCGCATCGTCCAGGATGCGCAGGCCCACGCGGCCGAGCGCGTCGCGACCGCGCAGACCGATACGCTCGACATCCGGCAGCTCGACGCGACGCTCCGCGAGAACGGCGATCCGGGGCTGCTGGCGCGGCTGTATCGCGATCGCGTGCAGCGTGTGCTGTCGAAAGCGGGGCGCGTGACGACGATCGATCCGCACGACACCTCGAACCTGATCCTGCCCGGAACCGCCCGATGAATTCGCTCGCCGAACCGGCCACGCAGCCGGACGCCGCGCCTGCCGGCACGACCGCCTATGCGCTGTCCTCCGACGAGCGCCGCACGATCACGCGGCAGATCGCGCTGGCGCTGCTCGCGGGCGGCCTGCTCGTGCTGTCGTTCGCATGGCGCATGCTGTCGGCCGGCGGCGACACGCTTGCACAACTGCTCGCCGCGCTCGCGTCGCTGATCGTCGCGGGGCCGGTGTTCGCGAGTGCGTGGCACAGCCTGCGCGCGCCGAGCCTGCACGGCGTGACCGATCGCCTGATCGCACTCGCGATGCTGGCCGCGTGGGCGATCGGCGACATGACGACGGCCGCGCTGCTGCCGATCGTGATGACCTTCGGCCATGCACTGGAAGAGCGCAGCGTGCTCGGTTCGCAGGAGGCGATCCGCGCGCTCGGCCGGCTGACGGCCGGCCGCGTGCGGCGCATCGGTGCCGACGGCCGTATCGTCGAAGTCGCGTACGACGCGCTGCGTGCGGGCGACCGCATCGAAGTGGTGGCCGGCGCGCGCATTCCGGTCGACGGCGTGGTGGTCGCGGGCACGTCGAGCGTCGACAACGGGCCGATCACCGGCGAATCCGTACCGCACGACGTCGAGGCAGGCAGCGCCGTGTATGGCGGCGCATTGAATCTCGATGGCGTGCTGCGCATCGACGTCACGCACACGGGCAAGGATTCGACGCTCGGCAAGATCATCGCGTTGATGCAGCACGCGGAACAGGCGAAACCGCCCGTCACGCAGGTGCTCGAGCGGCACATGGGCGCGTATCTCGCGCTCGTGCTGCTGATCGCGGCGATCGTCTGGTTCACGTCCGCGAATGCCTCGGCGATGCTCGCGGTGATCGTGGCGGCGTGCCCGTGCGCGCTGGTGCTCGCCGCACCGTCCACGGCCATCGCGGGAATCGCGGTTGGCGCGCGGCACGGCATCCTGTTTCGCAATGCCGCGTTTCTCGACAAGATCGCCGAAGTCGATTCGCTCGTGATCGACAAGACGGGCACGCTCACCCGCGGCGAATTGCAGGTGCGGCAGGTGTGGTTGCAACCCGGCGTCGACGGCGCGCACGCGCGTGCGCTGGCCGCGCGGCTCGGCGAAAGCAGCGCGCACCCGGCGAGCCGCGCGCTCGTCCGCGATGCCGCCGCGTCGGGCTTGACCGGCGCAGCCGTTGCGCCGTTCGAGCGCACGCGAGAATTGCGCGGGCTCGGTGTCGTCGCCGACACGCCGGACGGCACGGCGGTACTCGGCCGGCCCGCGCTGCTCGCCGACCATGCCGGTGACCTGCCGCCGCCCCCGGAAGGATTCGACGGGCCGCTCGTCGGCCTCGTGCTCGACGGGCGGCTGCTCGCGTGGTTCGGTTTCGCGGATACCTTGCGGCCCGACGCACGTGACGCGCTTGCCGAACTGCGGACGCTGGGCCTTGGGCGGCAGACGCTGCTGACGGGCGACCTCGAGCGCGTCGCGAGCAAGGTCGCGGCCGAGACGGGCATCGAGACGGTGGTCGCGCAGGCGCTGCCGCACGACAAGCTCGACTACGTGATGCGCGAGATCGGCGCGGGGCTGCATCCGCTCGTCGTCGGCGACGGGCTGAACGACGTGCTGGCGATCAAGGCCGGCTCGACGAGCATTGCAATGGGCGAGCGTGGCGTCGACATCGCGATCGCATCGGCCGATGTCGTGCTGCTGGGCGACGACCTGAAGCGGATTCCGACCTGCATCCGCCTTGGCCGGCAATGCCGTCGCACGGCGACGACCAATGCGGCGATCGGCCTCGCGTGGACGCTCGCGGTGATCGCGCTCGCCGCGACCGGCATGCTCGGCGCGGTGTGGGCGGCGATCCTGCACAACGTCGGCACGTTCATCGTGATTGCGAACGCCGGGCGGCTGCTGCGGATCGACGAGGACGTGCACGGCGCGTGAGCGGTGCAGGGGGCCCGCCGTAGCCGGCTGCGGTCGTCACTGAAAGTGATGCACGTACCGCAGCACCATCCGCGCGCCTTGCGGCCGGTTGCGCGCATAGGTCTCGAAGTACGCGTTGAACATCAGATGATCCTGCGGCGAGAAGCTAACCATCGCCCCCGGGCCGATCGCGAACACGGCTTCTCGCGTGCCCGGCACGTCCTGCCCGTTTTCCTTCATGTCGGTGGTCTGGCGCAGCCAGTAGCCGTTGAGCCCGAGCCGCAGGCCGGGGCGCACTTCGTACTCGGTCGCGAAGTTCGCGTGGATCGCCTGGCCGGCCTGCGTCGACGTCACGTCCGGGCCGAGCGACGTGGCCGGTTGATGGTTGGTCGCGTTCCACAGATAATGCAGCCGCCACGACACGGTCCATTTGGGCGTGAGCCACAGCGTCGCCGCCCAGTACGGATCGAACGACCAGACATGGCTGCCGGGATTGATCGCGCGCGACGGATCGTACGCGCCGGTCGGCGCGATGAACTGGAATTCCACGCGCTGCGCGAAGCGCGGGCCTTGCGCGCCCATCACCGGATCGAACTGGATGAACGGGCCGATCAGCAGGTCGCCGAAGCCGGCGCGTGCATTCAGCGCGACGTTGCCGATGCCGTCGTCGGTTCGCGCGGACGCGATCCACGGCAGGATCACGTCGAGGCCGGGATGCATGCCCGCGAACGTCCGCGGCGACTGATAGACGAGCTGGCTCAGCCCCGCGAACAGGTCGATGTCCTGCTTCGGCAACCCGACCTTGTTGCCCGCATTGTCGTTGACGCGGCCGGCCGTGTAGTACTGCAGGTACTGCGTGCCGTACCAGCCGGCGCCGGCCGGCGGCATCCCGTCGAGGAAGCTGGTCATGCCGAGGTTGACCGCCGGCAGGTCCGCCGCGCCGGCCGGCACGCTTGCGGCCATGCCGGCGATCGTGAGGCCTGCGACGACGAGCACGCGAGAGCCGAGTTTCATGTTCACCACCTCCTGGTGTATTTATTTGTATAACTAATCAAATGGCGCGAAAAAGATCGGGATGATCGGCGATCGCGCGATACTGGCCCGCGTGGAACACCAGCGGTGCACGGCCGAACGTGTCGAACTGCTCGATCTGGCCGATGAAGAGCAGGTGATCGCCGCCTTCGTAATGGCCGACGTTGCGGCACACGAAGCGCGCGCTCGCGCCGTCGAGGCAGGGCACGCCGCCGGTTTCCGAATCGACGTGAAGCACGCCGTCGAACTTGTCGGCGCTGGGCGTCGCGAAGCGGCGCGACAGCTCGATCTGGTCGTGCGCGAGGATGTTGATCGCGAAATGGGTGGCCGCGACGAAATCCGGGCGGCTCGGCGCGACCTTGCGCAGGCTCCACAGCACGAGCGGCGGATCGAGCGACAGCGACGAGAACGAATTGGCGGTGAGGCCCACCTTGCGTCCGTCGGCCGCGCACGTAGTGATCACGGTCACGCCGGTCGGGAATTGCCCGAACGCGGCGCGCAACTGCAGCGGGTCGAGGGCCGGGCGATCGGTAGCGGTCGTTTCCATGTCGGTCACTCCGCGCGCACGCTGTGTTCGCGGATCATCGCCGCGCAGGCCGACGGCTCGAACCACCACGGCGAGAAGCGGCGCGGATCGTCGAAGCCGTCGACGATCGCCGCGGCGAGCGACGGCAACTGGCCGGCCGCGCCGAGCAGTTCGAGGATGTGCGGCGGTGGCGGCGTGAGCAGCGAGTTGGTCCAGCGCACGACATGCTGCGCATACGCCCAGTAGCCTTCGAAGGTCTGCTGCATCCAGTCTTCACCGAACGGCGCGGCATCGCGTGCGACGATCGCATCGAAATACGCCTTCGCACATTTCGCGGCGTTGTTCGATCCCTGGCCGGTGATCGGATCGTTGACGACCACCGCATCGGCCATCCCGAACACCGTGCGGCCCGACGGCAACCGGAAGAACGGCTTGCGCACGGTCGGCGTGAAGCGTCCGGCGAGCGTGCCGTTCGGATCGGTGAGCTCGACGTCGCGGCAGCGCTCGAATTCCCACGGTACGTACTGCTGCAGGAACGACAGGCTGCGGTCCAGATGCTGCTCGGGCGTCTTCACGTCGGCCCAGCAGTCGAGCGGGCCGCCCGGAATGCCTTCGTACACCATGATTTCGCAGGGGCCCGTCGTGGTCAGCGCGGGGAACACGAAATACTCGCCGATGCCGGGCAGCAGGTTGAAGCGCACGCGCGAATACGGCTGGCTCGGCGTCATCCCTTTTACGTAGGTGAGGGCCAGCGCGCGTTGCGGGCGGTCGAACGCGCTGCGTGCATCGTCGCGGCCGAGCAGGTTGACGATCTCGCCCTTGCCGGCCGCGAGCAGCACGAGGTCGTGGCTGCGCGCCAGCTCCTCGAGTTCGGGTACGCCGACGTCGGCAATGCGCACGTCCGCGCCCCGGCGCTTCACGCCGTCGAGCCAGTCGGCCATTTTCACGCGCTGATCGACCGACTGCGCATAGCGGGTGAGCCGCGACGACCAGTCGATCACCTTGCGGCCGTTGCCGTCCGGATGCGGCACCGCGATGCCGATCCCTTCGACGGACGGGCACGCTTCCTCCCACGCGTTCAGGCCGAGGTCGCGCTCGATCTGCAACGACGTGTGGAACATGCACTGGCTCGACATGACCTTGCCGGTGCGGATCTGTTCGGTGTCGCGGTTGGTCGCGAGCGTGACGTGATAACCCTGGTCGAGCAGGGCGAAGGCGAGTTGCAGGCCGGACTGGCCGGCGCCGACGATGGCGATGCGTCTCATGGATGTGTCCTTGGTTGGCCGGATGCCGGCCGGAATCGAAATGATGGCGGGAAGCGGCGCTGACGAACGGTCACTCCGCGAGACGCGGAATGGCCGGCACCGCCTGTTCGGGGCCCATCGCGGCATAGCCGCCATCCACCGCGTAGTCGGCGCCGGTCACGAAGCTCGCCGCATCGCTGCACAGGAACGTCACGACCTGCGCGACCTCGGACGGATCGCCGACCCGGCCGAGCAGGTGGAACGGCGCGGCGACGCGATCGGTCTTCGCGCGGTCGCCGTGCGTCAGCTCGTCCATCACGCGCGACCACGTCCAGCCCGGCGACACCGAGTTGACGCGAATGCGGTCGGGCGCGAGATCCATCGCCATGCTGCGCGTGAGCTGGCGGATCGCCGCCTTGGACGTCGGGTACAGCCAGCGGCCGGTTTGCGCGCACTGCGCCGAGATCGAGCTGAAGTTGACGATCGCGCCGCCGCCGCGCCGGACCATCTGCGGATGCACGGCCTTCGCGAGCATCGCGGCCGACACGACGTTGACGTCCATCGCGGCGAGCCAGTCGTTGCGGGTCGCCTGGATGCCATTGTCGACATAGCTGCACGCGAGGTTGACGAGCACGTCGATCGCGCCGAACCGCTCGACGATGGCCGCGACCGCATGCTCGATCGCGCGATCGTCGGTGATGTCGAGCGCGACGAACATCGCTCGCTCGCCGAGCGAATCGGCCACGCGCGCGCCGTTCTGCGCATCGAGATCGAGGATCGCGACGCACGCACCGGCGCGGCTCAGGTCCTGCGCGACCGCGGCGCCGATCAGCGTGGCGCCGCCGGTGACGATCGCGACTTTGCCAGCAAGGGCAGTCATGGGGTGTCTCCGGAAATCGTTGGGTGAGGGAGGGGGCACGTCAATGCGCGCCGGTCGATGGTTCGCTGTCCTGCCAACGGCGCATCAGGCCGTTCGACGGCACGGTTTCGTCGAGCAGCTTGCGAGCCGTTTCGACGCCCGCGACCGGCAGGCCGGCCGGATCGAGCAGGCCGATCTGCACGAGCACGCTCGCCTGGTCCCAATAGATGTGCTCGTGATAGAGCTTGTCGCCGCGAAACTTGACGATCGCGACGAGCGGAATCTCGACGCGCTTGCCGGTCGGCGCGACGCCCGGCAGCATCCAGTCGATCTCGGTGGTGTGCGTGAAGCAGAACAGCAGCTCGTCGACGATCTGGCTCGCGCCGACCGTGCGCGAGATCGGCGTGATCGTCGTGTCCGGCGGATTCACGTGTACGAAATGATGCGTGTAGAAGCGCTTGAGCTCGTCATAGCCGACGCCGCCCGTCAGCGTCGGAATATGGTTGACGTACGGTTCGGCAACCATCGTCGCCATCGTGGCATCGACGTTGCGCGTGTCGAATTCGTGTTGCAGATGTGCTTCCCACAGTGTGGACAGGTCATAGTGCGGGCCGAGCGCGGCACGGAACGCGGCGATCGCGCGCTGATGGGCCATGCTCGCGGCGGCCTTGTCGAAATGATCGCCGCCGGCGCGTGCGAACGCGTGATCGACACCCGGATACACATAGACTTCGACGCCGTCGCGCCCGGCGAGCGCTCCGGCGATGCGCTGCTGCGCGTCGGGCGGGCAGAAGCGATCCTGCCCCGCGATCTGCAGCACGAGCCGGCCGTGCAGGTGCGACGCCTCGTCGAGCGCCTGCTCGATGCCCACGCCGTAGTAGCTGACGGCCGCGGCCACGCCCGGCAGCCGGCACGCGGCGAGATACGCGAGCTTGCCGCCGAGGCAGTAGCCGAGCACGCCGGCTTCGCCGGTGCATTCCGGTAACTGCTTGAGTGCGCCCAGCGCAGCGCCGACATCCTCGACGCCCTTGTTCTCGTCGTATTCCTGATAAAGGGCCATCGCGCGTTCCATGTCGGCGGCTGTGTAACCGAGTTCGATCCCCGGCGACTGGCGCCAGAACAGGTCGGGCACCAGCACCGTATAGCCTTCCTCCGCGTAATAGTCGGCCGCTTCCCGCATCGTCGCGTTTGCGCCGAAGATCTCGTGGCACAGCACGATGCCGGGCCCGGTGCCGCCGGCCGGCGTGCTCAGGTACGCGCGAAACGTGCCGCCGTCCGGCGACGGAATCTCGATGTGACGTCCTTGCATATGTCCCTCCATTCCAGTTCTTTGCTGCGACGGGCCCAGTATTGGCGGACGAAATGGGCACTTCTATCCGCTTTCTTCGGCCGATATCCGCGAATTCCGGAAACCTGTTGCACCGGCCGCCGCGCGTGGGCAGGCGCGCGGCTGACTGCGGGTATGTGCGGATGCGGAAGCCCCGCACAGTTTTCTACGATGCGCGAACGGTCCGCTTCTTGCGTCATGTGGGCGGGACTCGCGTGCTTGGGCGTCCGGACTGTCCGGATACTCCGGACGCTATCCGGATCGTGCGGCGGATGCCCCCACATCGGGAATGCATGCACGGCGCGAGTGCAATGGAGCATGACGGGAGAACTTCGATGGCGCAATTTTCCGAAACGGGCTGGCTGCCGGATACGGCCTGTTTCAATCACGACAACCTGCTGCTGCAGTCGAACGACGTCGACGAGGTGCGCGCACGCGTCGCCGACGTCTTCAAGCCGCACCGGCTCACGCCGACCGGCGAATCGCGCGCGCTGCACAGCTGCATGCATCACGCGCGCTGGGGCAACCTGTCGTTGAACCTGCTCGATTATGGCGGGGGCGTCAGCATCGAGCCCGGCCCGCTCGAGCACTTCTTCCTGTTGCAGATCCCGTTGCGCGGCGACGCGGAGATCGAGTGCGGATCGGCGCGTTTCGTGTCGTCGCCCGGCACCGCGTCGCTGATCTCGCCGACGCTGCCGCTGAAGATGCGCTGGGGCGACGCGTGTCCGCAAGTCATCCTGCGGATCGAGCGCGAAGTGATGGAGCGCCACGCGCAGCGGCATTTCGGCGACGACCGGCGCGCGCCGGTCGAATTCGAGCCGGAATTCAGCCTGTCGTCGTCGCAGGGCGCGTGTCTGATGCAGATGTTGCCGATCCTCGCCGGCGCGATCGCGACGGACGCGCATCCGCTGCGTCATCCGCTCGCGTTCGAGCAGCTCGAATCGACGCTGCTCAACCTGCTGCTGCACGGCCACCCGAACAGCGCACGTAACGGCACGCGGCACCTGCCGGTGGCGATCGCGCCGTTCTACGTGCGGCGCGTCGAGGACTACATCCGCGCGCATCTCGACGAGCCGCTGACGATCGAACGGCTCGCCGAACTCGCCGGCGTCAGCCCGAGCACGCTGTTCGCCGGCTTTCGCCATCGCCACGGCACCACGCCGATGGGCTTCGTGCGGCAGTTGCGGCTGCAACATGTGCGCGAGGAACTGCTGGCCGACGCGTCGCCGGGGCTCGCGTCGGTGACGGATATCGCGCTGAAATGGGGCTTCGCGCACCTCGGGCGGTTCGCGATCGAGTACAAGCGGGCGTTCGGCGAGTCGCCGTCGGCGACGCTCAGGATGCGGCGGGGGCGCGCCTAGGGCCTGTTCACGCTAATAACGGGCCCTTCTGGGGGCCAGCCCCACGAGAGCATTTTTCCAAACAGGGGAACGTGCCTTTCCGCCCGCATTGCGGCGTCGTTCGTCGTTGCAATAGCTACGGCTATTGCGCCTCCTCTCTCCTTGCACTGCGGGCGGAAAGGCACGTTCGCAAGCCCGTTATTAGCGTGAACAGGCCCTAGGGAAACGCTGATCAATGGACCAACTTCCGAAGTTGCAGGCGAGATGGCTTCAAATTTTCTGGATGACGAAGCGAATCGGCGCTCAATTCAGTGAATTTGGCGCGTAAGCGAGCCTCCCCTGCTCGCATTTTTCATACGCATGACGGACTGCTCCCATGGACCGATCGCAACAGATTTCGCGCAATCACCAGATTCGCCAGAGCGAACAGGCTGAACAGTTGCGCGGTGTTCTTGGCCAAGCCCTTGTATCGGGTCTTGCGATGCTGAAACAGATTCTTGACGATATGAAACGGATGCTCAACCCGCGAACGGATCTGCGCCTTGGTTCGCTCGAGCGCGATCACCAGGTCCTTCAGCGCTCCTTCTTGCATCGCCTTGATCTTTCCCCGCCTGGCAGCGACGTGCCACTTCACGGCCTTGCCCGCCATTTCCTCGCGCTTGTCGACGCCAATGTAGCCCGCGTCGGCGAACACCTGCTCTTCATGCCCGTGCAGCAGGGCATGAGCTTGCGATACATCCGACACGTTGGCCGCCGTGCCAACCACACTGTGAATCAGGCCCGAGTCGGCGTCGACGCCAATGTGGGCTTTCATGCCAAAGTGCCATTCGTTGCCCTTCTTCGTTTGATGCATTTCCGGGTCACGGCTCTTCCCGGCATTCTTGGTCGACGGCGGCGCTTCAATGATCGTCGCGTCAACCAGCGTGCCTTCCTTCATCATCAGCCCACGCTCGCACAGCGAGATGCCAATCTCGTCGAACAACTTCCGTGTCAGTTCGTGTTCGATCAGCAGGCGCCGGAACTTCAACAGCGTGGTTGCATCAGGCACGTTCTCGATCGCCAGATCGATGCCGGCGAAGGCTCGCAGCGTGATGCTGTCATACAGCGCGTCTTCCAGTCCTTCGTCCGACAGTCCGTACCACTGTTGCACGAAGTAGATTCGCAGCATCCGCTCAAGGCCAATCGGCGGGCGACCTCGCGTGCCCTTCGGATAGTGCGGTTCGATGGCCGACAGCAAGCGCTGCCACGGAACGACCTTCTCCATCTCTTCCAGGAAGCGTTGGCGCCTCGTCACTCGCTTCTTGCCTGCAATTTCCGCTTCCGCGAAGCCGATCTGCCTCTTCATCGTCGTGGGTCCGTTCCGTGAGCTGTCTTCTAAACGTCCTCGGCTACGTCTGCGATGACCGCCGAGCCGAATAAATCAGCGTTTCCCTAGCGGCTCGCGCGGCAGCCCGCTCGCCGATCCGCTACGGCAGCGGCACGCCCCAGACTGCCGTCACGTCCCCGCCGAGCCGCCATTCGGTGAACGGGCGGCGCGGTGCGATGATCGCCGGCAGCCGCGCGTCGTGAAAGCGCGCGTAGTACGGCTCGACCCAGCTCAGTTCATCGCGGAACGTCCACGGGAACAGATCCTGCCTGACCGGCGTGATGGCCGTGAAGCTGGCGGGATCGTCGACCGCGTTGATGACCAGGTTCGCCAGGCGGCCGATCGCGCCGTCGTTTTCCCGATAGAGATCGATATGGCGCCGCTGCACGAGTTCCGCCGCGAACACGAGCGGGAGCAGCGCGAACGTGTGATAGTGCAACGCGCGGTTGCCGCGTTTGACTTCGCGTGCCAGCGAACCGTCGGGGCCGATGTCGCGGATGCCTTCGCGTACCCGCAGCAGCCCCGAATCGACGAGGCTCGCGTTGCCGGTCACGGTACCGATGGCGATCAGGTCGAGTCCGGCCCAGTACACCAGGTTGTTGTGCAGATGGTTGATCGCTTGCGCATCGCGGGTGGCGATCGCGATGCGTTCGAGCCACGGATCGATCGCGTCGAACCGCGCGCGGTTCGCGTCGCGTACGTCGCGCGGCATGCGCAGGATCACCATCGCGAAGTCGGTGCCGGCCCACGAACGCTCGTAGTCGCCCTGGTAACCGGTGATCCGGCCCATCAGCGCATCGGCCCGCGCCCAGCTTTCCAGCAGGCTCACTGCGCATGACCAGTCCCCCTTGTCCGCCGACGCATTGAGCCGTGAAATGAAATCGCGCATCGGCTTGACCGCGCGCGCATAGCCGGCGGCGTCGTCATAGTAGCCGGGCGGATCGATCGTCGTGACGGCGGCCGGGACGTCACAGGCGCGCGCCGGCGGCACGGCACAGCACAGCGCGCTCACCGCGAGCCACGCGGCGAACAGGGGGCGAGTCGACAGGCGGCGCATACGGTCCTCGGTGGTGACGTGACGGTGACGCGGCAAACACGGAAGCCGAACCGGGGCGGACCCCCTCGCGATGCAGGACGCGCGGCCGCCAAGGCACGACGAACCCCGGTGACGCGCGCGGGCCGTGCAGCCCGCGGCGGTTTCCGGTAGCGCACGCAGTCTAGCGTCCCCATCTTTCATCCGCCTTGCCCGGCGCCGGCGACGACGCACTTTCTTTTTCGAGACTGCGCCACGTTCGCCCGGTATCATCGCTGCGCTCGCGACCGACGCCATGGGCCAGTGCATGCCGACTCGCGCGCAACCAGCATCGCCAGGAAGACAACGCAGGGCGGACGCCGACGGCGCGTCGCGCCGCGATCGGGCCGAATCGGCCACCAGCACGACGGAGCAAGGAACGATGGTAACGGGGACGGGCGCGGCGCGACGCGCGAGGGCGATCGCGGCCGGGAGCGCATGGGTCGTGGCGGCGGCGGGCGGCGCACACGCGCAGGCATCGGGTGCGGCAGTCACGCCGCCGGCCGGCGCGGCGGCGGCCGTGCTGCCGACGATCGACGTGACCGGGAAGGCCGACGGCGCGTCGAGCGGGCTCGTCGGGCTGCGCACCACGGCCGGCACGAAGACCGACACGCCGGTGGCCGAGATCCCGCAAACGATCAATCTCGTGACCGCGCAGCAGATCGAGATGACCGGCGCGACCGACCTGAACCAGGCGCTGCGCTACGTGCCGGGATTTGCGACGTTCGGCGCCGACAGCCGCACCGACTGGTATGCGGCGCTGCGCGGCTTTACGCCGACGCTGTACGTCGACGGCGTCGCCGCGCCGAATACGCCGGTGATCGCGAACTGGCGCGTCGACCCGTACACGATCGACTCGATCGCCGTGCTGCGCGGGCCGACCTCGGTGCTGTACGGCGCGGGCGAACCCGGCGCGATCGTCGATGCGCACACGAAGCTCGCCGACGGCCAGCGCATCCGCGAAGCCGGCGTGCAGATCGGCAACGACGCGCGCAAGCAGTTCATGCTCGATGTCGGCGATACGCTCGACCCGGACGGCCGCTATGCATACCGCTTCGTCGGCGTGGCACGCGACGGCAACGCGGTCACCGGCCCGAACGGCGACCGGCGCGTCGCGCTGGCGCCGTCGTTCCGGTGGCGGCCGACCGCCGATACGTCGCTGACGCTCTCGGCGACGTTCCTGCAGGACGGCAGCGATATTTCGTCGAACTTCCTGCCCGCGTCGGGCACCGTGTTACCGAACCCGAACGGCCGCCTGTCGCAGGATATCTACATGGGCGCGCCCGGGTTCAACGACTACCGGAAGAAGCAGTGGTCGCTCGGCTACGCGCTGGAGCATCGCGTGAATGCGATCTGGTCGCTGCACCAGGACGTGCGCTGGTCGCACCTGTCGCTCGACGACGCGACGGTGTTCGGTATCGGCTACGTGCCTCGCAGCAGCACCGACATGATGCGTTACGCGGGGCTGTTCCAGCTCAACTACAGCCGCTTCGACATCGACAACCATGCGCAGGCGCGCTTCGGCACGGGGCCGCTCGAACATACGCTGCTGCTCGGCGCGCAATATGACCGGCAGACGGCGACCCAGAGCGTGTGGCTCGCGCTCGCGCCGTCGCTCAACCTGTATCACCCCGTCTACCGGCCCGTCACGGACGCGATTTTCTCCGGCCCGACGTCGCTCGGCCACGTCGACCAGTACACGGCGATGAACACGTTCGGCGTGTATGCGCAGGACCAGATCCGCTGGCAGCGCTGGACACTGACGCTCGGCGGCCGCGAGGATTTCGTCAATGCGCGGTTCGACGACCGGACGGCCGGCACGCAGGCGCAGCAGGACGTCAGTGCGTTCTCCGGGCGCGTCGGGCTCACCTATCAGGGCGACGCCGGGCTGTCGCCGTACGTGAGCTACTCGACATCGTTCGATCCCGTCATCGGCGTGCGGATGTATGGCGGCGGCATGCCGAAGCCGACGCGCGGCAAGCAGACGGAAGCCGGGCTGCGCTGGCAGCCGCCCGGCAGGAACCTGCTGCTGAGTGCGGCCGCCTACCAGATCGACCAGACCAACGTCGCGACGCCGACACCGGTGAGTCTCGACCCGACCGGCACGACGTCCGTGCAGACCGGCAAGGTGCGCTCGCGCGGGATCGAGCTGAGCGCGCTCGGCAAGGTCACCCGCGAGTTGTCGGTCGTCGCGTCGTATGTGTATCAGGACGTCAAGAACGTGCAGGCGAACGACGCGTCGCTGAACCACTGGCCGGTGGCGGTGCCGCTGCCGCGGCAGATGGCGTCGATGTGGGCCGACTGGACCTGGCGCACGGGTGTCCTGTCGGGCGTCGGGGTCGGCGGCGGCGTGCGCTACCAGAGCGCATCGGCCGGCGCACCCGACAACTCGCTGACCGTGCCGAGCGTGACGCTGTATGACCTGGCGCTGCACTACGAGATGCCGCACTGGCGGTTCGCGCTGAACGTCGCGAACCTGTTCGACCGGCGCTATGTCAGCGGCTGCCAGTCGTACGCCGTCTGCGTGTTCGGCAACGAGCGGACCGTGCTGGCCACCGCGAAATACAACTGGTAATCGCGAACGCGCGGAACGGCTCTACGCGTCGCGTTGCGGCTCCCGGCGCACGGTGCGTTCGCCGGCGTGGCGCTGGCGCCGCCACTCGGTCGGCGTGAGGCCGAAACGTTCGCGGAATGCGGTCGCGAAATTCGCCGGCGTGGAAAAGCCGATCTCCTTCGCGATGCTGGCGATGCTGAGCGACGTCGAATCCAGCAGGTCCTGCGCGATCCGCAGCCGCTCGTGCCGCAGATACTCGAACACCGTCTGGCCGAGGTTGTCGCGAAACGCGCGTGACAGCCGCTTTTCGTGCGTGCCGACCGCGCGGGCCAGCTGCTCCACCGTCGGCGGATCGTTCAGCGTCCGTGCCAGGTGGCGGATGGCCGCGCGCACGATGATGTCGTCGTCCTTGCCGGCCACGAACGGGCTGTCCATGTCGACCGGCCGCTCGCGCTTCGCGCGCGCGAGCTGGACGCGAATCCGTGCGAGCACTTCGGCGGGCTCGAACGGCTTCACCACATAGTCGACGCAGCCGATGTCGAACCCCTCGAGGCGCTCGTGCAACGCGCCGGCCACGGTCAGGAAAATCACCGGAATCGCGCACGTCAGCGGATCGGCGCCGAGCAGCCGGCACGCGGTGAAGCCGTCCATGCGCGGCATGCGGACATCCATCAGGATCAGGTCGGGCACGAGCGCCTGCGCGCGCTGGCACGCCTGCAGCCCGTCGGATGCAATGCTGATCCGGCAGCCGGTGCCGCGCAGGATGTCGATCAGCAAGCGAAGCTGGTCGGGCTGATCGTCGACGATCAGGATATGGGCGCCGCCCAATGCGGAGGTCGATGGATGCATCGTGCACCTGTTCTGGAATGGCTGCTGGCTGCGTTCCTGCGGGTGGTCGGCCCGGTTCGGATCAATCGTCGGAAGCTGCGCTGTGGCGACGTACAAGCGCATCGATAGTCGAATGTCGCCCCGCTACACGACGGACAACCGGTCGGCGTAATGCCCGGCATGGCGGGTGTTGATCACCGATCCGGTAAAGGCGCAGCGTGTTGTCGTCGTCGCGCGCTGAAAGGTGTGCGCCGCCGGTATCGATTCGAGCCGAATTGTAGGGGCATATTTCAATTCTCGCCAGACACATGGACTCTATTCGCTTCATGTCTTTTTTCGGATGATTCATCCGTATATCGTGATGTGTGTTTGCAGTGCGGCACGCCGATGCCTGTCCATTTCCGCCATTTTCTTTTCCGCCTCTGCGTGCGGTCGCGCAGTTCCGCGTTTTTTGCGAAAAACCTTGCGATGAATTTTTCTTCAATCCGTTTCAGCAAAGGTTTTATCCGCCCGATAAAACATCTCGATTAATTTAGATGGCGCGAAATCGTTTGCGAGATGCGCGTTTTTATCGCAACACCTTGAATATATTGAATTTTACAATCTATAAAGAATGTCGGCTTCAATAATTTTAAATCGTGTCTCATAATTCGTCCGAACTTTGAGTGCAGGGTTGCACCAAGCAACGCAAGGCACGGCGGGTTGTGACGGACGGTGTGCGGTTCGGGTCCGGGGCATCAATTGATGTGACTCCGAGCGCAGGTCCGTTGGGCGCGAGCGAAAATCCGGTTGCCGTGGGTGAAATAAAAGAAGCGGGGTGGGTCGCGGTCGGCGCGACATCAAATCAGGGGTGTCCATAACGGCGGGTTGAATCTCCGGATTCAGTCGCTGGGCGAATTCGCCCATATAAAACGATATGCATTCCTAATGCATCAACCGAATTAACGGAACGGGCCGTCACACGAACGGCGCGCCCGCGCTTTCGAACGTCCGGTCGCCACGGGCGGACGATGCGTGTCGCCCTCGGCACGCTCGAGCCGCGCACGGGCAACGGGTTCCGCACTGAAGTCGCAATCGCAATCGCAGCTGAAGTCTTCAACAAAAGTAAGTAGTCCGTATTCAAACCAAACGCTACAAAACGGAGCAGAAGACCATGAAGAGGAAGCAGATTTCGGCGCTTGCCGCCGCCATGTTCACGGGTGCAGGTGTCCTGATCGCGGGTGCCGCGCATGCGGACAATTTCGTCGACCGCGGCAACCCGGACAACGCGCTGAACGGTCAGTGCATCGACGGGACGAACCCGCTGTGTGTCGCGACCAAGAGCGGGAGTTACGTGGCCGTGAGCACGGCCAACGTCAAGATGGGCACGAATGCCAAGGCCGGCACCAGCGGGATCGCGATCGGCGACCAGTCGAATGCAAGCAGCAATGGCGGCACCAGCAGCGGCGGCGCGATCGCGGTCGGCGTCGGCGCGCAGGCACTGGCGAACTCGGCCACGGCGATCGGCACGGTAGCCGTCGCACAAGGGAACACGGCGCTCGCCATCGGTCGGCAGTCGGCCGCGGTCGGCGATTTCTCGATGGCGCTCGGCAACGTCGCCGATGCGCACGGCACGAGTTCTATCGCGCTGGGCCACTCGGCGCTCGCCAGCGGCGACCGCTCGGTTGCGATCGGCGGCGCCAACCCGACGTCGAGCGACGGCGTGTCGGCCGGCGCGTCGTATGACGCGGCCACCCAGACGCGTGCCGGCGGCACGCAATCGGTCGCGATCGGCGCAGGCGCGCAGACGAACGACAACAACCAGGTGGCGATCGGTTCGGGCAGTGTCGGTGCGAACAATGGCGGCACGCCGGTGTTCGGCGGCACGGCCGCGCCGGTTGGCGGCGCGGTGTCGTTCGGCGCAATCGGCAAGGAGCGCCAGCTCAAGAACGTCGCGGCAGGCGCGGCCGATACGGACGCCGTCAACGTCCAGCAGCTGAAGAACGTGAACGGCACGCTCAGCACGAGCATCGCCACGGTCGACGCGCGCGTGACGTCGGTCGGCAATTCGCTGTCGACCACGATCTCGAACGTCGACCAGCGCGTGACCAACGTGGGCAACAGCCTCAGCACGAGCATCGTGACCGCCACGAAGAACGTCGTGAAATACACCGACGATTCGCATGCGGCGATCGCACTCGACGGCGCCAACGGCACGACGATCAACGGCGTCGCGGCCGGTGTCGCCGACACCGATGCGGTCAACGTCGGCCAGCTGAAGGGCAGCGTCGCGCCGCTGCAGACGTCCATTTCGACGGCAGCGTCGAACATCACGAACCTGCAGGCCAGCGTCACCGGCATCAACACGTCGCTGAGCACGGCAACCACCAATATCAGCAACCTGCAGGCCGCCGACGCCCGCAACGTGAAGTACGACGGACAGAGCGGCTTCGACTCGGTGACGTTCGCCGGCACGAACGGCACGACGCTGCACAACGTCGCGGCCGGCGTCGCGAATACCGATGCGGTGAACGTCGGGCAACTGAACGGCGGCCTGTCGTCGCTCAGCACGAGCGTGACGAACAACCTCAGCACGACGCTGGGCGACCTGAGCACGTCGATCACGAACCAGATCGGCAACGCGACGAAGAACGCCGTGCAGTACGACGATGATGCGCACGGCGGCGTGACGCTCGGCGGCAAGGGCGCGCAGTCGCCGGTGGGCTTGCACAACGTCGCGGACGGTGTTGCCGCGAGCGATGCCGTGAACGTCGGCCAGCTCGGCAAGGCGACCGACACGCTGAATCAGTCGATCACGAATGTCGGCAACAGCGTCACGACGCTCGGCAATCAGGTGACGACGAATACGGGCAACATCGCGGCACTCCAGCAGGACGCGTTGTTGTGGAACGCGACCCTCGGCGCGTACGACGCAAGCCACGGCGGCAACGGCCCGCAACGCATCGGCAACGTCGCGGCCGGCGTCGCCACCACCGACGCGGTGAACGTGGGTCAGCTGACGAGCACCGTCGCACCGCTGCAATCGTCCATCTCGACGGCGGCGTCGAACATCACGAACCTGCAGGGCACTGTCACAGGCATCAATGCATCGCTGAGCACCGCGACCACGAACATCAGCAACCTGCAGGCAGCCGATGCACGCAACGTGAAGTACGACGGCCAAAGCGGCTTCGACTCGGTGACGTTCGCCGGCCCGAACGGCACGACGCTGCACAACGTCGCAGCCGGTATCGCGAACACCGACGCCGTGAACGTCGGCCAACTGAACGGCGGCCTGTCGTCGCTCAGCACGAGCGTGACGAACAGCATCAGCACGACGCTGGGCAACCTGAGCACGTCGATCAACAACCAGATCGGCAACGCGACGAAGAACGCCGTGCAGTACGACGATGACGCGCACGGCGGCGTGACGCTCGGCGGGAAGGGCGCGCAGTCGCCGGTGGGCCTGCACAACGTCGCGGACGGCATCGCCGCGAGCGACGCCGTGAACGTCGGCCAGCTCGGCAAGGCCACCGACACGCTGAACCAGTCGATCACGACCGTCAGCAACACCGTGACGACGCTCGGCAACCAGGTGACGACGAACACGGGCAACATCGCCGCGCTTCAGCAGGACGCACTCCAGTGGAACGCGACCCTCGGCACCTACGACGCGAGCCACGGCGGCAACGGGCCGCAACGCATCGGCAACGTCGCGGCCGGCAAGAACGGCACGGATGCCGTCAACGTCGACCAGTTGAACGCGGCGATTCAGGACGGCACGAGCCAGCTCGACGCGCTCGCGGTGAAGTACGACGACGCGAGCAAGAAGCAGGTTTCGCTCGGCGCAGGCAACGGCGGGAGCCCGGTGCGACTGACCCATATCGCGGAAGGCAACGTCGCGGCCGGCAGCACGGACGCGGTCAACGGCGCGCAACTGCGCCGCGCGACCGACGGCACCGCAGCCGCGCTGGGCGGCGGTGCGACGGCGAATCCGGACGGCTCGATCAGCGCGCCGGCCTATAAAGTCGGCGGCGGTTCGTTCAACAACGTCGGCGACGCGCTCACGAACCTCGACGGCCGCGTCGGCAGCAACACGACGACGCTCGAGAATCACGAAACGCGCATCGGCAACGCCGAAACGAACATCGCCGGCAACACGGCCGCGATCGCCGGGCTGCAGCAGGACGCGCTCCAGTTCGACCCGAAGGCCGGCGCCTACAACGCGGCGCGCGGCGGCGCACCGACGAAGCTGACGAACGTGGCCGACGGCAACATCGCCGCGGGCAGCACGGACGCGGTGAACGGCGGCCAGTTGTCGGGCGTGCAGTCGTCGCTCGAACAGCAGATCACGCAGGTGTCCAACCAGGCGGGCGAGGCCGTGAAGAACGTCGTCAAGTACGACGTCGACACGAACGGCAACCGGCTGAATTCGGTATCGCTGATCGGCGGCGACACGAATGCGGCCGTCGTGCTGAAGAACGTCGCCGCGGGCACCGACGATACGGACGCGGTGAACGTGAAGCAGCTGAAGGGCGTGCAGTCGAGTCTCAACCAGCTCGGTGCGCTCGCGGTGCAGTACGACGACAGCTCGAAGAGCTCGATCACGCTCGGCGGCGCCGGCGGCACGCGCATCACCAACGTGCAGGCAGGCACGCTCAGCGCAACCAGCACGGACGCGGTGAACGGTTCGCAGCTCTACGCGACCAACCAGCAGGTCGCGAAGAACACGACCGACATCACGAACCTGCAGGGGAACGTGACCAACATCGCGAACGGCAAGGCGGGCCTCGTGCAGCAGCAGGATCCGAACGGCGCGATCACGGTCGGGAAGGACACCGGCGGCACCAGCGTGAACTTCTCCGGCACGTCGGGCGACCGCGTGCTGACCGGCGTGGCGGCGGGCGTGAAGGACAACGACGCGGTCAACATGGGCCAGTTCAACAATGCGCTGAAGAATGTCGCGGCCAACGACCAGATCCGTGCGGCGGTGACCGATGCGAACACGTCGTGGATCGCGCGAGCCGATGCGGGTGCGATCGGGTCGACGGCAACCGCAACCGGCAAGAACGCGGTGGCGGTCGGCCAGGGCTCCGTCGCCGATCGCGACAATTCGTTCTCGGTCGGCGCGAAGGGCAGCGAGCGCCAGGTCACGAACGTCGCGGCCGGCACCGCGCCGACCGACGCGGTGAACGTGCAGCAGCTGAACGACAACCTGTCGGCCGCGTCGAATCAGGCGAAGGGCTACACCGACCAGCGCATCGGCCAGGTGTACAACTCGTTCAACGACCTGAAGAAGGACATGTACGGCGGCGTGGCCTCGGCGATGGCCGTGGCCGGCCTGCCGCAACCGACGGGCGCGGGCCGCTCGATGGTCTCGGCGGCGACGTCGAACTATCACGGCCAGCAGGGTTTCGCCGCCGGGTACTCGTACGTGACGGAAAGCAACCGCTGGGTCGTCAAGGCGTCGGTGACGGGCAATGCGCGTTCGGACTTCGGCGCGGTGGTGGGCGCGGGTTACCAGTTCTGACGTTGTTCGCGCAGCAATGATTGACCGGTGGTGCCGGGCAGTGGTCGTGACGTCCGGCACCGGCGGGAAATCCGTGGCCCTGGGGTGGGTTTGCCACCCTCGGGCCATTGACGCTTGATGCGTCGCGCAGCGTTTATCCGCCGGCGCGGGTGTGCGAAGGCCGGATGTGTTCCGCCAGTTCCGATCGTTGCAGCGCGCGACACCGCCGATCCGCACCACCCGCCACCCGACGCGCGGTTTGCCGCTCGGCAGGACTTCAAGAGCAAGAAACGGAGTGCCTACCTGTATGCAGCCGCTTACATTGCCGTGATGAACCTCACTCACGGGATGTGAAAACCATGACCTTGCTCGAAGGGAAAGTCGCCATCGTCACCGGTGCGTCCAGCGGTATCGGCCGAGCGATCGCGTTGATGTTCGCGGCGCACGGCGCGTCGGTCGTATTGGGCGCGCGAAGCGAAGCCCCGCTGAATCAGGTGGCCGACGCGATCCGTCGTCAGGGCGGCCAGGCGCGCGCCTGCGCGGGCGACGTCGGTCACGTCGATACGCATCGACGGCTCGTGGCAACGGCGCTGCGCGAGTTCGGCGGTCTCGACATCGCGATCAACAACGCCGGAACGGTCGGGCCGCTCAAACCGCTCGCCGACATGTCGCTCGACGATTGGCAGCAGACGCTGTCTACCAACCTGACGGCGGCCTTCCTGGGCGCCAGCAACCAGATTCCCGTGATGCTCGAACGCGGGGGCGGTTCGATCGTCTTCACGTCCAGCTTCGTCGGAACGAGTGTCGGGCTTCCCGGCATGGCTGCGTATGGCGCGTCCAAGGCCGGCTTGATGGGATTGGTGAAGGGCATCACCGCGGACTACGCGGCACGCGGGATTCGGGCCAATGCACTGATGCCGGGCGGGGTGGATACCGCGATGGCGGGAGACCGTGACCAGAAGGAATGGGCGGCCGGGCTCCACGCGATGAAACGTATCGCGCACCCCGACGAGATCGCATCCGCGGCGCTGTTCCTGGCCAGCCCGATGGCCAGTTTCGTGACCGGCTCGGCCCTGTTCGCCGACGGCGGCAATGCGGCCGTGAAGTGACGTCCCGATGGCGCTCGCTCATCCGCCGGCGCGGGCCAGCCTGTCGATGACCGCGCGGGTGTCCGAAGGCCGCGTGATTTCCGTCCAGTGCAGATGCGCGAAGGCCGGGTCGTCCCGCAGGGCGGCGAACTTGATGCGATTCCTGGCGAACGTGGTGTACGACCACAGCAGCACCGACTCCCGGGAGAACGCCATCCGCAGCGATTCGCGGTTGCCGTGCGAAAGCTCGGTGCGCATGAGCCCGCGGCTCAACGTGCGCCAGAGTACCCGCGAGAATACCGTCCGGCGTCCGAAGTTGAGCCAGACCACGTGCGTGGCGCTCGACCAGAGCACGTCGCGCACGGCGCTGTAGTTCCCGTCGGCGACCCAGCGCTCGCCGGCCGTCGCGGCCCGCACGGCGTTCTCGAACTGCGCCGGCGGCACGGCTGTCCACTTGGGGCCCCAGTAGAGGCGATCCAGCTCGATGTAAGGGCAGCCGGTTGCTGCCGCCAGTGCGCTGGAGAAAGTGGATTTCCCCGCTCCGCTGGTTCCAACGACGACGACGCGCATGGGTTTGACCGCGGTTGATTGTTGAAGCCGCGTATTGTGCCTCATGCCTGGGCGACAACCGCGTGCGCCACCGATGACCGAGCATGAGCCTTCCGATGCAAAAGACAGTGTGACGTCCACATGCGATGGATTGCGCCGCGCCGCGCCACTCGAACGAACGATTCGTAGAAAGCATTATCTCGTGCGCCGCTCGGCCGCCATTGACTACGAATTTAAAGGCATCGTCGTCTAAAGCGATAAGCGAAGAGCCGTTGGAATTTTCATTGGCACGCCGGCAATGGCAACAATCCAAATAAATATTTAATAAAGCAAGGAGTGTCTGCCGCTTTATCCCGGCTTCGCCTCATCCGTCCTCCCCGACGCGTGCCGCGTGCCGCCTCGCCAAGACAGCACGAGCCTCTCCGACACATTCCCCCGATGCAACCTTGTCGATCCCGCCATCGCGACCAACGAGATCATTTCAAATTTCTCACCAAACCTTGACTCGATTAACACCGATGACAGAAAAAATTAAACTGTCAGAAAATATCTTGTAATTATAAAAATGTCCTTCTAGCATCCCTCTGCGGTTCGTGACACGTCTTACATCAAAAGTCTGTACTTGATGCATTCCTCGAACATCACCCACTTATAAGCCGGGGGATTACATGAAGAAACTGTCTCGTCTGCTGTCCATCTCCGCGATTACCGTCGCGAGTCTCAGTGCTTTTGCCCAGGCCGGCGACCCGTCGGCTACGGTCGACAAGGCACTGCAACTGATCCAGCAGAACCCGTCCGCCTTCAGCCTCGCAGCCGGCGGCGCAGCACGCACGTTGAAGTTCGCCGGGCCGCAGGCGAGCGCGCCGGCGGATGGCGATCAGTTCCAGGTGCGCGACGTGATCGTCGACCCCGACGGCACCGAGCACGTGCGTTTCGACCGCTTCTACGCGGGCCTGCCCGTGATCGGCGGCGACGTGGTCGTCCATTCGCGCAACGGCCAGTTGAAGCAGGCGAGCGTGACCCAGCTCGCGCCGATCAATCTCACCGGCACGATCGGCAAGGTCGGAAACCGCGCCGTGGTACGCAACGCACCCGACATCGGCGCTGCGCGGGTCAAGCGCATCGCGGCCGCGCGTTTCAACTCGGACGTGCGCCGCGTCGAGGACGCGGAACTCGTCGTGTTCGCACGCGACGTCGCGCCGACGCTGGCCTACGCGGTGCGCGTCTACGGCAAGGCGACCGACGTGCATGGCGACGCGGTGCTGTACTACGTCGATGCGCGCACCGGCACCGTGCTCGACGCGCAGGACCTGATCAAGACGGCCGCCGCGACCGGCACCGGCCGCTCGCTGTACTACGGCAACCTGACGCTCACCACCGACCAGACAGGCACGAACGCGTACCGGATGCTCGATCCGAGCCGCGGCTCCGGCTCGGTCTACGACGGCCGCGGGCTGACCTCGGACGACGTCGAGCAGGCGACCGACCTGCCGATCTTCACGAGCAGCACGAACGTGTGGGGCAACAATACGACCACCGACCGGCAGACGGTCGCCGCCGACATCGACTATGGTCTCGCGCTGACTTGGGACTACTACAAGACGGCGCACAACCGCAACGGCATCTTCAATGACGGCCGCGGCGTGAAGAGCTATGCACACGTGGTGTTCAACACGGGCAGCGGCACGACCGGCGCGAATGCGGCATGGCTGGATTCGCATGTGATGGTGTACGGAGACGGCCAGCCCGGCACCAGCCTGCCGAAACCGGTCGTGTCGGTGGACGTCGCCGGACACGAGATGAGCCACGGCGTGACCGAGGCCACGGCCAACCTGAACTACTCGGGCGACGCGGGCGGCCTGAACGAGTCGACGTCCGACATCTTCGGCACGCTCGTGAAGTACTACGCCAACAACCCGAACGATCCCGGCAACTACGTGATCGGCGCGCGCGTGGTGAGCGGCGGCCTGCGCAAGATGTACAAGCAGGATCTCGACGGCCGGTCGTTCAGCTGTTACCCGTCCGGCGGATTCTCGTGGTCGAATCCGCGCCACGATCCGCATTTCACGTCGGGCGTCGGCAACCGCCTGTTCTACCTGCTCGCGGAAGGCCCGACGGTGCCGTCGACCGATACCGGCCTGACGAAGGCGCAGTTGGTCTGCAACGGCGACACGACCTTCAGCGGCGTGGGCCGCGAGAAGGCCGGGAAGATCTGGTACCGGACGCTGACCGTGTATCTGAACGCCAACTCCAGCTACCCGAGCGCGCGTCGTGCGTCGATCCAGGCGGCGAACGACCTGTATGGCGCGAACTCGGCCGAAAGCGCCGCGGTCGCTCGTGCGTGGAGTGCGGTCGGGGTGAATTGATAGTGTCCGTGTGAGTGCGTTGAACGCCCGAAACGCGCGTGGCAGACCCTTCGCTTCGGAGTAGTGCGAACCAGTCGAAGCCACCCGATGCCCGGGCGAATAAAGGGCAGCCGTTGATCGACCGCCTGCGATTGCAGGCGGTCGATTTTTAGCATCCGGTTTTCATTCCACCCGCCGCCCAAACCCCCGTTCCCCCATCCCTCCGCGTTCCGGCACTTTTTTCCAAAAAATATCTGCCGTGCAATCGTTTGCGCCCGGCCGCGCGGCGTTCAGTTTATTCATCGCATGCCGATATCGTGAAGGCGCGCCCGATCGAGGCGGCTTGCCGCCGCCGCGTCGATCGGGCATGGCATCGGCCCATGCGACGGATAGGGGAAGAAAGGTTTTGGTGACAGTTTTCGGGTGCATCGTTCATCGGCACAACCACTGGCTGGTGTTGCTTGCCGCACTGCTGTGCGCAGGCGGCTCGTGGGTCACCGCGCGCCTGTTCCAGCGCACGGTGAACACCTCCGGCACGCAGCGGATCGGCTGGCAGGTGCTGACGGCCATTTCGGCCGGCGTGGCGATCTGGTGCACGCACTTCATCGCGATGCTCGGCTTCGACGCCGGCGCGCCCGTCCACTTCAACCTGCCGCTCACGCTCGTGTCGCTGCTCATCGCGGTCGTGGGCAGCACGCTCGGCTTCGCGCTGACGACCTGTCGCATCGTCAAGGTCGCGCCCGCGCTCGGCGGCGCGATCGTCGGCGTCGCGATCGTGCTGATGCACTACACCGGCATGCTCGCGTGGCGGGTCGAGGGGATCGTGTCGTGGGACGTCGGCTACCTGATCGCGTCGGTGGTCCTGGCGATGACGCTCGCCGCGCTCGCGCTGCACCTCGCGATGCGGCCGTCGCCGCACGCTGTCAACCAGATGGCCGGCGTGCTGTCGCTCGCGATCCTCGCGCTGCATTTCACCGGGATGTCCGCGCTGCGCATCACGCCGCTGACGCTCGACGGCAACTGGACCGACATGAGCGAGATGCGTCCGCTCGCGCTGGCGGTCGCGGGCACGTCGCTCGTGATCGTCTGCACGGGGCTCGTGAGCTACGTGATCGACAGCAACGTGCGGGCCGAATCGCTCGAACACCTGCGCCGGCTGGCGCTGAGCGACATGCTGACCGGCCTGCCCAACCGGGCCAGCTTCAACGAGCGGCTCGACCTCGAGATCGCGCTTGCGCAGGAACAACGCACGAAGCTCGCGCTGATCGGCATCGACCTGAACCGCTTCAAGGAAATCAACGACCTGCGCGGCCACCACGCCGGCGACGAGGTGCTGCGCATCCTGGCGCGCCGCATGGCGAACCTGCTGCGCGAAGGCGAATTCGTCGCCCGCATCGGCGGCGACGAATTCGCGGCGCTCTGCCGGATGGACGACGACACGCGCCTGATGGATCTGCTCGAACGGCTCGAGCCGGCGCTCTACAAGCCGGTCAGGCTGGACGACTACGAGGTCGTGCCGGGCGCGAGCTTCGGCGTCGCCATCTACCCGGACGACGCTGCCACCAAGGCCATCCTGATCAACAACGCGGACCTCGCGATGTACCGCGCGAAGGGCGGCATCGGGCAATCGATCTGCTTCTACGAGCCGGCGATGGACCTGATCGTCCGCGCGCGCCGCAGCCTCGCGGCCGACCTGCGCCGCGCGGTGGCCGACAACCAGCTGAGTATCCACTACCAGGTGCAGACGTCGCTCGCGACCGGCGAGATCCGCGGCTACGAGGCGCTGCTGCGCTGGCAGCACGCGACGCTCGGCACGATCCCGCCCGCCGAGTTCATTCCGCTCGCCGAGGAAAACGGCGTGATCCTGGACATCGGCGCCTGGGTGCTGCGCGAGGCCTGCGCGCGGGCGGCCACGTGGGAGCCGCCCTATGCGGTCGCGGTGAACGTATCGGCCGTGCAGTTCATGCACGCGGACCTGACGGCGCTCGTGGCGGACGTGCTCGAAGCCACCCGCCTGCCGGCGTCGCGCCTGCAGCTGGAGCTGACCGAATCGACGATCTTCGCCAGCCGCGAGCGCGCGCTGGACACGCTGCGGCAGATCAAGGCACTGGGCGTGAGCATCGCGCTCGACGATTTCGGCACCGGCTATTCGTCGCTCGACACGCTGCGCTCGTTCCCGTTCGACCGCATCAAGCTCGACCAGTCGTTCGTCGCGGACGCGGAAGCGAAACCGCAGGATCGCGCGATCATCCGCGCCGTGCTCGCGCTCGGCAAGAGCCTGGGCATTCCGATCCTGGCCGAAGGCATCGAGACGCACGACCAGCTGGCGCTGCTGGCCGACGAAGGCTGTGACGAAGCACAGGGCTTCCTGCTCGGCAGGCCCGCCCCCCTCAACGAGATCGTCGGCAGCGGGCAGATTGCGCTGACCGGCGGCGACCGCGTCCGCACGGCGGTTCCTGCGTCCGAATCGGCCGTCGCGGCCGATTTCGACCCGGACCAGCGCGGGTAACCCTCGACGCCGGAGACGGCCGCCCGCTCCCGGGTTGCCGCCGGCAGGCTCACATGAAAATCCTCTACGCACGGATGGCAAGACTGGCAAGCCTCGCGGCGCCGGACCGGAACCCGGACCTGCTCGCGGCGCAATACCGGGTATTCGCCGGCCAGATCCCGGTGTCGTACCTGATCCTCATCTCGAGCACCTGGAGCCTCGCCGTCACGCACCTGGGCAGCACGCCGTGGTGGCTGTCGGTCGCGATGCCGGCCGCGATGACGCTCGCCGCGCTCGCGCGGCTGCTGCACTGGTACCGCACCCGGCTGCTGGCGCCGACGCCGGACACCGTGATGCGCGCGCTCACGGTTACGAACTGGCTGGTGATCCCCGTCGCGGTGACGTTCACCACCTGGGCGCTGCTGCTGTTCCCGTACGGCGATGCGTGGCAAAAGGCCCAGGTGGCGTTCTACATGGCGATCACGATGATCGGGTGCGTCTTCAGCCTGATGTACCTGCGGACGGCCGCGCTGAGCGTGGCCTTGATCGTCAACGTCGCGTTCATCGTGTTCTTCATCTCGACCGGCCAGCCGACGCTCGTCGCCACCGCGGTCAACATGGCCTTCGTGTCGGCGTCGCTGATCGCCGTCATCTCCGTCAACTACCGGAGCGTCCTGCGCACCGTCGACGCGCAGGACGAATCGCGTCTGCGCGAGCAGGCGCAGACGCGGCTGATGCGGATGATCGACGACATGCCGGTGGCCGTGATGACGGCCGACCCGGAGACGTTCCGCATCAACTACCTGAACGCGACGTCGCGCAACCTGCTGCGCTCGATCGAGCACCTGCTGCCGATCCGCGCGGACGACGCGCTCGGCGCGTCGATCGACTTCTTCCATCCGCACCCGCAGCACCAGCGCCGCCTGCTCGCCGATCCGGCGAACCTGCCGCATCGCGCCCGCATTCCGCTCGGGCCGGAAGTGCTCGACATCCAGGTCTCGGCCGTGCGCGACGCCCAGGGGCGCTACATCGGCCCGATGCTGTCGTGGTCGATCGTCACGCAGCAGGCCGAGGCGGAGGCGCGCATCCACCAGCTCGCGCATCACGATTCGCTCACCGGCCTGCCGAACCGCGCGACCTTCCTGGCCGAATTCGACGCGAGCCTGCGCCGCTCGGACAAGGTGCTCGCGCTGCTCTTCATCGACCTCGACGGTTTCAAGCTGATCAACGACGCGTGCGGGCATTCGGCGGGCGACGCGGTGCTGCGCCAGGTCGCGGAGCGCCTGCGCGGGCAGTGCCCCGAGCCGGGGATGATGCTGGGGCGCATCGGCGGCGACGAATTCGCGGTGCTGCTGCGCGACACCGACGCGGATCGCGCGATGGGCGCGGCCGCGCGGCTCGTCGACACGCTCGTCGCCCCCTATGCGCCGTCGCCCGACCGGCCGTTCCGCATCGGTGCATCGATCGGCTGCGTGCTGGCGCCGCATCACGGCAACGACGCCGGCGCGCTGCTGTCCCGCGCGGACATGGCGCTCTATGCGGCCAAGAAAGCCGGGAAGGGCACCTACCGGATGTTCTCGCCGGACATGGAAACGAGCGCGCAGGAGCGGGTCGCGCTCGAATCGAAGCTGCGCGTCGCGCTGGACGAGAACCAGGGGCTGTACGTGTTCTACCAGCCGATCGTCGATGTCCTCACCCGCCGGATCACGGCGCGCGAGGCGCTGCTGCGCTGGCATCATCCGCGCACCGGCTGGATTTCGCCGGGCTGCTTCATTCCGGTGGCCGAGCGCGGCGGCCTGATCGACCGGCTCGGCCGCTTCGTGCTCGAGCAAGCGTGCCGGGAGGCGGCGCGCTGGCCCGACGGTGCGCGCGTTGCCGTCAACGTGTCGGCGGGGCAGCTCGGCCACGGCACGATCGCGCCGATCTTCGCGGCGGCGCTGGCCGGCGCGGGCCTCGCGCCCGACCGGCTGGAAATCGAGGTGACGGAAACCGCGCTGCTGCACGACGAGGGCAAGGCCATCGCGGACCTGCGCGCACTGCGTTCGATGGGCGTGCGCGTCGCCCTCGACGACTTCGGCACCGGCTTCTCGTCGCTCGCGCATCTGCGCGCGTTCCCGTTCGACAAGATCAAGATCGACGGCAGCTTCGTGCGCGATGCCGTCACGCGCCCGGACTGCGCGGCGGTCGTGCGCACGGTGGCCGATCTCGGCAAGCGCCTCGGCGTGACGACCGTCGCGGAAGGCGTCGAGACGGAGGAGCAGCTGGCGTGCATCACCGATGCCGGCTGCCGCGAGGTGCAGGGCTTCCTGATCGGCAAGCCCGCGCCGGGCGAGCAGGATGCGCCGGCCATCCGCTGGATCGAGCGGGCCGCGCTGGCGGCGCAGGCCACGGCCAGGCAGGCGTGAGCGGCGGTGGGGCGGCCGGACTGGCGAATACACGATATGGATCGGCGGGCGTCAGCGCGGAACGGACGCCGTGTCGTCGGCACTGGCGCCGCTGCGTCTTTCAGCCGTCGGCGTTCACTTCAACGCGCCTTCGGCCACCAGCACTTCGTGTGCGGCCTTGAATGCGCTCAGGCCGTGCGGGATGCCCGAGTAGGCGGTCGCGTGCAGGAGTGTCGCCCTGATTTCATCCACGCTCACGCCGGTGTTGAGCGCACCCTTGACGTGCAGCTTGAGTTCGTTGGTGTGACCGGCGGCCGTCAACATCGCGAGATTGAGCAGGCTGCGTGTCTTGCGATCGAGCGTGTCGTCGCCCCAGGCCCATGCGGTCGTCGCGCGCTGGAAAGACATCATGAACGCGTCGGCCTTTTCCATCGACGCATCGACATATTCCGCGCCAAGCACTTCCCGGCGAATCGGCAATCCCTTCTGAAACAGCGCATCATCTTCGTTCATCTTCGACTCCCTGGTTGACGCAAGCGCGCCTTTGCAAACCTGCCGTCATCGTTCGCACATCGTTCGCACGGGATGGCGGAGCGGCGTGCGAGCGCCGTTCCGCGTACACCTCGCCGGTGATCGGCCACCGTGTCCACTTGCGTTCACTTCACCGCCTCTGCGGTTGCCGGGCACCCGCGGCGGGCAGGCGAACCCCAGTCAGTGTCGACGGCAGGCAGGTTCAACGCGAGCAGCGCAGCCAGGAATGCAGACTGATGCATCGCGACCGAATCCGTCAGCGTGCCGTCGATATCCAAGACAAGGATGTGTTCGGTTTTCGTTGAATGACATCGCGAAGGGGACGGCATGCTGTCTTTTTAGAACCGGCCGGCCGGTTCGATCAGTGGACCGGCGAGCCGCTATCATGAGCACCCGGGCCGCTGAATGCCAACGCATCACTCATGACAAGGAACTCCGATGGCGCATCGTATGTACATGTTCAACCTCCAGGACATCGGTCCGGCCGACACGCCATGCCTGAACATGGTGGAGTGGAACTATGACTTCCCGACGGTGTTGAGTCCGCTGCTCGCGGCTGCGCCATTCCTTGCGCGCAATCGTTGCAACGATACCGGCGACGATGACGGAATTTATGCCGAAGCGGAAGGCGGCAAGGCACGGATGGCCCGGTTGTACGCGTTCCTGGAACGTCACGCCGACCGCCTGATCGAGGATCTCGACGCATTCCGGGAAGCGAAGCGCAAGATATTGGCGTTCCTCGGGAATCGCGCGGTCCACCGCTACTTTCACCTGAACGGATGGGATGTGTTCAACCTGTCCGTGAAGCCGCACGTTGAACAGGCCCAAGCGCTGCTGGCGCGCATCGAGCGCGACAACGCGAGGATCGAGCACGCGATCGAGGCCGACGATCCCGCCATGCTCGACCAATGCGAAGGCCTGGCCGCAGAAGAGGTCGCCAGCTTTCGCGAACTGATCAACCAGGATCACTACGACTACGGGTGGGAACCGTTGACGTCGATCTACTACGAGCAGATCGAAGTGTTCGAGCAGGACGAAAAAATGGGCATCATGGCGATCACGGGCGAGGTGCTGGTGCCGCCGCACTACGACGAGATCGGTTTCGATTCATGGATGGAAGTTGCCGTCGTCCGGCAAGGCGACCGTTATGGGCATATCGATAGCCAAGGGAAAGAGATTACGCCGGTGCAGTACGAGCACGTCTGGGCGTTCTGGCGCGGGGAATATGCGCGGGTGCGGCACGACGGCAAGTTCGGGGTGGTGGATCGCAACGGGGTCCAGGTCATCCCGTGCCGTTATGCGGCGTTGACCGTGCTGCAACACTCCGGCAGCGAGTGTTGGGCCGCCTGCGAAGACGAACACTGGGGAGTGCTCGATGCTTCAGGGCAATGGCGTCTGCCGGCCGAGTACGATTCGATCGAGGATTCGATCGGCCGGATCGTTGCGATCCGCCCAGGCAGCGTCGTGCCGGACATCTTCACCTGCCGCTTCGCGCGGCTCGGAACATTGCCGGACGAGCAAATCCGGGCATACGAGGTCGAACAGGGTGAGGGCAGCAACGTGTATCACTATGAAGTGACGCGTGCGGATACCGGTGCGATCACCGTGTTCGATGAAGACGGCGTGCAGGTTCGCATCGACTGACGCCGAAGTACGCGAATTCGAGGATGGCGCGGGTTAGACGGGTTGCGCCGCAGATCAGGACCGTACGTCCGCAATCACTCGTCGAATACGAGGTCTGCGGCCGGACCACGCGCTTGAGGCCGGCGGCGGACGCCAGCCTCCCCGTCCGGTGAGCCTTGAGCCCCGCGCCGGCATGGACACGGGTGCACGGTTTATCGCCTCGGCATGGCTCAACGCACCCTCGCGTTGTGATGAAACAATTTGTTACAAAGAGCCGATTTCGCCCCCCTTGAAGTGAGCGGGGAGCACCTCTATTTCGCTTTCCGCCAGACAGTGGCACGGCTGCCCGGTAGCGACGCTTGCGTCGCATGCCCGGCAGGCGGATTCCTTTTTCGAACCTTTAATCGCTCAGGAGATGAGAATGCAGATTCGTCCCCTCTACGACCGGGTTATCGTCAAGCGAATCGAAACGCAGCGGACGACGGCCTCGGGCATCGTGATTCCCGATTCGGCCGCGGAAAAGCCCGAGCAGGGTGAAGTCGTCGCGGTCGGCAGTGGCCGGCTGCTGCAGGATGGAACGCTTCGCGCGCTCCAGTTGAAGGCCGGTGACCAGGTTCTCTTCGGCAAATACGCGGGCCAGACCGTCAAGGTCGATGGCGAGGAACTCCTCGTCATGCGCGAGGAAGACGTCATGGGCGTCCTCGAAGCCGATACCGGCGCGTCCCGCAAGGCCGCCTGAGATCCCGGGCAGATCGCGACCCCCACCGGGTGTTCGCGACACATCGAATCAACGACTTCTATCCAGAGCAACAAGATGAGTGCAAAAGACGTCAAATTCCACGACAGCGCCCGCGCTCGCATCGTCGACGGCGTGAACGTGCTGGCCGATGCCGTGAAGGTCACGCTCGGGCCGAAAGGTCGCAACGTGGTGATCGAGCGCAGCTTCGGCGCGCCCACCATCACGAAGGACGGCGTGTCCGTCGCGAAGGAAATCGAGCTGAAGGACCGCTTCGAAAACATGGGCGCGCAGATCGTCAAGCAGGTCGCATCGAAGACCGCCGACGTGGCCGGCGACGGCACCACCACGGCCACCGTGCTTGCGCAGGCGATCGTGCAGGAAGGCATGAAGCACGTGGCCGCCGGCATGAATCCGATGGACCTCAAGCGTGGCATCGACAAGGCCGTGGCCGCCGTGCTGGATGAACTGCGCAAACTGTCCAAGCCGATTTCCACGAACCGGGCAATCGCGCAGGTGGGTGCGATCTCGGCCAACTCCGACGAGGCGATCGGCAAGATCATCGCGGACGCCATGGAGAAGGTCGGCAAGGAAGGGGTCATCACGGTCGAGGATGGCAAGTCCCTCGAGAACGAGCTGGATGTCGTCGAAGGGATGCAGTTCGATCGCGGCTACGTCAGCCCGTACTTCATCAACGATCCGGAAAAGCAGGCGGCGTATCTGGACGACGCGCTGATCCTGTTGCACGACAAGAAGATCTCGAACGTCCGGGATCTGCTGCCGATCCTCGAGGCGGCCTCCAAGGCAGGCAAGCCGCTGCTGATCGTGGCCGAAGACGTCGATGGCGAAGCGCTGGCCACGCTCGTGGTCAACGCGATGCGGGGCATCCTCAAGGTCGTGGCCGTCAAGGCGCCCGGCTTCGGTGACCGGCGCAAGGCCATGCTCGAAGACATCGCCATCCTCACCGGCGCCACCGTCATCTCGGAAGAAACCGGCAAGCAACTGCAAAAGGCCACGCTCGATGATCTCGGCGGCGCGAAGCGCGTCGAGGTGCGCAAGGACGACACGATCATCATCGACGGCGCGGGCGACGCGCAGCACATCGAGGCGCGCGTGAAGTCCATCCGTGCGCAGATCGAGGAAGCCACGAGCGACTACGATCGCGAGAAGCTTCAGGAACGCGTGGCGAAGCTGGCCGGCGGGGTGGCCGTCATCAAGGTCGGGGCAGCCACCGAAGTCGAAATGAAGGAGAAAAAGGATCGCGTCGACGATGCGCTGCATGCCACGCGCGCGGCGGTCGAGGAGGGCATCGTGCCGGGTGGCGGCGTGGCGCTCCTGCGCGCGCGTTCCACGGCGACGAGCCTGAAAGGCGCCAACGTCGATCAGGACGCGGGCATTCAAATCGTGCTGCGCGCGCTCGAAGCGCCGCTGCGCGTGATCGCCGCGAATGCCGGGGATGAACCGTCGGTCGTCGTGGCGAAAGTGCTGGAAGGCAAGGGCAACTTCGGCTACAACGCGGCCACCGGTGAATATGGCGATCTTGTCGAGGCAGGCGTGGTCGATCCGACCAAGGTCACGCGCACGGCATTGCAGAACGCCGCATCGATTGCCGGGCTCATCCTGACGACGGACGCGACGGTGGCCGAAGCGCCGAAGGATCCGAAACCGGCGCAGTCGGTCGCACCCGAGTTCGAGCACTGACCTCCGGCAGCGGGTCGTGTACGCACCGGCCAACAGTCGCGGCCGGTGCGAGTCGTTTGGCGCCGCAGGCTGCCTCACTTCATGCGGCGCCCTTTTTTGCCGATGATCGACATGAAACTCGAACTTTGCATTGACTCGAAACCGCTCGACATCGAGCTGGACGACGTCGTGGCAGGACTGCTGGCCGTTCGGCTCGACTTGCCGGCAAACGCCGATCACCGGGACGCCATCACCCGTTATCTCAACGAGAAGGGGGCGCCCTGGAGCCTCGACGCGGACCACATGCGCCGACGGATTCTTCGCCGACTGATCCTCGATATCGCCGATCCGGCACTCGTGATTCGCTATCTGATGGAGGAAGACTGAATCGGCCTGGCCGGTTCCAACCGGCACGCGGCGGATGACGCGCGCTGGCATCCATCAGTTCTCCTCCCGATCCTGATTTGGCCGCGTGGATGCCAGGCAATCGCCGCTCGCTCGCCGGTTCGCCGCAAAGGAATCCCGCCGGGGTGCCCGGTCTGGGCTACGTCAGCCGATATCGATCGTGCGACTGGTGGACCTGACCGGCTCCGATTTCGGCACGGTCAACGTGAGGACACCGTTGTCGAACTTTGCCAAGGTGTGCTCAGGGTCGGCATCGTCCGGCATCGGGATCGTGCGCACGAAGCGTCCATGGGCGCGCTCCAGCCGGTAGCAGCCGTTTTCTTCGCTGCGCACGTCCTGCCTTTTCTCTCCGCGCAGCACGATCGCCCCGTCCTCGACGCTCACCTTCAGATCCTCGCGCTCCATTCCGGGCAGTTCGGCGGTCACGCGCAGCACCGGGCCTTCATCGACGACGTCGATGCGCGGCTGGAAGCGCGATGAACTGAAGTCGCCGAACCACCGTTCGAGCGCGCCGTGGCCTGCGAACGGGTCATGAAGGAATTCCTCCATGGCGCGCCATGGTTCGCGTGAAAACAGTCGTGAAATGTCGGGCCACGACGCACGCCCCGGCTCGCCTGTCGGCGGACTGTCCGGGCCTTCCGCGTCGGACTTGCGGGTAGCCCCGCGAAGGAACTTGAACGGGTTCCACTTTTTCGGATCGGCATTCATGGTGTCCTCCGGTTGATCTCCAGTCGCTTTCGAGCCTGGCGTCGCCGTCCGGTGCGGACACGCGCCGTGATTCGTGTCACGGGATCGCGTGTCCTCACCGCTAAGCCTGCGTCGACTCAGGCAGCGAAGCGTCGCTGATCCTGTTTTGCGTCGACGCAGGGGCGCGCGCTGCGCCGTGGCTCATGACGCGTCAGCGGGTCTTGATTTCGATGCGTCGTGGACGCGCTTCGTCGCGGCGCGGGATGGTCAGCTTCAGCACCCCGTCCTGAAGGCTCGCCTCGATCCTGGACGAGTCGAGATCCGCCGACAGCGTAAACGTGCGGGCGAAATGCGGCTCCCGAACCTCGGCATGCTGAAGCCGCAGATTGGCCGGCGTCGGCACCATGGCCTCGGCTTCGATCAGGAGGCTGCTGTCGTGAACCTTCACGTCCAGCTTGTCCTTCGTCACGCCGGGCAAATCGGCCCACAGCGTGACGCCTTGACTGTCCTCGTAGACGTCGACGGCCGGCACGAGTGTCATCCGGCGCGCGGGCTGTCCGGTTTCGCGACGCGCCACGGTAGACGAGTCGCGTTCTGCCAATTGGGTCGTGTCGTTCATGATCGGCTCCTTCTCTTACTGGATAGCGATGGCGCGCGGCCGGGACGATTCGCGCTTGCCAATGCTGATGGATAGACATCCGTTTTCGTAGTGCGCCTGGACCTTGTCGGGATCGGCGGCCTCGGGCAGCTCGATGACCCGCCGGAACGTTCCGGCAAAGCGCTCTTGCGCATAGGTGCGCCGCTCACCCCCGGCGTCGGGTTGTGCCGGTTTGCGTTCGCCGCCAATGGTCAGCAGCCCCTTGTCGATCGACACATCGAGCGCGGCGGGGTCGACGCCGGGCGCGAACGCGACGATCTCGATGGAATCGTCTGTCGCACCGATATTGATCTGAGGGAACGTGCCGAAACGGCTCGCGCGAATGCTGGACGGGAAACCGCCGAAGCGTTGCGCCATCTGTTGCTGCAGGCGGTCGAACTCGCTGAAGAGGTCGGTTCCGAAATAGAGATCGCTCATGATCTTATCCTCCTGGCTTGTCGCAGCATGGAGGCGAACGGGCCTACGCGCTCCAGTTCGCCTGCCGGACTGCGTGGCAAACAAATCGAAACACGCAGCACGCGGAATGAAGCGACCCGCGTCTGCCTGAGCGAAACTTAAGATAGGAAGTCTGCGGAGAATTTCAAGGGGGGAAACCGCCATTTTTTGCCCTTGAAATTGTCGCGCGGAACCCTATCATCGCGGCGAATCGGTACTGCGTTGCGGAGGACACCATGGAATTCGACACGGACTGGGTGACGCTCGGCAGACACCGTATTCGGCTGCGTTCGACGAGGGGGTTTCCGACCGAGTCGATGCGCACCGTGGCGGAGGTCGTCCGACTTGCGATCGACAACAACATGAGTGCGCGGGCGCGGCTCGTCGAGGTCGTCTGCCGGCAGGAAAAGACTTACGACGTCGTCGTCGGCACCACGATGGCGGAGGACAAGTTTTGTGCGCCGCAACTCGAAGCGGCCGTCGCGGTGGTGCTGGGCCTGTTGCCTGACCAGATCAACATCACGGTCACGCCCGTCACGCAAAAGGAAGTCGATCTGCACTTCGGCGTGTATGAGCGGATGCTGTCGGAGAAGCTGGGTGCGACGTCGCCGATCCAGTGATCGGCCGGGGCGGCACGGGGCGGCACGGGGCGGCGCACCCCTAGCGCGTATCGGATGGCGAGCGCACGGGACGGGTACATGAATTGCTGAGGCCGTATCAGGAGGCCGCCATCATGAACGACCCTGAACCGCTCGAATTCGAGAAAACTGTGCGTGCGCCCACCGGCCCGAACTGGGTACGTCGGCTTGGCCCCGGCTTGATCACCGGCGCGGCCGACGACGATCCGTCGGGCATTGGTACGTATTCGCAAGCCGGCGCGCAGTTCGGATTCGAATTGCTGTGGACCCTCCTCCTGACCTACCCGCTCATGACGGCCATCCAGCTGGTGAGCGCGCGGATCGGGCGAGTGACCGGCAAGGGGCTGGCGTCGAACATGCGGGCTCACTACCCGATGTGGATGCTCTACAGCGCGGTCCTGCTGCTGATGATCGCCAACGTCATCAACATCGCCGCCGACCTGTCGGCGATGGGCGCCGCGGCCGGCTTGCTGTTCCCCGGGCCGCACCAGCTCTACGTGGTTGGGCTGGGCGGCCTGTCGGTCGTGCTTCAGGTGTTCGTTCCCTATGAACGGTACGCACGCCTGCTCAAGTGGACGGCGCTGATCCTGCTCGCTTATGTGGCGGTGGCGTTGATCGTCCCGATCCGGTGGAGCGAGGTGGGCCGTGCGATCGTATGGCCGCATATCGCGCTGACGTCGGACTACCTCACGACGGTCGTCGCTGTCCTCGGCACGACCATCAGCCCGTATCTGTTCTTCTGGCAGGCCTCGCAGGAAGTCGAGGAGCTGGAGTCCGCGCCGCGTGAGGGGCCGCTTCGCCGCGTTCCCCACCAGGCCCCGGCGCAACTGCGCCGAATCAGTTTCGACACCTGGCTGGGGATGGGCGTATCGAATGTCATTGCCTTCTTCATCGTGCTCACCGCGGCGGCGACGCTGCATACGCACCACATCGAGGTCAAGACGTCGGCTGACGCCGCGCGGGCCCTTGCCCCGATCGCCGGTCACTTCGCTTATATGCTGTTCGCGCTCGGGATCGTCGGCACCGGCCTGCTGGCGCTGCCGGTGCTCGCCGGCTCGACCGCCTACGCGGCCGCCGGCACATTCCGCTGGCGCAATAGCCTCGCCCTGAAGTTGACGCTCGCGCGGGAATTCTATGCGGTCATCGCACTGGCAACCGTGGGTGGCGTTGCCATCACGTTCATGCATTTCGATCCGATCCGGGCGTTGTATTGGAGCGCGGTGATCAACGGGGTAACGGCGGTCCCCATCATGGTCGTCATGATGCTGATGGCGCGGAGCAAGCGGGTCATGGGGGAGTTCGCCGTTGCGGGACCGCTTGCGTGGGGAGGGTGGCTTGCAACACTTGCAATGGGAATTGCAGCCGCGGGGATTTTTGTGCCGGGCTGAAGTCCGGCAGGCGCCCCGGGAGTCGCCAAAAAGCTCGATTGGCTCGGCGTCCTATTCCAGCATGGCGGCCTCCGATGCGTGGCCGGTGCCGGTTGGTTTCGGTATTCGACATAGCCGATTCATTCGGCACCGGTCCTCGCCTGGAGCGGCAAAAGGACGAAGGGGCGCAGAGCGGTGACGCGTGACCTTGGCGAGCGCCGTGGAAACTGAACTCGACGCGCTGCTGCTTGTCCATCACGAGTGGCTTGCGTCCATCGCTACCTTGAGGCGATGGAGCGGGCGGCCCCGGCACCGGCCGCTGCGGTGCAGGCGGCAAGCCATGCGATGGCGGCGGATTCGCCTCGCGCGCCGCGTCATCGCAGCGACATCTTTCTCGCGTAAATCTATGGCATTTCGCCAGTCGGCGAAGTACCGTTTTTCTCAAGGAATACCGACCATGGCGGCAAAACGCCTTCGCATCAACATGATTACTCGTCGCCAGTCGACGTTCGATGGCCGGCATCTCGACACCGAGGCGGCACGCCGCTTCGACGCGCACACGCAGGATGCGACGCCTGCTCGTCTGAAAGGCACGCCGGGCGCCGAGGCCGAATGGCTGCCGCGCGTGAAGGTCAGCGAACGATAATCCGGTGACGCCGGACGAGCCGCCGCGCGATAGCGGCGATCTCGCCGTCCGGCGGCTTTTTCAATGTCAGACCGGCTCATGGCCGGCGCGGCAAGGTTGGCGATAAACAAGCCCGCCGGCCAGCCGGACCGCGGCCACGACGCAACGAAACCGCGATGCGCATCCGTGCCGCCCGCTCCATCGACATCGGGGCCGAGCCGCCCCATTCACCGCCCACGCCAACGCCCTGGATGAAACGCAATACGGTGGGGATAACGGCGCCCCGGATGCCGATCGCAGCGGCAAGTCGGAACACAGCGGTCAGCGGCCATGCGACCGAGGTGGTCGACGGTGGACCGACCGGGCCTGCTCACCCTTTATGCGTCTTTCAACCAGGGCATTTCCACGGGTGACACGACCAGTTGCCGGAATTCGCGTTTCAGATCGAAGATGAACCCGACCAGGATCATGGAGTCGGCGTAAGGGATCGGAAAGACATGCGGATTTTCCGGCGTACGCAGCGGGCGCTCGGGGCTGTCGACCGTCGCCGCGGCGTTCTCGCGAACGCTTTCCAGTTCGTCGGCCATGGCCGGGCCACTGATTTGCAGCACTCGGCTACGCAGGTCACTGAAGGGCTCGATGCGCGCAGCGTCTTCGTGGTATTCGGGCACTTCGTAAACGAACCAGGACATTTTTCGTCTCCTGTGAGAAGGGGCGCTATTCTAACGCCGCGCGAGGATGCACCGAGCGTCGCGCGGCGGAATTCCTGGACTGGTTTGTGTCGTCAGCCCGAGGCGGGTGCCCCACGCGAGATCTTGATCCTTTTCTCGTTGTACCTGCGTGACATCGAGCCTCCCGTTCACGAGCCCGGTTTATCCCGCTTGCCTGACCGCGGTAGACATGTACTGTTCGCGGACGGCCAGCCCTCCGTATGGCAGGTGGGACGCGGTGATCGTTGCTACGTAATCCGAATAGGCGTAGCTCACCCGTGCAACCGCCACGGGTTTGCCTATCAGCGTTTCCAGCGTCGTATCTCCCGACACGGATGTGGGTGCGCCGAGCACATCGTGCAGATTCCGCACGGCGATCTGCCAGCTCTGTCGCGTTTCATCGACGGACATGTCACGACGGTACACATTGATGGCCATCAACGTATGATCCGGCGCGAAACTGAACCATATTTCGCTCACGGGTGGGCCGTTCGAGCCGAGCGATTCGGCTGGCACGCCTCGACAGCGCAGGTAGCGCAAGCCTCGGGTCAATTCGACGCACTGCGCGTTGTATCGTGACATTCTTTCCGACACTTCCGCCTCCGTACTGCGATCGAGCTGCAGGCCGAACGCAGGACGGTGGGCGGCCGCCGATACCCCTTTCTCCTGCAAAATCGCCTTGTTGCGAATCGACAGCACCGTTCGGGAATCGACGGAATCCACCGGACACTTCACGCCCAGCTCGGTGAGGAGCCGTCGCCCTTGCGTCGTGTGCAACCCGCCGATCCCGGCAACACTCACGGAGAGTGCCGCAGCGACCCACGCGATCACGTGGGTGCTTCGCAACGCCGTCAGCCCGTACATGATGTTGCAACCGTCGGGGGAAGATACACGGGGCCGCCGGGTGTGGCGCTGATGATGGTATTACGCAGGTTGAAGAGGGTGGGTACCGCACTGAACTGGAATTTTGTGCCGACCGGGATGCCGGCCGAGTTTTTCTCGGTGAGCGTGTACGTTCCATTGGTCGTCGATGTCAGTGCGGCAAAGTCCGCGGCCGGGAGCTTGCTTTGCAGCGTCGCGACGAGATCCACCATGAACTGGTCGAACACGCAGCCTGGAACGCCGACGTCGTTATGGGCCGTCGTCATGTCCTGACACATCTCCGGCTGGGCGTCGATGTCTCCGGCCACCTTGACGGGGCCAGGGTAGGTGTACGGACCGCCGAGGAGCGCTTCAAACTGCAGCGTGAGACAGGCTTCAAGCCGCGCAGGGGTGTCATGGGCGGCACTGCTGTGGCTCGCATTACCGGATACCGCCGCGAAATAGGGCGCTTCGACCGGGTCCGCCAACAGGCCTGCGACGGCTGCATTGACCACGCCGGCCACCACGCCGGGGGCCGCCGAATCACCGCCGAGCGCGGTCCAGATGGCCAGATTCTCCGGATGTTGGGCTGCCACGGGCGCAATGTCGTCTCCGCCTCCGCAAGCGCTGAGCGCGAACGGCGCCGCTGCGGCAACGACGATACCGATGAAAAGCTTCATGAGTTGTCTCCTCTGGATGCCATCGCGACGCCATTTCCCGAGGTGGGACACCGAGCACCTTGGCTGGATGACATACGCAGATACGGTGGCGGAGCGAGAGCGGATGCAGGGGAGGGTGAAGACGGGCAGGATTTGCGACACGCTTGCCGTTTCCTGGATCGCGGATCTGTTTGCGATGAAGGGGGCAACCGTGCATCCGCTGCGCGGCTCGATTCGTATCTCCGATTGCTTCCAGCCAACGGCGGCAATTTTACGGAGTACGAAAATGAAATCCTTCAGCAAAGCAAAACTGGGTGGCGTGGCGCTCGCCCTTGCATTCGCAACGTGCATGTACGCGCAGGCCACCGAGGCAGGATCCATGTCGATGGAGCAGACGGTCGAGGTGGGTGGCGCGGCGATGTACCCGTCGAGGAACATCGTCGAAAACGCGATGAATTCTCATGACCACACGACGCTGGTCGCAGCGGTCAAGGCGGGTGGGCTGGTCGACACATTGTCGAGCAAGGGGCCCTTCACGGTATTTGCACCGACCAACGAAGCATTCGCCGCGTTGCCGGCCGGCACGGTGCAGACATTATTGAAGCCGGAGAACAAGGCTGTGCTCGTCAAGGTGTTGACGTATCACGTCGTACCCGGACGACTCACGGCATTCGACCTTGCCAGGGCGGTCGAGCAAGGTGGCGGCAAGGCGACGCTGAAGACGGTCGAAGGCGATTCCCTGGTCGTCAGCCATGGCGCGAACGGGCTGGCCGTGACCGATGACAAGGGCAATGTCGCGCACGTCACGATCGGCGATGTCATTCAGTCCAATGGCGTGATTCACGTGGTCGACTCCGTGCTGATGCCCTGATACTTCAGCTTGTACCGGGAAGAAGGCGTGATGTGCGGAGGCAGGCCGGGCGCTTGCACATCACGTCGCCCCCCGGCTTGTCGTCGGGGCGCCCCCGTCACACGGTCGAGCCCGAACGTTTCAATCGGCCATTCGTGATTCGATTCCGGCTGGCAATCGAGCGTCACGTCATTTGGCTCTGTGTATTCAGGATCTCTACCGCACCGAGGGCGCGCGCACGTGCATCCTGGTGATCCACGATCGGAAAGGGATAATTTGCGCCAAGCGCGATGGATGCTTGTTGCAGCGCTTCAGTGGAAGCGACCCATGGGCTGTGGACCGCTTCGGCGGGGAGTGCAGATAGTTCGGGCACCCATCGCCGCGTGTATTCGCCTTTCGGGTCGAACTTCTTCCCCTGCAAAACAGGATTGAAGATTCGAAAATACGGGGCTGCGTCGGCGCCGCTTCCTGACACCCATTGCCACCCGGCAGGATTGCTTGCCTCGTCCGCGTCAACCAGCGTATCCCAGAACCATGCTTCGCCCTCGCGCCAATCGATCAGCAAGTGCTTGGTGAGAAATGACGCTGTCACCATGCGCACGCGGTTGTGCATCCAGCCCGTGCGCCAAAGCTCGCGCATGCCGGCGTCGACCAGCGGGTATCCTGTTTTCCCCGTTTGCCACGCGCGAAGCGCGTTGGCGTCGGTGCGCCACGGCATGGCGTCGAACTGACGCCGAAAATTGAACTGATGAAGGGGTTTGCAGTGATAGAGAAGGTAATACGAGAATTCTCTCCATCCGAGTTCACTGAAGAACTTGTTCAACGACTCATTCCTGGCATCGTCGATGCGCACAACTCGCCTGCTTCGCAGGGTGTCTACCGCTGATAACGTCGCGTACCACACCTGCCGGGGCGAGATATTTCCGAAGCGAAGATACGGAGAAAGCCGGCTCGTCGCCTGAGCGGCCGGAAAATCTCGAGCGCCGGCATAGTCGGAAAACGAGTTTTCAATGAAGGCCTCGAGTTGACGCCCGGCCGCTTCCTCGCCGCATCGCCAGGTCGCACGCAGACCCTCCGCCCAGTCCGGCGTCGAGGGCTGCAGCGCAAGTTCGGGGAGCGTGCAGACGTGTGCGCTGACGTTTCTGGAGACGGGAAAGAACGTGACCCGGGCGGGCGCCGGCAGCGGGCACGGCGGAAAAAAATTATCGCGGCGGGCGGCTCTCCAGTACGCGGTGAATACCTGGAACGGCAAGCCTTCGCGCGTGACGACTGTCCAGGGTTCCCGCAAAAGATGGCCATTGAATGTCGACACGTCGATACCGCGCCCGATCAAGTCTTGCTTGATCGATGCATCCATTTCCGTTTGCGCTTTCGCGTAGCGGCGATTCCAGAGAACCATTACCGCCTGGGTCTCGACGGCGAGGCTTCTGATGGCTTCGTGTTCGTTACCGCGAAGCACGAGCAGCGAGCCGCCGAGAGCGGCAAGCGAGTCATCGAGTGTTCTCAGGGACTCGTGCAGCCACCACTGTTGCGCGCCCCCCATGGGACGCCCGTGCTTCGGGGCCGGGTCGTAGACGTAGACGCAAACAACAGGATGGCCGGTACTGACCGCATGAGAGAGTGCGGGATTGTCGCCGAGTCGTTGGTCATCCCGAAACCAAACGATGACGGGGCGGGATTCATACGGCAATTCGGAGCGGGTCATGTGCGTAGCCTGAGAAGGTGCGTGGGCGATTTGAACGGGATCGGCGGTAAAGCGGCTTGCGGGGCTCCCGCCTCTATCCGGCACGGGCGTCGTTCATGTCGTCTGCGCCGATTGGCGCAGGAGAATGGTTCGTTACGCCATCCCAATGGCTTGCAATCGCCAGCGCGGCCGGCAAGATGAACGCCCAGCCGGTTGCGATGACGACGAGCGCTGCAGCCGGATCCTTGAAATGAACGGCGCCCAGCGCCGCACCGGCGCGAAAGGACGCCGGGCCCGCGATTGCGCCGACGAGCGCCGAGATGAGCGGTCGCGCTCGAAGCCAGCGCAGCACGGTATTGAGTTGAATCGCGAACAGCGCCCACAGCCCTGCGAGCCAGTACGGCGCTGTCCCTTCGAGAAAAACGCCGTTCGGGTACACGAGCAGGCCGGAATGGGCAACGGCGCTGTCCCATAACCACCCGAACACCGTGACCGTGATCACGATCCGCGCTTCGGATGTGGGTCGACGCGCGAAGAGAAGATGGCCGGCTGTCGCGATCAGCGCATACGTGACGCCCCACGCGGCGTGATGCGCTGCGGCCGTCATCACGCACACCAGCCATCCTGTTTGGGTCGTCGCGAGATAGACGGACAGGCGAGCGGCATTAGAATTCTGCGTTTTGGACGTCAGTTGATTGGGAGTGCTTCTCATGACCGTTCGTTCGGGATCGGCAACGGCATGCTCGCCATGCCGCCCGGTCGAGGTTGCATCGCGGGGAAAGCGGCAGGTAGAACGTTCATGGCAGGCGGCTCTCACTATCGTCGACGAGCGGATCCACCACCGCACGATTGCTACGCAGGGAGCGATAGTCGGCGTTCCGCGTTGATTCACTTATCCATTCCACATACGGCTCTCCATTGCGGACGGATGCACTTGCGCAGGGAAGATCGGGCCGTCGTTAAGGGGGCGGATGCCGTGCGATGCATGCATCCGTTTGCGCGTAGGCCCCGTAAACGACAGACAAGGCGGCGGATGCGGCCGGAATCGTCGGGGATGGGAACCTTCATGAACATGAAAGCCGGACTTGTCGTCCTGTCGGTGCTGCTCGCGGCCGGTCTCCTCGCCGCGTGTAGCCCGGTGCGGCTCCTGAATGCGCTGACGCCGAGCTACACGTTCAGCCTGTTCGCCGGTATCCCGTACGGATCTGGCGAACGCCACGTGCTGGACGTCTACTTGCCCACGCGCGTCTTGCGTCACTGGCCGGCCGATGCGAGCGCGGGCGCGCCGGTGGTCGTGTTCTTTTACGGCGGAAGCTGGCAGTCCGGCGAACGCAACGACTATCTGTTCGTGGGCGAGGCGCTCGCGTCGCGGGGCTTTGTTGCCGTCTTACCCGACTACAGGACGTATCCGGCGACCACCTTTCCCGGTTTCATCGACGATGCGGCGCAGGCGGTGGCGTGGGCACGCGAGCACGCGGTTGCGTTCGGCGGCGATCCACGTCGCCTGTTTCTGATGGGGCACTCTGCCGGCGCACAGATTGCCGCGTTGCTGGCGACCGACGGCCGCTATCTGGCGGCACGGGAGATGCGCAAGAGCGATATCGCCGGCGTGATCGGCCTGGCCGGCGCTTACGATTTCCTCCCGCTGCGTGACGCGACGCTCGAAAGGATCTTCCCGGAGGAAGCGCGCGCCGCGAGCCAGCCCATTCGATTCATCGAGGGTACGGAGCCGCCGATGTGGCTGGCCGTCGCGGAGAACGACACGGTGGTCGAGCCCGGCAACACGACCCGCTTCGCGCGCGCGCTGCAAGACAAGGGCGATACCGTCGTGGTCATGCGTTACAGGAACGTGAGCCATGCGTCGATCGTCGGTGTGCTGGGCGCGCCGTTGCGACGCGTGGCGCCCGTGCTCGACGATCTCTCCGCGTTCGTGGATCGCGTCGCGAATGCGTCGAATGCCGGCACCACGAGCACGCCGCCGGCATCGCCTGCCGCAGTGGCTCGCTCCTCGATTTCGGCTCGGTGATCGGGGCAAGCCCCGCATTGCACGCGAAAGCGCATCGCCGCCTGTCGTCGTGGGCTGGCCGGAACGGCCGGCGACGCTTGCCGTGCTACAGCGCCTTCAGTTCCGGCGTCGTTCCCCCCAATCCTTCTTCGCGAAGAATGACGGCCAGCGCCGTCTCGAGCAATTCGGCGGCCCGATTCGCGGCGTCGCCAAGGTGGCGATGCAGCAGCGCATCGGCCGGCGATCGCGACACGCATTCGTCGCTGTATCGCTCGAACGCGCCGAGCTGCATGATCAATTCGGACAGATGCCGCGGACACTCGCATTTGACGGTGGTGGACAGGCCGCTGAGCGACGCGAGCGTCGCATCGTCGAAGCGTCGCCGGGTGCGCAGCCAGAGCCCGCGATCCGCGTCATTCGCTTGGCGCGACTTGACGACGGCTTGTGCCAGTTTCGACATGATGGCGATCGGGTTGGTCTGGCCTTCCGTCGACCGGAACAGCTCGAACCCCGACAGACGCGCCAGCTCGACCGCCTCTGCCGTGCCGAACCCGTATACGACGGCCACGGCGTGCGCGTTGAGCTGTTGCGCCAGGGCAGCGAGTTGCGAAACGACATCCTCGTGGAGCGACGTGGTCATCGCGATGAGGGCGTCGACTGGCGTATCCGCGTGCGCGCTCGCGCCGTCGAGCGAGTCGATTCGCGCGGCGATCCGGATTCCCATTCGCTCTATCGCGGATTCCGGAATCGACAGCGCACCGACGACCGCGAGGCTCACGCTTGCCTCGTGAAACGCCGGGTCACGCGTATTCGTCAACGACAGCGCTTCGAGTTCCTCGTGGCTCAGGCTGGCGATCGAGCCGATCGCGTGGCCCTGATTGACGAGCGTCTTCAGCAAACGAATTCGCTGGACGTCGTCGTCCGAGTACATCCGTTGGCCGGACGGCGTTTTGGGCGGAGCAACTACCCCATAGCGCCGTTCCCAGATTCTCAGCGTGGCTGCCGGCATGCGAGCCAGGCGCGCGGCCTCGCCGCTGCGATAGCGATGGGGCGTATCGCGATCCTTGCGAGGGGGCATCGTTGCTCTCCTGAAGTTGACGTACCGTTGTCTCAGGATTGTACGCAGTTTGCGGGAAATACGAAGCAGGAAAGTGATTCATCTTGCGGATTTTCGTCCGAAAAGATGGTTCGTGAAGCGCGAGCCGGCTAGAATGCTTCGCAGCGGTGCCGCGAAGTGGCGATGCAGGTGTCTCGACAACCCAGGCGGCGATCATCAATCGCGAAGTGTCCCATGAAGACTTTAAGGCTTGTCCTCGGCGATCAGCTGGACCCGAATCATCATTGGTTTTCCGATGTCCGGGCCGAAACGATCTACGTGCTGATGGAAGTTCGGCAGGAAACCGACTACACGCTCCATCACGCGCAGAAGCTGATTGCCATCTTTGCGGCGATGCGCCGCTTCGCGACGCTGTTGCGCGATGCGGGCCATCGCGTGCACTACATCGAGATCGACGACCCGCTCAATCGTCAGGCCATTCCCGCCAACCTCGACAGTGTCGCCGAGCTTCATGGCGCCGCGTGCATCGAGTATCTGCTGCCGGACGAATGGCGGGTCGACCAGCAGCTGAGCGCCTATGCGGCAGCGGCGAGCGTGCCGGTTCGCGCGGTCGATACCGGTCATTTCCATACGACGCGCGACGAGGTCGCGCAAGTGCTCGGAGCCGGCCGATCATGGATCATGGATCGCTTCTACCGGAGCATGCGCGTGCGGCATCGTGTCTTGCTCGACGGGGAAGGGCGGCCGGCAGGCGGGCAGTGGAACTACGATGCCGAGAACCGCCAGGCGTGGTCCGGCTCGCCCGCGGAACCGGCCGACTGGCGTCCGCATCACGATCATCGCGCGCTGTGGCAACAGATCGTTGCGGCGGGCGTGCGCAGCTTCGGGGAGCCGTCGGCCGGCGACTTCCGCTGGCCCGTCGATCGAGCCGAAGCGCTCGCCTGCCTCGACGCCTTCATCCGGGATGCGCTACCGTTTTTCGGGCAGTTCCAGGACGCGATGCACGGGAGCGCGCGGCGCCTGTTCCACTCGATGCTGTCGTTCGCGCTCAATGTGAAAATGTTGAATCCGCGCGAGGTCGTCGCGCGAGCCGAGCACGCGTATCGCAGCGGTGCGGCGCCGCTTGCCGCGGTCGAAGGGTTCATCCGGCAGATACTGGGCTGGCGCGAGTTCGTGCGCGGCGTGTACTGGGCGCGCATGCCGGGCTATGAAAACAGCAATGCGTTCGGTCATCGCCGCCCGTTGCCGCATTGGTTCTGGGATGGCTGCACGCGCATGGCCTGCATGTCGCATGCGCTGCGGCAGTCGCTCGAAGACGCGCATGCGCACCATATCCAGCGGCTGATGGTGATCGGCAACTTTGCGCTGCTGGCCGGGCTGGATCCGCACGAGGTGCATGAATGGTATCTCGGTGTCTATATCGATGCGTTCGAATGGGTCGAGATGCCGAACACGCTCGGCATGAGTCAATACGCCGACGGCGGCGCAATGGCGACCAAGCCCTACGTTTCCAGCGCCGCGTACATCCATCGGATGAGCAATTACTGCAAGGGTTGCGCGTACGACCGCCATGCCCGAACCGGCGCGCGCGCATGCCCGTTCAACGCGCTGTATTGGGACTTTTTCGACCGGCACCGCGGCGCGCTGCAGCACAACCACCGGCTTGGGATGGTCTATCGGCAGCTCGCGCGCTTTGATGACGAGGCGCTCGAAGCGATTCGCATGCAGGCGGACAGCGTGGTGCGGAATATCGACTCGCTGCAGGCCGTTCCGCGTCGGCCGCCGCCGTTCAGTGCGTGATCAGGGTGTCGGCCACCGCGCCGCCGAGGCCGGTGCCGCTGAGCCACGCGCCTTCGATCTTGCCGCCGCCCAGCCAGTCGCCGCACAGTCCGATGCGCGGGCCTGCCCGCCACGCAAAGCGGCCGGGCGTCGCGACCGACGACGGCGCCGGCTCGGCATAGCGCCAGCGATGGGCGATTGCCGTGTCGGCGGTGGCGCCCACGATGTCTCGAAAGGCGTCCAGCAGCGTGCGCGTTATCTGCTCGGGCGGCGCCTCCAGATGGGCCTGGCTCCAGTCCGGAGTCGCGTGCAGCACCCACGTGCTCGCACCGGTGCGCCCGGGCTTGGACGTGTCGTGGGCGATCCAGCCAAGCGGGCCGGAATTGACGAATGCGGCGTCGAATCCCGGGTCCGGCACATGGCCGCACTGCGCGATCACGGCCCAGGCCGGGCGCATCCCGGTACGCTGGGCAATCACCGCGAGACCCGGCTCGGCGCGCCGCAGGAGCGGGACGGCCTGCGGCGCCGGCACCGCCACGATGACGACGTCGTGATGCGCGTCCAGCGCACCATGCTCGGCCGAGATCAGTCGCCAGCCATGTTCGTCTCGCATCAACGCCGTGATCGTCGTCTCGAGCACCGTTTCGATTCCGGCCGACAGGTGCCGAGCTGGTGCAGTCATGCCCGGCATGCCGACATATCGTTGAGCTGGCGCGAGCAGTGCCCGTGGCCAGGCCGAGCCGATCGATGCGACGCGCGCGGCCCACGGGGCGGCTGCGCCGCCGGCGACCCATCGCGATATTTCGGCGACGAAGGCCGGATGTTGCGCGGTGAAATACTGCGCGCCGTGATCGGCTTGCCAGCCGTCCGCGCGGCGCGTACTCATTCGCCCGCCGACGCCACGGCTTTTCTCGTACACCGTCACTCGGTGGCCCGCATCGGTAAGGACGCGCGCGCAGGCCAGCCCGGCGATTCCCGCGCCGACGATCGCGATGCGGGCGCGTGAATCGGAAAATGAGGTCATCTGATTCGTCTTAAAAAATGCAGAATATTGCGCAAATTCCTCGCGCTTATATCGGATTCTACGTCATGTTAGGCATATGAGGACTCTATTTGAGCCGAGAGACACGTATATCGTGACTCATTTTATAAGCATGAGTCGAAATATCGCTTCATCATGGTGAGGGATGGCATAGAATAGAACTCGTAAACGAATGGCACGGCGCGGCCCGCGCCGCGCATCGTGCGGCGGTCGTCAAGCGCGGTGCGCGCAGGGCGCTTGCACACAGGAGTCACCATGGCTTTTGTCTGGATCTGCGGGGCAACGGGGGCCGTCGGCAGCGCACTTGCGCGGCGGCTGGACGCCAAGGGCGTTTCAATGGTGCTCACCGCCCGACACGCCGACAGTCTCAGCGCCCTTGCCGACACGATGTCGCGCGAGCGCGTGGTCGTTGCGCCCGCCGACGCGACTGACGCGGTGGCGCTCGATCGGGCGCTCGAGGCTGGCATCGAGCGATTCGGCGTGCCGGACGGGCTCGCGCATTGCGTCGGCTCCATCGTCGTCAAGCCGATGCATTCGACTTCGGATTCCGAACTGTATGACGCGTTCGCGGCGAATTACTTCTCGGCGTGGAACGCATTGCGCGCGTTCGTGCGCGTGTTGCTCGCCGCTCAGGCCGGGGGCAGTGCGGTGCTGTTCGGCAGTGTCGCGTCGAGAACCGGGTTTCCGAACCATGAAGCCATCGCCAGCGCGAAAGCCGCGGTTGGCGCGCTCGCGCTGGTGGCGGCCGCCACCTACGCGGCGCGCGGGATTCGCGTCAACTGCATTCATCCCGGCCTGATCGTCTCGGCGATGTCCGCGCGTCTGACGAGTGCGCCGCAGGTTGCGAAGCGCTTCGCGGACGCCAATCCGCTCGGACGACTCGGCGTCGGCGACGATCCCGCCGCGCTTGCGGCGTTCCTGTTGAGCGCCGATGCGTCATGGGTGACCGGCCAGCAATTCGGCGTCGATGGCGGCCAGGGCGCGCTGATCGTTCCGCCGAGGTCATGACATGCGTGCGGCGCTGCATCGTTACCGCGTTCCCGCAGCGTTGGCACTGGCCGGGCTGGCGCCGTTCGTCGCGCTGTCGTGGCTGAGTGTCCACGCGTCGGCTGCCCATGACGATTACGTGCGCGCGCTGCTGAACTACGCCGCGTGTATCGCGTCGTTCGTCGGCGCCGTGCATTGGGGTGTCGCGCTGCGCGCATCCGAATCGCCGCCCCGCCAGCGAATTCTCTACGGGTGGAGCGTGATTCCCGCATTGTTGGCGTGGGCCGTGCTCATGATGCCGGGCGTCGGCGCGCGGCTCACGGGAATGGCGATCGTGCTCGTCGCCTGCGCGGCCGTCGACGGCGTCCTGTGGCGCAAGGATTTCATTCCGGCCTGGTATTTCGCGTTGCGGTGCCTGTTGACGACTGTGGCAGGTCTCTCGCTGCTCGCCGCCACGCCTTCGATGAACGGGTGAGCCGGATCCTGCCGTCACGACGTTTCGAGCAGCTCGCCGACCCGAGTGCCGGAACATCGGATTGGGCGACATCACGATGAAATATCGCGGGCCTGCGGTCGTGATGCTGCCGCTTCTCCATCGAGCCGGCGGCGCGCTGCCGCCACCGCAGCTCATGCCGATTCAACGGCCGCGCGGACTAACCCGCGCAGCGCGATCGAGCCGCGAAGCGATTCGCGTGCTCATTGCTCGAGATACACCTTGAGTCGCATCAGGCTGCGGCGAATCCAGCTCTTCATCGTGCCGAGCGGCACCTGCATGCGTTCGGCCAGCTCCGCGTACGACGCGCCGCCATGAAACGCTTCCCGCAGCACATACGCCTGCCGCTCGCCCAGATGCGCGAGCCCGCGCTCCAGACGCAGGCGCTCCTGGCTCGCCTGCGCACCGAGATCGGGCGTCGGGCTTTCGTCGGGGATCGACAGCGCCAGTTCGTCGTCGATCGGAACCTCGCGGTGCTGCCGCATCCGGTCGATGGTCCGATTGCGTGCGAGCGTCATCAGCCATGTCATCGCCGTGCCGCGTCCGGCGTCGAATGAATCGGCGCGACGCCACGCCGTCGTGAACACGTCCTGAAGCAGGTCCTCCGCTTCGTGGCGGTCGCGGATCATGCGGACGATCGCGCCGTACAGCCGCGCCGCCGTCAATCGATACAGCTGCGCGAACGCGTGCTCGTCGCCGGCGGCGACGCGCACCAGCAATTGGTTGAGCTCCGCGTGCGCGTCGGGTGCTTCGTCGGGCTGAACGACCGCATCGGCGGTGAGTTCGGTTCTGCCGCCGGGGCGCGACCGCGCGCGGGACGCGCCCCGGCGCGGCTGCCTGCCTGAATGCGGCGTCGTCGATCGACCCTGGCCGGAAGACGGGCGGAGTGAGTCGTGCGAACAGTTCATCGGGAACTCCGTATGGCGTTGCGCTTCCTGCTGTTACGCGCACGCGCTGACGAGCGGCGCGGCGCATGGCCGGGCACGGTGCCGGCCCATGCGTCGCGAATGCCTGTCGCGCGCTTTACGCATGCTTTCCGGACAACAACGCGAGAAACTCCCGGCGAAGCGATGCGTCCGCGAGAAATTTCCCGCGCATCACGCTGTTGGTCATTTTTGCCTGGTCGTCCTTGGTGCCGCGCCAATGCATGCAGAAGTGCTCGGCCTCGAGTACGACGGCAAGCCCATCGGGCGAGATGCGCGATTCGAGGAGGTCGGCAATCTGCTTGACCGCTTCTTCCTGGATCTGCGGGCGCGTCATGACCCAGTTCACCAGCCTTCCGTACTTCGACAGGCCGATCAGGTTCGACGCGGCGCTGGGCAGCACGCCGATCCAGATGCGGCCCATGATCGGGCAAAGATGATGCGAGCAGGCACTGCGCACGCGCAGCGGCCCGACGATCAGCAGCTCGTCCAGCCGCTCGACGTTCGGGAATTCGGTGACGGCCGGCGCCGCGTCGTAGCGGCCCGCGAACACTTCGCGGATGAACATCTTCGCGACGCGCCGCGCGGTTTCCCGCGTGTTGTGGTCGTTGTCGACATCGATCACGAGCGAGCGCAGCACGGCTTCCATTCCCTGCGCCACTTCGTTCTGCAGAGCATCCAGTTCTCCGTCGCGCAGGTGCGCGGCGATGTTGTCGTTTGCATGGAAGCGCGCGCCCGCGTTCTCGAGCCGACGACGGATGATGTGCGACAGAGGAATGCCCTCGTCGATCGCAGTCAAGGTGTGCTCGGGAGCGTCGATCAGATTGCCCATTTCGGTTCGTTTCTCGAGGTTAGGGGGATGCGATGGATCGCGACTGAGGCGATGCGATGGTTTGCCTGTATTCGTTGCGTAAAAATCGGGCGAGCGCCGCCGCTATTTCGGCGACGCGTCGACCGGGTGCCGCTCACCTGCGCGCCCGCGGGCGTGCATGGCGGTCCGGCAACGTCACCGGAGATCCGGCCCGGATCCCGCACGGCGGACCCACTGGCGTTGCCGGGGCCCAGCCGTCGACGTCCCGGCGGAACCGCGCCACGGGGTCGTTCGCCGTCGGCGTGGCTGCGAGCATGACGGCGGCGGATTGTTGCAACGTGGTCAGGACGAATGGGTGGTCGATGCGCCCGCCCACCGAGCGAAACAGGTGGAACCCTGCCAGGCGGATCAACGCGAGGGCCTGCACGCTGCCGTACTCATAGATGATCGCGGCCGCGCGGACACGGCGCGCCTGGGCCAGCGACACGAATTGAATCGCCAGATTCATCTGCAACGACGAAACCTCGGCAATCAGCGCGTCGACGGCCTGGCCCGGCTGTCGTAGCGCCCGCGACACCGATTCGACGCGCTCGCTGACGTGCAGGCCGGCTTGCTCGATCGTTTCGTCGGAGGCGGTCAGGCCGCCGGTGACGAGCAGCGTCGGACATGCACGAGCCGCGACGGGGTTCGATTGCCGTTCGGGCAGTGCGCCATTCGGGCTGGCGCCTGCGCACCGGTCGGTCGGCTGTGGCGAGCGGTGCCGGCACCGTTGGCCGCGCTGTTGCGCAGCGACCCGCAAGCGCGCTGCAATCGGCCGGTCGGGCGCCGCACCGGCGTGGTGTGACGGGCTGCGTGCCGGGGCGGCGGACACGGGCACCACCAATGAAGCCGGACACGCCGGAAACCGGCGCGGCTTGATGTCGTGATTGCGTGTTGGCACGGGGCCTCCCTCGGTCGATTCATGCGGCACAGCTGGATTGTATGCAAATTTTCCGGAAAGTGAAGCGGAAAAGTGATTCATGAAATAATTTGTACCGGAAGTTTATGCGTCAACTACCGCTTCGGTATCGGGAGATTGCGTTTTCAGCACGGAAACGCTCATTTTTATAAGCGTCTTGCGTGTCTTTGGTGCATGCGAAACGACTTTCAGGGTCAATGGGATGGTGATCAGGATGGGTCAAGATGGGCCGGGAAGTACGCCGGAAGGCGTGCGATTTCGATGCATGAATCGATCGTGTCTCGCATTTGTGAGTCGATGCTACGGGATCCGGCCTGCGGCCGCTCGCGCCAACCAACATGGCCGGGCGTTCACGCAGGCGTCGGGCAACTGGACAGGGCGGAGTGAGCCGTCTGAAGGCAATCGGGCATGCAGCAATCCAGACGGCCGCGAGGAAGGGGGCGCTCTCTCGCGAGCGCGCCTGCGCGCACCGGTGCCGATCGATCCCGGTTGCCCGAAACAGGGGCGAGCATTCCGTTCTCGGCTCAAGCGAAGCGCTATCCAGGCCCGCGCGCCGCTCGCGACCGGCTCACCAATGCGACGTCAACGACGCGCAGCGTCTGTCTTCATGCGGGCACGCGGCCGCCGGTTCCGACGGCAACGCTCCGAGCAATATCGCACTTCGTCCCAAGCGGCTTTCCATTTCTTTCTCCAGCTGAAAGGCAAGCCGCAGGTCTCGCAGATCTTCTCAGGCAAGTGCATCTTGTCGACCATGGCGAATCACGTATCGAGACGGATCTCTGACGAACTGCCCGTCCGAGCGGCGTTGCCGCGTCGACACACCGGGCCCGTCGCCATCACTCACCGTCGACTCAGCGCGCCTCGTCGCCCAGCAACTGACGGCGCAACGACTTTGCCCGCGTGCGCGGGTCGAGCCAGATCGAGAAGAAGGCGCGTGCGAACGCCGGGTCGGTCACGTCGGCCGTGAGGCGGCCATTGGTGTAGAAACGTGCGCCGCGCTCGGGCACATACACGCCGCACAGCACGTCGCCGCGCGATACGTCGGTGAACGCCCGTTCGATATCGCGGCGCCATGCATCGAGCGTCGCGGCCGGCAATGGCGCGGGTGCGAGGCGCTCGATCTCGTCCATGCCCGTCGAGACGAGCCGCTCGCCTTTAACGTCATGACGGTAGGCCAGCGACAACGCAAACGGCGTGTCGAACGCGCCCGGCGGCCGGGGCGCCCACAGCTGGGCGTCGTACAGGCAGATGCCCAGGATGCAGAACCGGCCGGATCCGATCAGGCGGGCCGATGCGATGTCGTCGACGCAGCTCGCGCCGGCGGACAATGGGGCAGCCAGCGCGGCAGCCACGGCCGCAGCGAGCATCGCAAGCCGGCGCCTCATGTCAGCCGCCCGACGACACGATGAAATGCATCACGTCGGTCCGCCGCTCGGCAAATCCCGCTTCGCAATAGGCGAGATAGAGGCGCCAGGTGCGAATGAACGTCTCGTCGAACCGTTGCGCGCGCACCGAGTCGATGCGCGCCTCGAACGCGGCCCGCCAGGTGCGCAGCGTGCGCGCGTAGTCGTCACCGAACGCGAACACCGGTTCGGCGGCCAGGCCGGCCCGCCGCGCGGCATCGACGAAACGCTCCGGGCTCGGCAGCATCCCGCCGGGAAAGATGAACTCGCGAATGAAGTCGCTCGACGTGCGATACGCGTCGAATAGCGACTCGATGATCGTGATCGACTGAATCAGCGCGCGCGCACCGGGCTTCAGGCGTTGCCGGAGCGTGTCGAAGTACACCGGCCAGAACGTTTCGCCCACGGCCTCGAACATCTCGATCGACACGATCGCGTCGTATTGGCCGTCGACGTCGCGATAGTCGCGCAATTCGAGCGTGACGCGATCGGACAGCCCGTCGCGCGCCATGCGCTCGCGGGCCAGCGCGTATTGCGCCTGCGAGACGGTGACGCCATGCACGCGGATACCTTGCCGAGCGGCGTGCGCGGCGAACCCGCCCCAGCCGCAGCCGATCTCGAGCACGTGCATGCCGGCGCGCAGGCCGAGCGAATCGACGATGCGCTGATACTTGGCCGTTTGCGCGTCGGCGAGCGAACGCTGCGCGTCGCCGTCGAAGCAGGCGCTCGAATACGTCCACGTGTCGTCGAGCCACAATCCGTAAAAGTCGTTGCCGAGATCGTAGTGCGCGTGGATGTTGCGGCGGCTGCCGGCCCGCGTATTCATCCTCAGTCGGTGACGCAGCGCGTACCAGAGGCGTGCCAGGCGGCCGCCGGTCACCGTCTTCGCGATCACCGGCTGATTGCGGATCGCGAGGCGCAGCAGCGCGACGAGCTCGGGCGTGTCGATCCAGCCGGCGCGATACGCTTCCGCGAATCCGATGTCGCCCGCGCGCAGGATCGCACGGCATGCCCGCCAGTCGCGCACCTGCAGCGTCGCGGCCGGCTGGCGGTGCGGATCGCCGAACACATGCTGCGCGCCTTCGGGCGTCACGAGCGTCAGGTGACCGTCGTGGATTTGCCGGAGCAGCGCGATGAACAACCGGGCCGAGAGCGGCATCGCCGGTTGCGAGGCGGAAGACAGCAGGCGCAGCAAGGTCATGGTCGAGCCTCGTGATCGGACATCGCCGAGCGGCCGCGCGGCGACGCGCCCGGCGAACGGGACAATGGTGAATCGGCAGCGGCGGAACGGCCGGGGGGCGTCTTGCCGTGGAACGGCACGCGCGCGAGCCACAGCCGCAGCGCTTGCCAATGAATGCGAATGACGACGTTGATCGCGTTCAGCGGCTGCCGGGCCAGCGCGCGCCACGCGCGTGCCGCCGTCAGCGGTGCGGACCGCATGCCGATTGCCGTGCGCAGCAGCAGACCGTCGTCGTCGCGATAGTCGATCGCCACGCTCAGATGGTCGCCGCACTGACGCACGCGAAACGCGTAATCGCCGACGATGTCGCAAAACGGCGAGACATGAAACGTCTTGCGGCAGACGAGCACGGTGTCGGCGTCGATCGGCGCATGACGCATCGCACTCAGCAGGTAGCCGTGGTGCGCACCGAACGTGTTGCGCACGTCGGCGTACAGCGCGCGCAGCCGGCCCGCGCGGTCGTAGCAGTACCAGAAGCTCACCGGATTGAATGCGTAGCCGAAGATGCGCGGGATCGTCTGCAGCCAGATCGGGCCGTCGGCGGGAATGCCGGCGTGCGCGAGGACCTCGCGCATCCACGGGCCGAGCGCGCGGCCGTCGCGCGGGCCGTAGTCGCGGGAAGCGAGCGCGAGCGGGGCCCGGCGATCGATGCCGAACCAGCCCGCGTCGATCTCGTCCAGCCGCTCGACGTCGCAGCAGACCTGGAACATCGGGTACGCGAACGCATGGCGCACCGGCCGCAGCCGTTCATGCATCACGGTGCCGACGAGCAGCCGGGCGGCCATGCCGTCGCGGGCAAAGGGCGCGTTCATGGGCGCGCCCAGGACGGCGCGATGCCGAAGCTGCGGGCGACGCGCAACGCCGATTTCAGTCCATCCTCATGGAACCCGTAGCCTGTCCACGCTCCCGCAAACCACGTATTGCGCCGCCCCTGCAGCATCGGCAGGCGATGCTGCGCATCCACGGCCGCGAGGTCGAGCAGCGGGTGCGCGTAATCGTAGCGGCCGAGCAGGGTGTCGGGCGCGGGCTCGTCGACCGGATTCAACGTGACGACCACCGGCGAGCGGAACGGCAGCGGCTGCAACTGGTTGAGCAGGTAGCTCACGCACACGGGCGATTCGCCGCCCGTGCGCCTCGCCCGGCCGCCCAGGTAGTTCCACGCCGACCACACGCGCCGCCGGCGCGGCAGCAACGCCGTATCGGTGTGAAGCACCGCGACGTTGTGCTGGTAGCGCACGGCGCCGAGCACGTCGCGCTCGGCCTTGCTGGCATCCGCGAGCAGCCCCAGGCTGGTCGGCGCATGGCACGCGAGCACGACCGCGTCGAAACGCTCGTGACCGGCTGTATCGGTCGCCACCGTCACGCCCGCGTCGTCGCGCCGTATCGCGCGCACCGGCGTATTCACGCGCACGTCGTCGAGCGTCGCGGCGATGCGCTCGACGTACTGCCGCGCGCCGCCCGCGACGGTGCGCCAGGTCGGCCGGTTGTTGACCTGCAACAACGCGTGATTCAGGCAGAAGCGCAGGAACGTCGCCGCCGGAAACCGCAGGATGTCGTTGGCCGCGCTCGACCAGATCGCGGCCGCCATCGGCAGCAGGTAGTGATGCTGGAACGATGCGCCGTAGCCGCCGGCCGTGAGCAGTTCCCCGACCGAAAGGCGCTGCCGGTTCGCCGATTCGAGGTGATCGTGCGCGGACGCGTTGAAGCGCAGGATGTCGCGCAACATCCCGAGAAAGGTCGGCGAGAACAGGTTGCGGCGTTGCGCGAACACCGTGTTCAGGTTGCTGCCGGCCCATTCGAGCCGGCCGCCGTCGACCGAAACCGAAAACGACATGTCGGTCGAATGGGCGGCCACGCCCAGTTCGTCGAACAGCGCGATCAGGTTCGGATAGGTCCGGTCGTTGAACACCAGGAAGCCCGTGTCGACGGGGTGGCGTGCGCCGTCGAGATCGACGTCGACCGTGTGCGTGTGACCGCCGAGATAGTCTGCGGCCTCGAACAGCGTCACGCGGTGACGGCGGGCCAGCAAGTACGCGCTGGCCAGGCCCGCGATGCCGGCGCCGACGACGGCGATCCGCCGGCCGGGCCGCGACATTGAAAGTTCCGGGTGCATCGCGAAGGGTCTCCGTCAGTCACAAGTGCAGGTTCTGGAATCACATGTGCTCATATACGACGCACCGCGCGCGGCGGATGCAGGCGCGGTGGTCATTCGCGATCGCCGGGCGACGCGAAGCCCGGCTTGCCGAGCTGGTCCGGGGTTTGCGGCACCCGCCTGAAGCGCGACGTGTCGTAACCCATCGCATCGAGCCGGGCGAGCAGCGCGCGATAGGTGGCGTCGTCCATCGTCGGCTCGCGCGAGAAGATCCAGCCGAGCGTCTTGCCCGGGTAGCCGAGGATCGTGTACCGGTAGTCGGGGTCGACGTAGAGCGTCAGTTGCGTGACATACACCGGCCAGAACAGCCGCACGCGCCATTCGCCGCCGCCGCTGCCGGGCTTCACGGCGTCGACGAACCGATAGCGCTTCTCGGGCTGGTCGAAGCCGCCTTTGCGGCCGACGAATGCGTCGTCGATCCGGCCGTCGTCGCGCAGGCGCCACTCGGCCCGGCTGCCGACGTAGTCGCGTTCCGCGAAATACGGGATGTTCGCGATCACGTACCAGCGGCCCATGTAGCGCGGCAAGTCGACGGGTACGGTCGACAACGGAACGGCGGCGCGCGGATTCGGGTTCGGCGGGCTGCCCGAGCACCCGGCGGCCCCGATCGCGAGCGCCGTCACGACCGTGGCGGCGACGGCGACGCGGCGGAGAACCCGGTACGGGATCGCGGCCCTCATGCGAGCACCCGGCGCTTGTCGAACAGATAGTGGGCGACGCCCCATTCCTGCCCGTCGGCGTAGCCGAACAGCTCGGCGACCGCCATGTAGAACATCCGCCAGCGCTGGAACCAGCGGCGGGCGTCGGCGCCGTAGACCGTCTCGAAAATCGGCATGATCCGGTCGCGCGCCGCATCGAGCGACGCGAGCCACTGATTGGCCGTGCGGGCGTAGTGCGTCCCGTCGAGCCACCATTGGCGGGCGATGCGCACGTCGTCCTGGAACCGCAGCAGCAGGTCGGCCGACGGCATCGTCCCGCCCGTGAAGAAGTGGCGCGACATCCAGTCGGTGTCGTCGCGCACCGCGAAGTGATAGGCGAGCAGCTTGTGCGCGAAGATGTGCACGAAGAGCTTGCCGTCGTCGTGCATCCAGCGCGCGATTTTGGCGAGCAGTTGCCCGTAGTTCTTCATGTGCTCGAACATCTCGATCGAGAGCACGCGGTCGAAGCCGGCGTCCGCGGGATCGAAGTCGAACTCCACCACGTTGCCGGTCACGATGCGCAGATTCGTCAGCCCGCGCTGCGCCGCGCATCGCTCGATGAAGTGGCGTTGGCCATGCGAATTCGACAGGCCGACGATCTGCGCCGCCGGATACCGCTCGGCGAGCCAGAGCGACAGCGAACCCCACCCGCATCCGAGGTCGAGCATGCGCTGGCCGTCCGCCAGCCTCGCGCGCTGCGCGTACAACGCCAGCATGGCTTCCTCCGCCTGCGACAGCGTTTCGTCGCCACGCGGGTAATAGCCGCACGAATATTTGAGCCGCGGGCCGAGATGGGCCTCGAAGAAGCTGCCGGGCACTTCGTAATGCTGCGTGTTCGCCGCGAGCGTCTCGATTGCGATCGGGCTCGCGCTGAGTTCACGCACCAGTGTGTCGTAGGCCGCCGCGCGCCGTTCGCCGTCATGTGCGTGTTCGTCGCGCAGACGTTGCCGCATGAGCGAGCGCATGCCGGCCCGGATCAGCCGGTCCGGCAGCCAGCCGCGCTCGCAGCAGCGGATCAGCCAGGTGTCGTGAGGTGCCGCCGCCGAGGCCGGCGACGGTTGCGAGGTGGTAGCGGTCATGATCGCGTGCTCCGGTCTTCAGGGTGATCGGATCGAGTGGGGGAAGGGCCGGGCGCCGGCCTCGGAGGCCACGGAACGATGGCGCTGGTCGTGCGCATGTACTCGCGGTAGCCCGGCCGGCTTTGCACCAGACGCGCTTCGAGCAGCGGCAAGCCGGAAACCTTGAGCAGCAGCCATGCCATCAGCACGGGCGGGAACAGCGTCAGCCAGCCCCACGGCATGCCGATCGACAGGGCCGTGTAGGCGAGCCAGTGCACGCACTCGAAAAAATAGTTGGGGTGCCGCGAATAGCGCCACCAGCCGGCCCGACAGACCTGGCCGCCGTGGCCGGGATCTGCGAGAAACCGCTTGAGTTGCCGGTCGGAGGCCGTCTCTCCGGCGACGGCGGCGATCCAGATCGCGACTGCCGCGGCAATCGCGAACCGGGACGGGGGTGCCGCGCTGTAGGCGGGGATGAAGAACGCGATCGACAGCAGCATCGAGATCAGCGCCTGCAACTGGAACAGCCAGAACATGTTGCGCGGCGCGGCGTCGCCCCACTGCAGGCGGAACTGTCGATAGCGCGGGTCCTCCGGCTGCCCGCGGTTGCGCCGCCACAGGTGCCGCGCGAGTCGCAGCCCCCAGATGCCGCCGCCCGCGGCGACGAGCGCACGATTCAAATCCGGGCCGGTCGCCAGCGCGGCGACGAACACGGCGACGCCGCCGAGCGTCGCGGCCCAGACCGGATCGATCATCCCGGCGTTCCGGGATTGCAATTGGATAATCCACACCGCCGTGAAGGACAGGATCAGTCCGACGAAGGCGAGGAGGGCAACGACGACGGCGGGCATACGGGCTCCGAGGGCGCGATATCCCTATATACGGAGCAGGCGACCGAACGGATGCAGACGGATGCGACGAGAGGCGGCGTGATCCCGTCGAGCGAGGCGGCAGCGCGCGGCACGCCGCCGCGCTTGACGGGTCGAGCGCGCGTTGCGCGCGTCAAGTGGTGTGCATCGCGCCGGTAGCGAGCACCGGCCCGGTGGGTTGGCCGCTCGGCGAGCCGCCGTGGGGCTCGAGCGAGACGGCGAGCACCGCGCGTGCATCGAGTTGCGCGACGATCGCCGGCGGCAGCGTCATCGACGCCGGTGCGTTCGATGCGAATACGCCGAGCGAGATCGGCTTCGCATTCGGCGGAATCAGCCAGAGCTCCGTCGAGCGGTCCGCGGCGACGGCTGGCGTGTTCGCGGGCACCACGACCATCCGGGCACGCCGCAAGTCGACCGTGGCGGTCCACCGTGCGACGCCATCCGTTTGTGCCAGCGTGGCTGCCATGTAGTGGCTGTCCTCGGCAGCGGGGCGCGGCGGCGCTTCGCCCACCCGGATCACGTTGACCGTGAGCAGCCCGAGCGCCGCCACGCTCGCGCCCATGCCGACCCAGCGCCACAGTCGCAGGCTGTTCCACCATCCGGCGGACGGCGCCGCGCTGCGTGGACGCGGCGGCGGGACGAAGCCCAGTTGGTGCTGGATCCTCGTCCAGGTTCGCGCGGGCGGGTCGACGGGCGTGATGTCGTCCGCGAGCGGGGCGAGGCGGCGCTGCCAGCGCTCGAGCGTGGCTTGCAACGCCGGGTCGCGAGCGGCGGACTGCTCCAGCTCGCGGCGCGCGTCTGCATCGAGCACGCCGAGGGCGTATTCGGCGCAGCGCAATTCGGGATCGTGATCGGCCGGCGTATTCATTGCTCCAGACACACCTTCAGCTGCATCAGGCTGCGCCGGATCCAGCTCTTCATGGTTCCGAGCGGCACACGCAGTCGCGCTGCCAGCTCACTGTAGGTCGCGCCGCTGAAGAAAGCCTCGCGCACCGCGCGGCCCTGCTGCGGATCGAGTTGCGCGAGGCAGCGCTCGAGGCGCTGGCGCTCCTGCGAGGCCTCCGCCAGCGCGGCGGGCGTCGGATCTTCGGCGGGCAGCGCCAGCGCCTGTTCGTCGTCGAGTTGCGCGTCGCGATGCTGCCGCAAGCGGTCGATCGTCTTGTTGCGTGCCAGCGTGATCAACCACGTCATCGCGCCGCCGCGCGTCGGGTCGAACGTGTCGATGCGCCGCCATGCGGTGGTGTAGACCTCCTGGAGCAGATCCTCGGCTTCGCCGTGATCGTGAAGCATGCGCACGATTGTCCCGAATACCCGCGATGCGCTCAGCTGATACAGCTCCGCGAAAGCCGCCTGGTCGCCGGTTGCTGCCTGAAGCATCACCCGGTTCAGATGTTCGCGGCGCGCGAGATCCGCATCGGCGTCGCGCGAAGGGGCTGACTGATCGAAGCCGCTGGCACCGCCTGGCGTGTCGCTCATGCGAAGTGGATGGCGCGGACCGCCATGCTGTGAATGTCGAGCGAAATATAGCACTCTCGGATGCATGTGATCGAACGATCGGCGGCGCGCCCGCTGCACGTTGGGCAGCGCGGCGCCCGCTGTGATCTCCTCAACCAGATACGAGCGACGCGTCCGCGCGGATGCAGGCAGCCGCAACGTGCGGCGAATGCGGCCGACTACCGTCGGTTGAGTGCACAATGACCGGGTTTCGTGTCCGGAGAGTGATTCAATGAAGCGAAGTATCGTGGGCCGACCGCTGTGGGCGGCGAGCGTGATCGCGGCGGGCGCCGCCCTGGTGCTGGCGGGATGTGCAGGCCTTGCCGGCGGGCCCAGCGGGAATGCACACGTTCCGCAACCCGCGAAATCCGTCGATCTCGATCGCTACGTCGGCAGATGGTACGAGTTCGCGCGGTATGAAAACCGCTTTGAGCGCGGATGCGACGGCGTGACGGCCGAGTATGCGAAGCGGGAAGATGGTCTTGTCGGCGTGCGCAATACCTGCCGCGAAGGCGGGCCGGACGGCCGCGCGCGAAGCGCCGACGGGCGCGCGAAGATCGTGGCCGACAGCGGTGGCGCGAAGCTGAAGGTATCGTTCTTCGGGCCGTTCTTCTTCGGCGATTACTGGGTGCTCGATCGCGCCGACGACTACGCATGGTCGATCGTCGGTGAACCGTCGGGGCGGTTCCTGTGGATCCTGACGCGCGATGCGAAGCCTTCCGCTGAACAGGCCGCGGCGCTCGTCGAACGGGTGCAGGCACTCGGTTACGACACGACGATGTTGCGGCGCACTGCGCATTAGGGCGACCGCACGCAGCACGCGTGCACGGCGCCGTCGGGCCGGGAGCAACGCCGAGCGCCGCGGTTGCGCGCGGCCGTGGCCGATGGCGGCGGCGAAAGGCGGGATGACGCCCTTTGGTCTCCGGTCGCCGAACGCGAAAGCCGGTGGGTTGCCTCCGGCCGCTAACTGCTCGCCCGGATAATCAGTTCGCACGACATCGGTCGCTGGCCTTTGCGAAGCGTGTCGAATGCCGGCGGATCCTCCTGCAGAAGCTGGAAGATCCGCGCGGCCGCCGTGATGCCGATTTCACGCGCGGGTGGCCGCACGGTCGTCAGGCCCGGCGTCAGCATTTCCGCCATCGGATAGTCGCCGAAGCCGACGATCGCGCATTGCTCCGGCACGCGAATGCCCGCGCCGGGCGCCGCCAGCAGCGCACCGAACGCGAGGTTGTCGTTCGCGAAGATGATCGCGTCGGCCGTGCGGCGGGCGGAACACAGCGCGAGCAGCGCCTCGCGTCCCGCGTGCATCGGCTGCGCTTCGGTCGGTGCGAACACGATCGGCTGACGCCCATGCTCGCGCATGATCCCGGTATAACCCTCGCAACGCTCGCGCGCGCTTGCGTCGCCCGCCGCGCTGTTCAGCACGAACGCGATGCGTCGATAGCCGCGTTCGACCAGATGACGCGCCGCGATGCGTCCGGCTTCCTGGTGCACGAAGCCGATCTGCAGCGGCTTGCGCCGCGGCTGGAAGTCCCACGTTTCCAGCACGGGCACCTGGGTCTGTTCGATCAGTTCCTCGGTTCCCGGGGAATGGAAGTGCGACGTGAGCACGAGCGCCGCCGGCGACCACCCGAGCAATCCGCGTACCGCGTCCTCCTCGAGATCCGTCGAGAAATAGCTCGATGCGAGCAGCAACTGGTAACCGTGTGCGGTGACCTCGTCGCTGAAGCTCTGGATCGTGTTCGCAAAGATGGGCCCCGAGATGTTCGGAATGACCATGCCGATGACACGGCTGCGCGCCGAAGCGAGCCCGCCGGCGACGAGATTCGGCACGTAGCCGAGTTCGGCGACCGCATCGGCGATCCGCTCGCGCAGCGGTGCGGACAGCCGCGCCGGATCCTGGAAATAGCGCGACACGCTGATCTGCGACACGCCGACGTGCTCGGCCACGTCGCGCAGGGTCAGGCGTCCCGACGTGCGGCGGGGACGCGCATCGCTTTTAGTCGAATCGGACATATGTTCCGCTGATTTCGTTATTTGACGCGGCTCATTCGCCACGGGAAACTGCCTGCCAATGTTAGCGCTAACCAAGCGCGGTCGCCAGCACGAAACGATGCGCGGCCCGGTGGTGAGGCGCTGCTTTCGCGACAGGATATCGGATGACGACAGCTTCCCGCCTCATGCATCTTGGGGCCTTTCTGATGGAGACCGGACATCATGCGGCCGCGTGGCGGCATCCGGACGTGCAGGCCGATGGCGGCACGGATTTTCGTGCGTATGCGGCGCTGGCGAGCACGGCGGAACGCGCGTGCTTCGACGCGATCTTCGTCGCGGACAGTGTCGCCGCGAACGTGGGCGACGGCGCCGCGCGATCGGCCCGCTCCGACCGGCTCGATCCGCTGACGCTGCTGCCTGCGCTCGCGGCTGTCACGGAGCGCATCGGCCTGATCGCCACGGCGACGACGACCTACAACGAGCCGTATCACATCGCGCGCAAGTTTGCGTCGCTCGACCACATCAGCGGCGGGCGCGCCGGCTGGAATCTCGTGACGTCCGACAACGCGGCGGAGGCGCGCAACTTCGGCCGCGCCGAACACGTCGGTCACGACGAGCGCTATGCGCGCGCCAGGGAATTCCATCGCGTCGTGACGGGCCTGTGGGACAGCTGGGCCGACGACAGCTTCGTGCGCGACAAGGCGAGCGGCGTGTACTACGACGCGTCCACGCTGCGCGTGCTCGATCATCGCGGCCCGCATTTCTCCGTGGCGGGCCCGCTCAACGTGCCGCGTCCGGTGCAGGGATGGCCCGTCGTCGTGCAGGCGGGCTCGTCGGAGGCGGGGCGCGACCTCGCCGCGCGGACGGCCGACGTCGTGTTCACCGCGCACGCACGGCTGGATGCCGCGCAGGCGTTCTACCGCGACATGAAGGCGCGTGCGGTTGCCGCGGGCCGCGCGCCCGATGACGTGAAGATCATGCCGGGCCTGTCGGTCGTCGTCGCGCGTACCGACGACGAGGCGCGCGAGCGCTTCGATGCGCTGCAGGCGCTCGTCGATCCGGTCGCGGGCGTCGCGATGCTGGCGCGGATGCTCGGCAACTTCGACCTGTCCGGCTATCCGCTCGACGGTCCGTTGCCCGACTTGCCGCTCACGGACACCGGCCAGCGCAGCCGCCAGGCGCTCCTGAGCGCGCTGGCCGGCGACGAGCGCCTGACGATTCGCGAACTGGTGCTGCGTATCGCGGCCGGACGCGGGCACGTGACGGTGGTCGGCAGTGCGACAACCGTGGCCGACCTGATGCAGGCGTGGTTCGAGGGCGACGCGGCCGACGGCTTCAACGTGATGCCGGCCGAACTGCCGGGCGGCCTCGATGCGTTCTGTTCGCTCGTCGTGCCCGAGTTGCAGCGGCGCGGGCTGTTCCGCACGGCCTACACCGGCCGCACGTTGCGCGAGCATCTTGGGCTGCGGCGACCGGTGCGGGCGTAGCGCACCCATGCGTCCCGTCGAATCCATCCGATAAGGAACCTCCGATCATGAAATTTTCCCGACGTTCGTTTCTCCGTACCGCCCAGGCTGCAGCCGTGGCCGCGTTCGCTGCGCCATTCGCCGGCGACGCGCGTGCCGACCCCGGCCGCACGCTGCGCATCGGCTACCAGAAGGGCACGCCGCTCACGCTGCTGAAGGCGCAGCGCTCGCTCGACAAGCCGCTCGCCGCACGCGGCTTCGACGTCGCATGGACCGAATTCCCGGCGGGGCCGCCGCTGCTCGAGGCGATGAATGCCGGCTCGATCGATCTCGGCTATACGGGCTCGCCGCCGCCGATCTTCGCGCAGGCGGCGGGCAGCCGGATCGTCTACCTGGCGGCCGAGCCCGCCGGCCCGCACAACGAGGCCATCATCGTGCTCGACGGCTCGCCGCTCAAATCGGTCGCCGACCTGAAAGGGCGGACGGTGGCGTTCGCCCGCGGGTCGAGTTCGAACTACCTGATCGTCGCCGCGCTCGAAAAAGCCGGCCTGACCTATGCGGACATCAAGCCCGCCTTTTTGTCGCCCGCCGACGCACGCGCGGCCTTCGAAGGCGGCAAGGTCGACGCGTGGGTCATCTGGGATCCGTATCTCGCGGTCGTCCAGCAGACGCTCGGCGTGCGCACGATCGCCGACTATGCGTCGGGCATCGTGCAGCCGTACAGCTTCTTTCTCGGTGCGCCGGATTTCGCGAAGGCCCACCCCGAGGTGTTGTCGGACGTGCTGTCGGCGGTCGCGCGCGGCGACGCGTGGACGGCCGCTCATCGCAGCGACGCCGCACAGTTGATTGCTCGCGAGATCGGCGTGCCGCAGCCCGTCGTCGAGCGCTATCTCGCACGATCCGCATTCGGGCTGCTGCCCGTCGATTCGACCGTGCTCGGCGCGCAGCAACGCGTTGCGGATACGTTCCGTCGAGCGAACGTCATTCCGCGTGCGATCCAGGTCGCTGACATTGCACACCCGGTTTCCTTCACCCGCTGACTTGATACTCCACTCGCTCGCAGAGCCGCTGTCATGAACCGACTCGCTTCCCGTACCGCCGCCATCCGTCCCGTTCGCCGCGCCGCCGCATTGCGCTGGCGCTTCCGCTTCACGCCCCGGCTGAAAACCGGGCTGCGCACGGCGGGTGCCGTCGCGCTCGCCTGCGCCAGCCACACCGGGCACGCGCAGTCGACGCTGGTCATGTACGGCATCGTCGATGCAGCCGTGCAGTACGGCCGCTTCAACAGCACGACCGGAACGACCGCGTCGGCGGCCAGCGGCAACCTGCAGGCATCGCGCTTCGGGCTGCTCGGCAAGGAAGATCTCGGCGGCGGCTATCGCGCGAATTTCCGTCTCGAGACGGGCTTCAATATCTACACGGGGATGGGCGGCGGCGCGACGGAGTTCAACCGCGGCGCATCGGTCGGGTTGTCGGGGCCGTTCGGCAGCGTCGACGCCGGCTATCTGTACCTGCCGATCTACTGGGTGTTTCTCGCGTCCGACGTCGGCACGTACGGGCTCGCGAATCCAGCCGCGATCATGTCGCTCGAACACACGACGACGCTCGGTTCGAGCGGCACCGGCGGGTTCTACCGGAACGCGGTGCGCTACCGGACGCCGGAAACGCTCGGCGGCTGGTCGAGCGAGATCGGCTATTCGTTCGGTGCGCAGGATCCTGCCGGGCAGACGCTGAACGCGCGCAACGTCGGCGCGAACCTCCAGTACGCGAAGAACGGCGTGCTGGTCGGCTATGGGTTCAACCGCTACCAGTACTACGCGAGCGCGACGGCATCCGACGCGTCGTCGCAGCTCACGCATGTACTGACCGCCGCATACGATTTCGGTCGCATGGTGGTGGGCGGGAATTACGTGTATTCGAAGCGTACCGACGGCACGGGATGGTTCGCGTCCGCCGCGTTGCTCAACGCGCGCGTGCGCGTCGGGTTCGGCGACATCAACGTCGGCGTGTCGCGGCGTATCGAGAATGGCGATGCCCGCGCGATCGCTTGCGATGTCGGCTACGTGTACTACCTGTCGAAGCGCACGCAGCTGTATGGCTTCGCGACGACGATCCTGAACAACAGTCATTCGACACAAGGATTCGCGCTTCTGAACAACTCGGCGGCGACGGTGACGCCGGGGTTCGACCCATGGGCGGTGACGGCCGGCATTCGAACGTCGTTCTGATCAAGCAATCGCCATCCGGCCCGCTCTGCTAGAACGTATACGCGACGTTCAGGAACACGCTCAGCGGATTGAGCCGGAGCGTCGAGGTGGACACCACCGGCGTGCCGGTCGCGGTTTGTCCGTACAGCGTCAGGTGGGTCTTCACCGGCATGTAGTTGACCGAGGTGCCGACCGACCAGTGCTTCGTCAGCGCGTAATTCGCGCCGATTTCGAACACCGGGTTCCACGATGCGCTGAGGGTCGCGCGTGCCGAGCCGCCGGGCCCGAAGCTGTCGGAAATAAACTGGCTATTGGTCGCGCGAACCTGCGTGAACCACGTATAGTTCACGCCGATGCCGAGGTACGGACGGAATGTCGATGCGGCTGCAAAGAGGTGGTAGCGAAGCTCGATCGCGGGCGGCATCGGCCGTGTCGTGCCGAGCGTGCCGTACTTCTGCAAGGTGCCGTCGCCGATCAGGTTCACTTTCAGCGGCATGCCCAGAAGTATCGCGACACCCAGATTGTCCGTGACGTAATACTCGGTCGTGATGCCCATCGTGTCGGTCGAACTCGCGTGTGCGCCGGTGCCGGCCACTTGCCGGTTCACCGCGACGCCGCCGATACTTTGCACGGTCAGCGGCGTCGCATCGCCCTGCGGCGCAATGTGCAGCCATCCCACCGACGTCGTGATGCTGCCGGCCGTCTGCGCATCCGCGCGGCCCGCCAGCGAGGCCAGGCAGATACAAGCTGCCACGTTTGCTGCGCTCATCGTCCTGTTGAAATTCATCTCGTGTCTCCTCCGTCTCGATCCGTTTTGCGAATGGCGATTCAGTTTTTAAAGTTCATACGGATTGCTGATTAAATGGCGCGAACTACCTCGAAGCGCGATAGTCATCCGGGCGACTGGAAATCTTCCGTCGCCCGGAATCCGTCGTTGTCGGTCAGGCTGGCCGCATCGGTTGCGCGGCGATCGAGATCGAGAATGCAAACGGGAAACGCCCGAGCACCGAGCGCGCGGCGGCCTCGAGCGCCGGGTCGCTCAACGCGACCACGACCGACATCCTGCCCGCGTCGTCGGTGTTGACGTCGAGCGACGTGCACGGCGCGCCTGCCTGAGCCAACGCGGCGTGCAGCGCATCGCGTGTCTCACGGCGCTTGAGCTCGGGCTTGAAGATCTTGCCGACGCCCGTGAGCGGGATGGCCTCCACGATCCGCACGTGCTTGGGCACCGCAGCGCGTTCCGCGATTTCCTGTTGCATGAACGCGGCCAGATCGTCCTCGGTCGCGTGCATGCCGGGCTTGAGCTGAACGTACGCGACGGGCAGCTCGCCGGCATGCGCATCGGGACGCCCGATGGCCGCGGCAACCTGCACGGCCGGATGCCGATGGAGCGGTTCCTCGATCGCCGCGGGATCGATATTGTGGCCGCCGCGAATGATCAGTTCCTTCTTGCGGCCGGTCAGCCAGAAGTACCCGTCGGCGTCGCAGCGGCCGAGGTCGCCGGTGTTCAGCCAGCGGTGGCCGTCGCCGAGATCGAGCCACAGCCCGTTGTTCTGGTCGGCACGCAGGTAGCCGCTGAATACGTTCGGCCCCGCGATGACGAGCAGCCCCACCTCGTTTGCCGCGCAATCGCGCACATACCGTCCCGCATCGTCCACGACGACCGTCTTCATCGCCTGGAACGGGATGCGCAGCCCGATCGAGCCCAGCCGGCGCTCGCCGGTCGGCGGATTGACGCTGCTCACGCACGTTCCTTCGGTCAGGCCGTAGCCTTCGAGGATCCGGATCCCCGTTTTTTCCTGGAATGCCTTGAACACGCCGACGGGCATCGGCGCCGCGCCGCACAGGCCGTATTCGAGCGAATCGATCGCATGACCGTCGACGGGAACGTCGAGCAGCGACGCATAGAGCGTCGGGACACCGCTGAAGAAATTGATGCGATGGTGTTCGACGATTTCCCAGAAACGTTTGACGACACCGTCCCCCCGGTAGCCCTGCGGCGTCCCGAGCACGACATGGGCGCCGCGCGAAAACGGCAGCAGGCCGGTCACCATCGCGGCATTGACGTGAAAGAGCGGCAATCCGCAGAACGTCGTCTTGCCGGGGCCGATGCTGTCGCCGAGGAACCGGCTCGCGCTCCATGCGTTCGCGACTTCGTTACCGTGGCTGCGCATCGCGATTTTGGGCAGGCCCGTGGTGCCACCGGTACAGAAGAACGAGGACATGTCGTCGGGGCGGGCGCGGCGCGGATGATCGAGCGCGTCGCCGGATTCCCGCGCGATCGCCGTACCGAAATCGTGGATCTCGATGCGGGCAGGCACCGCGGCGCGCAAGCCGCCATCGTCGCGCTCGCCCGTTCCCGTGGCGGGCGGCACCGTGCGGCCGCGCACACGATCCGCCGGATCGACCAGCACGAGGTGCCGCAGCGACTCGACCCGATCGACGATCGTGGCCACTTTCGTCCAGAGATCGATGCCGGGGAACGGCGCGAGCGTGACGAGCACGCTCGCGCCGGACGCCTCGAGCAGCCTCGCGATCGCTTCGCCTTCCAGCAGCGGATTGATCGCGCAGACGATGCCGGCCGCCTGCCCGCCCCAGATCACGAAATGCGTTTCCGGAAGATTGGGCAGCACATAGGCGATCACCGAATTCGCGCGCACGCCGATGCGGGTGAACATGTTCGCCGTCCGCGTGATGTCGCGCAGCAGCTCGCGATAGGTCCAGCGCTCGGCGTCGCGGTGGGCGTCGGCGGTCGGAAAGAAGGACAGCGCGGGCGCGGACGGGTCGATCGCCGCACCGGCGCAAATCATCTCGTACGTGCTGGCAGGCAGCGCCGGCGGAAGGCCCTGCGCTTCGATCGCCAGCACGTCGTCGTGGGTCGCGATGCCGTTCATGCCGCTTCGTCCATGATTTCGTTGCGTTGCACACCGAGATCGATCGTGCCGTCGCGGCTCGCGATCCGGGCTTCGACGATGTCGCCGGCCTTCAGGTACTGCGTGCGTCCCGCCTGCACCTTCATGAACATCTTCCACTTGACCGATTCGGGAAAGAGCGCGACGGCCCGCTGCTTGAGCGGCGACGGAATGCTGAGGGCGCACCCGGCCGGCGTACCGGTCGCGAGCAGGTCGCCGGCGTGAAGGTCGTGCACGCCCGACAATTCCGTCAACGTCTCGGCCGGACCATAGACGAGGTTCGACGTCGAATCCTGCTGGCGCACCGCGCCGTTGACCGTCAACGTCAGGTCGAGCGCCTTCAGCTTCGGGAAGTCGCGCCGCTCGAGCAGGCACAGATAAGGGCCGACCGGGCCGAACGTCCGGAAGCTCTTGCCCTTGTAGAACTGCATCTGTGGGATCTGGACGTCGCGCGCGGAGTAGTCGTTGACGATCACGGTGGCGGCGACGTAGTCGTGCAGGTTCTCGTCCGTGATCCGCTGGCGGCTCGTGATGTCGCGCTTGAGGATGAGGCCGAGCTCGATCTCGTAGTCGAGAAACCGCACGTGCCGCGGCTTCACGACCGGCGAATTCGCGGCGACGATGCAACTCGTCGCCTTCGTGAAGATCATGTTGAACTTCTTCGCGTCCGGATCCATGCCGGATTCGATCATGTGCTGGCGATAGTTCGCGCCCTGGCAGACGAACTGCTGGTTGGCGGTGACGGGCGGCAGCCATTCCACGTCCGCCTCCGGAATCGTGGGTCCGTCGAGCGTGACGAGCCGTTCGACCGGGTTCGCCGCGAGAAAGCGTGCGGTCGTATCGAAGTCGCCGGGAATCGGCGTGACGGCGCCATCGGCGACGACGCCCCACTGGGCGCGGCCGTTGTGCCGGAAGTGCAGGACGAGCAGTGACATGAGTGGATCTCTCGTGAGTCGAACAGGCGGTCGGAGTCAGGCGAACAGTTTTGCGAGGGTCAGCAGCTTGCCGAGCGTCAGATCGGGGCTGCGGCGCAGGTTGCGAAGCAGCGCGGCGATGCTCGACGGCGTGAAGCGCGGCTTCGTGAAGCTGCGCGGCATCGTCGGGCCCCACTGCGACATCGCTTCGCGGCTGACCGGATGGATACCGGTGGGTTCGTCGGCGGTAAACAGGTCGCCGTCGCAGTAGTGCTCGTGCTTGGCGCCCCACGGGTCTTGCCAGTAATCGAATACCTGGCTGCCGAGAATGTGCCGTCCGATGCCCCACGCGTGGGTCCAGCCGGCGTCGCGCAGCATGCGCTGGCCCATGCCGAGCGCGTCGGTGTCGACGACCTCGAACGCGCTGTGGCTGTAGGTCGACACGAAGCCCTGCGCGAGTGCGAGCGTGTGATGGTCGGCCGGCGTGTCGCCGCGGTCGAGCCGCATGAACGCGACCGCCGGCGAACCGTCCGGCAGCACCTGGACATCGCTCGGGATGAAACCGAAATGCCGCGTGTACCACGCGCACGTTTCCTGGAAATCGGCGATCTCGAGCACCACGTGGCCGATCCTGACGATCTCCGGCGGCGCGGCGGGCGGGCGCTGCGTGTCGTTGATGCGAACGCGCGCATCCACGGAGTTGAACGCGAGCGGCGCGCGGTGCGCCAGCGCCGGCAGTCGCGTCATGCCGGCCACCGCATCGACGCGGAAACCGGCCGGATCGACGAGCCGCACGCGCTCGCCGCCACCCGGCCACGCCGACGGCTCGATGCCCGACGCACCGGGCACGGCGGTCAGCGCATGGAGGTCCGCGCGGCTGTCGACCTCGAGCCCGAACCCGGCAAACGCCGGCTTGGGCGCGCGGCGCACCACGTAGCAGAAGCCGGACGCGCCGGTGGCGCGCAACAGCAGCAGGTCGGCATCGCGCGACGTGGTTCGCAATCCGAAGTCATTCAGGAAACGTTCGGCTTCGTCGAGATCCGGGCGCTCGAAGACCAGGTAGGCGAGGGCGGCGGCTCTCGTCGTGGGCCGCGGATGGCGGGCAGGCTGGGCGGTGGTGAGTTTCATGGCGATGGAGGCTCAGGAGGGACGGACGACGGATGAAACGGGAACGGGCATGGCGTGCGGCGCCGCGCCGAGCAGCGACAGGCTGTCGAGCACGATGCGCTCGACGTCGGCGGCCGGCCCGTCGTGGACGACGGTCTTGTCGGGGCGCACGACGGCCACCCAGCCGACCCGCGCCATGCCGGGAAGGAAGGTCCCGTCCAGGTCTTCCCAGCAATCGCGGCCGCCGCGATCCGGGCGCTGGCCGCGTTGCGCGATCCGCACGATGGTGCCGCCGGCGCCCGCCAGCGCGGCTGCGGCGTCCGCGGTGAGCCCGACGCGCGGGTCGCAGCCGAAGCCGACCAGCGTGTAGCCGTTGCCGAGCACGTCGTCGCTCAGGCGCGCGGTGCCGTCGGCGCCCCTCAGCCATCCCTGTGCGAGCGTTGCGCCGCGCGTGAGCTTCGCGCCCGAGCGGCCGCGCACGAAGAGCCCGGTGCGGAACGCGTTCTTCGGCTTGATGCGCAATTCCTCGAGTTGCGCGCGCAGCACCGGCACGCAGCGCAGCGCGCGCATCAGCCCGTGCGTGGCGAACGCCAGGGCCGCGTTGCGCGGCATCACCAGGCGCCCCATGAGTTTCGCGAGCCGGATCATCGCGCGCGCGTGCGGCCGGCGTTCCGCGTCGTACGTATCGAGAATGTGCGGATCGGCGCGGCCGAGCACCACCCAGGCGAGCTTCCAGCCGAGGTTGGCCGCGTCGCGCAGCCCGGCGACGAGCCCCTGGCCGACGAACGGCGGCGTGATGTGCGCGGCGTCGCCCGCGAGAAAGACCCGGCCGTTGCAGAATGCGTCCACGGTGCGCGCGTGGAAGCGATAGACCGCCTTGCGCTCGATGGTGAGCTCGTCGACATTGCCCCACGGCGCGAGCAGTTCGCGAATGCGGGCATCCGACTCCATCTCGTCGCGGCGCTCGCCCGGGTGCAGCATGAACTCCCAGCGCTCGCGCGCGCCGGGCGCGACCATGTGCGGCGTCGGGCGCCGATGGTCGCAAATGAACTCGACATGATCGATCGGCCGCGGCACGTGACGCGCATCGACGATGAGCCAGTCCTCGGCATAGGTCTTGCCGTTGAACTGCTGGCCGATCAACTGGCGCACCTGCGAGCTTGCACCGTCCGCACCGACCAGGTAGCGGGCGCGGACCGTGTGCGCATGGCCATGCTCGTCGGTCAGCGACGCAACGACGCCGTCGCGTTCGTCGACGAAACCTTCGAACGTCATGCCGAGCGCGACGTGCACGTTGGCGCGCTCGCGCAGCCGCGCGCGCAGGCAGCGTTCCAGATCGGGCTGGTAGAACGTGACGAGTTTCGGATGGCCGTCGAGCGTGCCGAGCGTATCGATCCGCGCGAATTCACCGAGCGCGGGCGAGCGCATCCGGACGTACGGGATCGGCACCGTGTCGAAATCGCGTTCGTCGACGCCCGCCATCTGCAGGATGCGCAGCGCTTCGTTGTCGAGCGCGATGGCGCGCGGCGCCATGAAGATCCCGGTCGCCTTGTCGATCACCACGACCTTCACGCCGTAACGCGCCAGCAGGTTCGCGAGCGCCGCGCCGACCGGCCCGCACCCGACGATCAGGACGTCGGCCGCCGACGGCAGCCCGCGCGCGTCGGACTGCGCCGCGCTGCCCGCGACGCGCGAATGCGCGCCCCTTGCTTCAAATGTCTCCACCGTGTCTCCATTCGTCTGTCGATCTCGGCTGCCGCGTGCGATCGGATGTGTTTGATGACATTAAAATCATAGATGATGACTTTGTCAATGTAGACATTTGAATCTATACTCGACCCATATCAGAACCGGATCCGTCATGTCGAACACTCCGAAACGCCGGGCACCCAAACGTGCCGCCGCCGAGCCTGCCGTCGCCGTCGCCGTCGCCGCCGACGTCGCCGCGCCGGTTGCCGAAGAGCGCGAGCCGCGCGGGGCGCGGCGCAAGCGCGAAACCCGTGGCCGTCTGCTCGAGGCGGCGTTGAAGCTGATGGCTGAAAAAGGCATGGAAGGCGTGGCCATCAACGAGATCACCGAAGCCGCCGACGTCGGCTTCGGGTCGTTCTACAACCACTTCGAATCGAAGGAAGCGATCTACACGACGCTCGTGGAGACGGTATTCGAGGAGTTCGCCGATTCGCTGGATCGCCTGGCGAGCGGCCTGTCCGATCCCGCGGAGATCATTGCGGTGGCGGTCCGGCACACGCTGATGCGGGCACGGCGGGAGCCCGTGTGGGGCCATTTCCTGATACGCGAAGGCTTTTCCGCGCGGGTGCTGACGCTCGGCCTGGGCCAGCGCCTGCTGCGGGACATCGGGCGCGGCATCGCCGAGAAACGCTTCGTGGTCGCCGACCCGTTCATCGGCTTCCTTTCGGTTGGCGGTACGGTGCTGACCGCAATTGCGGCTGAGCTCAACTTCGTCGCCCCGGGCGCGCCGGCGGCCGGTGTGCTGCAGGAACTCGGCTTCAGCGGCGAGCATTTCCCGGAACGCACGGCGGCCACGCTGCTGCAGACGCTCGGGCTCAAGCGCGCGGAAGCCGAGAAGATCGCGAGCCGGCCGCTGCCGGTCGTGGAAGCGGCCGAGACGGAGCAGTGACGCAGCGCCGTCGCCCGCTGCCAGGGCCCGGTGGGTCAATAGCGGATGAGCGGCAACACGGCGGCTTGGGCCGGAATGTGGCGGATGTTTGGCGAATTCCGGCCGGGTGGCCCTTTCTTACGCGTCGCTGAACGGCCGGATGGCCGGTGACGGCGTCGATGCGGCGCCGGTCGCGACCTCGATCAGCGCGACGCGGATCAAGATCGATCCGATCACCCCGTTCGTGTCGGTGGGTGATCGGTTCTGAACGGGATAAAACGGCACGCGCGCGAATCGCGAGCGGTCACGGCGCGCACGGTCGCATCGGCCGGCATCTCGACGCCCGATAGATCCACCGTGGCGAGCCGTTCGCGGCGCGCGTCGCTCATGCTCACGGCGAGGCATTCGAGCGGCGCGGCGCCGCCGACCGCATTGCGCAACTGACGGACCAGCTCGCAAGCGTCGTCGATACGCGATCGCTCCGTGCCCGTTTCCAGGCGCATGGCCGCCGACAGCGCGTCGAGTTCGTCGGTCGCGCAGCACGCCCGCCGCCTCGCGGCAATCAGGTCGTCTGCTTCGACGCCGCGCTTCGACACGAATGCACGGACGAGCTCGATGTATTCGGCCACCGCGGCGATCGCCCGGTTCGATACGGCGTCGAGCTTGCCCCGCTCCCACTCCGGCCATGCGAGCACGCTCACGCCGAGCGCAACGAGCGCGCCCGCGACGCTGTTCGCGACCCGTATGCCGGCGAGCAGCCAGGGCGATGCGACGGGCATGCCGAGATACGCAACGAGAATGAAATGCGGCGTGAGGAACAGGATGTATGACACATAGCTGACCGGCCGCGTGGAAAAGGTCCCGGTTGCGAGCGGGACGATCGCCAGCGCGAGAAGCGCCATGTTGTGGGACGCGAGCGCGACGCTCGATGCGACGATCGCGCCCAGGATCGTTCCGAATACCCGCAGGCCGGAAATTCTGACAGTGTGCGGCACGGTCGGCTGCATGACGAACAACGTGGTCAGCACGATCCAGTAACCTTGCTGAACGCCAAGCGCGCGGGCAAGGACGGCGGAGAGCATGGCCGCCACCGCCAGCCGCAGCGCGTATCGCGCGATGCGTCCGTTTGCGCGAATTTCCGTCCGCGCTACCGCCATGGCGAAGCCGATCGCCTGGAATGGGCGCGGCCGTTCGCGCGCGGCGGGCGGCGCCTGGTTTCGATCGCCGGCGCGGATATCGCCGATATCGGTGAACGCCGTCACGAGCGTCATGCACGATTGCAGCCATGCGCGCGCGTGGTCGTCGAGTGCCGAACCGTCCGCGCGCAGCGTCGCGCCGCGCACGTCGGCCGCCAGCCGGTTTCGCAGCCTTGCGAGCGCGGCGTCGCAGCCCGGCCGTTCGAGCACCGCATCGGCATGCGCATCGATCAACGCGACGAGCCGGTGCAGCAACGGAACGAGCAGGGCGGCCGCGGTGGCGCAGTCCGCGGGACGGTTGCCCAGCAGGCTTTCGAGGCCCGCCAGCAACGCGATCGACCTTTCGCCGCCGAGTTGCCACGCCACGGTGGCCGTGCCGGCGCCGGTCGGCTCGGCTTGGGCCGTGCGCGTCATCGCGTCGAGTCGCGTTCGCAATGCGGCGCGATTCGGGCCGCTCGCGCGCCGCGGATCCTGTGCGACCGGCACCAGCGCGCGCACGAACGAACTCGCCGCATACAGGTAGGCGAAGGCCGCCCTGCGTGCGCGGGCTGCATGGCTTTCCCGCCAGAAGCCCACGAGACAGACGACGGCCCACAGGCTTCCGCCGGCAAAGCTCGCGGCATACTGGGCGGGCGCCGGCCACGGATGCGCGGGAAACGCGGCCGACACCGCGCATGCGGTGGCGAGCAGCAACCCGCGCGTGCCCATCACGGTGCCGCCGAGCCGTGCGAGGCCGCCGATGTAGACCGCGACGCCCGTCAGCGCGACGGCGAGCCACCCGACCTCCGCGACAGTCGTCGCGCACGCGGACGCGAGCGCACCGATCGCACCGAACCACAACCCCGCGGCGATCCGCGCGCGGATCGATTCGGACGGATCGTCTGCAAGACACGTCCAGAACGTGGCGATCGCGGCCCAGCACAGCAACGGCGCGTGCAGCATGGCGGCGAGCAGCGCGGGCGCCGCGCAGATCAGCCCGGCCTTGAGCGCTGCCGAGAGCGGCAGGTGGTGCCGCCCGTCGCGCATGGCACGGGCGATCGTGTCGCGGATGCGCTTGATGACACTCATCGCATGCTCCTGCGTTATCGCGTGGTAACGGGCCTCGGCACCGGGATGACGGTGAGCGACCGAATGCCTTGCGCGCCGCGAACCAGTACGCCCTCGATGTCGGCGGTTGCCGACGGTCCGCTCATCAGCACCGCATAGTTGGCCGCGAAGAACTCGCTGCGGTGATACGCGTGATGCAGGTTGCCGACGATGTCCGCGGGGTCGAGCAGCGCGACCAGGTGCTGCGACAGGTAACCGAGCGCGTTGACGTTGTACTGGGTCTCGCTGAGCCATATCGAGCCAGTCTCCGCGACGGCGAACGCGGGGCGCACGATCCCGACGTCGACATCGTTCAGCGCGCGCGGATCGTCGATCGCCGCGAGGTCGCGGTTGCCGTCGAATTCGGGGGTCGCCGAGCAGAACACGGATGCGCCGGGAAACCGGGAGCGGATGAATGCGTCGAGCGACGTGCGCTCCGGCAATGCGCACCACGTGCCGCCGAGCCGCGCGAGCGACGCGCGAAACGTGTCGACGGCAGGCGGCAGGTTCGCGTCGAACATCGGCACCTGCGGCAGCGGCCGGCGGGCGGGGCGCACTTCGCGCAAACGGGAAAGCATCAGGTCTCGGCTGCTCATTTCTTGTTCCTCTTCAGATACCAGTCACGGAAAGTCTGCTCGGGCGCGTCGGGCACTTCGCGTTGCTTGCCCCACACATTGAGCGGGTTGTAGAGCACGGCGCGCGGCAGCACCGATACCGCGGTGCCCGCCGTCTTGACGGCCGCGCGGTACAGCGCGGGCCGCGACAGCACCTGGCCGGCGACTTTCATCGCCTCCTGCTTGACGAACGGCAACTCGTGCTGTTCGGCCACGATCTGCCGCCACTTGTAGATTTGCTCGTGAATGTTGATCCTCACCGGGCACACGCTGGTGCAACTGCCGTTCATCGTGGACGCGAACGGCAGCGAGCTGTACTTGTGCAGGTTGAAGGTCGGGTTGATGATCGCGCCGATCGGCCCCGAGTACACGCCGCCATAGCTGAGGCCGCTGCTGCGACGATAGACCGGGCACGTGTTCATGCACGCGCCGCAGCGGATGCACTTCAGCGAGTACCAGAAATCGTCCATGCCGAGTCGCTCCGAGCGGCCGTTGTCGACCAGCACGAAATGCATCTCGCCGCCTTTTCTGGGCCCGCGGAAGTGCGACGTGTACTGCGTGATCGGCGAACCGATCGCGTTGCGCGACAGCATGCGGATGAACACGCCGAGATGTTCGAGCTTCGGAATCAGTTTTTCGATGCCGATCGACGCGATGTGCAGCGGCGGCACGTTGGCGCTGAGGTCCGCGTTGCCTTCGTTCGTGCACACGGTGATGCCGCCCGTTTCCGCGACCGCGAAGTTGCATCCGGTCATGCCCGCGTCGGCGTTCAGGATCAGCGGGCGCGTGGCGTTGCGCTGCGCTTCGGCCAGTTTGGGAATGCTGCTTTCGTTCGGATCGGTGCCGATCTTCTCGGAGAAGATCCTGGCGACGTCGGTCGCGAGCTTGTGCACGGCCGGCACGACGATGTGCGAGGGCAGCTCATCGTCGAGCTGCTGAATCTGCTCGCCGAGATCGGTCTCGACGACCGTGATGCCGCGCTCTTCCAGATACGGGCGCATCTCGCATTCCTCGGTCAGCATCGACTTGCTCTTGACGAGCAGCTTCGCGTTGCGCCGCTCCAGGATCTCGTACACGATCCGGTTGTGTTCCTCGGCGTCTTTCGCCCAGTGGACGACGACGCCGTTGGCCGTCGCATTGCGCTCGAATTCCTCGAGATACTCGGGCAGGTGCGTGAGCGTGTGTTCCTTGATCCCGGACGCGAGCGTACGCAGCTCCTCCCATTCGGGGATGCCGTGCACTTCGGCGTCGCGCGACGTGCGCAGCTCCCACAAGCGCTTGTCGTGGAACTGGATGTGTTTCTCGTCCGCGATGAATTTCTCGGACGCTCCGACGTGGTCTACGCGTTTCATGCTCGTGCTCCGTTCAGGATCTGCGCGATATGGATGAATTTCAGGCCGAGCCCGAGGCGGTCCGAGCAGCCTTTCTGGTGCATCAGACACGACGAATCGGCCGATACGATGTACTCGGCGCCGTTGCGCTGGTGGTCGCGAACCTTGTCCGCGCCCATGCGTGCCGACACGGGCGCCTCCGATACGCAGAAGGTGCCGCCGAAGCCGCAGCATTCGTCGGGGCGGTCGGGCTGGATGAATTCGATGCCTCGCACGCCCTTGAGCAGCGTCAGCGGCTTCGAGAAGAACGGCTCGTCGATCTCCGACATCTTCGCGGTACGCAGCGCGCGCAGCGTGCCGCAACTGTTGTGCAGCCCGACCTTGTGCGGGAACTCGGCCCACGGGAATTCGCGCACGCGCAGCACGTCGTGGAGAAATTCGACGAGCTCGTACGTGTTCTTGCGCACGGCGACCGCGTCGCGCGTCTGGTCGGCGGCCGTGAGGTGGTCGCGCACGTGGTGCACGCAGCTGCCGCTCGGCGCGACGATGTAGTCATAGCCGGTGAAGTTCTTCACGAACAGGTTCTCGGTCGCTGCGGCCTGCTTTTCGCAACCGCTGTTGCCCATCGGCTGGCCGCAGCAGGTCTGGTCGAGCGGATAGTCGACATCGCAGCCCAGGCGCTCGAGCAACTGCAGCGTGGCGATGCCGACCTCCGGGTAGAACGCGTCGATGAAACATGGAATGAAAAGGGCGACTTTCATGGGATTCCTCGGTTGAGTCGAATGCTGGAAGCGAATGCGTCAGTGGTACGCGTGCACGCTGGACGCCTTGCCGCGGAACACCGAATACGCGACGTACGTGTAGAACACGATGAACGGCAAGACGAACAGCCCGGCTCCCCAGAACATGAACGTCTGGCTCGAACGCGGCGCGGCAGCTGCGTCGAGCGTGACGTCGAACGGCACGATGAACGGCAGATACGACGCGGCGAGCATCAGCACCATCGCGAGGCATCCGGCCGCGGCGAACAGATAGGCCGACGCCCCCTCGCGTCGCGCCGCGGTGGGCACGTAAAGGAAAGTCAGGCACGCGACGATCGGCAGCGCGAACAGCAGCGGATGCAGGAGCCAGCGCGTTTCGACGGCCGCTTCGGTCAGCACGGTCGATGCGAGGATCGACAGGGCGAACAGCGCGGTGATCGGCGCGAGCCGGTTGATCGCATCGCGACCGAGGCGCTGCAATGCGTCGCGCCCCTTCAATACCAGCCACCCCGAGCCGAGCAGCGCATAGCCGAGCGCGAGGCTCGCGCCGCACCACAGCGCGAACGGCGAGCACCATTCGAACCCGTTGCCGGCGTAGCGAAGGTGGTCGACCGGCAACCCCTGTGCGTAGGTGCCGACGCACACACCCTGCATGACGCTTGCGAGCAGCGAACCCGCGAACAGCAGCACGTCCCAGATTCGGCGCGATCGAACCGCCTTGTGGCGGAACTCGATCGCGACGCCGCGCATGATCAGGCCTGCCAGCATCATGCCGAGCGGCGCGTACAGCGCCGGCAGCACGATCGAATACACCGACGGAAATGCGCCGAACAGGATCGTGCCGGCAATGACGAGCCACGTGCCGTTGCCGTCCCACACCGGCGCGATCGACGCGATCATCTCGTCGCGCGCATCGCCTGCGAAGGCCGTCAGCATGCCGACGCCGAGATCGAACCCGTCGAGCATCAGGTAAGCGACGAGCGCGAACGCGAGTTCGACGAACCAGAACCAGTTCATCATCGAAGTTCTCCTTATCGAATCGTGTGGATGTTCGGCGTCGGTGCGCGCTCCTGCCGCGCCGCGAGTGCATACGTCCGTTGAATGACATGGCCGTTCCAGACCGTCAGCACGTTGCCGTCGGCGAGGCCGCGCTGCACGATTCGCACGATGTAGTACACGCCGAAGCAGAAAATGAACGCGTAGATGGCGACGAACAGTGCGAGCGTCGCGGCGGCGAAGTGCGCGGTGAGCCCGGGCGTGAGCGCGTCGGCGGTGCGCAGCACGCCCCACACGGTCCAGGGCTGCCGCCCGACTTCGGCCGTGAACCAGCCGGCCAGGATCGCGATGAAGCCGAGCGGGAAGCTGAGCGCGAGCGGCCAGAGCAGCCAGCGTCGTTGCTCCAGCTTTCCGCGCCGGGCAACGGCGGTGCCTGCCCACGCAAGCGCCAGCATGACGAGCCCGCACCCGGCCATGACGCGGAACGCGAGGAACGGAATCAGCACGGGCGGCCGGTCGGCCGCGGCGAAATCGGTCAGCCCGACTTCACGCGAGTCGACGGTGCCTGACGCGACGAGGCTGCCGAGAACGGGCACTTTCCATTCGAGGCGATTGCGCTCATGCGCGGCATCGGGAATCGCGAAGATCACTTCGGCGGCCGGCTGCTCGTCGGTCCAGCGGCCTTCGACCGCGGCGAATTTGGCCGGCTGATCGTCGTGCAGGTAGTCGCCGGTGAGGTGGCCGAACAGGATCTGCAGCGGGACGAGCACGGCGGCGAGGGTCACGGACATCCGTACCATGACGGTGGCCTCGATCCGGTAACGATCCTTCAGCAGATAGGCGGCGCCGACGGCAGCCACGCAAAATGCGGTCGTCAGATAGGCACCCAGCAGCATGTGCGGGAAGCGGACCCATACGACGTGGTTGAAGATGATCGCCGCCCAGTCGGTCGGCACGAATACGCCGTTTTGTACGACGTATCCGACCGGATGCTGCATCCACGAGTTGTTGACGAGAATCCAGAACGCCGACATCGTCGTGCCGGCGGCGACGAGGATGCACGACGTCAGATAGAACCACGGCCGCACCCGGGCGCGGCCGAACATCATCACGCCGAAAAACGTGGCCTCGAGCGCGAACGCGGTAAACGATTCGTAAGTGAGCAGCGGCCCCTGGATCGGGCCGCTCGCGCGGGACAGCTCGCTCCAGTTCGTGCCGAACTGGAACGCCATCACGATGCCCGAGACCACGCCCATCCCGAACGCGACGCCGAAAATCTTCAGCCAGAACGCGAACACGCGGCGGTATACGCGATTGCCGGTCGCAACGGACATGGCCTCGAGCACCGCGAGCCATGCCGCGAGCCCGATGGTGAATGACGGGAAGATGATGTGAAACGAGACCGTGGCCGCGAACTGGATTCGGGACAGCAGGAGTGCCGTTGCTTCCATGCGTACGCTCCATTGCGAGATTGCGTTGCAATGGAGTGTCGGCGTCCGGCATTTCTCGTGCGTTGCAGATTGCGGCTGCCGTGTTACATCTGAAATCGAACGTGCCGTCGACGGAGACGGCGACGGCGCATGCGCGTCATGCGCGGCCGGTCCGGCGATCCGTCAGCGCAGCACGGCGGCGAGCGCGCGCGCGAGATCGGGCGTCTTCAGCGGTTTGCGCAGCACCATCCTGACGCCGAGCGCGTCGGCCTCTCGTTCGAGCGCCGGTGTGCTGAAACCGCTGCACAGGATGACCGGAAGGTCGTTGCGCCGCCGCGCGACGCGCGCCGCGAGCTGCAAGCCCGTCAGATGCGGCATCGCATGGTCGGTCACGACGACGTCGAAGCGGGCTGGATCGGCATCCAGGGCAGCCCAGGCGGCCTCGCTCGATGAAAATCCGACCGGTTCGTAGCCGAGATCGGCCAGCACCTCTTCCCCGAGCCGGACGAGCGCGTCCTCGTCGTCGACCAGCAGGACCACCTGCCCGCCGCCGTGAGGCACCGGGATCGTCTCGGCTTGCCGGGCCGGGCGCGCGTCCGCGGCGGGCAGATAAACGTCGAAACGCGCACCTTCGCCGGGTGTGGAGTGGACGTCGACGGCCCCGCCGTGTTCGCGGACGATGCCGTCGACGAGTGACAGGCCGAGACCGGTTCCCTCGCCGGCGGCGCGCGTCGTGAAGAACGGATTGAAGATTCGCTCGAGGATCTCGGCCGGAATGCCGTTGCCGCCGTCCGCAACCGAGAGACGCACGAAACGGCCGGCGCTCACCGCGCCATGCGACAGCGAGCGCGGTGTCTCGACGCAGACCAGGTCGAGTTCGACGCGCAGCGTGCCGCCTGAGGGCATGGCATGGATCGCGTTGCTGCACAGGTTCATCACGACCTGATGCAGATGCGTGGCGTCGCCCAGAATGCACGCAGCGTGCGCAGGCATGCGCACGTCGAGTGCGACATGCGCCGGCAGCGTCTCGCGCACGAGCTCGATCGCCTCGTCGACCACCGCGCCGACATCGACGGGCACCCTGGCCGTCCGGCCGCTGCGGCTGAACGTCAGGATGCGCTCGACCAGCAGCCGCGCGCGTTCACCGGCCCTCAGCACCTGTTCGACGTAGCGGTGCGCCGGTGCGTCGGGCGCGACGCTGGCGAGCGCCCGATCGCCGAAACCGAGAATTGCGGCAAGGATATTGTTGAAGTCGTGCGCGACGCCGCCGGCAAAGGTGCCGAGCGCTTCGAGCTTCTGCGACTGCCGCAACTGGCGCTCGAGGCCATGGCGCGCCTCTTCGTCGGCCCGGCGTTGCGTAATGTCCTCGATCGTCGCGATGATCAGGTCTTCCGCGTCCGCGTCGGCCGGCTGATGAGCGGAAAACACGCGCGCCACGCTCATGTCGGCCCACACGACGCGGCCGTCCCGGTGCACGTAACGCTTTTGAAACCTGACGCGATCCTGACCGCGCACCAACTGGTCGATATGATTCTGCGTGAGTGCCCGATCGTCGGGATGCGTGATGTCCGATGCACGCCGCTCGGCCAGCTCGCGGTCGCTGTAGCCGACCATCTGCTGAAAGGCGGGGTTGGCCATCAGGTAGCGGTCGTGCGCGCGCAGCACCAGGATCCCGACGGGGGCATTCTCGAATACGGTGCGCCAGCGCTGCTCGCTTGCGTGCATCGCCCGGCTCGCGTGTTCCAGCCGGCGCATGTACGCGGTCAGCACATACATCAGCAGAATCACGCACACGACGATGGCGCCGACGCGAAACGCCGTGTCGTGAACGAACCCGGCGAGTACGAGCAGGAGGGCGAGGCAGCCGGCCAGCATCATGGCCCGGTGGCGCCTGGCTCGCCAAAGCGTACGGTGATAGGGCGACGTATGTTGCATTGGCGTTCAGTCCTGCATCGACGGCGGGTTTCGGCTGTCACGCGCGGCGCCGCTGCTTGAAACGGCGCAGGGAAGGACAGGCCGCCCGGGGCGCGCGGCCGGCCCGCTCATTCGGCGCTCGCGCTCGTCCAGCCCGCCGCCGCGCTCAATCGGGTAACCGGCGCGTCCATCACGTAACCGGCGCCGCGCACGGTACGGATGAAAACCGGATGCGACGGATCGGGTTCGATCTTGCGGCGCAGGCGCAGGATCTGGACGTCGATCGAGCGGTCGTACACGTCGTCGTACAGCCGGCTGGACTCGAGCAACCGGTCGCGGGACAGCACGCACCCGGGTGCGGCGAGAAACGCATTGAGCAGACAGAATTCTCCGTTGGTGAGCTCGACCGGGGCGCCGTCCGGATCCGTCAGCCGCCGGGTGCCGAGGTTCAACTCCCAGCCGCCGAATCGATACGCGCGGGCGTCGTTGTTGCGCCCGGTCGCCGGGGCGGTCGCACCGGCCCGCCGGAGCAACGCGCGGATGCGTGCGAGCAGCTCGCGGTTGCTGAACGGCTTGGTCAGGTAGTCGTCGGCGCCGAGCTCGAGCGCCATCACGCGGTCGGCTTCGTCCCGTTTGCCGGACACGATGATGATCGGCAGGTTCGAGCGCGCGCGCAGCTCGCGGGCGATCTGCACGCCGTCTTCTCCCGGCATGCGCAGGTCGAGAATCACGAGATCGATCGCAAACGTGTTCAGCGCACCCGCCATTTCCTGGCCGGAAGCGGCCACCGTCACGCGGATGTCGTTGTCGGACAGATAGCCGGACAGCAGTTCGCGGATCGCCGGATCGTCGTCGACTACCAGCACGTGAGGAAGGTTGGCGTCCGTCATGGTGCGGATACTTGTCGGGGAATGGCTGAAATTATAGCCGGGGCGACGGTTCGAACGGGCGCTCGCGTGGCTGCTGGCTACGCTGGATCGTCGCGCCGGGCATCCCGCGCGCCGGTGCTCAGCAGTGCGACGCCGAGCGCGGCCGCCCAGCCGGTCGTGGACGGCATCCGATCGGCGGCGCCCGCCGTGCCGCGTGCCGCCTCCGGTAGCGCGGCGGGTTCGGTGTGCAGGCAGTCGACGATGTGTCGAAACCCGGCATCGCGCAGCGCGTACAGATGAACCTCGACCCACAGCGGGAAACATTCCCAGCCGGCGGCAATCGCCGCGTAGTCGGCCGTGGTGCAGGCGCTGCCGCTCTCCGGTGCCGCCAGCCGACCTTTCGTGAGCATTCGATCATGGTCGCGGCGAAGGATCTCGATCAGCAGCTCGCGCTTGTGTTCGAAGTGCGCATAGAACGCGCCGCGCGTGTACCCGGCGCCCTCGGCGATATGTTCGACGCTCGTATCGGCAAAGCCTTTCGCGATGAATAGCGCGCGAGCGGCGGCGATGAGCCGTTCGCGGGTGTCGAGCCTGCGTTGCTCGCGCGTGAGTCGGGCGGGTTTCATCTTGGTTTGTCCATGCAGGTGGAAATGATCGAAGCGGCGCACCACCGCGCTGCGCGAAACGCCGGATCGACGCGGGAACGCCGCAGCGCCGATTCGTCGTTCGTCGGGATGGTTTCGCCTGACGATGTCGCTTGGTCGGGCAGGGCACCGGCGCGAGGCCGATCGCCCAACCCAACCCGACCCGACCGCGCGCGTTTTCCCGGCCCGATTCAATCGCCGAGCGGATCCGGCGCGCCGCGCTCGGCGGTGGCTGGCGCGATCCGTCGGTCGGGTGTTCCCGCGCGGCATCCGGCGGGCGGCGGCGCGTGCGTGGCCGCCGCGCGAATGCCGGCGGCGATGCCGAGCGCGAGCGTGTCGAGCGCATGGCGATGCGCGTCCACGAGCGCGTCGTAGCCCGCCGACGCACCGGCCCGAACGATGCTGCGGCACGTCAGTGCCGGCTGTCCGGAGCCGGCGTCCACCGTCCACGTCGCATCGAGCAGCACGTGAGACGCCGGCCACGACTCGACACGCTGGACGTCCACGGCGACCCGATAGACCGGCGTGCCATCCGGATGGGCGACGCGGTGCACGTCGAACGTGTTCAGCCGGGACGTGACGCGCGTCGACAGTCCGTCGCGCATCTCGTCGCCGAGCGGCGCAACCCAGCGCTCCTGTTCCAGAATGTCGACCCGTTCGGGGCCGCGCTGCACCGCGAGCCGGTTGCCGTCCGCGGGCGCCGCCACGTGCACGCGCTGCATGTCGATCAGCCATGCGGGACGCGGGGCGTCGGTTTCGCCGCCCGCGCCATCCGCCACCCCGAGCGTATGGAACCGTACGGGCGGCGACGCACAGGCGCCGAGCACGGCCAGCGCGATGCACGTCGCGATGCGGATCGGCATCCGGTACGTGCGAAACGAATGCGGCGTCATTTCGGTTCTCCTTTCTTGCCGAAGAGCAGCGCTTCCGGATGCCGCTCGAGATAGTCGGCCAGCGTATTGAGCGACTGGAGCGTATGCGTGAGCGATTGCATCGCGTCATGAACGTCCGATTGCATCGGCGAATCCTGCCGCAGCGTCGCCTGCGCGGCGTCGAACGTGCGTTGCGCGGCCGCCAGCGTGTCGCGCGCCTGCGGCACGACCTGCTCGTCGAGGTGTCCGAACAACTGGTTCGCATGCTCGAGCGCACCGTTCAGGCTGTTGCCGATCTGGTCGAATGGAACCTTGTCGAGCTTTCGTGCGATGTCGGCGAGCTGCACCTGCAGTTCGTCGAGCGTGTTCGGAACGGTCGGCAGCTCGATCGGCGTGCGGCGTACGTCCACGCTCGCGCGCGGCGCTTTCGGGAACATGTCGAGCGCCACGTACAACTGGCCCGTGAGCAGGCTGCCGGTGCGCAACTGCCCGCGCAGGCCCTGCAGCACCAGGTGCTCGAGGAGGTCGTGGCCGCCGGCCGTATCGGGGGCCGGCAGCGCGGTGTCGCTGTGCCGGCTCAGTCTCGACGGATACAGCGCCATCGTGACCTTCATGCTGAACGTGCGCGAGTGCTCGTTGTACTCGATCCCGATGTTCGTGACCTGACCGAGCGCGATGCCGCGCAAATCGACCGGCGCGCCGACGGACAGCCCGCGCAGCGACTGGTCGAAGCGCATGACGACCATCAGCGGCGTGCCGTCGGGGTCGCGCATCGCATCGGCTTCGTCCTGCGCGAGCCGGAACGACGCGTTGTCGGCTGCCGGCGGTGCATCGGCTTGCCCGGGCGGCGACTGAAACGCGAGGCCGCCGACGACCACCGTCGCGAGCGACTGCGTGTTCAGCTTCAGGCCGTTCGAATCGAGCCGCAGGTCCACGCCGCTTGCGTGCCACCAGCGCGTCTGAGTGCCGACGTATCTGTCGTACGGCGCCTTCACGAACGCTTGCACGTCGACGCCCGCGCCATCCTTGTCGAGCGAGAAGCCGACCACCTGGCCGACCTGCAGGTGCCGATAGAACACCGGCGAGCCGATGTCGATCGAGCCGAGCGAATCGCCGTGCAGCAGGTAGCGGCGGCCCTGCTGGTCCGCGGTGACGGCGGGCGGTGTCTCGAGCCCGGCGAAGTCGGTCTGTTCATGCGGCGAGCGGCCGAGATCTGCGCCGATGTACGCGCCGGAGAGCAGCGTGCCGAGCCCGGAGATGCCGGTGGCGCCGATACGCGGCCGAACGACCCAGAATCGCGTCTCGCGGTTCGCGAACCGCGCGGCGTCCTTGGTGAGCTGGATGCGCACGACCACGCGCTTGAAGTCGGGCGTGAGCGTGATGGCCTGCACCGAGCCGATATCGACGTCCTTGTAACGGACCTTGGTCTTTCCGGCTTCGAGGCCTTCTGCGTTCGCGAACGTGACGGTGATCGTCGGGCCGGTCGCGGCAATGCCGCGGTACACGAGCGCCAGCCCGATCAGCGCGCACACGAGCGGCACGATCCAGACGAGGGACGGGATCCAGCGGCTGCGCGGCCGGATCTCGAGTTCAGGCAAATCGAGGGGAAGCATCTTGTGAAGGGGGGTAGCGTTGCGACGGGCTTGCGCTCGTTCAGGATCGAGGGCTGGCGGCGGCGCGGTGCGCGCCGTCCCAGATGAGTCGCGGATCGAACTGCATCGACGCGCACATGGTGAGCACGACCACTGCGCCGAATGCCAGCGCGCCGGGGCCGGGCGTGATCTCGGCGAACGAACCGAAATGCACGAGCGCGATCGTCAGCGCGACGACGAACACGTCGAGCATCGACCAGCGGCCCACGCGCTCCACCAGTCGATGGAGCCGCGCGCGTTCCAGCGGGCGCCATGGCGTGCCGCGATGCGCGGCGATGGCCTGCAACGCGAGAATCGCGAGCTTGAGCATCGGCACGAGCACGCTCGCGACGAACACGACGACGGCGAGCGGCCAGTCGCCGGACGTCCAGAAGTACGCGACGCCGGCGAGAATGGTGTCGTCCTCGGCGCGGCCGAGCGAGGTCGCATGCATGATGGGCAGCAGGTTCGCCGGAATGTAGAGAAGCGCGGCCGCGATGACGAGCGCGCCCGTGCGTGCGGCGCTGCGCGGGCGGCGTTCGTGCAGCGTCGAACCGCAGCGCGTGCAGCGCGCGTCGGCGGCTTCGGTATGCGGTTGCACGCGTCCGCAGGTATGACATGCGACCAGCCCCGCGGCGCGGGTCGTGACGCTTGCCGGGCGGTGGCGCCGGGTCGCGCGGGTCGCGTTCGGTGCGTCGGCTGTGTCGGGCGTCACCGGCGCAGCGCGTCGCGGCGTGTGCCGCCGGCGCGATACCGCGGCGGACGTGCCGTCGCCGCGCAGCGCGATGATTTCGTCGCGCGCTTCCCACAGGCCGCCCGGGTCGAATGACGCGAGAAAGCCGAGCATCACGGTGAGGGCGCCGAACGCGAACAGCGCGGGGCCCGGTATCACGTGCGCGACGCTCGTCATCTTGACGATCGTGACCAGGATGCCGAGCAGGAACACCTCGACCATGCTCCACGGGCGCAGCCGCTGCATGTTGCGCAGGACCGGCTCGAAGCGGGGCGGTATGCGGCCCGCGCGCAACGGTACGAGCACGTACAGCCACGCGGCGAGTTCCAGCAGCGGGAACAACATCGTCGTGCAGAACACGATCGCCGCCACCGCCGGTTGCCCGTGCAAGCGCAACGCGGCCACCGCGTCGGCCAGCGTCGCGTGCGATGCGATGCCGGCGGCGTCGAGCGCGACGATGGGAAAGGCCTGCGCGATGACGAGCGTGAACAGCGCGGCGAGCGCGATCGCGCATCGCCGGTCGAGCGCCGGACGGCCGTGCGCGCTGCCGCCCACGCGGGCACGGCACCTCGGGCAGTGCGCAGCCAGCGCGCGCAGGCGCGGCGGCCGCCAAAACAGCAGGTCGCATTCGTGGCAGGCGACGAGGTTTTCGGGTTTCATCGGGAATCGATCATGCGGGGTCAAGGAGTGCCCGGCGCCGCGGTACTCGCGGTGCGCCGGGCGTCGAGGTCCGGGCCGGCGCCGGTCGAACGGCACGCGGCCGATTCGTCGACGCAAGCAGCCGTCATTGCCGGGCCGCGACTGCCGTGCGGGCGTCGGGCGGCAACTCGCCCATCGCCTGCAGCAGCGCGGCCGTATCGGTCATCCGACGGCTCCCGGCACGCACCGAATCGAGCTCCGCATTCAGGTACTGCCGCTCGCTCGCCCGTTGCGCGGTCATCGGCACCGCACCGAGCGCGCGGCGCTGCACCGTTTCGTCGAAGCCTTCGCCGGCCGCGCGCGCCGCGAGTTCGTTCGCGGCCAGCGCCTCGGCGTCGTTTTCCAGCGCGGCGAGCGAATCGGCGACGTCGCCGAACGCGGACAGCACCGTCGCCTTGTACTGCAGCACGGCCGCGTCGTACGCGTCGCGTGTCGCGCGGCGGTGAGCCAGCAGCGCGCCGCCGTGGAACAGCGGCTGCGACAGCCCGGCGCCGACCGCCCACAGCCCGCCCGCACCCGACAGCAGCGCCGGCCAGCTGAAGCCGCCGCGCCCCATCGTCGCGGTGAGCGACAGGCTCGGGAACAACTGCGCGGTCGCTTCGCCGACGTCGGCCGATGCGGCCTTCACGGCGGCCGCGGCCGCGCGAATGTCCGGGCGCGCCTTCAGCAGGTCGGACGGCACGGCCACGGGCACGTGGGCCGGCAGCGACAACCCGCTGAACGCCGGAATCGGCGGTGCCGCGTCAGGCGTACGGCCCAGCAGGATCGCCAGCGCGTGAACCGCGCGTGCGCGTTGCTGGCGCAACGGCGGCAGCGTCGCGGCAAGCGACGCGGCATCCTGCGCCGAGGCCAGCGCCTGCACGTGCGACATCGCGCCGAGCGCGTAGCGCTGCTGGTCTTCGCGCGCGGCCGCGTCGGCCACGGCGACCAGGCGCTCGGTCAACAGGATCTGGCGGTCGAGCGCCGCCGCGCCGATGACGGTGCCGACGATGTTGGCCGCCAGCGCGCGCCGCGCCGCTTCGAGTTCGCAGCCGCGCACGTCGACACGCGCGGCGCTCGCCGCGTTCGCATAGCGCGTGGCGCCGAACAGGTCGAACGTGTAATGCGCCTGCAGTTGTCCGACGAATACGTTGTAGCGCAGGTTTTGCGCGCCCGCGCCGGAAATGTCCGGCGTGCGCGTGCGGGCCGCCTGCGCGTTCGCATCGAGCGACGGCAGCGTCGACGCGCCGACCTGCGCGCGCAGCTCCTCCTGCGCGGCGGCGAGCGTCTTTTCCGTCGCGGCAAGCGTCGGATTCGCGCGCAGCCCTTCGTCGACCAGCGCGTCGAGCGCGCCGGAGCGATAGAGCCGCCACCACTGCGGAACGGGCGCGGCGCCGACGTCGAATTGCTGCGCGACGCCCGCCGCTTCGGCGGTGCGCGGTGCCTGCGGCGTCGCGCCGTAGTTCGCCGGCGACGGCATCGCGGGCGGCGTGCTGCTCGGGGCCATCGCGCAGCCGCCCAGGCCGAGCGCGGCGCTCGCGGCGAGCACCGAGGTGATACGAGGGAATTTCATCAGCATGTCTCCGAGGAGGCGACGTCCATTGCGCGCGACTCGCGTTCGTCGCTGCGTACCTTGAAGCACGTCGCATAGAGGGCCGGCAGGAAGAAGATGGTCAGCACCGTCGCGATCGTGATCCCGCCCATCAGCGCGGTGGCCATCGGGCCGAAGAAGCCGGAGCGCAGCAGCGGAATCAGCGCCAGCACCGCGGCGGCGGCCGTCAGCATGATCGGCCGGAAGCGGCGCACGGTCGCGCCGACGATCGCGGTGAAGCGCGGCTGCCCGGCGGCGATGTCCTGGTCGATCTGGTCGACGAGAATCACCGAGTTGCGCATGATGATCCCGAACATCGCGATCACGCCGAGCAGCGCGACGAAGCCGAACGGCTTGCCGAACAGCAGCAGCGCGGTGACCACGCCGATCAGGCCGAGCGGTGCCGTCAGCACGACGATGAAGGTGCGCGAGAAGCGCTTGAGCTGGATCATCAGCAGCGTCAGCACCGCGATGATCATCAGCGGCATCTGCGCGTTGATCGACGTCTGGCCCTTCATGCTTTCCTCGGCGGCGCCGCCGATCTCGATCCGGTATCCGGCCGGCAGCGTGGCGCGCACCGTCGCGAGCGCCGCGTCGATGTCGCGCGTCACGCCGATGCTCGGCGCTTCGCCGCGCACGTCGGCCTGCACGGTGACGGTCGGCTGGCGGTCGCGTTCCCAGATCACGCCGTATTCGAGCGTGTCGCGCACGTGGCCGATCGTGCCGAGCGGCACCGGGCCGTGCGGCGTCGGGATCGCCAGGCCCGCGAGCTTCGACGGGTCGATGCGTTCGCGCTTCGGCGCGCGCAGGTCGACGTCGACCAGCTTGTCGCGCTCGCGATACTGCGTGACCGTGTAGCCCGACAGTGTCATCGCGAGGAAGCCCGACACGTCTTCCGACGTCACGCCGAGCTCGCGTGCCTTGATCTGGTCGATGTCGAACGACACCGATCGCTCGGCCGGCTCGTCCCAGTCGAACTGCACGTTGCGCGTGCGGGCATCGGCGCGCACCTTGTCCGCGACTGTCTCGGCGATGCCGCGTACGGTCGCGATGTCGTCGCCGCTGACGCGGAACTTGATCGGGAAGCCGACGGGCGGGCCGTTCTCGAGCCGCGCGACACGCGTGCGCACGGTCGGGAAGCTGCTCGCGAGCGTCGACTCGAGCCAGTGCGACAGGCGATCGCGCGATTCGATGTCCTTCGCCGTGATCACGAACTGCGCGAAATTCGGCTGCTGCAGCTGCTGGTCGAGCGGCAGGTAGAAGCGCGGCGCGCCGGTGCCCACGAAATCGACGACGTGCGCGATTTCAGGCCGGCCGTCGAGCACCTTCTCGAGCCGCCTGGCCTCGCGCAGCGTCGCGTCGAACGATGCGCCTTCCGGCAGGCGCATGTCCACCAGCAGTTCCGGCCGTTCCGAATTCGGGAAAAACTGCTGCGGCACGCGCGTGAACGCGGCCATCGCGATCGCGAACAGCACGGCCGTCACGCCGAGCACGACCCAGCGGCGCTCGATGCAGGCCGAGATCCATCCGGACAGGCGCCGGTAGAAGCCCGTGTCGTACACCGCATCGCCATGCGCGTGACCGTCGTGATGCGCGCGCTCGGGCAGCATGTGGTAGCCGAGCAGCGGCACCAGCACGACGGCCGCGAACCACGACACGATCAGCGCGATCGCCGATACCTCGAAGATCGAGCGCGTGTATTCGCCGGTGCTCGATTTCGCGAGCGCGATCGGCAGGAAGCCCGACACGGTGACGAGCGTGCCCGTGAGCATCGGGAACGCCGTGCTCGTGTACGCGAATGCCGCGGCGCGCGTACGGCTCCAGCCCTGTTCGAGCTTCACGGCCATCATTTCGACGGCGATGATCGCGTCGTCCACCAGCAGCCCGAGCGCGAGCACCAGCGTGCCGAGCGACACCTTGTCCAGGCCGATGCCGAATACGTGCATGCAGAGCGCCGTCACGGCCAGCACGATCGGAATCGTGATGACGACGACCATGCCGGTGCGCAGGCCGAGCGACACGAGGCTCACGACCAGCACGATCGCGACGGCTTCGCCGACCGCTTCGACGAAGTCGTCCACCGAGTGCTTGACCGCATGCGGCATGCTCGCCACCGCCGTCAGCTTCAGGCCGGCCGGCAGGCCCGCCTGCAGCTCGGCCGCTTTCGCGTCCAGCGCCTTGCCGAGGTCGATCACGTCGCCGCCTTTCTGCATCGTGACGCCGATGCCGAGCACCGCGTGGCCGTTCGCCCGCATCTGCGTGACGGGCGGATCGTCGTAGCCGCGCGTGATGGTCGCGACGTCGCCCAGCCGGAACGTCCGGCCATTCACGGTGACGAGCATGTCGGCGAGCGCCTGCGTGTCCTTGAACGCGCCGCTCGGCCGCACGAACACGCGGTCGTCCGCGGTCGTGATGGTGCCGGCCGGCGCGACGGCATTCTGTGCGTCGATCGCCTGCGCGAGCTGCTGCGGCGTGATCGCGAGGCGCGTCAACTGCGCGTTCGAGATCTCGACGAACACGTGCTGGGCGGGATCGCCGAAGTAGTCGACCTTCGCGACGCCCGGCACACGCAACAGCGCGGCGCGCAGCCGGTCCGCGTAGTCGTGCAGTTGCGCGGGCGAATAGCCATCGCCTTCCAGCGCGTAGATATTGGTGTACACGTCGCCGAATTCATCGTTGAAGAACGGGCCGACGGTGCCTTTGGGCAGTGTCGCGCGGATGTCGCCGACCTTCTTGCGCACCTGGTACCAGGTCTCCGGCACCTGGTCGACCGGCGCGGAATCCTTCATCGAGAAGAAGATCATCGACTCGCCGGGGCGCGAATAGCTCTTGATGTTGTCGACGTACGGCGCCGCCTGCAGCTGGCGGCCGATCCGGTCCGTGACCTGTTCCTGCACGTCGCGCGCCGTCGCGCCGGGCCAGTAGGTCTGGATCACCATCGTGCGGAACGTGAACGGCGGATCCTCCGATTGCGCGAGTCGCGTATAGCCGATCACGCCGAAGATCGTCGCGAGGCCGATCAGGAAGATCACCAGTTGCTGGTGCTTCAACGCCCATGCGGACAGGTTGAAGCGGTCAGCGTCGCGCGACGCGGCTCCGGCTTGGGCGCGATTTCCGTCGCCGGTGCCGTGCGGAGTGTGCGGAGCGTTCATGATGCGAGATCCTCCGCATGCAGCGGCGGCACGATGCGCACGCGCTCGCCGGCACTGACCGTATGGACGCCCTGCATCACGACGCGCTCGTCGTTCGCGAGGCCGGACGTGACGGTGACCGTGCGTTCGTCGTAGCGGCCGATCGTCACCGCGCGCAGTTCGAGCGTGTCGCTGCCCTTGCGGACGACCCACACGGCCGGGGCTTCGCCGCGGTGAAAGAGCGCGGTGGCCGGCAGCGTGATCGCGCGGTCCGCGGCGGGCCCGGCGGCAGCATCGAGCGTCACGTTCGCCGTCATGCCGGAGCGCACGTCCGGGCCCGGCGAGAGCAGCGTCAGCTTCACGCGCCAGGTACGGCTCTGCGGATCGGCGGCGGCCGCGACTTCGCGCACGCGCGCATCGAGCACCTTGCCCGGAAGGGCCGTCAGGCCGACACGGGCGGGGCGACCGACCGCGAGATCCGGCAGGTCGCGCTCCGACACGTCGCACACGATGTCGAGATCGCCGCTCCAGTCGAGATGGAACACGGCCTGGCCGGGCTCGACGTTTTGCCCGGTATCGGCATCTTCGGACGTGATCACGCCGTCGTGATCGGCCGTCAGCGTCGCGTAGCGCAGGTGATCGCCGGCGAGCGCCATCTGCGCGAGCGCGGAATCGCGCTGTGCGACCGCCGACGCATAGGCGTCCTGCGTCGTCTCGAGTTGCGCCGGTGCGATCAGGTTGGCCTGCGCCTGCGCACGATCGCGATCCAGTTGCTGTTTGGTGTACGCAACACGGTGCTCGGCCGCATCGAGCTGCGCACGCGCATTCAGCAACGTGTTGCGCAGATCGGCCGGGTCGAGCGTCGCGAGGGCCTGGCCGGCCTTCACCGTGTCGCCGATTCGCACGCGCCGCTCGACGATCTTGCCGCCCACGCGAAACGACAGCGGCGTCGAATAGCGTGCCTGAACCTGCGCCGGCAGCTCACGCTGCGCCGTGCCGTTGTCCTCGTGCACCGCCAGTGCGACCACCGGCTGCAGTTCGGGCGCGGGCGTCTCGTGGGAATGGCAGGCCGTCAGCAGAATCGCGCAGCACGCGATGGCGACGGGCGCCCGCCGGGCCGGCGGGACGATGCGTGTCAGAAGCGGGCGCGTGAAGGTTCGCGCGTCAAGACCGGGTGATTTCACGATGTTTCCAAGACAAGTGAGGGTCAACTGAACAGGGTTGGGCGACCACGGGGGCGCCCGGATTCATGCAGATGCGGCGCGGCGCGTTCGGCGCTGTCGATTCTGCATATCAATCAGTACTGCGATATTTTCATTACGGCTTGCTCCGGCTGCCGGCATGCCGATTTCCTGTGCGGGGCAGACGCGAACGTGCGGATGCGCACACAACGCTTCGGCGGCCCGACGGCCGCGCAAAGCCGAGCGGCACCGCTCGTCGTTGCGGCCGAAGCCGCGCGCGACACGATGGGTGACGAAGCGGCGGTTACGGCGTGCTCGGCGCTTTTGACGCCGATTTCGCTTGCTGCCGCGCGTCGGGCACAGCCCCTCGACAGGAGCCGGATGCTGTGATTTTCGAGATTAGACTCATAACTGATAAAGTTGTCAAGTATGAGTGAGTAATCTAAAATTGCGCCATGCAGAAAGTTCTATCGAATAGAGGAAGAGGAGGCGGGCTCATGGACGATCGGACAGTCGGGCCCCTTCGGCCGGCCGGCAGCGCCGGTGTAGCGGCGCCGCGCCTGCCGCGCGGCGCCCGGCGCAAGGAGGCCACGCGCATGCGGCTGCTGCACGCGGCGTTCAGGTTGATGGCGGAAAAGGGGCCGGACAACGTGGCGATCAGCGAGATCACCGAGGCGGCGGATGTGGGGTTCGGTTCGTTCTACTACCACTTCGAATCGAAGGACGGCATCTTCGCCGCGCTGACGGAGTGGGTGTTCGACGATTTTGCGGACGGGCTCGAGCGTCTCGCGAACGGCTTGTCCGATCCGGCCGAGGTCGTGTCCGTCTGCGTACGCCACACGCTGATGCGTGCGCGCCGCGAGCGGCTGTGGGCCCGGTTCCTGATGCGGGAGGGCTTCTCGGTGCGCGCGCTCGACCACGGGCTCGGCCGGCGGCTGCGGCGGGATAGCGAACGCGGCATCGCCGCACGCCGCTTCGTCGTCGACGATCCGCTGATGAGCGTGCTGGCGATGACCGGAACGATTCTCGCGGCGATCGCCGCGGAGTGTCACGCGACGGCTGCGTCGGCGAGCGGCATGCCGGAGCGGGTGGCGGCCCTGGTGCTGCAGACGCTCGGCCTCACGCGCGCCGAGGCACACGATGTCGCGACCCGACCGCTGCCGCCGGGCGATTTTGCCACGGCGGACACCGCGTGACTGTTCGCGGCATGCCGTTGCCAGGGCGGCTGCGTCCCCGGTTCCCGCATCGTCATCGTGATCTGCGCCGTTGCAGCGATCGCAGCCTCCGGCGCCGGGCACCCGGTGGCCGGTTAGCTTATGCGGCCTGAAAGCAATGGGATGGACGCCCCAACCGGAAACGTCGCAGTCGTGCAAAAGTGGGATTGTGCGTGCACCACGTCAACGAATAGGCGCTCCCGTCGTGATGGCTACGGTTATTGGCATCTATCCGGCAAAGAACGTGGTCCAGCTGCACGGCGGTAACGAGCACGGCAGGGTGGTGCTGAAAACTTAGCCGAACGTGATGAACTGCGCCGACGACCACACCTTGCCGTCGTTGCGTTGCCGTCCAAAGAAATAGACAGGGCGGTAGCCGAATTTCGCATGGCCGGGCGCCAACTCGATGCTGCCGGAGAGATCGACCGGCAGCGGCTGGTCGGTCAGCCGCTCGACCGCGACGAACAGCTCCGTTCCGCCAAGCGCATGCGTTGCCGTCCCACTCGCAAGCAGTTCCGCACCGCTGATCTCGAGACGGAATTCAGGCGCATGGACGAATGGATTGCGCTGCAGCGGATCGCCGACCTTCGCGAAGCTGTCGATCGTGCCTTCGACCACGATCGTCGCGGCGGCGAGATTGCCGATGTCGAGCTCGATGCTGTCGGCGTCGCCGTAAGTGTCGCTGCGGAATTCGACGTCGGTCGCGCCGGTGCGCCATGCCGATTCCTCGACATGCTCGAACCCGTTGGACCCGAAACGGTGGATCGTGCCGTTGACGATCCGGATCCGGCCGCGCCACGCGGCCCAGCGGTAGCGATCGCGAATGCGGGCGCCGCCCCAGCGCACCCGGACGAGGCGCTCCGCGTAGCCGAGTTCCGCATGCAGGTTGCGCTCCCAGAGCAGACCCTCGTGATCGTACGCGGCCACGTATTCCCACCCGGACTGGCCGAGCAGCCGGTAGTCGAGCCGCGCCGGCCCATGGTGCGCGAATGCGTCGCCTTGCCAGTGATCGCCGCAGCGCACGAGCAGCGCACTGTGCTCGCCGGTGTGCGAGGGTGAACGCGAGGGGCTCGATGTCAGTTCGCGCGGGGAGACTGCATACCATTCGTGACGATCAGCGTAGTCGCAAACGCGCCAGGCCGTTGCCGCCGATATCGGAATGCCGGGGAGCCAAACCTGGGCAGGATTGTGGGTAGGAGGCTACCTGCAACCGCGGGAATCTCACCCGGCGGGTCTCCGCGAGCGATGGTTGCAGTCTGCTGCCTGGATACCTGCCGCCGGTCGTTCAATACCCGGCATCCGCCTTGATGAAATCGACGAACGCGCGCAGCGGCGCCGGCACGAAGCGTCGCCCGGGATAGTACAGATACGGGCCCGAGAACGGCCGCCACCAGCCGTCGAGCACGGGCTCGAGCGCGCCGCTCGCGAGATGCGGGCGCAGCCAGTCTTCGTACAGATGCACGATGCCGAGTCCCGCGCACGCGGCATCCACGACAAGATCGACGGCGCCGCCGATTTGCACGACCAGCGGCCCCGACGGCTCCACGCGCACGACTTCGCCGTCGCGCTCGTACTCCCACGCTGGCATCGCGCCGCTCGCGAAGCGGCCGCGCAGGCACGCGTGACCGAGCAGGTCGCGCGGATGGGCCGGTCGGCCGCGACGGTCGAGATAGGCGGGCGCCGCGGCAGTCGCGAAGCGTTGCGAGCGCGGGCCGATCGGCACGGCGATCATGTCCTGTTCGAGGCGCTCGTCGTAGCGAATGCCCGCGTCGCAACCGGCCGCGAGGATATCGACGAAGCGCTCGTCGGCCACGACCTCCAGCCGGATCTCCGGATACGCATCGAGAAAGCGCGGGACGATCGACGGCAGCACGAGCCGCGCCGCACTCATCGGAACGTTGAGCTTGAGCGTGCCGACCGGTTTCTCGCGGAACGTGTTGACCACGTCCAGCGCGGCCTCCACCTCGCTCAGCGCCGGCGTGAGCCGGGCGAGCAGGCGCTCCCCGGCTTCGGTCGGCGACACGCTGCGCGTCGTGCGATGCAGCAGCCGCACGCCGAGTTGCGCCTCGAGCCTGCGCACTGCTTCGCTGAGGCCCGACGCGCTTGCACCGGCCACGCGTGCGCCCTCGCGGAAGCCCTTTGCGCGGGCCACCGCGACGAACGCATTCAGATCGCCGAGATCGACTTGCATTGTTCGCCTTTTCGTACAGGTCGTGCGTATTATGACCGGTTATCGCGCAGTGCGACGCGGCGTAACCTGCGGTTCATTCTTCATTCGATGCAGGAGCAACGCCATGTCACCCATCGTTCAATCCGGTACGTTTTCCGTCGCGGGCCGCCGCGTTCACCGCCTCGGCTATGGCGCGATGCAACTGGCCGGGCCGGGCGTGTTCGGCCCGCCGAAGGACCGCGACGCGGCGCTCGCCGTGCTGCGCGAAGCCGTCGAAGCGGGCGTCGATCACATCGACACCAGCGATTTCTACGGCCCGCACGTGACGAACCGACTGATTCGCGAAGCGCTGCATCCGTATCGCGACAATCTGCTGATCGTGACCAAGATCGGCGCGAAGCGCGGCGACGACGGTTCGTGGCTGCCGGCATTTTCTGCCGACGCGCTCGCGGCCGCCGTGCACGACAATCTGCGCAACCTTGGCCTCGACGTGCTCGACGTCGTCAACCTGCGGATCATGTACGACGTGCACGGGCCGGCCGAGGGCTCGATCGAGGCGCCATTGACGGCACTGGCCGAGCTGCAGCGCCAGGGTCTCGTGCGGCATGTCGGGCTCAGCAACGTGACGGCCGCCCAGATCGCCGAAGGCCGGCGGATCTGCGACATCGTCTGCGTGCAGAATCATTACAACCTCGCGCACCGCGACGATGATGACCTGATCGATGCGCTCGGACGCGACGGCATCGCGTACGTCCCGTACTTTCCGCTCGGCGGGTTCAATCCGTTGCAGTCGTCGACGCTCGATGCGGTCGCCGCGCGGATCGGCGCGACGCCGATGCAGACCGCGCTCGCGTGGCTGCTGCGCCGCGCGCCGAACATCCTGCTGATTCCGGGTACGTCGTCGGTCGCGCATCTGCGCGAGAATCTGGCGGCCGGTGCGCTAACGTTGCCGGAGGACGCGATGCGACAGCTCGATGGGGTCGCGGCGGCCGGCGGTTGAGGGGGCGTGTCGGCGGTTTTTCCGACGCGATGAGGTTCGCGCCGTTGCCACCGGGAATCGCGAGACCGAAGCGCATGCGCGCCGGCTCTCGGAGAGCGCGTATTCGTGAGAAAGAGATCGGTGGCGGTGCCGCCCGGCTGTCCGAACGTGTGTCCAGCGCGAGCCTGGAGGCGGTGCGCGGTCGGGCGACTCCATCGACCGGCGGATGACCGCTTCAGCGAGCCTGCCCGAGCTGCTCGTCGATCGACCGCGTGAGCGGCGACTGCACGTCGCCGGTGTGCTTCGTCTGCACGGGTTCGATCAGCACGATCCAGCATTCTTCGTCAGCGACCGGATTGTGCAGCGTGCCGCGCGTCACCACGTGCATTGAGCCGGCCGGCAAGTCGACGACGCGGCCGCCTTCGTACTCAATCTTCAGATGCCCGCGCACGACGAAGAACAACTCGTCTTCATGCGCATGGTCGTGCCACACGAGCTGGCCGCGTACCTTCGCGACCTTCACGTACTGATCGTTGATCTGCGCGACGACCTTCGGCGACCAGTAGTCGGATACATCGGCGAACGCAGCTTCGAGGTCGAACGATTCGGCAAACGGAACGGCGGGGAGGGGCATCTCGTCTCCAGATCCAGGGGTACGCATGCGGTATCGAGACCGGCGCGAGGCCGGTCGTCGACAGGTAGGGAAAGCCGATTATAGGGACGCCGCCGCGACGCTGCACGACGGCGCCGCGCCGCCCTCAATGGGCCAGCGCGACCGCGAAGTCGCGGTACGTGCGCAGCGGGCGGCCGAGGATCGCGGTCAGCCGCTCGACGTCGCCGGCCTGGGGCACCATGCCGTCGCTCACGTAGCGTTCGGCCATCAGCCGCATCTCGTATGCCATCCATTTCGGGATGAAGCCGGCCAGGTTGTTCTCGAACGCGGCCGGATCGTCGCCGCCGTACGCGACCGGCCGGCCCAGAATCTCCGACCAGATCGACGCCAGCTGCGGGCCCGTCAGCGTGTCGGGGCCGACCAGGTTGAGCGTCTCGACCGGCAACTTGCCCGGCGCGTCGTTGCGGCGGATCAGTTCGATCGCGGCAACTTCCGCGATGTCGCGCACGTCGACCATCGCGACGCCCTTGCTGCCGATCGGCATCGGATACACGCCGTGACCGACGATCACGTCCTTGACCATCCATTCGTTTTCCATGAAATACGCAGGCCGCAGGATCGTCGCGCCGAAACCCATCTGCTCGATCATCCGCTCGGCGCCGGACTTCACCGCGAAGTGCGGCACGTTCACGAAGCGGTCGGCGTGCATGACCGACAGATAGACGAGGCGCTCGATTCCCGCCTCGCGCGCCAGATTCAGCGCGATCAGCGCCTGCGTGAACTCGTCGCCCGCGACGCCGTTGAGCAGGAACAGCGTGCGCACGCCGGCGAAGGCGGTGCGCAGCGCGTCGAGATCGAGCATGTCACCCTGGACGACGCTCACCGCGGCCGGGAAATCGGCCTTCGACGGATCGCGCACGAGCACGCGCACGTCGGCGCCGCGCTCGACAAGCTGATGGACGACGTGGCGGCCGACACGGCCGGTCGCACCGGTAACGAGAATGGTCATGATGTTCACTCCTGGGGTAACGGTTGAGTTGACTGCCCAGGTAAGTTAAGTGATCCACATATGATCCGGAAGATGTGATAAATAGACTCGGTGTCTCAATGGTGGAACACATGGACCTGCTCGCTCTCGCCGATTTCAATCTCGTCGCCCGTCACGGCAGCTTTGGCGAGGCCGCGCGCGCGGCCGGCCGCCCGAAGGCGACACTGTCGCGCCGCGTGACCGAACTGGAGAACAGCCTCGCACTGCGTCTGTTCGAACGCGGCGCGCGCGGCGTGACGCTCACGCAGGAAGGGCGCGCGCTGTACGAGCGCACGGGCGCGCTGCTCGCGGAGCTGGCCGACAGCGCGTCGGCGATCGCGTCGGGCAGCGAACGCCCACGCGGGCGGCTGCGCATCAGCGCGCCGATGCTGTTTTCCCAGCTCGCGATCGGCAAGCTCGTGGCGACGTTCGTGGCGAAGTATCCGGACGTGCGCCCGGACGTGACGACGGAAGACCGCCCCGTCGACATGATCGACGAAGGTTACGACCTCGTGATCCGCGTGAACCCGGACCCGGACGAACGGCTGATCGGGCGCGTGCTGCTGCGCGACCGGCTGGTCGTCGTGGCGGCGCCCGCGCTGGCGCGGCCGGCCGGCAACGCGGCCGTACCGGCCGTCGTCCGAGGCGTGGACGACGGGCGCGCGGCCTGGGACGTCACCGGCCCGGGCGGCAGCTCGCGCATCGCGTTCGAGCCCGTCGCACGGCTGTCGTCGCTGCCCATCGTGCGCGATACGGTCAGGCTCGGCCTCGGCGCCGCATGCCTGCCGGTGTCGCTCGTGAGCCGCGATCTAGTCGCCGGCACGCTCGTCAGCTGGGGCGACGTGCCGGGGCCGGAAATCGCGTTGTGGGCGCTCTATCCGTCGAGGCGACTGTTGAGCGCACGCGTCTCCGCGTTTCTCGATCATCTGAAGGACGCGTTTCCGGCCGGCACGCCGGAGGACCTCGCCGCGTACATCGAACCGGCGCGCTGAACCGGCGCCGCTCGCGATCCGATTGCCGCGACGATGCGGGCGCTACGTCCGGTCGCGATTGCGTGCGCGGGTCGCGCCGGTGATCACCGCGATGCCGAACAGAATGACGGCGACGATCTCGATGATGTGCTGCGATACGTGCAGCGTCATCAATCCCCACGCGACGCCGGCGATGAAAATGATCCAGCCGAGCAGGTAGATGAGCAGGGTCATCGCTGTTCTCCTTGTGGTTCGGGGTTCATCGTGCAAGCTGCCGCCGCGCGGCAGGCCGTTTCATCCGGCCGCTGCCGCACGCGCATGCAGACCGAGGCGTTCCATCAGACGCTGCGCGTCGAACGGCGCCTTCGTTTTCGCGTCGTTGTCGAAGTAGCAGTACACGTCGCGCGTTCGCGTGCGCGGCGGCGACAGGTCCGGCGCCGCGAGATGCGCATCGCGGGGCTGTTCGCCGCGGCTCCACGATTCGATTCTGCGCGCCCACTGCTCGAGCGCGGCGTCCGAATATTCGCCGGAGTACTTCGTTTTCGTGCCGTGCAGGCGCATATAGACGAAGTCGGCGCTGAGATCTTCCAGCTGCGGCCACGGTTCGGTCGAATCAGAAACGACGAGCGCGACCTTGTGGCGGCGCAGCAGCTTCACGAATGCGGGATCGATGAAGCTGGCGTGGCGCACTTCGATCGCGTGACGCAACGCGCGCGTTTCATCGGCATGCACATAGGGTGTCCTGACCCGGCGATCGTGCTGCTTCGCGAGTGCGCGCGCGGCTTCGGTATCGTGCGGCAGCAGGCTCAGAAAGTGGGCGATGTGCCCGGGGTCGAAGCGCAGCGACGGCGGAAATTGCCACAGGATGGGCCCGAGTTTGTCCTTCAGCGCGAGCAGTCCTTGAGCGAAGAAATTTGCACAGGCGACGGTGGCCGAGTCATCGCGAAAGCGCAGCATGTGCGTCAGATAGCGCGCCCCTTTCACGCTGAATGTAAAACCGGGCGGCGTTTCGTCGTACCAGTGCTGCCAGCTGCCCAGCGATTGCAGGCTGTAATGCGTGCCGTTGATTTCAATCGTCTGCATCCGATTGGACGCGTATTGAAGCTCGTCGGCCTGCGTCAATCCCTTCGGATAGAACGTGCCGCGCCAGCCCTCGTAGCGCCAGCCCGATATGCCGATGTGGATGCCGCCTGAAGTGCTCGTCACGTCGCTCCTCGCCGGGTCGATCGAACCGTGACGGGGGGAGCAATGCCCGTGCCTGCGCGCGGGACGCGTTTTGCTTCCGGCGGGCGGCCTCGGCGGCTACGACGGCCCGTGGATGGTCGGCGTGCTCAAGGACGCGACACATTCGTATGCACCGGGCATGCTCGCGACGTCGGTGTCGCTCGCGCTGGCCGCGCTGTTGACGTGGGGCTTGGCGGTTTATACGCGACATGGTTCGTCCGGAGGGGCGAGTGGCGCGTGACCCGTATGCGGACGAGGCAAGCATGCACCGGCCTCGAATCGAGGGTGTTGCCGTTCTTTACTGATGCTAGCGTTGACCCGTAGCCCGGCAAACATCAATTGAGCGGTAAGCTTTTCGCGTCAGCGTTTCCGCAGGATTTACTGCGATACTGTCCGCATTGACGCTTGGCGCACCCCCGAAGCGGACATTTGAACTTAGCTACTACAACACATGTCATACCCGGATTCAGATGTCGTAGCGCCAGCTAAATACAGATGTCGCATGTTTCATCGGCTTTCCATCCTTCAGTGTTGAAGTGCCGAGCCTGAGGCGGCAGGGCGCTGACGCTCACCCGCGGGCCTTGGCAGACCGCCGCTCAGTTTCTGCTTTTGACGCAACTTCCAGAATCGCGGCTTCCATGTCAGTCACCGTGAACCGGCGAGGTTTCTTCGTGCCGGGTTGCGCTTCATTTGCCCGCACCGGCAGCCCCCGATGCGTTCGCGACGGCGCAGTGCCGATCCGCCGGCTGTCGCGCTGCGCCTGAAACGCTTGTGCCACCTGCAACGCATGGCTCAGGCGCTTGTGATCCACGATCGCGCCTTGATCCACCTCGGCCAGCCGATCGTAGGATTGTGCCGACAGTAGCCGGCCAGCCGCCCGAAGCTCGATGCGTCCGTCCGGGTACTCCCACACCTCGATGTCACGATGTATCCACGCCCGATTCCCCGGCGTATCGTCCAGCAGATAGAGCACCCGGTCGTACTGCACCGTCAGCGCCTTCGTGACCCGGCGTGTCTCGCGCCAGGTCAGCAGCAGATCCAGATCCTCGTCGGACCGCAGCGGTCGATGCGCATCAAAGCCGCTCTTCGGTGGCTTCGCGAAGCGCTCGTTATACATGGCCATGAAGGAGGGCGCGTAAGCGTTCGCGTCGGCGACCGTGCTGATGCCGCGCAGTCTCAACTCCTTGACGAGCCGATCCTGCAGCGTCAAGTGCGCTCGCTCGACACGTCCCTTGGCCGAGCTGCTGTTCGCGCAGAACGTGTCAATGTTCAGCTCGTACATCGCCCGACCGAAGTGCGTCACGCTTTGGCCTGTCTTGCTGGCGCTCGTATTGCGGAACACGCTGTACTTGTCGCTGTAAAACGCCACCGGCTTGCCATGGCGCTCCAGATACGCTCGCGTGGCCTCGAAGTAGCTGAACGTCGACTCGGTCTGCGTGAAGTGCAGCATCATCAGCCGGCTCGTCGCGTCGTCCACGTACACCAGCAGCGTGCAGGCCGGCGCCCGTTCCTCGAACCACCGATGATCGCAACCATCGATCTGGATCAGTTCACCCAGACACGCCCGGCGCGCTCGCGGCTGATAAACCTTCGGCGGACGCTGCCGACGTGGAATCCACAAGCCAGCGTCCGTCATCAGCTTCCTGACCGTCTCCTTGGCCAGCCGAATGCCATGGCATTCCCACAGCTTCTCGCAGGCCAACGTCGGCCCGAAATCGGCGTAACGCTCTCGAATAGTGGTCAAGGCGCGTAACGCTAGTCCTTCGTCGAGCTTGCGGTTGCCTGGCCGGCCACGACGGCCCGAAGCGACGCCGCTAGGTCCATGCTCTCGATATCGGATGACCAGCCTTTCCACCTGTCGCACGCTCAGTCCCAGCCGTTCGGCCGCACGTCCGGGCTTCAGGCCCGTGTCCACCACGGCCTGGATTACCTTGAGTCGATCAAGCTCTCGCATCGTCAGTGTCACCAATCCGGCTGGCTGCATGGTCGGCTCCGCGCTCGCTCAACGAGCCGTCCAGCATGCCAGCAGTCAAAAACACGACATCTGTAAATAGCCAGAACACGACATTAGGATATGGCTGCTACAACACAAAAAATTGATCATAATCATTATGTCAAATAAAGGATGCGAGGTCGCCACTCCCACCCGAAACACGGCTTCTGTCCACGACCTTCGGCACAATCGAGATCACTCGATCAAAATCTCGGGGACAACCGGTTCGATCGGACCATCGACTCGTTGCATGCCGGCATCGCATTCTCGCAATACGCCCGAGGCCGCATTCAAGAAGTCCACGCGCGTAATCGGCGATCGCGCGACGCATCGGTGCGAGTCAATACAGTTTCAAATATCTATCCAACCCACATCAACGAGTCCGGGCGAATCGTCAACAAGCTGCTTCGATTCGACAAGTACTCGCCTCAGTCAGCGATCTACTGATTTTCTCGGAGAAACCCCATGAAGTTAATCAAAAAGACCGATCAACAGCCTGTCATATGATTCGATTTGCGTCGAATTTGTCGACAAGAATTTGCCAATAAATTCGCGCTGCCGGTTCTTATACTCAACCCATTTCTCATCGTGCGAATCTATTGCCTGCCCGAGTTGCAGGGCGCCCTCCTCGACGTCCTGTGCGCTATAAAAATAACCAAGTTCACGACAGAGGTGTGCATTATGAATCAATGCATACCCATTCCAGCACACATCAAAATAGAAGTAATTCAGTGCGAGCCCTGATTGATGGGATATTACGATGTCGGTGAATTCCGAAAGAAACTGCGGAGTGTTGTAATATCCGACAAAGCTGATTTTTGAGTCTCTCACCAGGTCGAGGTGGTGCGCGATGCCAATAAATTCGGGGCTGTTTTTGGCAAGATGCTCCGTGTTCGTCGCGTGCACATAAGCTATCTTTTCGCCAAATTTCCGATAACCCAGTTCTGCAATCAGCAGCGGATAGAGGCAGAACTTCGTCACGTCGATATTCGGCTCCATGATGGAGAGTCGCTTCGACTGCCCGGTGGGACGATACTCCCCGCGATGCGGGAGCGCTGCCGACCGCTCTTCGACGCACATCGGGTCCCAAACGAACGGGACTTCACGAACCGGCTGGCGCCGTAACACGCTGAAGTAGCTCGCGCTGGTATCGACAACTTGCGGGATGATCCACACTTGATCATAACGTTGGTTGATGAATACCGTTTCCGCATGCCGTCGGCCAAAAATCATCGCCTGCATCATGTGCACGTATTCCGGCCCGCAGCAGTAGCTTACGACTTTTGTACCGCGTGCCTGCAGATACGCGGTTTGCTGCTGGTCGATTTGCCCCCCGAGTTCGATCAGCACATCGAGCGAGTCTTTCGCATCGTCGAACGAACGGATCGGATACTGCGTGGTATCCCACGGAAGTTCCGGCGTGATTTTGATGTTCGTGGTATTGACGAGGGTGACCTGATGGCCAAGCGGCGAGTGTTGAAAGAGCTTCATCAGATACAAGGCGTTCTGCTTGATGCCGTTGACCCAGAGACTCTCTGCCGCGTGGTGAAGGCCAATTGTGATACCGATACTGAGTGAGCGTGCCAAACTCATGGGAGGTTCTCCAGGGTGCCCATCCGATAAAGAGTTAGATCATAGCGCTGCACTCGTCTCGAGCTGTCAAGAACTGTCAAAATCCGGCATGCGGCTCGGCACGGTTGACCCTGCCTCGTTTTCACGTACGGCATGCCATACAGCGGCGCGCAGGGTTTCGTATTCGAGGAAGTGAGGTCGTCAGTTGACGTGTATGCGCTGTCGATTGAAATCGCCTCGGATCCAGTCGACGATGTCCGGGGGCCTGAACGCGAAAATGCGCGCCTACCCGGGACGTTTGTTAAATAGTTTGAGCGACCGCCAACGTACGAATGATTTGCCGTACTATCCGCCCGTCATCCTGGCTGATGTCGAATGCGGTCGACCGACCTTGGGCAACGGCCACGGTTTTTTAACTTCGGGAGCTCGAGCCGGGCGCCGATTTCATTTGAACGCCACGACCGATCATGTTCCAGTCCCCCGGAGATTCATTCGTCAACGGTTCGTTGCTGGGCTTGTGCGTCGAGGTTCCGCTTGCCGCGATCGTGTCGCTGGCGATGCACGGCGTGGACTGGAACGGGCCGCGCATCGCGATGCTCATCGCCACGCCGGTGCTGGTCGCGTGCATCACCCTGCTGACGCGCCCCGTCGCATTCAGCACGGTATGGAAGCACAAGCGCTCGCCGTTCGTGCTCGACGACAATTTACGCGCATCGATTTACGGCCGGCTGTGCGGGATTGCGATCGGCGTCGTGTTCGGCATCATGGTCGCGACGACGTTCGCCTGACCCGGTCGACCGGATCTCGAGACGAGCCTCACTGCAGGCGTGATGCCGGGTTCGCGCGCGGTAAACAACGCCTTCGAAAGCACGTGTTCACCCGCATCCCCCACTCACACGGCCGCCTTCTCATTGCCCCCAATCACGTCGCCGCGACCAGCGCGTTGAACGACGTATCCCACAGCGGCGCGACATTGGCCGGCCCATCCAGCACACCGATCCGCGCGAATACATCTGCGACCTGCTGATGCTGCGCCACCACGTCGGGCGTCACCGGCAGCAGTGCGTAGTCTTCGCTGCGCTGGTCGAACATCGCGACGAGATCGGCAACCGGCACGCGCGTCTCGCGGTTCTGCACGAGCGCATAGTCGCCGAAATGCGCGTTCGCCCATGCATACGCGCGTCGAAACCGCAGCAGCAGATCGCCCGTCGCCGCGCGCCGGCGCGCATCGTCGAGCGTGCGCGGGTTCGCATAGACCGGAAAGTTGCCCGACAGATAGCCCTTCCCCGTCTTCAGCACGCGCGCACCGTAGCGATTGCGCGCGAGCTGGCCGTTGTAGCCGTAGATCGCCCATGCGTCGATGTCGCCGCGATCGTATGCGGACAAGCCATCGGCTGGCGACAGGTTGATCGGCTGGATATCGTCGAAGCTCAGGCCGGCCTCCGCGAGCTGGCGATACAGGAAGTAGTGCGACGTCGTCGCACGCACGTACCCGACACGCTTGCCCTTCAGGTCCGCAATGCTGCGGATCGGCGTGTCCTTGCGCGCGAGCGTGACCTGGTTGTTCAGGTCTTCGCGCACGCGGGTGATGAGCCGCACGTTGGCCTTCTGTCGCGCGGCGAACACGGCCGGAATTTCGCTTCCCGAACCGATGTCGAGCGCATCCGCGTTGAGCGCCTCGATGTGCAGCACGCCGTTGTTCAGCTCGCGCCAGTCGATCCGGTACGGTGTGTCGGCTAGTCCGGCCGCCTGCAACAGCGCGCGCCAGCCGCCCTTGTAGGTTGCGACGCGCAGCGTGGTGCCGGCGAGATCGGTGTCGACCGCGGGCGTGGCGAACGCGGCCGTCGCGGCCCATGGCGCCGCCGCCACCGCAGCACCGGCAAGCAGCAAACGGCGACGTGCCGCCGAAATTGACGACATCGGATGCTCCTGTCGGTCGATCAAACGGGAAGTGAAAAGCGCTGCGTCAATGCAGCACCGGAAATCCGTGGCGCTCGGCCAGCAGTTCGAGGATGCGGCGCGCGTCGGTGACGAAGCGCACGTCGCCGAGCGTCTGTGCGTCGTCAGGCGCCGGCTGGTCACGGCCGAGCACGAGGACCGGCAGCCCCTGGTGCGCATCGTCGAGCGCATCGATCACCGCGTGCCGCGGCCGCTCGAAGCCGACACGTTTCACGTCGATTCGACTCGCGCGATCGGGCGCGCTCGCCAGCAACCCCTCGATCGACAGTCCATGCGGGCAGACGAAGCGCTGGCCCGGATGCTTCGGATCGGCAAAGCCCGGTTCCAGCAGAAACAGCACATCGCGACTCATGACAGACGGCTCCCGTGTTCGTTGTTCAGCCGGGATGAATGCGCTTGGGCGCCCTTCTGTTCCCGGAGCATGCCGGCCCGAGGCCGGATGCCCGACTCTACCGTCACGCGTCGCACGGCCCTACCAACGTTTTGCGGAATCGATATGCGGCCGCGTGTAGCGCATCGGGCGCCCGCCGCCCAGCGGGCGTTGCGTAAAAACATCGCGCACCGGGCCGCAGGTAGTGCGCACATCGAACGATTTCAGCGATCGATATGACGGTGCCCGCGTGTATCGGGTGCCCGACGTTCGCCGTTCGCGCGATACGTTCGCCGCAGCATGGGTGCCGGACGCGATCGCGGCGCACATGCAGGGCTTGCGGCAACGCATATTGCAAATCGGCCGCGCAGCGATTTGCAAACCACGGATCGACCGTTCGCCGGCACCGCCGTCATCAATAGGATCGTGATCCTCGCAGATGTACCCATAAAAAAGAGGATAGTCATGATCAAAAAAACGGTAGTCCTGGGTTTGGTTTCGATCGGTTCGGTCAGCGCGCATGCGCAGAGTTCGGTCACGTTGTACGGCGTCGTCGACGCCGGGTTCGCTTATACGAACAATCAGGGCGGCGCGAGCAACATCCAGCAGACGAGCGGCAAGCTGAGCGGCAGCCGCTGGGGCCTGAAAGGCGTGGAAGATCTCGGTGGCGGCGTGCAGGCGGTCTTCACGCTCGAAAGCGGGTTCCGGCCGAGCGACGGCGGGCTCGGCCAGGGCGGCCGCCTGTTCGGCCGCTCCGCATACGTGGGCCTCGCCAGCAAGGGGCTCGGCACGCTGACCTTCGGCCGCCAGTACGAGCCGATCACCGACCTCGTTGCGCAGTACTCGGGGTCCGGCTTCTGGTCGCCGGCCACGCACGTGGGCGACAACGACAACATGAACCAGAGCTTCCGGCTGAACAACGCAGTGAAGTTCCGCAGCGACACGATCGCCGGCTTCACGGCCGACCTGCTCTATGCGTTCAGCAACCAGGCCAACGGTGGCGCGGGCACCGGGTTCTCGAACAACAACGCGTGGGGCGCGTCGGCGAACTACGTGAACGGCCCGTTGTCGGTGGGCGCCGGCTATGTCCGCATCAATCATCCGAATTCGACGTCGAATACGAGCGGCGCGGTGGGCGGTGCGACCTCCACCACCGGCAACGACTACAGCGGCGGATTCTTCTACGGGCTGAACGGCGGCGTGCTCAAGCAGCAGATCGGCGTGGTCGGCGCGAACTACGCGCTTGGCGCGGCGACGCTGGGCTTCGCGTGGAGCCACACGCAGCTCGACTATCTCGACGGCTCGTCGCGCAAGTTCAACAACTACGACGCGAACGCGCGTTACCAGATCACGCCGGCCGCCACGCTGATCGGTGTCTACACGTTCACCGACGGGCGCGCGAGCGGCCTGCCGGGCACCGGCGGCCAGACGCTGAAGCCGCGCTGGCACCAGTTCACGCTCGGGTTCGACTACGCGTTGTCGAAGCGCACGGACATCTACCTGTCCGGCATCTACCAGCTCGCGGCCGGCGATGCGAGCACGGCAACGTCGGGCGGCTATCGCAAGATCGCGGCGATCTCGAACATCGGTACCGCTTCGTCGACGAACCGCCAGGTCGCGTTCGTCAGCGGGCTGCGCGTGAAGTTCTGACGGCGCGCATCGGGCGCTTCGGGCGCATCGGGCGCGGTGCAGCGTGGTGCGATAAGCAAAGCGGGAATCGTTGTTTGTCGCACCGGTTTCGGTTGCCGAGAATGGGCGTTTCCCCGCGCGCTGCCCCGGCGCACGATACGCGTTCGACCATGACCGACTCCCGTTTCCCGCCCCATCCACCGCGCAGCGGCCGGCGCGCAGCACTGCGCCGGCTGGCCGGCGGCTGGGCGGCAGCGATGCTGCCTGCCGGCGGCGCGCTGGCGAGCCAGCCGCCCGCACCACTCTCTCCGCTCGACGTGCCGCCCTGGACCCGCGGCCCGGGTGCGCCGCTACTGTCACCGCCCTACGGCATGCCGGGGCCGCACGAACGCGACGTGATCCGCCGCAGTGCCCGCACGCCGGCATTGCCCGGCTCGGGCTCGTCGATGACGCCGCTCGCCGACCTGTTCGGCGACATCACGCCGAACGGCCTCGTCTACGAGCGGCATCATGCGGGCGTGCCGGAGATCGATGCGCAGCGTCATCGCATCGTCGTGCACGGCCTCGTGCGCGAGCCGCGCGTGTTCACGATCGACGACCTGCTGCGCTTTCCGTCGGAGTCGCGGATCCATTTCCTCGAATGCTCGGGCAACACCGGCAGCGAATGGAACGGCCCGAGCGGGCTGCCCGTTCAGTTCACGCACGGGCTGCTGTCGTGCTGCGAATGGACGGGCGTCCGGCTCTCGACGCTGCTCGACGAAACCGGCATCGATCCGGACGCACGCTGGCTGCTCGCCGAAGGCGCCGACGGCGCGGCGATGACACGCAGCCTGCCGCTCGACCGGATCCTCGAGCGCGCGCTCGTCGTCTATGCGCAGAACGGCGAACGGCTGCGCCCCGAGAACGGCTATCCGGTACGGCTGATCGTGCCGGGATTCGAAGGCAACACGAACATCAAGTGGCTGCGGCGGCTGAAGCTGGTGCGCGCGCCGGAGATGACGCGCGAGGAAACGTCGAAATACACGAACCTGCTGCCCGGCGGCTGCGCGCGCCAGTTCGTGTTCGAGATGGATGCGAAGTCGGTCATCACGTGGCCGTCGGCCGGCCATCGGCTCGCCGCGCACGGCTATTACCCGATCGGCGGCTACGCGTGGTCGGGACGCGGCCGGATTCGCGCGGTCGACGTCTCGACCGACGGCGGCCGCACCTGGCGGCCCGCGCGGCTCGCGGGCGACGTGCGCGATCGCGCACTGACGCGCTTCGAAGCCGACTGGATCTGGAACGGCGAGCCCGCCGACCTGCAAAGCCGCGCCACCGACGACACCGGCTACGTGCAGCCGACCCGCGAGGCGCTCGCCGCCGTGCGCGGCGTCAATTCGCAGTACCACTACAACGGCATCCAGAACTGGCGCGTCGGCGCGGACGGCGAGGTGCGTAATGCGTAAGCCGCTTGCCTGCCTGCTCGCCGCATCCCTGCTGGTTCCGAGCGTATTCGGCGCGGGCTACGGTCTCGGCCAGCCGGTCGACCGCGCGGCGCTCGCGGCGTGGGACATCGACGTCGCGCCCGACGGCAGCGGCTTGCCGCCCGGCTCGGGCACGGTCGCGCGCGGCGCTCACGTGTTCGCGGACAAATGCGCGATGTGCCACGGTGCCGGCGGCGAAGGCGGCGTCGGCGATCCGCTCGTCGGCGGCATCGGCTCGCTCGCGAGCGCCAAGCCGAAAAAGACGGTCGGCAGCTACTGGCCGTACGCGACGACGCTGTTCGACTACATCCGCCGCGCGATGCCGTACAACGCGCCGCAATCGCTGAGCGCGGACGAAGTCTATGCGGTCACCGCGTATGTCCTCCATCTGAACGGCATCGTGCCCGGCGATGCACGGCTCGACGCGCGCACGCTGCCACGCGTGCGGATGCCGAACCGCGACGGGTTCGTGCCCGATCCGAGGCCCGGCACGCTATGACGCGGCTCGAACCGCGCGCACGCACATCGCGCATGACACCGGGGCGATTCGCCGCCGCACGTGCCGCGCGTGGTCGTCCGGACCCTGTCCAACCCGCAAGGAAGCTTTCATGAGCGACACGTCCCTCGCCGCTCCGGTCGCGCCGTCGCCGTTCGTCGACGTCCGCTCGCCGGCGGATTTCCCCGACAGCCCGGTGTCGCGCGTCCTCGCGCAGCCGCTGATGCTCGGGCTGTTCCTGCCGATCCAGGCCGGCGGCTGGAGCGCGTCGACGCTGCCGCGCACGACCGACTGGACCTTCGACTACAACGCCGACCTGGTCGCGCGCGCGGAGGCACTCGGCTTCGATCTCGTGTTCGCGCTGTCGCAGTGGCTGCCGAAAGGCGGTTACGGCGGCGTGTTCGACGGCCAGGCGCTCGACTCGTTCATGACGCTGGCCGCGCTGACCGCGCGTACCGAACGGATCATCCTCGTCGCGACGAGCCACGTGCTCTACGGGCCATGGCATCCGCTACATTTCGCGAAATTCACCGCGACGCTCGATCACATCTCGCGCGGGCGCTGGGGCATCAACGTCGTGACCGGCCACCGCGCAATCGAGCACGAGATGTTCGGCTGGAACCGGATCGAACACGACCGGCGCTATGAAATGGCGGCCGAATTTCTCGAGGCGGTCCAGCAGTTGTGGGCGCAACCGGATAACTTCAGCTACACGCCGGCGCTGTCGAGCTGGCGGCTGGGCGGCGCATTCGTGACGCCGAAGCCGCGCTACGGCCGCCCGCTGCTGATCAACGCGACGGGCTCCGACGCGGGCATCGACTTCGCGGCACGCTATTCGGACATCGTATTCGTCACGAGCCCGGCCGGCCCCGACGCCGAACGCGCAATCGACGCACTGCCCGCCCATACCGCACGTGTGAAGGCGGCCGCCGCGGCCCGCGGCCGGGCGATCCGCACGCTGCTCAACCCGCTCGTGATCTGCCGCGAAACGGCGGCCGAAGCGCGCGCGTACCGCGACGCAATCGTCGCGCATGCGGATGAAGGCAGCTTTCATCGCTTCGACAGCGATGCGCATGCGTGGCGCGGCGGCTTCGACCAGCGCTCGCAGGCGGCCGCGCGTGCGATCGGCGGCAATATCTCGATCACGGGCTCGCCCGAGGAAGTCGCCGAGACGATCGTGCGGCTGCATCGCGCGGGCATCGACGGCATCCAGCTGAGCTTCTACGACTTCAAGCCCGATCTCGACTTCTTCGGCGAGCGCGTGCTTCCGCTGCTGCGCGACGCTGGCTTGCGGCGCTGACGTCAGGCAGCCGTTTCGGTACGGGCGGTGGTGTCGTGGCGTACGGGCCGCCGCAGCCCCAGATGCTCGCGCAGCGTATGGCCCGCATAGTCGCGGCGAAACAGCCCGCGGCGGCGCAACTCGGGCAGCACCAGCGCGATGAAATCGTCGAGGCCGCCGGGCAACGTCGGCGCCATCACGTTGTAGCCGTCCGCGCCGTAACGCACGAAGCGCTCTTCGAGCTGGTCGACGATCTGTTCCGGCGTGCCGACGAGCTGCCAGTGGCCGCGCGCGCCGGCGACACGCAAATAGAGTTCGCGGATCGTCAGGTTTTCGCGGCGCGCGAGCTCGATCGTCAGTGCCTGCCGGCTCTTGCTGGCGTTCGTCTCCGGCAACGGCGGAATCGGACCGTCGAGCGGATACGCGGACAGGTCGAACCCGCCGGTGAGGCCGGAGACGAGTGCGAGCCCGACCGTCGGGTCGATCAACGACTGCAACGCGTCGAATTTCTCCCGCGCTTCGCTTTCGGTACGGCCCACCACCGGGAACACGCCCGGCATGATCTTCAGCGTATCGGGATCGCGGCCGAACGCCGCGAGCTGGCCCTTCACGTCCGCATAAAACGCGACCGCGTCGTCGAGCGTCTGCTGCGCGGTGAAGATCACCTCGGCCGTGCGCGCGGCCAGCCGCGTACCGGCTGGCGACGAACCGGCCTGCACGACGACCGGGTGCCCCTGCGGCGGTCGCGCGACATTCAAGGGCCCGCGCACCTGGAAGAAGCGGCCGCGATGGTCGAGCACGTGGCGCTTGCTGGGATCGAAGAAGCGGCCCGCTGCGCGATCGCGCACGAACGCATCGTCGTCCCAGCTATCCCAGAGGCCACGCACGACATCCGCGAACTCCTCCGCACGCGCATAGCGTTCGGCGTGATCGAAATGCGCGTCGCGATTGAAATTGCGCGCCTCGTGCTCACTCGACGACGTGACGAGGTTCCAGCCCGCTCGACCGCCGCTGATGTGGTCGAGCGAGGCGAACTTGCGTGCGATGTGGAACGGCTCGTTGAAACTCGTCGACGCGGTGCCGACGAGGCCGATCCGCTCGGTGACGGCCGCGAGCGCCGACAGCAGCGTCAGCGGCTCGAATTGTGCGATGTAGCTGTGCGCGGTGCGGCTCAGGAACTCGACGTCGTCGCCGCGCGTGCCCACGCCGTCGGCAAGGAACACGAGATCGAACTTCGCGGCCTCGGCCGCCTGGGCAAGCCGCACGTAGTGGCGAAAATCGACGCCCGCGTCGGCCTGCGAACCGGGGTGCCGCCATGCGGCGATGTGATGGCCGGTCGGGTACAGGAATGCGCCGAGATGCAGGTGTCCGGGGCGGGTCGTCATCGGGACGGATTTCCAAAAAAGAGGGCCGCACGCGGTCTCGTCAGAACACGCGGCCTTCGGTCAGGTGTGTCGTCACGCCGTTCAGCTCGTAGTCGCCGATCACGCGCGCCTTGTGCAACAGCGGGTTGTGGCTGAAGATCGTGCGCAGGTTGCGCCAGTGCCGGTCGAGGTTGTGTTCGCGCGCCGTCGCCGATGCGCCGCCGACTTCGAACAGCCGCTCCGCCGCATGCAGCGCCAGCTTGCTGACGATGAGCTGCGTGCGTGCCGTGGCGAGCGCGCTGTCGAGCACCAGCGCATGCGCATCGGCGTCACCGGCTTCGATCGCGTCGGCGGAACGGTCGAGCGCCCGCGCGTTTTCACGGACGAGCGCATCGATTGCATGACTGTGGGCGGACAGCTCGCCGACGACCTGCTGGATGAAATGATCGTCGCGCGCGGTCGGCGCCGGGCTGTGCAGCACCGGGCGGCCGTGCCCGAGCACGTAGCGGCGCGCATCGGCAACCACGTTGCGCACGATGCCCGCCCCCGTCGCGACGAGATGCAGCTGCCGCAGCGCGCCGCAATGGCGGCCGACGAGCGTCGAGCCGTCGCGTGCGGCCACCTCATCCGCGAACACCTGCACGTCGTTCAGCAGCAGGCTGCCGCTCGCGGTCATGCGCTGGCCCATGCCGTCCCAGTCGTCGAGCACCTGCACGCCGTCCCGCGCGACCGGAATGATCACGGCGACCGCGTCACCCTGCTCGTTCTCCACGTTGATGCGCGCGAAATCGGCAAACGCGGTGCCGGTCGAATAGTATTTGCGGCCCGTCACGCGATAGTGATCGCCGTCCCGGCGCAGTACCGTCGAGTTTTCGCCGGGCCGCGACGTGCCGCGCTCGGTCGACGCGCCGCCGAAGATCGCGCCGGCCAACGCGCGCTCGAGCTGCACGTCGTTGAACGGCGTGCGCGGCGACAGCCGCAGCGTCTCGATCTGGTCGTAGTGGATCCGCAGCGCGTGCGCGAGATTCGAATCGGCGGCGGCCAGCGTCGCGATCGTGTCGAACAGGTCGACCAGCGTGCCGCCGAGGCCGCCGCGCGCCACCGGAATCCGCAGGACGCCCAGCGCCGAGCGGCGGAAGACCGCAAACCCCTCGAACGGCAGTTCGCGACGCGCCTCGCGTTGCGCGGCATCCTGCCCGATCGCGTTCGCGAGATCGGGTAGCGCGGCAAGCGCGTCGCGCAACGCGTCGCGCGGATCGACGGCATCACGGGCAGTCATTCGGCAGGTCCTTGTTCGGGAAGATCGGGCGCTGCGCAACGCGATCGCGGCATGCGCGAACCGCCGCATGCGCAGCATCGCAAAGTATAGGGACGCACCCGGCGCGCGTGAAAAGCCGATTTCAGCTTACGTTATGCCCGCGCCGGGAATTGCCGCGTGCGGTGACATCAGTGCTGGATGCCCCAGCGCCGCACGGTCACGCGTTCGAGCGTGTCGAACACGAGGTTCTCGACGAGCAGGCCGATCACGATGACGGCCGCGAGGCCGGCGAACACGCGATCCGTATACAGCTCGTTGCGGTTCTGGAAGATGTACCAGCCGAGCCCGCCCTGGCCCGCGCTCGCGCCGAATACCAGCTCGGCCGCGATCAGCGTTCGCCACGCAAATGCCCAGCCGACGCGCAGGCCCGACAGGATCGACGGCAGCGCGGCCGGCACGAGGATCAGCGCGATCTGGCGCAGGCCCGTGAGGCCGTAGTTGCGCCCCGCCATCTTCAGCGTGGCCGGCACGCCCGCGAAGCCCGTATACATGCTGAGCGCGAGCGGCCACAGCACCGCGTGCACGAGCACGAACAGCAGGCTGCCGGTGCCGAGCCCGAACCACAGCAGCGCGATCGGCAGCAACGCGATCGACGGCAGCGGATTGAACATCGACGTCAGCATCGCCAGCAGGTCGCGGCCGATGCGCGTCGATACCGCGAGCGATGTCAGCGCAAATGCAAAGAACACGCCCAGCGCGTAGCCGCGCAGCAACACGGACAGCGAGATACCCGTCTTCACCAGCAGTTCGCCCGACTCGATGCCCTGCACGAACGCGGCCAGCGTTGCGCCGAAGGTCGGCACGAGCAGATCGTTCGCGACGATGCGCGCGACGATCTCCCATGCGGCAATCAGCACGAGTGCGATGACGCTGCGCCGAAACCATCCCGCCCCGGCGACGCGACGCCACAGCGGCGCCGGCACGGCACGTTCGGCGTCGGGCAGCGTGTCGAGCGTGCGTTCGTATTCGGCGCGCACGGGCGGTAGCGGCGGCAGGGCCGGATCGATCGTGCTCATGATGCGGCTTCCTCCGTCGTCGGGGCGTGGGTCGAGTCGGTATCGAACAGCAGGCGATGGATCCGCGCGACGTTGTCGCGGAAGTCGCCGGTGTCGACGTTGTCGAGCGAATGCTCGTGGCTGTTGAGCTCCGCACGCACGCGGCCCGGATGCGGCGACAGCAGCAGGATCCGGTTGCCGACGACGAGCGCTTCCTCGATCGAATGCGTGACGAACAGCAGCGTGAAACGGAATTCGTCCCACAGGCGCAGCAGTTCCTCCTGCATCTTGCGGCGCGTCAACGCGTCGAGCGCGGCGAACGGCTCGTCCATCAGCAGCACGCGCGGCTGCATCGCCAGTGCGCGCGCGATCGCGACGCGCTGCTTCATGCCGCCCGACAGCGTGTGCGGATAGGCGTCGGCGAACCCGCTCAACCCGACCTTGTCGAGATAATGCAGCGCGCGCGCCCGCGCTTCGGCACGCGACAACCTTGCGGCGGCGCGCAACGGAAACGCGACGTTTTCGACGACCGTCTTCCACGGCGGCAACTGGTCGAACTCCTGGAACACCACGACGCGGTCAGGCCCCGGCCCGCGCACCGGCCGACCGTCGAGCGCGATCGAACCCGATACGGGCTCGATGAAGCCGGCGATCGCTTTCAGCAGCGTCGACTTTCCGCACCCCGACGGGCCGAGCAGCACGAAGCGGTCGCTGCCGTACACGTCGAAGCTGACCTGGTGGGTCGCGCGCACGATCCGCGCGCCGCTGCGGTATTCGAGGTTCACGCGGTCGATGGCGAGCAGGCGTTCACTGTGCGCGCCGGCCTGCGCGGCATCCGGTGCGGGCCGGCCGGCGGCCTGCGCGTCGGGCTCGGGGTGGCCGGCAGGCGCCGCGCCGCCGCGTGCTGCATACGGCGGCAGCCAGGTTCGGGGAGAAGTGGCGTTCACGATCGAATCTCTTGCGGGTAAAGCATCAGCATGCGGCCAGCCCTTTCGCGGGCCAACCATCGATTGCCCATATCGAAACCGCACCGACGCATAAGCGTCGATCGCGGCGTCGAAGCGGCTCCGCTCAACTGCCGCCGGCCGTCGCCGGATCATCGAAGAAATAGTCGCGCCACGACTTCGGTTCGTTGCGGATCGCACCGGTGCGGTGCATGAACTGCGCGAGCGCGAGCGTGTTCTGCGGCGCGGTCTTGAACTGCACCTGCGGATTGCGCAGGATCTTCAGCAGCAGCGCGCGATCGATCTTCGATGCGTTCACGCGGATATAGGTATCGGCCGCGCGCTCGGGATCGGCCGCGATCTGGCGCGCGGCTTCGGCCAGCGCGGCAACGAATGCGCGATAGGTCTTCGGGTTGTCGTCGCGGAATTTCTCGGTGGCATACAGCACCGTCGCGGAGCTCGGGCCGCCGAGCACGTCATAGGAATTCAGTACGATGTGCGCATTCGGGTTGCCGGCGAGTTCCTGCTCCTGAAACGGCGGATTGCCGAAGTGGCCGGTAATCACGCTGCTGTTCGCCAGAATGGCCGCCGTCGCGTCCGGATGCGGAATCGCCTGCGTGAGCGCGTCGAGCTTGTCGAACTGCTTGTCGCCCCACTGCTTCGCGGCCGCGTACTGCAGCACGCGCGACTGCACCGACACACCGACCGCCGGCACCGCGATGCGGTCCTTCGTGCTCAGGTCGGCGATCGTCTTCACGTTCGGGTTGCTGCTGACGAGGTAGTACGGGAAATTGCCGAGCGACGCGACGCCCTTCACGTTCAGCCGGCCGCGCGTGCGGTCCCACACGGTCAGCAGCGGCCCGACGCCCGCGCCCGCGATGTCGACCGCGCCGGACAGCAGCGCGTCGTTCACGGCCGCGCCGCCCGACAGCCGGACCCAGTCGACCTTGATGTCGAGGCCGGCCTTGCGCCCTTCCTTTTCGATCAACTGCTGGTCGCGCGCGACGTTCAGCATCAGGTAGACGACGCCGAACTGCTCGGCGATGCGGATGCGGCCTTCCGCGTGCGCGGCTTGCGGGGCGAGTGCGCCGGCGAACGCGAGCGCTGCGGTCAGTGCGGCCGCCAGCGCGCGGCGCGCCGGCAAAAACGAAAACGGCATCGGAACTCCAGTCAGGATGGGGCGGATGATTGACGCGGCGGAACGCGGCTCAGAAAGGCGCGTCGCCTTCGATCGTCGTGCGGTACAGCTTGCGGCGCAGATGGTCGGGCGTGCCGGCGGCGAGATGCATCAGCGAACGGTTGTCCCAGAACACGAGATCGTGCTCGCGCCATTGGTGCCGGTACACATGCTCGGCACGCACGCTGTGTGCGAACAGCTCGTCGAGCAGCGCGCGGCTTTCGTCGTCGGGCAGCCCGACGATGCGCGTCGTGAAATGCTCGCTGACGAACAGCGCCTTGCGGCCCGTTTCCGGATGCGTGCGCACGACCGGATGCACGACCGCGGCAACCTGCGCGATCTGCTCGGGCGACAGGTTCGGCCGCCATGGACTGCGCGCCTGCAGCTCCGCATAGCGTGCGAGATACGTATGCTCGGCGCGCCGCCCTTCCACCGCGCGGCGCAGATGGGCCGGCAGCGTGTCCCACGCGAGATGCATGTTCGCGAACAGCGTATCGCCGCCTTCTGCCGGCAACTCCTGCGCATGCAGCAGCGAGCCGAGGCTCGGCTTCTCCTTGTACGACAGGTCGGAGTGCCAGAAATGGCCCGCGTCGCCGAGCCCGATCGGCTTGCCGTTCTCGACGACGTTCGACACGATCAGCACCTCCGGATGGCCGGCGAGCGCGAACTGGTGCAGCACGTGGATCTGCAGCGGGCCGAAGCGGCGGCTGAACGCGATGTGCTCGTCCGGCGTGATGCGCTGGTCGCGAAACACCAGCACGTGATGGTCGAGATGCGCGCGATGAATGCGCGCGAAGTCGCCGGCGTCGAGCGGTTGCGACAGGTCGAGGCCGACCACTTCGGCACCGAGCGGCGCATCGAACGGCACGATGTCGAAATGCTGAGCCGCAACGCGCGGCCGCGACGCGGGCGGATGCCCGGCGGAAAGCGATGCGTCGTCGCGGATGGCGGTAGTCGTCACGGCACGGCCCCCTGATTCGGTCAAAACGCGAATCTACGAGTGCGTGCCGCACCGCGTCAACGAAGCGATTCCGATACGTTTATCTGCTGCGCTGATAAAGATCGCTGCTCCCGCATACGGGGCGGCAGCGGGCGGCGGTCTCTCGTGCGGAAACGGCCGGCCGCCGCGGCCGTCACGATTCCGTCGACGGGGCCAGTACGCGCACGGCCCCTTCCGGATACCGGATGTCGATCAGCCCGTTCTTGTCGCGGATGCGTAGCGGCGGCACGGCTTCCACGCTCGCGCGGTCGATGCCTTCGCACACGGCCAGGTTCGTGTTGGTCCGGTAGTACACGCGCTGGTCGTCAACCGCGAAGGCCCAGTTCAGGAAGCGCGGGCTTCTGGGGTCGATTCCCGGCAGATTTCGATCTCAGTTCGATTGCCGCATTCCGGCACGTATTAATGGCGCTGGGTGTCTGAGAGCATCCATTTCAATACATGACGTACCCGGCAGACGCAATGCGGCGAACGATCTAAATCGACGTGCCGTGAAAACGATCTTTAACGAGCCAATCGGAAATTTTCGGGATCGCTTGCCGCTTCAGCTTTTGTGAAGCGTGATGACAAAATCAGATCGAGAACCGATCGATATTGGAAGCGCGTGCAGACCGTTGGTCAACGGTCTGCACTGAACGGATGTGCCGTCTATTGGAATATTGGGCGGCCCTCGGAACAAGCTGCTATTAAAACAAAATCCCGCGCCGCTGATAACTGACAACATTGACAGGGATTGTTCCAATTCGAGTGACTACCGAGCCGACGACAGCACCGCCCATCTGGAAATCAGCGAATGATCCTTTACGCGTGACGCCATTTTGCCAACGTAGGCAGTTCGCGCTCGGTGACCGGATCATCCAGCCGGATCCAGCTATAAAACGTGCCGTGCCATCCCGGAACGGGTAGCGGGGCCGTGCAGCGAATGTCCGCGAGGCCCGGCCGATAGGCATGAAATGGCCAGAATAGCGGCATGATGCGGCGCGCTTCCATGTCCTGGCGCAATTCGGCCGGTCCGCCCGCGTCGGACACGATATCGCAGTGGAACGCCCAGTCCTCTTCGCTCCAGGCGAGAAATACACTGGGCGCGCCGGCGGCATCGAACATCAGCACCGCGTCCTGATTGGGGCGCCAGTAGTATTCGACGATGCCTTCCCGCGCGGCCACCTCATCGATCAGTTGGACGATCCGTGGATCCCGGTAGGTCGCCCCGGCTTCATGCAGGCTGATGTGCCCGCGGGCCGCGCAGCACTTGCGTTTCGCGTCGTCCAGCGCGGTTGCCAGCTTGCGCGCCATCTCGGCGTCGGTTTTCTTCAGATAGCAATCGATCAGTCGCGCGTTGAACGCGGCCACCGCCGCGCGCTCGTCGGCGATGCCGGTGAGCAGGATTTTCGTGCAGTTCGCGTTGCGGATGGAGGTCAGGAACTGGATGCCGTCGACCTCCGGCATCGAATAGTCGACGACCACCGCGCCCACCGCCTCGAATCGGGCAGGATCGGCAAGCGCATCCTCGCCGATCGCATTCCCGCCGGTTTTCTCCGCGCCGAAATAGTCCGCAGCCGTGGGTGGCATCTCCGCGTCACGCGACGACACGAAGTCGAGCGCCGCCCGCGGGTGCGTAAAAAAGTGGTTCAGGCGTTCGTCCGGAAATGCGCCCCGCAGCGCCTGCAGGAAATCAGGATTGTCGTCGACAAATACCACGGACACGGGGTAAAGCACCGGCTGCCTGACGAAAGGTTGCATAAGAGTCTCGATAAATCAGCAGAAAAAGAGGCGGTATCGGGGGGTGATTTACCGCGAATGATTATTGCGGCAATTATCCGGCGAAAGTAGGACGCACATCAACTGCTCCTTACCCGCTCATTCGTCATATTACGAGCGCGCCGCTCGGCAGAATTGCACGGGGAGAATCGGGCCATTCCTTCTCGTTGAAGGAATGCGCCGCTACCGCCAGTAGCGATTCAAGGAGTTATTCATGTTGACGCGAGACGCGATTCTTCACGTCCTTTCCAACGAAACGGCCCATCTTTCCGAAAAAACCTTCCACCATGTGATGGACATTTATCTCAAGGATTCCAATGCCTTCATGAATACCTATTTCGCACGCTATTTCGAATGGCAGGGCGTGTGCCGTGAACGCTGGTTTCACGAATGCATCCACGACAACCTGATGGGGGCCGGCGGGGCATTCGTGACGAAGCGTGCGCATCAGGAATACGTCCACGAGACGTTTCCGTTCCAGCGCGTCGATTGCTTTCTCAATACGTTCGAGGTTCGGCAATGCTCGGCCTATCTGCTGTTCCGCTTCTGCGTGGACGGGCGGCAGGTGTCGCTGGGGTATCAGCAGATCGTGTTTGCCGGTTCGGACAAGCGGATCCGCCGGTTTCCGCCGGGCATCATCGAGCGGGTCAAGGCGTATGAGCTGATCCTGCCGTCCAGCGCGAACTGAATGTGAGACCGCCCTACCCGACGCGATAGCGCGGGGGGAGCGCCGGCGGACCGTTCAATGTCGGGTCCGCCGGCGCGCCGGGTTCCGGCAGCCGAATCGTGAACGTGGTCCGCACGCCGGGGACGGATTCGCACGTGATGGTGCCACCGAGCGCTTCACACGCGCGGCGGCAAAAACTCAGGCCCATGCCGGCGCCGCGACCGTGCGACTTGGTCGAGAAAAAGGCGTCGAAGATTTGAGGGAGCACATCGGGGGCGATGCCCGGGCCCGTATCGCTGAAACGCACGACGCAGTAACCGTTGCTGCGATGCGCGTCGATCTCGATCTGCCCGCGGCCGTTTGCATGGATCGCGTACAGCGCGTTTTTCAGCAGATTGAAGATGACGAAGATCACGAGCGAGTCGGAGCCGAAAAACCGGATGTCCGTATCGATCGCGTCGACCGATACGCGGTCCCGCTCACCCGGACGGAACGGAAAGCGATCGACGGCGGCGTCGACACAGGCCCGTATCGGATAGGCCGCGAAGCTGTGGCGATCGAGTCGGTCCAGCGTAAAGGACGCCAGCGACATCTCGACCACCGTGCTCGTGGTGTCGACCTGGCGCCGGATCGACGACGCGAGCGTCGGCAGCCGCTCCAGTTGCCCGGGATGCAAACCGTCGGCGCACAACCGGTGCTCCACCGCCAGCCGATACCCGCGCACCAGCACCGGCAGGACCGAGCGCAGCTCGTCCGCGTGCAGGCCGATCGCCGCCAGCGGCGTGGCCACTTCGTGCGCGACCGTCGCGGCCAGCAGATAGGGGCCCATCAGCCCGTAGCGGACGATCGACGTCGCGAGTATCCCGAGACTGATCGCGATAAACAGCACGCCGACCGGATAGAAGTCGACGCCGTAGTTCACCGCATAGTCGGTCGCCGCGAGCGAGTAGAGGCCCAGGCTGACGAGGCATTGCGTGAGCAACTGCCGGACGTCTCGCGCCCGCCCCTGACGTCTTGCCTCGATCAGGAGCCAACCGCTGCGGCAGACCAGGAGTACCGTCTGCGCGACGTGCAACGGATGCAGCGGGCCCGCGTTGGGATACGGGCCAAAGAAATGCGGGCGGAATCCATCGACGACCGCATTGCTGGTGACCAGCAGCACGGCCAGCAGGACGCAGAGTCCGTAGGACGCGAATATGAACGGCCGCTCGTCCCGACGCGATACGACTTCCGTCACGAAATGATAGAAGGTCGTCGGCAGAAACAGGATGAACAGATAGCCGGCCTTGACCAACACGTTGGCGACGTCCGCGTCGGTCGTCTGGAACAGGAAGGCCCACGTTCCCTGCCAGACGAAGGTCGTCGCGCACATCAGGACGAACGGGACGGAGACCCGCGTGAGCCCCTTGGTGGCCAGCACGTAGAGGCCAAACCCGAGAAACAACGCGGATACGAACGCAGGCAAGATCGAGTACATATGCGTGAATCCAGCATGTTGACGGGTCGCGCACCACTGAACTGTCCTGGCCGGTGCCGTTCGCGAGAGTAGCACGCCGAGCCAGGCGTGCGAGCGCGGCGGGTTTGTCCACGGGGCTGCCGCGCATCACGACTGTTGCGCGCGCGGTGCCGAGTACCGGGTAGCGTTGACCAGAATGAAATTGTCGCGGTTTGCGAAGCATGGTTATCACTTCGGCGTTCAACGTTGGCCGGAAGGTGCGAAGGCCTCGTGAATTCATGCGGCTGCACGTCGCGAATGCACGTTGTCACTGGCCGTGGTCTCGCGAAGCCCCGTATCGACTCCCCTGCGCTGCCGTTGCCGCGTGGGCAGTCTCTGTCGCGCGTCGTGCGAACGCTGATTTTTGGTCACGCATCCCCGTGGTCACGATAAGTTTTCTTATCACAATAGTGCTATTGAAGATCGGAACTCGCATTTGCGCAAACGCCCCGCATGCAACGGGGCGTTCGCGTTTCAGCGCCCGATCGGCAACCCGGTCGGCTCGATCCAGCCCAGCTTGTAAGCGATCAGCAGCGACAGGAACAGCGTGACCGACAGCCCGACGCGCGCCGCCAGCGACCATGCCATCCGCTTGGACTTGCCGCGATCGTGATTCATGAAATACAGCGCGAAGATCAGGCTCGCGATGATCATCGCGAATGCCACGGAAACCAGCAGAGTTTTCATTGGTGATGCCCTTGAAGATCGGAATCGGCCTGAATCAGTTCGGCCAGTTTGTGCCGCTCGTCGGCGAGCGCGCCGACGCCCGACGCAGGCCAGTCCAGCGCGACGCCGTTGCCCAGCGAGTCGCGCACGAGCGCCTGGTAGCGCCGGTCGTTGATCCGGCCGTGGTCCATCGTCTCCGAGATCTCGCGCCGGAACGGCAGCGGGAAACTCGCGTACGCGCGCGACAGCGCCGCATATTGTCTCGCATCGATCTCTTTCGACGATGGTATGACAGTCCAGATCACCACAGCCACGATGGCCGTGAACGGGATCGCCGTATAGCGAAGAATGAACTTGATCGGGGTCATGAAACGGTGGGCAGAAGTGATCGCGAATGCGCGCGGCGCGCCCATACGGTAGCGAAACCGCAATCGGGCCGCAGTCAGGCCGCGCCGGACGACATTGTACTGAAAGCCCTATTCGACTAACAGAGTATGATAATGGCATTATCATGTTCGTCACATGATTCGAGAGACCTGGCACCTGTGCGCAGGCGGCGTGCCCGCCCTGCCGTCCGGTGCCGGTCGTCATGTCCATGCCCGCGACCCGCGGCGATTGAGCGAAGCCCCTGAGCCCCTATGCCAGCGCAGTACTTTCGAAACCTGACGGGAAAACACCGCAGCGCGACCGCGAACCGTCAGCTCGGGTTCTCGCTGGCGTTCGTCGCCGGCGCGGCCAATGCCGGCGGCTTCCTCGCGGTCAAGCAATACACGTCGCACATGAGCGGCATCGTGTCGGCGATCGCCGACCAGGCGGCGCTCGGCGACGTGCGGCTCGCGCTGGCGGGCATCAGCTCGCTGGGGTCATTCCTGATCGGCGCCAGTTGCTCGGCGATCCTCGTCAACTGGGGCCGCCGTCGCGGCCTGCACAGCCAGTACATGCTGCCGCTGCTGGTCGAGGCCGCGCTGCTGCTCCTGTTCGGGCTGCTCGGCAGCCACCTCGCGCTGTGGGAAACCTTCTTCGTGCCGGTGACCGTGACGCTGCTGTGCTTCATCATGGGGTTGCAGAACGCGACGATCACGAAACTGTCGGGCGCGGAGATCCGCACCACGCACATGACCGGCATCGTGACCGACCTCGGCATCGAGCTCGGGAAGCTGTTCTACTGGAACCGGTCGGCGGTCGACGTCGACGCGCATGCGGTCATCGCCAACCGCTCGAAACTGCGGATTCACGCGACGATGCTCGCGTCGTTCTTCATCGGCGGCCTGGCCGGCGCGATCGGCTTCAAGCATGTCGGCTATGTGTCGACCGTGCCGCTTGCCGCGGTGCTCGTCACGCTCGCGATCGTGCCGGTGATCGACGACCTGCTCGTGTTGCTCCGGAGCAGGCGCTGATCGCGCACCGGGAGCGCGCTTTCGGCGGCGGCGCCGAAGGCGGATCGATTATAATTTGATTAACATACCGACCACCCTCGCCTCGCAATGGAAACGAAAACCGCCCGCCTGACCGTCCTGATCGACCCCGCGAAAAAGGAAGCCTTCGAGATGCTCTGCGCGGAGCAGGATCTCACGCCGTCGCAAGTCGTGCGGCAACTGATCCGCGAGTATCTCGACCGCCACGGCGTGACGTACAAGACCAAGAGCGCGCTCGGCAAGCGCGTGAAGTAACGGCCGGCCGGACAGGCCGCGCCTGCCTGCAGGCTACGCGCCGATCTCCCATCGCCCGTGCGGCTGCGCACGCATCACCAGCCGCTGCGGGTCGACGCTCTCCCCGGCCTTCATCCGCCTCGCCGTGGCCGCCAGCTTGAGCTCGCCGGCGCGCGCACACGCAAGGGCGCGTTCGAGCAGGATCCGCAGCGACGGCAGCCGGCTGCCCCCCTTCCATGCGAACGCGATGAAGTTGTTGTCGTCGCCGCACGGCGCCAGCGTGTACGACGCGCCGAATACGGCGCGCAACTGCTCGAGATGCTCGGGCAGCGCGGGATCGTCGTCCATGAAGTTGATTGCCAGCACGCCGTTTTCGCTCAGGCGCGCGTGACAGGCGGCGAGGAATGCGGCGCCCGTACAGCGGCCCCGCATGCCGTCGGCGACGAACGCGTCGTGCAGGATCACGTCCGTCCGGACATCCGCCCTTGCCAGATGATCCGCGCCGTCGGCGCACACCACCGTGAACCGGCCGTCATCAGCGGGAATCCTGAATACGTCACGCAGCGCGATCACGTCCGGGTTGATCTCGACCGCGTCGATCGTCGCGCCGGGCAGGTGCCGGTAGCAGTACTTCGCCAGCGAACCGCCGCCGAGCCCGAGCATGCAGATGTGCGCAGGCTCGGGCTGCAGCAGCAGAAAGCCCATCATCACGCGCGTATAGCCGAGCTCGAGCCGGCCCGGATCCCGGAGCGACATGAAGCTCTGCGTGCCGAAATGGTCGAAGTGCAGTGAAAGCGCGTGCTGCGTCTCCAGCACGAACGGCCGGCCGTCGTTCAGCGGCGTCGCCAGGAACCTGACGAACGCGTCGTAGGAAATTCGATCCTCGGCCATGAACGGGCTGTCGATTGCTGACGGTCGATGCGAGCGTGCGCGCTCAGACTTTCTTCAGGTAGCAGGCCTTCAGCATGAAGCCACCCATGTCGGTCTTGCAGTCGACCTCGTGATCGCCGCCGACGAGCCGGATGCTCTTGACCTTGGTACCCATCTTAAGCGTGATCGACGAGCCCTTCACGCGCAAATCCTTGATCAGCACGACCGAGTCGCCATCCGACAGCACGTTGCCGTTGGCGTCCTTGACGACGTCGCCCGCCGGTTCGTCGCCCGTTTCGGCGCCGGCGCCGGCCGACCATTCATGGCCGCAGTCCGCGCATACGGTCAGCGTGCCGTCCGGGTAAGTGTTTTCCATCGCGCATTGCGGGCAGGCGGGGGCGGCGTTCATTGCAGCTTCCATTCAGGGGGAGTTGAGTCGTCGATAAAAAGGCCGGACACGCTGGCAGCGTCGCCCGGCCCGCCTGAAGGCACGCGCCGACGGGTCGGCGAGCCGACTCCGGCGCACACGACATTATAATGCAATACACATAGCTTGGCATCTGTATTATAATCAGCGTTTTCGCGCCGTTCGCCGGACTTGCCGCCAGTTTCACCGAGAATGCCGGCACATGAATGCAGGATGCACATGCCCCGGCGGCGCTGCCGGCTTACCGACGTCATGCGGAAAAACGCGTTTCTCCCGTGCCTGGCGCACCGCCGGCCCGGCGCCGCACACCGATCCCGACGTTCCGTCCAGAGGCTCTCCGACATCGTGGCAACCGTTGTGTACGTTGAAATCGGCCCCGCGTGGAACCGCAACCGCGGCTACGCCGCACGAGCAGCAGCCGTCGACGCGGCGCGCGGCTTCGAAAGCAACATCCTGCTGATCGCGAACGGGATCAGCAGCGACGCGAAGGACAGCGCCGCCGTCGCGGCGCTGCAGGTGCACGGCGGCACGTCCGCCCAGGTGCTGGCCACCGGCCCCGACGAGGAGGCGGCGCTGCAGGCGCTGCTGCCCGTGCTGCAGGCGAGCTGAGCGGCGCGCCGCCCGATGTCACGGCACTCCGCCCACCCCGAATCCCCTTTTCACGAGGAAGCGATGAGCGACAACTTCACGCCCAACACCCCGAACCTGTCGGCCTCCGCCATCTGGGCGCTCGAGCGCCTCGCCGACGTCCGCTACGGGCGCGACGCACCGGCGCTCGGCTGGTCGATCGCGAGCGAACTCGTCAGCGCGGGCTTCGTCAGCCATCCCGCACACGGCCGCTCGGGCGCGTCGATCACGGCCGAAGGTCGGACCTTCCTGAAGAACCGGAAGTAGACCGCCGGCGGCCGCGAATCAGCTTGATCCCTCCGGGCATCATGTCGAGTGCCGGATGCACATCGGACGGGCGGCGCACCGCTTGAAAGTCCGGTTATCGCGCGGGAAGCCGATGGAATGGCACCCGCTTCCCGTACGGCGTCGTCGATGCGGCGGCATCACCTCCGGCCGCCCGCACCGCAGCCCGTCCGTGCAAGGGTTTTGCTATCATTCCGGCTCCCTGTCTTGCCGAATTGGACATGCCCGCTCGCAGCGGGCCGCCGTCGCCTGCCGTCAATCGCACGTCGTCGCTCGCCGAGGAACATCGCCGGCCGATCTGCCTGCCGGTGCGTGAACGGGACCCAACCAGCGCGGCATCGACATGCCGACGGCCTGCCCGTCCCATGCCCCTCCTCTCCGGAAGCCACGATGCCGCCCGTCTCCTCCCCGCCCGTTCTCGACACGCCGCGTCTCATCCTCGAAGGCCATCCGCTCGGCGACTTCGAAGCGCTCGCCACGATGTGGGCCGAGCCGAAGGTCGTCGAGCACATCTTCAACGGCACGCCGTCCGCGCCGCGCGATTCGTGGATGCGCATGCTCGCGTATCGCGGGCTGTGGCCGCTGCTCGGCTATGGGTACTGGGCGATTCGCGAGAAGGCGTCGGGCCGCTATGTCGGCGATCTCGGCTTCGCCGATTTCCACCGGGTCATCGAGCCGTCGATTCGCGACGTGCCGGAAGCCGGCTGGGCCCTGGCGACGTGGGCGCACGGCAAGGGTTACGCGACCGAGGCGCTCTCGGCCGCGCTGGCGTGGCTCGACGGGCAGCACCGGTTCGAGCGCAGCGTGTGCCTGATCGCGCCGACCAACGTCGCGTCGATCCGCGTGGCGGAAAAGGCGGGTTATGGGGAGCCGGTGCCGATCCGGTTCAACGACACCGACTCATTGCTGTTTTCGCGCGCGCGCCGCTAGGCTGCCGGCGTACGGGTGACGCGGGCGGGCCGTATGGACGGCACCGGCGCGCCCTCGCCGCTCACTCCACGACCGGTTCGTACAGGGTCGTGAAGAGCCCGTGGTCCATCGGCCAGCAGTTGCCGCGATCATCGCGCAAGATCCAGTCACCCGACTTCACCGAACGCCAGCCTTCCGGTGTGGCGATCGCACGCCCGCCTTCACGGGTTTCCACCCGATCATGGTCGCCATCAGCGAACCACCGTGTTGCATCGACATAACTGACGCGTTTTCGAAATCGCATACCGCCACCGAAATGTTGAGACCTGACCGGCACGTTCAAGGACCTGTCCGTGTCAATGCGTGTACGGCGCGAAGCGCCGTGAAATGGATGAGCGCCACGAATGGGATCGGGCGGCCATGACATCCGACCCGGGCGACGGCGGCCGCGACGCCAGCCGGGTGTCGTGCAACGCCTCGCGGCCCGCCGCGACGCGTGCCTCCAGCGTTTCCCGTGCGGTGATCGAGATCCGGATATCGATCTCCCGCATTCTCCCGATCGCCGCGTGAACCTCGTCGGGTTGATCGGGTGACAGCGCCAGCAAGAACGCCGAACGTGTTTCTGCGGCCCGGACGGCCTCGCTCCAGTCGGCGTCGGCGACCGCGACTTCGATCGCGTTCGTGAGTGAATCGAGGCTCCGGATGATTTGAAGCGGTGTCATTTCGCATTCCTGTCAGAACATCGTTCCGGCCATACGTTTGCCGCCGGGAAGGCGGGGTGACGTCGACATTGATTCGCGCGCGTCGAGCACCGGCAGTGCCGTACCGAACGGACGCACCGGGCGAGCAATGGCACGCTGCCGGTCACCACCACCGCGTTGGCATTCCCTTCGACGGCCGGCCGGAAGCCGGTGTGCGTGATGCTCGCCACCGCGTCGCCACGATTGTAAGGACCTGTCCGTTGCCCGTTTCGTAATATTTTGTAATGATATGTGGAGCAATCTTTACCGGCTGGCGGCCCGCGCGGATGTGCTTTCCACGCGCCATTTTTCCGCAAACGTTTTCGCGCGAACGACACCGCGCCTGCTGCCCTTGCCGGCCATGAACCGGATCCCGCGCCTGACCTTATCGCCCAACCATCGCCCGGTTCCGCGACGACACGCTTCCACCCCTTCGCCCCTTTGCGTGGCTGCATGGCCGGGGTGATGCGCGTGCGGACCGGGCGGCCGAGCGATGCAGATTTCGCCACATTCCACCGGATTGTTCGGACGTATCATGCGCGTCTCTTCAGCCACCCCATGGTCGGACTGGGCTTGAACGCTCGCCACTTTCCCGTTTCATCCCCTCGTTTAGCGATGCCCATCCGAATCCTGCTCGTCGAAGACGACGTTCAATTGTCCTCACTGATCGCAGACTATCTGCGCATGCACCAGTACGAGGTGGACCGCCTGTTCGACGGCACCGACGCCGTCGCCACGATCGTCGCGCGTCACCCCGACCTGGTGCTGCTCGACATCAACCTGCCGGGCAAGGACGGCTTCGAAATTTGTCGCGAGGCACGCATGCAGTACGACGGCATCGTCATCATGATGACGGCCCGTGACGAACAGTTCGACGAATTGCTCGGCCTAGAATTCGGCGCGGACGACTTCCTCCGCAAGCCGGTCGAGCCGCGCATCCTGCTCGCGCGGATCAAGGCCCACCTGCGACGGGTGCGCATGCGCCCGGACGACGTCGAGCCGGCATCGCCGCATCGTTTCGAGTTCGGCAAGTTTTCGATCGACCGGGCCGATCGCAAGGTTCGTCTTCCCGACGGTAGCGCACCCCGCCTGACGTCGACCGAGTTCGACCTGCTGTGGGCGCTCGTCTGCCGCGCCGGCGAGGTGGTCAGCCGAAAGGACCTGACGCTGCTGCTGCGCGGCATCGAGTTCGACGGCTTCGACCGGTCGATCGACGGCCGCATTTCGAAGCTGCGCCGCAAGCTGCGTGACGACCTGACGGAACCGAAGCGAATCAAGACGATTCGCAGCAAGGGCTATCAGTTCAGCAAGCACGCGTGGGACTGACACGCTGCACTCAGGTGCCCGTCGTCTTCTCGCCGCGCGCGGTGACGGGCGTCTCGGGGGCGCGCGCGAGCCCCTGCGCGAACACCTTCAACCCTTCGAGCAACGGCGTCAGCGCGTCCCACAGCGCTTCGTCGTGCAGCAGCCGGTACGCGCCGCGCACGCCGGGTGCGACATGCTCGTGCTGCGCCGGCTGCCACGCGCCGACGTGATGCAGCGCGTCGGCGGCCGCGAACACGGCCTTGCCGAACTGTTCGGGCGGAATGCGCGACAGCGCCGTCAACAGCGCCGCGAGATTCTGCATGCCGCTCTGCATGCCCGGCTTGTCGAGCGCGTCGACGAACGTGTCGGCCAGCCGCGCGTTCGCGCTGACGACCTCGGTCGCCAAATGCAGGAATCCGTGCTGGTGCAGGCTGCCGAGCAAATGCTCGAGCGCATCGTGCGCGCTGGGCGCCGGTTGCGGCGGTGTCGTATCGGGGGACTGGCGTTCGGTCATCGGCTTGCTCCGGTTGGGACGCCACGTGGCCGCCGCGACGGCGGCCACGCGCGCCGGTTGCATCTCGTTCGTCTGACACCGCCCGCCCGGCGGCAGGCCGGGCAGGTGCGCACACCGCGTGCCGCTTGAGCCGCGGCGATTGCATGCGCGGGTTTCATCGGCGAGCCATGCGGCCCGCGTGTCGAACGGCCGGGCCGGTACGCGCCGACCGGCCGCCGCCCTACCGCATGTTTCCCGTATGGCCCAGCGAATAGCGGCCCGGCTGCGGCCACACCGTCAGGCCGTGCGGCTCCATGCCGACGGGAATCTGCCGGACCGCGCCGCTCGTGGTGTCGATCGCGTAGACGACGTCATCGAAACGGCCCGACAGCCACAGCGTGGTGCCGTCCGCGCTGACGTTGCCCATGTCGGGGCTGCCGCCGCCGGGAATCGGCCAGGTCGCGACCACCTGGCGGGTCGCGAAATCGAGCACCGATACGCTGCCCTTGCCGTGGCGCGGCCCATGGACGCGATTGGAGCCGCGATTCGCGATATAGAGCTTCGTGCCGTCGCGGCTCGGGTACAGGCCGTGTGTCCCGACGCCGGTCGGGATGAAGCCGATCTTCGTGAAGGCGTCGCCATCGACGACGTACACCCCGTCCGCCATCATGTCGGCGACGTAGAACACCTTGCCGTCGGGCGACACGCGAATGTCCTGCGGCATTCCTTTCCGGTCGAGCTCGAGATAGCCGACCACCTTGCGGTTCACGAAATCGATCTTGGCCAGCTTGCCGCCGAACTCGCACGTGAAGAGCGCATACCGGCCGTCGATCGAAAAATCGGCATGGTTGATTCCCTTGCATTGCGGCACATCGAGGCTCGATTTCAGCGCCATCGTCTTCGGGTCGCGGAAGTCGAGCCGCGCATGTGCCTCGGCCACCACGATTGCGTCGTGGCCGTCGGGCGTGAAATACATGTTGTACGGATCGTCGATGTTCACTGGCTGGCCGGGCTTGCCCGTCTTCGGGTCGATCGGCGTCAGGCTGCCGTCGGTTCGCCCTTCCGCATTGTTTGCGACCCACAGCGTCTGCAGGTCCCAGGCCGGCACGACGTGCTGTGGGCTACGGCCGACCGCGAACCGGTCGACGACCTGGTACGTGGCCGGGTCGATCACGTAGACGTCGTTCGATCTCAGGTTCGGCACGTAGATGCGCGGCAACGCGCCCGCTACCGCGGCGCTCATGCGGCCGGCCTGCGCCTCGCTGTACAGGTTGTCGGGATGGACGACGGGCGGCATGCCGGGTACGGTCGCGACGGCGGCCGCCGCGATCGCCCCGCGGGCACCGACGGCCAGCGCCGCCACGATGACGGCCGCGGGACGGGAGAAGCGAAGATGACGGCGAAAGCGCGGTTGCATGACGGTGTCCCGGTTCGATTGAAGGGAACGACGACCAAGGTGGCGCGATGGGGCGGCTGCGTCAGCGGCCGGCGATGTCCTTTCTGATCGCGTCGACGGTGCGCGACACGATGGCGTCGGTGCCCAGCCGGCCGAGTTCGACACTCGCGTGACGCGGATCGCCGCCGTAGACGCCGTCGACGGCGCCCGGCTTCGCGGCGTTGCGCAGCTTGTCGACCCTGACCATGCGTGGCTCGACCGCCAGCAGCAGCGCCGTATCGGCCAGCCCCGCATGCGTGCCGATATCCGCGGCCGGCACGCCGTGCTCGCGCAGGATCTGGTCATAGCCGTCGGAACTGGTGCCGTAGTACGCGGCCGGCACGAACGCGCGCGCCCCCGTGCCGGCCCACGACTTGTTGAGCCGCGCGACGGATTGCTTGATGTCGTTCTGGTAGCCGCCGTGGTCGCCGAGGAACACGATGTTCGTGAAGCCATGGACGCGGAAGCTGTTGGCCGCGGATTCGAGGGTCTTTTCGAAGACGCCGTCGGGCACGGTGATCGTGCCCGGGAAGCGCATGTGCGACGTCGGCGGCGCATAGCCGCCCTCGGGCACGTAGGCGATGACGGGCGCGACGATCGCGTTGCCGAGGCCTTCCGCGATCCGCTCGGACAGCACCCTGACCCGCGCATTGTGCTTGCCGAGCGCGACGTAAGGGCCGCTTTGCTCGGTCCCGCCGATCGGAATCAGGATCGTGGTCTTGCCGGCCCGGATGCTGTCGCGCAGCTCGGTCCAGGTCATGTCTTCGAGTTGCACCGTGCCCGGCGCCTGGGCGAGCACGGGTTGCGCGACGGTGACAGCGAGGGCGGCGAGGATGGCGCGTGGCAGGCATTTCATCGCGGATTTCCGGCGGAAGGAAAGAGACGACGCGGCGTTCCCTCGCACCATAAACGAACTCGCATGACTTGTCGCTGACCGACGCATGACGCTTCACGCCGCAGGTCGAGAGAAAGGCTTTCGTCAGGATGCCGTCTTGCGTCGTGACGCCTGTCACTCCCGGTCAGCCCGCGACGAGCCGATTCGCTGCGCGGATCCCGGCACCTCGCCCCCGCGCCTCATCTGCGCCCATCACGCCGGCAACACGGCCACCGCCTTGATCTCGACGATATAGCCGGGCGCGCCGCCCAGCATGTGCGCACCGACCGCCGTCCACGCCGGCTTCGGGTGCGCGGCAAGGTAACGGTCGCGCACCTGCATGAACAACGGCAGGTCGCGCATGTCGGTATGGAAGGTCGTCAGGTCGACCACGTCGTTGAACGAAGCGCCGGCCGCCTCCAGCACCTGCTTCAGGTTCTCGAACGCCTGCACGATCTGCGCTTCACGGCCTTCGACGAGCTGCATCGCCGCATCGCGGCCGATCTGGCCGGACACGTACAGCGTATCGCCGACCATCAAGCCCGGCGCATAGCCGATTTTCTCGTACACCGCTTCCATTCCCGCCGGAACGATGGCTTTGCGATCATGCATGGGAGTCTCCTTGGCCGACGCCGTCGCGCCGGCCGGTGAATATGTTGTCAATGAACACACGTTGAGCACGTGCAAGCGGCGTCACGACACGCCGCTCAACCCGTATCGCCGCCCGCGACCGGCAGCACCGTGCCGGTGATGTAGCTCGCCTCGTCGGACGCAAGGAACAGGATCGGCGCGATCTGCTCGTCGAGGCTGCCGTAGCGCTTGAAGAACGTCGATTCCGTGACCTGGCGCACGGCCTCGCCCATCCATGCCTGTTCCTGCTCGCTGTCGCCGGCGGCATTGCGCGGCACGCGGCGCGGCGGCGCGCTGGTGCCGCCCGGTGCGGTTGCCACGACCCGAATGTTGTGCTCGGCGTACTCCATCGCGAGCGCCGCCGTCAGCGCATTGACGCCGCCTTTCGCCGCCGAGTACGGCACGCGGCGGATGCCGCGCGTCGCGTTCGACGAGATGTTGACGATCGTGCCGCCGCCGCGCGCGAGCAGGTGCGGCAGCACCGCGTGGCACGTATAGAGCGTCGGCATCAGCGAACGGCGGATTTCCGCGTCGATCTGCGCGGGCTCGAATTCGGCGAACGGGCGCATGCGAATCGCGCCGCCGACGCCGTTGATCAGGATGTCGATGCCGCCGAACGTCTGCGCGGCGTGCGCGATCGCCGCGTGCGCACCGTCGTAGGTTTCGAGATCGGCGACGAAGCCGGCCGTCTCGCCACCGGTTGCTTCGGCCGCGACGTCGGCGACGAAATCCGCGCGATCGACGAACAGCACCCTGCCGCCTTCGGCCGCCGCGCGCAGCGCGACGCCGCGGCCGATGCCCTGCGCGGCGCCCGTGACGACGATGACCTTGCCAGAGAATCGTTGCATGATCACGCCGCCTTTGCCGTAACGTTGGGGGTAAATTTCTCGTAGTGGAAGCTGTTCGGCTTCACGCCTTCGTCGTCGAAGTACTGGCGCACCGCGTCGACCATCGGCGGCGGCCCGCACAGATACACGTCGACGTCGCCGTCGTTCAGCGCCTCGGCGGGGATGTGCTGCGTGACCCAGCCCTTGCGCGGATGGCTCGACGCCGCCTCCGCGACGACCGTCGCGAAGCTGAAGTTCGGCAGTTTCGCCGCGTAGGCTTCGATCGCGTCGACCAGCACGAGGTCGAGATCGCGCGTCACGCCGTAGATCAGGTGCACCTTCTGCTGCGACCCGGTACGCGCGAGCACCTCGAGCATCGACAGGAACGGCGCGAGCCCCGTGCCGCCCGCGAGGAACAGCAGCGGGCGCTGCACGTCGCGCAGGTAGAAGCTGCCGAGCGGCCCGTGCAGTTGCAGCGTGTCGCCGGGCTGCGCCGATTCGAGCCACGTGCTCATCACGCCGCCGGGGATCTTCTTGATCAGGAAGCTGACCTTCGCGTCGGCCGGCGCCGACGAGAACGAGTACGACCGGTGCTGCCCGCTCGCGGGCACGTCGATGTTCACGTACTGGCCCGGCAGGAACACCGGCGCGGCCGTGCCGACGTCGAGTTCGAGCACGACGGCCGCGTCGTTGTGCTGCTCGACCTTCGTCACCGTGGCCGCGAAGCTGCTCTGGCCGGTCTTGCATGCGACCGACGACGTCGGCACCGCGATCACGCAATCGCTCTGCGGCACCATCTGGCACGTCAGCACGAGGCCGCCGTCCTTTTCGTCTTCGGTGAGCGCGTCGTCGATGTAGTCGTCGCCGAGGTCGTAGCTGCCGCTTTCGGCGCGGCACTTGCAGGTGCCGCACACGCCGTCGGAGCAATCCATCGGCAGGTTGATCTTCGCGCGGAAGGCCGCGTCGAGTACCTTCTCGCCGGCCTTGCAGTCGATGAAGCGGGTTACCCCGTCCTCGAAGTTCAGTGCAATCTTGTAGCTGGACATGGCGTCGCCTCCACTTCCTTGTCTTTGATGACGAAACAACGGGCGTCAGACGTGATAGACGTCGAGCACCTGCCGGATGTAGTCGTTCTTCAGCACGATCTTCTTGTACGAGATCAGCAGTTCATCGCCCACCTGGCGCAACGTGACGAACATCGTGCCGAAGAAGTGATCGGTCACGCGGTAGCGGTGGTTCAGCGTGTGAAAGTTGTAACGCACGTCCACCTCGCCGTCGCGTTCGGCCAGCACCTCGACGTTCGTCACGTTGTGGCTGGTGCGCGGCTCGGGCGTCGATGCGCCGCTGCGCTCGGTCTTGATCCGGAACACGCGATCCTCGAGGCCGCCGCGGTCCGGGTAGTACATCAGCGAGATCTGGCTCTGGTGATCGTCGGTCGGCCGATCGTCGTCGTCCCACGCGGGCATCCAGTACGTGACGTCCTCCGTGTAGCAGGTCAGCCATTCGTCCCACTGGCGATCGTCCAGCAGGCGCGCTTCGCGATACAGCGCCGCGCAAATGATCCGGTAATCGAAGCTCATGCTGCCACCTCCCCGCGTTCCTTCTTCAGCGCATCGCGCATCACGTGCACCCAGTGTTCGTGCTGGCACACGAACAGCCCTTCGTCCTCGCTGCGCTCGCCGGAAATGCGCGGGTTCAGCCCCATCTTCTTCGCGTTCTCGTCCGGGCCGTCGACCCACAGCGGCGCACCGCGCGACAGGTCGTTCCACATCGCCGTGATACCCGCGTAACCGGCCTGGCATGCGCGGAATTCCTCGAGATCGTCGGCGGTGCCCATGCCCGTCACGTTGAAGAAATCCTCGTACTGGCGGATCCGCACCGTGCGATCGGTCTCGCTCTCGCCCTTCGGCGCGAAGCAGAAGATCGTGACCTCGGTCCTGTCGACGCCGAGCGGCCGCACCACGCGGATCTGCGTGCTGAACTGGTCCATCAGGAACACGTTCGGGTACACGCACAGGTTGCGGGTCTGGTTGACGATGAAGTCGGCCTGCACGTCGCCGACGCGCGCCTTGATCTCGTCACGGTGCTGGTACACCGGCCGCACTTCCGGGTTCATCGTCTGCGTCCACAGCAGGATGTGGCCGTTGTCGAAGCCGTACACGCCCGCGACCGACTTGCTCCAGCTGTTCGCATCGACGGCCTTGGTGCCGTCCTCCTTGCGGCGGCCCATCGTCGCCGCGTAGTTCCAGTGCACGGTGCTGACGTGGTAGCCGTCGCAGCCGTTCTCCATCTGCATCTTCCAGTTGCCTTCGTAGATGTAGGACGAGTTGCCGCGCAGCACTTCGAGCCCGTTCGGCGCCTGGTCGACGATCTGGTCGATGATCACGCGCGCTTCGCCGAGGTAGTCCTCCAGCGGCAGCACGTCGGCGCTGAGGCTGCCGAACAGGAAACCGCGATAGTTCGCGAAGCGTGCGACCTTCTTCAGGTCGTGCGAGCCGTTCGTGTTGAACTGCACCGGATACTCGGTCGTCTTCTCGTCCTTCACCTTCAGCAGCTTGCCGGTGTTCGAGAAGGTCCAGCCGTGGAACGGGCACGTGAAGCTGCCCTTGTTGCCGTGCTTGCGGCGGCACAGCATCGCGCCCTTGTGTGCGCAGGCGTTGATCACCGCGTGCAGCTCGCCGGTCTTGTCGCGCGTGATCACGATCGGCTGGCGGCCGATCCACGTCGTGTAGTAGTCGTTGTTGGCCGGGATCTGGCTTTCGTGCGCCAGGTACACCCAGTTGCGCTCGAAGATGTACTTCATCTCGAGCTCGTACAGCTCGGCGTTCGTGAAGATGTCGCGGCGGCAGCGGAATACGCCGGCTTCCTTGTCGTCCTGCACGGCGGTGGCGAGCAGGTGATCCAGGTCGGTGGCTTGGTCGATCGTGGCGGACATGTTGGCTCCTCCCATGCGCGTGCCGCGTCCTGCAAGCACGCTCGCATCGGTAATCGGTTGAATCTCGCGGAAACCCGGCCGGCGGCGGCGTATCGGCGCCGCGCCGGCGGGCGGTGGGCAGTTACGCCGTCGCGGCTGCGCGCGGGCGGTGGACGATCTGGTTGTCCTTGCCCTGCACCCGTGGCGTCAGCACGAAGTTGAACTCGATGTCCTGGTACGCATCGGCCTTCATGCCGAGCGCCGTGCCGCCGGTCTTGTCGACCACGGGCGGGATCAGCTCCTCGCGCGTCGCATACGCGAAGTCATCCCAGATCAGCGGATCGCCTTCGATGTTGAACTGCGTCGTCAGCTTGCGGTGGTCGGGGCTGTCGACGAAGAAGTGCACGTGCGCCGGGCGGTTGCCGTGGCGGCCGAGGCTGTTCAGCAGTTGCTGCGTCGCGCCCTGCGGCGGGCAACCGTAGCCGACCGGCATCAGCGTGCGGAATTCGTACTTGCCGTCAGCGCCCGTTCTTACCGCGCCGCGCAGGTTGAACTCGCTCTGCTTGCCGGTCGGGTCGAAGTGCGAATAGAAGCCGTGCGAGTTCGCGTGCCAGCATTCGACCAGCGCGCCCGCGACCGGCTTGCCGTCGAGGCCGGTGACCGTGCCGTGGATCACGAGCGGGCCCGCGCCGTCGTCTTCGTCGAGGTCGATCTTCGACACGCCGTCGCGCACCGGTGCGCCCGCCACATACAGCGGCCCTTCGATCGTGCGCGGCGTGCCGCCGTCGAGGCCGGCCGCCTGGTCCGCGGCGTCCATCCGGATGTCGAGATACTTCTCGAGGCCGAGGCCGGCCGCGAGCAGCGCCGCTTCGCCGTCCTGGCCGAGCTTGTTCAGGTAGTTGACGCCGGCCCACACCTCGTCGGGCGTGATGTCGAGATCGTCGATCGCCTTGAACAGGTCGCCGAGCAGCCGCAGCACGACCTGCTGCGTGCGCGCGTTGCCGCCGTTCGTGCCGTTCGCGCCCGCGTTCGACGCGGCCTTCAGCAGATCCTGCACTTCCCGGGACTCGAAAACTTTGACGCTCATGATGGTGTCTCCACGTGTATTGGGGGGAATGACGGCCGTTGCCTGGCTCGGGTTATCTATCGCGCGACTTTCGTCAGCCCGTCGCGGGTGAAACGCCTGACCTTGTCCTCGTCGAGTTCGATGCCGAGGCCGGGGCCGTCCGGCACGGTCAGTTCGAAGTCGCTGTAATCGAGCGGCTGCGTGAGGATCTCTTCGGTGATCAGCAGCGGCCCGAACAGTTCGGTGCCCCACTGCAGGTTCGCGACACTCGCGAACAGGTGCGCCGACGCCACGGTGCTGAACGCGCCTTCGAGCATCGTGCCGCCGTACAGCTCGATGCCGGCCGCATCCGCGATCGCGGCGACGCGCTGCGCGGCGAACAGGCCGCCGCTTTGCTCGATCTTGATCGCGAACACGTCGGCGCCGTGATGCTTCGCGATCTCGAATGCGCTGTCGGGGCCTTGCAAGATTTCATCGGCCATCAGCGCGACCGGGAAGCGGCGCATCAGGCGCGCCAGCGCCGCGGCCGAGGCCACCGGCTGCTCGACCAGTTCGCAACCGGCATCGGCCAGCGCCGGAATCGCGCGCGCGGCTTGCGTTTCGCTCCACGCCATGTTCACGTCGACCCGCACCGACGCGCGATCGCCGACGGCCCGCTTGATCTCGGCCACATGGCGGATATCCGTCTCCGGCGCTTTCGCGCCGATCTTCAGCTTGAACACGTTGTGGCGGCGCAGGTCGAGCATCCGCTCGGCTTCGGCGATGTCGGTGGCCGTGTCGCCCGATGCGAGCGTCCAGGCGACCGGCAGGCGATCGCGGCGGCGGCCGCCGAGCAGCTCGCTCACCGGCACGCCGAGCCGCTTGCCATGCGCGTCAAGCAGCGCGGTTTCGAGTGCGCTCTTCGCGAAGTGGTTGACCTTCGCGAGCGCGCCGAGGAACGCCATCAGCGTCTGGATGCGCGTCGCGTCCCGGCCGATGATCGCCGGGGCGAGATACGTGTCGATCGCCAGCTTCATCGCCTCGGGGCTTTCCGGGCCGTAGGCCATGCCGGCGATCGTCGTGCCTTCGCCGAGGCCCGTCACGCCGTCGCTGCAGCACACCTTGACGAGCATCAGCGTCTGGCCATGCATCGTGGCCACCGACAGCTTGTGCGGGCGGATCGTCGGCAGGTCGACAAGGCGGGTTTCGATGCGTTCGATGGTGACGGTGGACATGGGGCACGCCGTGGAGGTGAAGTTCTTGAGGCGATTTATACGTCTCGGCCAGATCGAGCGTCCAATACTTTTAGGCGGTCATTTCAATACCTGACAGGTATTGAAATTCGGGGATATTCAGTCGATTTAGCTGGTTACCATACCCTCAATGACAGGCAAGATGACCGGGAAGCCGCGCTGGATCGAGGGGAGCGGCCACCCTGGAGGCGGACGACCGGAGACGGGAAAGGCATCGGCCGCCACGCGCGCGGCGACGCAAAAAGGCGGCCTCGGCGGGCCGCTGTCAGGGTTTTCCTGATGCCTCGCTCGGGGGCTCGGGGCGAGTTTCTCGATATGCGCGGTTGGCGGCCGGCTTCGCGGGCGTGGGTTCGAGCGGTTGTCGGGTCAAGACGCTGCGGCGCCGGCGAGATTCACGTCAGCGGTGGTTGCGCATCGGGTCGGGCGCGCGAAGGGCTCGGCGTCAGCGTGGCCCACCTCGCGCGCATGCCGGCCGGCTCCGGCACTTCAACCGCCGCACCGCCCCCAGGCGCGGCGGCACCGCATCACGACTCCCCATCGACACCCGCGTATCCACCCAACCTACCCTCGACTCCGAATCCATCGTCAGGCAACGGCAGCCGCCCGAGCACCCGCTCGACCTCCAGCGCGACCGCGATAAGTTCGCGATCGGTGCCGGCCGCCCCGTCCAGCGCGAGGCCGACCGGCAGCCCCGCCGCCGTCAGGCCGGCCGGGACGGTCATGCCCGGTACGCCGGCATTGCTGCCCGGCTCGGTATTCCGGATGTAAGTCGCGAACACCGACGCAGGCTCGCCGTTGAGCATCATCGCGTCGCCCGCCGGAATCGGGCACGCGGTCGCGATCGTGGTCGGAAACACCAGCGCGTCGGCGCCGCTGTCGGCGAGGCACTGCCGATACGCGGCACGCGAGCGCGTACGCCGGTCGAGCGCGGTGCGGTACGCCGCTTCGCCGATCCCGTCGGGGCCGGTGATATGGCGGGCGATCTTCGCGACGTCCGGGCTTCCCACGTTCGCGACGATGTCGTCGACCGACAGGTCGTAGCCGTTCTCGACCAGATACGCGTGCATCGACGACCGGAATTCGTACAGGGCAATGACGGCCGGCTCGTCGTCGAAGAACCCCGGATAGTCGTTCAGGTCGATATCGACGCACTCGAAGCCCGCCTGCGCCAGTTTCGCCACCGCGGCATTCGCCGCCCTTTCGACATCTTGAGCGAGGCCGCGCCAGAACGTCGTGCGCGGAACCGCCAGGCGCACCGGGCGCGTCGCACTGCGGATCGGCAGCGACGCGCTCGCATGGGTGCCGGTGCCGGACAGGATCGCGTCGAGCAGCGCGATGTCCTCGACCGACCGCGCGATCGGGCCGACGGTGTCGCGCGTGCGCGAAATCGGCGCGACGCCGCCCGACGGGTAGCGCCCCACCGTCGGGCGAAGGCCGACGGCACCGCACAGCGCCGCCGGAATCCGCACCGAGCCGCCGGTGTCCGTCCCGAGCGCGGCGGGCACCACGCCCGCGCCGACCAGCGCGCCCGAGCCGCTGCTGCTGCCGCCCGGAATCCGGTTGAAGTCGTACGGGTTGCGTACCGCGCCGGTCACGCGGTTGTTGCCCGACACGCCGAACGCCAGCTCGTGCAGGTTGGCCTTGCCCGCGATCAGCGCCCCTTGCGCGAGCAGCCGCGCGACGACCGGCGCATGCTGCGGCGGCACGCGGTTGTGCAGCGCCAACGTGCCGTTGCCGGTCGGCAGGCACGCGGTGTCAATGTTGTCCTTGATCGCGATCGGCAGGCCCAGCAGCGCGTGCGGGGTGGCCGACGTCGCGAGGTCGCGGTCGCAGCGGGCCGCTTCGGCGAGCAGCCGTGCTTCGTCGACGCACGTAAAGCCGTTCAGGTAGCGCCAGCGGGCGTGCCGCTCGATCATGGCGTACGCGTATTCGACGCAGGAGAACTCACGGCGCAGGATCGCGTGCCGGGCTTCGGTGAGCGTCAGGGTTCCCAGGGTGGGCATCGTCGTCGTTCCTCGTAACGGGGGATCGTCACAAGGTAGGGCGCGCCGATTTTGACGCCCATCATCACAATGGATGACCCTCGGTCGTCGGCCGTGCGACCCGTTACGCCAGCGCGGCCGCGAGGCTCGCGCGGTTGGGGACGCCCTTCTTCGCCATCACGCGCCGCAGGTGCGTGCGGACCGTCGGCACCCCGATGCCGAGCGTGCGCGCGACGTCCTTGTCGGTGTAACCGGCGGCAACCAGCCGCGCGACGTCGCTCTCTCGCCCGGTCAGCCCCGCGCACGCATGGCGCCGCCGCAGCAGCGCGCGCCGGAAAAACGGCTCGATGCCGTTCAGCAGCAGCTTGTCGCGTTCGGTGAAATCGGGCCGCCCTTGCGCCCGCCAGATGCGCAGGTCGCCCACATGGGTCGCGCCGTCGAACGCATAGACGTTGATGCCGTGGTGCATGCCGTCGCGGCACAGGAAATCGTTGTAGAACTCGGTCTGCTCCAGTTCGCGCCGGCTGACCACCTCGTCGACGCAGGTCGCCACGCGGCGCGCGCGCAGTGGCGGCGTGACCGGATCGATATGCTGGAACCACGCTTCGTAGCGGGCGATCTGCGACGGATCGACGTTGTACGCGAAGCCGTTGCGCCACAGGCCGGTGTGTTCGTCGCAATCGAACGACGCGGCGAAATCGGCGCGGAGCAGCTGCGTGATCGCGGGCAGCACGACCGTCCTTACGTCGACGACCGGCCCCAGTTCTTCCAGGCGGGCGACGATGTCGCCGAACAGCCGGAGTTCCTCCGGGGTGATATCGGACGCGGAAAGGTTCATGACGGACGGTTCCTCGGCAAGCCGGTGGAGAACACCTGCATCGAGCGCTGCGATGGGCGCTTTCGCGGCGAAGGCCCGAACGGGCGCCGGTTTGTCGCGATGCGCCATGTTACCCGGCGGATCGACGCATTGCGTATCGACGTACATAGCCCACCTTTTCTACCGACGGGCGGCACGTCCGCCCGCCAGTCCTTTGCCTCGGTTATTCATACAGGCGGGTTTAACGCCACTGCTAGTATGGCTCCTGGGCAGCACTATCTTCACCGGGCACGCCCGGAGATCCCGAGGGAAGAGTCGGATTCGGATTTTCTGCCCCGGGTGGCTCGCTGGGATATAGCATCCGGTATATCAATCTTTTTTTGGTTGGTAGGGCATGACAAATTATCCACTTCTTTTTTCCTCGTTTGCCCTTGTTGGTGTTATGGCATATTTAATGCTGATATTGACTGAGCGAGTGGTGGATTTTGTTCGAGCCAGTAAAATGTGGGGCGCGTATCTTAGAATCGTTTTCGGAATAAATATGGCGAAAGTAAAGGATGAAACGATTTTTAAGATGGTTAAATTCAATGGATTTATCGCTCTTATTATGGCGGTGGTTTTGGGGTGGGGAGTGATGTCGAAATTATTTGCAAAATAATTGACTTTATCTCCGCGGCAGATTTTCCTCGCCTTCGTACCCGCTTGACGCGTCGAGATTGAGTATCGCGACGCGCTCCTCAATCTCGACTGGCCGCTCATCTGCAGGCTTACCTCCAGTGAGCGAAACGATCATTGTGAAACCGGGCTGTAATTTGGAACGAAGAAACAGGCTGGCAAAACTTCCGAGGGAACGACGGTCGGCCCACTACGGCGCACCGGGCCGCTGCGTCATGGCGCCAAGTGAAGCCCCGCTCAGCGGCCGGCACCCGCCCCCACTGCCTGCCATTGCGCGGCCACGCCGGCGTAATCCCGGACCTTGAACGCGGAGCCGTCCTTGACGTGGACCCAGCCGAGCGTGCGCTCGGCGAGCGGCTTGTCGTGGTCGTCCGTCGCGATCTTGACGATCGCCTGCGCACGCACATGGACGAGACCGTCCGGATAGTCGGACGACGGGTTCGCGAGCGTCACCGTCACGAACGGCCCGAGATCCTGCAGCAGTCGAGCGGCCGGCGGATTGTCGGCCATCAGCAACGAACCGCCCTTCACGCGGTCGTCGACGCGAATGGCCGTGCCGCCCGGCCGCCGCTGCGCAGCGGTCGGCTGCGACATCCACAGCACGTGATCCGGGTTGAGATAGACCACATCGGGGTCGCCCATCGCGTCGCGGGTTTCAATCCGGGGTATCGGCATGCAGAGTCTCCAGTCGAATAGCGGGCACCGGTGCCGGTGCGTCGGCATCCATGATGATGCCGCAATATGTCGGCTTGCCGCGTGCATGGCGGCGAATGACGCGACCACGCCAGGCCCGATGGAGGCGCGCCGAGCACGTTACTGGCACGTTACGGTTTCCCCGGTGCGCCGACGTCGTCGAGCGGCGGTTGAAACCGCTTCACGCCAACGCGACCCGCAGCCCAGCAGCCCCGCCTACCCTCGCCACGTCGCGTCCGCGAGCTTCGCCACCAACTCGTCGTACACGACCCGAATGCGCCGGGGCATCGGTCCGCGTCGCGGCCGATAGACGTGCAGCTTCCACGGCTCGGGCTCGAGGCCGGGCAGCAGCCGCACGAGGCGCCCCTTGTCGACGTACGGCCGGACGAGGTACTCGGAGCACTGCCCCAGCCCCACCCCCGCACAGATGGCCTCGATCTCCACCTCGGTATCGTCGGTCAGATACGCGGGCGACGACGGGACGAACTGCTGCTCTCCCCGAAACATCCACGGCCACGCGCGGCCGCTCGCGCGATCGATCAGGCACGTGACCGGCATCGATTCGAGTTCCTTGCGATTTTTGGGCTCGCCCAGCCGCCGGATCAGCGACGGCGCGCCGACGATCCACATCGGCAACGGCCCGACCATCCGCGCGACGAAGCGGTTGTCGCCGATCGCCCCGACGCGCACGCCGATGTCGATCTGCTCGTCGACCACCGGCGACGGCACGTCCGATAGCCGCAAGTCGGGCACGAGCCCCGGATACCGCTGCATGAGATCGCTCAGGATCGGTTGCACGTAACGACGCCCCATGCCCGACGGCGCCGTGATCCGCACGACGCCCACCGGCTCGTCGGGCTGGCCGTTCGCGGGGCCGAACAGCCCGTCGACGGCAGCCAGCGCCGTCTGCGCGTCACGCGCGAACGCCTGCCCGAACGCGGTGATCCGGATGCTCCGGGTCGTCCGGTGAAACAGCGTTTCGCCGAGCATCTCCTCCAGTTCGCGCACCGCGCGCGTCACGACCTGCGGCGACACGCCCAGGCGCGCCGCCGCCTCGCGGAACGTGGGCGCCGCGGCGGCCGCGGCAAAGATCTTCAGGATGTCGAGTCGGTTGAGCATGGAGAACCCTCGTGGCACGCACATGCGGCAGCGCCTTTCATTCCCGAAAGGGGAATTCTGAATGCGCCATTGTTCCATTTTTTTACGACCGGCGAGCGACCACAATGCTCATCAAGCGTGCATCGCAACCGATTCAACTCAGCCCCATGCGCCGCTTTCATCCCTCACTCTGGAGAATCTCATCATGAACGCAAGCACGAAACCGGGCCAACTCGACGGCCGCATCGCCGTGGTAACGGGCGCCAGCTCCGGCATCGGCCGCGCGTCCGCGATCGAACTCGCGCGTCGCGGCGCCAAGGTCGTCGTCTCCGCGCGGCGCAAGCCCGAACTCGATCGACTGGTCGACGAAATCGTGACCGCCGGCGGCGACGCCAAAGCCTTCGTCGCGGACGTCGCGAACGAAGACGATCTGCGCAAGCTGTTCGATTTCACGGTAGCGACCTACGGACGCCTCGACATCGCGTTCAACAACGCCGGCACGGAAGGCGTGTTCGCGCCGCTGCTCGAGCAGGATGCCGAGCGGTTCGACAAGGTGTTCGAACCGAACGTGCGCGGGGTATTCAATTCGATGAAGTACGCCGCTGAAATCATGCTGCGTCAAGGGTCGGGCAGCATCATCAACAATGCGTCGATGGGCGGGCTGATCGGCTTCGAGAATGCGTCGGTCTATATCGCGAGCAAGCACGCGGTGATCGGGATGACGAAGACGGCGTCGATCGAATGGTTCAAACGCGGCGTGCGCGTGAACGCGCTGTGCCCGGGGTTGATCGAAACGCCGTTCCATCATCGCGGCATCTGGCCGTCGGACGACGCGCAACAGGCGTTCGCCGCATCGACGCCGGCAGGACGCTGGGGCTCGGCCGAGGAGATGGCGACGATCGTCGCGTTCCTCGCGTCGGACGACTCCAGCTACGTGTCAGGGCATGCGCTCGTGGCCGACGGCGGTTATTCGGTGGCATGACGGGCAACGCGCGAGGCCGGGCCGTGGCGGCGTGCGTCACATGCCGCATGCCGCACGCTGCCACCGGGCGTCGGCTAGGCCACCGCCTGCCTCGCGTGCAGCCGCAGTGCCAGCCACGCGATCCCGACCGCCACCGCGCCGACCACGCCGCCGAACGTGCCGATCCACGGCAGCCCGAAGTCGCCGGCGATATGGTTGCCGATCAGCGCGCCCGCGCCAATGCCGACGTTGTACAGCCCGGAGAAGATCGACACCGCGAGGTCGGTTCCCTCCGGCGCCAGCTTCAGCACCCATGCCTGCATCGCCAGCCCGAAGCAGACGATCGCCCCGCCCCAGACCAGCGTATGCACGGACAGCGTGACGATGTTCAGCGCGCACGGGAACAGGATCAGCAGGCACCCCGCCAGCGCGACGATCGACCCGAGCAGGAAATCGTCCGGCCGATGCGGATAGAGGCGGTTGAAGCAGATCGCGGCCGGTATGCCGGCGACGCCGAACAGGATCAGCACATAGGTAATCCGGCTGCTGCTCGCGTGGTTCACGCTCTGGACGAACGGCTCGATGTACGTGTAAGACGTGAAATGCGCGGACACGACGAGCACGGTAATCGCGTACAGCGCCACCAGCGCGGGCTTGCGCAGGAACACGCCGATGCTGCTGAGCGACCCGGCGCCCTGGCTCGGCGATACCGGCAACGTCGCACGCAGCAGCACCAGCGCGACGGCCGCCGCGCCGGCGATGATCAGGAACGTGACGCGCCAGCCGAACGTCTCGCCGACCACGCGCCCGAGCGGAATGCCGGCCACCATCGCGATCGCCGTGCCCATCGCCAGCAGGCTGAGCGCGCGGCTTTTCCGGTCGCTCGGCGCGAGCCGCACGGCCAGCGGCACGGAAATCGACCAGAACACCGCATGCGCGCACGCGATGCCCAGCCGGCCGACCATCAGCACCGCGAAATTCCATGCGACACCGGTCACGACGTGGCTCGCGATGAACCCCAGCAACGCCCACGTGAGCAGCTTGCGACGCTCGACATGGCGCGTGGCCAGTGTCAGCGGCAACGACACGACGGCCACGGCCCACGCGTAGATCGTCAGCATCAGGCCGACGTCGGTCGGCGGCATGTGCAGGCTGTCGCCGATCGCGCTGAGCAGCGCGACAGGCACGAATTCGGTGGTATTGAAGATGAAGGCGGTGAGTGCCAGGGTCAGGACACCCCACCACGAATGCTTGGAACTGACGGCGTCCGGTGTAGCCATACCTGGAATCGGCGAGACGAGGGTTGGGGGCGCGCGGTGCGGAGAGCCCGGCCCGGCGATCGCCGCGATTGTACCAGCGGCACATGACACGACACGGCGCGGGGTGGCGTGGCGTCGCGTCGGTGGGCCGCGGGACATGGTCACGACACGGCCGTGCGCCGATAATGTGCCGATACGCTTCTCACGACCCGTTTGCACGCGCCCCTTTCGATCCAGGAGGTACACATGCGCATTGAAACGTCTTTTCTGTTCGATCTCGACGGCACGCTCGTCGACAGCGTCTACCAGCACGTCCTCGCGTGGAAGGAAGCGCTCGATGCGGAAGGCATCGAATTGTCGGTGTGGCGCATCCATCGCAAGATCGGCATGAGCGGCGGCCTGTTCCTGAATCAGCTGCTGCGCGAGACGTCGGGCGACCTCGACGCCGAGCGCGTCGAGCGGCTGGCGCGCCTCCATGCGGCCGCGTACCAGCGGCTGCGCGCGCAGGTCCGGCCGCTGCCGGGGGCGCGCGAGCTGCTGGCCGCGCTGTCGTCGGCGGGCATCCGCTGGGCGATCGCGACCAGCGGGCGGATGGAGACGGCCGCCATCAACCTGGAGGCGCTCGGCGTCGATCCGGCGAAGCAGGTGGTGGTGACGCGCGACCAGGTCAAGTACGCGAAGCCCGATCCCGACCTGTTCCTGACGGCCTCCGCGCAACTGAACGTGCCGATCGAACACACGGTCGTGGTGGGCGACAGCATCTGGGACATGCTCGCCGCCGCCCGCTGCCGTTCGCTCGGCGTCGGGCTGCTGTCGGGTGGCTACGGCAGCGACGAACTCGAACGCGCGGGCGCGCTGCGCGTGTACGACGATCCGGCCGATCTGCTGTGGCATCTCGACGAGATAGCGGCCCGGCCCTGAAACGCGTGCTTCGCCGACGGCGCCTGCACCGGCGCGCCGTCGGTTTGGTCAGGTCGAGAACGACCACCGGCCACCCCTGCGCGGAACCGGCCCGCGGCCGCCGCGCGGTTCAATCGTCGTCAACGCGCTTGTCGATCAGATAACGGCCCCGCTCGACGCCCGCGAGCAGCGCTTCGTTCTCGGTCGTCCAGGTGGGGCCATCGGCCGCCGCCGACGCGCCCAGCTCGATGCGCTCGCCGCCCACATACACCTGCACCTCGTCACGCCACGCGCCGCTGTCGTTGCGCCGCGCCCACACGCGGATCTCGTGCCCGCGATACGGGTCCCGAATCTGTGCGTCCTGTTGATTTTGCACGGTGGCCTCCTTGTACCTATCTGCGATGGCGATGCAAATAATACGCGCCGCATGCGCGCCGCGCGCCCCGTCGGCCCCATACGCACGCGCCGTGCCCGACACCCGCCCGCTGGCACGCGGTTTGCGCGCCGGTCGCGCACCGAACCGCCGCGGCATGCCGCGCGAGCCCGCGAAGCGGTTCCTCAAGCAACCGGACGACGATCCGCGCACCGACGCCTTCCCTCGCTCCCGCGACCCGGCTCGCGGATCGAACGTCCCGACCCTTCGCGAAGGAGCCTCGTGTGAATCAAACGACCGATCTGCTCTCCTATCTCGTGACGAGCCAACTGGCCGCGCGCATGCGGTCCGGTGCCTGGCTCACGACCGGTCAGCTCGTCGACGTGCAGCGGATGTGGCTCGCGTGCCATCGCGCCGAGTGCGGATGGCTTGCGCGGATCAGGATCGCGGACGCGTCCGTGACGATCGCGCAAGGGATCTACGACATCGCGATCGCGAACCGCGATCCCGACAGCGGCGAACGGGTGCGGCTCGACGCCGATTCGCCGGAACTGAACGCGCTGCGCGAACGGTGCGACGCGCTGCTGCAACGGATCGACGGCAGCCGGGACGTCGACGCATGGTGATCGTGCGGGCCGCGCGGCGCCCGTGACGGGCACGCCGCTTGCGCGGTGAGCCCGTTTTGATCCGACGGAGCCGGCCCATGCGAACCGACGCACTCGACGGAAACGATCTCGACTACTGGTGTGCACGCGCGCTGTGCGCCGACGACGAAGACACGCTGCGTTTCACCGCCGTCACGCCGCACCTGGTCGTGACAGCCGCGTGCGACGCACTCAGGCGGCTCGACACGTGTTTCATGCCGTCGGCGTTGTGGTCCGATGCGGGCGCGGTGTTCGACCGTGTCGACGATCTGCGAATCGCACGGCACGGCGACGACGTCGAATGCGACGCGACCTTCGTCGACGTCCCGTCCACCTGCGGCGCACACGGGCGCAATGCGCGCGTGGCGCTGCTGCGGGCGTTCGTGCGCGCACGTTTCGGCGATGAAATCGATGCACCGCCGCCGTTCCCGCACCGGATCGAACATGGTGCGGTGGTGCGGTGCGATCCCGGCGTGCCGCTTCCCGACGCCGATGACGATCGCGCCACGGGCGACAGCACGGATATCCGCTCGGTGCCGCGCATGTAAGTGCATGCAGGTACCCAGCGTTCATGTAAAAACGACAGCCCCCGCCGCCGCGAGCCCCCACCCGCCCTTGTCCCACGGGAAACCATCCGGCAGGCACGCGCGTTGCGGCGAACCGGCGTCATTGACTGCCGCCCCTACGCCCGCGCCATGGACTCCACGCCGCCCTTTTCTCCGCACCTCTACTTCTGCGATGCCCGTCTCGTCGGACCGCTCGACGCATGGCCGCAGACGTTCGCGCACATCGCCGGCATGGGCTTCGATCACGTGCTCGTCGGCGCGTTCTGGGCCGCGAGCGTCGCCGGCTTTCCGCGCCACGTGGCCGATTTCCGGCGTCCGTCGCAAGCGTTCGCGACCCGCGCGAGCGCGCTCGAAACCTTCTCGCGGCTCGCCCAGCTCGCACACGACCACGGGCTGCGCGTGCTGCTCGAAGTCGTGCCGGATCGGGTCGCGCGCGAGAACCCGCTGCGTGCCGAGCATCCGGACTGGTACGTCGAGCGCACGCACGACGACGCGCTGATCGATCCGCGCGGCACCGCGCACGCGCTGGATGTCGCCCACGCGAACCTCGGCGATGAAGCCGCGCGCGACGCGCTGTCCGCGTGGTGGTGCAAGCACCTCGCCGCGTTCGCCGATGCGGGCGCGGCCGGCTTCCTGATCGACGCGCCGCATCATCTGCCGGCCGGCTGGTGGCCCGGCTGGCGCGCGGCGCTGCGCCGTACGCGCCCGGACGCCGCGGTGCTTGCCGGCGTGCCCGGCCATGCGCGCGACGCGCTGGCGCAGCTCGAAGGCGCCGGGTTCGACGCGGTGTTTTCATCGGTGCGCTGGTGGGATCTGCGCGCGCCGTGGTTCGTCGACGAACACCGGCTGCTGCGGCGGATCGGCTCGCCGATCGCGTTTCCCGACGCGTTCGACGGCCCGCGCCTCGCCGACGACTGGCCCGACGCGTCGGATGAACTCGTCGTCCGCGCCTATCGCCGCGCGTTGTGGACCGCTGCCGCCGTCGGCACCGGCTGGCTCGTGCCGATGGGCTTCGAGCGCGGCGTCACGGTGCCACTGATGGCGCGCGACGCCGATACGGCGCGCTACCGCGCCGCGTTCGAGCGCGCACGCTTCGACCTGTCGGGCGCGATCGCCGACGCGAACGCATGGCGCCGCGCCACGCCCGTGGCGGCCGCGCGCGGCGAAATCGTGCAGTTGAGCGCACCCGGCGCACCGGCGACCGCGTTGCTGCGCGGCACCGGGCCGTCGCTCGAGCACGACGAAGCGGCACTGCTGATCGCGTTGAATCCCGATCTCGACGCAGCGGTGACGGTCGACCCCGCGACGATCCTGCCCGGCGTGCCGGGCGGATTCACGCGCGTCGCCACGCAAGACGGCACGCACACCCACCCGCCGGCCGCGCTCGAACCGTTCACGCTCGACCCGGGCGCGTACGCGCTGCTGCACGCGTGGCAGGCGCCGCCCGTCACGACGCGCCGCGACGCCACACGCGAGCGCGGCGCACTGTCCGCGGCGATCGCGGCCGACCGGATCGCGATCGAGCGCGTCGAGCCGTCGGTCGACGGCGGCCGCTTCGCGGTCAAGCGCGTGATCGGCGAGACGCTCGTCGTCCACGCGTCGATCTTCACCGACGGACACGCGCATCTCGCGGCCGCGCTGCAGTGGCGTGCCGCCGGCGACGACGACTGGCGCGAAATCCCGTTCGAAGCCGAACCGAACGACCGCTGGCACGCCCGCGTCGTGCTCGACCGGCTCGGCCGCCATGAATTTCGCGTGATTGCCTGGCGTGACGACTGGGCGTCGCTCGTCCACGATGTCGCGAAGAAGCACGCGGCCGGCCAGGACGTGACGCTCGAACTGCGCGAAGCGCAGCTGCTGCTCGCGACCGCGCTCAAGCTCGCCGATCCGCTCGATGCACGCGCGCGCACGCAGATGAAACGACTCGTCGCCGAGTTCAAGGACGCATCGGCCGACGTGCGGCTCGCGCAGCTCGGCGCGGCGCCGCTCGCCGACGCGTTCGCGGCGCTGCGCTACCGCCCGTTCGTCACGCACGACACGACGACCTTCCCGGTCGACGTCGAGCGCCGCGCGGCACGCTTCTCCAGCTGGTACGAGATGTTTCCGCGCTCGGCGAGCGACGATCCGCACCGGCACGGCACGTTCGACGACGTGATCGCGCACCTGCCGCGCATCCGCGACATGGGTTTCGACGTGCTGTATTTCCCGCCGATCCACCCGATCGGCACGACCGCGCGCAAGGGCCGCAACAACAGCCTGACGGCCGGCCCCGACGACGTCGGCAGCCCGTACGCGATCGGCTCGCCGGACGGCGGCCACACGGCCGTTCATCCGCAGCTCGGCACGCTCGACTCGTTCCGCGCGCTGATCGATGCCGCGCGCGACCATGGGCTCGAAATCGCGCTCGATTTCGCGATCCAGTGCTCGCCCGACCATCCGTGGCTCGCCGCGCATCCGGGCTGGTTCGCGTGGCGGCCCGACGGCTCGCTGCGCTTCGCGGAAAATCCGCCGAAGCGTTACCAGGACATCGTGAACCCCGATTTCTACGCGCCGGATGCGCTGCCCGACCTGTGGCTCGCGCTGCGCGACGCGGTGCTGTTCTGGGTCGACGCGGGCGTGCGGATCTTCCGCGTCGACAATCCGCACACGAAGCCGCTGCCGTTCTGGGCGTGGATGATCGACGACGTGCGCGGCCGGCACCCGGACGTCGTATTCCTGTCCGAAGCGTTCACGCGGCCGGGCATGATGGTCCGGCTCGCGAAAGTCGGCTTCTCGCAGTCGTACACGTACTTCACGTGGCGCGAGTCGAAGCGCGAATTCATCGACTACCTGACCGAGCTGACGACCGGCCCGGTGCGCGAGTTCTTCCGGCCGAACTTCTTCGTCAACACGCCCGACATCAACCCGCGCCACCTGCAGAACGCGCCGCGCACGCAGTTCGTGATCCGCGCGGCGCTCGCGGCGACGCTGGCCGGCGCGTGGGGCATGTACTCGGGCTTCGAGCTCGGCGAATCGGCACCGCTGCCCGACAGCGAGGAATACGCGGACGCGGAGAAGTACGAGCTGCGTGCGCGCGACTGGAGCAAGGCCGCGCATATCGGCGCCGAGGTCGCGCGGCTGAACCGCGCGCGGCGCGCCCACCCGGCGCTGCAGACGCATCTCGGCCTCACGTTCCTCGACGCGGACAACGACTCAGTGCTCGTGTTCATGAAGGCGACGCCGGCGTTCGACAGCGTGGTGGTCGTCGCGATCAGCACCGATCCGTGGCATCCGCAGGTCGCGAACTTCACGCTCGATGCGTCGCTGTGGCGCGGCCTGGGGCTCGTCGACGGCGAACCGCTCGACGCGCTCGAACAGGACGCCACGCATGCGGAAACCTGGCGCGGGCATCGCCAGTACGTCTCGCTCGATCCGCATGTGCGCCCGTATGCAATCTGGCGGCTCACGCCGTCTCCAGGCGCCGCGCGGGCGGCGGCGCACGAACCGGGCGACGCCCGGCCCTCCTCGGGAGCCCATGGATGATGAAACGCGAAGATTCCCTCGACGACGTGCGCCGCGCGCAATTCCCGTCGCTCGCGCCGGCCGGCACCCCGCGCCGGCGCCGCGCACGCCGCCGCGCGCCGGCGCTCTGCGCGGACGATCCGCTGTGGTACAAGGACGCGATCATCTACCAGGTGCACGTGAAGTCGTTCTACGACTCGAACAACGACGGCATCGGCGACTTCCCCGGCCTGATCGCGAAGCTCGACTACATCGCCGAACTCGGCGTCGACACGATCTGGCTGCTGCCGTTCTACCCGTCGCCGCGCCGCGACGACGGCTACGACATCGCCGACTACCGTGGCGTGCATCCCGACTACGGCACGCTGGCCGACGTGCGGCGCTTCATCCGCGAAGCGCATGCGCGCGGCATTCGCGTGATCACCGAGCTGGTGATCAACCACACGTCGGACCAGCATCCGTGGTTCCAGCGCGCGCGCCGCGCGAAGCCCGGTTCCACCCATCGCGACTACTACATGTGGTCGGACACCGACACGAAATACGCGGGCACGCGGATCATCTTCCTCGATACGGAAACGTCGAACTGGGCGCACGACCCGATCGCCGGCCAGTACTACTGGCACCGCTTCTATTCGCACCAGCCGGACCTGAACTTCGACAACCCGGCCGTCGTGCGCGAAGTGATACAGGTGATGCGCTTCTGGCTCGACCTCGGCATCGACGGGCTGCGGCTCGACGCGGTGCCGTATCTCGTCGCGCGGGAAGGCACCAGCAACGAGAACCTGCCCGAGACGCACGCGATCCTGAAGCGGATCCGCGCGACGATCGACGCCGAGTATCCGAACCGGATGCTGCTCGCGGAGGCGAACCAGTGGCCGGAAGACGTGCAGGAATATTTCGGCAACGAGGACGAATGCCACATGGCGTTCCATTTCCCGCTGATGCCGCGCATCTACATGTCGATCGCGAGCGAGGACCGCTTCCCGATCGTCGACATCATGCGGCAGACACCGGAACTCGCGCCGAGCAACCAGTGGGCCGTGTTCCTGCGCAACCACGACGAGCTGACGCTCGAGATGGTGACCGACTCCGAGCGCGACCTGCTGTGGCAGACCTATGCGAGCGACCGGCGCGCGCGGCTGAACCTCGGCATCCGGCGCCGGCTCGCGCCGCTGATGGAGCGCGACCGGCGCCGCATCGAGCTGATCAACTCGCTGCTGCTGTCGATGCCGGGCACGCCGGTGATCTACTACGGCGACGAGCTCGGGATGGGCGACAACATCCACCTCGGCGACCGCGACGGCGTGCGCACGCCGATGCAGTGGTCGTCGGACCGCAACGGCGGCTTCTCGCGCGCCGACCCCGAACAGCTCGTGCTGCCGCCGGTGATGGGCGCGCTGTACGGCTACGACGCGGTCAACGTGGAGGCGCAGACGCGCGACCCGCATTCGCTGCTGAACTGGACGCGCCGCATCCTGTCGACGCGCCGCGCGTCGCAGGCGTTCGGGCGCGGCACGATCCGCTTCCTGCGCCCGGAGAACCGCAAGGTACTCGCGTACCTGCGCGAGCTGGACGGCCACGATCCGGTGCTGTGCGTCGCGAACCTGTCGCGGGCGTCGCAGGCGGTCGAGCTCGACCTGTCCGAATTCGCGGGCCGCGTGCCGATCGAGATGACGTCCGATTCGCCGTTTCCGCCGATCGGGCAGCTCACGTACCTGCTGACCTTTCCGCCGTACGGGTTCCTGTGGTTCGTGCTCGCCGAGCACGGCCGCGAACCGTCGTGGCGGCAGCCGCACGCGGAGCCGCTGCCCGAATACGTGACGCTCGTGATGCGGCGCGGCGATGAGCGGCCGGACGTCGAGCAGCTGCACGTGCTCGCCCACGATGCCCTGCCGTCGTGGCTCGCGCGGCGGCGATGGTTCGCGTCGAAGGACCGCGCGATCGGCGCGGCCCGGCTGAACGTCGTCACGCCGGTGCCGGGCGAACCGTTCCAGTATGCGGAGGCCTGGGTCGAATCCGGCGAGACGGGCAACGTCGAACGCTACGTCGTGCCGCTCGCGGCCGCGTGGGGCGGTGAAACCTCGCAGCCGCTGTTCACGCAGCTGGCGCTGGCGCGCGTGCGGCGCGGCCATTCGGTCGGCTACCTGACCGACGCGTTCGCGCTGCCGGCGTTCGCGCACGGGATGCTGCGCAAGCTGCGCGACGGCGCGACGGTGCCGACCACCGACGGCGGCCGGCTCGCGTTCCTGCCGGAAGACGCGCTCGCCGCACTCGATCCCGGCGACGACGCCGAAGTGCGCTGGCTCGCGGCCGAGCAGAGCAACAGCTCGCTCGTGATCGGCGACGCGATCGTGCTGAAGCTGGTGCGCAAGGTCGCGCACGGCGTGCATCCGGAAGCGGAAATGAGCCGGCACCTCACGCGGATCGGCTACCCGAACACCGCGACGCTCGCGGGCGAAGTCGTGCACGTCGACCCGGACGGCACGCCGCACACGGTCGCGATCCTGCAGCGCTACGTCGACAACCAGGGCGACGCATGGACGCGCTCGTTCGACTTCCTGCGGCGCGCGGTGGACGAACTCGCGCTGCCGGCCGCCGACGAAGAGGAACACGACGACACGAACGAGGAACCCGACGCGCTGCTCGGCTATGCGGCGTTCGCGGGGATCATCGGCACGCGGCTCGGCCAACTGCACGTCGCGCTCGCGCAGCCGTCCGACGATCCCGCGTTCGCGCCGGAGCCCGCGACGCCCGGCCATGTCGACGGCTGGTGCGCGGACGCGATCGCGTCGTTCGAGCACGCGCTCGACGTGCTGCAGACGCGGCTCGAGGCGCTCGATCCTGCGATGCGCACGGCGGCCGACACGCTGCTCGCGTCGCGCGACGCGGCCGTGCGCGCGCTCGGCGAACTCGTGCCGCGCACGCTCGAAGCGCAGTGCATACGGATCCACGGCGATTTCCATCTGGGCCAGGTGCTCGACGTGCAGGGCGACGCGCTGCTGATCGACTTCGAGGGCGAGCCGGCGCGCCCGCTCGAACACCGCCGCGCGAAATCGCATCCGCTGCGCGACGTGGCCGGCCTGCTGCGTTCGCTGTCGTACGTGAGCGCGACCGCGCAATTCGCGATCGAGAAGGCGCCGCCGCAGGCGGCCGGCCGCAAGCGCGCACTGTTCGACCGCTTCGGGCAGGCCGCCGCCGACCGCTTCGTCGATTGCTATCGCACGGCCGCCGAGCAGGCGCCCGCGCGTTTCGTCGACCCGCGCTACGCCGATCGCCTGCTCGCGCTGTTCCTGATCGACAAGGCGTCGTACGAGCTGTGCTACGAAGCCGCGAACCGGCCCGACTGGCTGAGCGTGCCGGTCGGCGGGCTCGCCGCGCTGGTCGAACGGCTGCTCGATGACGGCGGCGCATCCGACGACGGAGGCCCACGATGACTGACACGCTGTTCGAACGATCCGACATCGAGGCGCTGCTCGCCGGCCGTCATCCCGATCCGTTCGCGTGCCTCGGCCCGCACGGGCAGGCCGGCGAGGTCGTCGTGCGCGCGCTGCTGCCCGGCGCGACAAGCGTGCATGCGCTGTCGCCGGAAGGCGCCGAACTCGGCACGCTCGAATGCGTCGATCGCGCCGGCTGCTTCGCGGGAACGATCCCGCGCAACGGCGGCGCGCCGCACTACCTGCTCGCGATCGACTGGCCCAACGCGCGGCAGGTGATCGACGATGCGTATGCGTTCGGCACGCTGCTCGACGACGCCGTGCTCGCCCGCTTCTCCGCCGGCGACCCGGCCGCCGTGCTCGACTGCCTCGGCGCCGTGCCCGCGCGCATCGACGACACCGACGGCGTGCGCTTCGCGGTCTGGGCGCCGAACGCGCAGCGCGTGTCGGTGGTGGGCGACTTCAACGGCTGGGACGGCCGCCGCCATCCGATGCGGCTGCGGCGGCCGTCGGGCGTGTGGGAGCTGTTCGTGCCGGGCATCGGCGCGGGCGAATGCTACAAGTACGAGGTGCGCGCGGCCGACGGGCGCGTGCTGCCGCACAAGGCCGATCCCTGCGCGCGCGCGACCGAGGCGCCGCCGCGCACGGCGTCGGTCGTCGCCGACGTCGCGGCGCTCGACGCGTTCGCATGGCACGACGACGGCTGGATGCACGCGCGGCCGCACACCGACCGCTACCGCGTGCCGTGGTCGATCTACGAGGTGCATGCGGAATCGTGGCTACGGGTGCCCGAGGAGATGAACCGCAGCGCGACCTGGGACGAACTCGCCGAGCGGCTGATTCCGTACGTGAAGGGAATGGGCTTCACGCACGTCGAGTTCATGCCGATCGCCGAATACCCGTTCGGCGGCTCGTGGGGCTACCAGCCGCTCGCGCAGTTCGCGCCGTCCGCGCGCTTCGGGCCGGTCGACGGCTTCGCGCGCTTCGTCGACCGCGCACATGCGGCCGGCATCGGCGTGCTGGTCGACTGGGTGCCCGCGCACTTCCCCGACGATCCGCACGGCCTCGCGCAGTTCGACGGCACCGCGCTGTACGAGCACGCCGACCCGCGCGAAGGGCTGCATCCCGACTGGCACACCTGCGTGTTCAACGTCGGGCGCAGCGAAGTCGGCGCCTTCCTCGTCGCCTCGGCGCTCGCGTGGGCGCGCCGGTATCACGTCGACGGCATCCGCGTCGACGCGGTCGCGTCGATGCTGTACCGCGACTATTCGCGCGCGGAAGGCGAATGGGTGCCGAACGTGCACGGCGGCCGCGAGAACCTCGAATCGGTCGCGTTCCTGCGCATGCTGAACGACACGCTGCACGGTGCGGCCGCGCCGGCCGGGGTCGTCACCATCGCGGAGGAATCGACCGCCTGGCCGGGCGTCACCGCGCCGACCGGCGACGGCGGGCTCGGCTTCGACTTCAAGTGGAACATGGGCTGGATGCACGACACGCTCGCGTATCTGCGCGAGGATCCGGTACATCGCCGCTATCACCACGACCGGATGACGTTCGGGCTCGTGTACGCGTTCTCCGAGCGCTTCGTGCTGCCGCTGTCGCACGACGAGGTCGTGCACGGCAAGGGCTCGCTCGTCGCGAAGATGCCGGGCGACGCGTGGCAGCGGCTCGCGACGCTGCGTGCGTACTTCGGCTTCATGTGGGCGCATCCCGGCAAGAAGCTGCTGTTCATGGGCAGCGAATTCGCGCAATGGGCCGAGTTCGCGCACGACGCGACGCCGCACTGGGACCTGCTCGATGCGCCCGCGCATCGAGGCGTGCAGCGGCTCGTGCGCGACCTGAACCGCACCTATGCGGCCGAGCCGGCGCTGCATGCGCTCGACTGCCACGCGGCCGGCTTCTCCTGGCTGATCGGCGACGACCGCGACAACAGCGTGTTCGCGTTCGCGCGGCGCGACGACGCGGGGCATCTCGTCGTCGCGGTCTGCAACTTCACGCCCGTGCCGCGCGCCGGTTATCGCATCGGGCTGCCCGCGCCCGGCCACTGGCGCGAACTGATGAACACCGATGCCGCGCCGTACGGCGGCACCAACGCCGGCAACGACGGCGCCGTGTGGGCCGAAGCCGTGCCCTCGCACGGCGAAGCGTGGTCGGCCACCCTGCGCCTGCCGCCGCTCGCGACGCTGTGGCTGCGCCCCATCTGAATGCTTGCGCCCTCGACACGGAGATCCCCCGCATGCCGACTGCCCTGCCCACCCGTCTCGAATCCGGCCGCAGCTACCCGCTCGGCGCGACCTGGGACGGCCTCGGAACCAACTTCGCGGTGTTTTCCGCGCACGCACACCGCATCCAGCTGTGCGTGTTCGATCCGACCGGCCGCAAGGAGCTGGCGCGCCTCGACCTGCCCGAATGCACTGACGAGATCTGGCACGGCTACCTGCCCAACGCGCATCCGGGCACCGTGTACGGGTTTCGCGCGGACGGCCCGTACCAGCCGCAGCACGGCCATCGCTTCAACCCGACCAAGCTGCTGCTCGACCCGTACGCGCGCAAGCTGGTCGGCCAGTTCCGCTGGTCGGACGCGCTGTTCGGCTATCGCCTGCATTCGAACCGCGCGGACCTGTCGATGGACCGGCGCGACTCGGCGCCCGCGATGCCGAAGTGCGTGGTGGTCGACGAGGCGTTCGACTGGAGCACCGACCGGCGCCCGCGCGTGTCGTGGCGCAACACGGTGATCTACGAGACCCACGTGCGCGGCGCGTCGATGCGGCGTGCCGGATTGCGCCCGCCCGAGCGCGGCACGTTCTCGGCGTTCGCGCATCCGGCGTTCATCGATCACCTGCTGTCGATCGGCGTGACGACGGTCGAGCTGCTGCCCGTCCACGCGTTCCTGCAGCAGCGCGCGCTCGTGAACCGCGGGCTGCGCAACTACTGGGGCTACGACACAGCCGCATTCTTCGCGCCGGAGCCCGCGTATCTCGCGACGCGCCGGCTCGACGAGATGCGCATCGCGATCCGCCAGCTGCATGCGGCCGGCATCGAGGTCGTGCTCGACGTCGTCTACAACCATACGTGCGAGGGTAACGAGCTCGGCCCGACGCTGTCGTGGCGCGGCCTCGACAACGCGAGCTACTACCGGCTGATGCCGGACAACCGCCGCTATCATGTCGACGAGACCGGTTGCGGCAACACGCTGAACCTGTCGCATCCGCGTGTCGTGCAGATGGTGATGGATTCGCTGCGCTACTGGGCCACCGCGTTCAACATCGACGGCTTCCGCTTCGACCTCGGCGTGACGCTCGGCCGCGAGGAACACGGCTTCGATCCCGGCGCGGGGTTCTTCGACGCGCTGCGGCAGGATCCGGTGCTCGCGCAGCGCAAGCTGATCACCGAGCCGTGGGATCTCGGGCCCGGCGGCTACCAGCTCGGCCGCCACCCGCCCGGCTTCGCCGAGTGGAACGACCGCTTCCGCGACACCGTGCGGCGCTACTGGCGCGGCGACCCGGGCCAGCGGCCGGAGCTCGCCGCGCGCCTCGCGGGCTCGGCCGACCTGTTCAACCACCAGCGGCGCCATACGTGGGCGTCGGTCAATTTCATCACCGCTCACGACGGCTTCACGCTTGCCGATCTCGCGTCGTATTCGGCGAAACACAACGAAGCCAACGGCGAGGACAACCGCGACGGCCGCGACGACAACTGCAGCGCGAACTGGGGCGTCGAAGGGCCGACCGACGACGCGGCGATCCGTGACGTGCGCGCCCGCGTCGCGCGCTCGATGCTCGCGACGCTGTTCACCGCGCTCGGCACGCCGATGCTGGTGGCCGGCGACGAGTTCGGCCGCACGCAGCACGGCAACAACAACGCGTACTGCCAGGACAACGAGCTGTCGTGGCTCGACTGGGATCAGGCGCGCGGCGACGAAGCGGTGACGCTGATGCGCTTCGTGTCGCGGCTTGCCGCGCTGCGGCGTATGTACCCGGTGATGTCCACGCCGCGCTATCCGTCGGGCGACCGCGAAGCGGCGCCGGGCATGGCGGAGATCGGCTGGTTCGACGAGCACGGCGACCCGATGACCGTGCCCGCGTGGCAGGACCACGAGCGCCGTGCGCTGACGATGCGGCGCGTCGGCACGGGCCGCACCGGGCGCACCGAGGCGCTGCTCGTGATGCTGAACGCGTCGTCCGAGACGGTCGTGTTCGCGCCGCCCGCGCCGGCGCTCGACTATCGCGTGCTGGTCGACACGGCCACGCCCGACGCCGGCCCGCGCTCGTGGCCGGCCGACGGCCTCGACGTCGCCGCGCACGCGGCCGCGATCGCGGTGGCCGCCGTGCCGCCCGACCTGTCTCCGGGAGACCCGACATGAGATCACGCCCCGCCCGTCCATCGGGTTCGCATGCGTTCGACACGTCGTTCGGCGCGACCTGCTTCGAGCCCGACCGCACGCGCTTCCGGCTGTGGGCGCCCGCGAGCCGCACGGCCGCCGTCGAAATCGAAGGCGAAAACCGGCCCGCCATCCCGATGACCGCGATGGGCGACGGCTGGTTCGAGGCCGTCGTGCCGTGCGGCCCCGGGACGCTGTATCGCTACCGGCTCGACGGCGATCTCGCGGTGCCCGATCCCGCGTCGCGCTTCCAGCCCGGCGGCGTGGACGGCCCGAGCCAGGTCGTCGATCCGGCTGCGTACCGCTGGCGCCACGACACGTGGCGCGGCCGCCCGTGGCACGAGACGGTGCTGTACGAGCTGCACATCGGCGCATGCGGCGGCCACGCGAGCGTCGAGCGGCGGCTGCCGGAGATCGCCGCGCTCGGCGTGACCGCGATCGAGCTGATGCCCGTCAACACGTTTCCCGGCGCGCGCAACTGGGGTTACGACGGCGTGCTGCCGTTCGCGCCCGATCCGTCGTACGGACGGCCCGAGGAACTGAAGGCGCTGATCGATGCCGCGCACGGGCTCGGGCTGCAGGTGTTGCTCGACGTCGTCTACAACCACTTCGGCCCGGAAGGCAACCTGCTGCCGCGCTACGCGCCTGCGTTCTTCCGCGCGGACCGGCAGACGGCGTGGGGGCCGGCAATCGACTTTTCGCGCGAACAGACGAGCGCGTTCTTCATCGAGAACGCGCTGTACTGGCTCGACGAATTCCGTTTCGACGGGCTGCGCATCGATGCCGCGCACGCGATCGACGACGACGCGTGGCTGCGCGAACTCGCGCGCCGCGTGCGCGCGACCGCGGGCGACACGCGCCATGTGCATCTCGTGCTCGAGAACGAGCGCAACGCGGCGAGCCTGCTCGGGCCCGGCGGTTTCGACGCGCAATGGAACGACGATTTCCACAACAGCGCGCACGTGCTGCTGACCGGCGAGCGCGACGGCTACTACCGCGCGTACGCCGACGCGCCGCTGCACCGTCTCGCGCGCACGCTAGGCGAAGGCTTCGCGTACCAGGGCGAGCCGTCGCCGCTGCACGACGGCGCCCCGCGCGGCGAACCGAGCGCGCACCTGCCGCCGACCGCGTTCGTCGCGTTCCTGCAAAACCACGACCAGGTCGGCAACCGCGCGTTCGGCGAACGGCTGCGCACGCTCGCGAACGAAGACGCGGTGCGCGCGGCGACCGCGCTGCTGCTGCTTGCGCCGTCGATTCCGCTGCTGTTCATGGGCGAGGAAGACGGCAGCACGCAGCCGTTCCAGTTCTTCACCGACTATCGCGGCGCGCTCGCCGACGCGGTGCGCGAGGGCCGGCGCCGCGAATTCGCGGCTTTTCCGGCGTTCACCGATGCCGCGCATCGCGACGCGATTCCCGATCCGAACGACATCGCGACGTTCGTGCGTTCGACGCTGCACGGCAGCAGCGACGCAACCACGCCCGACACCGACGCTTGGCGGCGCTTCTACCGCAGCGCACTGACCGTGCGTGCGGCACTCGTGACGCCGAACCTGCCCGGCGCCCGCGCGCTCGGCGTCGACCTGCTCGCGGGCGACGGCGACCCGCAGGCGCTTGCCGCGCGCTGGCGCCTCGGCGACGGCAGCACGCTGACGATCGCGTTGAACCTCGGCGCGCACGACGCAGTGCTGCCCGCGCTGCCGGTCGGCAAGATCGTGTTCGAGACGCCGCCACGTGCACGCGACCGGCTGCGCGACCTGCGGCTGCCGCCCCGCGCGTGCATCGCGTGGCGCGACGGCGAGGTCAACCACGATGCGCGGCAGCACCGCCTGAATGGGCAGGGACGATCATGACTTCCGACGTGTCGATCACCGAACTCGCGCGCGCGGCCGGCCTGGAATCCGACTGGACCGATGCGGGCGGCATCGCGCGGCGGGTGGACGATGACGCCCTCGTCGCGCTCGTCGACGCGCTCGGCTGGCCGTGCGGCACGGCGACCCAGCGAGTGGAAAGCGCCGCCGCGCTCGCCGACGCGAACGCGGCGCCCCCGCGCATCGTCACCGGCGACGCCGGCGTGCCGCTGACCCTGCCGGCCGCGATCGCCCCGCCCGGCGCGCGCTTCCGGATCACGCTCGAAGCAGGCGGGCACGTCGACGGCCGCGTGGGCGGCGAAGGCGAACACGGCACGCTGCCGCCGCTCGCGGTCCCCGGCTATCACGCGCTCGACGTCGGCGACCAGCGCATCGGGCTCACGATCGCGCCGCCGCGCCCGCAACCGGTCGACCCGCGCGCGGCGGACGCGGGCGGCCGCTGGGGCATCGCGGCGCAGCTCTACAGCCTGCGCCGCGACGGCGACGACGGCGCGGGCGACTACACCGCGCTGGCGCGGCTGGCCGCGCATGCGGCACGGCACGGCGCGCAGGCGGTGGCGATCAGCCCGACGCACGCCGGCTTTCCGGCGCTGCCCGCGCACGACAGCCCGTATTCGCCGTCTTCGCGGCGCTGGCACAACGTCGCCTATCTCGACTGCGACGCGGTGCCGGGCGCCGCGGCCGTGCAGCACGCAACCGGCGCCGCGGCCGACGCGCCGCTGATCGACTGGCCGCACGTGCTGCCGCTGAAACTGCGGCGACTGCGGGCGTGCTTCGACGCGTGGCGCGCCGGCGACGACCCGTCGCGTGACGCATTCCAGCGGTTTCGCGCCGCGGGCGGGGCTGCGCTCGATGCGCATGCGCGTTTCGACGCGTTGCAGGCATTCTGCTTCGAGCACGGGGCGGGCGTCGACTGGCGGAAATGGCCGGCGCCGTGGCGCGAACCGGGCTCGGCGGAAGTCGACGCGTTCGCGCACGCCCATGCCGACACGGTCGCGTTCCACACGTACCTGCAATGGTGCGCGTCGCGCGCGCTCGGCGACGCGCAGCACGCGGCACGCGGCGCGGGCATGGCCACCGGGCTGATCGCCGATCTCGCGGTCGGCTCCGATCGCGCCGGCAGCGACGCGTGGGCGCACGGCGCGACGCTGCTGCGCGGCGTGTCGCTCGGGGCGCCGCCCGACCTGTTCAATGCGGCCGGCCAGGCGTGGGGCGTGACGACCTGGACGCCCGCCGCGCTGCGTGCGCAAGGCTTCGTGCCGTTCGTCGAGCTGTTGCGCGCGGCGTTCGCGCATGCGGGCGGCATCCGCATCGATCACGTGCTCGGCTTCGCGCGGATGTGGATCGTGCCGGACGGCGGCTCGCCGCGCGACGGCGCCTACCTGCGCTATCCGGTCGACGATCTCGTGCGGCTCGTCGCGCTCGAGGCGGCCCGTCATCGCGCGCTCGCGATCGGCGAGGATCTCGGCACGGTGCCGGCCGGCTTCCGCGAACGGCTCGGCGCGCAGGGCATCGCCGGGATGCGCGTGCTGTGGTTCGAGCGCGACGCCGGCGGCGCCTTCCGGCCGCCGTCGGCATGGGATCGCGACGCGATCGCGATGACGTCGACGCACGATCTGCCGACCGTGGCCGGCTGGTGGCGCGGGGTCGATCTGGCCTGGCGGCGGATCGCGGCCGAGGCGGCGCAGCAGTCCGACGACGGGGAGGCGCGCAACGCGGCGCCGCGTGCGCGGGCGGACGAGACGAGCGAGCGCGAGCAGGACGACACCGAGCCACGCGCGGCCACCTCGGCCAACACCACGCCGCCCCCGGAAGCCGGCCCCGCCACCCCGCCGCCCGCCGTCGCTCCCGACGTCGTCGCCGAACATGCCGCGCGCGCCACCGAACGCGCGGCGCTGTGGCGCGCGTTGCAGGAAGCAGGCTGCGCGCCGGCCGGCACCGCTGCCCCGCAGGCCGACGCGCCGCCGGTCGCCGAGATACTCGCGTACGTCGCGCGCAGCCCGTCGCCGCTCGCGATCCTGCCGCTCGAGGACCTGCTCGGGCTGGACACGCAGCCGAACCTGCCGGGGCCGCCCTGCGGGCACCCGAACTGGCGGCAGCGCCTGCCGCGCGCGATCGACACGCTGTTCGACGCCGACGTGCGCGAGCGCATCGCGGCCGTGGTGCGCGCACGCGGTTCGCGGGAGCCCGGCCCATGACGCCGCGCGCGACGCTGCGACTTCAGCTGCATGCGGGCTTCACGTTCGACGACGCGGCCGCGCACGCCGGCTATTTCGCGCGGCTCGGCGTGAGCCACCTGTACCTGTCGCCGATCGCGACGGCCGAACCCGGTTCGCGGCACGGCTACGACACCGTCGATTACGGCACGCTCAACCCCGAGCTCGGCGGCGAAGCCGGTTTCGTCCGGCTCGTCGATGCGCTGCGCGCGCACGGCCTGGGCGTGATCGTCGACATCGTGCCGAACCACATGGGCGTGGGCGGCTCGTCGAACGGCTGGTGGAACGACGTGCTCGAATGGGGCCCCGCTAGCCCGTACGCGCACCATTTCGACATCGACTGGCATCCGCCCGACGCGACGCTCGACGGCAAGGTGCTGCTGCCCTGCCTCGGCACGCCGTACGGGGAAGCGCTCGCCGCCGGCGACATCACGCTCGACGCCGATCCGGCCACCGGGCGCTTCTTCGTGTCGTGCCCCGGGCGACGCCTGCCGGTGGCCGCCGCCACCTACGCGGAGCTCCTGCGCATCGCGAACCGTGCGGACCTGAACGCGCTCGCCGAGCGCTTCGACGCGGCGCCGCCGCGCGACAGCACGCGGCTGGCCGCCGCGCATGCGGCACTGCGCGATCACGCGGCCGCGCACGGCCCGCATGCGCTCGACGCGGTGCTGCGCGGCGCCGATCCGCGCCGCGCGCGCTCCCGTGCCTGCCTGCACCGGCTGCTCGAACGCCAGCACTACCGGCTCGCGTGGTGGCGCACGGCCGCCGACGAGCTGAACTGGCGGCGCTTCTTCGACATCGCGACGCTCGCGGCCGTCCGCGTCGACGACGATGCGGTGTTCGATGCCGTCCATGCGCTGCCGCTGCGGCTGCATGCGGCCGGCTACATCGACGGCCTGCGCGCCGATCACGTCGACGGCCTCGCCGATCCGCGCGCGTATGGCCGGCGGCTGCATCAGCGGCTTGCCGCGCAACGCGACGCGCGGCCGTACATCGTCGTCGAGAAGATCCTCGCGCCCGGCGAAACGCTGCGCGACGACTGGGCCGTCGCCGGCACGACCGGCTACGACTTCATGAACGACGTCGGCGCGCTGCTGCACGATCCGGCCGGCGCCGCGCCGCTCGCCGCGCACTGGGCCGACGTGTCGGGTTCGTCGCGCACCTTTGCGCAGGAAGCGCTCGACGGCAAGCGGCGCGTGCTGATGCGCCAGCTCGCCGTCGAGCATGCGCGCGCCGCGCGGGCGTTGCACCGCGTGGCGCGGGCGGCGCCCGCGACGCGCGACGTCAGCCGGATCGCGATTCGGCGCGTACTGGGGGAACTCGCGGTGCAGTTGCCCGTGTACCGGATGTATCCCGTGCAGGACGAAGAACCCGCCGACGCCGACCGTCGCGTGCTCGCGCAGGCGTACGAACGGGCGGTCGATGCCGTCGATCCTGCCGACCGGTTCGCACTCGATCACGTCGCCACCTGGCTCGGGTGGCCGGTCGTACGCGTGCCGCGCGCGGACGCCGCCGCGCTGCACGCAGCGCGCGTCGCGTTCGCGCAGCTCACCGCGCCGCTGGCCGCGAAGGGTGTCGAGGATACGGCCCACTACCGTTACGGCCGGCTTCTGTCGCGCAACGAAGTCGGCGCCGACGCGGGCGACTTCAGCCTGTCGCGCGGCGCGTTCCATGCGCGCAACCGGCGCCGCGCGCGCACCGTGCCGCACGGGCTCGTCGCCACCGCCACGCACGACCACAAGCGCGGCGAGGATGCGCGTGCGCGGCTGGCCGTGCTCAGCGAAATGCCCGACGCGTGGCGCGCGGTGTCGCTCGACTGGTCCGCGCTCAACCGGCCGCATCGCGGCGGCGCGCATCGCGACCTCGCATGGGCGCCGGGGCCGGCCGCCGAGGCGATGCTGTACCAGACGCTCGTCGGCTGCTGGCCGCCCGAACTCTCGCCCGACGATGCGGCGGGGCGCGCGGCGCTCACCGAACGCGTCGTGCAGTGGCAGACGAAAGCGCTGCGCGAGGCGAAGCTTCACACCGACTGGCTCGCGCCCGATCTACGCTACGAGCGCGAATGCGAAGCGTTCGTCCGCGCGATCCTGAAGCCGCGCGGCCCGGGCGACTTCGCCCATCGGCTGCATGCGTTCGTCGCGCGGATCGCGCCGGCCGGCGTCGTCAACAGCCTGACGCAGGCCGTGCTGCGGATGGCTTCGCCCGGCGTGCCCGACCTGTATCAAGGATCCGAATCATGGGACCACTCGCTCGTCGATCCGGACAACCGCCGCGACGTGCCGTTCGCGGCGCTCGCGGCCGAGCGGGTCGACGCGCCGGTCGCGTCGTATCTGGCGACGTGGCCCGATGCGCGCGTGAAGCGTGCGCTGGTCGAGCGCATGCTGGCGCTGCGCGCGCGATGGCCGGCGACGTTCGCGGATGGCGCATATGTGCCGCTGCGCGTACGCGGCCCGCTCGGGCGTCATGCGGTCGCGTTCGCGCGGTGCAGCGACGAGGCCACCGTGGTGGTGGTCGCGACACGGCTTGCGGGCCGATTGCTCGGTGAAGCACCGGAATTGCCGCGCGTGGAACCCGCGCAATGGGGCGATACGGCGGTCGTGCTGCCGCGCGATATCGACGGGCCGTGGGTGGATGGGCTGAATGCGGGAGATGCGATCGACGTGCCGGGAGGGTTGATCAAGCTCGGTGACTGGCTGGCCGCGCAACCGGTTGCCGTGCTGGTGGCTGCGCGTCCAACGAGCGAATCGTGATCGTCCAGCGCACGCGCGTTTCCGGCGGATGAAATTCCGGGAAGTCGTGGCGTTTGCCTTTAGTCACGAGCATCGCGTATTTGCTCGTACCCAAGTTGCCAGGGGGAAAATCAAATTTGTGCAAGACAGCCTGCGTGTAATCGTTTTTGTACATCCAAAATCGATTTACGCCAGAAACGAGCTTCCATAATCGGTTTTGCGCATTGGCTGGGGCGAAGGAGATGCCCGTCTTGCAGCAGCCCTGTATCTAGCCCGCGATCGTTGATCGATACCGCCCTGAACGACCGGCCGGACAGTAAAGCAAGCCTCACGACAACACGGCCGCCGGCAACGCGCAGCTTTCCGCTACACAGGAAACCCCACACCCGCCCGTCACGCGTCGGTGACGTCGGGCTCGCGCGCGTCGTTGCGTTGCACGCACTGCACGACCGACAGCCCGTCGGCGGTCAACGCGGGCCGGCGCTCGCCGGACGCGTCGTCGTGCTGCATCACGATCAGTTGCTGTTCGACCAGCGCAAGGACATCCTCGCGGTCGATCTGGATCTGCTCCGGTGCGCGATGCACCAGGAGCAGCGTGGCGAATTCATGTGCGGTCAGCATGCTCGTTCCCCGTTGGCGGCTGCGCGAGATGCGCGCCGGCGTTCAGCCATGCATGCAGGGACCGTGCCGGGTGGCGTGTCGCCCCCGTCATCCGTGCCGCCTGCGCGCGGCGCGATGTGGCACCACACGGCGGCCCGTGCGCGGTGCAAAGTTTTCAACGGCGTGTAATGCGGGAGGAAAACCGGCAGGAGGGAAACCGGCGCAGGACACGCCGGGAACGTCAACCGGGTCAGGATCGCCGGGACCGGAACAGGCCCGCTCGCGCACGACCGGCCGGCGCACGGAAATAGCCGCTGTGCAGCACCACGCCGCCGTTGCCGTTGCCGTCGCTGTTGCTGTCGCCCAGCACGTCGGCGCAGGCGGCTTCGATCCGCGCTCGGCCCTGTTCGAACGCATCCCGCAAGTCGGCCTCCAGGGCGGAGCGTGCGCCGAAATGATCTTCCAGCGCTTCGACCGTGATCGCGCAGGTTTGCAGTTCGCCATCGACATCGACGACGAAACGCAACTGCAGCGCCGCACCGTCGAATACGGGCGGCTCGTCGACCAGCGTCACGCGGCGGGCGGAATCGGCGGCCATGGTGTCAGGCGCCCCGCGCCGAAACGCGATCGATCGGTGCGACTCCGACCGCGAGAATGGCTACCTTGCAATGCCCCAACCTTCCGCTCATGAGCCCCTCCGTCCACGTGGCGGCACGTGTCGTGCCATGCCAGTCCCGCAGCAAGCTACGTGCCTGCCGCCCCGTTCGCGCGTGCGAGTCGAGTATCGGAAAGCCGATCGGCACGGCTACTGCAGACGGCGCGCGGCGTCGAGCATCGCATCGGTGAGCTCGACCGTCAGCGTCGCGTGTTCGTCGGGCAGGCGCTCGAGCAGGTCATCCACCGTGGCGTGCAGGATCGCGTGCACGCGCATCCGTGTGCTTTCGTCGAGATCCGCATAGCGCTCCATCGTGTCGCAGTCGAGCACGAGCATGACCGAGTGCCGCGCGGTCTCGGGCGGCGGGTCGGCCTCCTCCGCCCACGCCGCCTGAAACGTGATCCTGCCCGTCGCGACGTCGACATGGACCGTCGTATCGAGATCGTCGGCGTCGATCGTGTCGCCATCGGCATCGGCGTCGATCTCGTCGTTTTCCAGCCAGATCCGGGAATGCGATTGCATGATGTCCTCCTGCGTGATGGCGTGATGGCGGGATGGCATGTCCTGTCTGTCGTGTGCAGCAACCGCCGTGCCGCGGCCGGCATGGGTTCGTCGGACGGATCACGCGCGCGGCGCGGCACGCGGTTTGCGTACCCCATTCCGTCACGACGCCCCTGTCACCTTCAATGGAGCCCATCGAATGCCTTCCGCTACCGCTACCCGCGCGCATGGCAAGCACCTCACACGACGCCCGGGCCGCGCCCGCGGCACCGACCCGCACCACCGCAAGCGCTGGTCCGCCGACGTCATGCAAAAAAGCGATGCGCTCGACCTCGAGCCGGACATCTTCAAGTCCGACGACCCGGCCGCGATCGCCGCGTCGCTGAAGCATTCGGCAGAACACAGCCGCCGCCGCAAGGCGTCGCCGTTCCAGTCGGCGATGTCGATGCTGAACTTCTACGTGAACCGCGCGGGCCGCAATCTGCCGAAAACGCGCCGCGCCACGCTCGAACGCGCGAAACGGAAGCTGCGCGAAGCGTTCGGCCGCAAGCCCTGACGGCGCGCGACCCGTTATCGGCCTGCTACCGCACACATGCACGAGACGCTCTGGTACGTAATCGTCGGCGCGGTGCTGATGGGCATGGGCGTCGTGACGTCCGCGTTGCGCCACCTGCCCGTCAGCACCGCGATGATCTATCTCGTGCTCGGCGTCGCGCTCGGCCCGGCCGGCGCCAGCCTGCTCGATCTCGACCTCGAACGCGACGCTCGGCTGCTGCGTGAAATCGTCGAGATCGCGCTGCTCGTCTCGCTGTTCGCGATCGGGCTGCGGCTGCGCGTGCCGCTCGACGACCCGCTGTGGCGCGTGCCGTGCCGCCTCGGCCTGCTCGCGATGGGCCTCACCGTGCCGCTGCTGGCCGCGTGCGCGATGCTCGCACTCGGGCTCGACTGGGGCCCCGCGCTGCTGCTCGCGGCGATCCTCTCGCCGACCGACCCGGTGCTCGCACACGACGTGCAGGTGCACGACCCGGGCGATCGCGATCTCGTGCGCTTCGCGCTGTCGGGCGAAGGCGGCCTGAACGACGGGATCGCGCTGCCGTTCGCGCTGGCCGGGCTCGCGCTGTGCGGCGCGCCGGGCACGACGCACGGGCTGCCGCCGCTGTCGGGCGCGTTCGCGCTCACCGCGCTGTGGGGCATCGCCGGTGCGGCCGCGATCGGCGGCGGCCTCGGCTGGATCACGACGAAGACGATCGGCTGGCTGCGCACGCGCCACGCCCAGGCGCTCGGCCTCGAAGGCTTCTTCGCGCTCGCGCTGATCGTGCTGTCGTTCGGCGCCGCGCAGTTCGCGCATGCATTCGGGTTCATCGCGACGTTCGCGGCCGGGGTCGCGATGCGCCGGGTCGAGCACCGTGCGAGCGGCGACCGCGCGCCGCGCGACGTGATCGGCCAGATCGATTCGGCCGACGTCGTCGCCACCGAGAAGCATCCGGAAAAAGCGCACGCGTTCATGGCCGAATCGGTGCTCGGCTTCACGATCGAACTCGAACGGATCGCCGAAGCCCTCGTGATGACGATGATCGGCAGCGTGCTCATGACGCTGCCGGGCCCGCTGCTGACGTGGGGCGCGGCCTCGCTGGCCGTCGTGCTGTTCGTCGCCGTGCGCCCGCTCGCGGTGCTGGTCACGCTCACCGGCTCACATGCGACGCACGCGCAGCGACGGCTGATGGCGTGGTTCGGCATCCGCGGAATCGGCTCGTTCTACTACCTGCTGTTCGCGCTCGAACACGGGCCCGCCGCCGCGGTGCGTCCGCTCGCGGCCCCCGTGCTGGCCGTCGTGTCGGCATCGGTGATCGCGCACGGGATCACCGCGACGCCGCTGATGAACTGGTACCACCGGCTGCAGCATCGGCGCTGACGCGTGCATGACGATGCGCGCGGCCGCGCCATCGGGCTGCCACGCGGGTGGTGGCGCCGCAGGGGTGTGAGGGAAGCATCGACATGCGCTCGCCGCGCGCGGGATGCGGCGGCCACGCGGATCGCCGCGTCGTCACCCCGCGAGCGGCAGCGGCGTCAGGGTGCGCGCAGCGCAGCGTCGAGTTCGGCGCGCGTCACGTCGAGCGCGACGTTGCATTCGATCGCCGCCTCCTCGACGCGCGGTTTGCGCTCATCCACCGCGCGTCGCGCGCGGTCGCACAGAACCGTCCGCACGCGCAGCCGGTCGTCCGCACCGAGCGACGCATAGCGCGTGATCACGTCCGGCTCGAATCGCAGGTCGACCGTGCAGCGCCATTCGCGCGCGTCCTCGTCGGACGGCACGCGCACCCAAGACACCTGGATCGTCAGCCGCCCCGACGCGTCGTCCGACTGCACGACGACGGTCGATTCCGACGGAAAACCGTTCGCGAGCGCATGCTCGAGTTCCGCGATGCGCTGCGACCGGCCCGGTGTGGCGCTCATCGTCGCACGACGCCCAGCAGCAGCGTGACGAGGAAGATCACGACGAAGATGTAGAACAGGATCTTCGCGATCTCGGCCGCACCGGCGGCAATACCGCCGAAGCCGAACACGGCCGCGACGATCGCGATGATGAAGAAGATGACGGCGTATCGCAGCATGGATACCTCCTGGATGGCAGCAGTGGTCAATACACGTCGTCGCCGGTCACGCATCGTGCTTGTGCTCCGGGTTGCCGCGCGTCGGCTTGGACGCCATTTTTTCACGTTCCCTTTCGCTCATCGACCAGGCGATCGGCTTCGCCGGCGGCATGAGATCCCGCATTTTCGTGTTGCGGCATCGGGCCGACAACACGGCGCGCGCCGCGCTCTTCCACGCCCGGGACGTTGCCGGCGTGATGGCGCGCCGGTCGTGGGCGCGCGCGTCGACGCGACGGTCGGCAGCACGCGCACGCGACGGGCTCGCCCGGTCCATCGTCATGCCGCGTCGCGGCGGCGCAGGTCGGCCGGCGGAATCTTCATCGCCTGGCGATACTTCGTCACCGTGCGACGCGCGAGCAGGATGCCGCGGCCCGCGAGGTTCTGCGCGAGCGTGACGTCGGACAGCGGCTCGGTGTGCCGCTCGGCCGCGATCATGTCGCGGATCAGCACCTTCGCGGCCGCCGCCGAGCACACGCCCTTGCCGGCCGCCTCGAGCTTGCGCGGGAAGAAATGCTTGAACTCGAACGTGCCGTGCGGCGTGGCCATGTACTTGTTACCCGTCGCGCGCGACACGGTCGATTCGTGCAGGTCGAGTTCCTCGGCGATGTCGCGCAGCACGAGCGGCTTCATCGCGATCTCGCCGTAGCGGAAGAAATCGCGCTGCCGCGCGACGATGCATTCGCCGACGCGCTGGATCGTCTCGAAGCGCTTCTGCACGTTGCGGATCAGCCAGCGCGCTTCCTGCAATTGCTGGCCGAGCGGTGAATCGCGTTCGCCGCTCGACTGCGCGAACAGCGTCGCATAGCGTTCATGCAGCCGCGCACGCGGCAGCACGGCCGGGTTGATCGTCACGATCCACTCGTCGCGCACCTGGCGCACGATCACGTCGGGCACCACGTAGTCGCCGCGCGTGCTGCCGTAATGATTGCCGGGGCGCGGGTCGAGCCCGCGCACCAGCGCGCAGGCCGCCTGCAGCGTCGGCGCGTCGCAGCCGAGCCGCCGCTGGATCTCGGCCGTCTCGCGGCGTGCCAGACGTTCGAGATGCTCGCGCGCGATCGCTTTCGCTTCCGCGAGCGCCGGCGTGCCGGCCGGAATCGCGTCGAGTTGCAGCACGAGACACTCGGACAACGAGCGCGCGGCCAGGCCCGGGCGGTCGAGCATCTGCACGAGCCGCAGTGCGACCGCGAGATCCTGCTCGGAGAGCAGCAGCGCGGGGTCGGCCGCGACCAGCAGTTCGCCCAGTTCCTGGCGCAGGTAGCCGTCGTCGTCGAGCGCGTCGATCACGAGGCGCGCGGCTTCGCGGTCACGCCGGTTCAACGGATAGAGCCGCAACGCATCGTGCAACTGCTGATTCAGCGACGGCTCCGCGGCCAGCCATTCGCCGGGCGACTGGCCACCCGCATCGTCGCCATGGTGGCTCGTACCGCGCGGTGCGGGCGCGGCCGTCAACGACACTTCGGACGCCTCGGGCACTTCGGGCGCGTCGTCGTCCTGCCGGCGAGCGTCGTCGGGCTCGGGTGCCGCTTCGGGCGCGGCGGCTTCGGCCGGCTGCCCGGTTGCGTCGGCGGCAGCCTCCTCGTCTGCCTGGCCATCCTCGAGGAACGGATTCTGATCGAGCGCCTGCCGCAACTCCTGTTGAAATTCGAGCGAGGACAACTGCAGCAACCGCAGCGACTGCTGAAGCCTCGGCGTAAGTGCCAGATGCTGTCGCATCTGCAGCGCAAGCGAGACGGACATCGAAGGTTCTCCTGACGTTTCACGGGTTTCGTTTCGTATTCGGTCAGGAATAACGCAGCTTCCATGCCAGACGGCCCGGTCGCACCGCGTCGCGGGTCACGCGGGTTCGTACCCCGTCTTGCAGGCCGTCGGGGCCGCTTTTTTACAAGCTGTCGGCAAGTTTTGGGCACGCGTTTCGCGCACCGTCCCGCCACGCGCCGGCTGCAGCAAGTATCAGTACTGCGTCGGCGGCGGCGTGCCCGGCAGCGGCGGGTCGCCCGGCGTGCCGTTCGGGCCCGGTGGCGGCACGTCGGCCGGGTCGCCGCCGGTCGCGCCCGGCGGCAACGTGTTGCCCGGCGACGGCCGCGGCTCGTAGCGCGTATTGGCATCGGGCATCGTCGTGCCCGGCGACGGCGGGTGGGCGCCGGGCGGCGCGGGCGGCGCGGGCGGCGCGCCTCGCGCGCCGGAGGGAGCAGGTTGCGTGCAGGCAGCCAGCGCGCACGCGGCGGCCAGCAGGCATGCGCCGGTGCGGATCGTGCGGATCGGTTTCATCGAACACCTCCTGACATCCGCGGCAGCCGCGGAATCGGTTGGGCAGGCCCCGGGCAGTCCGCAATCCACGTGCCGTCCGTTCACGCGTCAAGCACGCCATCCCGCGGTGCGCCGGGCGTTCGAACCCGCCGTCGTTCGCTGCGCTGCCTGCGCGTCGCTATGCGTCGTACGCGGCCATCACGAGCCACAGCTCGCGGCCGTCGTCGCGCACGCGTGCCGCGAGCGCATACGGGTCGACGGGCTCGCACGCACGCTGCAGCGCGAATCTCGCCGGCTCGGTCGCGGCGAACGTCTCGTCTCCGAGCGGCCGCACGTCGGCCTTGCCCTCGAACATCCGGCGATCGGGCCGGTAGATCAGCGGTTCGCGCTTCCATTCCTTGAAATGGCTTTTCACCGAATCGAACCCGCCGCCGCAAACGTTGAGTTCGTAGCGCACGCCCTCTCGCCGTTTTGGAATCGTCATCGTGCCTCCGTGTGATGGGCGCGCGGCCGGCACGGGTCGCGCCGCGCGTGGTCGTCGTCATCTTCGTCGTCTTCCCCGTCGATGCGGCAAGTCGCGTGCCGCGTGCCGCGTGCCAACCCCGGGCATGGTCGTTGCGGAAACGTTCGCATCATCGAGGACGATTCGCTGGACGAGATCCAGCATGACATGGCCGATGCGCAGCTGCGGCGCCTGCCGGTCGACGACAAGCGGCGGGTCGGCATGCTGTCGCTCGCGGACATCGCGGCGCGCTCGGCCGGCCCGGCGCGCGACGACGTCGCGAACACACTCGAAGGCGTGTCGCAGCCGAAGCGGACGTGATGGTGCGTCGCAGGCCGTGCGCGATGCAGCCTGCCGGCCTGCGGCCAAGGCCGGCCCCGCGTCACCCACACGGGTCGTCGCAATCAGGCAGCGACGGACAGCCGCCGCGTCAGCCGTCCTGCTTCGTCACGCGCACGATCTTGTCCGCCAGTTCGCGCACGTCGACCGGCTTGCACAGATAGCCGTCGAACCCGGCCTCGAGCGCGCGGCGTTCGTCGGCCAGGCCCGCATGCGCGGTCACGGCGAGCACCCGCATGCCGGGCGGCCCGCCGTCGTTCATGCCGGCGCGCCGCAATGCGTCGAGCAGCCAGAAGCCGTCGCCGTCGGGCATCGCGAGATCGGACAGCACGACGGTCGGCCGCAGGTCGGCGGCCACCGCGAGCGCTTCGCGCCCCGTCGACGCGATCGCGACGGCCGCGCCGAACGTCGTCAGCGCGGCGGTCAGGCTCTCGCGCGTCGTCGGATCGTCGTCGACGATCAGGATGCGCTGCGCATCGAGCGTCAACGGGGCGCGATGGACATCCACGGGCGCACTCCCCCACGCCACCGCGCCGGCCGGCTGCCAGCCGGCCGGCAGCGTCACCGTAAATGTCGCGCCGCGATTGCGGCCCGCGCTCTCGACCGTCACGCCGCCGCCGTGCAGTTCGGCGATATGCCGCACGATCGACAGGCCGAGGCCCAGCCCGCGCCGCGACGATGCCGGCGAATCCTCCGCGCGGCGGAACATGTCGAACACGTACGGCAGGAACGCCGGCACGATGCCCTGCCCCGTGTCGCTCACGGTCAGCACCACGCGCGCGTCGACGCGGGCGAGCCCGACCGTCACGCTGCCGCCGGACGGCGTGAACTTCAGCGCGTTCGACACGAGGTTCGACAGCATCTGCCGCAAGCGCTCGGCATCGCCCGACACCACGCAGGTCGACGCCGCACAGTCGAATTCGAGCACGATGCCGGCCGACGATGCGGCCGTCTGGAACGCGCCGACCGAATCGGAGAACAGCCGCACGACGTCCACCGGCATCGCGTCAAGCTGCAGCTTGCCGGTCGCGAGCGACGACGCGTCGAGGATGTCGCCAACCATCCGCGTGAGCGAGCGCGCGCTGCGGTCGATCGCGTCGACCGCCTGCTGCTGCAGCGCGCTGTCGCCCGAATTGCGCAGCACCTCGACCCAGCCGTAGATCACGTTCAGCGGCGTGCGCAGCTCGTGCGACACCGTCGCGAGCAGCTCGTCCTTCAGCCGGTTCGACGTATCGGCCTGGTCACGCGCATCGCGTGCGCCCTGCAGCGACCGCTGCGCGCGCAGGTCGCGGCGGCGCTGCGCGCCGGCCTCGCGCAGCGTCAGCGACAACGCGACGCACGCACGCACGTCGCCGCGTACGGGGCCCGCCGACACGGTCGCACGGAAGCGCCGGCCGTCGCGCCGCACGCACAGCAGGTCGATCGGCCCGACCGCCCCGTGCATGTCCTCGAACGACTGGACGAGCGGCTTGCGCTTCAGCCAGCGCATCGCCACCAGCGATTCGAACGTGCGCCCATGCGCATCGCTTTCGTCGTAGCCGAACATGCGTTGCGCGGCCGAGTTCCAGCTGACGATGCGGCCGTCGCCATCGATGCCGACGATCGCGTCGGGCGATGCATCGACGACGGCCCGCTGCAACCGCGACGCATCGACCCGCGAACGGTCCGCGCCCGCGTCGCGCAGCAGCAGCACGGCGCCGTCGACGTTACCGTCCGCATCGCCGAGCGGCGCGGCCACCTCGACGATCGGCACCGGCTCGCTCCCGTCCGCGTGCAGCCAGTGGCGATCCGACGCGACGCCCTCGCCGCCGAGCGCGAGATCGAGCGGGGTCGATTGAACGCGTCGGCCGTCGCGATCGACGATCCGCAGCACGTCGCGCGCGGCGCGGCCGATCGCATCGTCCGGCCGGCAGCCGACGAGCGCGGCCGCGGCGGCGTTGAGGTAGGTGAGCCGCCCGTTCGTATCGGTGGCGATCACGCCATGCGGCAACGCCTGCAGCACGGTGTCGAGCCGCCGGCGCGCGGCCGCTTCACGTCGTAGCGCCGCATCGCTCGTGAAGCGCGCGTGGCGCAGCATCGACGCGACCGCGCAGACGAGCGCGCAGATCAGCACGAAGGTGCCGAGCCGCACGAGCCGGTCGGGCAGCGGCTGCGTATAGGCCGCGGGATCCGAGAGGAACAGCGTCCACACGAGCAGGCCGCTGACGACCGTCGAGGCCATCCCGAACAGGAACGACGTCGCCCACGCGGCGCCCGCGAGCAGCGGATAGTAGAGGACCAGCGGCAGGTTCACGCCGCCGAAGCGGATCGCGAGCGCCTGCAGCACGGTGGCGATCGCAACCAGCATGACGGCCGTGACGTAGTTGCCGGCGCGGGTCCGCGAAATATCGATCATCGATCACGCTCCTGCTGACGGGTCGGTCGCGGCGGCATCAGGATTCCGGCTTGTCCACTTCGCTTTCGAGCTGCGCGAGCCGGTTGTAGATCGTCTTCAGGCTGACGTCGAGCACCTCGGCCGCCTGCGCCTTCACGCCCCCGCATTGCGCGATCGTGCCGAGGATCAGCCGCCGGTCGGCTTCCTCGAGCGACGTGCCGAACGGCACGGTCACACGATCCTCGTGCGAATCGGCCAGGTTCGACAGTTCGTCCATGATCGGCGGCGGCAGCGTATCGATCACGTCGGCGTCGCAGAAGATGCTCGCGCGCTGCACGAAGTTGCGCAGCTCGCGTACGTTGCCGGGCCACGCGTAGGTCTTCAGCGCATCGCGCGCGGCCGGCGCGAAGCGCAGGTTCCGGCCGCTGTCGGCGTTGAACTGCTGCAGGAATGCATCGGCGAGCATCGGGATGTCGTCGCCGCGCTCGCGCAGCGACGGCAGCGGGATCGGGAACACGTTGATCCGGTGGAACAGGTCGGGCCGCAGCTTGCCGTCGGCCATCGCGGCCTCCGGATCGCGGTTGGTCGCCGCGACGATGCGCACGTCGACGTCGATCTCGCGCGTCGAGCCGAGCCGCGTGAGGCGCCCCGTCTCGAGCACGCGCAGCAGCTTGACCTGCGACTCGAGCGGCATCTCGGTGATCTCGTCGAGAAACAGCGTGCCGCCGTCCGCGCGTTCGAAGAAGCCCTTGTGCTGGCGCTCCGCGCCCGTGAAGCTGCCGCGGTCGTGGCCGAACATCTCGCTCTCGACGAGGTTCGCGGCGATCGCGCCGCAGTTCACCGCGAGGAACGGGCCGCGGCGGCGTAGGCTCAGGTCGTGCACGGTCTGCGCGGCCAGCTCCTTGCCAGTGCCCGATTCGCCCGTCAGCAGCACCGATGCCTCGGTGCGCGCGACCCGGCCGATCGCGTCGTAGACGGCCTGCATCGCGGGCGAGCTGCCGAGCATGCGGCCGAAACGGCCGAGGCGCTGCAGTTCCGAGCGCAGTTCGGCGATTTCCTCGTGCAGTGCGGTGGTGCGCGGCACGCGCGCGAAGATACTGTTCAGCCGCTGCATGTTCAGCGGCTTCACCAGGTAGTCGGTCGCGCCGCGCCGCAGCGCGTCGATCGCGGTTTCCAGGCTCGCGTGGCCGGTGGTCAGCACCATTTCGCAGTGCGAATGCTTCGGCAACGCATCGAACAGATCCATCCCGTTGCCGTCGGGCAGCACGAGATCGCATAGCACGAGATCGGGGGGGTGCGTCGTGACGAGCGTGCGCGCTTCCTCGAGCGTCGCGGCCGTGTCGCACGCAAGTTGCTGCGTATGCGCGACCGCCGCGAGCATGGCGCGCGTATCGGCGTCGTCTTCGACGATCAGAACATAGGGCATCGTGGCTCCTTGTGAAGCAGCCCGGCGCACTTAGCCGCCGGGACCGCGGCAGGTATCAGCGAGGTCCGGCCACCGGTCGCACGACGATAGGGCTTGATCGATGCACTCGTGCGGATGGGCTGTCCTCCCGTGAAAAGCAGTCCCTATGAGTATAGGAGAGGCATGTCGCGCCTTCGCCGGTCATCGAATAAATCTATCCGCCCACGTCATCTGCATTGCCAGATTCAATGCGCGGCAATCGGTAAGAACGCCATCGTTTCATGGGAATCATGTGGCGTGAAATCGTGCAGATCGCGTCTTTTGCGCACATTGACGCGCCATGCGGTCAAACTTGCCGGTCTGATTTTTCGCATGTCGAAATCATCTGATCACGATCATGACCGCTCGATGGCGTGCGTTCGATTCGGACCCTGCTGCGTCACTCGTCGCGCATCGAACGTTTTGTGCGCTTCGTCGATCCTTCAGTCGGTTGAGGCCTGACTGCCGCCGTCGCGCGCGTTCGAAATCGCTTCGACGAGCTTCAGTTCGTCGTCGATCGACAGCGTCGTGTCGATCACGTCTCCGCCGAACGGTGCGAGCGCCGTGCTCAACGCGTAGATATCGAGTTGCGTCGCGGCGAGGCCGAGCGACACGGTGCCGGGGCGCGCCTTGCGTGCGACGCGATCGATCAGCGCGTCGTCCACCGGCTTCTCGCGCCATGCATCGAGCGACGATTCGATGTGTTCGACCACGCTGCCGAGCAGCGATCCGGGCGGCGTGCGAGCGGGGTCGACCGCATGCGCGCGCAACTGTCCGTCGGTTGTGCACTCAACGATCGCCACCCCCGCCAGCGCGACGACGTGCCGGTCGCGCAACGTATCGATTTCGGCGAGCGCGCGATGGGCGGCCGCGAGGTCGGGATAGGACAACACGATCAACGTATTCATCAACGACTCCGTGAAATCAGGCGGCCGCCTCCGGATACGCCGCGCTCAATGCGGCAGCCCGAACGCGGCCTTCAGGCTCGCGACGATCATCTGCATCGCGATCGCCGCGAGAATCATCCCCTTGACATCCTCCCCCGCCTAAAGGCGGGGGGTCCTACCGCGTCTGAAGCGATGATGCTCGTTTCAGATCGCCTCGGCGGGTTCCTGCTTCACGGAGCGGCCCGACTGCACCGGCTCTCCACAGGCTGCAACGCGGTGTCCCCGCGCCAGTATGTTGATCGCACCGACCACATCGGCATGGTCCTCATGACCGCAGTCGACACAGCGGAATGCCGCCTGTGTCTGCCGGTTTTCGGCGCTCACGTATTTGCAGACCGGGCATGTTCGACTCGTATTCGCCGGCGGCACGGCGATGAGCCAGCTCCCATTCCACGCCAGCTTATAGTCCAGCAGACGACGAAATTCGAACCACCCCTGATCGAGGATGGCTTTGTTGAGGCGTGACTTGACCCGAACGCTTCGGCCCGGGGCATCGGAGTTTCCAGCCGCCGACCTCGACATGTTTCGTACCCGCAAGTCTTCGATACACACCATCGCGTGGTTTTGGCTGATCGTGGTCGTGGCTTTGTGCAGGTAGTCGCGGCGGGCATTGCCGATGCGGGCATGGATACGCTGGATGCGAGCCTTTGCCTTCTTCCAGTTGTTGCTGAACTTGACCTTTCGGCTTATTCCCTGCTGCACACGACGCAGCTTAGCCTCGTGCCGCTTGAAGCTGTTGAGCGGCACAAGAAAGCTACCGTCGCTCATTGTGGCAAACCGTGCGATGCCCATGTCGATGCCGATCGCGCTGGTTGCCCGCAACACCGGCTGCGTGACTTCACGCGCAGTCTGGATGGAGACAAACCATTTTCCTGCGTTTCTAGACACGGTGGCATTGCGCACTTCGCCCAACACGTCCCGGCTGTTGCGATAACGGAGCCAGCCAAGCTTAGGCAGAAAGATGCGGTTGTTGACCTGATCGAGTTTGATCTGCTTCGAGTCGGGGTAGCGGAAGCTGTCGCTGCGGCCTTTCTTCTTGAAGCGCGGAAAGGCGGTGCGCTTGGCGAAGAAGTTCTTGTAGGCTCGCTCCAGATCCTTGAGTGCGTGTTGGAGCGGATGCACCGGGGAATCCTTGAGCCAAGGCGTTTCGGTACCGTTGCGCCATGCCGTCAGGCGCTTTGCCATCTCAACGTACCCGATGAACTTTCCGCCCGCCTCGCAGTTCTCCTGCTGCCACGCCAGCGCCTTGTTGAAAACGAATCGGCACGCCCCGGCGAAGCGGCGCATCTTGCGCTGCTGCTCGCCGTTTGGCATCAGTTCGAACTTGAAAGCCTGGAGTCGTTGCATCGGGCCATTCTATGCTTGGCCTACAAGTGAGAGTCAAGCCATTCGACGCGGTCGCCATTGCGTCGTTCTGATGCATATGCAACATGGACTTCGCGACCAAATACCGACGCGACGTGTTCCCCACGGAAATTCCGAACGATTGCGCGGCATTTCCGCGGCGTCGAATCCGAACTGATGGGGTTCGATGGCGAGGACGAGCATGTCCGCCTGCTGATGAGCTACCCGCCCGAGGTTTCTGTGTCGTCGTTGGCGAGCAGCCTCAAGGGCGTCTCAAGCCGCATGATCCGGCAGAAGCGCTACCCCCAGCATTCGCAAAAAGGTGGTGAGGCGGTGCGATGTGGTCTCCGTCTTACTGAAAAAGGTCAGGTCGAAGGCCACAGGTTCGCTCCCGTCTCGCGCGGCGACACGTGCGTCGGATCGCGCGCAGGTTCCGCTTCATTCCGGATGCACGGCGCACGCCATGCTGCTACGATCGACGCACCGCGTTCACGCACGACGGAGGGCCCCGACCGATGCACGCCACCGACACCTTCATGGATCACGAGATTCGCGTCGACGCGACGCGCAACGCGAACGGCGCGTGGGTCGCGCAGGTGCGGATCTTCCGCGACGGCGCGCCGGTCGACCTGCCCGCGCCCGAACTCGTCACACCCGAATGGCTCACGTGCGACGAAGCCCTGCGCGGCGGCATCGACCAGGGCCGCGTGATCATCAAGACACGCGACCGCTAGCGGCAACCGGCTCATCCGCACGCATCGCACGGCGCGTTTCACGCATCGAAATCCAGATCGCCGATCAGGATCTCGCGATCGCGCTGGGTCCGCGTGCTGAAGTCGACCGGCAATTCCATCTGCCAGCGTTCGATCGTGACCGGCAACGCCGCGAGATAGCGGTCGAAGCGACTGCGGTCGGGCTCGGCCAGCAATGCATCGATCGCATCGTCACGCCACGCGAGCCGCGCGTTCAGCCGGTTCGGCAATCCGACCGTCGACGTGAGGCCGATCACGTCGACACGGGTCGGGCCGCCCTGCCCGTCGTGCGGCACGACCTCCACCCTCACTTCGCCAGGCTGATACAGGCCGAGCACACGCGCCGCGATGCGCGGCGCAAACTCGGTTTCGAAACGGGCACGCACATCGGAATTCATCTCGCCTCCAGGGTTCGAATCATGTCGTCACACCGCTGTCACGCGGCTGCAATCTGCCGCTCGAATGCCGCTTCCGCCTTCAGGCTGTCGAGATCGCGGCCCACCGTCGCGACTGCGAGCCGCGTGTTGCCGCGCCAGTATGCGATCGAGCAATCGTGCGCGCCGAGGTCGCCGTCGATCTCGACCCGGTCGAATTGCTCCGCATGCCCGACATAGTTGACCGTCAGATCGTAATGCTGGCTCCAGAAGAACGGCACCGCGTCGAACGGCCGCTGCTGCCCGAGCATGTTGTGCGCGGCGGCGATGCCCTGCCGCTCGGCGACGACCCAGTGCTCGACGCGAATCCGCTCGCCCGTCAGCGGATCGGGCCAGCGCGCGATGTCGCCGGCCGCGTAGATGCCGGGCGCGCTCGTCTGAAGGAAGCGGTCGACCGTCACGCCGCGGTCGACGGCCAGCCCCGCGTCCTGCGCGAGCGCCACGTTTGGATGCACGCCGATGCCGACCACCACGAGATCGGCCGGCAGCATGTCGCCGGTCGACAGCGTCACGCTGTCGGGCGTGATCCGCGCGGGTGTCGCGCCGAGATGGAACACGACGCCGTGCGACTCGTGCAGTGCCTGGATCGTGCTGCCGAGCGCTTCGCCGAGCACGCGCGCCATCGGATGCGCATCGGGCGCGACGACCTGCACGTCGAGCCCGCGCGTGCGCAGTGCGGCAGCCGCTTCGAGCCCGATGAAGCTTGCGCCGACCACGACGCAGCGGCGTGCGGTTTTCAGCTTGCCGATCAGCGCGTCGCAATCGGCGCGCGAGCGCAGCACACACACGTGCGGCAGATCCGCGCCCGGTACGGTCAGCCGGTTCGGCTCGGCGCCGGTTGCAAGCAGCAGCGCACCGTAGCCGACGCGGCTCCCGTCGGCCAGTTCGACCGCCTGCTGCGCGGGGTCGATGCGTACGACGCGTGTGCCGCATCGCACGTCGATGTGATGGTCCGCGTAGAACGATGGTGCACGCAGCGGCAGCCAGTCGGCATCGGCCGTGCCGGCGAGATAGTCTTTCGACAGGTTCGGCCGGTCGTACGGCGGATCGGCATCGGCCGTGAGCAGCGTGACCGGATGCGGATAGCCTTCCTGCCGCAGCGTCACCGCCGCCGCGATGGCAGCCGCCCCGCCGCCGACGATCACCACCGACGCGGGCAGTCCGGTTGCCTTCAACCCAGGCGGCGCGGCGGCCGGCCGCTCATCGAGCACGACGGCGCGGCCGTCGCGGCGTTCGACGCGCCAGCACGGCAGCCCGTCGAGCGCCGGCGCGCGCAGCAGCGCGCCGGTGCGCAGGCAGAACGCCGCGTGATGCCACGGGCAGTGGATCGTGTCGCCTTCCAGCAGGCCGTCGGCCAGCGGCGCGCCGTAGTGCGGGCACTGCGCGCCCACGGCAAACAGTTCATCGGCGCGGCGCACGAGCAGCACCGCTGCATCGCCGACATGGCCCTCGATCATGGCGCCGTCGGCGAGATCGTCGAGCGCGATGCCTTGCGTGAGATCGGGGCGTGACGACGAATCGTCGCTTCCAGTCATGACGTGGCTCCCGAAAAGTCAGGTAACGATCCCATTATCGACATCCCTCCTGAAAAGAACAGGTACAGACGTCCCCGCAGCGCACGCAAACACGTACTGTAGCTTGTACGAGATCCATGACGGGCGTAGAACGTCATCAACGTTGCGGCGCAACACGGCTGCTGATCGCCGCGCACGTCGGGCATCCTGCGCAATCTGCGTGCCGCGCGCCTTCCCCTGTCACCAGGAGTACTACCCGATGGCCACCGTCCTGTGCGTGCTCTACCCCGATCCCGTGGACGGCTACCCGCCGCGCTACGTGCGCGATACGATTCCGGTCATCACGCACTACGCGGACGGGCAGACCGCGCCGACGCCGGCCGGCCCGCCCGGCTTTCGTCCCGGCGAACTCGTCGGCTCGGTGTCCGGCGCGCTCGGCTTGCGCGCTTATATGGAAGCGCACGGCCACACGCTGATCGTCACGAGCGACAAGGACGGCCCCGACTCCGAATTCGAGCGCCGGCTGCCTGAAGCGGACGTCGTGATCTCGCAGCCGTTCTGGCCCGCGTACCTGACGGCCGAACGGATCGCCCGCGCGCCGAAGCTGAAGCTCGCGCTGACGGCGGGCATCGGCTCCGATCACGTCGATCTCGACGCCGCCGCGCGCGCCCACATCACCGTCGCCGAAGTCACCGGCTCGAACAGCATCAGCGTGGCCGAGCACGTGGTGATGACGACGCTCGCGCTGGTGCGCAACTACTTGCCGTCGCATGCGATCGCACAGCAAGGCGGCTGGAACATCGCCGATTGCGTGTCGCGCAGCTACGACGTCGAAGGCATGCACTTCGGCACGGTCGGCGCGGGGCGCATCGGGCTCGCCGTGTTGCGCCGGCTGCAGCCGTTCGGGCTGCCACTGCACTACACGCAGCGACACCGGCTCGATGCAGCGATCGAGCAGGCACTCGGGCTCACGTATCACGCCGATGCCGCGTCACTCGCGAGCGCCGTCGATATCGTCAACCTGCAGATTCCGCTGTACCCGTCGACCGAGCACCTGTTCGACGCGGCGATGATCGCGCGCATGAAACGCGGCGCGTACCTGATCAACACCGCGCGGGCCAAGCTGGTCGACCGCGACGCGGTCGTGAATGCCGTCACGTCCGGGCATCTCGCGGGCTACGGCGGCGACGTGTGGTTTCCGCAGCCGGCGCCGGCCGATCACCCGTGGCGCACGATGCCGTTCAACGGGATGACGCCGCACATCTCCGGCACGTCGCTGTCCGCGCAGGCCCGCTACGCGGCCGGCACGCTGGAGATCCTGCAATGCTGGTTCGACGGCAAGCCGATCCGCAACGAATACCTGATCGTCGACGGCGGCACGCTCGCGGGAACGGGCGCGCAGTCGTACCGGCTGACGTGACGACGCCACGCGCGACGCGCGGCGGCACGTTCAGTCGAGACAGTAGGCGGCGAGCTTGCCGACCGCGATCACCGCCTGCTCGATCTCCGGCGACCACGGGCTGCTGTAGTTCAGCCGGATGAAATTCCGGTAGCTGTCCGTGATCGAGAACATGTAGCCCGGCCCGATCGTGATTCCCTGCTCCAGCGCGAGCTGGTACAGCCGCATCGCGTCGATCTGCGCAGGCAGTTCGATCCACAGCACGTATCCGCCCGCCGGGCTCGAGATGCGCGTGCCTTCCGGAAAGAACCGCGACACCATCGTACGCATCAGGTTCGCCTGCTGCGCATACGCCTTGCGAATCCGCCGCAGGTGATGCTCGTAGCCGTCGCGTTCGAGAAACTCCGCGATCGCGAGCTGCGGCAGCGACGGCGTTGCAAGCGTGTTCAGGAATTTCAGCTTCTCGACCTGCTCGCGATAGCGGCCCGGGAGTGCCCAGCCGATCCGGTACGCGGCCGTCAGGCTCTTCGAGAACGACGAGCAGTGCAGCACGATGTCGTGCCGGTCGAACGACTTCAGCGTGCTCGGATGCATGTTGCCGAAATACAGTTCGTTGTACACGCCGTTCTCGATGATCGGCAGGTCGGCTTTCGCGGCGAACTCGACCAGCTCGCGCTTGCGCTCGTCCGGCATCTGGAAGCCGAGCGGGTTCTGGAAGTTCGGCATCACCATGCATGCGGCGATCGGCTGCGACTTCGCGATCGCGGCCAGCGCCGCGATGTCGATTCCGTATTCCGGGTGCGTGGCGACCTCGATCGCCTTCATCCCCATCCGTTCGATTGCGTGCAGCATCGCGTAGAACGTCGGCGATTCCACCGCGATCGTGTCGCCCGGTTTCGCAACGGCCTGCAGGCACAGGTTGATCGCCTCCGTCGCGCCGACCGTCACGATGATCTCGTTCGGATCCACCGACATCCCGTTTTCCAGGTAGCGGCGCGCGATCTGGCGGATCAGTCGCGGATGGCCGGGCGGCAGCCCGTCCGTCACGCCCCACAGCGACTTGTCGCGGCCGGCCGCATACGCATAGCGGTTCAGCTTCTCGAACGGAAACAGGCTCGGGTCCGGGTACGGCGAGCCGAGCGGCACAGCGTCGTCCGTGCCGATCGAGCGCAGCGTCGACAGCACGAGCCGGCTCACGTCCACCGACGACGAGATCGCGATCGGCTTCGACGGGCGCAGCTCGCGCACCGGCGCATGGCTGTCGTCGCGCCGCAGGTTCACGAAATAACCCGACTGCGGCCGGCTCTCCAGCAGCCCGCGGCTTTCCAGCAACAGATACGCATGCAGCACGGTCGTGATGCTGATCCGGTGCTGCTGGCTCGCCTGCCGCACCGAAGGGACACGATCGCCGTGTCGATATACGCCCTGCCGGATGAGTCTCTCTATGTCGTTTGCAAATTTCTCGTAGAGCTTCATCCGCCTCGCCCCGCCAGCGGTGAACCGGCGTGCGATGCACGGGCGGCATGGCCGCGCCGGTGCACGAAGCCGGATAGCCGTGCCCGGGCGCGGGCGTCCCGGTGCGAACCTCGTCCGTTATCGAAATTGAAGGCGGATAGCAATGCGAATCTCATCTAGACAAGGTTCGGCATCCTACTGCGTCATTTCGACGAATGTAAGTGACAGTTTGGCGACGAAACGTGAAATCCGGCCGGCGTGGTGAACAGATTCGAACGCGACGGCAAACGGCCCCGCGCGATCGCGTGGCAAGCATTTGCCGGGCGCGGTGCCGGCGTGCGTCGTCGCGGTTTGCCGGCGGCCGTCGGGCGGCAAGTTATGCGAAGCCGGCTGATGCGCGGGCCTCGCGTACGCTCAAGCGTCGTCGACGTTGTCCGCGTAGTGATCGATCGCGACCTTGCACTCGTCGAACACCACCGTCAGCAAGGCAATGTCGTTCGACTCGACCCACTTGCGGATCTGCAGGAACTGCGCGGTGCCGAGATCGGCGAGGCGGCCCGGATCGTCGGTCGTCACGTCGACGCTCGCGATCGCGCGGCTGCCGTGGCCGGGCAGCGGCGACAGCGTCGCCGCGATGTCGAAGCGCCGGTACGATTGTTCGATGCGCATGCGGTTCTCCCTTTCCGGTTCGACGACGACACGCTCAATCGAGCGACTGGCGAAACACCTTGCCGCCGAATCCGGTCACGACGTTGTCGACCGAGAACGGCGTGTCTTCCTTCGCTTCCAGGATGATCGCGACGCTGCCGGGCACGAGCCGCGCCGCCACCGTCTCGACGAACGTGCCGTCGAGCAGCGCGTTGCCGGCCGCTTCCGCGAGAATGCCGGCGCCCGCGCCGGCCGCCATGCCGGTGACCACGCCGAGCGGCCCGGCGAGCAGGCCGAGCAAGCCGCCTGCGATCGCGCCGATCACGCCGCCCTTGAACGGCCGCGATTCGGCATGGAGGACCGCGAGCTTGCCGGTCGCGTCCTTCTCGACGACGACGCCGTTCTCGATGTGGAATCCCTCGTCCTTCTCCGACAGCGCCTCGAAATCGTTCGCGGCCTGGCGGGCCGTGTCGACGTTGCCGAACACGGCGACGATCAGTTGCTTGGTCATGCGATACCTCGCTCGGTTGGATGGCCAGTGGCAGCGGCCGCACCGGATGCGGCACGCCAAGGTTTCGATTCAGATGCCGATGGCCGCCTCGCGTGCACGCGCCGCGTCGGCATAGGCGTAGGCTGCTTCTCGCTGCAACCCGGCGACGGTGGGTGCGCGGGCGAGCGCAGGATCGGCATCGCGCGTGTCGCGCGCCAGCCGGTAGGCGTCCGACGCCGCGTGCTGCAGCTCGATCGCCCGTTTCGTTTCGACGGAATTCGTCATCATCCGGCACCCTCCTTCAGGGACATCGATCATGCATGCGGCGCCTTACCGGTGCGCGTGCGCATCGTCCTCGACATCGGCGACGTCGGCCGGGAAGCGGTGCTGACCGAAACTCAGGATCAGCACGCCGACGGCGAGCAGCACGATCCCGACCGTCGTCATCAGCATCCGTTCGGGGCTGTCGGTTGCGCCGCGCAGTATCAGGTCGCGCGCGAGCGACGTCATCGCAATGAACAGCGGAAACCGCACGGGCAAGCGGCCGAGCCGCAGGTAGCGCACGTCCATCGCGAGCACTTCGAGATACAGGAACATCAGCAGCAGGTCGGTCAGCGACACCTCGCCCGCGAGCACGACCTTCCACGCTTCCTGCGCCATCGCGAACGCGGTCGCGAGCCCGATCACGATCAGCCCGGCCAGTTCGGCCGCGTGAAGGAAATGGCCGAAGCGGCGGCGGATGCGCTCGGCGGGCGAGCAGGCAATGGTGGTCGTATTCAAGGTGACAGTCGCTGGGTTGAGGCTTGAACGGCGCCGGGCGGCGGCGGGAACGTCACGTCGCGCGCGGCGGCATGCACGGCATCGTGCGCGTCGGGTCGATCCGGCCTGTCCGACATGTCGGGCGCATGCGGGCCGGCCGCGCCGGTCGCCTGCTCGACCGCGGACAGCGTCCGGCGGCAGCACACGTGGAACGCGTCACCCGCATCGGTGCAGGCGACGTCGTCGTGGTCGCGGCACAGCAGCAGGCGGCAGCCGAGATACCGTTCGAGGCCGTCGATCCGTTCGCTCACCTGCGCTTCGTCAAGGTGCAACTCGGACGCCGCACCGGACAGGCCGCCATGCTCGACCACCGCGACATACACACGCATCGCTTCCAGCAGGTTCATGATGACGCTCCTCGTGGCGGCGCAGCGGGACCTAATCTACTGCACGCGGCACGCACGCTCAAGAGCACAGCGCCGCATGCGCCAGGAGTACAGCTGCGCGGGTGACGGCCAAAATCCGGCCCTGTTTGACGCATTCGCATGACAGTTTGGTGTTTCGTGTTCCAAAGACCGGCCGAAGCTGCTAGATTGTTTGCTCGACGACGTCACGCGGTGCGGGCAGGTCGCGCGCCCGGTGCGGCCGCCACCGCTGCGGCCCGTTGCGGGATGCCCGCACAGCGTCCTTCATCCGCGTGACACAAAGAGAACAGTCGCATGACACAGTTCAACCGTTCGCCCTCCCGCGCCACGGCACTTCCGTCCCGACCTGACTGACCGGCAGCCCACGATGCAGACACCTCCCCCGCTTCCCCAAAACGTTCACAGCCCGATCACGCGCAGCGCGATCTTCCTCGTCGCGACAATCAATCCCGGCGCCGATCACGCCGACACGATCCGCTCATGGTGCGGCGATATCGCCGCGCTCGTGCGCTCGGTCGGCAAGCGCGTGCCGGGCGGCAACCTCACCTGCGTGTGCGGCTTCGGCGCCGACGCGTGGGATGCGCTGTTCGGCCAACCGCGCCCCGCCGCGCTGCATCCGTTCCGCGAATTCGGCGCGGGCCAGCGCGTCGCGGTCGCGACGCCGGGCGACATCCTGCTGCACATTCGCGCGGAAGCGATGGACCTGTGCTTCGAACTCGCGACGCAGCTGCTCGGCGCGCTCGGCGATGCCGTCACGGTCGTCGACGAGGTGCACGGCTTCCGCAATTTCGACCAGCGCGCGATGATCGGCTTCGTCGACGGCACCGAGAACCCGGAAGGCCGCGAGGCGGTCGACTTCACGGTGATCGGCGACGAGGACGCGGAATTCGCCGGCGGCAGCTACGTGATCGTGCAGAAGTACCTGCACGACATGGCCGGCTGGAACGCGCTCGCGGTCGAGACGCAGGAGCGCATCATCGGCCGCACCAAGCTCGCCGACATCGAGCTCGCGCCGGACGTGAAGCCGTCGTGCTCGCACAGCTCGCTGACCACGCTCGACGAGGGCGGCCAGGAAGTGAAGATCCTGCGCGACAACATGCCGTTCGGGCGCCCGGGCGCGGGCGAATTCGGCACCTATTTCATCGGCTATGCGCGCTCGCCGGCGCCGATCGAGCAGATGCTCGAGAACATGTTCGTCGGCCGCCCGCCCGGCAACTACGACCGCCTGCTCGACTACAGCCGCGCGGTCACCGGCTCGTTGTTCTTCGTGCCGTCCGCCGACCTGCTCGAAGCGCTCGCCGATCGCGCGGCGCCGGCGGCCGAGGCCGTGGAAGCGGAACCGGCATCCTCGGCGCCGCATCGCGACGGCTCGCTGAAGATCGGCTCGCTGAAAGGCGTGCCGTCGTAACGCAGGTCATCACCAGGGGCAGTCCGGCGCGCCAATCCCGCGCCGGGCGAAGCGAGCGGTCGCGCCATGAACGCCGTCCACTCGCGGTAAAGCTTCAATAGGCTGCGCCTATGGTTCATCCGGGCTCGGCCCCGCCGACTGAACGCGCCCGAGCCCCGGCGTCCGGAAACGCGGCCGGATGAATGTTCGTAAGAATGCGCGACACGCGATCGGCCCTCGACCGCCAAGGGTTCGGCACGCCGTCGAGCGCGGCCCGAGCGACGCGGGCGCCGGTGCGCACCCGGGCATCGCCATACGTCGCGGCGTGCAGCACAAGCGCACCGCCCCTCCCCTCACGTGAATTGCAGAACAGTTGCGCCACCGCAGCGTGTCGTTTCGATTTGTGCTGCAGCAGTGTCAATAGAGCCTGCTAATATGCATTTTCGTCCGCGATCGGCCTGCCGGGCTCAGACGCAGTCCGTCAGCCGATCGGCCCACCCTGAAGTGTTTTCGCTGACGTGAGGCAACCCAAACCCATGAATAACCTGCACCGCGAACTCGCCCCGATCTCGTCCGCCGCCTGGGAGCAAATCGAGGAGGAAGTGGCACGCACGTTCAAACGCTCGGTGGCCGGCCGCCGCGTCGTCGACGTCGACGGCCCCGAAGGCCCCGAACTGTCGGCCGTCGGCACCGGGCACCTCGTCGACGTCGCCGCCCCGCGCGAGCTGGTGAATGCGCGGCTGCGCGAAGTCCGCACCATCGTCGAGCTGACGGTGCCGTTCGAGTTGAGCCGCGATGCGATCGACAGCGTCGAGCGCGGCGCGCGCGACGCCGACTGGCAACCGGCGAAGGACGCCGCGCAGCGGCTCGCGTTCGCCGAAGACGACGCGATTTTCGACGGCTACCGGGCCGCCGGCATTCTCGGCATCCGCGAAGGCACGTCGAACCGCAAGCTCACGCTGCCGGCGGACGTCGCCGCGTATCCCGACGCGATCAGCGACGCGCTCGAGGCATTGCGGCTTGCCGGCGTCGACGGCCCGTACTCGGTCGTGCTCGGCTCGGATGCATACACGGCGCTCAGCGAAGCGCGCGACCAGGGCTATCCGGTCCTCGGCCATATCAAGCGGATCGTCAGCGGCGAGATCATCTGGGCGCCGGCGATCAGCGGCGGCTGCGTGCTGTCCACGCGCGGCGGCGATTACGAGCTGCACCTCGGGGAAGACGTATCGATCGGCTACACGAGTCATACCGACAAGGTCGTCCGCCTGTACCTGCGCGAAACGTTCACGTTCCTGATGCTCACGAGCGAAGCATCGGTGGCCGTGGCGCCGCAGGGCAACACGGCCGCCTGACCGCGGTTGCCTGCGCGCGATGCCCGCCGGGCGTCGCGCGCGAGCGGCCGCACTGCCGGCCGCAGGTTCGTCGCCGATCAAACCCATCTTGCATGGAGTGTGTGATGAGCGAGTCGAATGAGGCATTGCAGGCGCTGCAGGCGTCGGTCGACCACCTGAAGCAGGCGGTCGACGCGAACGCGAGCAGCCAGGCCGGCGACACCGCCGTGCTGTTCACCGTCTTGTCGCTGGTCCTGGCGGAGTTGCCGCCCGACACGCGCAACCTGATCGAGGATTCGTTTTCCGTCTGGGCCAATGGCCTGCCGAATGAGGCACTGTCACAGGACGTGAAGCAGATTGCCCGGCAGCGGCTTGCGATGACCCTCTCGGACTGACCGCGGCACGCCGCGGTTGCGCCGCGTCCGGCCCGGACCGTGCAACCCGCCTTCGCCTTCGGCCGCCCCACACGCATCGTCCGCGGTGCGTGCGCGGTCGCGCTTGGCCGCTCGCGGCACGCGCCCCCTGCGGCGCTTCCGTCGCGCCTCTCCACCCGCGCTGCCTTTCATCCCCCGGCAACCGGCGCCCTGCGCGCCGATGTCGCACCGCGATCCGTTCGCGCGCCGCCCGCTTCCGCTTCCTGTCCTCCCACGCTGCGCCCGCCGCGCACGCCCGTGGCGCCGTGCGCCCGCCCGTCTGTACTCCTTGCCAACAGTGCGCGCGCGCATGCGAGGGTGCAATTCACGGCCGGGCCGGTGCGGAACTGTGCCTTGGAGAGCCTGCGCCGATTCGCTATTTTGAACGCAGTCGAAGCGATGCCGTGGGCTCCTCCCGGCACGCACGCTTGCCGCCCTGACCGCGACCGTGCACGACGCCGGCGCGCACTGCATGACAGCACGGGTGCCGCCCGCGCGCCGCCGTGCCGCGTGTCGTGCGTTCGCGGTGGGAAGCGCCAAGCGCCGCACCGCATCGGGACTTCACCCTTCGACCCACTTTCACCGACAGGAGCCAGACCACCATGCCCGCACTTTGCGATATCTGCCACGCGCGGCCGGCCGTCGCGCGCGCAACCGTGATGCAGGACGGCGAGCGCAAGACGATCTCGATCTGCGATTACCACTTCCGTCAGCTGATGCGGCATCAGAGCATGCTGAACCCGTTCGATTCGCTGCTCGGCGGTGGCGGCTCGTCGTCGCTGTTCGGCGGGCTCGACGACGAATCGCCGCTCGCTGCCGAGATTCCGCGCGAATCGGTCGACCCGACCGACGCGTTCAGCGAGCAGACGCTGGAGTTGCTGCAGCGCGCGGCCGAGAAGGCGCACGAGCTGCGCCGCAGCGAGCTCGATTCCGAACACCTGCTGTACGCGCTCGCGGACACCGACGTGTGCGCCGCGCTGCTGAAGGAACTGAAGCTGTCGCCGGAGGACATCAAGTCGTACATCGATGCGCATGCGCACACCGGCACGGCCGACCCCGATGCGCCGCTCGACAAGCTGTCGATCTCGCCGCGCGTGAAGAAGGCCGTGCAATACGCGTTCCAGGCGTCGCGCGATCTCGGCCACTCGTACATCGGCCCCGAGCACCTGCTGATCGGGCTCGCATCGGTGCCGGACAGCGTCGCCGGCACGCTGCTGAAGAAATACGGCGTGACGCCCGAGGCGCTGCGCCAGAAAGTCGTGAAGGTGGTCGGCAAAGGCGCCGAGGACGGCCGCGTCGATGCGCCGACCGGCACGCCGAACCTCGACAAGTTCGGCCGCGACCTCACCGCGATCGCGCGCCAGGGCAAGCTCGACCCGGTGCTCGGCCGCGCGCAGGAAATCGAGAGCACGATCGAGGTGCTCGCGCGCCGCAAGAAGAACAATCCGGTGCTGATCGGCGAGCCGGGCGTCGGCAAGACGGCGATCGTCGAAGGGCTTGCGCAGCGGATCGTCAACGGCGACGTGCCCGAGGTGCTGCGCGACAAGCGGCTCGTCGAAGTCAACATCAACTCGATGGTGGCCGGCGCGAAATATCGCGGCGAGTTCGAGGAGCGCGCGAAGCAGCTGATCGACGAAGTCACGGCGAAGCAGGACGAACTGATCCTGTTCATCGACGAGCTGCACACGATCGTCGGTGCCGGCCAGGGCGGCGGCGAAGGCGGCCTCGACATCGCGAACGTGCTGAAGCCCGCGCTCGCGCGCGGCGAGCTGAGCCTGATCGGCGCGACGACGCTCAACGAATACCAGAAGTACATCGAGAAGGACGCCGCGCTCGAACGGCGCTTCCAGCCGGTGTTCGTGCCGGAGCCGAGCGTCGAGCAGACGATCGTGATCCTGCGCGGGCTGCGCGACAGCCTCGAGGCGCATCACCAGGTGACGTTCGCCGACGACGCGTTCGTCGCGGCCGCGGAATTCGCCGATCGCTACATCACGTCGCGCTTCCTCCCCGACAAGGCGATCGACCTGATCGACCAGGCCGCCGCGCGCGTGCGGATCGGCGCGACCTCGCGCCCGGTCGACATCCAGGAAGGCGAAGCGCAGATCGCGCAACTGAAGCGCGAGCAGGACTACGCGACGTCGCGCAAGCGCTTCGACGAAGCGAAGCAGTTCGAGGAGCAGATCAACGCGAAGCAGAAATCCGTCGACGAGATGATGGAGGCGTGGCAGCGCAAGACCGGCTCCGAGACGCTCGAGGTCACCGTCGAATCGGTGGCCGAAGTCGTGTCGCGGCTCACCGGCATCCCGGTTTCCGAACTCACGCAGGAAGAACGCCAGAAGCTGCTGAAGATGGAAGAGCAGCTGCGCGAGCGCGTGGTCGGCCAGAGTGACGCGGTGGTGGCCGTCAGCGATGCCGTGCGGCTGTCGCGCGCGGGGCTCGGCCAGACGCACCGGCCGATCGCGACGTTCCTGTTCCTCGGGCCGACGGGCGTCGGCAAGACCGAGCTCGCGAAGGCGCTGGCCGAGACCGTGTTCGGCGACGAACAGGCGATCATCCGCATCGACATGTCCGAGTACATGGAGCGGCACGCGGTCGCGCGGCTGATCGGCGCGCCGCCCGGCTACGTCGGCTACGACGAAGGCGGCCAGCTCACCGAGCGCGTGCGGCGCCGCCCGTACAGCGTGATCCTGCTCGACGAGATCGAGAAGGCGCATCCGGACGTCTACAACGTGCTGCTGCAGGTGTTCGACGACGGCCGCCTGACCGACGGCAAGGGCCGCGTGGTCGACTTCAGCAACACGATCATCATCGCGACGAGCAACCTCGGCGCCGCGATCATCATGGACAACCTCACGCAGCCGGAAGCCGCGCGCAAGACCGACAAGGCGATCCGCGAGGAACTGATGCAGGTGCTGAAGGGCCATTTCCGCCCCGAGTTCCTGAACCGGATCGACGAGGTGATCGTCTTCCACGCGCTGTCGAAGGAGAACATCCGCGCGATCGTGCAGATCCAGCTCGACCGCGTGGTGCGCACCGCCGCCGCGCAGGACATCACGCTCGTGATGGGCGATGCGCTCGTCGAGCACCTGACCGAAGCCGGCTACCAGCCGGAGTTCGGCGCACGCGAGCTGAAGCGCCAGATCCGCCAGACCATCGAGACCCGGCTCGCGAAGGAGATCCTCGCCGACCGGCTGAAGTCGGGCGACCGGTGCGAGGTCGACTACGACAAGGCCAGCGACGAAGTGAAGTTCACCAAGCTCGCGGCGCCTGAAGCGAAGGCGACCCAGGACGCGAAGAAGGACGCCGACGGCAAGGCGAAACCGAACGGCAAGGCGGCCAAGGCCACCGACGATGCGAAGGCCGGCGACACGCCCGCCGACGCCCCGCCGCCCGCGCCGGCCGCGAAAGCGTCCGGCAAGAAGTCGTCCGGCGCGAAGAAGGACGCGCACTGAAAAACAGCATGCCCCGCACGCCCGGGGCACGCATGACCGGCTCCGTCCACCGGACGGAGCCGCCCCACGCCGCGACACGGCGCAAACCGAGCCGCCCGCACCGGGTAAGGCTGATGGAGATTCAACATGACAAATCGACGCGAAGTGCCAGGCATCAGGAAGTACGACGGGCCCGCCGGTGGTTGGGGCGCGCTTCGCGCGACAGCCGATGCGGTGCGCACGCAAATGGAAACCATCGAGGCGCCGATCGTGCTGATGCGGACCAACCAGCCCGACGGCTTCGACTGCCCCGGCTGCGCGTGGCCCGACAAGGAACACAAGTCGACGTTCCAGTTCTGCGAGAACGGCGCGAAGGCCGTCACGTGGGAAGCGACGACCAAGCGCGTGACGCCCGAGTTCTTCGCGGCGAACACCGTGTCGTCGCTGCTGCGCATGTCGGACTACGAGCTGGAGAACATGGGCCGGCTCACGCATCCGCTCGTCTACGACCGCGCGACCGACACGTTCCGCGCGATCGAATGGGACGACGCGTTCGCGCGCATCGGCGAAGTGCTGCGCGCGCTGCCGCCCGACCAGGTCGAGTTCTATACGTCGGGCCGCGCGTCGAACGAAGCCGCGTACCTGTACCAGCTGTTCGCGCGTGAACTCGGCACCAACAATTTCCCCGACTGCTCGAACATGTGCCACGAGCCGACCAGCGTCGGCCTGCCGCAGTCGATCGGCATCGGCAAGGGCACCGTGTCGCTGGAGGATTTCGACCACTGCGAGCTGATCATCTCGATCGGCCACAACCCCGGTACGAACCACCCGCGGATGATGGGCACACTGCACGAGTGCGCGCGCCGCAACGTGCCGATCATCGTGTTCAACCCGCTGCGCGAACGCGCGCTCGAACGCTTCGCCGATCCGCAGGACATGATCGAGATGGCGTCGTTCGGCTCGACCCGCATCGCATCGACGTATTACCAGGTCGACGCCGGCGGCGACGCGGCCGCGCTGAAGGGCATCATGAAGGCGCTGCTGCAGCTCGAAGCCGAGCGCGGCAACGTGCTCGACCGCGACTTCATCGCGCAGCACACCAACGGCTTCGACGCGTTCTCGGCCGACCTCGAAGCCACGTCGTGGGACGACATCGAGCGCGCGAGCGGGCTCAGCCAGGCGCAGCTCGAACAGGTCGCGCTCGCGTACGCGAAGTCGAACGCGACGATCGTCACGTACGGGATGGGCGTCACGCAGCACAACAAGGGCACCGCAACCGTGCGCCTGATCGCCGACCTGCTGCTGATGCGCGGCAACATCGGCAAGCCCGGCGCCGGCGTGTGCCCGCTGCGCGGCCACTCGAACGTGCAGGGCAACCGCACGGTCGGCATCACCGAGAAGCCGTCGGCCGAGTTCCTGAAGAAGATCGAGGACGTGTGCGGCTTCACGCCGCCCGCCCATCACGGGCATGACGCCGTGCAGGCGATGCAGGCGATGATCGACGGCACCGCGAAGGCGCTGCTGTGCCTCGGCGGCAACTTCGCGGTCGCGCTGCCCGATCCGGAGCAGTCGTTCCCGGCGATGGCGAAGCTCGACCTGAGCGTGCATCTCGGCACCAAGCTGAACCGCTCGCACCTGCTGGTCGCGAAGGAAACCTTCGTGCTGCCGGTGCTCGGCCGCACCGAGCTCGACATGCAGGCCACCGGCCGGCAGTCGATCACCGTCGAGGATTCGATGTCGATGGTTCACGCGTCGGCCGGCAAGCTCAAGCCGGCGTCCGACCAGTTGCGCTCCGAGCCGGCGATCGTCGCGGGCATCGCGCATGCGACGCTGCCGGCCAGCAAGGTCGCGTGGCTCGACCTGATCGACGACTACGACCGCATCCGCGACCTGATCGACCGCACGGTGCCCGGCTTCGAGGCGTTCAACGAGCGGATCCGCACGCCGGGCGGCTTCCGCCTGCCGCTGCCGCCCACCGAGCGCGTGTGGCCGACACCGACCGGCAAGGCGATGTTCTCGGTCTACAAGGGCGTGAAGGAAGACGCCGACGTGCTCGGCGCCGAACAGGTGCTGCGGCTGATCACGCTGCGCAGCCACGACCAGTACAACACGACGATCTACGGGCTCGACGACCGTTATCGCGGCGTGTTCGGCCGGCGCGACGTGCTGTTCATGAACCCCGCCGATCTCGCGAAGTACGGGCTCGAACACGGCGATCTCGTCGACATCGAGACGGTCACCGCATCGGGTCGCGCGCTGCGCCTCGAGAAGATCACCGCGATCGAGTACGACATCGCGCCGGGGTCGGTCGGCGCGTACTACCCGGAAGCGAACGTGCTCGTGCCGCTCGACTACATCGACAAGGAAAGCGGCACGCCGTCGTACAAGTCGGTGCCGGTGCGCGTCGCGCGCTCGGCGGTGGTCTGACCGACTGACGGGCCGGCTCGCGGCGTACAGGCTACCGCGAGCCGGCCCGACCTTCCCCACGGGCCACCGTGTCTCGACGGGTGCGATGGCCCCCTTCCTTCCCCGCTATTACCGCGCCGCCGTCGGCGGCATCGTCGCGCCCGTCTGCCGGCGCCGGTACGCGCTGTCACGCGACGCAAGCCAGTAGTACAGCGGCGACGTCAGCGCGAGCCCGACCAGCCACGACAGGTCCGCGCCGCCGAGATGCGCCGGAATCGGGCCCGCATACATCGGCGTGTTCATGAACGGAATCTGCACGAGGATGCCGATCGCATACGCGAGCAGCGCCTGCGGGTTGAAGCGGCCGTAGATCCCGCCATCGACCATGAAGATCGACTTGATGTCGTACTTGCCCTTGTGGATCACGTAGAAGTCGATCAGGTTGATCGCCGTCCACGGCACCAGCACGACGAGCAGCGCGAGCACGAGATCGACGAGGTTGCCGACGAAGTTCGTCGACGCGCCGATCGCCGCGTAGCAGCAGGCGACGAAGATCACGACCGACACCACCGCGCGCGCCTTCGCGGTCGGAATCCACTTGTACGCGAACGTCTGCACCGACGTGATCACCGCGAGCACCGCGCCGTACAGGTTCAGCGCGTTGTGGCTGATCACGCTCAGCAGGAACAGCACGAGCATCAGCGGGCCGAGCGGGCCCGTCGCCTGCTTGACCGCATCCATCGCATCCGCGCCGGCCGGCACCGCGAGCACCGCGACCGCGCCGAAGATGAACGCGAGCGTCGAGCCGATCGTGCAGCCGAGATAGGTCGCCCAGAACGTCGACGCCACGCCGACGTTTTCCGGCAGATAGCGCGAATAGTCCGACACGTACGGCGCGAACGCGATCTGCCACAACGCCGACAGCGATACCGTCGCGAGCCAGCCGGCGAAGTTGAAGCCGCCGCGCGTCAGGAAATCGTCGGTCGTCACGTGCGTGAGGATCATCCAGAAGCCGACCAGGATGCCGATGCCGAGCACCCACGTGCCGATCCGGTTCAGGATGTGGATGAACCGGTAGCCGACGATCCCGATCAGCCCCGAGCCCACCGCGCCGATCACGATGCCGACGGGCACCGGCACCGACGACGCGATACCGTGCACCGACTTGCCGGCCAGCACGATGTTCGACGCGAAGAAGCCGACGTACATCACGGCCGCGATCACGGTCACGAGCAGCGCGCCCCACGAGCCGAACTGCGCGCGGCTCTGGATCATCTGCGGGATGCCCATCTGCGGCCCCTGCGCCGAATGCAGCGCCATCAGCACGCCGCCGACCGCCTGGCCGACGACGATCGCGACGATGCCCCACATCAGGTTCAGGTGGAAGAGCTGCACGCCGAGCGCGCCGGTCACGATCGGCAGCGGCGCGATGTTGCCGCCGAACCAGAGCGTGAACAGGTCGCGCACCTTGCCGTGGCGCTCCGCGGGCGGCACGTAGCCGATCGTGTGCTTCTCTATCATCGGGGACGCGTTGCGGTCCACGTTCGTCATGGTGATGTCTCCTGTCCTGCGCGGCGATGCGCGCTTGCCGTGTCAGCCGACGCGCGTTGGGGTGCGCGCCTGCAATCGGGTCCGGATACGCGAGCGACGACGCGCCGCGTGCACGGGCGGCGGGTCGAGCGAAGCGGACGATGCGCATGCGGGGACGGATAACCGATCCCGCCGGTGCGTGCGCGGCCGCGTCGTTTGCTTCTTGATCCAGGTTGGAGACGATGGTGCGCCACGACCTGCGCGACCGGAAAATACTAAAAATATTTCCGCGACATACGAAAAAGCTCTGCAGCGGACATTTCGGCGCCGGCGGGCTTTCAGGTAAGGTGCTACGCAAACCATGGACAGATTGCGCCCGCGGCGGCACGCCGGGGCCGTGCATCAGAGGTGCTTGTGGCTCACTACACTTTGCGGCAACTGAAATACTTCGTGACGACCGTGGAATCCGGCAGCGTCGCCGAGGCGTCGCGCCAGCTCTTCATCGCGCAGCCGTCGATCTCCAGCGCGATCAAGGGTCTGGAGGAAAGCTTCGGCGTGAAGCTGTTCATCCGCCATCACGCGCAGGGCGTGTCGCTCACGCCGAGCGGCACACGCTTCTACCGGAAGGCGCAGGAGCTGCTGCGCATCGCGCACGAATTCGAACAGAACGCGCTCGCCGACAACGACGTGATCACCGGGCAGATCGACATCGGCTGCTTCGAGACGGTCGCGCCGCTCTATCTGCCGCAACTGATCGCGGGCTTTCGCGAGCGCTACCCGGGCGTGAACATCCGGCTGCGCGACGGCGACCAGCAGGAACTCGTGCAGGGCCTGACGTCGGGCACATTCGATCTCGCGCTGATGTACGACCACGATCTCGACGGCACGATCGAGACCGAGCCGCTGATGCCGCCGCAGCAGCCGTACGTGCTGTTGCCGGAGAACCACCGGTTCGCGGGCCAGACGCACGTGTCGTTGCGCGACCTCTGTGTCGAGCCGATGATCCTGCTCGACGTGCAGCCGAGCCGCACGTATTTCGTCAGCCTCTTTCACGAACTCGGGCTCACGCCGAACATCGTGTTCGGCTCGCCGTCGATCGAGATGGTGCGCGGGATGGTCGGCCAGGGGTTCGGCTTCTCGCTGCTCGTCACGCGCCCGCACTCCGAATACACGTACGACGGCCAGCGCGTCGTGACGATCGGCTTGAGCGAAACGGTGAGCCCGTCGGGGCTCGTGAGCGCGCGGCTGAAGCGCGGGCAACTCACGAAGCAGGCGCAGTCGTTCGTCGATTTCTGCCGCGAGCGGCTTGCGCAGATCGTCGCGGAGACGGCGCGATAAACGGTGCGACAAGGAACCGGAAGGAACACGAAAACGCACGCGCCGCGGGAGGCGGTGCGTGCGTGTCGGTCAGGCGTGCCGCGTCAGATGGCTGCGGAGAGATAGGCGGCCAGCCGCTCCAGCATCGCGTCGCAGCCGTGCAGCTGGTCGAGCGTGACGAACTCGTCGGGCTTGTGCCCCTGGTCCATGCTGCCGGGCCCGCACACCACGGTCGGAATGCCGGCCTCGCCATATAGCCCGCCCTCGGTGCCGAACGCCACCGTGCCGAACGCATCGGAGCCGCTCAGCATCGCGAGCAGGCGCGCGGCCTCGCTGTCCGGCGCGGTCGCCAGCCCCGGATACGCGCCCAGCGGCTGCAGTTGAATGTCGGTATCGGGCTGCACCGCATGCATCCTCGGCAACAGTTCGGATTCCGCATAGTCCTGCAACTTCCTCGGCACGTCGTGCGCATCGAAATCCGGCAGCGCGCGCACCTCGAAATCGAACTCGCATTCGGCCGGCACGATGTTCAGCGCGCGGCCGCCCTTGATCAGCCCGGTCTGCACCGTCGAGAACGGCGGATCGAATCGCGCGTCGTGCCGTTCCGGTCGCGCGAGCGCCGCGCCGATCTCGCCGAGCCGGCCGATCAGCTTCGCCGCATAGTCGATCGCGTTGACGCCCGACGGCGCGTACGCCGAGTGGCAAGCGGCACCCTTTACATGGCAGCGCATCGCGAGCTTGCCCTTGTGACCGAGCACCGGCTTCAGTTCGGTCGGCTCGCCGATCAGGCACAGGCGCGGCCGGTGCTCGCGCGCGGCCAGTGCATCGAGCATCGGCCGCACGCCGAGGCAGCCGACTTCCTCGTCGTACGAGAACGCGAGATGCACGGGCATGCTCAGCGGCCGGGCCACGAACGCCGGCACGGCCGCGAGCACCGACGCGATGAAGCCCTTCATGTCGGCCGTGCCGCGGCCGTACAGACGGCCGTCGCGCTCGGTCAGCCGGAACGGCTCGACCGTCCACGCCTGCCCGTCGACCGGCACCACGTCGGTATGGCCCGACAGCGCGATGCCGCCGCGATCACGCGGCCCGATCGTCGCGTACAGGCTCGCTTTCGTGCGTTCCGCGTTGTAGAACAGTTCGCTTTCGACGCCGAAGCCCGCGAGATAGTCGCGGATGAAGCCGATCATCTCCAGGTTCGACTCGCGGCTGACCGTCGCGAAACCGATCAGCCGTTCCAGCAGCGCGCGGCTCGACGTGTCATTCATCGCCCGGCACTCCGTAGCTCGGCGCGGCCGTGGGGTTCAGCGCGCGCGTCTGGTAGTCCTGCATCTGCGGCCGATACGCGTGCCACAGCGCATCGAGCTGCCCGATCGGATCGGCCTCGGCCCAGTCGACGCGCAGGTCGACGATCGGCCAGGTCACGTCACCGGCCACCTTCAGCGCGGCCGAATGCACCGGCCCTGCCTCGCCGCCGGCTGCCATCGCCGCGCGCATCGCGGCCAGCAGGCGATCGGCGAGCAGGCCGGGCGCCTGTTCGAAGGCGCGCGCCATCGCGTCGATCACGGCCGGCGCGGCCAGCAGGTTGCCCGCCGCCACGCATTGCTCGCCCTGCACCGCGTGATGCGTGCCGAGCGCTTCCTTGCCGGTGAAGCAGGCCGTCTGCCCCTGCCCGTCGATCACCGTGACCTGCCGGTACTGGCTCCAGCCGTTCGCGCTGAGCGCGCGGTCGAGCGCCGCGGCGGGCGCGAGCTGCTCGTGCTCGATCAGGTCGAGGATCTGGGGCCCAAGCGCCGGCAGCGTGATGTTCTGCGTCGCGACGGCGCCGACGCCCGCGCGCACCCACGGACAGCGCGCGCCCACCGCGATGCTCGACGAGCTGATCGCGATGCCGAGCTGGCCCGTCTCCGGGCAACGCCCGACGATGGAGAAAGTCATGTCGCCCCCTATGCGCGGTTCGGCTGCCAGTTGTCCGGGATCACGGCGATCACGTCGATTTCCATCAGCCACTGCGGCTGGCCGAGCGCGGATACGACGAGCCCCGTCGAGATCGGATACACGCCCTTCAGCCACTTGCCGACTTCCTGATACACCGGCTCGCGATAGCGCGGATCGATCAGGTAGGTCGTCGTCTTCACGATGTGCGTGAGGTCGCTGCCGGCTTCCTCCAGCAGCTGCTTGACGTTCTTCATCGCCTGCTCGGCCTGCGCTCGCGGATCGCCGAGGCCGATCAGCCTGCCGTCGAAATCGGTGCCGACCTGGCCGCGCACGTAGACGGTATTGCCCGCCCGCACGGCCTGGCACAGGTCGTTGTCGAGCGTCTGGTTCGGATAGGTATCCTTCGTGTTGAACATGCGGATACGGGTATGGGTGGGTTGGCTCATCGGAATCCTTCAGTCGTCAGGGGTCACGCCGCCGCACCGGAAGCAGACGCGGTGCGGCGGGCGGCGGGGGTTCGGTCAGTTCACCGCGTCGGCGAGCGGCTGCGTGTCGGCATGAGGCACGGCAACGTCCTGCTCCGCTTGCGCGGTCGAGCGGCGCTGCGACGCGTCGTGGTACTCGAGGTAGGTGCGCTGGATCGCGATGTGATCGGCGATGTGCCGCGCGTCGTGCCACACGCCCCAGATGAAGCTGGAGCCGCGCCGCGACAGCCACGGCAGCCCGAGGAAATAGATGCCCGGCTCCTTCGACACGCCGCGCTGGTGCTGCGGCTTGCCGTTGTCGGCGAACGCGTCGACCTTCAGCCAGCCGTAGTCGACCGCGTAGCCGGTCGCCCAGACGATCGACGTGACGCCCGCGCCGGCAAGGTCGAGCGCGAGGATCGGATGCGCGACGCAATCGGGATTCGGCAGGATGCGGCGGGCTTCCGGTTCTTCCGGCAGGTCGAGGCCGTTGCGCGCCGCATAGGCGTCGGCCGCGTCGAGCAGCGACAGGTAGTTCTCGTCGCCGCGTGCGAGGTTGATCGCCAGATCGCGCTCGAACGTGACCACGCCGCCGTCGAACGACTTCGTCAGCCCGACGAGCGTCACGCCCTGGTTCGCGAGCTTGCGGAAATCCACCGTATGGCCGCCGCGCGCGCCGCTCACCGCGATCGTCACGTGTTCGCGGCCGGGCGTCGCGACTTCCTTGTCCCATTCGCCGAGCACGCCGAGCCACCAGCAGAAATCGCGGCCGCGATACGCACGCGGGGGCCGATCGTGCGGGCCGACCGACAGGTACACCTGCCGGCCCGCGCGCTGCAGCTCGTCGGCGATCTGCACGCCCGACGACCCCGCGCCGACCACCAGCACCGCGCCGTCCGGAAGCTGCGCCGGGTTGCGGTAGTCGGCGGAATGAATCTGCACGAGGCGCGCGTCGTCCGGCGCGATCGGCGGAATCACCGGGCGCTGGAACGGCCCGGTCGCGACGACCACGCGGTTCGCCTCGATCGTGCCGTCGGACGTCTCGACGATGAAACCCGGCTTGCCGGCATTGCGCACGACCTGCTTCACCTCGACGCCGGTACGGATCGGCGCGTTGAACTTGCGCGCGTACGCTTCGAAGTAGTCGGCGACCTGGTCTTTCGTTGCGAACGCATCGGGATCGAGGCCGTCGAATTCGAGGCCGGGGAAGCGGTCGTGCCACGCGGGGCCGTTCGCGACCAGCGAATCCCAGCGCCCCGTGCGCCAGCGCTCGGCGATGCGGCTGCGCTCCAGCACGAGATGCGGTACGCCCAGCTTGCCCAGGTGCTCGCTCATGGCCACGCCGGCCTGACCGGCGCCCACGACGAGCGTATCGATTGAAGTTGTTTCGACTGCCACGGCTGTCTCCTTCTGAAGTGCGGCTCGGCGCGACGTTCGGACGGTCGCGTGAGTTGGAATGGAGACATTCTGCTGATGCGCAGGCAGGCGCGAAATGATGATTTTTGTTGGTGTTGACGAACAAAAAGCTGGGGGTGGTGGGCGTGGCGAGCGGTGCGGGTGGCTTTCTGGTGCGCACACGAGAGACGATGTTCATGTCTGGCTGCGGTGCGAATCAAGTACATGCGCGCCCTCGAACAAGCCTTTCCGCAGCCGAAGTTTGTGCAACAGGCCGTTGCACAATTACCGTGGTCGCACGTCCTCGGATCGGGTCAGGGAACGACGGTCGGCCTATCGCCGGGGCCAAGACGGCAGGCCGGAAGCCCGTCGTCGCGATCATCGGCGACGGCTCCGCGCTACGCACCGCAAGCGTTGTGAACCACAGCGAGTCGGAGGTGCCGCCGCCGGCCGCACGCCCCCCGACAATTCTTGACTATGCACACATCGCCAAACTGGTAGGATGCCGGTCGCCTCGGCATGAAAGGCAGGCACAGGATACCCGATCGATCCCTTTTAATGGATCGCCCCGCAATCCCTGCCGCCCAGCCCGGGCAACACGGTACCCCACAGCCCCGTCGAACCCCGCAACACCACGGCATCGCCCCGCGCGACCCGTTGCAGCAACCGTTGGAGTGGCGCTCCCCGCGCCTGCAAGCATGAAGAAACCGAAGCAGCCCCCCCGCACCCCGCACCACAAAGACCGCACGCCGCTGGCGCGCGCCGGCGCGCTGCTGCTGATGGCCGGCCTGCTGTACCTGCTGTGGCCGTCGGCCGAAACCGCGTACCTCGCGATGGAGTCGGTGATCCGCTGACGCGCCCGGCCATCCAACCCCGCACTACGCTATACTCACGCGATGGAAACCCGACCCGCCTCGCCGAACGTACATTGCTGGTGGCGCGCCTGACCCAGGCGGCCCGTTTCCTTTTGCATGTCCCAAACGTGATGCCGCCAGCGATGGCGGCATTTGCGTTTCTGCGCAGACACCATGGCTGGCGGCTTCGATAACCTGGAGCCACGACCAACATGACCCACCCGACCCGACCGACCATCCTCACCGGCGACCGCACGACCGGCCCGCTGCATCTCGGCCACTACATCGGCTCGCTGCGCGCGCGCGTGCAGATGCAGCACGAAGCGAAACAGTTCCTGCTGCTCGCCGACACGCAGGCGCTGACCGACAACATGGGCCGCCGCCAGCGCGTCACCGAGAACGTGATCGAGGTCGCGCTCGACTATCTCGCGGTCGGCATCGATCCCGCGATCTCGACGATCGTCGTGCAGTCGCAGGTGCCCGAGCTCGCCGAGCTGTCGCAATACCTGCTGAACCTCGTCACGGTCGCGCGCCTCGAACGCAATCCGACGATCAAGGAAGAGATCCGCCTGCGCGGTTTCGAGCGTGACATCCCGGCCGGCTTCCTGACGTACCCGGTGAGCCAGGCGGCCGACATCACCGCGTTCAAGGCAACGCACGTGCCGGTCGGCGACGACCAGTTGCCGATGATCGAGCAGACCAACGAACTGGTGCGCCGCTTCAACGCGACCGTCGAGCAGCCGGTGCTGGTCGAATGCGAGGCCGTGCTGTCGGCGGTCACGCGGCTGCCGGGGATCGACGGCAAGGCGAAGATGAGCAAGTCGCTCGGCAACGCGATCACGCTCGGCTCGACGCCGGACGAGATCGCGCAAGCGGTGAAGGACATGTACACCGACCCGAACCACCTGCGCGTGAGCGATCCCGGCCAGGTCGAGGGCAACGTCGTGTTCACGTTCCTCGATGCGTTCGAACCCGACGTGCAGAAGGTCGACGAGCTGAAGGCGCACTACCGTCGCGGCGGGCTCGGCGACAGCGTCGTCAAGCCCGTGCTGAACGAGCGGCTGCAGGCGCTGATCGAGCCGATCCGCGCGCGCCGCCGCGAATTCGAGGCCGACAAGGCCGAAGTGATGGCGATCCTGAAGCGCGGCACGATGCACGCACGCGACGTGGCCGGCGCGACGCTCGCCGAGGTGAAGGGCGCGATGGGGTTGAATTACTTCGATTGAACGGCACCGGCTGCGAGCACGCGAACCCGCTTTGCGCGCCGGTCGGTATCGAGCCGGCGCGTGGCGTTCACCGCGTCACGTGCGCGAGCGATCGAGCGAGTGTCGAGTGAACCGCACCTTCATCACGATGCCTGCGCCGGCACGGACGCATTGCACACCGCCTCGACCCGATTGCCGGCCGGGTCGACGAGAAACGCGCCGTAGTAGTCGCCGTGGTAATGCGGCCGCAAGCCGGGTTCACCGTCGGACCGCCCGCCCGTCGCCAGGCCGGCTTCGAAAAACGCATCCACCTGCGCGCGGCTCGCCGCCTTGAAACACCAGTGCCGCTTGCTCGCGCCGATTTCAGCAGGATCCAGATAGACCGCCAGGAAAGTCGATGCGGTGTCGTTCGCGTTGCAACGTTCGCCATAGCCGAGCGCGGTCGGCCGGTCATAAACCTTGGCTGCGCCGAGCGCGGCCATGATGGCATCGTAGAACGGGCGTGCCAGGTCGATATCCGGCACGCTGATTGACACGTGATCGAGCAATTGCATCGCATCCACTCCGTTGAAGGGCACACGAGTCTACCTGAGCGGGGCATTTCGCACCGGAGTCACCCTGCTGCTCGTGGGCGATTCTGCGCCTCCGCCACCGTCGCTCGAGCGACTATCCGAGCCGACGGCGGAGCGGCCGCTGGTCCACTCGCGACCTGCCGGTACAAAACGAACGCGGATGGCGCATCCCGCGCCGCACGCACGAGCGCAGCGGGATGCACGATGCGCCGCCGGTCGCGGTGCGCGGTGCGCTGAGCGCCCGGCGCGCGGCGTGTTACGTCACTTCATTTGCATCAGCTGAATCAGGTTCCCGCACGTATCGTCGATGATCGCGACGCGCACGGGCCCCGCGTCCATCGGTTCCAGCGTGAAGTGGACACCGAGATCCGTGAGCCGCGCGAACTCCGCATCGAGATCGTCGACCTGGAACGATGCCGCCGGAATGCCGTCCTCGTACAGCGCCTGCTTGTAAGGCCCGACCGCGCGATGGTGGCTCGGCTCGAGCAGCAGCTCGGTGCCGTCCGGCTGGTCCTTCGACACGACCGTCAGCCAGCGGGTCTCGCCCACCGGCACGTTGTTCTTCAGCTTGAATCCGAGCTTGTCGGTATAGAACGTCAACGCCGTGTCCTGGTCGTCGACAAAGATACTCGTCACGTAGATTCGCATTTCAATCGCTCCTGTCGCGGCAGCTACCGCCCTGCCGCTATTCTTCGCCGAAATCGATGACAAACACATCACCGCCGTCGATCAGCGTACGCAGGTAGCCCAGTCGAAGTCGTCGGCGATCACCGGATCGCGGTCGGGATCGTGCAGGATACGCACGACTCGCCCGACCCTGCCGCCCGACGCCGGCCCGAAATCGACGCAGCGCCGCGACGTGCCGTCGCTCACGTGATCTGGTACGTCGACGCCGGCACGAACTCCTCCGGCAGCGGGCGGTCGCCCAGTTCGAGCACCGACCGCTCGATCGTGCGCGATATCGCATCGAGCGCCAGCGCATTCGGCGCGAGGCCGAACGGCTCGGCCACCTCGCTCGCGATCGCTTCGAGCGCGATCAGCGTGTACGAGATGAACACGCAGATCAGCGGCGTGAAGAACTCCGTCGAGTCGACGAGACCGAACGGCAGCAGCACGCAATACGCATACACGGTGCGATGCAGCAGCACGCTGTACGAGAACGGGATCGGCGTCGACAGGATGCGTTCGCAACCACCGACCGATTTGCCGACCTCGTCGAGCTGCGTCTCGAACATCCAGCAGGTCGCATCGCTACCGGGCGCACGGCCCAGCGCGCGGACGATGTCGCCGCGCAACTCGTCGAGGATCGCGACCGGCTTGAAGCATTTGCCGCCCAGCTCGGCCGTGCGTTCCGCCCCGAGAATGCGCTGCAGGTCCGCGGTCGGATCGGTATGACGAAGCTGGTGCTTGAGCGCATAGGTGAGCGCGATCAGCAGGTCGGCGAGCCGGTTGCGCTCGGCGTCGCTCACGCTGTCGGGCAGGTAGCGATTGAACTGCGACGTCAGCGTCCGCGCCGCGATCAGCAGGTTGCCCCACAGATGCCGCGCCTCCTTGAAGCGCTCGAAGCTCGCGCTGTTGCGAAACCCGAGAAAGATCGCGAGCGCGAGCCCGAACAGCGTGAACGGCGCGGTGTTGAGCGGGATCTTCTCGCCGAAGATGCGCCCGTTCGTGAAGACCGCCAGCGTGCTGACGACCGCCATGAACACGAGCTGCGGAATGATCGATTGCAGCACGGAGCCGTTCCAGACGAACAGCATCCTGAGCCAGTTTTGTTGTGGTCGGACGATCATGGTGTTTTCTCGACTGCCAGGGAATGCATCAAGCGGCGCGCCGGTGCCCGATGCGCAACGGCCCGCGCGTGGCGGGCCGCTGCCGGGTGAAGGCCGGGGCGGGCAACGCGCTGCGCGTGATGATACGCCCGCGCCCGCCCTGCCCGTCACCTCATGCGGCGTTCAGTGATGGCCGCTCAGTGATAGCCGCTCAGTGATAACCGATGTCGCCCTCGCGCACCTTGCCGCGGAACACGCGGTACTGCATCGCGTTGTACACGAGGATGATCGGCAGCACGATCACGGTGCCGACGAGCGCGAACAGCTGGCTCGAATGGCTCGACGACGCGTCCCAGATCGACAGCGACGGCGGCACGATGTTCGGCCAGATGCTGATCACGAGCCCCGTGTAGCCGAGGAACACGAGCGCGAGCGTCAGCAGGAACGGCGTGGCCTCGTGCGCGCGCTTCACCGTGTGGAAGATGCCCCACACGCAGGCGACGACGAGCACCGGCACCGGCAGGAACCAGCCGAGGTTGCCGCTGCCGAACCAGCGATGCGCGACGGCCGGCAGCCCGATCACGGTCCACAGGCTGACCACGCCCATCACGGCGAGCAGCACGCCCGCGAGCGGCTTCATCAGCAACCGCATCTTGCGCTGCAGTTCACCGTCGACCTTCAGGATCAGCCAGCCGCAGCCGAGCGTCGCATACGTGACGAGCACGCCGATCCCGCACAGCAGGCTGAACGGCGACAGCCAGTCGAACGGCCCGCCCGCGAACTGGTTGTTCTCGATCTTGATGCCCTGCAGCAGCGAACCGAGCACGATCCCCTGGCAGAACGCGGCCAGCGCCGAGCCGCCGATGAACGCGAGATCCCACATGTGTTGCGTGCGGGTGGCCTTCGCGCGCAGCTCGAACGCCGCCCCGCGGAAGATCAGGCCGACCAGCATCAGCACCAGCGGCAGGTAGTTCGCCGGCAGCAGCGTCGAATACACGACCGGGAACGCGCCATAGAGCCCCGCACCGCCGAGCACCAGGAACGTCTCGTTGCCGTCCCACACCGGTGCGACGGTGTCGAGCATCACCTGGCGCTCGGCCTTCGCATCGAAGAACGGAAACAGCAGGCCGATGCCGAGATCGAAGCCGTCCAGCATCACGTAGATGAATACGCCGAGGCCGATGATCGCGGCCCAAATGACAGGAAGATCGATGTGCATGGCTTACTCCGCTTCGGTGACGTTCAGCGGCGTGGACAGCGCGCTCTTGCGCAGCCCCGGATGCCGGTGCAGCTCGATATACCCGGCCTGGGCAGCCGGCCCGCGCTTCATCAGTTTCATCATGTAATAGATACCCGTTCCGAACACCAGGAAATACACGACCACGAAGACCAGCAGCGACACGCCGACCTGCTGCGCGGTGAGCGGGGAGACCGAATCGACGGTGCGCAGCACGCCGTACACGGTCCAGGGCTGCCGCCCGACCTCCGTGGTGATCCAGCCGGCCAGCAGCGCGACGATGCCCGACGGCCCCATCGCCACCACGAACCACTGGAACCAGCGCGTTTCATACAGGCGCCCGCCCTTTCTCAGCAGCAGCCCGAGCAGCGCGGTGAGCAGCATCAGCATCCCGAGGCCCGCCATGATCCGGAACGTCCAGAACAGGATCGGCGAATACGGGCGGTCCTGCGGCGGGAATTCCTTCAGCCCGCGAATCTCGCCGTCCCAGCTGTGCGTGAGGATCAGGCTGCCGAGGTGCGGCACCTGGATCGCATAGCGCGTGGTTTCGGCCTGCATGTCGGGCAACCCGACGAGGTTCAGCGCGGTGCCGCCCTTCTCGGTTTCCCACAGCCCCTCGATCGCCGCGATCTTCGCCGGCTGGTATTCGCGCGTGTTCAGCCCGTGCGCATCGCCGACGACGATCTGGATCGGCGCAAGCACCAGCAGCATCCACAGCGCCATCGAGAAGCTGCGCTTCACCGGCTCGTCGCGGCGCCCCTTGAGCAGGTGCCACGCGCCGCACGCGGCGACGATGAAGCCCGCGACGATGAACGCCGCGATCGTCATGTGCACGAGTCGGTACGGGAACGACGGGTTGAAGACGATCTTGAACCAGTCGACCGGCACGACGAGCCCGTTCTCGATCTTGTAGCCCTGCGGCGTCTGCATGAAGCTGTTCGACGCGAGGATCCAGAACGTCGAGATCAGCGTGCCGACCGCGACCATCAGCGTCGCGAAGAAGTGTGCGCGGGGGCTCACGCGCTGCCAGCCGAACAGCATCACGCCGAGGAAGCCGGCTTCGAGGAAGAACGCCGTCAGCACTTCATACGTGAGGAGCGGGCCGGTGATGTTGCCCGCGACGCGCGAGAAGCCGGCCCAGTTGGTGCCGAACTCGTACGCCATCACGACGCCGGAGACCACGCCCATCCCGAAGCCGATCGCGAAGATCTTCGACCAGAACTGGAACATGGATTTGTAGGCGGCATCGCCGGTGACGAGGTAGCGCCATTCCAGCACTGCCAGGAAGCTCGCCATACCGATGCTGATCGCGGGAAACACGATGTGGAACGACACCGTGAACGCGAATTGCAAGCGGGCGAGATGGAACGCATCGAAGATTTCCATGACCGTAATTTGCTCGTGGTTGTGAGGACGTACGCTCGAAGCAGGAAATCGCGCGACGGCTTGGCGACAACACATGCGAACACAAACGGTCACTCGCATGGCATCGAAGCGTGAATGACGATATCGCGTTTGCAACGATACTCGCAATCGTTCGAACGTGCGTTGAAACTGTGCTGCTTACGCCGCCGAAGATGTGTGCACGGAAAACACATTTCGTGCCTGCGGGATGGTCAGCTGTACTGCTTTCCGCATTGCAGCGCTGTACATCCGGCGCGCCTGTCATCCCCCTTAACATCCCATGAAATGCCTGCCCGAAGCGACGGCGCGCCCCCCTCGGCCGCGCTGCCCGGCAGCCTCTCGATTCCCCTGGTCCGGCGTACGCGCCCGACCCGGCCGGCCCGCCGGCCGATCCGCCTGGAGAAAACCGCATGGAGTCCTGCATCCGCCGCGACGCTCCAACCGGCAGCACCGCGTGTCAGGTGACGCGTCACCGTGCCGGCGAAGCGCGCGACACCGTCGACAGCGTCGTCGAGGAAACGCCGGTTGCACTCGTGTTCAACGACATTGCGCACACGGTCATGATGGCGACGCCGATCGACCTCGACGTGTTCGGCCTCGGCTTCGCGCTGAGCGAAGGCATCGTCGAGCGCGCATCGGACGTCTTCGACATCGAAAGCGAATGCCGTGCCGGCAGCGCCGAAGTGCGCCTGACCGTGTCGCAGCAGGCATTCATGGCGATGAAGGCGCACCGGCGCGCGCTGGCCGGCCGCACCGGCTGCGGCGTCTGCGGGATCGAAAGCATCGCGCAGCTCGACCTGCACCCGCCGCGCATCGCCGCCGCCGGCACGGCCGCCGGTATCGGCGCACCTGCGATCGAACGTGCCGCGCGCGCGTTGCCGGCCCATCAGACGCTGATGCGCGAGACGGGCGGCATCCACGCGGCCGCGTGGTGCAACCGCAACGGCGACGTGCTCGACGTGTTCGAGGACGTCGGCCGCCACAACGCGCTCGACAAGCTGATCGGCCGGCTCGCGCGGCGCCGCGCGAACCTGCACGACGGCTTCGTGTTCCTGTCGAGCCGCGCAAGCTACGAACTCGTGCGCAAGGCCGCGCGGGTCGGCATCCCGATGATCGCGACGATCTCGGCACCGACCTCGCTCGCGATCGACGTCGCCCGCGAAGCCGGCGTCAGGCTGGTCGGCTTCTGCCGCAACGACGGCTTCGTCGAGTACGTGTCGCCCGACGTCGCTCGGCCCTCTCAACCCGATCAACCCGCGCTCGCTCAAGCGCATCCGGCGCTTTCCTGATGAAACCCCTGACCGATTTCGACACCGCGCAGCAGCATTTCGCCAGTGCGTTCGCGCCGCTCGGCGCCACCACGTCCGTCCCGATCGAGGAAGCCGCCGGCCACGTGCTGGCCGCGCCGCTCATCGCCGTACTCGACCAGCCGCCGGCCGACCAGAGTGCGATGGACGGCTACGCCGTGCGTTACGCGGATCTTGCGCACGGCGAGCCGCTGCACGTCGCGCAACGTTGCTATGCGGGCGACACGCCGGCACCGCTGGCCCCGCGCACGGCCGCACGCATCTTCACCGGCAGCGTGATTCCGCCCGGCGCGGACACCGTCGTGATGCAGGAACACGCACGCGAGCAGGACGGCTGGGTCGCGTTCGACGCGCCGCAGCGCAGCGGCTCGCACATCCGCCGCCAGGGCGAGGAAGTGCGCGCCGGCGACCCGCTCGTGCCGGCCGGCGTGCGCATGGGCCCGATGCACGTCGGCGTGGCGGCCGCGCAGGGGTTCGCGCGCGTCGACGTGCGCCCCGCGCTGCGCGTCGGCATCCTGACGACCGGCGACGAGCTCGTCGCGTGCGGGCAGCCGCGTGCGCCGCAGCAGATTTACAACAGCAATGCGCCGATGCTCGCCGCGCTGGTCGCGGGAACCGGTGCCGAGGTCGCGATGCGCCTGCATGCGGCCGACACCGCGGCCGCCGTCGATCGCGCGCTGCGCGATCTGCACGCGGGTTGCGACCTGGTGATCTGCGTCGGCGGCGCGTCGGTCGGCGACAAGGATCTGCTGCGCCCCGCGCTGGACGCGCTCGGCGCGTCGTTCATCGTGGCCGGCGTGCGCATGAAGCCGGGCAAGCCGGTGGCGCTCGTCCGGCTCGACGCGCGGCCGGTGGTGTTGCTGCCCGGCAATCCGGGGGCCGCGATGACCGCGTTCACGCTGTTCGTCGCGCCGCTGATCCGCCGCCTGCAAGGGCGCCACGCACGCGTGCCGATCGTGCCGTCGCTGCCGATCGACGCCGACTTCGAACCGGATCCGCACCGCGAACGCTTCGTGCGCGTGCACTGCACCGTCGGCCTCGACGGCACGCCCGCGCTCGACACGCTGCGCCAGCAAGGCGCCGGCACGCTGCAGTCGCTCGTGCAGGCGAGCGGGCTGGCCCGACTGCCGGCCGGACAGCGCATCGTGTGCGGCGACGCGGTACCGTATTACGAATTCGCGCACTGGCTCGTATGAGCGCGACGACGCTCACGCGCCCGATTCACGGCCTTCGCCGTCGCACCGGTCGTACGACGAACTGTATCCCTGCAATTCGGGCGCGATTGTGTCCCTGCCGCGAAAACCCCGCGGACTATCCTCACGATGAGGCTCGTCACGCGCCGTGCGCCTGCCCACCCGCACACGCACGGCCGACCGGCGACGCCCCACCGCTTACTTCTTGCAGGCAGACGAACCGATCGTGAATGCCATCGTTTCCGCCGCGCCGGCCGCTGCCGCACTGTCCCGCGGCGCATCGCCCGGCGCTTTCCCCCGCACGTCCGACACGCTCGGCCGCCCGCTGCGCGACCTGCGCCTGTCCGTGATCGATCAATGCAATTTCCGCTGCGGCTACTGCATGCCGCGCGAAAGCTTCGGCGCCGACTATGCGTTCATGCCGTCGTCCGAGCGGCTGTCGTTCGCGCAACTCGAAAAGATCGCCCGTGCGTTCACGTCGCTCGGCGTCGAGAAGATCCGCATCACCGGCGGCGAGCCGCTGCTGCGCCGCAACCTCGAAGCGTTGATCGAACGTCTCGCCGCGCTGACGACCGTCGACGGCAAGCCCGTCGAGATCGCGCTGACGACCAACGGCTCATTGCTGGCCGCGAAGGCGCGCACGCTGCGCGACGCGGGCCTGTCGCGCGTGACGGTCAGCCTCGACGCGCTCGACGACGCGGTGTTCCGCCGGATGAGCGACACCGACGTGCCCGTGTCGCGCGTGCTGGCCGGCATCGAGGCCGCGCAGGCGGCCGGGCTTGCGCCGGTCAAGGTCAACGCGGTGATCGAGCGCGGCGTGAACGACGACCAGATCCTGCCGCTCGTGCGGCACTTCCGGCACACCGGCGTGGCCGTGCGCTTCATCGAATACATGGACGTCGGCGGCGCGAGCTTCTGGTCCGGCGACAAGGTCATGCCGGCCGCGCAGATGCGCGAACTGATCGACGCACACTATCCGCTCGTGCTCGTCGGCGAACCGGCGCACGATGCAACCGCGATCCGTTGCGCGCACATCGATGGCGCGGGCGAAGTCGGCTTCATCGCGAGCGTGTCGCATCCGTTCTGCGGCACCTGCTCTCGCGCCCGCGTGTCGGCCGACGGGCAGCTCTACACGTGCCTGTTCGCGACGCAAGGCACCGATCTGCGGCCGTGGCTCGACGACGCCGCGTCGAGCGCCGACCTCGCCGCCGCCGTGCGCGAGCGCTGGACGCACCGCGACGACCGCTACTCCGAGCGCCGGGCCGCACGGCCTGCCCGCGCGCCGGGCAAGACCTATCCGACCGTGCGCATGTCGCTCGTCGGCGGCTGAGGGGCCGCCGCGCGACCCAGGACGCACCGCCAACAGGAGAATCGTCATGACGAGCTTCACCGAATCCCGTGCCGGGCTGCCGGACGATCCGATGCACGCGGGCAGCCCCGCGCCCGACCACGCGACCGACCCACATCCCGAACCGCCACCGTCGATTGCCGCCGGCTTCGAAGTGCGCGTGCAGTACGCGTCGATCGATGCCGGCGCCGAGCTCGCGCCGATCGTTCGCAATCCGAATGTCGGTGCGGTCGTGAACTTCCTCGGCGTCGTGCGCAACGAAGGCGACGTCGATGACGTGATCGCGCTCGAGGTCGAGCACTATCCGACGATGACCGAACAGGCGCTGTGGAGCATCGTCGAGGAAGCCAGCGCGCGCTGGCAGCTCGAAACGATCAGGATCGTGCATCGCGTCGGGCGCATTCCGCTCGGCCAGGCGGTCGTGCTGGTCGTGGTGGCTGCCGCGCATCGCGGCGCCGCGTTCGATGCGTGCGAATTCCTGATGGATTTCCTGAAGACCCACGCACCGTTCTGGAAGAAGGAGATCCGCCACGACGGCGTATCCGGCTGGGTCGAGGCGAAAGCGCACGACGACCAGGCGATGCGGCGCTGGGGCTGAGCGGGCGCACGGCGCCCTTTCCGATTCCGCCGCTCCTTCTCAAGACAACGCAATGAAACTGACGATCAAATACTTTGCAAGCATTCGCGAACAACTCGAGCGCGACGAGGAAATCGTCGAGATCGATGCGCGCGAACTCACCGTCGACGCGCTGCGCGACACGCTGGCCGCACGCGACGCGCGCAGCGCGGAAGCGCTGCGAACGGACCGGCCCGTGCGGGCCGCCGTGAATCTCGAAATGGTGACGGGGGGATTCGTCGTGCGGGAGGACAGCGAGGTGGCGTTTTTCCCGCCGGTGACGGGCGGGTAACCTCGGTCAGGCCAGCCTCCGGGGCACGCGATTACGAGCGCCCCGCCGGCGATGGCTTCCGCGCGGCCACCGCGGCATGCCGTCGAAATGACGAAACCGGCACCCGGCCGGCTTCGTCGTTGAAGTACAAGACACCGCGCGCTCACCGCATGCACGCCGCCGCCAGCTTCCCGACCGTGATCACGGCTTGCTCGATCTCCGGCGACCACGGGCTGCTGTAGTTCAGCCGGATGAAGTTCCGGTAGCTGTCCGTGATCGAGAACATGTAGCCGGGCCCGATCGTGATCCCCTGCTCCAGCGCGAGCTGGTAAAGCCGCATCGCGTCGATCTGCGCAGGCAGTTCGACCCACAGCACGTACCCGCCCGCCGGGCTCGAGATGCGCGTGCCTTCCGGGAAGAACCGCGACACCATCGCGCGCATCAGGTTCGCCTGCTGCGCATACGCCTTGCGCAGGCGCCGCAGGTGATGCTCGTAGCCGTCGCGTTCGAGAAACTCCGCGATCGCGAGCTGCGGCAGCGACGGCGTTGCGAGCGTGTTCAGGAATTTCAGCTTCTCGACCTGGTCACGATAGCGGCCCGGCAGCGCCCAGCCGATCCGGTACGCGGCCGTCAGGCTCTTCGAGAACGACGAGCAGTGCAGCACGATCCCGCTGCGGTCATACGACTTCAACGAACTCGGATGCGCATCGCCGAAATACAGTTCGTTGTACACGCCATTCTCGATCAGCGGCATCCCGGTCTTCGTCGCGAACTCGACCAGCTCGCGCTTGCGCTCGTCCGGCATCTGGAAGCCGAGCGGGTTCTGGAAGTTCGGCATCACCATGCACGCTGCGATCGGCTGCGACTTCGCGATCGCGGCCAGCGCCGCGATATCGATTCCGTATTCCGGGTGCGTGGCCACCTCGATCGCCTTCATCCCCATCCGTTCGATCGCGTGCAGCATCGCGTAGAACGTCGGCGATTCCACCGCGATCGTATCGCCCGGTTTCGCGACCGCCTGCAGGCACAGGTTGATCGCCTCCGTCGCGCCGACCGTCACGATGATCTCGTTCGGATCCACCGACATCCCGTTTTCGAGGTAGCGCCGTGCGATCTGCCGGATCAGTCGCGGATGGCCGGGCGGCAGCCCGTCCGTCACGCCCCACAGCGACTTGTCGCGGCCGGCTGCATACGCGTAGCGGTTCAGCTTCTCGAACGGAAACAGGCTCGGGTCCGGGTATGGCGAGCCGAGCGGCACCGCGTCGTCCGTGCCGATCGAGCGCAGCGTCGACAGCACGAGCCGGCTCACGTCCACCGACGACGAGATCGCGATCGGCTTCGACGGGCGCAGCTCGCGCACCGGCGCATGGCTGTCGTCGCGTCGCAGGTTCACGAAATAGCCCGACTGCGGCCGGCTTTCGAGCAGCCCGCGGCTTTCCAGCAACAGATACGCATGCAGCACGGTCGTGATGCTGATCCGATGCTGCTGGCTCGCCTGCCGCACCGACGGAATCCGGTCGCCGTGCCGGTACACGCCCTGGCGGATCAGGCGCTCGATGTCGTCCGCGAGTTTTTCATAGAGTTTCATCGCGTACCTCCCGCCGGGCGGCGCAGCTGGGCTGCCCTGCCGTTTGCGTCCGATACGCGCGTGTTGCGCCCGCCGACCGGGCCGTCGTGATTCCTGATCCTTCCCTCCGGTTTTGCCTTTTCCATCGCACTGGCTCTCTCTTGAAGATGCGCCGACAGGGTTCCGGTGCGACTGGATCCGCGGCACTGTGCACTTGATGATGGAATCTTAAGAGCAGAACAGTTGGCGACGAGTACACACATCGTTCGCGCGAACAAGAGTACAGTTCGGCGCGCATCGCGCATTGCGGGGGAACTGTACGTCTTATGAAATGGGCCGCGATGCCGGCAAATCACACGCCGCGACGCCGGACGGTGCGCGGGGCTTTCGGGGAAGGCACGACAACGAACCGCGAATGCACCATGCGGTCGCGGAGCAGCCGGTACACGTTGCCGGCCATTCGGAGATGAAAAACTGTTCGATCTAACAGTTTTTCGTTCGATACCATCGCCAACTAGCCAAAACTCGTCGATCGCACAGTTTTCCCTTGAATTCTTCCATCGAGATGCAATACTGTTTGATCTCACAGTTTTCATCCTGCCGAGCCGGCAACGGTAGCAGGGCCCAACCATGCGATACACGATCGAACAGGCATCCGACATCGGCGGCGTGATCCGCGCCGCGCGGAAAGTGCAGCAACTGCGCCAGGACGACGCGGCCGGCAGCGTCGGCGTCAGCGAGTCGTTCATGGTCAAGGCCGAGCGCGGCGCGGACACCATCCAGTGGGCCAAGGTGTTCCAGATCCTGCAGGGGCTCGGCGTTCGGGTCGTCGTCGACATTCCCGACGCCAGCGACGAACTGCTCGAACGCCAGTCGGCGCGCGCGAGCCATCGGGCCGGCGTGCGTGCACGGCGCGCGGCCGAGCGCCTGCTGCTGCGCGCGGACGCCGCGCACCCGGCCCCGGCCGCCGAATCCGCGTCGCCCGCCCGCGTGGCCGCACGCGTGCTCTCGGCCGCACGTCTCGTGCTGTCGCCAGCCGAAGCGTCCGGCGTGGGGACGGACGACACGCGCCGCCCGCGGATCAGGACGACCGACGCTGGCCGTCAGGCCTCGGCCCGTGCAATCGAGATCGCGCGCCGCGTGCTGACAGACGCCGGTGAAACCGTGCCCGACCACGCGCGCCCCGCCGGCGAGGACGCGTCGCATGACTGAGCGCACCCTCGTCGCCGCCATCGACGGCCAATCGATCGGCACGCTGCATGAAAACCGCAATCTGTGGGCGTTCGAATACGCGCCGTCGTGGCTCGCGCAGGCGTCCCGCTTCGCGCTGAGCCCGCATCTCCCGCTGCAGGCAGGCGTGCTGCGCGACGGCGCGACCACCCGCCCCGTCCAGTGGTATTTCGACAACCTGCTGCCGGAAGAATCGGTGCGGGCGCTGCTGGCGCGTGACGCGGGCCTGCCCGACATCGGCGACGCGTTCGCGCTGCTCGAGCACTACGGACGCGAATCGGCCGGCTCGGTGACGTTGCGCCTGCCGGCGGACACGGCCGACGAGGACACGCGCCTGCGCCCGCTCGACGATACCGAACTCGACGCGCGCATCCGCCACCTGCCTGCCGTGCCGCTGACGCACGACGCGCCGAAGAAGATGTCGCTCGCCGGCGCGCAGCACAAGCTGCCGGTCGTGCTGCGCGACGGCGCGCTGTTCGAGCCGAGCGGCCAGGCGGTGTCGACGCACATCCTGAAGCCGAATCATCCGCACGCGCACGACTATCCGCATTCGGTCATCAACGAGTGGTTCGTGATGACGCTCGCGCGCCGCGTCGGCCTCGACGTGCCCGAGGTCGAGCGCCGCTACGTGCCGGCGCCCGTGTACGTGATCCGCCGCTTCGACCGCGCGCAGACGGATACCGGCGTCGAACGACGCCACGCGATCGATGGTTGCCAGGCGCTCAACCTGCCCGCGACGATGAAATACACGGGCTGGTCGCTCGACGCGCTCGCAACGCTCGCCAACGCGTGCCGCGCGCCCGCACCGGTTCGCCTGCGCCTGTTCCGCTGGCTCGTGTTCTGCATCGTCGTCGGCAACGGCGATTCACACCTGAAGAATCTGAGCTTCCTCGTCACCGACAGCGGGCTCGCGCTGGCGCCGCACTACGACCTGCTGTGCGACGGTGTCTACGAAACCGCGACTTACAGCGCGCGCAGCCGCTGGCCGGACCTGACGGAATTCACGCGGCCAGTCGCGGGTGTGCAGCGTTATGCGGATTTCACGCGCGACGTGCTCGACCAGGCCGGCGCGACGCTCGGGCTGACGCGCGCGACCGCGCAGCGCCACATCGACGAAGTGCTCGCTCGCATTCCGGCGCAGGCCGACGCGCTGCTGCTCGAGATCGCTGCCGACAACGACGCGATGAAGACTGCCCGCCCCGAACTCACGGCGACGCTCGGCGGCGAGATGCACCTGCTGCGCGCGATCCGCCATATCGTCATCCACGAGATGGTCGAGCGGCTGCGCCCACGCTGACGCCAAACACCACCCAAGCCGATCCGATGCCGCCACGCGAGGGCCGCCGAACCTCATGACCCAATCTGTCCAGCCGCCCATCGTCGACCTGCTCGTCGCTCGACTGACCGGCAGCGCCGACCACCCGCGCTTCACCGGCGCGCCGCTCGACCTGTCGACGCTCGACGCGCACGCGCTCGGCGCGGTGTGGCCGGCGCTGCGCCGCACCGAGGAACACGTCGCGCAGCACGACTACGCGTACGACGATCCGCGCGCCGAATTCGCGCGCTGGCTTCGCACCCAGATCGACGCACTCGGGCTCGCGCCGCTCGTCGATGCCGAAGCCGCGCTCGAACTGTTCCACGACATTCCGGCCGGCGCGTGGCAGCGCGCGTTACAGGAACTGTCGTGTCTCGACGCGCTGCCCGCGCCCGCACTGCAGGCCGAACTCGCGCGCATTCTCGGCGAACCGCAGAACGACGGCCTGCAACGACTCTCCGTGTACGGCGAATATGCGCTCCATTCGTTCGCCGGCCGGCGCGACATCACGGCCTTGCGCGATGCGTATGCGCAGTCGAATGCCGATTCCCCGTTTCGCGTGCGCGAACTCGACGTGCTGCCCGAACTCGGGCCGGCCGCGCTGCTCGCGCTGGCCGTGACGAACGACGGCTATTTCGCGCCGAAGCGGCTGTGGTTCAACGCCGACGATCCGGCCGTCACGCTCGCGGAAGAACCCGCTTACGTCGACTTCGCGCGCGACACGCTGACCGAAGCCGCGCGGCACGTCGCCGCGATTCACGCGGGCGAAGTCCCCTATCAGGCCGATCGCGCGTTCACGACCGACGACGCGCAGGTCGTCGCGCGCGCGGCGCGCGTCGCGGCCTATCGCGACGCGCCGTGGCTCCCCCCGCTGATCGGGCCGCTGCTGACGGGCGTGTGCGTCGCGCCGACCGCCGCGAAAACCGCGCCGTCGCAATCGCTCGCGATCGCGCTCGGCCACGCGGTCGAGACGATCCCGACACCCGAGAGCGTGCGTGCGCTGCGCGATGCGCTGGCCACCGTGCGTCACGCGGGCGTGCAGAAGAAGCTCGCGCGTAACCTGAAGCCCGCCGAACGCGCGCTCGGCGAACGGCCGCACACCGCGCTGCGCATGACGCTCGACGCGAAGCCCGACAAGAAGCAGCTCACGATGCTCGCCACCTGCATGGAAGCGGGTTTCTGGCAGTCGATGACGCTCGCCCATGCCGAATGGCGCGAGCGCCTCGTCGATGCGCCGGCCGGCGCCGCGTTCTCGACCCGCACGATCTGGCACGCACGCGCGCGGGACGGCGCGACGGTCTCGTTCATGCCCGATGTCGCGAAAGGCAAGATCGTTCTGCGCGACGCCGCCGGCGCGGTGTGCGAACTCGATGCCGACAGCGAGATCCGGCTCTGGCATCCGCTCTTGGCCGATGCGGACGAGCGGCTCGCGTGGCAGCGCGCGATCGTCGGCCGTGCGATCCGGCAGCCCGTTCGGCAGGCGTTCCGCGAGTTCTACGTGCCGGCCGACGAAGACACCGCGAACAGTCATTCCGCGATGTTCGAAGGTCATGTCCTCGCGAGCCGCCCGCTGCTCGGCGTCGCACGCCGCGAAGGCTGGTCGATCCGCGCGTACGACGACGGCCTCGCACGCGAGTTCGGCGACGTGCGCGCGACCTTCAGCGTCGCCGCGCGGCTCTTTCCGGGCACGGACGGCCAGGGCACGTCGGGCCGGCTGCAAGTCGAACGCAGGCACGAGCGGCGCTGGGTGGCCGCGCCGATCGGTGAGATCGATCCTGTCGTGTTCTCGGAGGTGGCGCGCGCGGTCGACCTGCTCGTCAGCGTCGCCGCCTTCGCGCTCGACGATGAAGCGACGCGCGCGGCCGACACGCCGGCGGACCCGGTGCGCCAGCGCGCCGCGCGACACGAGCGCGAGCAGCGCCTGCACCGGCTGTCCGACTTGCCGCTCGGCGCGATGGCGCGGCATCGCAAGCAGGTGCTCGCGCTCGTGTTCTCGGATCCGATCGCGCAAGGCCGGGTGACGATCGACGAACGCCATGTGCGCGTCGGCGCGTGGTCGGTGCATTGCGCGACCGGGCGCGTGACGCGCGACGGCGAACCCGTCGAACCTTCGATCGAACCGCCGCCGTCGCCGCTGCGCGCGGTGCCGTGGCTGCCTTATGACGAAGCGCTGCTGCAGCGGATCGTCGATGTGGTCGCGGGGTTGCTCGACTGAGGCGGCGATGCGGCGGCAGGCACCGCCTACCGCACCGCCTGCTGCCGCTGCACCTCCTGCGCTTTCATCTGCAGATACGCGCCGCGTTCGACCTCGTGCAATTGCTGCGGATACTGCTCGGTCGCGTCGAACCAGCGCGCGAGGCGCTGGTCGAGCGGCTTGTCGAGCGTCGCGAGATACGTGTCGATCGCGAGGTAGTAGCGCATCGTGTTGCGCTCCAGCAGCCCGCGCACGCCGCCCACATACTGCGGCTGCGCGGCCGATCCGCCGCTGACGGTCGTGAAGCCGACCTTGTCGCTGCCGACGGTCGCGAGGTAGGTCTTCATCGCCATGCGGCCCACCGTGCCGAAGCCATACGAATACGTCAGGTGCAGGAACGTGCGCGACGCGCCGACCGGCACGGCCTCCAGCGCGATCCGGTAATCCTTCGTGCCCATCGGGCCGCTGTCGGCGGTCAGGTCGACCTGGAAATAGTCGGGCGTCGCGGCCGCCACGCGATAGCGGAACTGCACGCGGTAGGTGTCCGGCAGCTTCTGCTGGATCTTGCGGCCGAGGTTCACGTCGAGCACCGGGCCGTTGCTGCCGGTCGACGCGTGGCAATACTTCGTGTTCAGGTGCAGGATCAGCACCGCGCACCAGTTCGCGGGGCCCTGAGCGGGATCGTCGAGCTGGCTGCTCACGACCGCGTACGGATAGTCGACCACCGCGTAGATGTCGCCCTTCAGCGACGACGACGCTTCCGCCGATTCGAGGACCAGCGGCCGGTGAAACGCGTTGTCCTTCAGTTGCGGGCCGAGGCTGCGGTAACGCTCGAGCAGTGTCGCCGCATCGTCCGCGCCGAACGACAGCGCGCTCCAGCCCGCGCACAGGGCCGCGACGAGCGCGTGCCGGGCGCGGCGCGCACGCCACGTGCCGCGCGAATGTCCGGATGTCTTCATTCTTGTGCTCCCACCGGATGCGCGATGGTCGCGCACATGTGTCACAGAATACGCCTGGCCGCAGCGCAACATCGCATGCGAACGGGCCGTTATCGGCTCCGCTTCACCGGCACCGGCAACTGCGCGGCGGTGATCCGGATCAGCGCCGACAGCCATTCGCGATCGTCCCAGCGCTCACCGGAGATGACGAGGTGCGGCTTCGCGCCCGGATACGGCGCGCCTTCTTCGCACATGCCAAGAAACGCGCGGCCTTCGGGCGTCGGCTTGACGAACAGCCGATCGTCGCAGACGAGCGCGACCACCTTGCCGTCGCAATAGATGCCGTATTCGCCGAACATCTTGCGCGCCGATACCGTGCCGGCCGCCGCCATCTGCTCGACGATGAAATCGACTGTGCGTTGGCTCGATGCCATCTGCCGCTCCTTGCAAAAAGTTTAGGACCGCAATGTGCACCAGACCGTTCCGCTTGTTGGGCAGATACGCTGCGGCGCGTCATCCCCGCGTCGAAGAAACGCGCCTTCAGGCACGGGCGGGCCTTCGACGCCCACCACGCCCTGACACCCCTGACAGTTACATTACGTCTCGATGAATCGTCCAATGACGCTTCACAAAAACCCGACTTCGCCGATGTGCCGGGAGAGCGGCACGGGCCACCCGGCCGGATCGCCGTGCGCCCCGAAGCGTCAATACAAGGAACCCGATGAGCGTACCTGCCCCCTTCCCCGCGTGGCTCAAGCAGGTCTATGAGTACTATTGCCGCCAACTCGTCCCGGGCGCGATGCTGAGCGAGACAGTCGCGACCGACGATGCGGTGTCGCGCGTCACAGCGGCCGACGTCATCGCCCCGGACGATGTGCCATCCGTTCCGCTTGCCGCGTGCGACGGCTATGCGCTGCGCGCATCCGATACGGCTCGCGCGACGCATCGCGAACCCGTCGATCTCGCCTGCGAACTCTCGCTGGGCTATCTGGCGTCGCGAACGGCCAGCCCGGCCGCACGCGCGCTCGCGTCCGGCCACGCGGCCAGCATCCCGGCCTACGTGACGATGCCGGAGCACGCCGACACCGTTGCGCCGGCGTCCACCCATCGCTGGGCCAGCGCAGACGTCGGCGCGTACCTGCGGTTTCGCGCGCCGTATGCGCCCGGCCAGCACGTGATCGCCGCCGGCAGCGAATACCGGAAAGGCGACGTCCTGCTCGCGAAGGGGCTGCGGATAACGCCGGCGCGGCAGGCAGCGCTGATTGCGGCGGGCGTACGCGACGTGGCCGTCACGAAGCGGCCGCGCATCGGCATCGTGATCGCCGGCTACGAGGTGGTGCCGCCCGGCCATGCGCGCGAGCCGTGGCAGCGCTACGATTCGTGCGGCCCGTATGTCCGCGCGATCCTGCGGCAATGGGGTTATGACGTGCCTGCCGTCGAGTATCTTCCCCTGCCGTCCGCGGTTCCGTGGTCGGCCGACGCGTGGCGCGACGACCAGGCGTTCGGGCGACAGCTGGCCGAACTGGCCGAGCGCTACGACCTGATCGTCGGTGCCGGGCTGCCGGCGGGCAATTCATTCCAGATTCGCGGCCTGAGCAGCCAGATGGCATACCAGAACAGTCGGGACACGATCCGGATCAAGCAGACGCCCGGTGGAGTATTCAACGTCGGACGCAGTGAGAACCGCTCGCCGCCGAAGAAGTGGACGGTGGAATATACGAGGCCGAACGGCTACATCTACCGGACGGAAGCGAAGGTCAGCTACGATCAGGCGGTACTGGTCAACCTGCCGGGCCATACGAGCGGTGTCGCGGTCTTGATGCATGCGATCGTCCGGTACGTGGTCGATTCGCTGGAGCATGTCGCGTCGCCAGGGCCGCACTGGGAAACCGCGCTGACCGCGCACGATATCGCACCGGACGCCGAACTCAACGGGATGCGCTGGGGCATTCGGCAAGGCACCGAGCGCGGCGAATCGCGGGTCAGCCTGCTGCCATGCCAGGGAGACGGGCCGATTCGCGCCGTGACCGACGCCGAGGTGCTCGTCGCGATCCCGGCCGGGGAAGCGGTGCTGCCTGCCGGTACGCCCGTCCTGTTCGTGCGGCTCGATGGCACCGGCCACGAAGCGCCGCGTCCCGGCGCGGTCACGCCAACGGCGACGGCGACGGATGCACCGCCGACACCGCAAGCGGCCAACACCGACGCCGGAACCGACACCGCCACCGACACCCGCGCATTGGTTGCCGACGCAACCGTCCCCGACGTTCGCGAGTCATGGCAACGCATCGACGGCCTGATCGCGACCGATCCGGCACGCCTGCCGGGCGGACTCAACGGGCCGGCCTCGGCGCACGCGATCGCCGCATTGCACGCCACGCTGGGCACGACGCTGCCGGATGAACTGCTCGAAAGCCTTCGGCTTCACGATGGCCAGGCCGATCCGGCGGCCGTCTTCGCCGAAAGCGACGCATTGCTGAGCGCGCACGAAATCGTCGCGCAATGGTCGATCTGGAAGCAACTCGTGTCGGGCGGCGACTTCGACGACATGACGTCCGACCCGGCCGCCGGCATCCGCGACGCCTGGTACAACCTCAAGTGGATTCCGTTCACGCACGACGGCAGCGGCAATCATCTGTGCGTCGACCTCGATCCCGCCGAAGGCGGTACGGTCGGGCAAGTGATCCGGGTCTGGCATGACGACGATCGGCGGGAACGTGTTGCAGCGAGTTATGCGGAATGGCTCGCCCGCGTGGCGGCGGAGCGTGACGATCCGGCCGGCGATTGAGCGGCCGGCGAAAGCGGCACGACACGTCGCGCCCCATCGCCGATCGCGACTGCGCCCGTCTACGAACGCAGCGCCGACGGCGCGACGCCCAGCCAGCGCTGGAAACTGCGCCGCATGTTCTCCGTATCGCCGAACCCGCACTCGTTCGCCACGCGCTGCAGCGATGCCGCACCGCTTTCCAGCGCGGCGCGGGCGGCTTCCACGCGCAGTTTCTCGACGGCCTTGGCCGGTGTGAGGCCGGTTTCCGTCTGGAACGCCCGCGCGAATTGACGCGGGCTCATGCACGCCTGCTCGGCCAGGTCGCTCACGCGCAAGCGCGCACCGAGATTGCGGCGAATGTAGTCGAGCAACGGCTGGAAGCGCCCTTGCGCGCTGTCGAGTTCGATCAGCGCCGAGAACTGCGATTGCCCGCCGGGGCGCCGGTAGTACACGACCAGCCGTTTCGCGACCGCGCGCGCGAGCCGCTCGCCGCGATCCTCGCCGATCAGCGCGAGCGTCAGGTCGATGCCGGCCGCGATGCCGGCGCTCGTCCAGAACGGCCCGTCATTCACGTAGATGCGGTCGAGCGCCAGCCGCACCTGCGGAAACGCCTGCGCGAAGCGCTCGCCGCAGCCCCAGTGCGTGGTCGCGAGCCGGCCGTCCAGCACGCCGGCCGCGGCCAGCAGCAGGCTGCCCGAACAGACGCTCGCCACGCGGATGCCGCGCGCCGCGCAGCGCCGGACGAACGCGCATGCCGCTTCGTCGGCCATCGCGGCATCGACGCCGTCGCCGCCCGCGACCAGCAACGTATCGAGGTCCGCCGCGTCCGGCAACGGCTCGGCGTGCCAGCTCACGCCCGACGAACTGCGCACTAGCCCGGGCTGCGCCGCGACGACGTGAACCGAGTAATACGGCGTGCGCGCGTAGTCGGCCATCTCGAACGCGGCAATGGGCCCGGCAGCATCGAGCAACTGGAAGCCGGGATACACGAGCATGGCGACGCGATGGGGCATGGCAGAAAGTGCGGGAGAAATGACATTGCGACGGACGGCGCGCGGCCCGATGCTACAGGCCGTTCATGTCTTCGGGAGATCGTGATGGCCACCGCACCGTTCATCGTCGTATTCGCATTGTTCGATCATGTCACGCAGCTCGATTTCACCGGGCCGGACGAAGTGTTCTGGCGTCTGCCGGGTGCCCGGATTCACCGGGCCTCGGTGCGCGGCGGATCGATTCGCGCGGACAGCGGCCTGATCCTTGCGGAGGTCGAACGGCTCACCGACATCGCGCACGCCGATCTCGTCTGCGTGCCGGGCGGGCTCGGCGTGATCGACGCGATCGCCGACGATACGTTCGTCCGCGAAGTGCACCGGCTCGCGCTCGGCGCCCGCTATGTTACCTCCGTGTGCAGCGGGTCGCTGGTGCTCGGCGCGGCCGGATTGCTGCAAGGCCGGCGGGCCGCCTGCCACTGGGCGTGGCGCGACCTGCTGCCGTCGTTCGGCGCGATCGTCGACGACGGCCGCGTGGTGCGTGACGACCCGGTCATCACGGGCGGCGGCGTCACCGCCGGCATCGACATGGCGCTGTCGGTGATGGCCGATATCGCCGGCCCGGAATACGCACAAGCGGTACAGCTCGGCATCGAATACGCGCCTGAGCCGCCGTTCGACTGCGGACGTCCTGAGCGGGCCGCGCCGGACGTTCTCGCGTCGGTGTCCGCGCTGTTCGAGCGCGTGCGGCCCGACCGTCATGCGGTCGTGGCGCGAGTGGCGCAGAAACTCGCGCAGCCGGACGCTGACCGACAGGCGTCGTGACGACGCGCGGCCAGCTTCTGCCCGATCGGCACGACGCCGTTACTTCTCCGCCGCGAACGCGCTCGACATCTGCCGCGCCCGCTTCACGTCGTCGCCATGCAGGTAAATCGACGTCGTCGAAATCGACGCATGGCGCAGGTTGTCGCGCACGGTCGTCAACTCCGCGCCGCGCGCCAACGCGTGCGTCGCATGCGTATGACGCATCCAGTGCGGGCTGGCCTGCCGCAGCTTCTGCGCGAGCGCGGGGTTGTCGGCCTCGACCTGATCGGCCGTCTGCGCGAAGAAACGCTGCATCACCTTCCACAGCCGCACGCTCGTGATCGCGGCCGCACCGTCTTCCGCGAGGCTTGGGATCAGCGGCGTGTCGGGCCGCCAGCGCGACGGCGTGACCGGCAGCCGGCGGGCGACCAGGAAACGGTCGAGCCCCGTGCGCGCAAGCGGCGGCAGCGCGACGCGCGCGGCCTTGCTGCCCTTGCCGATCACCTTCAGCCACGCGTCGCCGTGCGCATCGGTCTCGATGTCGCCGAGCGTCGCGCCGACCAGCTCGCTCGCGCGCAGCCCGGTCGCATAGCCGAAATCGAGAATGAAGCGCAGGCGTTGCGCGGCAGCCGGCGTCCAGCCCGACTGCGGCGCGGCCGGCGTGCCCTTGCGGAACTCGAGCCCGTCGGCGATCGTGCGCACGAGCAGCCACTCGCCTTCGGTGAACGCATGCGACGTGTCGAGTGCGTTCGGGCCGCGCGTGTCGCGCACCTTGACGCCCGCGAACGGATTCGCGAGCAGGTAGCGCTGCTCGATCAGCCAGCGGAACAGCGCGCCGAGCACCGACAGCGTGTAGGCGGCCGAGCGCGCGGACAGCGCACCCGAGAACGGCCGCCAGTCGGGCGCACTGCGCGGCCGCACGGGCCCGACCCAGCGCTCGTGCGGTGTCGGGCGCCGCACGAACGCGCGATACGCGACCGCATCCTCGGTCGTCAGCGACGACAGCGCGCGGCCGCGCTCGACGATCGCCCACAGGATCAGCCGCTCGGCTTCCTTCCGGTACGCCCGCCGCGTCGCGGCCGATTCGTGCAGCGACAGCCACGCATGCACGGCCGCGTAATCGTTGTCCGCATCGAGCGTGCTGGTCGCGCGCGGCGCGAGGAACGTGCCGGCCGAGCCGTCGACTTCGTGCGGCAGCTTCAGTTGCTCCCACGGCACGATGGCGCCGCGCGGCGTCGCCGCGATCAGCGCGCGCGCCCGTTCGGTCAGCGCCGGATGCGCGGCGAAAAACGCCTCGATGTGCCGCGCACTGGCCACGCCGAGGCCCGCGATCGCACGCCACCACTGGCGCCGGCGCGGAATCCGCACCGTGAGATCGGCGAGCGTCGCGATCCCGTGCGCACGCAGCGCGCCGACTGCACGCGCGGGCAGCCACAGGCCGACGTCGTCGCTGATCTGCGGGACCGGCGCACGCGCATGACGCAGCAGGCCGATCGCTTCGGCTGCCGCCTTCGCTTGCTGCAGACGCTCACCGTCGGCATGACCGAGCCGCTCCGCGAGATCGGGCCGGCCCGCCTGCCGCGCGACGCGCACGAGGCGGCGGCGAATGCCGCCAATCACGCCGCGTGCCGACCGCCCTTCGCCGAGCCGATCTGGCAAGTAACGCTCGACCGCCTGGCGCACGGTCATGCCCGCGTACCACGCACGCAGCGCGGCCAGTTCGTCGGCATCGGGAAAGCCTGCGGGCGCAGGTGTGGAATCGGAGGAAGGCGGTAAGGCGAGGCGCGGTTTCATGACCGCGAGTTTGACAGAAGCGCGCGCGATCGGGTACGTCGCGCGCAGGGTTCCGGACGAGATACGCGTTCACACGCAGGACGCCCGACGCGCCCTGCTATGCTGCGCGCTGCATTCCCGCGTCATCCGTCCGCCGCTTCTTCACATCACGTTGCGACGGGCGGGTTCCGCGTTGAATTGCGCTGGACGATCCGGCCATCCGTATCGGCATGCGCAGCCGGATATCAAAGGCTGCGTGGGTCGTCCAATGCATTTCCGGCCGTCGGTCAATCACGCCTTTACCAACAAGAACCGCCATTCCATGACATCCCGCCTTGTCGCCGCGCTCGTTGCCGCGGCCTTGAGCTGCACCGTGCTGCCCGCCGCCTACGCACGCACCTACGTCGCGCCGACCGCGTCGTTCGGAACCGGGGCTTACGTTCACCGGTTCGTGCTGCGCGACGCCGTCACGCACCGGCCGCTGCCGAATGCGCGCTACCGGCTGCTGCTGCCCGGGCAGGCGATCGCGGGGCTGCCGCCTCATGAAAAAGGCGGTGAAAGCGTCGTGTTCGGCACGACCGATGCCACCGGACGCACGGTGCGGATCCGCCTGCCCGCCCGTCATCCCGAGCATGAGTGGGCGCTTCAGCCCATCGTCGGCGAAGGCGACATGGGCGGAACGTTCCGCGTAGTCGACATCGATACGGGGCGACCCTACGGCCATTACTCGTACGTACTCGACGTGACGGGCGCCTACCTGGCCTGCGGGCAGATCGACGCCAACGGCTATACCGTCTTCGCGCAATCGCACGAGGACCGCAAGCTCTGGTTGCACCCCACGGTATTGCGCATCCCCACGGACACCGACTGGTGCGCAGGGCCCGCCACGAACATCGCCAACAGTGCCGGCAATCCGGGCGTGCCCGACCTCTACACGCAGTACCTCGGCAGCCTGGTCGCCGACGGCCAGCATCTCGGCCGGGCACTCCGGCAACAGATCGCGGCCAAGATGGTCGCGCTGGCGATTGCCGAACGGGACGAAGGCCGCATCGACACTGCGCTCGATGTGGGCAATTTCACGGATCGCATGTTGAACACGGTCGGTTACGACCTCGTCAATGCCGGCCTGAAGATCGATCGTGCGGTGGCGATGATCGATGCGCGCCTCGCGAAATCGCCGAACGACGCGTATGCGCTCGACAGCAAGGGCTGGGCACTGTATCGCCTTGGTCGCAACGACGACGCGCTGACGTGGTTCGACCGGTCGATCGCGATCTTCGCGAAGGACGGCGACATCGACAAGGATGCGCGCGAAGCCTATGCAAGCGGGCTGGCGCACAAGGGTGAAGTGCTGTGGAAGCTGGCGCGCCGGGATGAAGCGCGCGAGGCGTTCGCGCAGGCGCGGCAGGTTCAGCCGGAGAACGCCGACCTGGCGGAGACGTTGAAGCGCCTGGCGATACCGCTCGGGCAGGATGGCGCGAAGGCGCCGGGTACGGCAAGCGAATAGCCGGCGATGCGAGCGGGCACGCAAGCGGATGCCTAGCGCTGCAGCGGCTGTCGCGGGGCGCGGGGAGCGCCGCGGCCGGCCGTGCCCGGCACCTTTACCGGACGAGGCCGGCCACGCGCGCTTCCGTCACTCCTCGCCCTTCGCGCCCGGATTGAGCATCACGACGAAGCCGGCCACGCCGACCACCAGCGCGATCGCGCCGCCGCGCAGCGCCATCGTATTGTCGAACAGCAGCCCCGACACGACGGCCATCATCCCCGCGAGCGACACGAACACCGCGATCGCCGCGACGACGATCCGGGACTGGCGGCGAATCATCGCGCGCGCCGCGTCAAGCCGCCGCGGCGGCGGCCGCTACGTCGTGATCGTCGCCGCGAATCAGCAGCACCGGGCACTTCGAGCCGCGCACGAAGCGCTCCGCGACGCTGCCGAGCAGCACGCGCCGGATCCCGCGCCGCCCGTGCGTGCCGACCACCGCGAGATCGATCCCGCCTTCCTTCACGTAGCGCTGCAGGCGCTCCGCGATGTCCTCGCCGATGCTTTCGGTCTCGACGAGTTCGGCCTCGCCCTTCGCGCCGGCCAGCGCGATGATCTGCTCGGCTTCGCGCAGCACCTTGCGCCCGTCGTCGCGGATCTCCTCGACCAGTGCGTGCGGATCGAAACGGCCCGCGTAAGTGAACAGCACCGACTTGTCCACCACATACACGACGCTGACGTGTGCGTCGCCGGCCAGCGCGACCTTCACTGCCTCGGCAAGCGCCTGTTTCGACGAAGCGCTGCCGTCGACGGCCACCATGATCTTCTTGTACATGCGAACCTCGCTGGGGTGAGTTGCCACGCGTCTGGTCGCGCGGCCTTGTCACCATCATCGGCGGATGGCGGGTTCGAATGTTGATGGCGATCAAGACCCACCGGCGGGCGTCCGTGCGGCAAAGCGTCGCGACGTGATGCCGATACCGCTCGCTTGCGGCAAGGTCGCCAACCTGCCCGACACGGAAGCCGAAGCAGCGGTATCGAGCGGTCATCGTGCCGAAAGCGCTATCATCGAATGTGCGACTTTCGTCCGGCCCTTTTTTGCCGGCCCACTTTCAACTCGCTCAACCGACATGACAACGACTACCGAACGCGTGGACGGCGCCGCCCAGCATCTCGTCGCCGCCCGCCATGCCGGCTCGCCCGGCCCGCTGCTGCCCGATGCGCTGCGCCCCGAGAACGTCGAGACCGCCCTCGCGATCCAGCAGCGCGTGGCCGACCTGCTCGGCGAACCCGTCGGCGGCTGGAAATGCGCGCTGCCGCCGCCCGACCGCGTGATCCTCGCGCCGATCTTCGCGTCGACGATCCGCGAGGCCGATGCGCCGTACCGCGTCGTCGGCGGGCCGATCGTGCGGATCGAGCCGGAAATCGCGTTCGTGCTCGATCGCGACCTGCCCGCGCGCGAACAGCCGTACGACGATGAGGACGTGCGCGACGCGATCCGCGAAGTGCGCATCGTGCTCGAAGTGCTCGGCTGCCGCTATGCGGAGCCCACGCGCGCGTCGAAGTTCGAGCTGCTGGCCGACGGGCAATTCAACCAGGGGCTGTGTGTCGGCCCGGTCGTGCCCGACGGGCTGAACGTGCCGCTCGAGACGCTGGCGCTGTCGTTCGAAGGCGCACTGAACCGCACGATCGACGGCCGCCATCCGGATGGCGATCCGCTGAAGCCGCTGGTGTGGCTCGTCAATTTCCTCGCGTCACGCAGCGACGCCGTGCGCGCCGGGCAGATCGTGACGACCGGTTCGTACGCGGGCGCGATCGACGTGCCGCTCGGCGACGCGCTGACGGTGCGCTTCGGCGAACTCGGCAGCCTGTCGGTGACGTTGACGGCGTGATGCGTGTGGTGGGTGGGAGCGGTTGCGCTGAGCGCTGACGCGCAGCTACGCCTGCGCCGTCGTGCCGACCGACCCAGCGTGATAACGTTGCACATCATCGCGTCCACCACACCACCACACTCCAACCCCGGGCACGCGCATCGCCTTCAAGCCGATACCGACCATGTCGCTGACACCGCTTCCCGCCCTGCTCGACGAAACCCTGCGCACCGTCGCGCGCCGCTACCGGCTGCCGCCGCTCGACAGCGCGCTGTCGCCGGCCGACGCCGCGAGCCCGGCCGCCACGCTCGCGATCGTGATCGAGGAAGCGCGTCGGACGCGAAGCGACGGACAGATGCCCGACGCGGCGCTGCAGCAGCGCTTCATCGACGCCCTCGCGCGGATGATCCGCGATGCGATGGACACGCACGCCGGCGATCCCGCCTTTCAGGCCGCGGTGCTGCGGCACGATGCGCCGACCGTGCGCGAATACGCGTCGTTGTCAGCGCACGCCGAGCAGGACCGTCGCGCGCTGCACTCGGCCGTCAACGCGATCGCGCACCCGGCCAAGCTCGAGCGCAGCGCCCGCCCCTGGCAACGCGACGGGCTCGCGCGGCTGCATGCGGCCGCCACCGCCGCGTCGTGGGGCGACCTGCACGACACGCTACGGCACCTGCTCGCGCTGCCCGACATGGCGACCGACGCCGCGTTCGAGCAGGACATCGTCAAGCTGAAAGAAAGCCCCGCGCTCGAACGCCTGCTGCGCGTCGACGCACTGGCATCGGACGAGCACGTGCGTCGCTACCGGGCGCTCTGGGTGCGCCAGGGCCCGCTCGAAGGCAGCACCGTCGCCGTCGCGCAAGGCGTCGCGTCGCAGCAGCGCGGCGCGGCCGTCGAAGCGCTGGCCGCGCAGGCGCTCGACGCGCTGGCGCGCCGGCTCGACGCCGTCGACGCCCGCCGCACGTACCGGGTGGTGACGTCGATGCGCGTGCCGTCATCGATTCCGGGCCGCCACGATCGCGCGAAAACCGAATGGGACGCGATCCTGCTCGAACGCACGCGCGGCGATGACCCGGCGCCCGCGTGGAACGTGCGCTTCCTCGTCGAAGCGAAAGCATCCGCGGATGCCGCGACGACCGATCTGCCGCGGCTGCTGCGCGGCCTGAACCTGCTCGCGCAGGCCGATCCGGACACGCTCTATGCGTTCGAAACGCACCAGGGCACGGTGCGCGTGCACGGCGCGTCGCTGCGCGCGCTGACGACCGACGAAGCGACGCTGCCGCGCGAAGTGCTCTATTGCTGCGATGCGTCCGCGGATGCAACGCCACGCCTGCTGGGTGCCGCGAGCCGGATGCAGTTGCTGTCCGCACAGGCGAGCCTCGAATACGCGAGCGCGCTCGCGCAGCGGCCGGATGCCGATCCGGGCGGCCTGGGTGTGGTCTGGCACGCGCTGCTGATGCTGCCGCAATGGCATGCGGTGCTGCACCAGTACCCGTCGTTGCGGCAGGTGCGCGAGCTGATGGTCGCGATCGACGACTTGCGGGCCGCGATCGACGATGTGGCCGACGACGGCGTCGCCAGTAGCGTATACGCGTGATGCAGGTGCCGGCTCGCACCGGCCATCGACACGACTTGCCGGCCTGCGCGCACCGGTTGCCGCCGAACCCGGCCGCAGCGCGCACCCGCGAAATACGTGCATGCAGTGCGGTACGATACGCGCCGGGGCGAAACGCCTCACCTGAGAGACCCGGCCGCTGCGGCCCCCTACCCGGCACAAAAAGAAATGCCTAAAAGCCCCATGCTGCACCGCCACCTGTTCGCCGCGCTGGCGGCCAGCCTGTTCTGGATTCCTGTTGCCCATGCCAGCGGCGACGACGGCTGCTATTCACCGACCACGCTCCGGCAGACCACCTACTCGTGCGCCAACGTGCCGATGCTGAGCCCGGCCAACGACACACGCATCAACGCGATGCTGATGATGGTCGACAGCGCCAAGGTCGCGCAGGCGTTTCCCGACCCGAAGACGATCCCGGCGAAAGACCGGATCCACCAGATCATCGTGCCGTTCCCGATGGACTTCTCCGGATGGATCTACATCGGGCAGAAGGAGCCCGACAAGACCGGCGGCGCAACGGATGCCGAAACGCCGTCGAACCAGTACGCCGACGGCGAAGGCAGCATCTGCCGCAGCATGGCCTCGGGCGCCGACGCGTTCAACGACGCACTGGGCAGTGCCGGCGGCCTCCCCGCCGATGAAGCCGCGCGCCTGCGCGCAGCACGCGCCGACATCGCGCAGAAGACCTGCGCCGCCGGCGGCGCGAGCGCCGCGTGGACGAAACCGCCGGTCAAGTCGCCGCTCGGCCAGCAGTTCGCCGCATACCTCGACGGCACGAACGCGTTCTACCGCGCCGACTTCCTCACCGCGACCCGTGCGTTCGCGAGCGCGTCGCACAGCGCGAACCCGTGGCTGAAGGAAACCGGGCTCTACATGGCCGGGCGCGCGCAGCTGAACGCCGCGCAGGCCAACGTGTTCGACCACGACAGCCCCACGCCGACGCGCGGCCGCGTGACGAAGGTGTCGCTCGACGCCGCGAATACGGTGTTTCGCACTTACCTGAAGGTGTACCCGCAGGGGCGCTATGCGACTTCCGCAAACGGGCTGCTGCGGCGGGTCGCGTGGCTCGGCGGGAACGTCACGCAGCAGGCCGACCTGTACGGCCACGCGCTCGCGCGCTGGTCGCCGGCGACGTCGAACGTGCCGCTGATCCAGCTGGCGAACGAACTCGACAGCAAGCTGCTGTTCGGGTCGGAATTCGACGCGAGCCAGATCCAGTCGCCGACCGTGCTCGCGACCGTCGACCTGCTGCGCATGCGCACGTCGGACAGCAGCGATTCGAGCCGCAAGCCGTTGACGCTGGACGACCTGCAGGCGCAGAAGCCGCGCTTCGCGAACGCGCCCGCGCTCTACGACTACCTGCTCGCCACCTGGTACGTCCAGATCGGGCACAAGCCGGACGCCGCGCTCGCGCTGCTGCCGCAGACGCCCGCGGAGCCGCTCGACTACTTCGGCCTGAGCCAGCAGGCGTTGCGCGGGTTCGCGCTGGAGGATAGCGGCCAGTCCGACAAGGCCCGCCAGCTGTGGCGCGACCTGATCCCGCTCGCGAAATTCCGCTTCCAGCGCGAGGCGCTCGAACTCGCGCTCGCGATCAACCTGGAGCAGGCCGGGCTCGTCAACGACGCGTTCGCCGACGATTCGCCCGTGCAGAACATCGCGATCCGCGCCGTGCTGCTGCAACGTTCGGCCAATGCGGACCTGCTGCGCGCGCAGGCGCAAAGCCAGGCGGCCGGCGGCGCGCTGCGCGACACCGCGCTGTACACGCTGCTGTACAAGGAACTCACGCGGTCGCACTACGCCGAGTTCATCGCGGATGCCGCGCTGGTGTCCGGCAAGCCGGCCGATCCGCTGAAGCCGTTCATCGCGGCCGGCGCCAAAAACGAAGACGGTTATGCGTGCCCGTCCGCGCACGACATCGCCACGGTGCTCCAGCAGAGCCCCGCCGATGCAAAAGGGCTGAACTGCCTCGCCGATTTCGTGCGCCTTCACCCGCCCGCACCCGGCGTCGAAAGCGATCCGGTGCCGATGTGGATCCGCAACGCAGCGACGAAGGCCGCCACGGGCATCCCGTCGACGCTCGGCGCGGGGCCGTCGCAGTTCGACGGCAAACCGTACGAGCGGATGTCGAGCTACGTGACGGTGATGGCCGACGCGCAGGCGAACCCGAACGACCGCGCCTACGCGTACTACCGTGCGATCAAGTGCTATGCGCCGGGCGGCACCAACGAATGCGGCGGCAAGGACGTGCCGAAGAACGTGCGCAAGCGCTGGTTCGATACGCTGAAGGCGAGCTACGCGGGCAGCCCGTGGGCGCAGAAGCTTCGCTACTACTGGTAAGCGCCGCGTGAAGCGCATCGCGCGCCTCGCGTGCATCGCACTGCTGCTGGCCGGACGCGTCGCACTGGCCGGCACCGTCGACGCCGCGCGGTACGACGCGTTCTGGTTGTGGGCAGGCGTGAAGCCGCAGGCGGTCGTGCACGGCGCGCGCACCGTGTACGTGCTGCAAGGGCAGATCGAGGCGTCGCCGCGGGACGAGTCGCAGGTCCGCGTGATCGCGCAGGGCGTGGCATTTCCGCCCGCGCCGCAGGCACGCGTGTGGCTCGTCTATCGCGCGCATACGCTGCGCTGGACGCCGCGCGTCACGCAGATCATGCTCGCGCAGCTCACGCGCTGGCGCGCGTCGGGCCGCACGATCACTGGCGTCCAGATCGACTTCGATGCGCGCACGCGCCACCTGCAGGATTACCTCGCATTCCTGCGGTCGCTGCGCGACACGCTGCCCGCCGACTATCGGCTGAGCATCACCGGGCTGCTCGACTGGAGCAGCCGCATCGATACCGACCAGGTCAACCAGCTCAGGGGGATCGTCGACGAAGTGGTCGTGCAGACCTACCAGGGCCGCCGCACGATCCCCGACTATGTGGATTACCTGCCGCGCGTCGCGCGGCTGCAGTTGCCGTTTCGCATCGGCATCATCCAGGGCGGCGAATGGGACGCGCCGCCGTACCTCGCGACGAACCCGTGGTTCCGCGGCTACGTCGTGTTCCTGCGCAACGGCTGACAGGACTCCCGCTGTCAATCGGGATCGCTTACGCGACACCCGCGATCGTGCTGCCGAGCCCGGCGAGCGCAATCACGAGCAGCGCGCCTGCCGACGAAGCCGTGATCCATCGCTGCTTGCGATGAATCAGCGGATGGTTGATCGCGGCCATGTAGCTGGTCAGGATCGTGAAATCGACTGCGATCCACAGGGCGGCCAGGATCGCCAGGCTCACGCGTGAATCCGGCGTGATGCCGACGAACTGCGGAAAGAACGCGACGAAGAACAGCAGGTCCTTCGGATTCGCGATGCCGACGAGAAAGCCGCGCACGACGCCCGGCAAGCCGCGCGCCTGCGACGCTGGTTCTCCTTCCCGCGCGTCATTGCCGTCGCGCGTGCGGCCGGCGCGCCATTCGCCGAGCAGCGTCCGGATGGCCAGCACCGCGATGAACACGCACCCCGCCACGTGCAACCCGGTCAACAGACGCTCGCTGACGAGCACGACGCCGAACACCATCAGCATCGCCCCCGCGATCATCACGAGGCTCGCGGCATTCGCGCCCACCGCGGTCAGCATCCCCTGGCGGAAGCCGCGCCGCGCGACGGTGCCGACCACGAGCATGACGACCGGGCCGGGCGTCGCGATGAGCAGCACGATCGCGGCGAGATAGGCGAACAGCAGCGGGTAATGAAGTGCCATGACAAAAAGTTGTTGGGTGAATGGACGCGCGTGCCCGCCGCGGTGGCATCATCGTGCTTCAGCGCACGGGAGTGCACGGCTTTCCGAAGTATTGCGTACCCTGCGCGCTGTTGAAAAACGGAAAATCCTGCCGGATGACATGAGTTTTATTCCTGCTCAAAACCCATGAAGGCCAAACCGCTCCCGCCTGTCTACGCGCTGCGCGCGTTCGAAAGCGCCGCGCGCACCGGCTCGTTTACGCTGGCTGCCGAGGAACTGAGCCTCACGCAAAGCGCGGTGAGCAAGCACGTGAGGACGCTCGAGGCGTACTTCGGCCGGAAGCTGTTCGTCCGGCATGGCCCGAAAATGACCGTGACGGCGGAAGCGCACATCCTCGCGTCGGGCCTGCGGCGCGGCTTCCGGCAGATCGAGGAAGCCTGCGTGCTGTTCCGGTCGCAGCGCGACGTGCTGCGGCTTAAGGCGCCGTCCACACTCACGATGCGCTGGCTGCTCGACGCACTGGCCGCGTTTCGCGCCACGCGGCCCGCGTTCGAGGTGCAGATCGCGAGCGTGTGGATGGACGTCGATACCGTCGATTTCTTCAGCGAATCCTACGATTGCGCGATCCTGCTCGGCGCAGGCAAGTTCGGCGAGGCCACGCAGTGCGTGAAGCTGTTCGACGAATGGCTGATTCCGGTGTGCTCGCGGGCGACCGCGACGGTCGCACGCACGAATCCGGCGGCGTGCGAGCTGATCCACCCGTCACCCGACCGGCGCGACTGGCGCCGCTGGCTCAAGGGCAGCGGGCATGATCTCGACGTGGACATCACGCGCGGGCAGGTGTTCGACATGCTCGAACAGGGGATCGCGGCGGCGATTGCCGGCCACGGCATCTCGATCGGCGATCTCGCGCTGTGTGCGACGGCCATCGACGAGAAGCAGCTCGTGCTGCCGTTCAAGACCGCCGTCAATACGGGGGACGCGTACTACCTCGTCTGGCCGGAAGACTCCGCCAAGGCCACGCAGGTGCGCGACCTACTCGCGTTCCTGGAGTGCCGGATGCCGCGCCTGACGTTCCCGGGCATCCGCTTCAACGGTCCGGGCCAGGGCCCGTGATCCGGCCGCGTGGCCGGCGGCGCGACGGGCGCAACCGCGCGCCGCCGGCCCGCAATGGCGGCGCAGCCCGCCGAAGCGGGCCCGCGCCAACCCTGTTACGCCTGCACGAAAGCCAGCAGGTCGGCGTTGAGCACGTCCGCGTTGACCGTCAGCATCCCGTGCGAGTAGCCCGGGTACGTCTTCAGCGTGCCGTTCTTCAGCAGCTTGATCGACTTCAGCGCGGCATCCGCGATCGGCACGATCTGGTCGTCTTCGCCATGCAGCACGAGCGTCGGGACGGAGATCGACTTCAGGTCTTCCGTCTGGTCCGTTTCCGAAAACGCCTTGATGCCTTCGTAATGCGCCTTCGCGCTGCCTTCCATCCCCTGTCGCCACCAGTTGCGGATCACGCCCTGATGCACGGTTGCACCTTCGCGGTTGAACCCGTAGAACGGGCCGCTCGGCACATCGAGGAAGAACTGCGCGCGATTGTCGGCGAGCGCTTTGCGGAAGCCGTCGAACACCTCGATCGGCAAGCCTTCGGGGTTCGCTTCGGTTTTCAGCATCAGCGGCGGCACCGCGCTGACCAGCATCGCCTTCGCGACGCGGCCGGCCGGCTCGCCGTGCTTCGCGACGTAGCGCGCCACTTCGCCGCCGCCGGTCGAGTGGCCGATGTGCACCGCATTGCGCAGGTCGAGCGCTTCGACGACCGCGAACGCGTCCGCCGCGTAATGATCCATGTCGTGGCCGTCCGACACCTGCGCCGACCGGCCGTGGCCGCGCCGGTCGTGCGCCACGACGCGATAGCCCTTCTGGACGAAGAAAAGCATCTGCGCGTCCCAGTCGTCCGAGGACAACGGCCAGCCGTGATGGAAGACGATGGGCTGCGCGTCCTTCGGGCCCCAGTCCTTGTAAAAGATCTCGACGTGATCCTTCGTAGTGACGTATGGCATCGCGATGACTCCTGTGAGGTGGATGAACGGCGCACTGGCCGGCAGCCATTATCGGACAGGTTTGTTAAACGAGGATGCCAAGTTGCGAACGACCGTCGACGATGTCGACGACGTGGCCGAACCCGCTACGGGCGAACGATCGTGCGGGGCCGCGCGTCAACCATCCGTCGACACCGTCACGGCCTCCCACGCGCGAATTTCCGCGTCCAGCGCCGCCAGCTTGCCGCGTACCAGCCGCAGCGCATCGCTGCCGAGCAGCAGGTGCGCGGGCGGATGGTCCGCCGCGATCGCCGCGAGCATCGCCCGCGCGGCCTTCGCGGGATCGCCCGGCTGCTTGCCGCTCCTCTCTTCGCGCGCCTGGCGGATCGGGTCGAACAGCGCGTCGTAGTCGGCGATCGAGCGCGGCGTGCGCGCCATCGAGCGGCCGGCCCAGTCGGTGCGGAACGAACCCGGCGCCACGGCCGTCACCGCGATGCCGAACGGCGCCAGCTCCTTGCCGACGGTTTCGGTAATACCTTCCAGCGCGAACTTGCTGCCGCAGTAGTACGCGATGCCCGGCATCGTGATGTGGCCGCCCATCGACGTGATGTTCAGGATGTGGCCACGCCGCCGTTCGCGCATGTAAGGTATGACCGCCTTCATCATCGCGACCGCGCCGAACACGTTCACGTCGAACTGCCGGCGCATCTCCGCGAGCGGCGCCTCTTCCATGATCCCTTCGTGCCCGTAGCCGGCGTTGTTCACCAGGACGTCGACGGGCCCGACGTTCGCCTCGATTTCCGCCACGACGCCGTCGATGCGGTCGAAGTCGGTCACGTCGAGCACCCGCGCGAACGCCTGCGGGGACAGCGCTTCGAAATCCTGCGCCGCCTGCGCGCTTCGCACGGTGCCGACCACCGTGTAACCGGCCGCGAGGGCCTCCTGCGCGAGCGCGCGGCCAAAGCCGCTGCTGACGCCGGTAATGAGCATGAGCTTGCCGGATGCCATGTGAGCTTCTCCCGAATGTCGATTGGAGCATGCATACTAGTCTGACGAACCCCGTCGAATAAGCCCGATTCCGCTGATTTTCTTGCACAAAACTATGAGCGCCGATCCCATTCCTGCCCGATCCCCGTCGCTGCCGCCGCGCGACCGGAAGCGCCTGGTGGCGCTGCTGCGCACGCTGGCACCCGACGAAGGCTACAACCTGACGGCGCTGCCGAGCGTGCGCGTCCTGCGTTCGAACCGCGCGCTGTCGCGCACGCCGGTGCTGTACGACCCGGGCATCGTGATCGTGTGCCAGGGCAGCAAGCGCGGTTACTTCGGCGGCGAGCGCTACCTGTACGACGAACATCACTACCTGGCGGTGTCCGTGCCCGTGCCGTTCAGCATGGAAACCGACGCCACGCCCGAGCGCCCGCTGCTCGCGCTGTATCTGCACCTCGATTTCACGATGGCCGCCGAACTCGCGGCGCAGATCGACCGCGAAGGGACGGCGGAGCCCGTGCAGGCGCCCAGGAGCATGATGTCGACGCCGATGGATGAAACGATGCACGCGTCGGTGCTGCGTTTCGTCGACGCGTTGCACCGGCCGCTCGACGCCGCGGTGCTCGGCCCGGCCCTGCTGCGCGAGCTGTATTTCCGCGTGCTCACCGGCGCGCAGGGCAGCGCGATGCGCAGCGCGCTGGCGATGCGCGGGCAGTTCGGAAGGATCGGCCGGTCACTGCGCGTGATCCATGCCGATTACGCGCAGCCGCTCGACGTGCCGCAACTGGCCGACGCAGCCGGCATGAGCGTGCCGAGCTTTCACAGTCACTTCAAGGCGATCACGCAGGTGTCGCCGATGCAGTACCTGAAGTCGACGCGGCTGCATCAGGCGCGCTTGCTGATGGTGCGCGAGGACCTGACGGCGGAGGCAGCCGGCTACGCGGTCGGCTATGCGAGCCCGTCGCAGTTCAGCCGCGAATTCAAGCGCCTGTTCGGCCTGACGCCGGCCAAGGAAACGCAGCGCATGCGCGACAGCTTCGCGATTCCGGAAGCCTTCGACGATGCGCCGTTCGTGTCGTCGCATTGACGTGCGTCGGCGTGCGACCGTCCCGCATGCCGTCAACGCATGGCATCGCGTACCAGAGCGGCGAGCGATCTCAGGATGAGCGCCGTCACGCCCCAGATGTCCTGCGCCTGCTCCGCCCAGTACCATGCGCCTACGCGTTCGCCGTCCGTGTATTGCCGCAGCAGATCCGGATTCAGTAGCACGGCGAACGGAAACTCGAAGATCTCCGCGACCTCCGCGGGCGCCGCCTCCCATTTCGCTGTTTCCGGCACGATGCCGATCACGGGAAAGATCGCGTGATTGCGCTTTCTGGTTTTGTGGATCGGCAAGCTGCCGGCCACGCGAACCGCGTCAGGCGCGAGGCGGATTTCCTCGAATGCCTCGCGCAAGGCGGTCGTGCCGATATCGCGGTCGGACTCGGCCGGGCGCCCGCCCGGAAAACTCACATGCGACGAGTATTCGCTGAGGTCCGACGCGCGCAGGGTCAACAGGATCGTCGGCTCGCGCCGCGCGACGATCGCGACCAGCACCGCCGAGAATTTCCACTGGCCATCGTTGTCCGCGAGGCGTTGCTTCGCGGTCGGCCAATCGGTATCGGCAGGGATGCCGTGGCCTTCGACGCCACGGACGATCGCGTCCAGGAGCGGTTGGGGCGAGCCGGTACTCACCTGAGCGCCACCAGTATTCGAAGCGCTTTCGTCAGATTCCATGTCTTCCCCTTCCACGCTTGAACCTGCACGTTGCGGATAGTTGAACGATCAAATCGAATCTCCGTCGGCCAACCGGAGAACCCCGATCATGCATGAATTGCGGACAGCCCGTATGCCGCCCCTTCATCGCATCTTGCGGGCACAATGACGCATTGCATCACGACGGCATGCCGCCGCTCTGCCGCGAGCCGTCGATAAACGTGCCCCCTCGGTCCGTCGACTGCCGAACCCACACGAGATTCAAATGCCTTCCTACGCCTTCCGCCTGCTGAACGTATTCGCCGAATCGACTTTCGGCGGCAACCCGCTTTGCGTATTCGACGATGCGCGCGGCATGGACGACGCGACCATGCGGGCGCTCGCGGTGCAGTTCAACCTGTCCGAAACGACCTTCGTGCTGCCGTCGGAGCGTGCCCATGCGCGGGTTCGCATTTTCACGCCGGGCCATGAAATGGCGTTTGCCGGCCATCCGACGCTCGGCACCGCGCATGTCGTGCGCGACCTGCAGGGTGCGGGCCACGCGCTCGCGCTCGAATTCAAGGCGGGCGTGGTCGACGTGAGCGCGCATGACGACGTGTGGACGTTCACCGCGCCGCACGCAGGCATGCCGAAGACGGCGCCGTGCGAATTGTCCGACGCCCGAATGGCGACCTTGCTGGGGCTCGCGGAAGACGATCTGCTCACGTCGCCGATCTGGGTCGACACCGGCGCCGACCAGTTGCTGGTCGCGCTCAAGGATCCCGCCGCCGTGCGCCGCGCGCAGCCCGACAGCGTCTGCCTCGATATCTGGCCGACCAGCAGCCTCGGCCGCAAGACCGCCTACGTCTTCGCGTTCGATGCCGAGCGCCCGGGGACGGTGGTGTCGCGCTACTTCTTCGTGAAGCAAGGCAGCGTCTCGGAAGACCCGGGCACCGGCTCGGCCTGCGCAAACCTGGGCGGGTGGCTGCTTGCGATGCAGCGTGACCTGCCGGCCGCGTTTCAGGTCGAACAGGGGGACGCTATCGGCCGGCCTTGCCGGTTGCGGTTGTCGGTCAGTGCGAGCGGCGAGATTGGCGTGGGTGGCCGCGTGATCGAACTCGGGCGCGGCGTGGTCAACCTGTAGCGGAGACGATCCGGGCCTCGCCCCGCTCATCGCGCCCCCACCCGCCACACCGTCACTTCGTGCAGCGTCTCGCCGGGCTTGAGCACCGTCGTCGGGAATGCCGGATGATTCGGCGAATCGGGAAAATGCTCGGCCTCCAGCGCGAACGCATCGGTTTGCCGATAGACCGTCCCGCCCTTGCCCGCGACGCTGCCGTTCAATCCGTTGGCCGTATAGAACTGCAGCCCCGGCTGCGTCGTGTACAACTCGAGAAAACGCCCCGACGCCGGGTCATAGGCGCGCGCGGCAAACGCCGGCGCCGGCTGGCCGCCCTGGTCGAGCACCCAGTTGTGGTCGTACCCATGTGCCATGACGAGCTGCGGATCCGCGTCGCGCAAATGCGCACCGATCGGCGTCAGCTGGCGCAGATCCATCGGCGTACCCGCCACGCTCGCCAGTTGACCGGTCGGAATCGACGTATCGTCGGTCGGCGTGAAGCGCGAGGCGGCGATCTCGATCAGTTGCCGCTCGACGCTGCCGCCGGCGTGCCCGGCCAGATTGAAGTAGCTGTGGTTGGTGAGGTTGACGACCGTATCCTTGTCGGTCGTGGCGCGATAGTCGATGCGGATCTGGTTGTCACGCGTCAGCGTGTAGGTCACGTCGGTCGTCAATGTGCCGGGAAAGCCGTTCTCGCCGTCGGGGCTCACGTAGCGCAGCGTGACGCTCGAACCGCTCGCGTCGCTGTGCGTACCGGTGACCGTCCATACCTTCGCGTCGAAACTGCCGGGGCCGCCGTGCAGCGTGTTCGGCCCGTCGTTGACCGGCAGCGTCCACGTCCTGCCATCGAGCGGGAACCGCCCGCCGGCAATGCGGTTCGCATACCGGCCGATCAGTGCGCCGAAATGGATGTTGCCGTTGTGCGCTTCGTAGTCGTGCAGCGAATCGAAGCCGAGCACGATGTCGGCAACGTGGCCGGCACGGTCCGGCACGTCGAGCGAGGTCACGATAGCGCCGTACGTGATGACTTTCAGCGTCACGCCGCGCTGGTTCGCCAGCGTGTACTGGCTCACCGGCTGCCCGGTCGCGGTCGTTCCGTCATCCGCGCGGCTGATCGAGACGTCGGGCGCCGCCGAGGCGAAGTCCGCGGACAGCGCGAGCGCCCCGACCGCCCAGATCGCGAGCAGCGGGTAGCGCCGCCAGATTCGTTTCATGGCAACCTCCGATACGGTGCAATCCCTGCGCGTGAGCAAGCGGCATGCCTGCTCGCGGCCACGTTTGCTATGCTGCGCGCATCGCCTGCCCGAGCCGATCGCCGCCATGAACGCCCTCGATCCCGATATCGCGCGCACGCTGCGTGCCGCCTGCGACGCCTGCTTCGGCACGACGGCCGTGTGGCGGCTCATTGAACGCGCGTACGGCGAGCCGCAGCGCTTCTATCACACGCTCGCCCATCTGGCGGAACTGTTCGCGCACCTCGCGCCGTATCGTGAGGACCCGCTGTGGCCGGCCATCGAGCTCGCCGTGTGGGCGCACGACATCGTCTACGCGACGACGCTGCCGGCGTATGCGGACAACGAAACGCTCAGCGCGCAATGGCTCGCGCAGCTTACGCACGCGCATTGCGACGCAGCGTGGTTGCATGCGCATGCATCGCACGTGTCCGTGGCCCGCGACCTGGTGCTGGCGACGAAGTCGCACCGGCTGCCTGACAGGTTCGCCGTCGATCCGGAATTGCAGCGCGCCGCGCAAATTTTTCTCGACGCCGATCTCGCGATCCTCGCGGCCGCACCCGACCGGCTCCGTGAATACGACCGCGCGATCGCGCGCGAGTGGGCGCAGGATCCCGATGCGCCGTCGGCAGCCTTCCGCGCCGGCCGCAGGCAGGCGCTCGAACATCTGCGCGCGCAGGCCCCGTTGTTTCGATCGGCAGAATTCGCGCCGCTCGAGCCGCACGCGCAACGCAATCTCGACATGCTGATCGGCTTTTACGCATAAGCACGCTGCGCTCAGCGTCTGCTGCACATTCGAATGGGCGCGCGCCTGGCAGGTTCGATTGCCCGGGGCAACGGCCCACCCGCCATCACGGAAACCTGCCCCGCCCCGCATCGCGACGCTCAGGTATTGTCCGCGCGCCAGCGGCGAGGGCTGACGCCGGTCAGGCGCGTGAAGGTCCGCGAGAAGTGACTCTGATCGGCAAAACCGCACGCGTCGGCAATCATGCTCAACGGCAGGTTCGGATTGCGCATCCACTCCTTCGCCCGTTCGACGCGCTGCACGATGAGCCAGCGATGCGGCGGCAGCCCGGTCGTCTGATGAAACGCCTTCACGAAATGGCTGCGAGACAGGCCGCATGCGCTCGCCACGTCGGCCAGCCCGAGGTTGCCGTCGAGATGCTCGAGCAGGAGCTCCTTCGCACGGCGCGCCTGCGACGGCGTGAGTTTCCCGTACGTCTTTTCCCGTCGCTCGCTGACACCGCCATAACGGTGGGCCACGTGCGCCTGGAACGCGAGCCCGACGTGATCGATGAAGATCTGCGATGCCTGATCCGGCCGTGCGAGTGCGGGCAGCAGCGACTGGCCGAGCGAATGGATGACCGGATCGTGCGCGCTCAGGTGGGCGGCAGGTAGAGCCGCGGCCGCTGCCGGCCGCCGATGTCGTCCACCGTTTCCTCGAGCAGCGGGCGCGGCATGTGGAAATGCAGGCAGTCGAACGCGCCCTTCAGATCGGCCACCCAGTTGCGGTCGAGATCGTGAATCGTGACCGTGCCCGCACCGTACGGGACGAACGGCGCGCGGCGGCCGTCGAGCCACAGATCCTGTTCGCCGAACGGGCGCAACTGCAGCACGATGAGATCCGAATTCTCCAGTTCATAAGGCGCGGTGAGTCCGCTGTTGCGCCGCAGCGTCTTCAGCCGGACGATGCCGACCTGCCCCTTCGGCAACGCTTGCGCGACGATGGTTTGCCTGACATCGGCCGGGATGAAATCGGAAGAAGCATTGTCCGGCTGGGGGCAGTCATGAATGGAGGCGTGCAATGAACGACGACGCGCGTCAGTCTAGCAAAGCACGATGAGGCGCGCTGCCCTCGCGCGGCACGCGCTGGTATGATGCGCCAGCCGCCCCTACCGGAACTCGCGATGAAGCTGTCATTCGAAGCGCTCGAAGCACTGGATGCGATCGACCGTACCGGCACGTTCGCCGAAGCCGCGGAACTGCTGCATCGCGTGCCGTCCGCCCTGACCTATCTGGTTCAAAAACTCGAGAGCGATCTCGGCGTCATGCTGTTCGACCGCAGCGGACGACGCGCGAAGCTCACGCACGCGGGCCGCATCGTCGTCGAGGAAGGCCGGCGGCTGCTGCATGCGGCCGAACAGCTGGAGATGAAAGCGCAGCGCGCGCAGGAAGGCTGGGAAACCGAGGTCCGCATCTGTGTCGACGAGATCCTGCCGTTCGATGCGATGTGGCCGTTCGTGCACCGGTTCTATGCGCTCGAGATGGACACGCGGCTGCGGCTGTCGACCGAAGTGCTCGGCGGTGCGTGGGATGCGCTGATCTCGCGCCGCGCGGATCTCGTCGTCGGCGCCGCCGGCGCGCCGCCCGAACTGCCGAACATCATCGCGCGCCCGATCGGCGCGCTGAAACACGTGTTCGCCGTTTCACCGACCCACCCGCTCGCCGCGCTTCCCGAGCCGCTGTCGATGGCAACGGTCGTCCAGTATCGCGGCGCGGTGATCAGCGATACGTCGCGCGAGTTGCCGCCGCAATCGGTTGCGATCGATGCGGGCCAGCCGACCCTCGCCGTGCCGACGCTCGCGGCCAAGCTCGATGCGCAATGCGAAGGGCTGGCGGTGGGCACGCTGCCGGAATGCCTCGCCGCCCGCGCGATCGCCGACGGCAAGCTCGTCGCCCGCCGCGTGACCGGCATGCGCGACACCACGCATTGCTATCTCGCGTGGCGTAGCGACGAGGCGGCCGTGCACTCCTTTGGTGGGTCGAGCAACTCGATCGCCCCGACCTCGTCGATCGCCTTTTGCAGCTCGCTGATCGCGTTCGGCGCCGGCGAACGTCACTGCCCCGCGTCAGAACGATCGAATCGTGCACGCGTTTCATTTCCTTCTCGAGCCACGCGATCAGGCTGAATGACGCGTGCGCCTTCTCGACCGGCGGGATCATCATCCTTTCCTCGGTCGCGATGTGCTCGGTCACCGATTCGCACATCAGCCTGCCGAGCTCCGGCTTCCTGCGGATCAGCGCCGACAGGTCGTCGCTGCGCAGCTGCAGGACGGCCATCGCGGTCACCGCATGCACGGTCGCATGCAGGCGCGTGCCGGCCAGCACGACCGATTGCCCGATCGCGTCTCCAGGCGCCATGCGCCGCACCTCGACCTCGCCCG